>CAWIYP010000001.1:0-29536 GCA_963840335.1 uncultured Chloroflexia bacterium
TGTCTGAGACGACGACGCGCGATGGACACTTCATCGGTCTCTTCACATCAAGAAGGCGCCGCGTATGTTCTTGCGTGTCGAGGAAGCCATTGAGCAGATCAAGGAGCAGGGCGGCCTCTGTGTCATCCCTCATCCAATGGCGGCTCGTGCCGAGCCTGAGCCGCCGCAAGATCGACAGCCTGGTCTCAGGTGGTTACCTGATTGACGCCATCGAGACCTATAATCCCTCGCCCGCCAATCGCTCCGTCCGCGAGGAGGTGCGGCGGCTCAACCACCAGTGGCGCCTGGCCGAGACGGGCAGCAGCGACGCGCACTTCTGGCAGCACATCGGCGCGGGCTACACGCTCTTTCCAGGCGAGACGGCGGAGGATGTGCGCCAGGCGATCACCGCCAGGACCACGCGCGAGGGCGGCAAGGAGTCCCGACCGGAGCGGCTGCCCGTCAGCGCATACGTGGCGCAGAATGTCTGGTCGCTCATCATTGACCCGCCGCGCAAGATCTCGCGCATGCTGCTCACTCCCACCGACAAGTAGGCGCCTCAGGGATAGCGCAAACCAGGCCACTGGATGGCTGGCGCCGCCTGTGCGTACGCCCATGCGCTATCGCCACGGAATCGTGGCAGTGGCGCATGGATGTCCAGGGAGGAGGCGCGCGTGAAGACCATCTCGTTGCCAGTCTTTGGCCTCAATAACGCGACCTGTGGACAGCATCATCGAGCGGCGTCTCGGCGCGCTGCCGGGTGTGACGCGCGCTGACGCAAGCTACGTCGCGCAAAGCATCACCATCGCCTACGATGAGCGCCAGATCAACGAGCAGACGCTGCGCGCGCAGGTCACGGACTGCGGATTCGCCTGTGGCGAGGAGATGACGGCGACACAGATGCTCCACGCCTCCGCCCAGCGACAGCGAGAAGCCGCGCCGACTCCCGCCCACGACGACATGGCGGCGCACGCGGGCCATGCGGGGCATCCCATGCGGCGATGGCCCAGGAGAGCGCGGCGCCCTGCCATGCCCGCGATGACATGCGACACGGCGCTCACGAGATGGCGAGCCAGCCGGAGGCCGCGCACACCGCCATCGCCGCCGCGCGAGCATGCCAGCATGGCGCACGCCGCAGCCGCTCCCAGCGCGGGCGACCACGCCGACATGCCCCATGGCGCGGCGGAGCAGGGCGGCATGGCCCACGACATGAGCGACCCCGCGATGGCCCGCGCGATGGAGGCCGACATCCGCATGCGGTTCTACGTGGCGCTGGTTCTCACCATTCCGATTGTGCTCTATTCTCCACTTGGCGAGACGGTTTTGCGCCTCCATCTGCCCGCGCCATTCGGGGTCAGCGTGAACTGGACACTGCTCGTCCTGACCACGCCAGTCGTGTGGTGGTGCGGCTGGATCTTCCACGCGGGGGCCTGGCGGGCGCTGCGCAACCGCAGTCTCGACATGAACGTGCTGGTGAGCCTGGGCGTGCTCGTCGCCTATCTGTTCAGCGCCTTCGCCACGCTCTTCGCGCCCCAGGTCGAGACGAGCTTCGACGCGGCGGCGATGCTGGTGACATTCGTCCTCTTTGGCCACTGGATGGAGATGCGCAGCCGTCGTGGCTCCTCCGATGCGCTGAATGCGCTGCTGCGTCTCGCGCCCGCGCAGGCCAACCTGATCGATCCAGATGGCCAGACGCGCGCCGTGCCGGTTGAGGATGTGCGGGTCGGTGATCTGCTGCTGCTGCGCCCGGGCGAGAAGGTTCCGGTGGATGGCGCGGTGGTCGAGGGAACGACCGCGATTGACGAGAGCATGGTCACAGGTGAGAGCATGCCCGTCTCCAAGCGCGCTGGCGATGAGGTCATCGGCGGCACGGTCAACGGCAGCGGCTCGCTGCGCATGCGCGCGACGCGGGTCGGCGCTGAGACGGCGCTTGCCCAGATCGTGCAACTCGTGCGGATGGCGCAGACATCGAAGGCGCCTGCCCAGCGTCTGGCTGATAGAGCGGCTCAGTATCTCGTGCTGGGCGCTGTCGGTGCGGGGCTGCTGACATTTCTGGTCTGGTTCTTCGTCATCCATGAAACGGCGCTGTTCGCGCTCACGCTCGCTGTTACGGCGGTGGTGATCGCCTGCCCCGACGCGCTGGGCCTGGCCACGCCAACAGCCGTCGCCGTCGGCACGGGCCTGGGCGCGCGCCACGGCATCCTGATCAAGAACGCCACCGCGCTGGAGCAGGCGTCACGCATCCAGGCCATCATCTTCGACAAAACCGGCACACTCACCGAGGGCAAGCCCACCGTCACCGATACGCTCACGCTGCCCGCAGGCGCCGCCGCAGGCCTGGACGAGACGCGGCTCCTGCAAATCGCGGCGTCGGCTGAGGCTGACTCAGAGCATCCCCTTGCCCGCACGATTGTTGATGAGGCGGCGCGGCGCGGGCTGGAGACGCTGCCTTACAGCGACTTCGCGGCAATCGCTGGCGGTGGGATTCAGGCGACCGTGGATGGGCGCCGGGCGCTCATCGGGACGCCACGCCTGCTCGCGGAGCGCGCTATTCCGCTGGCGGAGGAAGATCAGGCGCGACTGGCGGCGCTCCAGGCGCAGGGCAAGACGGCGATGCTCATCGCGCTGGATGAGCAGGTGGCGGGCATCGTCGCCGTGGCTGACCAGATTCGCCCCAGCGCGCGCCAGACCATCGCGCGGCTCCAGGCGCTGGGTATCCAGGTGGCCCTGCTGACGGGCGACAACCGCCGCACGGGCGAGGCGGTCGGCCAGGCGCTGGGCATCCCTGCCGCTCGCGTCTTCGCCGATGCGCTCCCCGGCGACAAGGCGCGCTTACGTCCAGCAGCTACAGGCGGAGGGCCTCTTCACGGCGATGGTGGGCGATGGCGTGAACGATGCGCCCGCCCTCGCGCAGGCTGACCTGGGCATCGCCATCGGCGCGGGAACGGGGGTTGCCATCGAGACCGCCGAGATCGTGCTGATGCGCAGCGATCCACTCGATGTGCTGGCGGCGATTCGTCTCTCGCAGGCGACCGTGCGCAAGATGAAGCAGAATCTGTTCTGGGCGGCGATCTACAACGTCATCGCCATTCCCGTCGCGGCGGGGATTCTCTACCCCTTCGGGATTCTGCTGAACCCCGCCATCGGGGCGCTGGCGATGAGCGCATCCTCCATCACCGTCGCCACGAACGCCGTGCTGCTGAAGCGCGTTGAGCCGGAGCTGCGCGCGGCGGAGACAGCGGAACGCGCAGCAGTACCCCCGCCAGCCGCTGTGGCCGCGACCTAGCGCAACGTACACCTGCCACAACGCTCCATACTACCGAGGCGTCAGGCGGGATGCGTGGGCGTGTCAGGCGTTGCGCGCCGCACGGCGTCCACCAGGGCGCCCAGGAGGCCCTTGAGCTGCCCGATCTGCTCTTTGCCAATCAACTGTTCCCATTCGACCTCGATCTGGCGGGCAATCTCGCGCACCAGGCGCGTCACCTCCAGACCGCGCTCCGTGGCGCGCACACGCTGCGCGCGACCATCCAGTGGATCCGCGACACGCTCGACATAGCCATGCGCCTCCAGGTGATTGACGAGATAGGTCATCGAGGGTTTCGTCATCTGCGCCAGGGCCGCCAGATCGGTCACCCGCACACCTTCGCGCCGGAGCCAGAGCGGCTGGAGCACCGCGAGATGCGAGACGCGCACATCGCCAAAGCCCGCGTCGCTCAGTCCCTGATTCGTCGCCTCCGCGACCACCGTATACGGAATGCGTAGCAACGCGCCCATGAGCAACTCCTCATCAGTCGCGGTCTTGTTCATCCTGCTCGTCTCCTCAGCAAAAGCGCGTACATCTCAGCGTCACGCTTGACAATTTAGTTAGAGAGACTTACTATTTCGTTAGACACTCTAACTAACGCAATCATAGCACATGCGCACGCGGAAGGGAGCGCACGATACGATGTCGCAATTCGGAAGTGATCGCCGACATGTCTGATTCGAGTGATCGCACAACTGATAGCGGCAGCAGCAGTCAGTGTGGTTCTTCAACACACTGATGACCTTCCGTGCTGATGGCGTCACGACCGCTGGCGCCTTCGACTTCATCGAAGAGCGCCTGCTCCCGGGCGCCTCTACTCCGGCGCACAGGCACAGCCGCGAAGACGAGTACTTCTACGTGCTCGATGGGCGCATCACCTTCTACTGCGGTGAGCGGACCATCCAGGCGACGGCGGGCGCGTTCGTCTCGCTGCCACGCGGCATCGTCCACAGCTTTCGGGTGGATGAGGCTGGGCCAGCGCGCGCGCTCGTGCTCTGCGCGCCAGCCGGGCTCAAGGGCTTCTTCGAGACGGTTGGCGAGGCAGCGGAGGCCGGGTCGCTCGCGCCCGCGCGCCCGTCCGACCCGGAGAAGATGCGCCGTATCGCGCCGCTGTACGGGATCGAGATTGTCGGCGAGACTGGCGAGCGCGGCGCATAACACGAACGAGGAATCATCGACGCCATAGGCGGCGTGTCTGTGGCGAAATGGTAACACTGAGGAGCTAAGCAACCATGTTGTATGAACTGGCATTGTTCTTCCATATTGTCGGTGTGCTGGTGATGTTCGCTGGTATCACCATCGAGACCCTGGCGCTGATCGAACTGGGGCGAACGCAATCGCTCGAACAGGCGCGCCTCTGGCTGCGTGGCGCGCGGGTGACTGGCAAGCTCTTTCCCGTCGCGACCGCGCTGATCTTCCTCGCGGGCGCGTACATGGCCTTCACGGTCTGGCATGAAGCGCCCTGGATTGACATGGGCCTGCTCACCCTGCTCGCGTTCGCCATCGCCGGGCCACGGCTGAACGGCAAGCGGTTCGCCCGCGCCGCGAAGACCGCGTTCGCGATCACGAGTGGCGCGATCACGCCAGAGCTGCGCCAGGAATTGGATGATCCTATCCTCCGCACATCTATCGGGATGATGGCATTCGCCGCGCTGGGCGTCATCTTCCTGATGGTCGTCAAGCCTGACTGGACTGGCGCGCTGGCCACGATGGGCGTGGCGCTGGCGCTTGGCTGGCTGACGGCGACGCTCACCCGCCCGCGCCCGCTGCTGACGCATGCGCCGGTCGCTCCTCTTGAGGAGGTTCACGCCCGGTAGCGCGAGAGACGAGCCAGGGCGCCACACACCCGACGTGACGCATGACGCCATGTGCGCATGCCACGTCGGGTGTTCGCGTCTCGCCATCTCCGCGCAGGCTCCTCGCTCAGCTTGACCGTCCCCGCGCGGCGGGCATACAATCGCCGGAGAGGCGCCGCGTGGCGTCACGCGGGCAGCGCGAGATAAGGCGAGGCGATGGCGAGCAAAGCGGCTGACAGCGACGCGCTGCTGCTGACGATAGACGTGAGCAACACCGGCATCAAGTTCGGACTGTTCCCCACCGACGATGACGGGCCACTGCTCGCGCGCTGGCGCATCGCCACGGTGCGCGAGAAGACGACCGACGAGTACGCGATGCTGCTGGCCCAGCTCTGCGCCCACGCGGGCATCCGGCTGGAGCGCATCAGCGCCGTCATCATGGCAAGCGTGGCGCCGCCGCTCACCCCCGTCTTTCAGGAGCTGGCGCTGAGCTATCTGAAGCGTGAGGCCATCGTCATCTCGCACGAGACGCCGATCGGTGTGCCGCTGCTGGTGGACAATCCCTGGGAGACGGGCGCCGACCGCATGATCAGCGCGCTCGCCGCCCACACGCTCTATGGCGGCCCCGCCATCGTGATTCAGTTCGGCACGGCCACCAGCTTCGATTGCGTCTCGGCGGAGGGCGCGTTCCTCGGCGGCGCCATCGCGCCCGGGCTGGGCATCTCGGCGGATGCGCTGGCCCGCGCCGCCTCGCGCCTCTATCAGGTGGAGCTGACGCCGCCGCCCGCCGCGCTGGGGACGAACACCGTCCATAGCATGCAGTCGGGCATCGTCTTTGGGCATGTCGGGCTGGTGGAAGGGCTGGTGGCGCGGCTGCGGGCCGAGCTGGCGGGCGGCGAACGCGCGAAGGTGATCGCGCATGGGGGGCTGGCCGACGTGATGGCGCGCGTCACCCCACATATTGATGTCGTGGATCCCAACCTGATCCTCGCTGGCCTGCGCATCGCCTATCAGCGGCTGCGCGACGATGGCGCCCCGGACGCGGCGCGCGGGAGGGCGAAGCGATGAGCGATCTGGCTGACCTGCGCCAGGACTACATGCGCGCGGGCCTCGACGAGGCGATGATGGACGCCGACCCCATCCGCCAGTTTCAGGTGTGGATGGACGCCGCCGTGGCCGCCGGGCATCCTGAGCCGAACGCGATGACGGTCGCCACCGCGACCCCCGACGGTATCCCCTCCGCCCGCATGACGCTGCTCAAGGGGCTGGACGCGCGCGGCTTCGTCTTCTTCACGAACTACGAGAGCCGCAAAGGGGCGGAGCTAGCGGCGAATCCACGCGCGGCGCTGGTCTTCTTCTGGGTGCTGCTGGAGCGGCAGGCGCGGGTCGAGGGGCGCGTCGAGCGCGTCTCGGCGGAAGAAAGCGACGCCTACTTCCACAGCCGCCCACTGGGCAGCCAGCTTGGCGCGTGGGCCTCGGCGCAGAGCCAGCCCATCGCCAGCCGCGAGGAGCTGGAGCGGCGCTACCGCGAGCTGGAGCAGCAGTACGCGGGGCGCGAGATTCCGCGACCGCCGCACTGGGGCGGATTCCGCATCGTGCCAGAGGTCATCGAATTCTGGCAGGGGCGACCCAGCCGCCTGCACGACCGCCTGCGCTACACCCGCACGCCAGCGGGCGACTGGCGCATGGAGCGGCTCGCGCCCTAGCGCGCCGCCAACATCACCATCTCATCCCGAAGGAGCATTCGCGCCATGACGCTGCAAAAGACCGCGACGACGACCGTGGAGCTAGCGACGAGCGAGCGCAAGCCGATCACGCCAGCGATGTTCGCCTCGCTGCGTGTCGTCCTCGACCCGGCGATCTCGCCAGATGGCAAGCGCGTGGCCTATACCCTCGCGGAATGGGCGCCGGGAGAGCAGTTGCGGCGACGGAGTGTCTGGGTGGTCGCCACTGAGGCGGCGCCCGATGGCAAGCGCCCTGAGCCAACGCTCATTTCCGCCGCTGGCAAGGGTGACTCGCAGGCGCGCTGGTCGCCAGATGGCAAGTGGCTGGCGTTCCTCTCCAACCGCGAGGAGGAGGGCGGCTTTGGCAAGGCGCAGGTCTATGTGGCGCCCGGCGGCGGGTGGCGCGGCGCGGCGGGTCTGCGCGATGCCCAACGGCGCGGCGGCGCTGGCGTGGTCGCCCGATAGCCAGCGCCTCGCCTTCACCTCGCTGGAGGGGCCAGACCCCAGGCCCGATCCCATCGTCGTGACGCCCGACCGCCACACGCGCCTGTGGACGGTGGGCCTGGCGGGTGGGCAGCCGACGCCCGTGACGCCCGAGAACCTGACGGTGTGGGACTTCGTCTGGTCGCCCGATGGCGCGAGCTTCGCGCTCTACTATGGCGCATGGCCCCGGCGAGACGGACTGGTATAGCGGGCAGGTCGGCGTGGTCGCGGCGAGCGGCGGCGCGGTGCGCCAGCTCACGCGACTGACCCGCCAGGCGGGCGCGCTGGCATGGTCGCCCGATAGCGCGCGGATCGCCTATATCTCTGGCGAGTGGAGCGATCACGGGCTGGTCGGCGGCGATGTCTTCGTCATCCCGGCGAGCGGGCGGCGAGGCGCGCAACCTGACGCCCGGCGTGGGGTTCAGCCCCAGCTGGGTGCAGTGGACGCCCGATGGCAAGCGGCTGCTCTATTGCGGCTGGGATGGCGTGAGTGGGCAGGTCGGGCTGATCGAGGAGGCGAGCGGCGCGCTGACCACGCTGACGCCCGATGTGGTGGCGGGCGGCAATGGCTGGCCGCGCCTGAGCGCCAGCGCCGACGTGACGAGCATCGCGACGATGATCAGCAGCCCAGAGCATCCCGCCGAGGTCTATCTCGGGACGCTGAACGGCGCGGGCAAGAAGAGCGCGCTCACCTGGCGGCGCCTGACGTGGACCAATCCGCTGGCCGAGGAGACGTGGGCGATTGTGCCGTCGCAGCGCCTGACCTACGCGGGCGCCGATGGCTGGGAGATGCAGGCGCTCTACACGCCGCCGCTGCGCCACGCGGGGCCGGGCGCGCCGCCGATGATCCTGATCGTGCATGGCGGGCCATCCGCCGCGCACCAGGACGACTACGGCGGCTGGATCGGGCAGAGCCTCGTGGCGAAGGGCTTCGCGATTCTGCGCCCCAACCAGCGCGGCAGCCTTGGCCGGGGCGTCGCCTTCGCCGACGGCGTGCTGGGCGATATGGGCGGCAAGGACTTCGAGGATCTGATGCGCGGGGTGGATGAGGCGGTGGCGCGCGGCCTGGCCGACCCCGACCGCCTCGCCATCGCGGGCTGGAGCTACGGCGGCTTCATGACGGCCTGGGGCGTGACGCAGACGACGCGCTTCAAGGCGGCGATGATGGGCGCGGGCATCAGCGACTACCACAGCTTCCACGCGCAGACCAATATCCAGGCCTGGGACGAGCGGTTCCTCATGGCGACGCCGAACGAGCAGCCGGAGGTCTATCGCCAGCGCTCCCCCATCACCTTCGCGCGCAATGTGACGACGCCGACACTGATCATCCACGGCGAGAAAGACCCCTGCGTGCCCGTCAACCAGGCCTACGCCTTCTACCACGCGCTACGCGAGCGGGGCGTCCCCGTCGAGCTGGCGGTCTACCCGCGCGAGGGCCACGGCTTCGCCGAGCGCGACCACGTCGCCGAGTGGGTCGAGCGCATGATCGGCTGGATGGAGCGGTATGTGAAGGGGTAGGGGGAGATGCGGGCGGCTAGTTGCCTGACGAGGGAATGGGCGACGTTCGTCACCATCTTAGCGCAGCCGACGCCGAGTGTCCCACGCCAGGCCGACTAAGCCTCACGTTTTTACGGGATAGCGCAGCCACCAGCGCCCCGAGCGGCGTTACCCCAAGCTGATGTATAAACGCAGTAAACGCGGCTCAACGGTTGGGCTGAACCACCCATCCGTTGAGCCGGGAAACTGGTACTGCGCTTTGTTGTGCCTAGGGCGGGAAAACACGACCTTCTAGCGTACCCAGGCGCTTCTCTAACTCTAGATAGTACTTGCTAGCGTCGCCTGCTATTCGTGCATCCGCATTGCGCAAATCGGTGATCTGTTCGCGCGCCTCGACTAGCATCCGAACGTACGACTCAATGCTGACTTCCAATTGCTTCTGCTGGGTGCCGATAGCTTCTAAGTAATTATCTCAAAAGCGCCGTGTTTGTGATACGCTGGGCGAAAGGTGGTGAGAGCGAAGAAGGACAGGAGGCGCGCGGCATGCCCCGACCACGGAAAATACGCCCGAACTGGGAGGAACTGGCCACCATCTGGCAGGTGTCGGATGCGTTGTGGGCGGTGATCGCGCCGATCCTGGCGGAGATGGACCCACCAAAAGCCAAGGGACGGCCGCGGGTGAATGCCCGGGCGACCCTGGACGCGGTCATCTTCCGGCTGCGCAGCGGCTGCCAGTGGAACCAGTTGCCCGAACGCTTCCCGGACGATAGCTCGGTGCATCGCACCTTCCAGCGCTGGGTCCGGATAGGCGTCTTCGCGCGCATCTGGGGCGCGCTGGTCGAAGCCTGCGCGGAGTTGGGCGGTGTGGACTGGGAGTGGCAAGCCGCCGACGGCGCGCTGGGCAAGGCCCGGTTGGGGGGGATCTCGTCGGCCCCAATCCGACCGACCGGGGCAAGCGCGGAGTGAAACGCAGCGTGCTGGTCGAGGCCGCTGGCGGGCCGCTGGCGGTCGTGATCGCTGGGGCCAACGTCCATGATACGAAGCTGCTCGCGGCGACGCTGGAGGCGATCGTGGTCGAGCGGCCACAGCCCACCGCCGACCACCCGCAGCACCTGTGTCTGGATAAGGGCTATGACAATCCGACGGGTAAGGCGGCGGCGGCGGATCACCACTACGTGCCGCACATCCGGCGCATCGGCGAGGAGAAGCTGGACCCGGCGACAGGCGAGAAGCGCTTGCCCGCGCGGCGCTGGGTGGTAGAGCGGACGCTGGCCTGGCTCTCCAAGTGCCGCGCCTTGCTGGTGCGCTACGACAAGCGCAGCGCCAACTTCCGGGGCCTGCTCCAGTTCGCCTGTGCGCTGCTCTGGTTTCGCCGCCTGCATCGCTTGTCCTTTTTGAGATAGTTACTAATTCCTTCCCATTGTTGAAGACGGTTTCCTCAGTATGTGCGAGTTTCCTCCCGTAATCGTCGATTCTCTGCTTGAGCTGTGTGCTCTGCTCTTTGAGCTTATTCACCTCGGAGACATAAGCTTCTTCGATCGTTCCCAGAGCGGCGTTTAGGAGGTCGAATTTACCTTCTCAGTGTGGTAATGCGCTGTACGAGAGCTTCACGCTCATTGCGCGACCGCATGAGCCACGCCCACACGCGCGCAAAGGCGCTTCGCCCTTCAATCCGGACGCCGAACAATCCTAGAATCGTTGCCACCGCCGCAGATGCGGTGAGGATTACGAGAAAGTTTCCACCTGTCATGCCGCGCCTCGTCCTTATGTGCCACCGATCAGCGATACTGTATCATGCCCTGCTACTATTCCTTTGGCCATTAGGCATTGCCTGACTGGTGGCTAGTGAGAAGCGCCCGTGCCTTTTCCAATCGCTCCGCCAATTGCGACGGTTTTCTGCCTGGACTATGCGGTTGACGCGCATACCGCTCTAAAATCATGACTTCACGCGCATAGTCCTTGTGCTTGCGGTACAGAATCGCGAATCGCTCGTAAGGAGCAGGTGGCGGCGCGGAAAATTCATAGAGCGACAGGCCAATGCGTTCCTGCTCTTCAAAGGCTGTAAACGCGGCATCTACGATCGAGTCAGCCGCCTCCACGTTGTCTGCTTCAATCATCTCTTTGGCACGATCTATGTACACCGTAAATGACTTGCCCTTGATATGCCCTGGAAGGTCACCGCCGCGCAACTCGCACGAACTTCAGCCGGAATCGAACGTGAACCTGTTGTCGAGTACTCTGCTGCTTACAACCATGAGGAATTGCGCTGGCGTGAGCGGGTTCTTGTGATCTGACCTGGCGTTAACGGGCGTTCATCCATCGTGATCGGGTGCCCCTGTCGAGTGATGTCACTCCCGCGTTTACTTCAATCTCTTCACGCTCGCGGTTGTGAATGTCGTCAGCCACCACTCGCCCAATGGAAGCTCCGCAACAGCCCTTCGACCTTCGGGGTGGCTCTAGCTGTTTACGAAAGCGTGAGAAGAATTCCCGACTTGCTGCCTCCTAACACCCGTGTCAGACACATCTCGGGCAGAAAGAATGAACCAGCGATTCACCGCCATCCACAATGCGGCTCTCTGGACGTTCTAGTCAGCAGGCGGGCCAGAGGGCAAGCGGCGGTGTCGTGAGGGGCTGTCGCGCCGCCCGCAGCGTCATCTCACAGCGCTGTCACAAAGCCGCTTCCCGCCTGCTTTTACCCCTTGCGGTCGCGTGCGGGGGCGCATACACTTACTCTTGTCCGGTGGTAGTGCGCCGGAAGCGGACTACGGTTCGCATGCGAACACCAGACCGCGGAACTGGGGGTTCGCAGCAACATGTACCGACACGAAGGCGGCGCCGCTCACGCAAAACAACATCTGACCAGCCAATCAGCGATTGGCAGATCAGATGAACCCACTGAAGTTTGAGTGCATGTACTTCAACGGGTTGTGAGTAGCTTCCTGGACACCAAAGGAAGCACAGCCTAAGGCACGGTGGAGAGGAGCAACCTCTCCCAACTCCGCAGAACACCCACTTCCAGCGAGAGGTGGGTGTTCTTGCGTGTCCATGGCGGCTGGCGATTGATGGCGTGATTATCGTGTGGAATGGAGTTATTGCGCCTGCGACGGTCGTTGGCGGTTGAAACCGCGCCTGGATGGCGTTCACGCCGCAAAGTCCGCCTGCGCTCGCGGACT
Source organism: uncultured Chloroflexia bacterium (assembly GCA_963840335.1). Taxonomy (GTDB): domain Bacteria; phylum Chloroflexota; class Ktedonobacteria; order Ktedonobacterales; family JADMIN01; genus JAKAIY01. The sequence goes on from CAWIYP010000001.1 coordinate 11,957, forward strand.
AAGCAACCAGACGGCGCGCGGCGATACGTGCTGCCCATCCGCTACCACGTTCGCCGACGACGCCTGAGCGCGCACGGCAAGAGGCGGTCAGCTACGCGGCTCCGCAGGGCAAGCGTGATGCGCCGGCAGCCCGCGCGGTGGGCTTCGTGGTTCCCACAGGGGCCTCCAGGCGCGAATGTATTCGCCAGCTTGCCCACTCTCTTCTGAAACCATCATCAACCGCCCTCATTCACCCCATCCTACCTCTCCACCCCTTGACATCCCGCCCACCGTTCACTATACTTTGAACGTTCAAGATATTTTGAACGAGCAAAACCAACTGAAAGATCAGCTTTTATGGATGACCTGCCCGAACGCTACAGCCTGGAGACGGTAGAGCAGTTGCGCACGGTCGCCGATCCGCTGCGCATCCGCATCTTCGAGGCGCTGGCGCAGCGACCGCTCACCGCGACACAGGTTGGCGATGAGCTACAGATCGCCGCTCCCAAGGCCCACTACCATGTCCGCGAGCTGGAGCGCCTGGGGCTGGTGACGCTGGCCGAGACACGCGAGCGCGGCGGCATCATCGAGAAGTATTACCGCGCCATCGCCCGCAACCTGATCGTCCCGCCGCAACTGCTCCAGACAGCGGAGCCGGGGGAAGTCACCGCCGCCGTCAATGAGATTTTCCTGAACCTCTCGCAGAGCTTCCTCGCGGCGCTTCAGCACGGCCTGCCCAAGTGACGACGCCCCGCTGACGACCCTGGGGCCTGGGATGGAGAACGCGACCGTCTGGATGACACCCGATGAGATGAAAGAGACGCTGAAGAACATCGCCAGCATACTCGAACAGTATCGGACGCCACGCCGCGTGCCAGGCGAGCGCGAGGGGCAGATCAGCGTCATCTCGTTCGACGCGCGGCTGGCGGCGCAAGGTGTCAGCGCCATGCCTCCAACGCCGCCAACCTCGCCGTCGGAGCGCATCGAGGCGTCCAACATCCCGCCACCGGGGCCGCCGCCAGCGATGGGCCGCGCAGCGCCGACGGAGCCACGTCGCCGCCGCGTGAACCTGATCGGCGCGCTGACCTACAACCGCGCCGACCTCGAACGGGTGATCGCGGCAGGCGAAGAGCTGGATCTCGACGTGGTGGGGTATCTCGCGTTCAGCGATGATGTCACGCCGGAGCTGATCGATCGCGCCATCGCCAAGCTGCGCTATCGGGGCGTGCTGAGCGCATCGTCAGAGGTTCTCAAGGCCCTCAAGCGAAAGGAGCCGCACAACCGCTGACACGGCCTGGGCGCGCCCAGCAGAACGTGGGGCGCCTGCGCGATGTGCGAGGGCCTAGAAAATACGTATGGAGCGGCTGCAACCGCTCCACACGCGCCCTCCACTCGCTCGCGGATTAACTACTGGAGTACATCGCACCGTACAAGGGAGAGTCCACATGGATAATACCACAGCAGGCGCCCTCGCTCAGGACGCCACCACCGCCAACCAGCGCAGCCGCAAGCCTGGCCTGCTCATCAACCGCGACTTCGCCCTGCTCTGGATCGGTCAATCGGTCTCGATCTTCGGCGACCTGATGTTCACCACCACGCTCGTCATCTGGATCGCCCTGGGGCTTGCCAAACATCAGCCCTGGTCGCCGATCGCCGTCAGTGGCGTGCTGCTGGCGGCCGCCGCGCCGACGCTGCTGGTCGGCCTCTTCGCGGGCGTCTTCGTTGACCGCGCCAGGAAGCGCCCGCTGATGCTCTGGATGGATGGCCTGCGCGTGATCATCGTCGCGCCGCTGGTCCTCGTGACCGGCGCCATCCCGCTGCCGGGCCTGGCGGGCGGGCGGTTGCCACTCTTCTGGACACTGGCCGCCATCTACACCGTCGTCGTCCTGGTGAACATCGGCGAGCAGTTCTTCCGCCCTTCGTCCATGGCGCTGATCCAGGAAATCGTCCCGAAGGAGCTGCAAGCCCGCGCGATGGGCCTCTCGCAGGTCTCCATCAGCATCGCGCTCATCCTGGGGCCAGCGCTCGCCGCCCCGCTCTACGCCGCCTTCGGGCCGGAGTGGGCGCTGCTGATTGACGCCGCCACCTTCGCCGTCTCGTATCTCACCATCGCGGCCATACGGGCGCAAGGCGCTCCGCTCACCGCGCGGCAGCAGCAAGGCGGCAGCTTCTGGCGCGAGCTATGGGCGGGTTTCCGCTTCTTCTTCTCGAATCGCGTCCTCGTCACCCTGCTGCTCGCGATTATCGTGGCGGTGTCCGGGGCCAGCGCGCTGAACACGCTCGACGTCTTCTTCGCCACGCAAAATCTGCATGCCACGACGGCGATGTACGGTCTGATCGGCGGCGTCTTCGGATTGGGCTCCATCCTCGGCTCGCTGATCTTCGGGATGACAGCGCAGCGCATCGGGCTGGCGCGTACCCTCTGGCTGACGCATGGCGCTCTTTGGCGCGCTCGTCATCGGCCTGTCGCAAGTGACAGATTATACGGTGGCGCTGGGCATCTTCCTTGTCGGGGGCGCGCTCAACGCTGGCCTGAACGTCGCCGTTGGGCCAGTCATGCTCCGTGAAACACCCCGCGAGATGATGGGTCGGGTGCTGTCCATCATGCAGCCGCTCATGAGTCTGGCGATTCTTGCCTCGACCGCTGGCGTGGGCTATCTCGCGGGCGTAGCGCTGCGCGACTTCCACGCGCGCTGGATGGGCCTCACCTTTGGCGCGATTGACACCATCTATCTCGGTGGCGGCGTCTTGATGGCGCTCTCGGCGGTGGTGATCATCGTCGGCCTCGCCGGGGTAGATCGCCGCTATCGCCGCGAAGACCGCGCCGCGAAAGAGGCCGCCAGCGCCGCCGTTCCCGCCGAGGTCGCTACGCCAGCGGCACATCGCGCAAGTCATCTAGGAGTTGAGAGACGATTCACAGCGCCATCTTAGAAATGCGTGCTACAGTATGGCTGGGGCACGCGGGCGGCGACCCTCACAGGCATGGGGGTCGCCGCTTTTTTGGCGTGCGGATTGCTGTTCTGGCTGACGTCGCTTTCCATACGATTTCTTGTGGGGTGGCTGGCCTCGTGGATGGGAGCACAGGGTCATGGGCTGGAGGGTGCGCCTGGGGAAAAGCGCCAATGCGGCGCCAGAGGAAACGCGCGATGCGGCGTACACATCCATGACGCCGACGCAGCCGCTCGCCCGGATCAAGCCGCCAGAGGACACGATGGTGGCGCGGTTCTGGGGTGTGCGCGGCAGCTATCCGACCCCCAGCGCGGGCAAAGGCGCTGTCGGGGGCGAGACCACCTGCCTGGAGATCCGCTACGGACGCCAGACGCTGATCGTTGACGCTGGCTCTGGCGCCATCGCGCTGGGTGAGGCGCTCGCCCGCCGCGCACAGACCGCCCCCGGCCAGCACACCGAAGTGACGCTGCTCCTGACACACGCGCACCATGACCATCTCTGCGGCCTGCCATTTTTTGCCCCGCTCTATGACCCGCGTTTCCATGTGCGGTTCTTCGGCCCCGACCTGGCGAACATGCGGTTCCAGGACATCGTCGCGGGCTACATGCGCGCGCCCTACTTCCCCGTTGATTTCCACTCCCTCCCCGCGCGGCGCACCTTGCGCTCTCTGCGCGATGGCGACCGACTCATCCTGCCGACGGATGGCGCGCCACGCATCATCCCCGCCGCGCCTGGCGCCGCGCCCGGCGCTAGCGCACACGAAGCGCCAGCCGATGCGCTCGTGGTGGATGCGCTATTCAGCCGCCTGCATCCTACAGATGGCACGATGATCTATCGCATCGCAGGGGGCGCCGCGCGGCTGGTCTTCGCGACGGATGTCGAGATTGGCGCGCGTGGAGCCGTCGCCGACCAGTCGCTGATCGAGTTCGCGCGCGGCGCGGACGCGCTGGTGCACGATGCGCAGTACAGCGAGGAGGACTACCACGGCTCAGCGCCCAAACGCGGCTTCGGCCATAGTACCCCGGCGATGGCCGCGCGCATCGCCGCCGCCGCTGATGTGGGCCGCCTGGTGTTGTTCCACCACGACCCACATTATAGCGATGCGACGTTGATGGAGCTACAGCGCCACGCGCAGATACGCTTCCCCGAAGTCGTCACCGCGCACGAAGGGCTGGAATTGCGTCTGGACGGAGTCCGGAGGAGTCTCGTATAATTGCGCATGCGAGGCCAAGAACGGCTTCGTCGGCGCAGCGAATCTTCATGCGGTGGTCTATGGGGCCGACGTGTTAGCTCGCGTCGCACGATCGCAGTGGGAGGCGTTTCATGGGCGGCAAGAATCCAACGCCAAAAGAAAAGAAAAAGCCAAAGAAGGCTAAGACAGCTAAGGCTTGATCGCATGAACACGCTGGTTATCGCTGAAACCTTCCTTGCGTTCGTCATCGCCGTCACCCTGCACGAAGCGGCGCATGCAGCCGCTGCCGGACTGCTGGGTGATGGCTCATCGTGGAGCGCGGGACGGCTCACCCTGAACCCGCGCCGTCAGATGGCCGCTGTCGGCTCCATCGTCGCGCTAACGCTCTCCTTCGGCATACCGCTGGGGGGGCTGCCAGTCGGCCTGGGCTGGGGTAAACCCGTCGAGGTCGATACGCGGCGGCTGCGGGTCGGGCCAGATACCGGCGTGTTCCTGATTGCGCTTGCTGGGCCATTCTTTAGCCTGGCGATGGGCTTCCTCTTCGCGGTCATCCTGCGCATCATGCCAGGACATCAGGAGTTGGCGCTGCTTTCGGATCGCTGCGCGGGCGCAGGCTCCGTCTTGCAGACCTGCCTGAGCCAGGCGCAGCCCGTCTGGGAGCTTCGGCTGGAGCAGTTCATCTACGTGCTGGCCGCCGCCAACATCCTCCTCGCGCTGGTCAACCTCATCCCGCTGCACCCACTCGACGGCTATGACATGCTCTTCGCGCTCCTGCCCAATCGTCCGGCGGTGACCTACCGGGACTTCAAGCCCTACATGGAGCTTGTCCTGCTGGTGGTCTTCTTCCTCATCCCCTATCTCTTGGGGCTGCTGGGCCTTGATTTCCTCAATCCAGGGTACTGGCTGGGGTATCTCTCGCAACTTGGAGCCAGCTTTATCGCTGGCCCGGTCTACGCGCAGTTTGTCTACTCACTCTAGGTCGGCGGCGCGCATGTCGGAACAGTCACCAGGCGCGCTGGCCGCCGCGCGCTACCGCCTGTATCAGGTCTGGCGCTCGGTCGCGGCGCGCCCACTCGACGCCGAGCGACCATGCCATCCTCGATGCGACGTTGCCACCAGCCGGACGCGCGCTCTTCTTCACGATGTCGCGCAATGACCAGCGGCATAGCCTGACAGTCTATCGCGCGCTGCGGGAGCGCGGCTGCGAGGATGCGGAGCTGCTGGCGGCGGCGCTGCTGCACGACAGCGGCAAAGGCGACGGGCGCACGCCGTTTCTGGTGCGGCCACCGATAGTGCTGCTGCGGAGGCTCGCGCCGGGGGTTCTGCGCTGGCTGGCGCGGTCGCCGCGTCCGTGGTTTCGCCGCCCATTCTACTATGCCTGGCGTCATGCCGATATCGGCGCCGACCTCGCCGCGCGGGCGGGCCTCTCCGCGCGCGTCGTCACGCTGATCCGCACGCATCACCAGCCCGACGGCCCCGCCGCCGAGCTACACGCGGTGGACGACGAAGTGTGAGGCGCGGCTAGCGTGGTGTGGGCGTCTCGGCATACGCCTGGTTCGCCTGCGCCTGGGTGAGGACGCCAGTAGCGACCATCCGCGCCAGCACATGACGCTGCCGCCAGCGCGCCAGGTCGAAGTGTACGAATGGGTCATAGCCGGTGGGCGCCTGGGGCAGACCCGCGATCAGGCTGGCCTCTCCCCAGGTGAGCTTATCGGGCGTGGTGTGGAAAAAGGTCGCGGCGGCCTGCCTGATGCCATATGCCTGATGCCCGTAGTAGACAACATCGAGATACCACGTCAGAATCTGCGCCTTGGAGTAGCTCTGATTGAGCTTGAACGCGAGGCCGAGCATCTCCATCTCACCAGGGACGGTTCCTGGATTGCGGATGTAGAGCATCTTCACGAGTTGTTCGGTGATTGTCGCGCCCGCGTCAATTGTCGAACCAGTGGTCACGTAGCCCCAGGTGAAGTGCGCCATGCTAAACACATCAATGCCCGGATCGGCATAGAAGCGGTGGTCTTCGACGGCGACGACCGCCTGCCCGATCTTATCGGGGGGCGGCGCCGGAATGGCGGTGACATGGTGGGCGCGCAGGAGCGCGGCGACTCGCTGCGGCGCATCGCTGACGCTGGGCAACGACGCGAGGTATACCCAGCCCGCCACGGCGCCCAGCGCGGCCCCCAGGACACACGCCAGCAGGCCCACACGCACGAGACGCAGCAGCGCGGCGCTCCAGCCTCGGTGCTTGCTCAGCGGCGCGCGGGACTGGGTGGACGCCTGCCAGGATGGGGTCTCGATATACCGCATATTCCTCGCTCTACCATCGCAGCCACGCGCCCATCGCATGGCCATGCGTCAGCACAATTCGCGTGTGTAGGGGGATGAATCAGGTGAGCAGAATCATCACAACACCGAACGCGAGGATGGCGCCGCCTGCCAGCACAAAGCGCATGCGGGTGCTGAGCGCCTGCGGAGTGGCGATGAGCGATGCCAGCGATGCGCGCACCCGTACCTGCGTCGGATGCGCCCACACACTCGCCCACCACGCGGCGATGGCGGCGCGGCGCTGCCAGGCAAAGCGCGCGGCGACGCCAACGATGATCGCGGCGAGCAGCCCAAAGCCAAATTGCCCGATCAGACGCTCGACCAGTGGCAGTTGGTGACCGAAGATGTAGCCAACCGTACCCATGAGGGTCGCCCAGACGATGCCACCAGCGGCGTTCCAGAGCAGGAACCGGCCATAGTTCATCTGGCTGACGCCCGCCAGCAGCGCGCTGAAGATGCGACCAACGGGGACGAAGCGCCCCAGGAAGACGGTTTTCTCGCCGTGCTTCGCGAAGAAAGCCTCCGCCTGCGCGAGCTTGCGCTCATCGAAGCGCAACAGGCGTCCGTGGCGGCGCAACAGCCGCAGGCCCGAGGTGCGTCCCACCCAATAGCCAGCGGTATCGCCGAGGATAGCGCCGAGCGCCGCCGCGATGATGACGCCAGGGAGCGCCAGCTTGCCCGTCGCCGCGATGGCCGACGCGACGAGCAGCGATGTCTCGCCGGGCAACGGCAGCCCAGCGCTTTCCGCCAGCACGACCAGCAGCACCACGACATAGCCGTAGGTAGCTACCAGGTCAAGCACAAATTGCATATATTCCTCGATCGAGGGCCAGCGAGATATGTTGGCCGGGGTGTGTGATGATTCCGCGCTGGATATCGCGAGATACCCACGTACAGGTACGGGTGAGCATCTCTCTCGTTGCAGTTGCGTGTTGTCCAAAACACGTAGCTATCAGCGAAATCCTTCTTCTTAAGAGTACCACGCGGACACCAGGGAACGCAGACGCCAGGGTGAAATTGGCGCCTCACGCCGCTCAGTGGACGCGGTATGGCGGCGCCCTGCCGAGCAATCTGGTATCGTGGCGTCTGATCGTCGCGCCCGCTGGAGCAGTCGGCAGATACACCACAATGCTCACGGTATAGAAACTCTGCGCATGCCAGACGAGCCGAAAATCGCGCCCAGTGACGGTGAGTGTGCGCTGAATCGCTTGCGGCTGGAGGATGGCGAATATGGCGCAGGGCCGGAAAGCTGGCGTAGGGCTGGGCAGTCGCTAATCGCGCGGTCTGGTTCGTGACCAGCACATCTTCGATGCGATAGCTCCCGCCGCCAGGCTCACCCAGCAGTGGCCAGAGCTGATATTCCCACGCGGGCGCTCCGGTTGGGTAGCCAGCGCGATCCTGCGGGCCAGAAACCAGAAAGCCTATCGCGTGGCAGCCGCTGGCCTTGATGATGCCCACCCCATCCACATAGGAGCGCTCGGCGGGCGAGAATGCCGCGAAATACTGATCCACTCGGGGCGTTGTCAGCACGCTGCCAGGGCCAAGCAGCGGTCGCGACTGAGCGAACAGCAGGCGCGGCGCGGCGCTGATGAGCAGCGGCGCGAGCAGCAGCGACATGTGCGTGGCGCTGGGATAACGGCCCAGCGGACGCAGGCGTTGCGCCAGCGCCTCCAGCGCGACGCCTGCGAGAGGCGCCGCGAGAACGAACAGTCCCACCAGGAGCCGATTGTCGCCCGCCTGCCAGCGGAGATACAGGCTGAACAGCATGAACGCGCCCACCAGCGCCAGGAGATAGCCCAGGAGCGCTTGGCGGCGACGCAGGGCCGGAACCGCGAGGCAGACCACCAGCGCCATCAGCGCGAAGAGCAGGTGGATAGAGTTGGTCGTGTAGCCGTCGCTGAGCCAGAGTCCCTGGGCGCCGCGCGCCTGGAAAACAGGGGTGTTCACCATCGTCGCGCGGGAATCGTTGGTGTTGAGGCCCATCCGCTTTAGAAGCCTGGTAGCGTCCTTCGTCACCAGCGCATTGACTTTGGTGTTGGGGCTGCCGAACTCGACCGCGAGATTGCGCACGACGTTGAGCGCTAGCACATCAGGGGTAAACGACGCATTGACGAAGGCGCTCGTCGTCTCCTTCGCGCCGAGCGGTGAATCGAACGCGGAGACGTTGCGAGCGAAGTAGCCGAAGTTGAGCGCCAGAAAGAGCAGTGTAAGCGCCACGAACAGACGCCAGACCTGCCAGCGCTGCGCATGCATCGCCCACAGCCCGAAGATGAGCAGGAAAGGCAGCGCGTCCACATACGCTACCCCCTTGGTCAGTGTCGCCAGCCCCAGGCTCAGCCCCGCGAGGAGCGCGGCGCGAATGCGCGCATGCGAATCGCTGGCGGCGCGATACGCGAGCAGGAAGTACACCAGGCAGACCAGCCAGTAGGCCAGTACCAGATCATTCTGCACACTCGCCGCCTGAATGACCGCCATCGGGATCGTCGCGGCGAAGAGCGCGGCAAAGACCTGGCCGCGCACGCCAGCCCCCAACCGCGCCGCGATCAGCGAGACGCCCACCACGCAGCCGACGAAACAGCCCCATTGCAGTAATCCATCTAACTGATCGCTGGCAGAGAGGAGGTGCAGGTTGAGGAGCGCATACTCGGCCCACGGCGGCTGGATGTCCTGGCTGATCTGATGCGCGGGAAACAGGGTGAGGCTGGCGTTCTGTATCCAATGCATGACTCTGGAGAGATGATACGTCGCCGTGTCGGGTGTGTTGGGTGGCGCGGCGAACGCGGTCACGAACGTCAGCGACAGGATGACGCCCACAATACCCAGCGCCGCCCAGAGCGGCCAGGGCAGCCGCCGCCACATGCGCCGCACGCTCGCGCGGGTGAGGGTCGGCGCTTGCCAGTCGTTGCGCCATGCCCACCAGATCAGGTAGCCCCACAGCGCCAGCAGCAGCGGCGCCCAGGCAGCGAAACCCACGAGGCGGTCAGCGCATGCGCGGCGCTCAGTAGCTCACAGACCGCTGTAAGATAGGCGCCCCAGAGCGCGGAGGCGGCCAGCAGCGTCTCGCGCCATCCCATCGCGCCACGCCATGTTCGCAGCGCCAGCGCAATCAGCGGCAGGCAGAGCAGCGCCACCACAACCAGCATCTCCGCTCCTTCTCGTTCCGGCGAGCGCCAAGCGTCCAGGGATGTTTCTGGCGTTCGCTGGCGTCGCATGTGTCGGATGCAATGCGGGCGTCGGCATCAACCAGCATCTATCTGAATCAGGAATGGGTTGCGCTGGGGTTAGTAGAAAGCTATTGCCAATGGTGGAGGACGCCTCCATGACAGACGATGTCCTCGCTAGAGAAGACGCATACGACGAACGCCACGCCACGGGATTACGCTTGATTGGCCAACGATACAACGTGCTCGCTGCTCCAATGTATACAGCGAGGGTACGCAGCCTGCGATTGTCGCAAGCCGTGTACCCTCATGCGCTGAGCCACCAGGAGCGATTTTGATGCTGTACTTGCCCCTGGCTTACGCGCTAATGGATCACGTTCGCATGAATCTTCGCGTTGTTGGTGAAGCTGGAGTCGGCGTCGATCTGGATTAGATAGTTAACGTTGTTTGGCGTATAGCCTACCCCAGAGATGTTGTTGTGGATGAGCTTGTCATTGTCGCCCTGGTCGGCGATGCCCGCCTGGTAGCCAAAACCGCCATAGTTGTTGAAGACGCCATCACTGCTGATCGTGTTGTTCACGACACTGATGTTGGTGAGCGTCGTCGGGGAATTGCCACTGGCATCAATGTTGGTCAGCCAGACGCCGATGTCGTTGTTGGTGACGGTATTGCCAACGATCTGGACACCTACTGTATAGGCATCGCTATAGCCCGGGCCTCCCACGACGATGATACCACCAGAAACAGTGCTGGTTCCCGTGTACGAATTGTCCGAGACAGTGTTGCCCATCACATTCGCCGTCGCGCCATAGCCGATCTGGATGCCATTCTGCGCGATGTAGTTAACGTGGCCTTGGCCTGTCACGGTGTTGCCGCGAATCTCCGCCGAAGAGCCAACGCCGTTGACGACGATGCCGCCCTTCTGATAATTGTAGATGTCGTTGTTGGTAATCTTGCCAGTCGCGCCGCTGTCATACACCCAGTAGACGCCGACGCCGTGCTGGTTGCCACCCAGCGGGGTATCACCGATCTGGTGAATGCTGGAGTTCTCGACAGTCACCACGCCGCCATTATTCACTACGCCATAGTACACGGCGTTGTGGATATCAGCGTTGTTGATGGTTCCCGTGGCTCCTGCGCCATAATACACACCGATGTCGCAGCCCGTGGCGTCCACCTCGCCGCTCACTACGCCGCTGGGGTTGATGAGCGCCGCCGTCAGGTAGTGTGAATCGCGATAATATCCGGTGAGGGTACAGGCCGTCGCCGCCGATGCGCGTGATGGGTTCGCCGCCATCACCAGGCTGAACGCCGCCAGACCTGCCAGCGAAGCGACCATCGCCCCACCAGCCACCATTGCCAGATGCTTCCGCTTCATATACTACCGCCTCTACATCCCACATGCGCCCAGCCTCACCTAGCGCAAGCGCCAGGCGCGTACCATCTCCCGGTCAGCGTATGTCAGTGAGCCACCGTTGGTCACTCGCCGCCGGAATAAAAACGGTTCCAATTCAAATAACGTTCGGAGGAGGGAAATGTATACATTGACAATTGTACAGTGTTTGTAGAATGCGGGTATACGGCTACAGCGCGCCGACACGCTCGACAAGCTGGCTGCGGGCGCGTTCGGCGCGGGCGGCGGCGTGGGTGGCGGCATTCTCGGCGCGGGTGGCCTCTTGCAGCGCGAGATCGTTGACGGCGGCGCGTAATCCTGCCAGTGGGCGGGGTCCACCAGTTGCGCGCGCCAGCGGAGGCCCGCGCAGCGCGCCGCCAGCTCCTCGCCGATGGCCACACGCCACGCCGCATAGCCCAGGTCGCCATCGCCAGGCGTCTTCGCCAGCGACTTGAGCGCATCGAGCAGGGGCTTCTTCAGGTGGTCGGCGCGCTCGGCCAGCTCGGTGTAGGTGGACGGCTCGGCGCTGAGGGTGAGCGAGCCATCGCGCGCGGGGCGTTCACCGAAGGCCGCGCTCCACTCCGCGAGCAGCGTCTCCCAGGCCATCAGCGCCTGCGCCGCGAGCCGCCGCGCCTGCTCCACCTGCGCGGCGGCCTTGCGCACGGCGGCGCGACCCGTCGCCTTCTGCGCCTGGGCGGGCGCGCGGGCGGCGTCGTCCAGCGCGGTCAGCGCGGCGAGCAGCTTCTTGCGCGCGGATGTCGCCGCCTTCGCGCGCGCCTTCGCGATGTCTTGCGCCTGCGCCTGTTCGCGCTGGTAGGCGGTCGTGAGGCCCGCGATCGCGCTGGCCAGGGCGCCGCGATCCAGGAAGCGCGCCTCGCCGGACGCCTGGGCGCTGAGCCGTGCGCCGACCGTCGCCTCTGCCGTGGTCACGATCACCAGCCGCGCGCCGGGATTGCTCGCGGTGAAGGGCGCGATCAGGCGCAGATCATCTTCCAGCAGGGGCCAGCCTGGCTCTGAACGCCACGCGCAAATGACCAGCTTCGCGCCATCGCGCTCGCCACGCCACGCCGTCCAGCCATCCTCCGTGGCGAAGGGACGCGGATCGACGCTGGCGCCCTCCTGCTCCAGCAGCCAGCGAACGAACTCGGCCCAGGCGTCGGGGGTCATGCTCTCCAGTGTCTCGACCGTGAGCGCGCCTTCCGCTGGCTGCGCGCGTCGCGCCGCGCCTGCGGGCGCCAGAGCCGCCTGCGCCTGCGTGGGGGTGAAGTGACGGCTAGCGGCCACCACATCGAAGTCGGCCAACGAGTCGCGGAGCAGCGCCAGCTTCTCTGGCGAGAAATCGAGGCCAGTGACGGCGCGCGCGGCCTCGGCAAGCAGCGCATCATCCAACGTCGTGGGCATCGCTGGTGGAGTGGCGGCGAGCGCAGTCTGCGCCATGCGCGCGGCCAGAACCTCCCGCAGAGGGGTGGGTGACATGGCGCTGCTCTTCTTGCGTGTTCCACTCATCGGGCGAGCCATCCTTTGCGGCGTGTCTCGATGACCTCGCCGGTATCGGTGAGCGCCCACGCCTCCTCGAATCCCAGCCCACGCGCGATGTAGACGCGGGCGCGGGCATTGCGCCCAACCTGCCACTTGCGCTTGAGGTTGATGGCTGGCTCCCACTCCGCCGCCTTGGCCAACGCGAGCAGATCATCATCACCGGGCGTCTCCAGCGTGCGGCATGCGGGACAGACCCCGCCCTCAGCGCGGCATGTGGCGCAGTAGTCGGCCCCGCATGAGGCGCAGGCGGCGATCCCCGCGCAGGCGCAGAGCGTGCGGCCACAGCCCAGACACGCGAAGACATCATCGCCGCAGACCCGCTGCCCACACTGCTCGCAGCGCGCGGCGTGGGTCTCGCAGAGCGCCTGGCCGCAGGTCACGCAGGTGAGCGCGTGCGTCTCACAGCGGGCCTCGCCACAGGTCTTGCAGCGGCGGATATGGCGCTGGCAGCGTTGCGTGTCGCAGGCGCCGCACTGGCTGGTATGCGCCGCGCAGAGCGGATCGCCACACGCGCCACAGACGTTCAGATGCTCCAGGCAGAGGGTGTGGTCGCCTTCGGCGCAATGCCAGGTGTGGCTGGAACAGAAGACGCGCCCACAAGTGTCGCAGGCGCTGGCGCAGGTCGCGCAGGTCGCGTCGCCACAGAGCGCGCAGACAGCCGCCGCCGCTGGCTCGCAGACAGGGCAGCGCGGAGCCTCGCAGTGGGCGCAGACGCTGAGATGTCGCGCGCAGACGGCATGGCCGCGAGCGCAGATGTGGCCCGCGCGGACATCCTCGGCGCAGACGGCGCAGGCTGGCCCCGCGACGATGCTCCGGCCCAGGTCCACCGCCACGGTAGGACCGACGCCCTGCGCCGTTTCAACGGCCACCTGCGCGACCGTCGAGGTGATAAAGACGACGCTCTCCAGCCGCGCCTCGACCTCCACGCCATAGACCTCCGCCAGGCTGGCCAGCTCGCGGTCGAGCGCCCCCGCGATGGCCGTCGCTTCTTCGGGGCGCTCGCGCCGCAGCCGCTCGTGCGTGCTCGTGACCTCCACGATGCGCCGCTGGTAGTCGTCCGCGACCCGCTGGCGAAGCAGCGCGGCGAGGGTGTCGAGGGCAGGGCGAAGCTGCTCCTGCGCGCGAGCGCTGGCCGCGGCGAGACTGGCGCGCGCGGTCGACGGCGGCAGAGCGGGCTGTGCTGCCGCCAGCAGCGTGAGATCGACTGGGGAAAGCTTGCGCCCCGTGGCGAGGTCGAAGGCCAGGCGCAGCCATTCGTCGCGGCGGCCCCGGCGGTCGCGCCCGATCAGGCGATAGACCAGCTCGACACTCAGCGCGTCGCTCTCGGTCAGCTTTCGTCCTGCCACCGGACGCTCGGCCCACGTCAGCGCGGGACGGCCCGCGCGCACCGGGCAGGCGGCGCAGCTTGGCGTCCCCGCGAGCCAGCCCTCGCCGCCCGCGCCGACACAGCGGCCACAGGCCCCCACGAGCGGCGTCCGCTGGCCCAGAGCGATGGCGCCCGGCTCGGTGGAGGTAGACGAGAGGCGCAGTGAGACCAGGCGGGCGCGCTGGGCGGCTTCATCGAAGAACGTCTCCAGCGCCGCCGCGCCTTGCGAGAGCAGCGTCGTCTGCTCCTCGGCGCGCGCGCGGGCGAGGGTGGTGGTGTAGCGCGCGGCGCCGCCATCGGGCAGGGTGGCGATGAGGAGATCATCATCTTCGGCGCGGACACGGGCCCCCTGGGCGTTCAGCAGGTCGCGGGCGAAGCGCAGCAGGTCATCGCTCAGCTCGGCGCTGGGCGCGGGCCGTCCCGTCACAGCGGCTGCCCGTTGCGCCATCGTCACGGCCCCTTCGCCGGCTGGCTCATCCTTTTTGCGTCGCTGCCAGAACCACCTCACCCAAGCGCCTCCACCGTTAAGGATTCCGCCGCGCGCTGACGGCCCACCGCCTGGAGCAGCTCATCGCCCAGCGACGCCACCTGCTCGCGAATATCGTCGCCGCTGGCGCTGCCCAGCACGATCTCCAGGATGCGCTCCTCCAGATCAATCTCGCCCTCATGCGACTCGGCCAGCACCGTCTCCAGCGCGCCGATGGTCATGGTAAAGAGATTGATCTTCTGGTAGAGCAGCCGCAGCACGTAATCGTCCACCGTATCTTTGAGCACGAAGTTGTAGACCGAGACATCGTGGGGCTGCCCCAGGCGATGCACCCGCCCGATGCGCTGCTCGATGCGCATGGGATTCCAGTGCAGATCATAGTTGAAAACGACGTGGCAGCGCTGCTGGAGGTTCAGGCCCTCGGCGCCCGCGTCGGTGGCGATCAGCGTCTGGAGCGCGCCGCCATTGAAGCGGCTGACCATCACCTCGCGCTCAGAGCGGGTCAGCGCGCCGATGTAGCAGTCGGTCGAGCGCCCGCGCGCCTGGATGACCTCGCGCAGGCGCGCGGCGGTGTCGAGGCGCAGGGTGAAGACCAGCGCTGGCTCGTCGCCAATCTCCGCCAGCGTATCGAGGAGCAGCCGCTCCTTCGCGCTGGTGACTTCGCGGCAGCGGTCGGCCAGCGCCAGCAGGGCGTTGCGCTCGTCGGCGTGGCGCTCGGCGCGGCGGCGCAGCGACTCCTCGATGGCGCGCGGGCTGCTGCTGAGGGACTGCTGCAGGGCCATGATCTCGCGGATGACGGCGCCCCGGTTGGCGCGCGAGGTGGGCGCGCGGCGATAGAGGCGGCGCAGGTAGTCGGTGACATCGGCGATCAGCGCGTCCTCGGCGGGCGCGGCCTCGATGCTGCGTGTATCCACCGTGCGCCCGACGAAGCTGATGTCGGTATCGGCGCGGCGCGTGCGGCACATCACGTCGCGGGTGATGGCACGCAGCCGCTGGGCGCGCTCTGGCCGCAGCGTGCGCGCGACGCCAGGGTCGGCCACATACTCCGCCTCGAACTCGCGCAGGGTGCCGAGCTTGCCCGGCGTCACGAGGTCAATGAGGCTGTAGAGGTCGGTGAGCTTGTTGGCGACGGGGGTGGCCGTCAGCAGCAGCCGCCAGCGCGCGCGGAGCTGGCTGACGGCGATGCGCCGCTTCGCCTGGGGATTCGCCAGCAGGTGCGCCTCATCCACGATCAGCATATCCCAGACACGCCCGCCGATCTGGTCGAAGGAGCGGACGAACTGGGGCAGCGAGCAGATGATGCGCTCCTCGCGGTCGAAGCCCCGGAAGCGTTTCTCGTCGGTGAGCAGGAAGTCTTCGTCGAAGTGCTCGCTCAGTTCCTCTTGCCACTGCGAGAGCAGCGCCTTGGGGGCGAGCACCAGCGCCGAGCGGACAACGCCCCGCAGCGCCAGTTCCTTGTAGATGAGGCCCGCCTCGATGGTCTTGCCCAGGCCGACCTCATCGGCGAGGATCGCGGCGGGAGCCTTCTCGCGCAGCACCTGCTCGACGACACGCAACTGGTAGGGATGGGGACGCACGCGGTCATAGAGCGCATGCGGGGCGAGCAGGCGGTCAAAGCTGGCCATCTCGCGCAGGGTCTGGGCGCGCAGGCTCAGCGCGTACCAGCGCGGGCCAGCGGGTGTGGCGAGGTCGCCAGCGTCGGCGCCAGTGAGGAGGTTGTGTGGGTCGGTGAAGGTGACCCGGGAGGGTATTCCTGCCAAACGCGCTGCTCTCCATCTTCGCGTTTCACGACCGCGAACGGTCAGAATCGCCTGCGCACGCCAGCCAACCGCTGCTCAAAGACCCATCTAGGCGCATGAATGCGGCGCTCGCTTTAGATTTGCGAGCAGCCGGAGGTCAGTATATCACGCTCGTTCGCTGGCGCCCCCGAATACGCATGGCCTGTCCAGGTAGGTAATCGATCACTATTTGCGCTATTTTGACGCGAAATTATGTAACCCTGGAGGGGGTACGTTCGTCATATCCGCATGGCGTGGAAGTCGCTCCCTTGATTGTGATTCGATGAGAGCGCGATGATGCCGCGTCTGTCGCGAATGAGACCGGAGTGAACAGGCGCGAAAGCGCCAGTGAGGAGCGTGACGATGGCGGACCAGGCGAAACACCCCGGCCGCAAGCGAGGTCCGGTGGCGGGGACGGCGGAAGCGCGTCGTGGTGGACAGGCTGTGCGTGAAAAGTACGGCGCCGAGTTCTTCTCGCGGATTGGGAAGAAGGGCGGCGATACCGTGCGACGCGAACACGGTTCGGAGTTCTACACGGAGATTGGGCGCAAGGGTGGGGAGACGACCAAGCGCCGTCGCGGTTCAGAGTTTTACGCGCAAATCGGCAAGAAGGGCGGCGAGAGCAATCGCGGGCGGACGCCCAAGAGCGCGCCCAAGGCCTGAGCCAGCCATCACCGCGTACAACGACGCGCCCCCACCCTGCTGATGGATGGGGACGCGTCACTGTTTCGCCGCGAGGCCGCTTTCCGCACGCTCCCTGCCACGACGTGCGGCGCCAGCCAGACATCCCAGGCTCAGGCTTCGGGCGGAGCCGAGGTCGTATCTTCTGGCTCGGCGGAGCCAAAGGGGCGAATCGGCGGGTTCGCGTTGATTTCGCTGAAGCGGGTGGTGGCGTCATACGCGCCGTTGCGCCGCAAGATTTCTAGCGCATCGGCATAGCCGCTTTCCGCTTTCACCGTAATCACGGCATGACCTGCCGCCAGCTCTTTCTGGTAGTAGCGCGCTTCCTCCTCAGGAATGCCGATGCCCATCAGGACGCCAAGCAGCCCGCCAGCCGCCGCGCCGAGCGCCGCGCCGCCAATCGCGGCAGCCAGGACACCCCCCGCGATGGCCAGCCCAAACCCAGGAATCAGCAGGGCAACCGCCGCGCCGAGCAATCCGCCAACCAGCCCACCTTCAACGGCGGTGTTGGTGATGAGCGCGCTGGTTGTCTCGTCTGGCTCGGGGGCGCTGGCGCGGGCCAGGTAGCCAATCTCCTCGTCGCTATACCCTGCCTGACGTAGCTCTTCGACCGCCTTATGCGCTTGTGCGGGATCCCGAAAGACGCCGACCGCGATCGTACTCTCCGCCATGCCCATAACGCCGCTCCTTTCACCCGTCGCGCGAGCCACATGCGCGGCAGGAAGACTAT
>CAWIYP010000002.1:0-30109 GCA_963840335.1 uncultured Chloroflexia bacterium
GTTCGCCGTTCTGCGCGGCCTTCCCTGGGCTGGCGGGGGCGCCTGGCCGCATGGCTGAGGTAGGGCGGCTGGGCGCGGCGATGCTGCTGTCGGAGCCTTCCCGGCGGGCGAGGGTGGCGGCGCGACGTTCCGCCTCATCGGCGTTCCAGCGCTCGACGGCCTCAGCGCCGCGGCCTGTGTTGACCTCGTTGCGATTAGCCCCCATCGCGTAGCCAAAGCGCCGCATTCGCCGCGAGAGGAAATAGCCGCCGATGACCAGCGCCAGCACGAAGAATGTCAGCAGGGCGGCTACCGGAAAGCCGCCGACCGCCGTAGAGCCGCTGGGGAAGCGTGCGACCTGCCCCGCCGCAGCGAAGACCACAGGACTACCCTGGGCGATCTGCGATCACGGCCAGCCCCTGCGCGTCGCCCGTCAGCCCCTGCGCCACTACCTGCCAGCGCAAGCCGCCATCCGTGGAGTGGTAGACGCCCGCGCCAACGGAGGCATAGAGCCAGGTGGGCTGCTGGGCCAGCGTCGCCAGCGCCAGCGCGCTCCCCTGAGGCAGCCCCGCGACGTGGCTCCAGCTTTGCCCGGCGTTCGCGCTGGTGTAGAGGCCGCTCGTCGTCGCCGCGAAGAGCGCGGGGGCGCTGAGCCAGCGGCGGGGAGCAGCGCCAGCGCGTTGACCTGCGCCTGCGCGGGGAGGCCGGTCGCGCGCGGCGCCCACGTCTGCCCGCCGTCCGCGCTGGCATAGAGGGGCGTCTGGCTGGTCGCCACCAGCCCCAGCAGCCAGAGATGCGCCGAGGCGTCCCACTGCAAGGCGACAGGGGTCGCGCGCGTGGGCAAGCCGCTGCTGGCGTTCGCCCAGGTCGCGCCGCCATCCACGCTGCGGTAGAGGCCGCCGTGGTCAATGCCCGCGAGCAGGGTGGCGCCGTCAGGGGTGATGGCCAGCGCCACCGCCGCCGCCGTCTTCGGCAGGCCAGCGCCATACGCCTGCCAGGTGTCGCCGTAATCCACGCTGCGATAGAGGCCCGCGCTCGTCCCCGCCAGCACGACGCCCGCCCGCGTTGGGTCAGGCGCGAGGCTCGCGACGACCGCGCTGGACGGGATGCCCGTTCCGCTGAGGACATTCCCCTGCGTGATCGGCGCGCACACGGTAGACGCCGCCATCATCGGCTCCGGCATAGATCAGCCCGGTGACATGCGGATCGGCGGCGATGGTGAAGACATGCGCGCCACTCGACGGCCCGAGCAGCCGCCAGTCGCCCGCCTGCGTGCCACAGGCCGCCAGCGCGAGCGGCAGCAGCAGCGCCAGCAGCGCGACGACGGGCGCCGCGCGTCGCCCACGCGAGCGGCGGGCCGCGGCGCCAGGGAAGATCCAGCGAGCGCGCATGTGTCTCATCTCAACCCCAGTCTGACGCGATAACTGACATACCAGAGCTTCGGCGTGGTGAACTCCGCCCGCGTGGCGCGCACGAACGCATCGAGGCCAATCTCCTCTGGCGTCAGCACGCCGCGCGCGAGCATCATTCCCGCGAAGTTTGTCATCGTCATGCCGATGAAGCGGTCGGCGTCGCATGGCTCGCTGTTGTGCAGCGCAAGCTCTTTCACCCAGCGAAATTGTCCACTAGCGCGTAGACGCTCCAGATGCCCCGATTTTTCCCAGGCGGGAACCACCGCCTCGACGCCATGCGCTTGCAGCGTCGAAAAGGTGCGATCCATGAACTCGTGGAAGAGCGTCTCGGTCTCCCAGGTGATGGTGGGCGGCCAGTCATAATCATACGCCGCGAAGATGCCCCCTGGCCGGAGGATGCGTCCAATTTCCCTCAGCGTCGCGGTCGGCTCCATCCAGTGGAACGCCTGCGAGGCAGTTACGATGTCGGCGCAACCGTCGGGTAGCCCGGTCTGCTGGGCGGTCGCGCCAACGAAGCGGACGTTCGCCGCGGCGGGACGTTCGCGGGCGGCGCGCGCCTCGGCGGCCTGGCGCATATCGTCGTTCGGCTCGACCCCGACCACCTGCGCGGCGACATCGGCCCAGAGCAGCGTCGAGAGGCCCGTGCCGCAGCCGAGATCTACCACCAGCGCGGGGCGCGGCGCATGCGCGAGCTGGGTCAGCAAGGGCGGCAGGGCTGGCGGCGCGGCGGGTCGGCTGGCGTCGTAGTCGTGCGCCTGCCCGGTCCACTGGGCGATACGCGCTTGCGCCGCCGCCGCGCTCAAACGGCTATCGTCGCTTACGGGATCACTGGTCGCCATACGCGCGCAACTCCTTTTTGCATGCCTGGCTCAAGGGACGAGAGAGAGGTCTTGCCCCAGCCCACGCGCCTGCGCCTGCTGATAGACATACGCCGCCGTCACGACATCTTCCGCGCCGATGCCCAGCGACTTGAAGAGAGTGATCGCCTGCTCGTCTGGCCGCCCCGCGACCTTGCCCGCGACGATCTGCCCCAACTCTACCAGGCGTCCGGCGCTGGCCGCCTCGTCCATGCTGTAGCGCCCCTCCCGCTCCGGGATGAGCAGGTCGCCCGCCTCGGTGCGCGCCTGCGCCACATCATCCACCGCGATCAGCGCGCTCTTGATGATCGTCTCCGTATCTACTTCGCGGCGATGCGCCCAGTTCGACCCCATCGCGTTGACATGCGCGCCGGGACGCAGCCACGCGCCTGAGAGCACAGGGTCTTTGGCCGTCGTCGCCGTCACGACGATGTCAGCCGCGCGAGCCGCCTCCTCCGCGCTGGCCATCGCGCGCATCTCGACGCCCGCCAGCGGGGCCATCTCCTCGACAAAGGCCGTCGCTCGCGCCAGGTCGCGCGACCAGACGAGCATCGCGCTGAGGGGCCGCGCCGCCGCCATCGCCAGCGCCTGCGTGCGCGCCTGGCCGCCCGCGCCGAGCAGCGCCGCCACCCGCGCATCCGCCCGCGCCATGTGGCGGGTCGCCACGCCCGACGCGGCCCCCGTGCGCATCTGCCCCAGCAGGTCAGCTTCGACGATGGCGAGCAGGCGGCCATCCTCCGCTGCGTAGAGCAGCACGACGAAGCGCGCCCGCCCAGCGACGGCGGTGTAACTCTTCAGGCCGATGAAGCCCGGCCCCTCGGCGGTGGCGTCGCCCGCCTGGCCCGGGACGTAGGCGGGCAGTGTGTGCAGCACGCCGCGCCCCTCTGGCAACATCACCCGCACGCGCGGCTGGTTGCGCACGTCGCCCGCGCCCTGCCGCCGGAACATCCCCTCCAGCACGCGGATCGCCTCTGGCATGGTCAGCAGCGCCCGCACATCATCTTCGCGCAAGACAAGCGCCATCGGGTATTCTCTCCAATCCAGGAGTCGCGGCCTTGAAAAGGCCGGCGCACGGCGCGCGTGGGGCTGAAGCCCCCAGAGGCGCTACCACAGATCGTGGTGGTATCGGCCTTTAGGCCGCGTTCGCGTACTCCGGCCTTTTCAAGGCCGAGAGCGTCGCCCCCGCGCAATCCGCCCTGTTTCGTTCAATCGCATCTCTCGCCAGCTTGCCGTGGCGCGCGTCACACCGTGGGCGACGCGCCACGGCTGCGCGCGGCTCCCCGTCGCGCGGGTTTGGCGCGCTGGGCGAGCAGTTCCTCCAGCGCGGCGATGATCTGGTCGGTCTCCTCGACGGTATTGTAGAAGTTGGGCGAGATGCGCAGCAGGCCAGGGCGGTAGTCCACGATGATGCCCCGCTCGCTGAGCTGCTTGACCAGTTCGTCGGGGCGCTCCATCTCCAGCATGACGATGGAGCTGCGCATCGCGCCATCCGCCGGGCTGCGCAGCTTCCAGCCACGCGCCTGCGCCTTCGCCACGAGGTCATCGGCCAGCCAGCGGGTGCGCTCGCGGACACGCTCCACGCCGATCTCCAGCGTGATGTCGAGCGCGGCGCTGGCGATGTAGATGCTGGGCATGGGCGGGGTGCCAGCTTCGAGGCGCTGGGCGTCATCGCGATAGCTGAACTCGCGCGTGTTGAACTGGAACTGGTCGCGCGCGGCCCACCATCCCGTGTGGGTCGGGCGCAGGCGAGGGATCAGCTCCTCGCGCACGTAGATGAAGGCGACGCCCTGCCCGCCCATCAGCCACTTCAGCGTGCCCGTCACCAGGAAGTCAACATCGGCGGCTTTCACGTCAAGCGGAATCTGCCCGGTACCCTGATAATCGTCCACGAGCAGCAGCGCGCCCTGGTCGTGCGCCATCCGCGCCAGCGCCGCGACATCCTGGATGTAGCCGCTGAGGTAAAAGACACGCGAGGTCGCGACGAGTCCCGTCCGCTGGTCGATATGCTCGCGAAAGCTCTCGGCGGGCAGCGTGCTCCTGTCGGCGCTCTCGACGAAATCTACCTCGACGCCTTCACGCTCGCGCGCAAGCCACTGGTAGGCAAGCGTGGGGAAGTCCATATCCGCCAGCACGACCTTCTTGCGGTCGCCGAGGTCGAGTCCGCTGGCAATCTCGCTCAGCGCCGCCGAGACGCTGGGGGCGATGGCGATCTCGTGGGGCTGCGCGCCGATGAGCCGCGCGAACTTCTCGCGCAGCGCGGCCAGCTCGCCCATCCAGGTACCGTACCACGCCTGCGCGCCGTGCTCGTTCCACGCCTCCTGGAAGCGGTCGAGCGCCGCCATCGAGCGCCGCGAGAGTGGGCCGAGCGAGCAGCTATTCAAGTAGGTCTTGCGCTGGAGAATGGGGAACTCATCGCGCCAGGCGAGCAAGTCAGTATGCGGTTCGCGTTTACGTGTTTTCGGGCGCGTTGGCGATGTCTTCGCCGCCGACATGGGGTCAGGCATGGGTCGCGATCCTCCACCAATCAGCCTCGGCGCGCCGCGTCTCCATTGACACGGCGCCGCGTGATTGTTCGCAGAGAGAGTGTACCACGCCTGGCCCAGGCGTCCACAGGACTCGCGCTAACAGGCGTAATCCTGGTCGAGTGAGCCAGAGAACTGGATCAGATAGGTCGGCCCGCCAGTGAACTGGTGGCCCGTGCAGAACGTCGCCGCCTTGCTCGCGGTGCGTACCGTCGTCGCGCCCCAGTTGGGCCAGCCGTTCAGCCACGTTCCCGTTAGTGTATCCCATTGATATGTCGTGCTGTAGACGCCCACGGTCGTCACGCCATTCGCGATCAGCGCGTCATACTCGCCTTGCAGGCTGTTCTGGTTCTGCACGGTGTCCGTGTTCCAGGTATTGCCCGTCTCCACGTCCAGCCACCACACGCTCGCGTGCACGTTCTGGCTGTTGGCGTAGTTGAGCGCATACAGCCCGGCGTTGTAGCCATAGTTATAGGCGAGGCAGTTGCTATCCCCGCTGGCGCAGACCTTCGGGCTGTAGGGGTCAACGTAGGACGACTGATCGTACCAGCCGGTATTCACGTAGAGGCTGAGGTTGGAGAACCAGGAGGCTTCCTTCGCCAGGCAGGGATTCTGGGTGTAGCCCGTCCCATCCGTCACGCCGACGATGCCGAAATTGGGGTGCGACGGCGGCTTGGCTGTGCAGTTCGGCCAGGAAACATCATAGCCCGTCGAGCCAGAGGGATAGATCGAAGCCGCCGCCGCTTCCGCCGGATGCGCCACGACGATCGTCAACGCCAGCGCCACCAGCGCCCCCGCCACGAGCACGGAGACCCGCCGGAACGGGTGGCCTGTCTGTATTGCGATGCTCATCAGCCCTTCTCCCTCAGCGCGCCTCACTCCTGAGCGCGACTGCAATCCTGGCAGTGACGGCTGTATCGCCGCCACCGCTCTACTATCGCTAACGGACAAGTGGCCAAGTTAGTACGCATTCTCGCTGATGATCGGATGAACGTCGCATCCTTGATATTCCAGCGCCACGCATAACCACGCATGTGGCATGCCCGACGGCCATGGGGATGTGCGCGGCGCTACGCTAGCAGCTCGGCGGCGAGCGGCGTCTCGACGGCGGCGCCGTCCGCGTCGCGGGTGAGGTGGTAGGCGCGGGCGGTGGGGGTGGTGGCGACGACGCGCGCCAGCGTCTCGCCCTCGAAGACCAGCGCGGCATGGTCGTCGGCGGCGTAGCCGGGGCTGATGGCGCCCTCGGCCAGCAGGCGGTGGAAGGTGGGGCGGCGCGCGGCCTCGCTGTCGAAGTGCGGGCAATCGCTGCCCTTCAGGAAGCCCATGCAGGGCATTGGCGTCAGCGGGCCAGGGATGCTATCGGTGATGCCTTCCTCGAACCAGCAGATAGACCCCGCGCTGGTTCCCGCCAGCACGACGCCACGCTCCCATGCCTCGCGCAGAATCTCATCCACGCCCCATTCGCGCCAGAGCGCCAGCATGCTCTTGGTGTTGCCCCCGCCAACGAAGATCAGGTCGCAGGCCAGCAGGTAGCCGCGCAGGTCGGCGGTCGGTGGATTGAAGAAGGTCAGGTGGCGGGTCGAGCAGCCCAGCGCGCCAAAGACGCGGTAGTACTCGATGATGTAGTCGCGGTTCTCGCCGCTGGCCGTGGGAATGAAGCAGACCTCTGGGCGCGCCTTACCCGTGAGGCTGACAAGATAGCGAAAGAGCGACTCGTCGGGTGAGGGCGCCGTGAGCGCGCAGCCACCGATCGCCACGATACGCCGCGTCGCCGCCGCCGCCGCGCTGGTCTGCTCGTCTGCCATCTTGCCTGATCGCCTCCTGCTATGCCGCATTACCGCCCTTGCCATGATACCATGCGTCCGGCGACGCGGCCTGGCGCAGGGCAAAGAAAAAGGACGAGTTGCCAGCTCGTCCTTTTCTTGCCGCAACCGCGCTGTTGGCGCAATCCGGCAAGCGCGGAGTGTGTTGAGGTCGCTCGCGCCATGGGGAGAACGCGTCGCGACGACTGGACCGCAGGGAGTGCATCCTCGATTGGGTGGAGGAGTCCAGAGCTCAACCAACTTGCCTGGAATAACGGGCGTTTACGCTGTTCGTTAGGGGCGCCGCCGAAAGACTGGCAGATAGCTCAAGCGCGTACGCTGGAGCTACCCCGCGAGCGACCAGCCCACGACGCCGCCCGCCACCAGATGCGAGGTGAGCAGCGTCTGCCGCGTGCCGTTGCTGGACACGAGCAGCGTGCCTTGCGTCTCGGCGATTGCGAGGGTGCGGCCATCGGTCGCCCAGGCCAGCGCAAGCGGGGAAGCGGCGCCGCTCAACTGCGCGACCTGTATCGCGGCTCCGCTTGACGCCTGATAGACGCTCACGTTCTGGCCCTGGATCACCGCGAGCGACGCGCTATCCGCCGACCAGACAGGCGCGGGCGACACAGTGACGCCACCGACGAACGGCGTCAGGCTGTTCGATGCGCTCCAGAGGCTGAGTTGGTTGCCCAGCAGCAGCACCGCCGTCGCGCCATTCGGTGACCAGATGATCGCGTCGGCTTTCGCGGAGAGGGTGGCGACCTGCGTCGCTCCAGCGCTCGACGTCAGCCGCGCCTGGCTCAGCGCGCCGTTACCCGCCAGTAGCCAGACACCGCCCCGCGCGGATGTGAAGGCTGCGGCGCTATAGCTCGCGCCGCTCGGCGTCAATCGTTTCGCGGCGCTGGCGCCTGCGGGCAGGCTGTAGACGCTAGTGACCGCGCTACCCTGTGTGGGCGAGGTGGTAGCCCAGGTCAGCGTCGAGCCACCCCAGGCGAGCTGTGTCGCCGCCGCCTGCGCGTCGTGCGGGTCGGCGGGGAGGGTGGTCACCGGCTGGCCAGCCCCACGCCAGACGACCACCGCGCCACCATTGCCCGCGCTCGTCGTGAAGGCCAGCGCGTTGCTGTTGGCGCTCCAGGCAAATTGTGAAATCGTCGCGCCGGTCGCCGTGTAGACCGGCGCGCTCGCGCCTGAGCCGCCAAGCTGGTAGCTGTGCGCCTGTGCGTCTCCGCTGGCCGTGACGCTGACCCAGGCGAGACGCGAGCTATCGGGCGACCACGCCATGCCCGCCAGCGTCTCGCGCCCGGTGGCGCTGCTCCAGAAGTCCGCGCTGGGGGTATGCGTCGGCGCGACATAGCCGACGACGACATCCGCCTGTCCATCGCTATGGACGACATGCAGCGCGCCGGTGCGGGCGTCAATGTAGGCGATGCGCGCGCCGCCACCGCTGACTGCCACAGGCGAAACGCTCCAGCCAGCGACCCGCGCGGTCGTGGCAGTGAGCTGTTGCGGCGAGCCGGGCGCGTTGGTTGCGCTGCCGGGGGCATACTCCGCGACGCTCCACAGGGCGCCGTCATAGAGGTAGACGAGGCGCGGCCCGGCGGACAGCGGCAGGTTGAAACCACTTGGCCCGCCGATGGTGTGGGTCTGTTTCTGGCTGGTCGTCTGCGCGCCAAACGGCAAAAGACCCTGCCGGAAGAGCAGGGCCGCGCCGAGGGAAAGCGTCAGCAGCGCCGCGGCGGGAACCAGCGCGCGCAGATAGAGCGGCACGCGGCGTGATGGTCGGCGCCCAGCGGACGAGCCAACAGCCTCGCGCTCCAGTTCGCGGGTGAGCGCGGCGAACTCGGGTGACTCGAAGATACGCTGGCGTAGTTGGTCGGAGGGCGCCAGTGGGGTCAGCGTGGCCACCAACTGGTCGTTGCGGCGATACTCTTCGGTGAGTGCCTGACAGCGTGCGCACTGATCGATGTGCGCGCCTACATCCGTCCGAAGCTGCGGGTCGAGGGCGTCATCGAGATAGGCGCTCAGATGTTCCTCGGCCCACTCGCATGTCATTTTTTGCCGCCTCCCGCCTGCTCCAGAGAGGTATAGTGCTCGCGGAATGAATGCCGCGCTCTGGAGAGGTACATTTTGACGCCGCTCTCAGCGATGTTGAGTGTCGATGCGATCTCGGCGTAGGAAAAGCCTTCCTGCGTGTAGAGCAGGAGCGCCGCGCGATAGTGGCGCGGCATCCGGCGCAACGCCGCATGCACCAGTTCCGACGTGCCAATGGTTTCCTGTGGATCAGCGCTCTCGACATCGGCTGGCTCGTGGTCCAGATCCTGCCAGGGCATCCAGGCGATGAGCTTGCGGCGCCGCAGCGCGTCGTACGACGTGTTGGTTGCGATGCGATAGAGCCACGCGGAGAGCTTCAGGTTGGCGTCCATCCGGGGCAACGCCCGAAACGCCTTCAGGAAGGTATCCTGCGTGAGATCATCCGCTTGTTCACGACTGCCGACCAGATGATAGATGTAATTGAAGATCGGCGTCTTGAACTCGTCGTAGATCCGTTCGAACGACCACGCCTGCTGTAATGAGTCCGCTTTGGGCGCACGCGCACGCCCCTTCGCCGTGTCAGAGAGGAACTCGTCCGTCTCACCGGCTGGGGTGTAATCCATGGCGGCAGGCACAACGGTCAGGTCCATATTCCGGCCTCTCCGCTCGCCGGTTCCGGTCCCATTGGTTCTGCTTGCAGCCTGGCTCTGTACGCGATCATCATTCATCGGCGTGTGTCATCAGAGCGTCTGTCAAGTGGAACGGACGCATGGAACGGCGGTAACGCGCAACATCGGAACACAAGGCCACTGACATCCCGTAGTGGCGTCGCCATGCTACCATACCCACTTGCCGTTGAGCAAAGGGGATATACCAGCTTTCCTATTCGCGCCACGCAGAAACGCGCCAGGGAAACGACCGGCGAAAGCACGCTCGTCGGCGACAGAGGCGGCGTCCGCGCAGTATCCGTGAGGCGCCGCCAAATGGGCCAGTAGGCAGGCGTCTAGCCATGAGTCCTGGGTAGCTGGAGGAATAGGCGAGGTGACCCTTGACGACCGCCTATTCCTCCTCTCGTCACGCCGACGCCACTGACAGGCTGAAGCCGTCATTCCCTGGTTGTCCGGGCTACCAGCCTTGTGCTATGATGCTGGCGACAACTGAATAGCGCATCTGGGGCAGCGCTGAATCGCCCTGGCTCATCCAGACGGGTGGAGGGAACGGCCCTGCGACACCCAGCAACCACCGCGCGGCGCACAACACGTCGCCCCGCGACCCGGTGCTAATTCCGGCAGAGAGATGATCTTCTCTGAGAGATGAGCGCATCCAGCAACCGGCTCCAGCACGCGCGCGACTCGCGGCGTGCCCTGGGGGCGATCAACAGTGATGTGGCTTCTCTCGACGAGGGAAGCCCTTTTTTTGTGGTCAGTTTTGACGCCGAACACACAACATAACAGGGAGCGGACGTGGCGATTACAGTGGTAGGCTCGGTCGGCCTCGATAGCGTCGAGACCCCCTTTGGCTCCGTGACCGACGCGCTGGGCGGCGCGGTCTCGTACTTCGCGCTGGCCGCCGCGCACTATGACCCGGTGAATGTGGTCGCGGTCGTCGGCGATGATTTCCCAGCGGAATACCGCCAGCAGCTCAGCGCGCATGGCGTCGGGCTGGAGGGCATGCAGACCGTCGCGGGCGAGACATTCCGCTGGGGCGGGCGCTACCATATTGATATGAACGCGCGCGACACGCTCTTCACCCGGCTTGGCGTCTTCGCCGACTTCGCCCCCAGCGTCCCCGCGAGCTACGAGGGCGCCGACGTGGTCTTTCTCGCGAACATCCAGCCGACGCTGCAGCTCGATGTGCTGCGTCAGGCGGGGGCGGACGCGAAGCTGCGCGCGCTCGACACGATGAACCTGTGGATCGACACCGCCCGCGATGCGCTCACCGAGGTGATGCGCCAGGTGGATGTCATCATCATCGCCGAGGAGGAAGCGCGCCAGTACACGGGAGCCGCCAGCCTGCGCGAGGCCGTGCGGCGCATCCTGGCGCTGGGGCCGCAGCGGCTAGTGGTGAAGCAGGGGTCGTATGGCGCGCTGCTCTTCGACGCCGATGGCGATTTCTTCGCCGCGCCCGCCTATCCGCTGGACGAAGTGCGCGACCCGACAGGCGCGGGCGACTCGTTCGCGGGTGGCTTCCTGGGCTATCTCTCGCAGCGGCTCAGCGAGCGGCATCGGTTGACCGACGGGCGACTATCGGCGGGCGCTGGTGCATGGCAACATCATGGGATCATTCGCCTGCGAAGATTTCAGCGTGCGGCGACTGCTCGCGCTGACGCCTGATGAGGTGACGAGCCGCTACGATGAGTTCGTGCGCTTCACGCACTTCGAGGGAAGCTGGCGCGATGGTGAGCGCGAGGACTGACCAGCCAGAAGCTGGTGAAACCTGGCGACCATTCTGGCGCTCTTATGAAGGGGCTGTGCGCTCTCTGCGCTGCACGCCCCGACGACGAGAATAGCGAATATTCCTGGCCGGACGCGCGGCTCATGCCCGTGGACGCCGACGCCGTGACCCTCGCTTTGGTGACACGCCCGGAGGAGCGTAGAGCGAGGCACCCGGCGATCCTGTCGAGCGCGCACAGGGCGCTCTGGGACGGCCCACGCGCAACGCGCGAGTACGCGGACACGCGATAGATACCTGAACCAGCCCGGCGCTCCGTCCACCGGCGGCGCGACGCGCGGGGCGACTATTTATGACCACCGAGCAGGGCGTGGCGCCCAGCGGCGCACGCTCCGTTCTTTCCCGGCGATACACCGGGAGGAGCTGAAGTAACGATATGACCACAACAACCACAGGGCTTGCGGGCGACGTCAAGGACCTCGCGCTGGCCTCCCGCGGCAAGGCGCGCCTGACCTGGGCGGCTCAGGAGATGCCGGTGCTGCGGAGCATCGGCGAACGGTTCGAGCGCCGAGAAGCCGCTCAAGGGGCTGCGCATCTGGCGGCCTGTCTGCACGTCACCACTGAGACGGCCAACCTGGCGATCACCCTGCAAGGCCGGCGGGCGCTGACCTGGTGCTGTGCGCCTCCAACCCGCTCTCCACCCAGGACGACGTGGCCGCGGCGCTGGTGGCCGAGCTACGGTATCCCCGTCTACGCCATCAAGCGGCGAGGACAACGATACCTACTTACCGGCACATCCGGATGGCCCTCGATCACACAGCCGCACTTGACCATGGACGACGGCGCCGACCTGGTGTCGACGCTGCACACCGAGCGCGCCGGATCTCCTCCCCGGCGTGATCGGCGGCACCGAGGAGACCACTACCGGCGTCATACGCCTGCGAGCCATGGCAGAGCCAGGGCGTGCTCAAGTTCCCGATCGTCGCCGTCAACGACGCCGACACCAAGCACCTGTTCGACAACCGCTATGGCACCGGGCCAGAGCACCATCGACGGCATTATCCGCGCCACCAACATCCTGCTGGCGGGCAAGAACTTCGTCGTGGCGGGCTACGGCTGGTGCGGCCGGGGCATGGCCATGCGGGCAAGGGGCATGGGCGCCAATGTCATCGTCACCGAGGTCGATCCGATCAGGGCCCTCGAGGCGGTGATGGACGGCTACCGCGTGATGCCCATGATCGAGGCTGCGTCCCTGGGCGACTTCTTCGTCACCGCAACCGGCGACATGAACATCCTCGACCGGCAGCATCTGGCGCATGAAGGACGGCGCGTCCTCGCCAACTCCGGCCACTTCAACGTTGAGATCAACATTCCCGCCCTGGAGGAGATGTCCACGCGGCACACTAGCCGATGGCGAGTTCGTCGAGGAGTACGTCATGTCAGACGGCCGCAAGGTGTACCTGCTGGGCGAGGGGCGGCTCGTCAATCTGGCCGCCGCTGAGGGCCATCCCGGCGAGCGTGATGGACATGAGCTTCGCCAACCAGGCGCTGTGCAGTGGAGTACCTGGTGCGCAACGCCGCCAGCCTGGAGCGCCGCGTCTACTCCGATACCGCGAGATCGCCGCCAAGCTGGCGCATGTGCGACATCGACACCCTGACCAAGAGCAGGAAGTACCTGGCTGCCATGGGCATGGACTGCGACAGCGCCTGACCGGGGACGGCGAGCGGGAATCGCGCTACCTGTCTTCCGTGCGGAGTGGCCGGCACCTAGCCCGGCCTGCGCACCCTAGGCGCATCGAGAGGTGACACATGTCGACCAAGCGAGATCACGACCATGACTGCACCAGTTTCGTGCTCGCCTGACTTCTTCACGAGTCGGAGTCGGTTACTGAGGGACACCCCGACAAGGTGTGCGACCAGATCTCCGACGCCGTGCTGGACTGCACAATCGCCGAAGGACGATCCGATGGCCCGCGTCGCCTGCGAGACAGCGACGACCACCGGCCTGGTGCTCGTCATGGGCGAGATCACCACGACCGCCTACTGCCGACGATCGCCGAAGATCGTGCGCTGACACGATACGAGCAGATCGGCTACGGCACGCCAGAGTACGGCTTCGATGCCGACACCTGCGGCGTCATTGGTCTCGATCAAAGAGCAGTCCCTGGACATCGCCCTCGGGGTGGACAAGGCGTGGGAAGCGAAGTGCGGCGAGATGACAGACGAGGACGATCGCCAGACGACATCGGCGCCGGCGACCAGGGCATGATGATCGGCTTCGCCTGCAACGAGACGCCCGAGCTGATGCCTCTCTCCATCTCCCTGGCCCACAAGCTGTGCCGCCGTCTGGCGCCAGCGTGCGCAAGGACGGCACTCTCTGCCCTACCTGCGCCCCGACGGCAAGACCCAGGTGACGGTGGAGTATCACGTCGGCAAGCCGGTGCGCGTGGACACCGTCGTCATCGTCGACCCAGCACGACCGCCGACGTCAACCAGGAGTAAGATCGCAGGCGGACGTCATGGAGCAGGTCATCCAGCCCGTGATCCCGGCGGAGCATGCTGGACGCCAAGACGAAGTACTACATCAAGCCGACCGGCCGCTTCGTCATCGGCGGGCCCATGGGTGACACCGGCCTCACCGGCCGCAAGATCATCGTCGACACCTACGGCGGCATGGCGCGCCACGGCGGCGGCGCTTTCTCCGGCAAAGACCCCACCAAGGTGGACCGCTCGGCGGCCTACATGGCCCGCTACATCGCCAAGAACGTGGTCGCCGCCGGCCTGGCCGACCGCTTCGAGATACAGGTGTCCTACGCCATCGGCGTCGCTCGCCCCTCTCGGTATCGCTGTCGAGACCTTCGGCACGGGCAAGGTATCGCGATGCAAGAGATCGTCGAGCTGATCCACGAGCACTTCGACCTGCGCCCGGCTGCCATCATCCAGACCTGCGAGCTGCGCCGCCCGATCTACAAGCCAACGGCAGCCTACGGCGCACTTCGGCCGCACCGACATCGACGTGCCCTGGGAGCGCCTCGACAAGGTGGACGCCCTGCGCGCGGCGGCTGGCGCGGCGGTGGCCCAAAACTAATCGCGCGGCCACACACATACACAGCGCATGCGCACGACGGCCCCACTCCTCCATCCTGTGAAGAGTGGGGCCGTGGCGTGGTTTATTCGGGGTCCCAGCGATAGACGCGGTAGCGGAACTGCTCGGTGAATCCCATCTTCGCATAGACGGGATAGCCCATCTCGCTGGCCTGGATGACGCCGACGGCATAGCCACGAGCGCGCGCGTCGAGAAGGGGCGCCAGCGTGACGGCGGCGCCGATGCCCCGCCGCCGCGCCGAGGGGATGGTAGCGACGCAAAAGACGCCCGCCACACCGCCGCCCAGCGTAAGCCCAGAGCACGCGACTGGCTCGCCATTCAGCCGAGCGAGGTAGTAGGTGGCCGCCGCGCCCTCACCGAACGAGTCGCGCGCCATCCCTTCCAGAAACCACTCACTGAAGGGGTTGGGCATTTCAAACCCTGCGACAAGGAGATCATTCCAGATCCGCAGCATGGGGATGTCTGTCACCCGCTCGATAGTCACATTTTCCAGCGTAGGCAAGTTCGCTGGCAGGCGCGCCAGATCCATACCCATGGCGGGGTCATCGCCCGCGTCGGTAAAGCCATGACGTAGCAGGTAGTCGCCGAGGTTCGTTGGCCGCATCGAAGGTCCGATACACCAGAGGAATGGTACGTTCAGCGCCCGCGCTTGCGCGATTACCGTTTCGATCCGCTCGTCCTCTGTCCCCGGCGCAAGGTTGGCGCGCGTCACGCGATTCCAGCCCACTGCGGGAAAACGCAACGCGGACCAGAGCAGATCCTGCTCATCCATCACCACACCACCGTACGCACGAACACAGGCCGCCATTCCCTCCGCCAGATTCGCCTCATTCGCCCGCGCCAGCGACTCTGGCGAAACATCGCGCACAATGTCGCCCATCATGTCGCCCTCCTCCGATTAAACTGCCGCCGCCCCATTCAGTACGCCCATACTGAACGTTGGCGGCAATCGTTCAGAAGCAACCTACGCTACGTGGTAGATGAAATCAAGCGACTGAGCGCCTAGAGCATGGGCGGAAGACGCACCAGCGAATCACTCAGCGGTTCTGGGGTTGGCCTTCTTGCGCACTTTGGCTTTGGCGCGCTCCTGGTTCTCCGTGACACGAAAGCGCACGATGCGGCTGATTAGCTCCAGAGGCAGCGGCTCAGTAACGGGGAACCGCACAACGCCTTTTGAGCCTTCATACGCGGACAATTCTTGCTGAAACGCCGCAATCCCGCTCGATGTCGGATAAAACCCGATGTGCTGCTTGAGGGCGGCGAAGTACACCAGGTTCCCATCCAGCGCAAAGGCGGGCATCTGATAGCTGATGCGCTCCTTCGCATCGGGCGCAGCAGCGTGGATGGTCGCGCGCATCGCCTCTAGCCGCGCCTGGATGTCTTCCGGGAATGCCGCGATGTACTCGTCAATCGATGTGTAACCCGCGTTGCGCATGCCGCTTTCCTTTCTCTTGCTCACGCTCTATCCAGAAAGCTATTCTCTTTATGGCCCCATAGTATGGCGCCGGGTAAGCGCACTGGGCAAGGCGACGCCGCCGTTCGCTAGCGCGGGCTGGGAAGGAGCGCCAAATAGTTCAGCGCAGCATCGAAATCGCGGCGGGTCTGCGCGGGAGTATAGCCGGACTGGCGCTCTCGATTATGACTTTGGACTTGCTCTCCCTGGTCTACCTCTCGCTCCCCAGCAACGCGCTCTGCCGCTACCTCGGCCAGCCGTCAACACGATGGCGCGGTCAGCCAAGGTCGGCGGGATCGTCGCGTTCATTCGGCGGGCGCAGGCTGGCGCGGCGGTTGAGCGAGAAGAGCAGAAACGCGGGCAGCCCGAAGAAGACGAGCAGCGCCGCGATGATGGCGATGGTCGCGGGATCGCGCTGATAGACCCCATAGCCTATCAGCGCGAGCAGGCCCAGGCCGAGCGCGAGGGTGATGGCGCGGCTGGGCGGGATGATGTTGGAGCGCACCGCGTCTGACTTTCCGCGCGCACGAGCTACGGTGTCGGAGACCCCGTACTCGACGCAATGACGATACCGAAGATGAAGATCAGGAAGAATATCACTACGGCGGCGATCTGCAGGTAGCCGATGATCAGCCCAGCGATGGCGAGGCCGCGCCCCTGTGTGTAGCCGTTCGACTTGTTGATCTCATTGAGCGCGAGGTGCCCCAGGATGACGCCGACGATGCCAATGCCCAGCAGCGAGCAGACGAGACTGGCGATGGCCATGCCACTCGTCGCGCCAGCGGGCGCGTAGCCCGCTCCAGGGGGCGCGTACTGCTGCTGCTGCCCATAGGCGGGGGGATAGGGCTGCTGATACCCCGGTGGTGGCGGTGGCGGTGGCGGATAGGCCCCCTGCCCTGGGTATGGCTCGTAGGGCTGTGACGGCTGTTCCGGTTGCGTATATGGCTCATAGGGTGTCTGACTAGCCCCGCCCGTCTGCGGCTGATAGCCGGGATAGTCCCCATAGGGCGACTGGTTCGTCATCGTTGGCTCTCCTCTTGTACCACCAGTAAATGAGGTGGCTGGCCATTCGGATCTTCCAGACTGCCGCTCACCTGCGCGATAAGTGTCTCACATGCTGTCCACGCCACGCTAGCTATGACACATGGTCTCTTTGGATGAATTCCATCCCCGGCAGCGAGCGCCTGCCCCCTGTGTCTTCGGCTCACGCATGCGACCTGCCGACATCGCATTCTACGTGCGCGGGCGGCTTCCGGTTGTGCGGGGTTCGCGGCTACTCGGCCAGCAGCGCGCGTAGCTCGTCTGGTGAGGTGACGGGCCGCTGACAGACGAAGCCCTGGCAGACGTAGGCGGCGGGCGCGCCATCCACCAGCCCGCGCTCCGCCAGCAAGGGGATTGCGGCGTCGGGCGCGGCGGGATCGCCCACAGCCATGGCCATGCGCGGCTGGTAGCCCGCGGCCACCTCGGCGCGCAAGGCCAGCAGACGGGCGTCATCGGCTGCCCCCACCAGCGCTACCTCATAGAAAGGGCCGAGCAGGTCATCCAGCGCGCTGAGGGCGCGGCCAAAGCCCGATGGCGCGCGCAGCATCATCGGCACGAGCGGATAGAGGACACGCTCGGCATGCTCGCGATAGCGCGGCTCACCCGTGAGCGCGCCCAGCCGCAGCAACGCCTCGCAGGCCAGGCTCTGCCCGCTGGGGGTGACGCCATCGGTCAGCTCACGCGGGCGGCCAATCAGCCGCTCATGGTCGGCGGCGGTGTCGAAGAAGCTCTGCGTCTCGTCATTCCAGAAGCGGCTAAGGATGTCATCGGCCAGCGCGCGGGCGGCGGTGAAGTAGCGCGCCTCGCCGGTCAACTCAAAGACGCTGATGAGCGCATTGGCGAGCGCGGCATAGTCCTCCAGGAAGGCGTCAATCTTTGCCTGGCCCATCCGCCAGACACGCAGCAGACGCCCGTCGCGCAGCATCGTCGCCAGCAGGAAGTCGGCGTTGCGGATGGCCGCCGCGCGGTAGTCGTCGCGACCCAGCGCCCCCGCCGCCTCGGCGAAGGCCCGCAGCGCCAGCGCATTCCAGGCGGTGATCGCCTTGTCGTCGCGCCCCGGCCAGACTCGCTGCGCGCGCGCCGCGTAGAGCCGCTCGCGGGCGCGGGTCAGCGCCGCCGTCGCCGCCGCCTCGTCCATGCCCAGCGCACGCGCCACATCGGCCACCTCACGCGCGACATGCAAAATGTTGCGCCCCTCGAAATTGCCACGCTCGGTGACGCCCCAGACCATCTGCGCCACGGCGGCGTCCTCGTCGCCCAGCGTCGCGCGCAGCTCGTCGGGCGTCCAGACGTAGAACTTGCCTTCCTCGCCCTCGCTGTCGGCGTCCTGGGTGGAGTAGAAGGCGCCGCTGGGGTCGGTCATCTCGCGCAGGAGGTAGTCGAGCGTCTCCTCGCAGATGCGGCGGTAGCGGGCCTCGCTGGTGAGCTGCCAGGCGCGCAGGTAGACGGGCGCGAGCAGCGCGTTGTCATAGAGCATCTTCTCGAAGTGCGGGACGAGCCAGATGGCGTCCGTCGAATAGCGGTGGAACCCGCCGCCGATCTGGTCATAGATGCCGCCAGCGGCCATCTTGTCGAGGGTCAGCGTCACCAGCGGCAGCAGGTCGTCGCTCAGGCCCTCGGCGGCTGCCCGCGCCGCGCCACTCGCCCGCCGCCGCCGCTCCATCCGCAGCAGGAACTCCAGCCCCAGCGCATGCGGAAACTTCGGCGCCCGCTGGAGTCCGCCGTCCTGCGCGTCGAAATTGGCGAGGTCGGCGTTGGCGGCGCGGCGCGAGCACGGTGGGGTCGAGCGCGGCCTCGCCCTCCAGCAGCCCCGGCGGCATCGGCAGCGTGCGCTCCGCTTGCGTGCGATACATCTCGCGCACCGCCTGTGCCTGCTCCTCCACCTCGTCGCGCTTCGTCGCGTACCAGTCGGCGATTCTGGTCAGCACGGTCGGGAAGCCCGGCAGGCCGTGGCGCGGCTCCGGCGGGAAGTACGTGCCAGCGAGGAAGGGCGCGCCATCGGGCGTGAGGAAGACGGTCATCGGCCAGCCACCGCCGCCCGTCATCTGGATGGTCGCCTCCATGTAGAGCGCGTCCACATCGGGGCGCTCCTCGCGATCCACCTTGACGCAGACGTAGCGGGCGTTCATCAGGGCGGCGGTCTCTTCGTTCTCGAAGGATTCATGGGCCATGAGAACGTGGCACCAATGGCAGGCGGAATAACCGATCGAGAGCAGGATAGGCTTGTCCTCGGCCCGCGCCCGCGCGAACGCCTCCTCGCCCCAGGGATACCAGTCCACGGGGTTGTGCGCGTGCTGCAGCAGATAGGGGCTGGTCTCGTGGATCAGCCGGTTGGTGTGGGCTGGCTCGCCCGCTGTCGCGCCATCGCCATGATTCGCCATGCGCTCATCCGCTCCCCTCGTCTCGGTCTCTGCCGCCTGCGTAGACTATACGACGCGGGCGCGTGTAAATACC
Organism: uncultured Chloroflexia bacterium; assembly: GCA_963840335.1. Lineage (GTDB taxonomy): Bacteria > Chloroflexota > Ktedonobacteria > Ktedonobacterales > JADMIN01 > JAKAIY01. Next base: position 19,049 of record CAWIYP010000002.1, read on the forward strand.
GCCCGCGCCGCGCTGTCTCATGCAGTGATGGCGCCATATGAACGTCAGCGGACAGCGAGCGGAGGCCCGCGGATGACAGATGATGGGAAGTCGCGGATGGATGAGGATGACTTCCAGGTCAGCGCGCTCAGCCCCCAGGCGCCGCGTCTCTGGCGACGCTGGAGATGGGGTACGCGCGCACTGGTGATCGTGGTGGCGCTGGCAGTGGTAGCGACGGGCGCGCTGGTCGGCGTCACGCTGCGCAATCGCCCAGCGCCCGCAAAGGTGTCCGCCTGCTCTGCCGCGCTCACGAAAAGTATCCTCAGCGAGTTGCCCAGCTTCGGCATAGATGGCTACACCGACAGCAACATCGTGGTGATTAGCGAGCAGACCGCACTGAGCGCCGCCAACCAGCAGATTACCCCAGGCATGAGGAATGCCGCTTCCTGTCTGGTCGCACGCGCCCTGAGCATACAGACTGGTCAGATGCCATTGATTACGGAGCAACATATCTGGGCCATCGTCTATCACATCCCCGCGCGCCGTAGCGGACCAATGGGGACAAGCGTGGTTCCGTTCGATGTGTGGAGCTTTGTGGATGCGACCAATGGAACCTATATCTCGGGCGCGAGCGCGCTGACGCCAAACTGACGAGGCGGATGGGGCCATGCGCTCATCCTCCGCTGCGTAGACGCTACGACGCGGTGGCATGTAAATACCGCCCACGACGCGCTGTCTCACCCAGTGATGGCGCCATGCGAACGCCATCCGCCGTTGAAAGGAGATGGGCGCATGACGCCAGATGCGCGGCCACGCGATGATGACGTCCAGGTGAGCGCGCTCAGCCCGCAGGCGCCGCGTGTCTGGCGGCTCTGGACGCAGGACACCCGCGTGCTGGTGGCGTTCGTCACACTGGTGGTGATCGTGGCGACCGTGGTTGTCAGCATTTCGCTGCGCGCCCGCCCGGCGCAAGCCGAACCGATCACCTGTTCCGGGGCGCTGCTGATGACCATCTTTAGTGAGCTTCCTACTACCGGCATGCAACTCTCCCCCACCAGCGATGTCGTGCTGATCAGCGAGCAGTCCGCGTTAATTGTCGCCCACAAACAGATGAGCGCGCGTGTGCTCGCCCACGCGACCTGCATGGTAGCGCGGGTGCTGCGTGTTCAGACAGCCAACCAGCCAGCGATGACGATGAATGAGGATGTCTGGGCCATCGCCTACCATGTGCCAGGGGACAAGAATACCTCGAGTACGTTTAACGGCTTCCCCATTGACGTTTGGGCCTTCGTGGACGCGACCAACGCGGCGTATCTCTCTGGCTCAATCGCCCTGACGCCATCGTAACACGGCGGCTCTGGTGAGAGACGCTAGAAGTGGATGCCCAGCGCGCTGGCGTTCATGTAGAGCATGTAGATCGCGACGACAAAGACCACCCCAGCGAAGATGCGTGGGAGGGCTTGCTTGGCGCTGCCCAGGCGTGTCGCCAGCTTCGCGCCACCCCAGCCACCGAACACGCCGCCCGCGAAATATTCGAGCGCGATGAGCCAGCTCACCTTGCCCGCCAGCGCATAGGTGATCGCCGTCGCCGTCCCGAAGGCGCCGACGGAGAGCAGCGAGCTACCCACCGCGCCCAGGATCGGCATCCCCGTCGCGAACATCAGTCCCGGCACAATCAGGAATCCGCCGCCGATGCCGAAGAAGCCGGAGAGCAGTCCAACGCCCAGGCTGACCGGAATCACGCGGATCAGCATCGCCCGTCCCGTATGCTCTGGTCGCGGCTTGAGATCGTTGCGCTTGCGCACCATGTTGACCGCAACCCCGATCATGAGCAGGGCGAAGAGAAAGAGCAATTGCTTGCCGTCCACCAGCTTGCCGATGCTGGCGCCAATGACCGCGCCGAACGCGCCGGGAATCGCGAAGGCGATAGCGGGCTTCCAGCGGACATTGCTCGACCGCCAGTGGGGGATCAGGTTGGCGTAGGCGGTCATGGCGACGGCGAGCGCGGTGGTCCCCAGCACGATATGCGGGTCATGGTAGCCAACGAGGTAGAGCAGTAGCGGCACTGCCAGAATCGAGCCGCCGCCACCGATCAGCCCAAGGGAAAATCCGACGAGTCCTCCTGAGACGACGGAAAGGATCTGTTGCAGCACAGTCACCGAAGGCACGAGAGGCTCCTTGTATTGGCGGTATTGTCGGATAGCTCGCGAGCGAATGAGACAATGGGACGCTATGATTGCCACCGCAATCGCCGCGCCTATTCGCGAGGCGCGATGGGCAGCGACTGCGTGCTTGACGCTCTTTTCTTATTATATTACTATATGGGCATTAAGTGTGTCCAATCAGGCGCCCACTCGTTCGGCGGATGCGGAGCGGATGAGACGCAATGCGAAGGAAGTGACGCAATGAGCCAGCACGACGACCACGGACATCACGGGCATCACGGCCACGGCGATGGGCATCGCTACGGGGGGACAGCAGCGCGGCTGCGATCACCAGAGCGGCTGGCGCTGCTGGAGGTCGGGCGCGTGGTGGATATGTGCCTCGATGGGATTGCGGCCACGAGCGTACTCGATGTCGGCGTGGGCAGCGGCGTCTTCGCTGAGGAGTTCGCGCGGCGCGGGCTGAGCGTGACAGGCGTGGACGTGAATCCAGAGATGATCGAGGCGACGCGCGGCTACGTTCCCCAGGGAACCTTCCTGGAGGCGCCCGCCGACGCGCTGCCGTTCGCGGATGGCGCGTTCGATCTGGTCTACCTGGGCCATGTGCTGCACGAAGTTCCCGACCATGTACGCGCGCTCACCGAGGCCCGCCGTGTCGCGCGGCTCCGCGTCGCCGTGCTGGAGTGGCCCTACGTCGCGGAGGAGCATGGCCCGCCACTGGAGCACCGCCTGCGCGATGAGGCTGTCCAGGGCTTCGCGCATGACGCGGGCTTCACGAAGATCGAGCATCACCTGCTGGCGCACATGTCGCTGTACCTGCTAGGGTGGTAGGGCTATCGGGCAGCGCAAGGATTGCGCGCCGCCTGCCTGTGGTATAGTTGTCGTGGAGATCCCCAACCACGGCAGGACATTCGTGGCTCACCCCAACACAGACAGGAGTCTCGCATGCTGTTCGTCTTCCTGCTCGTCATCGTCCCCGCCCTGCTGCTCGTCGCGATGATCGCCGACAACCGCGGGCGCACACGCAAGCTCCAGATTCTGGCGCAGAGTGGCCAGCTCACACAGGAGCGCTTCGACAGCATCATGGGACGCGACCAGCGCCGCGCGCAGGTGATGACCGTCCTCGTGGCGCTGGCGCTGCTGCTGGCGCTGATCGCCTAAGCCATCATTCGCGCGCATCTGTAGCGGAGCAAGGCGCGTATCTCCTCGTCCGTGAGTTGATAGTCGTCCTTGATCTCATCCAGCGTCATGCCGCCAGCGAGCTGGCCCACGAGCTGCGAGACGGCGATGCGCCTGCCACGCAGCACAGGGCGACCGCCGAGAATCTCGGGGTCAGAGATGACACCTGGCGTAATCTCCTTCCGCATATGACCTCCACCTATCGCAGCGGATACACACATGCCGCGCGATACTCTCTCTACTATAGCCCCTACGCCATCAATCGCGGCGCTCCGTTTCGTGGCCGCTCTTCTCGCTCTCCGCCGCGCGCTGCCAGCCGTTCTCGGCGAAGATGGCCAGCGTCTGCTGGTCGCCGGGGACGTAGGTGACGATGCTGTAGTCGGAGGAGCCGCTGAAGATCGTGATGGTGGTGCGCAAGGCCAGGGCGCCCAGCCGCGAATGGCGCATGTGGAAGACGAAGCTCGGCGCGAGCGCGGAGGGCGCGTCGGATGTGTTGGCGATGCGGGTGAAGTCGGGCATGGCGCGCAGGGAGCGCCAGAGCGCGCGATACTCTGGCAGGAAGGTCAGGCTGCGCGTGTTGTGCTTGAAATCCGCCAGCATGCGCCGCGCCAGCGTCTCCCATGGGCGGAAGCGTGTGCGGTAGGCGGGATCGAAGACGACCGCCAGCAGGTTCTGGCTGTGCGAGGCCAGCGCATCGGGGGTTAGCTCGAAGAGATCGGCGGCGGGAGCATTCCACGCGGCGATATGCCAGAGCCGGTCGAGGCTGTGCGCGGGGAACGCGGTGTTGTGCACCAGCAGCGCCGCCAGCTCGCGCTGGTCGAAGAGGTCGAGCTGGTCGGACTCATCCTCCATCTGCTCGCCTGTCAGCCGGGTGAAGGCCAGCGCCAGCCGCCGCCGCTCCACGCCGTGCGCCTCCAGCGCCCGCGCCAGCGCCCGCGCCACCTTGGCCGAGGGCGCCTTCCGCTGCCCCGTCTCGATATGGTAGACGTAGGTACGCGAGAGCCGCGCCGCCCGCGCAAGCTGTCCCTGCGAGAGGCCGTGCGACTGCCGGTAGTAGGCGACCAGCGCCCCGAATTCTTCTGGCGTGGTGTCCGTAGCCGCTTTGCCAGTCTTTCCGCTTGTGGTCATAGCGCGCCCAGCCCCTTCGTCAATACCGATCTCGCGTTCTCAGGCTGTATCGAGCAGATCGAGTGTCTCCCAGAGCGAGCGCACGACCCGCCACGGCTGCGGCTGCCCCTCCGCTGGAGTCGCTGCGCTAACGTCGCGGAGCAGCAGAGCGCTCCGCATGCCAGCGGCGTTGGCTCCGGCGATATCGGCGCGCAGTGAATCGCCGACGAACAGGCACGCCTCTGCCGGATGTCCTGCCGCCGCCAGCGCAGGCGCGAACGCGCGTGGATCGGGCTTGCGAAAGCCCACCGTGTCGGAGGCCCAGAAGCCATCCACCGCAGCGAGCAGACCCAGCCGCGCGATCTTCGTGCGCTGGCTATCGGCGTGCGCGTCATCGGCGCCATTCGTGATGACGCCAACAAAGACGCCACGCGCCCGGAGCGCGTCCAGCGCGTCCACATCATCGAAGCGGCGCAGATGCGCGAGCTGTGTCTCGCCCAGCAGACTGTCGAGCCGCTCGGCCAGCGCATCATCCACCACGCCCACGAGCGCCAGCGTCCGGCGGAAGCGGGTAGCGCGCACCTGAGCCATCGCCAGCGCGCCAGACTCCAGCGCGGGCAGCAGTTCCGCATGCGCCTGACGCCAGGCCGCGTCCAGCGCCGAGCGCGACACTCCCGGCGTGGCTGCCAGCGCCGCGCCGAAGGCCGCCTCACGACCAGCCGCGAAAGCCGTGGCGGAGTCGCAGAGCGTATCATCGAGGTCGAAAAAGACCGCGCGCAACATAACTGCCCCTTGTGGTTGTTAGCCAGATACCAGTATACACCCAAAAAGTCGTTAGCTGGCAACTGCGCAAACCATAAAACTTGACGATATACTGCATCTATCTGATCGCCGCGATTCACTCAGCGAGGAGTGCGCAGATGGAAGAAGGCCTTTCCTCCCCGATCACCTCTGGCGACGCTGTGGATGCCGGAGACACGACTGGCGCGAGCCTGCCGCGTCCCTGGCTCGCGCACTATTCCGCCCCTGTGCCCGCGACCATTCCCATCCCGGAGAAGTCGCTCGCGTGGATGCTCGAAGAAGCGACCCGCACCTCCGGCGCCTTCACCGCCATCGAATACTACGGCACGCGCATCAGCTACGCGCAACTCTCGTCGCTGGCCAGCCGTTTCGCGCGGGCGCTGCTGCGACTGGGCGTCCAGCGTGGCGACCGCGTGGCGATCAGCCTGCCCAACATCCCGCAATTCCCCATCGCCTTCTATGGCGCGATCCTGGCGGGCGCTGTCGTTGTACCGACGAATCCGCTCTACACCCCAACCGAGCTAGAGCATCAACTCAAAGATTCTGGCGCGAAGGTGATCGTGCTGCTCGACCAGCTCTATATGAATCTGGCGGGCGTGCGGGCGAATACGCCTGTGGAGCATGTCATCCTGGCCGATGTGGCCGACTACTTCCCCTCGCCGCTCGCCGTGGCCTATCACCTGCGCGAGGCGATGGCCTCGCGTGGCAAGCCGCATGTGGATCAGCATGCCCTGCGCGCCGATAGGAGCATCCACCAGTTCAAGGAGTTGATCGGCCACGCCAGCGACAGCCAGGGCTTCGAGGCCTATCCGCTGCCCGAGCCAGCCAGGCCTGATGATCTGGCGCTGCTGCAATATACCGGCGGCACTACGGGTATCGCGAAGGGCGCCATGCTGACCCATCGCAACCTGCTCGCGAACGCGGCGCAATGCTTCACATGGAATGAACTGCCGCCAGAGAAGAAGCACATCACCCTCTGCGTCGTGCCGTTCTTCCATGTCTACGGGCTGACGGTGGCGATGAATCTGACCATGTTCGCGGCCTCAACGATGGTGCTGCTCCCGCGTTTCACCGTGAAAGACACCCTGAAGGCGATCGAGAAGTATCGCCCCGACCTCTTCCCCGGTGTGCCGACGATGTATCTGGCGCTGGCGCGTGAGGTCGAGCGGAAGAAGCGCGATCTCAGCTCTATCGAGGTCTGCATCAGCGGCTCGGCGCCGCTCCCCGCTGAGGTGCAGCGCCGCTTCGAGGCGGTTTCTGGCGCGAAGCTGGTGGAGGGCTACGGCCTGACGGAATCGTCGCCGGTGACGCACTGCAACCCCGTCTATGGTGAGCGGCGCATCGGCACGATTGGCCTGCCAGTCTCCAATACCGACGCCGCCGTCATCAAAGAGGATAGCTGGGAATTCCTGCCGCAGGGAACTCAGGGCGAGATCGCTGTACGCGGGCCGCAGGTGATGCTGGGCTATTGGAATCGCCCCGATGAAACCGCGAAGGTGCTGCACGATGGCTGGCTGCGCACCGGCGACATTGGCCTGATGGATGCGGACGGCTACTTCACCATCGTTGACCGCGCCAAGGACATGATCATCGCCAGCGGCTACAACATCTACCCGCGCGAGGTGGAGGAGGCGCTCTACGCGCACCCGAAGGTGCTGGAGGCGGCAGTCGTCGGCATGCCCGATGAGTATCGCGGCGAGACCGTGCGCGCCTACATCGTGCCGAAGCCCGGCGAGAAGCTAACCGAGACTGAGCTGGACGCCTGGTGCCATGAGCGCCTCGCAGCGTACAAAGTGCCCAAGTCGTATGAGTTCCGCGAGTCGCTGCCAAAGACGCTGGTCGGCAAAGTGCTGCGCCGGGCGCTCCGCGAGGAGACGCTGGCCAGGATGCAAGCCAAAGAGGGCCAGGCGGCGGGGTAGCGCCCCCACCCCCTAACCCCCTCCCCCGCGCGGCGGGAGAGGGGGAACCGGAATTCGGAATCTCTGCGCCCCGCGCGGCGGGAGAGGGGGAACCGGAATTCGGAATCTCTGCGCCCCGCACGGCGGGAGAGGGGGAACCGGAATCTGAAAGCTCCCCTCTCCCGCCGCGCGGGGGAGGGGCTGGGGGTGGGGGCCAGCGCGCCAGTTTCACATGAAACGGATATTGACTATCGCGACAAGCCGCCAGGTGCGGCTGGCCACGAAGGAGAGGATTCAGAGCATATGGCGACTGAGGCGAAAATCGAGGCGGGGGCTGGATTTCTTACCACACCCGTCACCGAGGCGGAGTTTCTGACCCTGGAGAAGCTGACCGACGAGCAGCGCGAGATTCGCGACTCGGCGGCGACCTTCATCCAGCGTGACGTCATGCCCAAGAGCGAAGCGATAGACGCGCAGGAGCCGGGCCTGATGTCTGCCCTGCTCAAGGAGGCGGGCGAGCAGGGCCTGCTGATGATTGACGTGCCAGAGGAGTACGAGGGCGCCGATCTTGGCATGATCGTCAGCGCGCTCGTCGCCAGTGAGATGCGCCAGGCCGCGTTCGCGGTGGCGCAGGGCGCGCACACGACCATCGGCACGCTGCCTATCGTCTTCTATGGCACGGACGAGCAGAAGCGCGCATACCTGCCGCGCCTGGCCACTGGCGAGCTGATAGGCGCCTACGCGCTGACCGAGCCGGGCGTTGGCTCCGACGCCATGAGCATCCGCACGCGCGCCACGCTCTCCGCCGATGGGACGAAGTACATCCTCAACGGCGCGAAGCAGTGGATCTCGAACGCGGGCTTTGCCGATGTGATGATCGTCTTCGCCAAGGTGGATGACACCAAGCATACCGCGTTCATCGTCGAGTCGGCGTGGAAAGGTATCTCGACGGGCGCTGAGGAGAAGAAGGTTGGCATCAAAGGCTCATCCACGCGCACGGTCTACTTCGATAATGTCGAGGTTCCGGTTGAAAATGTGCTGGGTGAGATTGGCAAGGGCTACAAGATCGCCTTCAACATTCTCAACATTGGTCGCCTGAAGCTGGGCGCCGGAACCGCTGGTGGCGCGCGGGCCGCGCTGAACATGGCGGCGGCCTACGCGAACGAGCGCAAGGCCTTTGGGCGTCCGCTGGTGGGCTTTGGCATGATCAAGAAGAAGTTGGCCACGATGGCGGCTGATGTCTACGCCGCCGAGGCCATCGCCTTCCGCACGGTGGGCATGGTCGAGGGTGCGCGGATGAAGGCGGGCGAGGACCGCATGGCGCAACTGGCGGCCATCGAGGAATACGCCATCGAATGCTCCATCGCCAAGGTCTACGGCTCCGAGGCGCTGGGACGCAACGTGGATGAGGGTGTGCAGATCTTCGGCGGCTACGGCTTCATGGACGAGTACCCCATCTCGCATGCCTGGCGCGACGCCCGCATCAATCGCATCTTCGAGGGGACGAACGAGGTGAACCGCCTCGTCACCTCTGGCACGCTCTTCCGCCGCGCGATGGAGAACAAGATTGACCTGTTCTCAGTCTTCCCGGAGATCGAGAGCCAGGTGGCGAGCGGCCAGGCGCCCGATTTCGCGGGCGACGCCACGCCCGCCGAGCTGCGCGACGTGGTGAACCTGACCGAGCGGGTCAAGCGCGCGGTGATCTATACCGCGATGAAGGGCGCGATGAAGTTCATGGCGACGATGCAGGAGGAGCAGGAGTTTCTGGAGTACGCCGCCGACCAGATCATCACCGCGTTCGCGATTGACAGCGTGGTCGCCCGCGCGCTGGCCGCCGCTCGCGCTGGCGCCGCTGATGCGCACACGCATGCGTTGCTGGCGCAGATCGCGACGATCAACCTCGTGCGCCAGGCGCGCGCCGCGATGGAAGGCGCCCTGACGATGACCTTCAACAGCGAGGAGCGCAAGGCTGAGCTGGCCAGGGTGCGTGCCTATCTGGGCGACCCGGAGGCCGACATCGTGCCGCTCCAGCGCGAGCTGGCGGGCATCATCAGCGAAGCCAACAGCTACCCGCTGAAGTAGGAGACCTCACCCCCTGACCCCCTCTCCCGCGAGGAGAGGGGGAACCGGAACTCCCCTCTCCCGCCGCGCGGGGGAGGGGCTGGGGGAGGGGGCCAGCCCGTCGCGACGGACGCGCATGAGAGAGAAGGGGATAGCATGTTGGATGTCACCGCCCTACGCCAGATCATGATGGACGCCGTGCCGTTCAACCGCGTGCTGGGCGTGCGGGTCGAGACGGTCGAGCCTGAGCGCGTCACCGTTCTCTTGCCGGAGTCGCCAGAGCGGCTCAACCACGTCGGCACGGTGCATGCGGCGGCGCAGTTCGGGCTGGCCGAGGCGACGGCGGGCGCGATGTGCGTGGCGGCGTTCGCAGACTTGCAGCAGCGCGGGTTTGCGCCAGTCGTGACTGACGCCAGCGTCAGCTACCGCAAGCCTGCACGCGGTGAGATGCGTGGCGAGGCGACGCTCTCCGCCGAGGAGCAGGCGCGCGTGCGCGGCGAGATTGCCGCTGGCGGGCGCCCACGCTTCACCATTGCCGTGCGCCTCACCGATCAGCAGGAGACACTTACCACCGAGCTGCGCTTCGAGTGGGTATTACTCGTCCCGCGTGGCGCGCAGGGCTAGCGCGATGGCCGAATCGTGGCGCACACGCCTGACCCGCTGGGGCTTCAACTGGTTTCCCGCCTACCGTGGCACGGGCGCCTGGGTCAAATACATCGCCAGCGACTGGCGTGAGACGCGCATCGAGCTGCCGCTCGGCTTCCAGACGCGCAACTACGTCGGCACGACCTTCGGCGGCAGCATGTATGGCGCGGTAGACCCGTTCTACATGATCATGCTGATTCGCAATCTGGGGAAGGACTACATCGTCTGGGACAAAGCGGCGACCATCCGCTTCAAGAAGCCAGGCCGCGCCACGCTCTACGCCCGCTTCACGCTCGACCAGGCTGAACTGGACGCCATCCGCGCGGAGCTACAGACAGCCCGCTCGATTGATCGCGTTTATCGCGTCGATCTGGTGGATGCGCGGGGCGTCGTTCACGCTGAAATCGACAAGACCATCTATATTCGTCGCGCCACGCCACCCGCCGAGACAGCGCGTCCGGCGGACGAAGCCAGCGCGGCGCGCCTGTAGGATCACGGGCCGGGCGCCCACGGGCGTCAGGCCGCTCACCTGAGAGGAACCACTACACATGCCAGACGCAGTGATTGTCAGCACGGCCCGCACCCCCATCGGGCGGGCCAGCAAGGGCGCCCTGAAGGTCGTGCGCGGCGATGACCTCGGCGCTGTCGCCGTGCGCGGCGCGCTCGCGCGTCTCGCCCCGTTTGACTACACCCAGATCGAGGATGTGATTGTCGGCTGCGCCTTCCCCGAAGGCGAGCAGGGCATGAACGTCGCGCGCATCATCACCGGACTGGTGGGGCTGCCTACCACGGCGGGCGCCGTGACGGTCAACCGCTTCTGCGCCAGCAGCCTCCAGGCCGTGAACATGGCGGCGCAGAGCATCATGCTCGGCCAGGGCGAGATCATCGTCGTCGGCGGCGTCGAGAGCATGTCGCGTGTGCCGATGGGCGGCTTCAATCCCAGCTTCAACCCAAAGCTCATCAACAATCCTGATGGCGTCGAGATGTGCGGCATGCCTGGCGAAAAGACGACCGCCTTCGGCCAGTCCTACATCCCCATGGGCCTGACCGCCGAGAACCTGGCGCAGAAGTACAACATCAGCCGCGATGAGCAGGATCGCTTCGCACTGCGCAGCCACAAGCTCGCCATCGCGGCGCAGGACGCGGGCATTCTCGCGCGCGAGATCTCGTTCCCGTCACGCTGCCCGACGGCACAGTCGTCTCGCTGGATGAAGGCCCACGCCGCGATA
>CAWIYP010000003.1:0-82531 GCA_963840335.1 uncultured Chloroflexia bacterium
CGGCGAGGCGGTCGAGGCTCTCGCGCTCGGCGTCGCTCTGCGTGGTGACGTAGAGCGTGGCGAGCGGCTGGCGCACGCGAATCTGCGCCTGCTCGCGGGCGGCGCGCCCCAGGTTGACGAGCTGCATCACCAGCGCCGTCTCGTCGCGCAGCCGTGGGTTGACCAGCGCCTCATCCCAGGTGGGCCAGTCGGCCAGATGCGCGCTCTCGGCGGCTTGCGGGTCCACCGAGCGCACGAGATTCTGGTAGAGCGACTCCGCCAGGAACGGCGTGATGGGCGCGAGCAGCTTCGTCACCGTCACCAGGCACTCGTAGAGCGTCAGGTAGGCGGCCACCTTGTCGGCGTCCTCCTCCGCCTTCCAGAAGCGGCGGCGGCTGCGGCGCACATACCAGTTCGAGAGGTTCTCGATGAAGACCGCGATGGCCTCGGCGGCATGCTCGGCGTCGTAGTCCTCCAGCCGCTCCGTCACCTTGCGCGTCGTCTCCTGTAGCTCGGAGAGCGCCCAGCGGTCGAGATCGCTGCGCTCGGCGGCGGGCAGGCTGCGCGTCATCGGATTGAACTGGTCAATGTTGGCGTAGGTGACGAAGAACGAGTAGACATTCCAGAGCTTGTCCAGCGGCGCCCGCGACTGCATCCACAGGTCGTTGAGGCGCGGCGGCTGCCCCTGCGCGCGGGCCTGGGCGGCATCGGTATCTGATGGGATGTGCGGGAAGTTCAGGTTGTTCTCTGGCGCGTGCCGCATGAAGAGCCAGCGCATCGTGTCCGCGCCGACGACGGCGGCGGCCTCGTCGAAGGGGATGCTGTTGCCCAGGCTCTTGTGCATGGCCTTGCCGTTCTGGTCGAGCAGGGTGGCGAAACCCAGCACCGTCTCGAACGGCTCGGTATCCTCCAGCGCGGCGGCCATCACCAGCATCGAGTAGAACCAGTTGCGGAACTGGCCCGGGAAGCTTTCGGTGATGAAGTCGGCGGGAAACCACTCGCGCCAGTAGTCGTGGTCGTGGCGATAGCGCAGCGTCGAGAACGGCACGATGCCCGCGTCGAGCCACGGATTGCCCACATCGGCGATGCGCCCGATCAGCGCGTCGCAGTTGGCGCAGCGGATCTTCACCGCGTCCACCCAGGGGCGGTGCGGCGTGTGTCCCTCGAATTCTTCCCAGCCCTCGACGGCGCGCTCTTTCAGCTCCGTCTCGCTGCCGATGACCTCGAAGTCGTCGCAGGTCTCGCAGTAGTAGATGGGCAGCGCGAGGCCCCAGTAGCGCTTCTTCGAGATCATCCAGTCTTCCATGTTGCGCAGCCAGTCCATCTCGCGGTCGAGGCCGAAGCCAGGGATCCAGCGGATGTCTGGCACGAAGCGCATCATGCGCTCGCGCAGGTCGCGCATCGAGATGAACCACTCATCCACCAGGCGGAAGATCAGCTCCGTGCCGCAGCGCCAGCAGTGCGGGTAGACGTGCTGGTACGACTCGGTCTGGTAGAAGTAGCCCTTCTCGCGCAGATTCTCGAAGATCGGGCGGGCGACCTCGCTGACCGCCTTGCCGGTGAGCCAGTCGTAGCCCTCGACGTAGACGCCGCTCTCATCCACCGGCGCCAGGCCCGGCATGCGCTCCGCCTTGCCCAGCGCGAAGTCCTCGCGGCCACAGCCCGGCGCGATGTGCACGACGCCCGTGCCCTCGACGGCGCTCACATCGTCCCACGCGATGACGTGGTGCCGCGCGCCGTGATGGCGGACATCCTGCCAGGCGGGCAGCTCGTCGAAGGGGCCGGTGTAGCTCCAGCCGAGCATGTGCGAGCCGGGCAGCGTCTCGACGACGGTGAAGGGGCCGTGCTCGTGGCCGCGCAGCTTGCCCAGCTTCGCCACGACATCTTGCGAGAGATAGTAGAACTCGCCGTCCTGCTCGACCTTGGCGTAGGTCAGCGCGGGATTCACGGCGGCGGCCACGTTCGCGGGCAGCGTCCAGGGGGTCGTCGTCCAGACGAGCAGGTACTCGTGCGGGCGGTCCAGCAGCGGGAAGCGCACGTAGACGCTGGTGTGCTGCACCTCGCGCCGCCCCTCGTTGATCTCCATGTCGGAGATGCCCGTGGCGCAGCGCGGACACCACGGCATCACGTCGCGCCCACGGTAGACCCAGCCGGACTCCCAGCACTTCTTGAGGAAGGCCCAGATGGTGTAGTTATTCTCGTCCGACATCGTGTAGTACGAGTTGTCCCAGTCCATCCACTCGCCCAGGCGGATCGACTGGTTGGTCTGCACGGCGGAGAAGCGCAGCACGCGCTCCTTGCACTTCTCGACGAAGCGCCCGATGCCGTAGCTCTCGATGTCGCGCTTCGACTTGAAGCCCAGCTCTTTCTCGACCTCGACCTCGACCCAGAGGCCCTGGCAGTCGAAGCCATTCTGGTAGCGCTGGCGGAAGCCGCGCATCGTGTTGAAGCGCTGGAAGAGGTCTTTGTAGGTGCGGCCCCAGGCGTGATGCACGCCCATCGGGTTGTTCGCGGTGATCGGCCCGTCGATGAAGGAGTAGCGCTCGCTCGGAGTGGTCGTTGCGATGCAGGTATTTTTGCAGGATGCCGCGCTCATCCCACCAGCGCTGGATCTCATCCTCCAGCAGCGGATAGTCAACGCGCGTGGGCGCGACGACGGGCTGGAAGAGCCGGCGCTGCCGTTGCTGCTTCGCGGCGCTGGCCTTGGCGCTCTTGCCGCTGGCGCGCGGCGCCCGGGCCTTCCGGCGGCGCTCGCGCCGTCCGCCTTCGCCGTCTTGGCTGATTTCGGCCGCTGCTGTGGAGGCGCGGGGCTTTTTGGTCGTATCAGATGACTTCGCCACGTTCGTTCCTCTATTTCTCCGCGCTCTGGGTCTCGTCGTCCACGAGCGCGATTTCCATACGCTTGTTCAGCTTGCCCTTGTTCTCCGTCTTGATGACCCGCACGCCGCCGACCTCGCGCGTCTCGTGGACGTGTGTGCCGCCATCGGCCTGGAGGTCAACGCCGACAATCTCGACGATGCGTATCTCCTGAATGTCGGGCGGCAGGAGGTTGATCTTGGTGCGAATCAGGTCGGGTATCGCCATCGCCTCGGCCCGTGGCAAGCGGTAGACCTTGACCGGATGATTCTCGCGGATGGCCTGGTTGACGCTGGCCTCGATCTCGCCGACCAGCGCGGGCGAGAAGCCCTCCATCGCGAAGTCCATCCGCGCGCGGTCGGCGTACATCTGGCCGCCCGTCACCTGCGCGCCGTAGTTCCTGAAGATCAGGCCGCAGAGGATGTGCAGCGCGGTGTGCGTGCGCATCATGCGGTAGCGCGCGTCCCAGTCAATATCCCCGGCGACGAGCTGACCGACGGCGGGCATATCGCCCGCGTCCGGCGCCAGCTCGTGCCAGATGACCTCTCCCTCTTTGCGCAGTTTCGCGAGGGGCAGCCGCCGCTCGCCCAGCGTCAGCGCGCCCCCGTCGGGGAGTTGGCCGCCACCGCCGGGATAGAACGCCGTGCGATCCAGCGCGACGGCGCGCTCCGCGACCGCCAGCACGCGCGCCTCGAAGTGGCGCAGATAGCTGTCGTCGTGGTAGAGCGGAACGGTTGCGGGTATCTCCGACATTTGGCCACCTCCTGATGCGTCGCGGCTGCGTCTGGCTGCAGGCGCGAACGCCGCGCAGCCCATAAAAAAAACTCCCATCCCTACTCTATGAGGGACGAGAGTTACCCCGTGGTACCACCCTGTTTGACCACACACAAGCGCCACTCGTCTTGCCATATACGCAAGCTCCAGGCGCTTCGCGGTGGTCCGCTCGATGAGACGCGCAATGACGTCTCCCCGCGTGGTAACGGGCGGGTTCCGGCTACGCCTGGCGCGGCTCACGCGATTCTCGCATGACGCCAACGTTCGGGCAGCGGCTCAGGAGTGATCTTCGGCGCGCCCGCGCGATCCGGTCACACCAACCCCGGATTCTCTGTGCGCGCGAGCGTCGCGTACTCGTTCCTTCAGCGCGTTCTCGATGTAGTTTAGGATTCTGAGCATGTGGCAGATGAGCGACACCGGTGAGACGCCGCGCGGCGCCGAAGAGCGCCCGGCGCGCCCGCAAGGGCCGCACACCTACTCCGTCGCAGTGTGCCATGCGAGCGCGCGCTTGTCAAGCGAGACAACCTGCCAGGCGCAGATGCGCCGTGAGAGGACTCCATAGCGATCGTGAGAGAGGAGGGCCAGTGAATGGCGGATAAAAGTAAGAAGCCATCCACGCGCAAAGCGGCCCATACGATCCCCCTGACCCACCGTCAGCAGCGCGCGAAGCAGCGGCCACAGGCTGAGCAAACGGCGACGCCAGGCGCATCCATGCCACACGCCGCCATCCCCCGCAAGCGGCCCGCGCGCGCCCAGGCGCTCACCCCTCCGACGCCGCGCCGCGCCTCGCGCGCGCCCACGCTCCAGCCAAAGCCAGCCGCCGAGGCCATCACCGAGGCCAGCGGTTGTCGAGCCAGCGGTTGTGCGCCGCGGTTGTCGCGCCAGCGGTTGTCGAGGAAGTGCTGAACTGCGGTTGCGGAGGCTACCGAAGGAGGCGTCGAGCCAGCCGTTGAGCCAGCCGCCGAAGTGGCTGCGCCTGACGAGCCGCGCCGCGTGCGGGTGCGGGTGCGCCGCAAGACCATTCCGCTTGTGGAAGCCATGCCGGTTAGACATTACGCGGCAGGACACGACGATCCTGCCCGCGATGCGTATCTTCCCGCCGCAGCCACGCCAGGTCGACCCAGCGCCAGTCGCTGACAGTCGCTGAGACGCTGGCCGAGGAAGCTCCCGCGCCGCTCTACGCCGAGACACTGACAGAGCCTGTCGCCTCAGCGCCAGATTCCAGCGAACTCGCGCCAGAGCCAGTGGCGGAAGTCGCTGCGCAAGCGGCTGAGGACGCCGAGCAGCCGACGCCGGAACTTCCAGAGCCGGAACTGACGTCCTCCAACGAGCCAACAGCGGCGATAGCGGCACCTGTCGCTGATGAGCCAGAATTGTCGGCATCCGAAGACGAGGGCGCCGAGGAGGCGGAGGAGCCAGAGCAACCGGAGCGCCGCCGCATGCCGACGCTGTCGGTGATGGTGGCGCTCGCGCCGCGCGCCGAGCCAGCGCCCACCAGGCCGCTGGCCGAGGTGGATGAGTCTCCCAATGAGCTCCCGATGAGTCTCCCGAGGAGCCTGCGGAGGCGCTGACTGAGCCACTGTCCGCCGCGCCCGTGGCCGTACCTGCCGCTGAGATCATGGCCGATGCGCTCGACGTTGCCCCCGCCGCTGTAGACGTTGCGCCGAGCGAGAAGCCTGCGGAGGCGCTCGCTGAGGCTCCAGGCGAGACGTCCGTTGAGGCGCCTGCTGAAGCTCTCGCGGAGGAAGCCGCGGAGGCGCCCGCCGCCGCGGAACCCGCGCCGACCTGAGGCGCCCGATGCGACCGCTGAGGATGCGCCCGCGCCGCCTTCGCGCTCGTGGATGTGGTGGGCGCAGGGGCCACGCCACCACGCCGCGCCAGAGACGCGCCCCATCGTGGCGGAGGAGGCTCCAGCGATGGCGGCCTCTGTCGCGCCAGTGATCGGCGAAGATGCGGAGCATACGGCGCCACGGCGTGTCGTGCGGCGCGCGGCGGTGGCAGCCGTCGCGGAGGCGCCCGCCCCGCCGCCAGCCGCAAGCGGCGCCGCGAAGACTGTCGCCCGGCGCGCTGACGCTGCGGTAGACGCGCGGGCACAGCGCCGCCGCGCCGCACGCGCCCGCCAGCGCAACGAAGCGAAGCATTCCGCGCGCGCGGTCGTACTCTCATGGGTGGCGTTTGGCCATGCGGTGGTGGCGAGCATCGCCGCGCTGGTCGCGGTGATCGCGGGGCTGCGCTTCTCCGCTGGCGCCGGGGCGCAGGCGGTCTTTGGCTGGGCGCTGGCGCTCGCGGTGATCGCGGGGCTGGGCGCCTGGCTGGGCTATCTTTGCGCGCAGCTTGGTCGGCCACTGCTCGCCACCCTGGCGCTGCTGCTCTCGCAGTTTGGCGCGCTGGCGTGGGCGCTGGGGCTGCTCGGCCCGCGCGCTGCCCTGCTGATGCTGGCTCCGGCGGGCGTGGCGCTGGCGCTGCGTGGCGCGGGACGGCTGAGCGCGATTGGCGCTGGCCTCGCCTGGTTCACGCTCTACCTCGCGGATCTGGCGCTGACTCTGGCGGGCGCGCAGCATCCCCATCTCATCCTTGGCCTGGCGGGCGCCGCGCTGGTAGATAGCTCGCTGACACTGGTGGGGCTGTGGTCGATCGTCAACATCCTCATCAGCCTCTATACCAGCCGGATGAATGTTGTGGCGCATGGCCGCGCGGTGGAGCATGTGGCGTTGCATACCGAGGCGCAGCTTGACCGCCTGCGCACACAAACCGAGGATGACGCCGAGGCGCTACGACGGGCGCTGCTCGAAGCCTTGCGCGGCGAGCAGCCAGCGCGAGTCTATGCGCGTGGGCCGCTGAGCGCGGTGGCCGAAGTGGTCAATGAGATGGCCGACCGGCTGGTTGATCTGCGCTATGATCGGGCGGAGCGCAAGCGGCTGGAGTCGGCGACACGGCGGCTGACGCGGGTGATCGAGCGGGCGTGGCTGGGGCTGTCGTGGTCGTGGCCCGACGCCACCGGCACGATTCTCGATGATCTGCTGGCGCTGCTGCGCATGCCACCCTCACCCGATGCGCCCGCGCTGCCAGACGAAACCTCGCCGACGGGGCAGGTGGTCGCGCCGCATCTCTTCCGTGGCTGGCGCCCAACAGAGCCGACGCCGCGGATCTCGCGGCCCAGCGCCGAGCAAGAAGTCTTGCCAGGGATGCCCAGCGTCCCCAGCCAGCCGAGCGCGCCTTCGCTGCCCAGCCTGCTGGAGGGCGACACGAGTGTGCGGCTGACGACACCGCTGGAGCTACCACCCTCGCCACGTTGGCGCGGCCCCAGTGCGCGCTCCAGCGCCCCCGACCAGAGCGGCGCAACGGAAGTCGCTGACCACGCGAGGAACGCGACAAGCAATCGGCGTGAAATCCCCCCAACGCGACGCGGCATATGCCCCACGTCTCGTGGGGGGATTTGCCTGTGAATTGAAAGCGGACATCTGTGCGGCGCGAGGCTGAGATTCGGCCTGCCAGTTGCGATTACATGGGTGGATGGCCACGCCTCGGCGTGCGCCGCACACGTTCGCGACAGATTAAGGAGGATAGCAGCTATGGATTCGTCTTCATTGCCACCCAGTCCGGGGTTCGATAGCCCGACTGAAGAAGATATCTCCGCGCGGACTACCCCGGCGCCCATCACGCGGCCCCAGGCGCCGGACTACCCGACGTATCAGACGTCGCCCATACCGCCAGCGCGCGCCTCACATTTCGCGCCGTGGATGCTGGCGCTGATCGTGGTGGCGCTGATCGTGGTGGTGGTGGGCGGCGTCGGCATCGGCCTGGCGCTCAACCGCAACAACATCGCCTCCGCATCCACCATCAACGCCGCGCCAGTGGCGACGCTGCCGGTGAGCACAGGCGCGCAGGACCTGGAATCGCAGGTGGTGAGCGTCATCCGCGCGGTGCAGCCGACGGTCGTGCAGGTGGAGTCGCTGAGTAGCGCGGGCGGGGCGATTGGCTCTGGCGAGATCGTCAGCAGCGATGGCTACATCGTGACGAACGACCATGTGGTGCGTGGCTTCACGAGCTACAAGGTGTTGCTCTCGAATGGCAAGACGTATACCGCGAAGCTCGTCGGTGAGGCGCCGGGCGATGATCTGGCGGTGCTGAAGATCTCTACGGGAACATCGCTCCAGACCATCGCATTTAACCAGAATCAGCCTCAGGTGGGGCAGTTCGTCATCGCGCTGGGGAGTCCGCTGGGCCTGACGCAATCGGCGACGTTTGGCATCGTGAGCGCGCTCAACCGCTCCGCGAGCGAAGGCTCCGAGGGGCCAGCGCAGGAGCTGACGGGACTGATCCAGACGAGCGCGCCGATCAACCCTGGCAATAGTGGTGGCGCGCTGGTGAATCTGCGCGGGGAGCTGATCGGTGTGCCGACGCTGGGCGTGGTGGATCCGACGAGTGGAACCGCCGCGAACGGCATCGGGTTCGCGATTCCCTCGGAGCGCGTGCAATATGTGATGAAACAGCTCATCCAGTATGGGCGTGTGGTGAACACGGGGCAGGGCTTCCTGGGCATCCAGGGGGAAGATGTGACGCCAGAGATTGCCGCCAGCTATAACCTCGGCTCGAATTCGGGTGTGCTGGTCGTTAACTTCGCGAACTCGGCGAGCGGCAGCAGTCCAGCGCAGCAGGCGGGCCTGAAGCAAGGCGACATCATCACTGGCGTGAACGACCAGACCATCAACAATAACAGCGACCTGGCCTCGGCGCTGCTCTCGAAGTCGCCCGGAACCCAGGTGAAGATCACCTACGTGCGCGGGACGAGCACCAGCAGCGTGAATGTGACGCTGGGCGAGCGCCCGGCCAGCTAGTAGGCAGGCAGGCGGGCGGATGGCGTGAGACAGGATTAGAGCGGCGCAGATGGCCGTAGGTGGCTGCCGCGCGCCACTATCTCGCACGCGTGCGGAGTCAAAGCCTACAAGCAGTTTCAAAACGGCGCAATAAGGCTCAACTCCTTGCCTCGATACTGGCAGGCGGTTAGCTCCGCGGCACCCGCGGTACTGTCGCGAAAGGAAAGGACCAGCACCACAGTATAAAGCGCGAGGGCGGTGGCAGTGAGCAGAAGTACCAGCACATATGGGGCACGGAAGGGCAAGGGCCAGGCGTTCAGAAAGGTAGTTACCATCGTCAGAGCGCCACTTGTGGCGACGAGCACTATTACGAGATTCTCCCGGCGTCTCTTGTGCCTTGGAGGTAACTGGCTCATGGACGTGCCTCACTCTCGTGCAACGGACTGAGCGCCATATTACAGCATTTGGTGGAGGTAACTATTCAGGAGGGGCCCAAAATCGAGACAGCGGGCAGTGTGACACAGCATAGCGCTCTAGCAGCGGCAATACCCTTGTATTCCGGGCTTTTGCTCTCTGCCGCACATCGCTGATTATGCTGTATTCGGCGCCGATATGCCCTGTGATGGGTGCTTGCGTTCGTCCCGCCCGAACCGCCAGCGTCGCACAAACGCCTATTTCATGGGACTTGGCGCCAAATTCCACCCCAGGTTCGCCTCTGAATAGTTACTGGTGGAGTTTTGAAACTCTCTGTAGTTGATCGAGTCATAATCAAGTAAGAGGCGCCTAAACTTGATTAAGGACATGAGTAATGGAGGAATGAATAACTTGATTATGGCTGGCGATTTGCTCCATAATCAAGTTAGAGGCCCCTTAGCTTGATTATGGGCGGTAGTCGTGAACGCGTCCGCCCTCTTCCCGCCGCTCGCTCGCTTCATGCCGCCTCGCCCCGCATGTGCTATACTGCGCGCGAAACGTAGGACTGCCCGATGACGCGCAGACATGGCTCAGCGTGGCGCGGAGGGAAGGCGAGGGATTAGCACATGCCTACACGCATCATTCTCGCCGAGGACGACTCGGTGATTCGTATGGATTTGCGCGAAGAGTTGCAGCGCCAGGGCTACCTGGTCGTGGGCGATGTTGGCGATGGGCAGAGCGCCATCAATCTCGCGCGTGAGTTACACCCTGACCTCGTCATTATGGATATCCGCATGCCGGTGCTGGATGGCATCGAGGCGGCGCGTGCGCTCACCAGCGAGCGCCTCGCCCCGGTCATGCTGATCACTGGCTTCAGCGACAACGAGTTGATCGAGCGCGCCCGCGAGGCTGGCGTGGTGAGCTACATCACCAAGCCGTTCCGCGACAGTGACATCAAGCCCGCCATCGAGATCGCCATCGCCCGCTTCCAGGAGTTCCGTGAGATAGAAGCGCAGGTCAAGACCCTGGAAGAGCAGCTTGCCACGCGCAAGGTGGTCGAGAAGGCCAAAGGCATGCTGATGGAGAAGTACAAGCTCAGCGAGAATGACGCCTTCAAGCGCATTCAACGGCTCAGCATGAACAACCGCAAGACCATGCGCGAGGTCGCTGAGGCCCTGCTCCTGGCCGAAGAGGCCAATCAATAGCGCGCTGGCCCAGGCGCGCGGCTGGCCGCTCTGGCCGCCGCGCGTCTGGCGTCGTGTACTCCCTGGTGTGTTCCGACAGAAGGTAACGGCAGGCCCTCATGCAGTCCGAGAACGAGACTGAGACCACGCCCGTCGTCGGCATCCGCTTCCGTCCGGCTGGGCGCATCTATTACTACGATCCCGCTGGCTTCAATCTGAAACCTGGCCTCTGGGTCATCGTCGAGACGCCGAAGGGTGTCGAGTGTGGCCGCGTGGTCATCGCGCCGAAACACGTCGAGGTCGCGGAGCTTGGCGGCGAGCCGCTCAAGCCCGTGCAGCGCCTCGCATCGGAGGATGACTTACGTCAGATGCTAGCGTACAAGGCGAAGGAGAAGGCCGCCCTGCGCCGCTGCGCCGAGCGGGTGGATCTCCATACCCTGCCGATGAAGCTGGTCGAGGCCGAATACACCTGGGACGGTAGCCGCCTCACCTTCTACTTCGTCGCCGATGAGCGGGTGGACTTCCGCGCGCTCGTCCGCGACCTCGCCGCGCAGTTCCACACCCGCATCGAGCTACGCCAGATCGGCGCGCGTGACCATGCCAAGCTGCTTGGCGGCGTCGGCATGTGTGGCAAGACGCTCTGTTGTAGCTCCTGGCTGACGGAGTTCAACGTCGTCTCGATCAAGATGGCCAAAGAGCAGGGGCTGCCGCTCAACACCAACAAGATCTCCGGCCTCTGCGGGCGGCTGATGTGCTGCCTGGCCTACGAGAACGACGACTATATCTCCGCCAAGGCCGAGATGCCCGACTACAACGAGATCGTCCATACGCCCAGCGGGCCGGGGCGTGTCGTCGGCGTCAATGTGCCGCGCGAGTCGGTCGAGGTGATGCTGCAGAGCGGCGCCACCATCACCGTCCCCCTGCGCGAGATCGAGGGCTACGACAAGCCCGCCCCAGCGCCCACGCTGCCCAGGCAGCGGCGGCTGCGGCAAGCCCAACTGCCGCCACGGCCAGCACGCCCCCAACACCGCCAGCGCCCCGCGCGACTCGCTCAACTGACGCCCATGCTCACCACCACAAACTATGCCTTAATTCGCCACTGGGTGAGGTGTCGGCTTGGTAGCGACTTCGAGCATATAGATGAGCTTGCGGTGATCGAGCACGGCGGCTCCTTCGTCAACTATCGTGGGGTCTACGTCTGGCGGATGGGCCAGAAAACGCTCGTCTCCGTCCCCTACGGGTCGCTCCCTGGTATGCGTAGAGCGGTGACAAAGCAGCTACGCGGCGGAGAGCCGATGACGGCGCTCACCGATGAAGCATTCTGGCGCGCCGCGCTGGGTGAGCGCGTGGAGCGCGTCATCGGGCCAGCCTATCAGGGCTTTCTGAACAAGGAAAACTACCAGCCTGCCGACACGCAAGGAGCGAGGCAGCTTACCCTGACCGATCACCACGCCCTTCGCGCCTTCATCGCCGCCTGCCCGCCCGACGACTGGCAGGATAGCAGTATCGCCACCAGGCATCTGCCTCTCATCGGCCTGGAGCGCGACGGCGCGCTGGTCGCGGTGGCCAGCGCCCTTCGCGAGCGGCCCACCATAACGAGCTTATACTCGGTTGGGGTGGTCACGTTGCCCGCGTGGCGCGGTCAGGGCGCAGGCCTGGCCGTCGTCTCCACCCTGGCGGAGCATTGCCTGGAAAAGCACGCGCAACTGCGCTATCAGACGCTGCGGTCGAATCTGCCGTCGCTCGCCATCGCTGAGCGTCTGGGCTTCGAGGATGTAGCGACATCGCTGGCCGTGCGCCTGCGCTGAGCGCGCGCATAGACTGCGCGCAAGGAGATTCCCAGATGCCAGACGAACCAATGGACAAAGACACGCTGCTCAGCCAGATGGAGGCGAGCTACGCGCGCATCGAGGCGGCGCTGGCCGCGCTGACGCCGGAGCAATGGCTGGCCACTGCGCAAGCGAATGGCTGGACTGTGAAGGACACCGTCGCGCACATGACCGACTGGCTGGAGCGGCTGGTGGCGGCGGCAGACGCGGCGATGAGTGGCAAGCCACCGACTCAGCCAGTCAGCGGCCTGAGTGA
Organism: uncultured Chloroflexia bacterium; assembly: GCA_963840335.1. Classification (GTDB taxonomy): domain Bacteria; phylum Chloroflexota; class Ktedonobacteria; order Ktedonobacterales; family JADMIN01; genus JAKAIY01. The sequence goes on from CAWIYP010000003.1 coordinate 12,110, forward strand.
CGCCGAGGTGGACGCCTGGAACGCGCAGGTCTACGCGAAGCATCGCGACGACACAGCGGAGCAGACGCTCGGCGCGTTTCGGCGAGCGTATGGCGCGCTGACGAGCAAGCTCAACGCGCTCACCTGGGGCGACATCGCGCTGGTGGGGCGCTACCCGTGGCTGGGCGAGACGCCGCTCTGGCGCATCGTCGCCGAGGACACCTGGGAGCATTTCGCCGAGCATCTGCCGGAGATCGAGCGCGTGGCGGGCGAGCAGGGCTAGCGGCGCTATCCCATCATGGCCGAGGAGCAGGCGCCGCATGCGTCGGCGCGACGGTGTGCGGCACGCGGCTGGCGCGGGCCGGGCGCGTGCTGTCGTCCACCGACTCCAGCAGCTTGCCCAGGGCGATCAGGCTGTCGAGCGAGTGGGAGGGCAGGAAGTCATCGATGTAGGGCAGGGCGGCGCGCATGCCCGCCGTCACCGGGCGGTACTCCGCATGCCCCAGCAGCGGATTCAGCCAGATGAGGCGGTGGCAGTTGCGCTGGAGCCGCTCCATCTCCTGCGAGAGCAGCCCCGTGTCGCCGCGATCCCAGCCGTCGCTGATGATCAGCACGATCGCGCCGCGTCCCAGCGTGCGCCGCGCCCAGCGGTAGTTGAAGGCGCGCAGCGATTCGCCGATGCGCGTGCCGCCCGACCAGTCCTGCACGGTCTTGGTCACCTCCTGCACGGCGGCGTCCACGTCGCGGCGGGCAAGCTGGCGGGTGATGCGCGTCAGGCGCGTGCCGAAGACGAACGTCTCGACATTCTCGCGGCCATTCGAGACGGTGTGGATGAAGTGGAGCAGCAGCCGCGAGTAGAGGCTCATCGAGCCGCTGATGTCGCAGATGATGACGAGCGGGCGCGGCTTGCGGCGGCGTTCGCGGCGCGCCAGGCTGACCGGCTCGCCCCCCGCGCGCAGGCTGCGGCGGAAGGTGCGGCGCAGGTCGAGCTGCGGGCCATGGCGCGCGGGGCGTAGCCGCCGGGTCTCGCGCATGCCCAGCCGCCAGCGCATCTTCGCCAGTAGCTCGCGCGCCTGGCGCATCTCATCCCAGCTAAACTCCTCGAAGTCCTTGTGGCGCAGCGCCTCCCCCGCGCTGAAGACGCCGTGGCGCTCGTCGCTCTCCTCCTCTTGCTCCTGCTCCTGGCGCTGCTTGCGTCGGGCGTCGCTCAGCCGCGAGGCGGGATGCCGTGTCTGCGCGCCGGGCTGCGGCGTGGGCTGCGGATGCCGTTTCGCTTCCTCCTCCTGACGGTTCGGGGGCAGCGCCACCACCGAGCGCTTGCGGCGCGGCGCGTTCTCCAGCTCAGGCGGCGGCGTGGTCAGCGTCTGCCCCGGCTCGCGCCAGAACCACGCGAAGGCGGCGTCGAAGGTGGCCTCCTGCTCATGGCGCGAGACCAGATTCGCCTTGAGGAAGTGGTAGAACTCCTGGCGGCTGCCGAGATTGACCAGCGGCAGGCTCTGCGCGACCTCGACCACGCGCCCCGGGCCGATGTCCAGCCCCATTTCCCAGAGCAGGCGGGTGAAGTCAACGATCTTGGCCAGCAGTAGCTCGCCGCGCCGCTGCTCCTCTGGCGAGGGGATGATCGTGTCGTGGTCGGCGCCGGGGCTGGTCATGCGCTAGCTCTTTCCGGTGGCGTTGCGCGCCTTCTCGACGATTTGCGTGAGCTGGCCGCCATACGTGATCTTCTGCACGTCGTCCTGATATTTCAGCAGCGCGCCGAGGGAGTCGGCGACGGCGCCTTCCTCCAGCTCCTTCTGCCCCAGCGTGACCAGCGCGCCCAGCCAATCGAGCGTCTCCGCGACACCGGGCGCCTTGAAGAGATCCTCGCTGCGGAGCAACTGCGCGAAGGCGACCACCTGCCGCGCGAGGATGTCGGGCGCCTCAGGCACGCGCCTGCGGACGATGGCGTATTCCTTCTCCAGCGTGGGATAGTCAATCCAGTGGTAGAGGCAGCGGCGGCGCAGCGCGTCGTGGATGTCGCGGGTGCGGTTCGAGGTGATGACGACGACGGGCGGCTGCGCGGCGCGCTGCGTCCCAATCTCTGGAATGGTGATCTGGTAGTCGCTGAGCAGCTCCAGCAGGTATGCCTCGAACTCGGCGTCGGAGCGGTCCAGCTCGTCAATCAGCAGCACGGGCGGGCGCTCGTTCGCGGCGTCGAGGGCCTCCAGCAGGGGGCGGCGGATGAGGAAGTCGGGGCCGAAGACATCTTGCAGGCGCGCGGTGTTCGCGCCATCGCCTTCGTGTTCGCGGGCTTCGAGCAGGCGGATATAGAGCAACTGGCGGGCGTAGTTCCACTCATAGACCGCGCTGGACTGGTCGATGCCTTCGTAGCATTGCAGGCGGATGAGCTTCGTGCCCAGTAACTCCGCCAGCGCGCGCGCGACCTCGGTCTTGCCGACGCCCGGCTCGCCCTCCAGCAGCAGCGGCTTGTGGCGCTTCAGCGCGAGGAAGATGGCGGTGGCCAGGCCCCGATCAGCGATGTAGTTGATAGCGCCGAGCGCGCTGATGACATCATCCACACTGGCGGGGTCGAATGGGGCGGTCGCGCTGGCGCTGGTCGCGGGCGCGGTGGAACGCTTATCACTCACGACGATGCTCCTCCGACTCCGGCGGCTACTCAGGAGGCGGGCTTGCGGCGCACGCATCCACGCGCAGCCGTCTGTGCCAGATATTGTAGCACGCGGTAGCAGGCCATATGCTTCTCCGCTGGCGTGTCGCTCAGTCTACGGGCAACTCGCTAATCTTCAGGCTGCGGCGTATCTGGCGCTTGCCCAGGCCGAGCGTCCACGAGCCGAAATCCTGCTCGGCGAGACGCGAGCGCGCCATCAGCGCGGCGCCCACCTGCGGCAGATAGCGCGGCTCGGTGAAGGTGGCGCGCCGGGCCAGCGTGGGGATGCGCGCACGTAGCGGATCGAGCGTCCAGCGTGACTTGAAGACGCTGCCGACGACCCCGATGGGGAACGTGTCATCCTCCATCCCCAGCATACGGATCATGGCGGCGATGCTCTCGGCGATGTCATCCGCGGCGCGCGCCAGAATCGCTTGCGCGACTGGATCGCCCGCGTCGGCGGCGTCGGAGACGTGGCGCGCGAAGTCGGCGATGCGCAGCTTGCCCAGCTTGCCGCTATCCGCCATGCGCCGCATGTCTTCACCGTCCTCCACGCCGTAGCATTCGCCCATCCGGCGGGCCAGGCTGGTCGGGGGGCGCCGCCCATCCAGCATCTTCATGACCTCATGGATGCCCGCCTCGCCGATGCGATAGCCGCTGCCCGCGTCCCCCAGCACGTAGTCCCAGCCGTCGGTGCGCCAGAACTCGCCGCGCGCGTTCATCCCCAGCCCCGTCGCGCCTGTCCCGGCGATGGCCACGATGCCCGCCTCGCCGCCTGTCACCGCCGCCCACGCGCCAAGGACATCATTCTCGAAGATCGTCGGGCCGTGGTAGCCCAGCAGCGCAATCGCCCGCTGTGGCACGGGCAGATCGAGCTCGGTGTCGAAGCCAGCCAGGCAGAGGCAGATCGCGTCCAGTGAGTCGAGCGTGGCGCCCGCCAGCGGTCAGCGCGGTGGTGATCGCCTCGGCGATGTTGGCGCCGCTCGCTTCCACACCTACGGAGCGATAGTTCGAGGGGCCTGCGACGCCAGAGCCAATCACCGCCAGATCATCACCCACAACTGCCGCGGCGGTCTTGGTGCCGCCGCCATCTACGCCGACGACCATTCCCATGACATCACTCCTCTATGTGAGCCGCCGCAATCGGCGCGTTCCGTTCTGTGGATTGAAAGGCCGCTGTCACGACGCGCGCGATCTCAGCCTCAGCGCCCGCGCCTGTCAGCGGCGCCGCGTCCGCCTGGGTGGCGGCGCTGGATGGCGCGAGCCAGAGCAGGTATTCGTGGTTGCCGTCGCGTCCGGCGATGGGCGAGGCGATCAGCCCCAGCGGCGCCAGCGTCGGCCCAGCGCTCGCGGCGTCGGCGGCGTGGCGCGCGGGCCACTCGGCCAGCCACGCCAGCAGCTCACGCAGCACCCGCCGATGCGCCGCCGGATCGCTGATGATGCCGCGTCCACGGCTGGCCTCGGCGCGCCCCGCCTCGAACTGTGGCTTGACCAGCGCCACCACCCAGGCGTCCGGCGCGAGCAGCGCCGCCACCGCTGGCAAGACCAGCCGCAGCGAGATGAACGAGACATCAATTACCGCGCAGTTCACCGCTTCAGGCAGCGCCTCCAGACTGCGGATGTTGACCTGTTCCATCACGACGACGCGCGGGTCTGCCCGCAGTGTCTCGGCAAGCTGCCCGTGTCCGACATCTACAGCGTAGACACGGCGTACGCCGCGCCGCAAGAGCACATCCGTAAAGCCACCTGTCGAGGCGCCAACATCCACACAGGCGCGGCCAGTGGGACTGAGCGCGAAGGCGTCGAGGGCGGACTCCAGCTTCAGCCCGCCACGGCTCACGTAGCGCAATTCCGCCGCCGGGCCAGCCAGCGTCACCGTCGCCGTCTCAGCCACCAGCTCCCCCGCCTTCGTGACGACGCGGCCATTCACCAGCGCCTCGCCCGCCACGATCAGCGCGCGGGCGCGTTCGCGGCTGGGCGCCAGGCCACGCTGGGTCAGCAGGAGGTCGAGGCGCAGGCGTGCGGGCTTGCGGCTCGCCTGCGACGCTGGCGCCGGGGTGGGCGTATGTGGCGGTTTGGCGCTCAGGACAGCGCTCCTTCTCTGCGGCGGCGGATAGCGCGCCTGACATCCGCGTGCACGGCTTGCGCCGCGATGCGTGTTCGCCCACATTTGACCACATCCACCAGCGCGCCGTAGTGTCGCTCAGGACGGCTAGCGGCGAAACCAGGTGTCCGATTCGAGCAGCTTCTCCATATCGCCCTCGACGGTGAACATCCCTTCCTGATAGGCCATCAGCGGGTCGTGGTGATAGGCGATGACGCGCATCCACACGTCGAAATCGCTCGTCACCGCCACCGTGGGCGCAGGCGCCAGACCTTCCACCACCGTGAGCGCGCCATCCGCGACGACCGCATAGCAGGCTCCGGTGGCCGATCCGGTGAAGATATATTGCAGCGTGGCGCGCTGGCCCGCTGCCCGCGTCGCATCGAATGAGCGCCGCAGGGCGTCCATATAGTCTTGCAGTGATTGAATTGGTGGCATAGGCTCCTCGAACGTTTCATGTCAAACACTAGCGACACGCCAGAATGCCTCAGGGGACATCCAGGCGCGTGAGATCAGCGAGTGTCTCGCGGCGACGAATCAGCCGCGCCTCGCCAGCGCGCAGGGCGACGACGGCGGGACGCGGAACGAGATTATACTGGCTGGCCAGCGGCAGGTGATAGGCCCCGCTGACGGGAATCGCCAGCGTCTCGCCAGCGCGGGCCTGGGGCAGCGGCGCCGCCTCCACGAGCAGATCGCCCGATTCGCAGTAGCGCCCGACGATGCGCGCTGTCTCGCTGGGCGGTTCGGTCATGCGGTCGGCCAGGGCGGCGTGGTAGCGCGCGCCGTAGAGCGCGGGGCGTGGGTTATCGCCCATGCCGCCATCCACCGCGACGAAGATTACGTTGGGCGTCACCTTGCGCGGGCCGACGGTGTAGAGCGCGACCCCAGCCCGCGCAACAATCGCGCGCCCAGGCTCGACGATCAGCCGGGGCGGGGCCAGGCGCAGGCGCTCGCAGGCGGCGCGCAGGGCGTCCGTCACCGCGCGGGCGTAGTCGTCGGGGGCAAGGTCGCGCTGCTCCGGGGTGTAGGCCACGCCCGCGCCGCCGCCAGGACTCAGCTCCGCCAGCGTCACGCCCAGCGTCGTCTGGAGCGTGGCGGCGAACTCGGCCAGCGTCTGGGCGACACGCGCGGCGGGGGTGGCGTCGTAGAGGTTGCTGCCCGCGTGGGCATGCAGGCCGCGCAGATCGAGCCAGGGCGAGGCGACGGCGCGGCGGGCCGCCGCCAGCGCGGCGCCATCAGCCAGGCCGAGGCCAAACTTCGAGTCGGCGTGTCCGGTCTGGATGCTGGCGTGGGTCTCCGTCGCGATATCGGGGTTGACGCGCAGCCAGAGCGCGACCGGACGCCCGCGCGCCTCGCCCAGCGCCGCCAGCCGGTCAAGCTCATCGAGGCTATCCACGACGACGCGCCCCACACCGCTCGCGCCAGCCGCCAGCGCGAAGGCCAACTCGGCGTCGGGCTTGAAGGCGCCGTGCAGGTGGATGCGTTCCGCTGGATAGCCCGCGCCGACCGCCAGCCCGACCTCGCCCGCCGAGACGGCGTCCAGCTCCAGCCCTTCATCCAGCAGCAGCCCGATGAGCATGGGCGAGAGGTAGGCCTTGCCCGCGTAGGCGACAACGCTCTCCGGCCAGCGCCGCGCGAACGCCTCGCGGAAGGCGCACATCTGCCCGCGCAGGGTCGCCTCATCGTAGACGTAGAGCGGTGAGCCAAATTCGGCGAGCAGGTCACTGGCGGCGTGGCCATCCAGCAGCAGGCGGCCAGCGGCGTCCACGCGGGCGGTGTCGGGCCAGAGATGGGCATGCGGCGGCGCGCAGCGCGGCGTCGGGCGTCGCGCTGGCCGCGGACGGGCGCGGTCGGGGCATGGCGCATCTCCTGTCGGGAATCGAACCGGCGCTATCATACCATACCGACCATGCGCACAATCACCCTGTCCTCCGCGCCATCCATCCAGCCCTCGCGCAGCGGATCAGTCCGCGGATTTCGCGGCTCGATCGGGTATGCGCGCAGCCCCGCGAAAGATGGATTGACCGCTAACGCCAGCAGATGCGGTTGGCGCTAGGCCTCAAATATTTGACATAATATACAGTGAGCGATTCGTCGCGATCACGCTCCATGGTAGCCAGCGCCAGTCCGTGCAATCCGTTGCCTGGAAGTGGTGGTTACGTATCAATGTGGTACCGCTCTTGCAGTGTTTCAAGCGCGATGCTATAGGCCACGAGTAGGTGACGCCGCGCCAACCCGCTGAGCGCTCGGCGAATCGCGGATTGGGGGAATCTTATGAGTCTGCCAGAACCCCTGCTTGCGGTACTAAGCGACCCTAATGTCGCCTATATGCTGTTCCTCGTCGCCATCGCTGGCCTGGTCGCTGAGGCCTATCATCCGGGCGTGTTCGTTCCCGGAGTCGTCGGGGCTGTCGCGCTCATTCTGGCGTTGGTGGCATTCAGCCTCCTTGCGGTCAACTGGCTGGGCGTGCTCCTTCTGCTGCTGGCCGTCGGGCTGTTCCTCGCTGAGGCGCATACCCCTGGTATGGGATTGCTGGGTCTCGGTGGCGTTCTGACGTTTATCATCGGCTCGTTGCTGCTCTTCGCGCCGTTTTCGTCGCCCGCGGGGGCAGCGGCGCTGCGTGTGAGTCCGTGGCTCATAGCAGCCAGCACACTCGGCGTAACAGCATTCTTCCTGCTTCTCATCCGCGCTTCGCTGCGTACACGACGCCTGCCTGTCACCATGGGGCCTGAGGCGCTCCTCGGGAAAGAGGGCATCGCGACGTCCGATCTCTCGCCGCGCGGCGCGGTGCGCGTCGATGGCGAAGACTGGAGTGCGATTGCGGATGTCGAGCCGATCACTAGTGGAGAGCCAGTTGAGGTCATTGGCGTGGAAGGGGTAACGCTCCGTGTGCATCGCCCGCATGAGTGGCGTCTACCGGAAGCCCCATCCGCCTGATTGACCCTGTGAAGGAGGCGCCGACTATGCCATCCGTTCTCTTCGTGACGCTGATCCTGATCGTCGCTCTGGTAGTCGTGCTGGCCTGGCTGGCCATTCGCATCGTGCCAGAGTACCAGCGCCTGGTCGTCTTGCGCCTTGGCCGCCTGATCGGCGTGCGCGGGCCAGGTCTGGTGGTGCTCATTCCGATCGTCGATCGTGGGATACGAACTGATCTGCGCGAGCGCTTATTTGACGTGACGCCCCAAAACTGTATCACCGCGGATAACGCCACACTGTCCATCGACTTCCTGATCTACTCGAAGATCGTGGATCCAGCGTCGAGCGTGATCAACGTGCAGCAGTACGAAAGCGCGTCGCGCGGCATCGCCATCACGACACTGCGCGCGGTGGTGGGCGATATGTTGCTCGATGATGTGCTTTCCCGACGTGAGGATATCAACAATACCCTGCGCGGCAAACTGGATGAAGTGACCAACCGCTGGGGCATCAAAGTGACCGCCGTCGAGATTCGCGAGATCATGCCGCCGCGCGAGGTCCAGGAGGCGATGACGCGGCAGATGTCGGCGGAGCGCACACGGCGCGCGACGATTCTGGAGGCTGACGGCAAGCGCGACGCCGCGGTGCGCGTGGCGGATGGCCAGAAGCAGTCGGCGATTCTGGAGGCTGAAGGCGCGCGGCAGTCGGCGATTCTGCGCGCGGAGGGCTATGCGCAGGCGCTGGATCAGATCTCCAGCGTCGCCGGGCGCCTCGATAGTAATACGATGAGCCTGCAATATCTGGAGGCGCTCAAGGCGCTCGGAGCCGCTCCATCGACGAAGTTGGTGGTGCCAGCGGAGTTGACCAATCTGCTACGGCCACTGACCGAGCATGCGGCGAATACAGCGAATCTGGCGAATAATGCCAGCGCGGCGCGGGCGGCGGATCTGCCAGCGGCGGCAGGCGCTTCTCCGCTGCGCTCCTCGGTATGAGGCGAGATCGCTGGCCCATCGGGTACCCGATGGGCCAGCGTGGGTGTGCCTTCGGTGAGTGCGCAGCTAACCACATCGACACGCCGCCCCGTTGGCTCATCGTCACCGCGAAGGTCGCGCTGCTTGCGTGAGAAGGCCTGTCGACTGGTAGTACAGTTCCTTGGAAACATGCTCTGTCAGGCCACCCCATTCGATAGTTCCGCCAGTTCCCTAGCGCGCTCACCGCCGCGCGCAACTGCGTGTCATCGCCCGCATAGTCGTTGATGTGCGTAATCGCCTGGCGGATGAGCTTGAGTGCGCCGTCTGGATCGCGGCCCTTGGCAAGCTTCAGCGCGCGGAGCTTCGTGCGCTCGGCATGCGCGAGGCCGACCCAGCGCATCGTCTCGGCGTCGCGTGGCTCATCGGCGCAGGCTTCATCCGAAGCCGAGGTAAAGGTGATTTCCTGCCAGGGGCCAACCTGCTCGCCACGGTCATCAATCCAGAGGACGCGGGCGCGCACGGTGTAGGCGTAGGCCTTGTCCTGCCGGGGGAAGCTGAAGCGCACGACAACATCGCGCTCCTCACCATTGAGCAGATCGCCAATCTCCACCTGCCAGCGCTCCGCCTTGCGGTCGTCCTCCGCCAGCCGATAGGCGCTGATCATCTCCGCGGACATCCCTGGCGTGACTGTCACCTCCAGTCGCGTGCGCAGGGCCACGACCGCGAGCAGCTCATCGCGCTCGCCCATGAATGTCTTGGCGAGGTCGTCCACGGTGCGCAGGTGGTGGAACTGGCCGCCACCCGCGACCGCCCAGGGGCCAAGCAGATGCTCGTTGTAGCTGGGGCCAAGGCCAAACGCGCTGGTACCGACGCCCGCGTTCTCGCGCACACCCGCCGCCTGCGAGGCGATAGTCTCGACATCGGTCTCGCCGACATTCGCCAGCCCATCGGTGAGCAGATAGCAGCGCGCCAGGCGGGCCGCTTGCAGGTCGTCGCTGGCGAGCATCTTGCAGCTCGTGAGCCATGCCTCGTGCAGCGCCGTGGAGCCGCGCGCCTCGACTCCTGCCAGCGCCTGTCGTACCCGCGCTTTCACGGCGGGCGTCATGGTGGCCAGCTCTTGCAGCGTCTCGATCTTGTCGTCGAAGATGACGACCGCCGCTTCATCCTGCTCCGTCAGGCTATCAATCAGCGAGAGCGCCACCTGCTTCGCCATGCGCAGTGGCTCGCCGCTCATCGAGCCGCTGCGGTCGAGGGTCAGCGCCAGCGCCAGCGGACGCCGCGCGATGGGCGCCGCTGTCTCGACCATGTTGGCGCGGATGCCGAAGACTGTGTGGCGGCGGCTCCCCGTCGGGCGTAGCAGCGTCTTCTCCTGTCGTACCGTGAGGTCTACCATCGCCCGTGGCGACTGGCGGTCATCTGTGTCAGCCATGTCTTCACTCCCTGGCGCCACGCCTGGGCGCCGTTCCACTCACTGACGATGCAATTCCTCGTCGCTGACCTGTCGTAATCGCTCTATCAAGCGCTTGTAGCGTTTCTCCGCCGCCGTCTGGATGTGCAGCTCCACGCCAGGAGCCAGCTCCACCCGCCGCCATGCGCTGGTCTGGCCACCCGACCCACCCTGCCCCAGCGGACCACTGCGCGCGTAGCTGGCCTGCGTCATCCCTGGCGATGGCGAGGCGGGCTCCGGAGGGGATGGCTTGTGCGGCGTGCGCGCCTGGTCGAGCAACGCGGCGATATAGTCTTTGGGTGAGACAGCCCGTTCGGCGCGCTCCAGCGCCTGTGAGCGCGCGTCCTCCTCCGCGAGCAGCGCGCGAATCTCGTCCGGCGTCACCCGCGCCATGACCTCGCGAATCTCCGCCAGCGGAGCGCGCCGCTCCGTCAGGCGGCGAATCAGCCGCAGCCGCAGCAGATGCTCCTCGGTATAGCTCGCGCCTTTGCCCCGCGAGCCAGGGCCGGGCAGCAAATCCTCCGCGATGTAGTAGCGCACGGTGCGCACGGGCGTCTGGGTCTGCTCGGAGAGTTCTTCGATGGTCAGGCTGATCTCGTCTTGGTCCATGTGAAGATAATAATCACACAAACAGTGTCACTGTCAAATTAGCCGCGCAAATTCGCTCGCCGCTCGCGTTGACGCTGGCCCGGGCGCCTCGTATCATGCCTGTGCGGCTGCGCTCCGGCGCGCAGTGGACGGGGAAAGGCGGAGGGCTAAATGGATGAGCCGACCAATGCGGCGGAACGCGCGTGAGCCATATCACCTGCCCACTCTGCGAGGCGACCTGCGGGCTGACGATAACGACGGTCGGGCGCGAGGTGCGCTCCATTCGTGGCGATGAGGAAGATGTCTTCAGCCACGGCTACCTCTGCCCCAAGGCCGCCGCGCTCAAGGCGCTGGACGCCGACCCCGACCGCCTGCGCGCGCCGATGGTGCGCCAGGGCGAGGTCTGGCGCGAGGTAAGCTGGGACGAGGCCTGGGAGGAGGTGGAGCGGCTGCTCGCCGCCGTCATCGCCGACTATGAGCGCGACGCGGTGGCTATCTATCTCGGCAACCCCAACGTCCACAACCTCTCTGGCCAACTCTATAATTCGCCGCTGATTCGCGCGCTGCGCAGCCGCAACATCTACTCCGCCTCGACGCTCGACCAGATGCCGAAGCACATCTCCTCCGGCCTGATGTTTGGCGGCCCGCTCACCATCCCCATCCCTGACGTGGATCGCTGCGACTACCTGCTCATCCTGGGGGCAAATCCGCTTGTCTCGAATGGCAGCCTGCTCACGGCGCCGAACATGCGCGACCGCCTGCGGGCGTTGCGGGCGCGCGGCGGGCGCATCGTCGTGGTGGATCCGCGCCGCACACGCACCGCGCAGGAGGCCGACACCCACCACTTCATCCAGCCGGGGACCGATGCGCTGCTACTCTTCGCGCTGATCCAGACGCTCTTTGCCGAGGGGCTGACGCGCCCCGACCGCCTTGCCGAGCATCTGAACGGGCTGGAGGAGCTGCGCGCCGCCGCCGCGCCGTTCACTCCGGAGGCTGTGGCGCCCGCCTGCCGCATCAGCGCCGAGGCGATCCGGACGCTGGCGCGCGAGCTGGCCGCCGCGCCACATCCCGCCGTCTACAGCCGCATAGGCGCCTGCGCGCAGGAGTTCGGGACGCTGACGAGCTGGCTGGTGGATGCGCTGAACACGCTGCTTGGCGCGCTCGACCACGAAGGTGGCGTGATGTTCCCGAAGGCCGCGGCGGGCGCGCGCAACACCAGCGGCGCTCCGGGGCGTGGACGCGGGATGCGGCTGGGACGCGCGCGGAGCCGGGTGCGTGGCGCGCCGGAAGTTCTGGGCGAGTTCCCCACCGCCTGCCTGGCGGAGGAGATGGACACGCCAGGCGAGGGCCAGATACGCGCGCTCATCACCATCGCGGGCAACCCTGTCATCAGCGCGCCGAACAGCGACCGGCTGGCGGCGGCGCTGGCTGGGCTGGAGGCGATGATCTGCGTAGACGCCTACCTCAACGAGACGACACGCCACGCGCACGTCATCCTGCCGCCACCATCGCCGCTAGAGCGCAGCCACTACGACCTGGCGTTCTACCAGCTCTCCACCCGCAACATCGCGCACTACTCGCTGCCCGTCTTCGCCCGCGCGCCCGGCCAGCCCGACGAATGGGAGATCCTGCTGCGGCTGATGGGCGCCGTCGCGGGGCGCTACCGCGAGACGCCCATCGCCGCGCTGGATGAGGCGGTCGCGCGACAGCTCATCGCGGCGGAGGCGCACACAGCGGGGTCGCCGGTCGCTGGGCGCGATGTGGAGGAGCTGCTAGCGGCGCTGGAGCCTCGGCGTGGGCCAGAGCGCCTGCTCGACTTCATGCTGCGCGTCGGCCCGTACGGCGATGGCTTCGGCGCGCGTCCCGGCGGCCTGACGCTGGCGACGCTGGAGCGCGAGCCCCATGGCGTAGACCTCGGCGCGCTCCAGCCACGCATCCCGGAGGTTCTGCGCACGCCATCGGGCAAGATCGAGCTGGCGCCAGAGCCACTGCTGGCCGACATTCCACGGCTACGGGCGGCGCTGGAGCGTCCTCGGCCAGAGCTGCTGCTGATCGGGCGGCGTGAGTTGCGCTCGAACAACTCGTGGATGGCCAACCTGGAGCCGCTGGTGAAGGGCGGCGACCCCTGCGCGCTGCTGGTGAGCGAGGCTGACGCCGCGCGGCTGGGGCTGGCCGACGGTGGGCAGGCGCGCGTCACCTCCGCCGTCGCCTCGCTGGTGGCGCCTGTCCGCGTGACGGATGAGATGGCGCCCGGCGTCGTGAGTCTGCCGCATGGCTGGGGCCACGACCAGCCCGGCGCGCGGCTGCGGGTGGCGCGCGAGCATGCTGGCGTTAACCTCAACCGCCTCATCCCCGATGCGGCTATCGAGCCGCTCTCCGGCGACGCCTTGCTGAATAGTACGCCAGTGACGGTCGAGCCGGCCTGACCGTCGCACACCCATCAGCATATGTGAGGCGCATCGGGAGATAGCATAGAGCGCGCGTCGAAATAGGCATGCCTGATGCGCTGTTGTCGCATGCGCGAGAGATGGTTTTCAAGCGCGCACAATCGCGCTGATCTCTCACGGTAGTCACTCAGACTTCACTGGCTGAGGGAGGAAGCGATGCGACTCGAAGGGAAAGTGGCGATCATCACGGGCGCCGCCTCAGGCATGGGACTGGCGATGGCCAAACTCTTCACAGCGGAGGGCGCAAGCGTCGTCGCCGCGGACTGGAACGCGGAGCGGCTCGAAAGCGCCGTCGCGAGCATTCGGGCGACTGGCGGAAAGATCGCCGGCTCGCAGGGCAATATCGCCGACAAGGCGACGGCGGAGGGGCTGATCGATCTCGCGGTCAGCACCTATGGAAAGCTGGACATCCTCTGCAACAATGCGGGCGTGATGGACTACATGCAGGGCGTGGGTGAGCTATCAGACGACATCTGGCGCAAGGTCATGGGCATCAACCTGGATGGGCCGATGTTCGCGACACGCAAGGCCGTGCAGTATATGCTGGCGCATGGCGGTGGCTCCATCGTGAACACCGCCTCGACCGCCGGACTCCACGGCGGCGCGGCGGGTGTCGCTTACACTGCCTCCAAGCATGCGCTGGTGGGTCTCACCCGCAGTACCGCCTGGATGTACGCCAAGCGTGGCATTCGCTGCAATGCCATTTGCCCCGGCGCGACCAAGACGAATATCGCTGAGACGATGCCACAGGAGCGGCTGGATCCCACCGGAGGACAGCGCGCGCAGGAGTTCGCGGCGCTGGCGCCCGCCTACCTGGAGCCAGAGGACATCGCGGTGGTCGCGCTCTTCCTCGCCTCGGATGAATCCCGCCACATCAACGGCGCGATTATCCCCGCCGATGGTGGCTGGGACGCCGTGTAGCGCCGTGCGCAGTACAGGCGCGACTCCCAACCGCTGATGCGGCGACGGGCGCGCCTGGGCTACGCCTGGCCACCGCTGAGCTGGCGCAGGGTGGTGAGCGCCTCGGTGATGTGCTTGTTGATGTTGATCTGCGACGTGAAGACGTTGCGGATGACGCCCTGCTTGTCGATGACGTAGGTGACGCGCCCCGGCAGAATGCCCAGCGTGTTCGGCACATCGAAGGCGCGGCGCGCCACACCCTGCGTGTCGCTCAGCAGCGGGAAGGGCAGGCGATACTGCTCGGCGAAGCCCTTGTGCGATGCCTGCGAGTCGGAACTGACACCGATCACCTCGGCGCCCATCGCGAGAATCTCGTCGTAGTTGTCGCGGAATGAGCAAGCCTCAGCCGTGCAGCCGCCCGTGTAGTCCTTCGGGTAAAAGTAGACGACAACATCCTTCTTCCCCCGGTAGTCGCTCAGGCGGATGATTTCCCCCTCCGCATTGGGGAGCGCGAAGTCGGGCGCGCTATCACCCACGCCCACGCGCCCCGTTGTCCGCTGTCCTGCCTCTTCCTGATCGTCCATATGCGCTCGATTCCCATCTCTTCCTGCCATGCGCTGCGAGAGACCACAGCGCGATCATCTATTCTACATAGCTCTATACGCAGAACGTAACACTCCGCGTTGGCGCGCGCCATCTTGACGCCGCTGGTATGCTGTGGCCAATCACAGAGGACAGGCGGCGAAGATTGAGGTGATGGGCATGGGGACGATACTCGGCTGGATGCGCTCGTGGGTGTTTCTCGCGGGGAACGCTGTCGCGCTCGTCGCGCTGCTGGCAGTGGCGGGCGTCCGGCTGGCGCCGATGATTCAGGCGGCGCTGAGCCAGCCCGCGCAATCGGCCATCACGATCACTGGCCCCGGCGTCGGCGCGCCCACCACGATCACCGCCTACATCCTCGGCGATGTCGCCGCGCCCGGTGTCTACACCCTCGCGGCGGACGCGCGCGTGCAGGCGCTGGTCGCGGCGGCTGGTGGCGTCTATCGCGACGCCGATCTGGCGCGGGTTGATCTCGCCGCGCATGTCGCCGATGGGCAGGAAATCTACGTCCCGCGCATCGGCGAGACGATCCCGCTGATGCTTGGCGGCAAGGTGGATATCAATGTCGCCAGCGCCGCCGACCTGCACAATGCGCTCGGCATCCAGTTAGCTACCGCTCGGCGCATCGTCGCATACCGCACGGCGCATGGCTCATTCACCGCCGTCAGCCAGCTCCTGCTCGTGCCGATCAGCCTGACGACCTACGACCATATCAAGACGCTGGTGACGGTGTGAGGCTCTTCCGTACTCCTTGCGGGGAATCTCTGAGGCTTAGAGCGCCGCGACAACACGCTCCAGGCGGGCGCGGGCATCCTGCGCGACCGCGTTCAGGTCGTCGTTGCGCACGATATTCATCATGCTGACGGGATCGGCCACCTCGACGCGGGTGCGTGGTTGGCCCGCCTCATCCGGTAGCGCGCGCACGACGACGTTGCACGGCAGCAGCAGCCCGACGTTCGGGTCAGCCGTCAGCGCGCGGTGCGCCAGCGGCGGATTGCACGCGCCCAGGATGGCGTACTGTGGGAAGTCTATGTCGAGCTTGGCCTTCATCGTCGCCTTCACGTCGATCGAGGTCAGCACGCCGAAACCCTCGACCTTCAGCGCATCTGTCACGCGCGCTACGGCGTCATCGTAGCCCAGCGCGAGGGTGCGCCCAAAGCCATAGTCCGGGCTGGTCAGTGTATCATTGTCCATGCGGGACAGCTCCTGTCGTTGCCTGTCAGTACTCATTTATCTTCTGTGGCGTCCGTTGGAGTCACTGTCGCGACACCAAGCGCCTGCGCCTGCCGAGCAGCGCCTTCCTGCACACCAGCGCATAGCACATCGCAGAGGCGCAGCACGAGCGGATCGGCGATGGAATAGAGGGCCACCAGACCCGCCTTGCGCCGTCGCACCAGGCCGCCCTGCGCCAGCGCCGCCAGGTGTTTCGAGACATTCGGCTGTCCGGCGCCCGTCATCTCGACGAGATCGCCGACGCTCTGCTCACCGCCCGCCAGCGCCGCTACCAGCTTCAGGCGCAGCGGCTCGCCCAGCAGACGAAATCGCAGCGCGATTTGCTCGATCAGCGGATCGGCGAACCCATGCACGCTATCGTGACTGCGCCAGGCGGAGGCCTTGACCTGGGGTAAATTCTCCCAGGGGACGGTGATCTCCTCATCCTCCTGTGATCGAGACATGGCAGCTACTCCTCCTCGCAGGCGCTCCGCCCAGGGTGCGCAACTATATGCCTATACGATAATATAATAATGTATATGGTGTCAAGAGAAAACGCCTCGCTGCGGTAATGGACGCCACTCGCACGCATGCTTGCGGCTATCCGCGTATCAATTTTTGCGGCGCCTCTTGCATATCTATATTCCAATATGGTAATGTATTGACGTCACGACAAGATGATGCGCGGCGGAGTGACACGAACCGCTTACGTCGCGCGCAATCCCCACGCATGAAGATGAGGAGTGTACATGTTCGATCGGCTGTTTGGTCGTCCTGGCGCGAGTGTCCCCAATGTTAGCCCGCGTGATGCCTGGGAGCGATTTTCGACCGCGAAGAGCGATACCGTTCTGATCGATGTCCGCGAGGTCGGCGAATTCTCCCGTGGCCACGCGAAGGGCGCCCGGAACATTCCCCTGAGTCAGTTCAACCGCCGCTTCAAGGAAATTCCCGCTGAGAAAGATGTCCTGCTGATTTGCCAGAGCGGTAATCGCAGCATGCAGGCCGCGCATCTGCTGAAGGGCCAGGGCTACGAGCGTGTCTCGAATGTCTCTGGCGGCACGGCTGTCTGGCGCATGAGCCAGCTCCCAATGGAATAGGTGTCACGCCAGGGGTCACCCTCTGCGCCAACAACTCTAGCAGGTGGATGCTATGCGGATTGAACAATTCTTCCTTGAGGGACTGGGGCATCAGTCGTATCTCATCAGCGATGGGGCGGCTGGGGTGGCCGCTGTGGTTGACCCACGGCGTGACATCGAGATCTATCTCAGCGCGGCGGAACACGAAGGAGTGCGGATTACCCACGTCTTCGAAACCCATGTCCACAATGACTATGTCACTGGCGCGCTGGAGCTACACGACCGCGTGGGCGCGACCATTGTGGCCGCCGCCGCCGCCGGAGTGCGCTACGAGCATCTCGGCGTGCGCGAGGGCGATAGCGTCACTGTGGGCGCCATGCGCTTCGTCACGGTGGAGACGCCCGGCCACACGCCCACGCACATCAGCTTCGCGCTGTATGAGCCTGCGGGCAGCGAGCCGCACGCCGTCTTCACTGGCGGCAGCATGCTCTCTGGCAACGCTGGACGCACCGATCTGGTCAGCCCTGGCATGACGTTGACGCTGACACGCGACCAGTACCGTTCACTGCGCCGCCTGCTCGATACGATGCCGGAAGCGACGTTGATCTATCCGACGCATGGCGCGGGCTCATTCTGCGGCGCCACCGCGACCCAGGATGCCCGCCACTCTACGATCGCGCTGGAGCGGCAGATCAGCCCAGCCGCACTGGCGGAGGACGAAGCGGAATTCGTTCGCCAGCAGATGGCGGGTTATGGTCTATATCCCTCCTACTATGGCTACATGCGCGACATCAACACCTTTGGCCCGAATATCCTGCATGGCGCGCCTGAGGTTCCCGGCCTGACACCCCAGCAGATCGCCGACCTGATGCGCACGGGCATCCCATTGCTGGATAGTCGCTCGCGCGATGACTTCGCCCACGAGCACGCCCCCGGCGCGATCAACATTGAGATGGACAGCTCATTCGGCATCTACGCGGGCTGGCTGTTCCCCTTCAACGCGCCCGTCACGCTGCTGACTGAAGACGAGCGAGAACGCCACGAGGCAATCGCCCAGCTCATCCGCATCGGCTTCGAGCAGACGCGCGGCTACCTGGAGGGCGGCATGCGCGCCTGGACCACGGCTGGCCTGCCGACGGAGTCCTACGAACGCATCACGGTGGATGAGCTGCATCGCCGCGTGACCTCAGCCGAGGCGCCCGCGGTGCTGGATGTGCGCGACGAGACGGAGTGGCGCGCAGGGCATATCCCCGGCGCCCAGCACATCCATGTCGCCGACCTGCCGCGCCATCTGCATGAGACGCCGCTGGATCGCCCCGTCGCGATTGTCTGCCGCTCTGGCTACCGCGCCTCGATTGCCGCGAGTATGCTCGCGGCCCTGGGACGCCCGACCATCGCCGTGCAGGGCGGTGTCGGCGACTGGATCGCCGCTGGTTATCCGACACGCTTTGGTGAGCACGACGAGGGCGCGCCAGGGCTAGAGCACTCGCATCCCTAATTCTCATCACACGCAACGGCTGTGTTGGCGCGCATACGCTCGCGCAGCCGCCCATTTGGCTCGCGCCGCCTGAACTGGCGCGAGGAGAGTTCCATCATGGAAAAGATTCTGACTGACGCCAACTTCACCGCGACTGTGGAGCAGTCTGGCGTGACCCTGGTAGACTTCTGGGCGCCGTGGTGCATGCCCTGCCGCATGGTCGAGCCGATCATCAAGCGCGTGGCCAAGCAGTATGAGGGCAAGGCGACCGTCGCGCGGATGAACGTGGACGAAAACCCACAGACGGCGGCCCGCTTCCACATCAGCAGCATCCCGACCGTCGCGGTCTTCCGCGATGGCAAGGTGGTGAATACGTTGGTGGGTGTGCGCCCGGAGCGCATCTATGCGCAGGCGCTCGACATCGCGCTGAAGCCTGCCGCGAAGGCCACTGACGCCGCAGCTGGCGAGGCGAAAAAGCATCAGGTGGTCGTCTTCTCGACGCCGACCTGCCCGTGGTGCTCGCGCCTGAAGGCCTACCTGCGCCAGAACAATGTCGCGTTCAAAGATGTGGACGTGAGCCTGGACGCCAACGCCGCGCGCGATATGGTGATGAAGTCGGGCCAGATGGGCGTGCCCCAGGCCTGGATCGATGGGCAGGTCGTCGTCGGCTTCGACCGGGCGCGGGTGGATAGCCTGCTGCATCTGAGCGCGTAATCTGACGCATAGAGCGACAGTACAGGAGCATCATCATGAAGACTATTCAACCGTTGGGCGACCGCGCGCTGGTCAAGGTGGTCGCGGCGCCAACACAGACCGCGAGCGGTCTCTACATC
This sequence comes from uncultured Chloroflexia bacterium, assembly GCA_963840335.1. Classification (GTDB taxonomy): domain Bacteria; phylum Chloroflexota; class Ktedonobacteria; order Ktedonobacterales; family JADMIN01; genus JAKAIY01. The sequence goes on from CAWIYP010000003.1 coordinate 31,307, forward strand.
CCCGATACGTCGAAGGAGCGCCCCACCGAGGGTGAGGTCGTGGCCGTGGGCGATGGCGAGATCATCATCAGCAAGCTGGCGGTGGGAGAGCATGTGCTCTTCCAGAAGTTCGCTGGCGCTGAGATCAAGCTGGACGATGGCGACTATATCATCCTCAACGAGAGCGACATCCTGGGGCGCATCGTCGAGGTGGAGCAGATTGCGCACGGCGCCGCGTAGGCGACGCCAGCGAACCGAGCCGGGGGCGGCTGATGAAGTTTTAGAAAATAGGACGAGCATTTCGCCGTAGCAAGCTGGCGAATACATTCGCGCCTGGATGGCCTGCGGGCCGCGAAGCCCGCCTTCGCGGGCTGGGTCTCGGCGAACATGGTAGCGGATGAGCAGGCGGATCGTCTGGCGTCGCCTGGTTCTTAGTCCGCGTCGGCGGACTTTGCGGCGGAACGCCATCCAGGCGCGGTTTCAACCGCCAGCCGCCCCGCGCGGCGCTCGCGTTCATTTCTAAAACATCATAAGCCGCGGCTAGGGGCGTGCGCGCCACGAAGCCTGCCTGCGCAGGCTGGGTTTCCGGCAGCGCATCGAGTGTCTGGCGGTGTCACAGCGACTGCGAAGGCGGAACCCAGGCCGCGCAGGCGGCCTTTGTGGCGCGCACGCCCCTAGCCGCGGCTTCAGCCGCCCCCGCTTGCTTAGTTGCGCCCCGGCTCGCCATCGCCAAAAGCATCGCCGAAATCGTCGCTATCTTCGTCAACACTGAGGGTGTCGCCCTGGTCGGCGCGATACTCATCGCTGAAGAAGCCCACTTCGGTTCCGTTGTAGGTGTTCACCAGCAAATCCTCGCGCGGCACATCAGCGGAGAGGACGAGGTCTTCGTCTATCCGCTCGATCAGCCGCGCGATTTGCTCGCGCTCCAGCGTCTTCTCCAGAATCAGCGTGCAGCGGACATCGGTCTGCGTGAAGTGCAGATCAACCGTCGCGAGGCGCTCGCCTTTGACCATGACGTGGTAGCCCTCGGATGAGGGGGTACGAAAGTGGCGGTCGAACCGCAGTTGATCCAGATCGTCCATGTCGCTCCTCCTGACGTTCGCCGCCGCCAGCTTGCTCTTTTGGTAGCACCTCGCCGATAGCGTAGCTTCTCACAGCCTTCTCCGCATGCTATCACACCGCGACGCCCCCGTGCGAACAGGCCAATTCACGGCCCCAGCGCTGGCTTGCGCGCCAACTTGGCCCTTGCCCCGCCCCATCTCCCGACGTACCATAGGCTACGAATAGCCTGCGCGGCGCGCTGTCGCGGGGGTGAGCCAGGGGAGAGCGCCGATGTCCGCCACACCGCCAGACATGAATGGAGCGCAGAGAGCCACGGGAGCGATTCGCGTCGTGCGCGGGGCCTGTCCGCACGATTGCCCCGACACCTGCGCCACCATCACCACTGTTCAGGATGGCCGCGCCATCAGCTTCGGCGCCGCCAGCGACCACCCCATCACCCAGGGCTGGCTCTGCGCCAAGGTGCGCCCGTACCTGGAGCGTGTCTACCATCCCGACCGCCTGCCATACCGCTGCGGCGTGTCGGCCCCAAGGGCGGCGAACCGCAGTGGCGGCGCATTAGTTGGGATGAGGCGATTGGCGAGATCACCGACCGCTGGAAGACGATCATCGCGGAGTATGGCGCGGCGGCCATCCTGCCCTACTCGTATAGCGGCACGCTGGGGCTGCTCCAGCTTGGCGTCTGCGATGAGCGGCTCTGGAATCGCATGGGCGCGAGCGGACTGAACAGCGAGGCCATCTGCGGGGCCGCCGCCGAGCGCGCGGTGACGGCGACGCTGGGCGACCGCTGGGGCATCGACATGCGCGACTTCGTTCACAGCAAGCTCATCATCATCTGGGGGAATAATCCCGCCAGCACTGGCCCGCACCTGATGCCCTTCCTGCGCGAGGCGCAGCGGCGCGGCGCGTATGTCGTCGTGGTAGACGCCCGCCGCACACTCACCGCGAAGTCCGCCGATGAGTTCATCCAGCCGCTGCCCGCCACCGACGCCGCGCTGGCCCTTGGTCTGATGCAGGTCATCTTCGCCGAGGGGCTGCACGACGAGGCCTGGCTCGAAGCGCACAGTGTCGGCTGGCGCGACCTCCGCGACCGCGCGGCGAGCTATCCGCCGGAGCGGGTGGCCGCCATCACCGGCGTCGCGGCGGAGACGATCATCGCGCTGGCCCGCCGCATCGGCGCCTCGAGCCCCACCCTGCTGAAGTTCGCCGATGGGGTGCAGCGCCACGGCAACGGCGGCCAGACGGCCCGCGCGCTCGCCTGCCTCAGCGCCATCACCGGACAGATCGGCCTGCGTGGCGGCGGGCTATCCTACAGCACGAGCGGCTACATCCACTGGGACGAAGAGGCGCTGGGGCATGCCAGCGACTCGCCGCCGGAGCCGCGCATCGTCAATATCAACCGCCTGGGCGCGGCGCTCGCGGGCGAGGTGGCCGACCCGCCCATCATGTCGCTCTACGTCTACTGCGCCAATCCCGCCGCCTCCACGCCCAACACGCGGCGTGTGCTCGAAGGGCTGCGCCGCGACGACCTCTTCACCGTCGTCCATGACCTCTTCCTGACGGATAGCGCGCGTGAGGCCGACATCGTTCTACCCGCCACCAGCCAGCTAGAGCATGTGGATCTGCACAAAGCCTATGGGCAGACGTTCCTCACCTACAATGCGCCCGCCATCGCGCCACTGGGCGAGGCCAAGAGCAACTGGGATGTCATGCGTCTGCTGGCCGCCGGGATGGGCTACGATGAGCCGTGGCTGCGGCAGGAGGCCGATGAGGTGATCGCGGAAGTGTTGGACGCCACCCGCGCGACCAACCCGCTGCTGGCGGGGATTACGCTGGAGCGGCTGAAGGCGGAGGGCGCTATTCCGCTGGCCTTCGCGCCGGGACAGGAAGTTCCCTTCGCCGACCTGCGCTTCCCGACGCCTTCGGGCAAGGTGGAGTTACGCAGCGAGCGCATGGCCGCCGAGGGGCTGGATCCGCTGCCCGACTACACGCCGCCCGCCGAGTACGCGGGCTGGGCCGAGCGGCGTGCGGCGGGCGAGGATGACCGCCTGGCGCTGATCTCCGGCGCGGCGCACCACTTCGTCTCCAGCAGCCTGGCGAACCTGCCCAGTCTGCTCAAGCGCGAGGGTGAGCCGTTCATCGAGCTGCACCCAGAGGATGCAGAGGCGCGTGGCATTGCTGATGGCGACCTCGTTGAGGTGAGCAATGCGCGTGGGTCGTGCCAGCTTCGCGCCCGGCTGACGACGACGGCGCAGCGCGGGGTCGCTGTCTCGCCCAAGGGCCACTGGCCCGGCCTCACCGCTGATGGCCGCAACATCAACTGGACGACCTCTGACGAACTGGGCGACATTGCCGGACAGAGCACATTCCACAGCAACCTCGTGCGGGTACGGCCCGTCGCGCCTGGCGACGCGGAGAAATCCACCGCAACCGTTGGCGCGGCTCCGGTGTTTCACCCCTAGGCGCGTGAACCTGCGCGCCGTGCGGCTGGCGGGAGTGCGCCAGCCGACATGGGGAGCGAGGACGATTGGGTGAAAGCGCGCGACTTTGGGGCGCTCATCGCGCTCGCCGCTGTATGGGGCGGCTCATTCCTGTTCATCCGAATCGCGGCGCCTGTTGTGGGGCCAGTCGCGCTGGCGGAGACGCGCGTTCTCCTGGCGGGGGCGGGGCTGCTGCTCTACGCCGGGGCCATGCGCGTTGACCTGGAGCTGCGACGGCGGTGGAAGAGCTTCCTGGCCATCGGAATACTGAACTCAGCGATTCCCTTCGTCTTCATCGGTGCGGGGGAGCTGTATCTCACGTCCGGCATGGCCGCCATCCTGAATGCCACGACACCGCTCTTTGGCGCGCTCGTCGCCGCCTTCTGGATTCACGAACGCCTCTCCATCGGAAAGATTGTGGGGCTGGCCATTGGCCTGTTCGGCGTCGTGGCGTTGATGGGCTGGAGCGCGCTGCCCGCGACTGCCAGCAGTGCGCTGGCGGTGGGCGCGGCGTTGCTGGGCGCGCTCTCCTATGGCCTCGCGGGCGTCTATGCCAAGCGCGCCTTCGCGGGTGTCGCGCCGCTAGCCACCGCGACCGGGCAACAACTCGGCGCGATGGTGGCGCTGACGCCGCTTGCGTTGCCCGTGGTGGCGACGACCGCGCCGTGGACGCATCTGACGGCGGAAGTCGCCTGGGCGATTGTGATTCTGGCGCTGGTCTGCACCTCAGCCGCGTACATCGTCTATTTCTCGCTCATTGCCAGCGTGGGGCCGACGCCCGCGCTGAGTGTGACCTTTCTGGTTCCGATCTTCAGCCTGCTCTGGGGCGCGCTGTTCCTGGGCGAGCGTGTGACGCCGGGAACATTCGGCGGGATGGCGATCATCTTTGTTGGCGTTCTGCTGGTCATGGGCGCGCGTCTGCCACGCCGCAAGCGGCTCGCGCAGGGCGCCGCCAGCATCAGCGGGCGCGGCCATCCGGCGGAGGTGGGCCGATGAGCGCGGCTACAAAGACGCCGCGCCAGGAGTGTACGATGACCTGTGATGAAGCGCTGGCCCTCGCGCTCGCGGAGGATCTCGACGGCGCATTCGAGCGTTTCGCCCGCGCCTGGGAGCAGCGGCTCTACGCCTTTGCCCTGCGCATGACCGGGCGCCCGCGCGACGCCGAGGAGCTGGCGGAGGAGACCCTGACGCAGGCCTGGCGGGCGCTGACGGACTACACGCCAGCGCGACGGCGGGAGCTGCGCCTGCAACCCTGGCTCTTCCAGATTGCCGCGAACCTGGCCCGCAATCGCGCACGCTCCGCGCGCCGCCACGACACGCTCTCGCTCGATGGCGCCGCCCCAGCCAGCGATGGCGGCGCGGGTGAGCCGGGCGCGCTGGCCGAGCGCATCGCCGACGACGATCCGCTGGGCATGCCAGAAGTGGCGCTGGCGCGCGAGCAACGCCTGGCCGACCTCGCGGCGCTGCTGCTGACGCTGCCAGAGACCCAGCGCGTCGCGGTGATCCTGCGGCATGTCGAAGGGATGGGTTATGCGGCCATCGCTGAGGCGATGTGTGAGCCAGTGGGAACCGTCAAATCGCATGTGAACCGTGGTGTGGCGCGGCTGCGCCGTGCGCTGGAGCGCGAGCGCCTGATCGAGGCGCGGGAGGTAGCGCGATGAACGACAAGCAAACACCCACCCCGGCGAGCGCCCACCGCGCGCTGCTCAGCGACTGCCGCGCGCTGGGCAAGGCGACCACCACGGCGCCGATCGCCGAGGATGCGCTGATCCAACTGGGGCGGGCCGACGCCTACACGACCATCGAGACGCCGCTGGGAACGGTCTACGTCGCCTGGAATGCGCGCGGCCTCTCCGCCGTCACGCGGTCAGACTCGGCTGGCGACTTCGAGGTATTCGCGGCGGACCTGCTGGGGCGCAAGGTCTATCCCAGGGAAGCGGCGCCGGAGCGACTGACCCGCGCGATGGCGGCCTGGCTGGCGGGCGACCGGCGGGCGGCGCTCACCTTTGACCTGCGCGGTGTGACGCCGTTCGTGCGTGATGCGCTGCTCAAGGCGCGCGAGATTCCGCATGGCGAGGTGCGCCCGTATAGCTGGATCGCGCGTGAGATCGGGCATCCTCACGCGGTGCGCGCGGTCGGCACGGCGATGGCGCGCAACCCCATCCCGCTCTTCATCCCCTGCCACCGCGTCGTCCGCGCGGACGGGCATCTGGGCGCGTACGGGCTGGGCGGCCCAGAGTCGAAGAAGCGCATTCTTAGCGCCGAGGGGATAGATGTCGCGGAGGTCGAGGCGCTCGCGAGCGCGGGCGTGCGCTATGTTGGCAGCGACTCATCCTCGCACGTCTACTGCTATCCGACATGCCATCACGCCTACCGCATCGCCGATGAGCATCGTGTCACCTTCGCCAGCGAGGAGGAGGCGCACGACGCGGGCTATCGCCCCTGCCACAACTGTCGCCCACCCGAGGCGCTGCTGGCAGGCTGAGCCGCGCGACGGCGCGGGAGCGGGCGGTGATTAACGTATTGATTGGGAAATGACCTGGCGCGCGTCGGCTGGCGAAAGATGGTGCTGTATCTTTGCCAGACATCGTTCTCTTAGGTGAGAACGCTCGCCACTGAGGCTTATCGGCCAGGCGCGCGCCGTTAGTTCTTAAAACGTATCTTTTTATTTTGACTCTTGTCCAATTCCAACGCCACAGGCAAGCGCATGAAATGGTCGAACACCAGCGGCGCCTTGCTTCATTGCTTGTCGCTGTCGCGCCGCAATGGGTCAGGTTACGCTCAGACACGCTGACTCTCGCCGAAGACCAGGTCATAGTGAACCTTTCCTCCATCACTGGGGCCGTGCGTCGCCCAGATTGCCAACAATACTTACGCCGTGTCCACAGCTGGTTTCCCCCTGTATGCGCAAAGTGGCGCAACACAGTTGCGAAATGTGGTTGTGAAGGCCAACCGCGCAGGATTGACACCTATCGGACGCCGACATACACTTCGCCACAGTTGGCAGGTTGGGGCTGTCTTGTGACCAATCCTCATGGGCCTGCTCGCCACGCGACAAAGCACGCTACCGTGTGACAGTGAGGAGCGCTCTTTATGGAACCAATCATGGAGCCAATCGCGCACCATCGCCGCTTCCGCCTCCCTGTAGTGCTTGCTGGTAATGTGTTTGTACTTGTGCTGATCCTCGCATGCTGCAATCCTGGCCCTACCACATCAGGCCACGCCAGCGTCACCATCTGCGCCAATGATGCGGCGCGTGCGCTCGACTTTCCCGCGGACGCATGCTTCAGCGGAACGTTCCATGCGGTTGGACAGGCTGAGTCGCTGCGTATCGCGGCAGTCGATAAGAGCGGGAACCCGCTCAAACAGCGGCAACTCAACGTGACCGTCAGCGGCGCTAATGCGCGCGCCGCGACCGTGACCACCGATGGCGGAGGACTCGCGACGTATACCTATACAGCCATCAATGCGGGGACAGACGCTATCCAGGTGGCGGTCTCGAATGACAGCGCAAGCAAGTCAGCGCGCTCTGCGGTAGTGCACTGGATCACGCCTCAGCACTTATCGCATCCGATCATCCTCGTGCATGGTATCCGTGAGGACGCCGGTGACTTCGCCCATCAGTTCAATCCAGGATCAGTGACAGATAGCGATCAGGCGAGCGACGCGCAGGAGCAAACCTGGACGTCGTTGATAGAAGGACTGAAGCTCGTCTATGATCCTGGATCCATGGAGGCTTTCTGCTACGTGGATGATGTCGCGTGGGTGAAGACTCCTGCCGCCTGTCCGGGAATCGAGGCGCCGACCTGTGACACGTCGCTGCCGGTGAATAGCTCCTCGCTCAATGCCTGCGCCAGCCAGAGCTCCGTAGATCTGAACGGGGTCACGCTCGCGCATGTCATCAAGGATCTCAGCGCGCGCAACGGTGGCAAGAAAGTGACGCTGCTTGCATACAGCATGGGAACCGCTATCGTGCGAACATTACTGGCGGGCTGCCTGAACTCGTTCGGCCCGACCGACCAGCTGGACTGCGCCAATGCCGGCCAGCTCGTGGATAACGCCTTCTTCCTGAATGGCGCGCAGCAAGGCTCATGGCTGCTCACTATCAAGCGCGGCTATGATCCGTCGACGCTCGCGGGCGATAACATTCCTGACACTGCCAGCTCACCGTTTACCTCAGTACTCCCGCTGATCGCCCAGAGTATTACCGGCGCGGTCAATGACAAGCTGGGAATCAATCTCAATAACGGCGCTGAGACCGACCTCTCGCCGCAAAGCGCGAACATCCTCGCGCACAACAGCGTGCAGCCTGTGTCGGCTGTCAACCTCTATACCTTCTACGGTGACATCGAGTTCGGCATGGATGTGAACTTCTATGTGTACACGCTTCCTGCGACGAACACCCTGCCGTTAGGTGACCTGGTAATGCTCGCGCAAAACGACAATCCCCTGGCCTCGCCATTATGGGGTGGAGGCTCACTCTGCGACAACTGCGGCGCGCTGGTGAACGGGTATCACAGCAACGGGCGCTATCATGCCTGGGCGCTCACCCAGCGGTATATCGTGAACATCAATGGTCTGGCGCCGCTGCTCTCCGCGCCCGACGCGGTCTCCGCATTTCAGGGAGTGCTCCAGTCACCGGCGCAGCACTTGAACGTATCTCAGCCCGTCGCCCAGGCGCCTGGGTCCACGCTCCAGGTGGCGGACGCGACTGGGCTCGCTGGCGCCACGACGACTGACATGCCGTATGAGATTCTGCTCACGTTGATGCACAGCGATGGGTTGATCTAGCGAAGGCGAAGGAGGCACTAGATGAAAAGGTCGAACAGGTCTCGTTCTCTCCGGCAGGATCGCTTGCGGCGCATATCGCAGCGCACAACGCAGCGCGCAATGTGGCGTTCAGTCTTCGCTACACGCTGGTCCGCGATACAGCGGCGCGGCCTTGGCGGTCGTATAGGGGCTGCTGCTCTGCTCATGGTGTGCGCATCGCTGTTGACTGGCGCGCGATTGGGTGGCGCAGCGGGAATGGGACCCAGCAAGCAGTACACCGCGCTTCGCGTGAGCCCGCCATCGGGCTTTCCGCAGGTGGCGCGGTGGATTGATGTGAATCATGGCACATCCTATACGCTTGATCTTCGAGGGAACGCCTCAAGAGGCGTGTTGGTGGCGGCGGCTGGCTATCGGTTCACCTTCACGACACCCACTGGTGATCAACTGGCGGCATCGCTCCCAATCACAAAGCTCGCGGATGGCTCGTACACGCAGTCGACGCCGGTCAACTCCACGACGGGGGCGCTCACATGCCTCCAAGGTGTGCTACGCCTGAGCAAGAGTAGCGGAGGGGCGCAAGGTATCGTCTATACGCTGGTGACGCGCTTCGACCAGTATGCGATGGTAGCCTATGCGCATCTGGTGTACGCATCGACGCGCGACAAGGCAGGCGCGGCGGGTGTCTGTTCGGGACAGACGGGTCAAGGTAGTGAACAAGCGCTTGACATGTTGTCAGGTTGCACGGTGAGCGACTGCGCCAGCCCGGTAGATACCGCGGGGCCAACGGTTACCGCGTTCGATTCGTCGGTGGTGGGCGCCGCCAAGCAAGGGAGTCCGCAGTCGTGGAAGAAGATCTATGCGGGCACGTCACGTGTCATGACAGCGCAGTATGGCGGCGATCGCTTCGGGACGCTCATCGCGCAGCAGGCTCAGAAGAAGGGGCGCATCAAGTCCATCACGCCGTCGAATTCGTCTCCGCAGGTCCAGTTTGACGCGGCGGGGCAGGCATACTTCACCGTGACGGACGCGGTGGGGCTGGATAAGGGAGGTGGTAACACCTCGGTGGTCACCGTCACCACATATTACCTTCTGGAATCAGGTCAGTGGGTGTTCTGGTTCTCGATGCCTGTGGGATCCTGACAAGCTAAGGCTTTAGCCCCTGCGGAGCGCCAACGAAGGGAATCCCGCCTCAAGCTGCGCTCGTTGAATGGCAGCGAGAGCTGGGCTTCTCTTTGGCTTTCGTCCCTGGACATAGAGTGATACAGCCTGGATTCCGCAGGTTGCGACGACGCATCTCTCGACTTTCCACGCGGATGCTGGAAAGCCCGAATTGAAGCCGAGAAGGCCCCCAGCGATGGTGCTAAGTAGGTGGCCAATACGATCTGGAGGCGCCACCAAGTAGGGGCGGGTTCACCCGCCCCTTCCTCGTCTTCCACATGCGATTGGCTATTCACTTAGGGGATCTTCTCAGGTGCGCATGCGAGATTCATTGCCAAGCCATGGCTTGCCCAAACAAGCTAAACAGCAGACATCCAGGCGGCTCAGAAGGCGCCCATTTCTGGCGTGAAGAGCGTCGCCTGGCAGATCATCACCACCGACGCGCCGATCTGCCGCATGTTGGTCGCGACCATCAGCATGCGCTGCAATTCTGGCGCGCTGTTCGGATCGTTCTTGATGTGATTATTCAGGCGCAGGTAGAGGCCGTGGAAATAGTCCTCCACCGCGGCGTGATTCTTGACGAGCGAGCGCGCCTGCGCCATGTCACGCGCCGCCGTCACCAGGAAGACACCGCGCATCTGCTCATAGACCAACGCGATGAGGATGTGGAGGATGTCGGGCGCATCTGGCGACACGTTGTCGAGGAGTTGGTCGCCAGACCCACGCAGCAAGAGCGCCTGGTCAGAGATGTGGCTTGACCGCTCGGCGATGCGCGCGAGGTGGTTGATAGCCTGCTGTAGCTCGACGATACGGCGCACCTCGTCGCCGACGGGGCGGTAGCGCTGGATGATCGAGCGGACGCGCGCATCGAGCATGCTGGCCGCCTGCGCCACCCATGCGTGCGACTCCGCGACGAAGCGGGCGATCTCTGGCTCTTCGCCAAAGAGGCCAGCGCAGGCATAGCGGAACATATCGCCAACGACGATGCCCAGCTCCGTGGTATCGGTGGCGAGTTTGCCGACCGCATCTGATAGCTGCTCGGTCGGACCTACGGTCTGCGGCCATTCTGTTCGCCTCATCACTAGCTCTGAAGGCCTGGGCGTCACTTCGCCCATTCGCCTGCGCGTTTGCGTTCGCGCCATCAGTAGCAAGCAATCTTCGTGCCAGGATCCCGGTTGTTCTCTCCAAGTGTAACGCCAATCTCTATGAAGTGTACTGGCCTGGTATCACAAGATGCCATTTGGGCCAGCCTGATGATCTTGTTATGGCGCGTCGGTAGCGCCGGGGCGGAGATGATCCCATCCATGCGCATCGAGCGGCTTCAGGTCGCCGTTCGGCTCGCGCACACGCACCCCCAGCTCTGGCGCCGTGATCTCGCCAATGACGGTGGCCACGCCGCCTACCGCGCGCACGGCAGCGAGCGCCGCCGCCACGCCAGCGGGACGCACCGTGAAGAGCAGCTCGTAGTCGTCGCCACTGCTCAGCGCCAGGCGTTGCGGATCGCGTCCCAGCGCCAGGGCCAGCGCCCGCGTCGCGGCATCCACTGGCAGCGCGGCCAGCTCCACCACGGCGCCGACGCCACTGCGCTCGCAGATGTGGCCCAGGTCGCCCGCCAGGCCATCGCTCACGTCGAGCATCGCCGTCACCTGCGCCAGTCGCGGCGAGGGCCTGCCCTTCGCGCACACGCGGCTCCGGCGTCACCATTGCCCGGCGCGCGTCACTCAGCGCCTCTGGGGGTATCACCGCTCCCTCTGGCGCGGCGGTATAGGCCAGCAGCGCCGCCACCGCCGCGCCCAGGCGTCCCGTGACCAGCAGCAGATCGCCTGGCTGAGCGCCCGCCCGCGTCAGCATGCGCTCGCGGGTGACGCGCCCCAGCAGCGTGATGTCGAGTGTGAGCGGCCCATCGCTGGCGGCGACATTGCCGCCGACAATCGCGACGTTGTAGCGTCGCGCCAGCGAGCGCATGCCCGCATAGATGCCGTCGAGCGTCGTGACATCGAGCGTGGGCGGGGCGATCAGCGAGACGAGCGCCCAGAGCGGCTCGCCACCCATCGCGGCGATGTCGCTCAGGTTCACCGCCAGCGCCTTGTGGCCGATCTCCTCAGGCGCGGCGACGCTCGGCAGGAAGTGCGTGCCTTCCACCTGCGCATCGCAGGTCGCGAGCAGCAGGTGATCGGCGCCCAGGTCGAGCGCGGCGGCGTCATCGCCTGGCCCCAGCGCCACATCTGGGCGCGACTCCAGCCCGGCGGTCAGCCGCGCGATGAGCGGAAATTCGCCCAGATCATCGAGTCGCATACGTTCGCCTCACTGTTGGGCGGCCTGTCAAAGCGCCCGAGGCATGCTAACACCATTGGCCGCCCGCGCGCAAGTGGTGGGCGTTAAAGCGAGCGGGCGCTATTCCTTGACGTGGGCGTAGGTGAAGAGGTGATGCACGGTGAAGTTGTAGGCGGTGGCGAGGACGAGCGCGATGGCCTGCGCCACCAGCGACTTCAGCCCGACGACATGGAAGAGCGTCGCCGAGATGATGAACGTCACCGCGACACCGCTCAGGCTGGTGATGTGGAAGCGCAGGCAGCGCGCGAGCCATGAGCGCTTGTGGCCGTTTAGATGGCGGAAGGTGAAGTAGTCGTTGGGGATGAAGTTCGCGAGGATAGATAGCTCGTAGGCGACGACGTTGGCGAGCAACCAGTACCAGAGCACCTTGTCTGAGTGAAAGTGGAAGAAGATCGCGAAGACGGCCAGATTCACCGCCGCCGCTGAGCCGCCGATGACCAGATACGATGCGAGACGCTGGATTAGCCCAGCGCGCCCATGCGTGACGCGATCGGCCAGCGCCAGCGCGCGATTGATCAGTGGCCAGCGGGTATCAATATAGCTCTGCGTGGCCGAGACGATTCGCGGGCTGCTGGGGGTTGGCGCAGGCGCGGCGCTCCTGACGGCGGAGACTGGGAGCGTCGGGTCAACGCGGGCCGCCTCAGCCTGAGCCTGCTCATCGAGCGCGCTCCATCGCTGGCGCTTTGTCACCTGATCCGCCAATGTATCCTCCCGCGCGCCGCTATGGCCGCCAGTCCCGCCACGCTCATCGTTCATCCGTGAGCGCGTGACTATTCCTCAGCCAACGCTCGCGCGCTATTACGAGCTTTAGCGTAGCCCATCCGCATAGTCGCTGGCAAGAGAGAGGCCACTAATGGGCATGGGGCTACCGTCGCGGCCATGAATGGCCGGCGCACGGACGATTGGGGAGCCGCTCACCAGCCCTCGCGGGGGAGGGGCCGGGGGTGGGGGCACGCCCGCGCTACCCTGGCTGCGCGGTGCTCCAGGCGAGCGCGATGGCTGGGCCGACGACCTTATTGGAGAGTTCCTCCAGCTCTTCGGTGAGGGGGTATTCGTCGGTGGCCCACAGCTCCATCGCGATGGCGATGCAGCGCATGCGATCCACCTCGTCTACCAGCTCCTCATCCTCGTCGTCCTCATCGGGGGCGCTGGTTGGCTCGCCCGCATCGTGCCGCTCCCACCAGCCGGGGGCCAGCTCCACGCGCCAGAACTCCTCTGGCGCGATGCCCTCTGGCAGCAGGTCAGCGAACCGCTCAGGCCGCCCGCGCATCGTCTCGACATCCGCAGGCGTGGCGGCGGCGTCCTCGGCCTCGCCCCCCTCGGCGTCGCCCGCGAAGGCGGTGGGGTCGCTGCAATAGCGATCAACCTCCACGCCCTCGCGTGTGACCCGATAGCCGGAGACCATTTCGCCATACTGGTAGACGGTGAAGATCGTTGCGCCATCGAGCGCGCGGGATAGCTCCACGTCCAGCCCTTCTGTGCGCTGGCCAAGCTCCAGCAGCGGCGCCCAGTCGCCCGCGCCATGTGGGCGCAGCAGCAGATACCGATAGCTCCCGTCCAGCTCTGGGTCATCCACACGCGCCAGCACGGCGGTGTAGGAACCTTCGACACGCAGCGCGGACGGGCGCTCCTCGCGGGCGAAGATGCTGGCGAGCGCGGCCTCGATCTGCTCTGGCGAGCGCCCCTGGATATGCAGAATAGTAGATGCGATACTCATGCGCCTATTGTACGCATCACAGCCTGCCCTACCGCAAATCAGTCGTCCCGCGCGAGAGGGCTATGCGCGTTGACAGCCCAGCGTGGGCGGGGCTAAGCTGAAATGCGCCTGCGTCATCATGGCGCCCGCGCCGAGGACACGAAATGGCGCGCGTCGGAGTGGCGAGACACGGGGCGCGTAGGCGCGGGAAAAGAGCTACGGGTGAAGTCTCAGGACGCAGACAAACAGCCACGACAACAGACCATACGCCAGACAGCGCTCGCGAACGGTAACGGTTCGTCGCCCGCTGGCAGCGACGCCGCGCCCTATTACATCATCGAGGGGGGCGTGCCGCTGCGAGGTGAAGCGCAGCTCAGCGGCGCCAAGAACGCCGCCACCAAGCTGATGGTCTCGTCGCTGCTCACCGAAGACCAGTGTGTCATCCGCAACGCGCCGTTGCAGCTTGGCGACCTGCGCATCACCGAGGATGTCGTCACAGCCCTGGGCGCGATTGTCAGGCGTAGTGAAGAGCATGTCGCCAGCATCCAGACCGCCCACATCACCAGCCACGCCGTGCCGCTGGAGCTGGGGCGCAAGAATCGGCTGGCCATCCTGACCGCCGGGCCGCTGCTGCACCGCGTCGGCGAGGCGATCATTCCAGAGCCGGGTGGCGACCGCATCGGCCCGCGCCCGATCAACTTCCACCTCGACGGCCTCCAGCGCATGGGCGCCATCCTGGAGACACGCGAAGGGCTGTACCATTTCCGCACGCCGACGGGTGGCCTGCGCGGCGCGACCATCGAGCTGCCCTTCCCCAGCGTCATGGCGACGGAGACGCTCATCATCGCCGCCACGATGGCGCGCGGCGTCACGACCATCCAGAACGCCGCCATCGAGCCGGAGATCATCGACCTCATCAAGTTCTTGCAGAAGATGGGCGCCATCATCGAGCAGCGCGTTGACCGCAAGATCGTCATCGAAGGCGTGGATCGGCTGCACGGCGCCGAGCATCGCGTCATCCCCGACCGCAACGAAGCTGTCTCGCTGGCCATCGCCGCCTACCTGACGCATGGCGACATCCGCGTGGTGGGGGCCGATCAGGGCGTGCTGCTTACCTTCCTCAACACGCTCTATCGCGTCGGGCTGGATTTCGCGGTGGATGACCAGGGCATCCGCTTCTTTGGCGGCGACACGCCCATCAAGCCAATCGCGCTGGAGACCGATGTCTACCCCGGCTTCATGACCGACTGGCAGCAGCCATTCACCGTCCTGCTGACCCAGGCGCAGGGGATGTCTGTCATCCACGAGACGATCTACGAAGACCGCTTCACCTACACGCTGGACCTCAACCGCATGGGCGCCGACACGGGCCTCTACTCGAAATGCCTGGGTGAGCTGGATTGTCGCTTCCGCGGGCGCAACTTCAAGCATAGCTGTGTGGTGCGCGGGCCGACGCCACTCCAGGCCACCAAACTCACGATGCCCGACGTGCGCGCGGGCGCTTCCTACATCCTCGCCGCGCTCTGCGCGCATGGCGCCTCCGAGGTGCGCGGCATCGAGCATATCGAGCGTGGCTACGAGAATCTCGCGCTCAAGTTGCGTGACCTCGGCGCCCACATCACCCGCGTCCCGGAGCTTGACGCCCGCTAGCGGTTGCGGACGGCTCTTCGCGGCGCGACAGTCAGGCAAATCCACGCGATACAATGTGCCTGCCATCTGGGGCCGTGATTCGATCAGGAGGAGGCGCCGCATGCCTTTCGATTTCCCCAAAATTCCCAAGCTGGGACACATGATGCCGCGTTTCGGCGATATGTTGCGGGAGCATCGCACCCTGCGCGGGATCTCCGTCGAGGAGTTGGCGGCGGCGGCGAACATCGCCCCCAGCGCGCTACGCGAGATCGAGGCGAACACACGGCCCGCGCCCTCGAAGACCTTCGTGCGCGCGATGGCCGATGCGCTGAAGCTCACGAAGGACGAGCGCGAGGATCTATTCGACATCGCCGAGTTGGATGAGCCAGCGGTACGAGCCGTGTTGGGACGTGGCGCGGCGCCAGCGGCGCAGGCGGCGCCGTCCGCCGCGATCTTCGTTTTCCTCATCGCCGATATTCGCGGCTACACCAGCTTCACCGAGCGCTACGGCGACCAGGCGGCGGCGCAACTGAGTACGCGCTTCGCCGAGATCGCGCGCGACGTCTTCGAGCGCTGGGATGGCCGCCTGGTGGAGATGCGCGGCGACGAGGCGCTGGGCGCGTTCGCCTCGGCGCGGCAGGCGGTGCGGGCCGCTGGCGAGCTGCACGCGGCCTATGCGGAGGAGGAAGGCCAGCGCGCGGGGTGGCCCGCTGGCATCGGCGTCGGCCTCGACATCGGTGAGGCGGTTCCGGTGGATGACGGCTATCGCGGGGTCGCGCTCAACCGCGCGGCGCGGCTCTGTAGCCTGGCTGGCCCCGGCGAGACGCTGATCTCCCCTGGCGTCTTCTATGTTGCGCCGCATGTCGAAGGCGTGCGCTTCATCCCGCGCGGGCAGGAGTTGCTGAAGGGCTTCCCGGAGCCAGTGGAGATTCTGCTGGCCGCGCCGACGCGGGTGGTTGACGCGGCGGAGCCAGCGCCCGATCGACCCGCCGGACGCTTGACCTCACCCCCAACCCCTCTCCCACAGGGAGAGGGGAGTTCGGATTTCCCTCTCCCCGTGGGAGAGGGGGTAGGGGGTGAGGTCGCGCCGCTAGGCCTGATTGTGTGATGCGCTGCATAGGAAACGGGCCGCGCGCCGACTACAATTGCCCGCAGCATCCGCCGCGTGAGCGGATGCGCACAGCAAGGCAGGGGACTTATGACGCAGCGCGTACACACATTTCTCGCAGGCGGTTTATCCCTGGTCGTGGCGCTCTGTCTGGTAGGGTGCGCTGGTATCCCCGGCGGTGGCGGTAGTGGCTCGACGACGGCGCAGGCCACGGCGACCGCGACGGCGACCGCGACGGCGCAGCCAACCGCAACGCCGCAGCCAGCGTGCGTCCAGCTCGTGCCGGGAGCGGCGCACTTTACGGGTGTCTCTGGCGTCACCGGGTTGACGCTGCCCTCCGGCGCCTACATCAGCAGCGGCGCCTATAGTGGCGGCGGGGCGGGCCAGTACAACGTCACGACGTACACCGCCTGCTTCCACGGGGTCGAGAGCGCGATCGACGGCTTCTCCGGTTCGACCGTGGCGAATCTGCATGCGTCGGGCTGGGCGCTGAACAATCTCTTCCCCGATCCCAGCAGCTTCGCGTACCTCGACTATTGCAGCGGCAGCCACAACTGCCTGGATCAGGGCGGCACGGGCAGTCCGTTCACCTTCGTCGGCTTTGACCAGTACGCCAGCCATGCCGGTGGCTACATGACGTTCCGGCTGCAAGTGGCGAGCATCGGCGCGCCAAGCTGCCTCAACAACGCGCAATACTACTCTGGCACGCCGAAGTACACGCTCTTCTACGATGGCAATAGCGCCAGCCCCAGTGGCGACGCCTGGGATCACTTCCAGATGCCGCCGGGGACGCGCGTCAGCACCTTCAACGGCGGCGGCACGGCAGGCTCGACGTATGTCTACTATTGCGGCGCAGGCTCCCAGGCGACCGTCGTCGCGTTCCTCGAGCAGGCGATGCAAAACGTTGGCTGGACGATCTCTGGCCTGACGGCGAGCGGCTTCAGCGCCAGCTATGGCAGCAGCCCGACCTATCGGATTGATGTCAGCGTCCAGAATCCGAACAACTACTATCTGCGGGTCTTCATCCCGATGTAGGGGGTGGTTGAATCGAAGCGGGGCGGGCAGCGTATCGCCGCTCGGCTGGCGAATAAATTCGCGCCTGGATGGCCTGCGCGCCACGAAGTGCCGCCTTCGCGCACTGGGTTTTCGACGGCGCTGGAATGCGCAGGGCAAGCGATACTGCTCGCTACGCGCACAACGGGTACGGGAATGACCCAGTCCGCGGCGGCGGACTTCGTGGCCCGCACGCCCTTAGCCGCGGGTTTACCCGCCCCTGCTCCCGCGCGCCGTATCCGCATCAATTCGTTAAATCGCTTCAACCGTCGGCACGCTTCAGCCTTTCAGCAGTTGGCTCAGTGGCACGATGGTGTAGCCGCGCTGCTCCAGTTCGGCGATAATGACCGGGAGCGCCTCCGCTTCGTGCGCGCTATTGACGTGCATCAGGATGATCGCCCCTGGCCGCAGGTTGGGGCTGCTGAGGATGCTGTTTTCGATGTCCTGGGCGGTATTCGCGGAATCCCAGTCGCGGGGATCGATGCTCCAGAGAATCGTCCGGTAGCCCAGTTTCGCCGCGAGCGCGCGCACCTGCGTGTTGTAGTTGCCGCCGTATGGCCGGAAGTATGGGCGTGTCGTTCGCCCCGTGATGCCTGCGATGACGCGGTCGGCCTGCGTCAACTCGTTGCAAATATAGCTATCTGAACGCGGGGGCGAGGTCAGATCCGTGTGGTCCATCGTGTGATTGCCGATGTCGTCTCCTCGCTTGAGCATCCGCTGGACCAGGCTGAGGTTCGCTTGCGCGAAATACCCTGTCAGGAACCAGGTCGTGCGGATACCGTACTCGTCCAGGGTGTTGAGGTAGCTCGTGGCATTGCCCGCGCTGCCACCATCCGAATCGAAGGTCAGGCTCACCTGGCGTTTGCTCGTCGAGACGGAACCGATGACGCTGGATGACACCGGCTGAACGCCTGGCGCGGGGACGCACGCCGAGGATGGCGGCGCCGTGGGGCGCGGGGTCGGGCGGGGCGTCGCGGTGGGACGTGGCGTCGGCCTGGGTGTCGCCGTCGGGCGCGGTGTCGCCGTCGGGCGCGGTGTCGCCGTCGGGCGCGGTGTCGCCGTCGGGCGCGGTGTCGCCGTCGGCGCAAGCGTCGGCGTCGGGGTCGGCGTCGCCGTGGCGGTTGGCGTGGCGGTGGCCTGCGGTGTGGGTGTGGGGCTGAGCGCCGTTGTCGTGGCGCCGCAGCCGGAGAGCAGCAGGAGCGTGATCGCAAGGAAGAGAAAAATGCCGCTGAGACGCTGGTTCAACCGATGTGCCTGAGACATGGAATCCTTCTTTCTGTGGCGCGGTGTTCACCCCATTGCCTGCCCTTCAGACGCCAGCCTCCTTATCTGATCCGCAAAATAGCGTACATGGCGCCGCTCACAGTGCCGTCTCACACACACGAACGCCATCAACACTTCCTCACAACATCCTCTCGGCATGGGGCCAGTTCCCGCCAGTCCCCGATTTGTCCTGCCAGCAATCGCCGCGTCATCCGTGGGCGCCCCTTGCGCCCGGCGCAGCCAGCGCGTATTGCTAGTGGCTGGAAAATAGAACGTGTGTTCAGCCAGACAGCGACAGGCGCGGGGATAGCGGAGACGCCGCGCCGTGGAGAGGAGACATTCCGATGACGACGCCAACACCAGCGACGATCACCTACACCATTCCCGGCGCGCGGACGCTGGATCAACTGAACGAGCCGACGGTGGACGGCCACCCAGACGAGGACGCGCGCGAGAACTGCGTCGCGGCCTCGCTCGCCGAGGCGCTGCGGATGCTGACGGGGAATCAGACCTTCGATGGCGACATGCTCAAAGACGCGGTGTATGGCCAGGGGTACGTCGGCGTCCAGTCGGCCCACGCCTACATCGCGTATTGCGCGGCGCGGGGCGTCACGCTGGCGGCGGTCAGCGCCGCGACACAGGCGGGCCTCGTCGCCGCCATCCACCACGCCGTCAGCGCGGGAGAGCCGACGCTGGTGACGATGCCCTCGGACTGGAACACCGCGCCCGCAGACCCGCGCCATCCCAGCGGCTCCACGCATGTCGGGCTGGCCGTGGGCGTCGGCCCAGCCGCCATCCGCGTGATGAACCCGTGGCATGGCTTCATGCAGGACGCGAGCGACGCCTGGTGGGCCGCGCGTCTCTGCGAGGGTGAGGTCTGGACGCTGCGAAAAGCCGCCGCCACGACCACCAGCGCCGCGAAGATCAGCGTCCCGGCGGGCTGGCGCGACGATGGCGCGACGCTGACCGCCCCGAACGGCATCGCGGTGGTGCGCGGCATCCGCGAGCGGGTGCTGGGCTGGCCGGGCGGCTGGCCCGCGTGGGACACGCCGCTGGAGCCAGAGCGCCATCTCGACCAGTTGGAGCTATTCAATCCCGCGCTGGGCGGCGGCGCGCAGCAGGTCTTCCGCGCCTCCGCGCTGGAGTGGACGCCCACCCATGGCGTGCTGCTGATGCCCATCGGCGCAGAACTGCTGGCCACCCGCGCCGCGCTCGCCACGGCCCAGACGGCGCTCACCGCCGCGCAGAGCGAAAACGCCGCCCTGCGCGCGCAACTGGCGGCGGCGCAGACGGCGCAAGCTCCGACAGCGCGCGCAGGCGCCCACCTCCGACGAGTTGACGCGAGCGGCGGCGCACAACTTCGGCGCAGCGGGCTAGGCGCTGGGGGTGTCGCGGATCGTCGCTTCGATCAACGCGCAGAGTCGGGTAGCATCCTGGAGGTCTACCGGACTAAAGCTAGCGTACACGTCACGCGAGCCCTGGGCGGCGGCCAGCGCATCACGGAGCAGGCGCAGGCGCTCGGCGGGTGTTGTGGCGTCGGCGGCCATGTCGCGGTAGAGCAGCGCAATGTTGAATTGGGTCATCGCCCAGTCGGCGGGGGCGGCCTCGCGGGTGCGGACGGTCAGCGCCGCGCGGTAGGCCTCCACGGCCTCGGCGAGCAGCCGCGCGCGCCTGCCCCTCGGCCAGCCCCGCCTGGTCGCTCAGCGCGACGGCCAGGTTGTTCTGGGTCATCGCCCAGTCGGCGGGGGCGGCCTCGCGGGTGCGGACGGTGCAGGGCGAGCGCGGTGGAACCGACTACCGCCGCTTCTTCTTCCGCGATGACAAGCTGGTGGGCGGTGTTTTTCTCGGCAGCCCCAAGGGACGCAAGAAGGTCGTGGAGCTGATTCGCGCGGGGACGGTCTGCCGCACGGCGAGCGAGCGGGCGACGCTCTTCGACGTGCGCTAGCGTGCCATCCAGCGCGCGTGGCGAGGTTGTGTCCTCGCCTCTCTGGTGATCTTGGGAAAGCCGCCGGAGTCATCCACTTCAGCGAGACGCGGGCGGCGGCGCGGCTCTCCCTACGGCGCGAGATACTCCAGCGTGGCGCGGGCCAGCGTCTCCAGCCCGATGGCGAGCGAGTCCTCGGCGATGTCGAAGCGGGGGCTGTGGTGCGGCGCGTCAATGCCGTGCGTCGGGTCGCCCGCGCCGACGAAGAAATAGCAGCCCGGCGCCGCCTCCAGGAAATAGGCCATGTCGTCGCTGGCCGCCTGTCGCTGATCGCCGCCGGGAACCTGCTCCTCGCCCACCGTCGCGATGGCCGCGCGCCGCACCAGCGCCGCCATCGCTGGATCGTTCACGCAGGCTGGGCAGCCGCCGCGTATCTCATAATCCACCGCCGCGCGCATGCCCTCGGCCACCGCGTGCGCCACCTCGCCAATGCGCCGCCGCAGCAGCTCGCGATCTTCCGCCGCGTAGGCGCGCAACGTGCCGCTCATCTCCACGACATCCGCGATGACATTGAATGCGCCGCCACCGTGAATCGCGCCGAAGGTGACCACGGCGGGATTGAATGGCGAGACCTCGCGCGAGACCAGGGTTTGCAGCGCCGAGATGATCTCCGCCGCGACGACGATCGGGTCCACCGCTAGGTGTGGCATCGCGCCATGCCCGCCGCGTCCATAGATGCGCAGCGCAATCTCATCCGCGCTGGAGAAGACGGCCCCCGCCTGCGCTGAGACCTGCCCCACGGGCACAGGCGTCCAGAGGTGTAGGCCGATGGTCGCGTCCACCTTTGGGTGATGCGCCACGCCATCCGCCAGCATCGCCAGCGCCCCGCCGATGCGCTCCTCCGCTGGCTGGAAGACGAAGAGCGCCGCCCCAGCGAACGACTCGCGCCGCGCCATCAGCAGCTCGGCCAGAGTCAGCGCGATGGCGATGTGCCCATCGTGGCCGCAGGCGTGCATTACGCCGGGGCGCCGCGAGCGCCAGGGGCGCGTCGCCTCGTCGGCCTCCTCCTCGATGGGCAGCGCGTCAATATCGGCGCGAATCAGCAGCGTCCGCGCGGGGCGGCTGCTGGGGGCCAGCCCGCGGAGCAGCGCGACCACCCCATGCCCGCCCACGCCTTCCTGCGGCTCCAGCCCCAGCGCGCGCAGCCGCTCGGCGATCTCGCGGGCAGTCTCTACCTCCTCGAAGGACAGCTCTGGCCGCTGGTGGAAGTAGCGGCGTAGCTCGACCAGACGCTCACGGCGGCGCTCCACATCCTCGGTGATCTCATCGCGCGCTGCTGGCATGCTCTTCTCCTTCGGCGGGCCGCGCCGATCATCTGGATGCTCGCCCGATACCAGGGGTCGCGCCGCCCCGCGCGACGCGCCCCGCCTGGGCATTGTACACTGCGAGAGGCTGTGGCGGGGCGCGTAGGCGCGTCGCAAAGCCTGCGCCGTAAATCCGTGGCGCCGCGTGACGTCTCATCTGGCGTGGAGGGATAACAAAACGCATGGCCGAACCGATGACGACCGATGACCTGCTGGCGCTGCTGGCCAGTGTGCCCGATCAACTCGACGCCGCGCTGTCCGCCAGCACGCGCCAGGAACCAGCGCCGCAGCCCGGTGTGACGACTGGCGAAGGCGACTGGACGACCAGCGAGCTGGTGGGCCACCTCTGCGACTCCGCGCGCTATTGGGGTGGCCGGATGCGCCTCGTTGTCTACGAAGAGACACCAGAGCTACCCGTCTATGACCAGGACACGTTCGTGCGGCTGGCGGCCTATCGCTACCTCTCGCCAGAAACCCTGGCCCAGGAGTTCCGGCTGATCAGCGCGGCGAATCTGGCGCTGCTGCGCGGGTTGCGCCCGGAGCAGTGGGAGCGCGTCGGACTCCATGCGGAGCGCGGGCAGCTCACCCTGCGCGATATCGTCGCTATCGAGGCGCAGCACGAGCGCGACCATGCGCGGCAGATCGCCGCGGGACGCTGAGCGAGCGCCGCGTGAATTTTCTTTGCTCGCGTCAATGCCTGTTGTCACACAGGGAGCGATGGCGTATACTCGGCGAGAAAGGCGAAGCGCGGGCGGTGGCCATGCTCAACATGTGGCCTGCCAGCAGCGATGCGCCTGTGTGGAGATGCGCGTTTCCCTGATGGCCATACATGACCACAGCCCGAGCGCTGGGCGGCGGGGCGTGTCCGTTGACCGATAACCCGCTTCGGATTCCCGCCCGCGCGTCTGTTCGCAAGGTGCAGGAGCTTTTCAGAAGTTATGGATAGCTCGATTACAGCGTCGTCCAGGCGTCAGATCTCTCTGATCGAGACGCTGGCGATTCTCGTCATCTTTGTCCCTGGATTGTTCCAGGGGTCCATTGTTACCACCATCTCGTTCGTCGGCGTGGCGATCGCGGTGATCGGCTGGGGCTATGCGATGTTCACCGCCGCGCGCGTACGCGCGAACGGCTGGGTGGTGTTGCTCGGCATTAGCTTCGTAATCGCACTCGCGCTCGTGGGATACTCGCTTATCCGTGAGGGGAGCACAGGACCGCTGGGCGCCTCGCAGCTTGGCTTCTTGTCGCTCGCCTTCCTCACGCTTGGCTACACAACTATGGGTGGCGACGCGCAGGTGATTGAACGTGGTATCGCGGCTTTCTATGGTGGCTGGGGCTTGCTCACGCTGGTCATCGGCGGCACGCTTGTTGGCGGCGCCATCGGCTCCACCATCAGCGCGGCGGCTGGCTACATCATCGCGTTCGGCTTCCAGCTCTATGCGGTCGCTGGCGTACTCGGCGCCTTCGCGTGGGTCATTGGCCTGATCGCAGGATACCGCACGAAGGCCTGGGGCTGGTTCGCGCTCATCGTGTTGCTACCCGCAATCGGCGCGTTCATGTTCGGCCTCTTTGGCCCCACCCGCCACGACGTGCTGATGGCGCAGGAGCAGACGCGCCAGCGCAAAGCGGTCGGCCTGAGCTAGCGCGCCTTCCACATTGGCGATACAATCCGCGCGCCCGATGGTCTTTAGCATTGGGACGCGCGGATTTTTTCATGTCACGAGAGATGGAGCGCCTGAGAAATCGTCTAGAAATAAGGCCCATTTGCTGTCTTCACGCCATTGCGGGGCGTATAATCTCTCACAAGGATCAAAGGCGGCGCGAGCGTCCCAGGGAATAGGCGATAAGTCACGCGCATGGCGCGCATCGTTGTGTAGCGCCTATCCCAGAAAAGACCCGGGAAATGGAGTGACGCTATGCCATTGCACTGGACTGATCTGCTCATCATCGTCGTGCTGGGTCTGATATTCTTCGGGCCGAAGCGCCTGCCAGAGATGGGGGCGGCGCTGGGCAAGACGATTCGCGAGTTCCAGAAATCTATGCGCGAAGTGACGAATCCTGAGCCAACAACGTCCTTAACGCCAAACGCGGCGCAATCCGTGCAGCCGCCAACACCCGCCGCCGAGACCCCCTCCCGCGAGCCGCTGACTGTGGCGGATGACGCCCCCCATGCGCGCGAGGAGACGGTTCGCTAGCTTGGGGTCAGCGGCGCCACGCCGTACATGGGCAGGGAGCGTGAGATGGCAGCGATAGACACGCGACAGACCGAGCCTCAATCAGCCATGCCGGGCGATGAGCCAGAAGCAGAGCTTGCTGTCATGACCCTGGTGGAGCATCTCGAAGAGTTGCGCCGCCGGTTACTCATCTCGCTCATCGCCATCGCGGTAGGCAGCGTCGTCGCGTTCATCTTCTGGGATCCCATCTTTGGCTTCCTGCTCTCACCGATGCCACGAGTGGTCGCAGGCAGCGCGAACATCATGCAGCAAGGCAAGCTGGTCATTTCTGATCCCACCGGCCCCTTCATGGTGGCGCTCAAGGTCTCCATCGGCGTCGGTATCGCGCTCGCCGCGCCCGTCATACTCTATCAGGTGTGGGGCTTCCTCTCCCCGGCGATGACGAATAAAGAGCGCAAATACGCCGTGCCCTTCACGCTGCTTGGCGTTGGCCTCTTTGTCGCTGGACTGATCGTCGGCTTCATTGTCCTGCGCTTCCCCATCGAATGGCTGATTAGCTTCGGCTCCAACCGCTTCATCCCGCTCATCTCCGCCGACGCCTACCTCACGTTTGTCACCTACTTCCTGCTGGCGTTTGGCCTCGTCTTCGAGTTGCCGCTGGTACTCACCTTCCTCGGTGTTCTCGGCGTCATCAATAGCCAGATGCTGCGGGCCAAGCGGATGTACATCCTCTTCGGGCTGTGGGTGCTTTCGTGCTTCATCACCCCAGGCGCCGACCCGATCAGCCCGATCATTATCGCGGTGGCGCTGACCGCGCTCTTTGAGTTGAGCGTCTTGCTCCTGCGTTTCATCAAGCGATGAGCGCGACATGACGCAGGCGGATGCCAGTGAGCTATCGCCGGCGCGTATTTCGCGCGGGCCTGTAGCGCTGGTCTACAGCCCCTACGCTGGCTCAGCGCATGGCGCGCATCCGCAAGCGCTGCTGGAAGCTGCGGGCATCCGTGTGGGGCTGGCGCTGCCAGTCGCGGCGCTCGACGGCGCCGAGGCGCAGGGGCCGCGCTGGCGTGAGGCGGGCTGCGTGGCGGTCGTCGCGGCGGGCGGCGATGGCACGGTAGGCGCGGTGGCCAGCCATGCCGCCGAGGTTGATCTGCCGTTGGGCATCTTGCCGCTGGGTACCGCGAACGACATCGCCCGCGCGCTCGGCATTCCGATAGCGCCTGACGCCGCCGCGCAGATCATCGCGCAGGGCGCCCTGCGGCGGATGGACGCCGGGCAGGTCATCCCCGCGCAGACGGCGCCGCACGCCAGCGCCACCGACCCCGTGGCGGCGCGCGGGGCATATTTCCTGCATGCGATGTCCCTCGGCCTGAACGTCGAGTTCGCCCGCCGCGCGACCAACGTGGCGCAGCGGCGAATTTGGGGTAAGCTAACGTATGTCGTCTCAGCGATCGAGTCACTAGAGCATCTGCGGCCCACAGAAGTGACGCTGCGGTTCATCGGGACGCCAGGCGGGGCGAGCTTCGAGACGCGCTGCGAGACGACATTCTTGATGGCGATCAATCTGCCGGTGTTTGGCGGACGGCTGGAGCTGCGCATGCCAGCGATTCGCACGGATGACCGCATGCTGGATGTAATCGTCGTCGAGACGCCAGAGCCACACGGCGCGCATGCGGCCTTCGAGGCCGCGCTGGAGGCGCTCGCGGGGGCGGCGCGGCTGTTTGGCGTTGGCGCGAAGGCTGCGACGACAACAGACACGGAGCCTCCCGCGTGGGCGCCAGAGGGTGTGGCGCTGCCAGGGGGACGCTGGTATCGCGCGCGGTCAGTCGAGATTGCGACCGCGCAGCCCGTGGAACTGACGCTGGATGGCGAGTTGCGCGGGCAGACGCCAGCGGTGGCGCGCGTGGCGCCGCATGCCGTGTGGGTGATCGCTCCAGCGGGCGCCGAAGAGGCGTGAGGGTCGCGCCTGAGTTGTGATGATGTGAGGCGACAGGACGAGAAGATGAGCGGCAACGACAAGGGCAAGTATCGCTTTCCCAAGCGGCGCACGAATCGCCCCGGCCAGGGTGGCGCGAGCCAGGGTGGCGCGAGCCAGGGGAATACCAGCCGTGGCAAACGCCGCGACGAGAAGCCACGCCATCCGCCGCTGGAGACGCGACTCAGCGCGACCACCAGCGAGCATCGCCGCCGTAGCCGCGAGTTGGGCGTCGAGTCGCAGCCCGTCACGCGCGCGTGGACGCTGGAGTGGGACGACGAGGCGCGGACGTTGGTAGACGCTTTCGCGGCGGAGCAGCCTTATCCCCTCGACCCCTTCCAGCTCGAAGCCGGACAGCATCTGGCCGAGGGCCGTTCGGTGCTGGTCGCGGCGCCCACGGGAACTGGCAAGACGGTCGTGGCGGAGGTGGCCATCTGGCTGGCGCGGCGCGAGGGCAAGCGCGCCATCTACACGGCGCCGATTAAGGCGCTCTCGAACCAGAAGTTCCGCGACCTGCGGGCGCGCTATGGCGCCGACGAGGTGGGCCTGCTCACCGGCGACATCGTCGAGAATCCCAGCGCGCGTATCGTCGTGATGACGACCGAGATCTATCGCAACATGCTGCTAGAGGGCCTGCGCGCCGCGCATGTCACTCCCCAGGCCGAGGCGAGCGAGCTGCTTGCGGAGGTTGATGCGCGCCAGAACCCACGGATCGAGGCGCCCATCGCGCCCTCCGATGTCGCGGAGATGGCCCGCCGCGCCCGGCTGGATGAGGAGCTATCCAGCGTCGGCTGTGTGATCTTCGATGAGCTGCACTTCCTCAACGACCCGGAGCGTGGGCCAGTCTGGGAGGAGGCGATCATCCACTCCCCGCCGCATGTCATCTTCGTCGGCCTCTCCGCCACGGTGAGCAACGCCGATGAGCTGCGCCAGTGGATCGAACAGGTGCATGGCCCGATGGGGCTGGTCTACCACACCGAGCGCTCCGTGCCGCTGGAGCACTTCTACTTCCTGGATGGCCAGTTGCGGCTGGCGCAGAATGCCGATGGGCAGCGTGTCGAGCGCTTCCCTGGCATCGGCGGCGAGACGAAGCTGGCGCGTCTGCTCCAGCGCGGGCGGCGCTACACCTTCGATGGCGAGACACGCGCCCCCGCCGCCGCTCCAGCGGCCAGCAAGTCCGGCGAGCCAGCCTCGGCCAGCGCGGAGGAGGCAACGCCTCCAGAGCGTCCCACACCGGAGCCGGGCGAAGTGCTGACGGCGCTGCGCACAGCGGAGATGCTGCCCGCGCTCTACTTCCTGCCGGGGCGGCGTGCGGTGGAACAGGCGGCGGAGAGCGCGGCGAGCCACCTCTTCACCACGCCTGACCAGCGCCAGCGGCTCCACCGCGAGGTGCAAGAGTGGGTGCGCGCATTGCCTGCCGAAGACCAGCGCCTCGATCAGGTGCGGCGGCTGGCGTTGCTCTTGCCGCGCGGACTGGGCTTCCATCATGCGGGGCTGCTGCCGGGCCTGAAGGTGATGGTCGAGACCCTCTTCCAGCGTGGCGAACTCAAAGCCGTCTTTGCCACCGATACGCTGGCGCTGGGCGTCAACATGCCCGCGCGCAGTGTCGTGCTGGGGAGCCTGAGCAAGTTCGACGGCACGCAGATGCGGCTGATGACGCCGAATGAATACCAGCAGCTTACCGGGCGCGCGGGCCGCCGTGGCATTGACGCGCACGGAGCCGCCATCATCCCCTACTCGCCGTGGGACGCCTTCGAGCCTGCGTTTTCCGCGCTGACGGCGCCGCTACTGCCGGTGACGAGCGCCTTCACCGTGCGCTACAACACCGTGCTGAACCTGTGGCGGCCTGGCGATCTGACGCGACTGCGGAAGGCGGTGGGCGCCAGCCTGCGCGAGTTCCAGCGGCGGCGAGTCGTTGTGACGGCGGGCCACCGTGCGCGTCGCCATGAAGATGTGCGCGCGCGCTACGAGCCAGGCGCCGAGGAGACGCCGGCACGCGCCGAGCGCCATGCCACAGGCCTGAGTCGCGCGGCCCTGGCCGAGCTGAACGCGACGATCTACGTGCTGCGGGCGCTGGGCTATATTGGCGAGGATGACGCGCTGAGCGTGCGCGGACGCATGCTGCGGTCGATCTTCCATCCAGCGGGGATCATGATCTGCGAGCTGGTCTTCAGCGGCGCGCTGGATGAGCTTAGCCCGGCGGAGCTGGCCGAGGTGATGAGCTGGTTCACCTTCGACAGCGACCGCTCACTGCGCAATGGCTTCCTCATGCCGGAGAAGGTGCTGCAAACGCGGCGGGTGGCGCAACGGACACAGCGCTTTGTCCAGCAATTCGAGTATGACGAAGGGCTTGACATGAGTCCCGGCATCGTGGACGCCTTCCATAGCGTCGCGCTGAACTGGGCGCGCGGCGTGACGCTGAGCGGCCTGCTCAACCGCATCGAGCTGGCGGAGGGCGACCTGCTGGTGACGCTGAACCAGACGATCGACCTGCTGCAACAGACGCAGAGCGCGCTGGCCCAGACCCTCGACGCGCGCGACCTCTGGCGGCCTGTCGGCCCCGACGCGCGCGGTCGCCGTCAGCAGGCGCTGGCGCAGACCCGCGCGCGCATGGATGCGCTGCGCCCGCGCCTCAGCGAGGCCTGGCGCATGATGCTGCGCGGCAGTGTCGCCATGAGCCGCGCGATTCCGGCGATGGCCACGCCCGCACTGGCCGAGACGGAGGAGGCGGAGGCCGCGCTCGCCGCCCTGCCTCCGCTGGCGATGGCGGAGGACGAAGACCCCGCCGAGGTCGCCGCCGACCTCGCCGAGGAGGCGCCGGGCGCGGAGGGGTGATGGATGGCGCGGAGTCGTGGCTGGCGAATCTACGCGCCAGCCACTTTCCCGCTTGTAAGCTGGCTACTCTGGGCGCACCGCGGCGCCGAAGTCGAGGAATACGCAGGGGTCATCGCCGACGACCCAGCCGTCGTGGCCAGGAGGGATGGTCGCGAGATCGCCTGGCCCGATTTCCAGCGCTGTACCATCGGCCAGGACGACATGCGTCCGACCGGAGAGCACATAGAGGAAGTGGTTGACCTGGCAGAGGTCCGTCCCAGCCATTGGCTTGATGTCTTGGCTCCAGCGCCAGCCGGGTTGATAGGTAATGCGCGTAACGACCCGGTCGCCGAATTTCACCGATTCCATCGTGGTATTGGGTGGGTCGCGCCGCTCATCAGGCGAGTTGAAGTTCTTCTTCGCGAGGCTTGTCATGAGACTACCCTTTCACGCTGCGACAAACAATCTCCCACGGCCAGAGGTCTAGAGTGGAGCGGCGCCGTTCTACACGCTGCGCATACCCGCCGCTCATCCGCCTGTAGTATCCACGCGCATCCGGGCCACCGCTATCAGCAATAGCATGCAGTGGCGCGTGCCTGGCGGCGGGCACGCGCTCACCCCGCCTGCGTGCCCAGTCCTTCAGCAGGGCCTGGGCGGCGTTGTGGCCGGGGGCGCCCATCACGCCGCCGCCGGGATGGCAGCCGGAGCCGCAGAGGTAGAGGCCGCCGACGGGTGTGCGGTAGCGGGCGACTTCCGGCGCGGGGCGCAGCGAGAAGAGCTGGTCGGGCGTGATCTCGCCCTGGAAGATGTTGCCGTTGGGCAGGCCGTAGCGCGCCTCGATGTCCACTGGGCTGAGCATCTGGCGGTCAATGACGGCGTCGGCGAAGTTGGGCGCGAAGCGCGTCATCGTGGCGATGATGCGGTCGGCCATGTCGTTGCGCTCCTCGTCGCGTCCACTCGCGGTCCTTCAGGTGGTAGGGCGCGTACTGGCAGAACATCGAGATGGTGTGGTAGCCCTGCGGCGCCACGGTGGGGTCGGTGGACGGACTGCATGTACGCCTCGATCCACGGCTTGCGCGAAAGCTCGCCGTGCGCGGCGTCCTCGTAGGCGGTCTGCACCCAGTCTGGCGTCGGGCTGATCTCGCAGGAGCCGAAGTGCTGGAGGCCGGGCGCTGTCCCGGGCAGGCAGGTGAAGCTGGGCAGCTCGCGCAGGGCGATGTTGAGCTTGAAGATGGCGCTATCGGTCTTGAACTGGCTGATGCGGCGCAGGAAGTCGGCGTCGAGTCCGGCGTCGTCGCAGAAGCGCTGGAAGGTCGTCTTGGGGTCCACATTCGAGAGCACGGCGTCCGCGCGTAGCTCCTCGCCACCCTCCAGCCGCACGCCCTCGACCCGCCCGTTGTTGATCAGCAGCTCCTTGACGCGCGTGTTCAGGCGAATCTGCGCGCCGTGGGCCTCAGCGCTGGCGGCCATCGCGTAGCTGATGCGCCCCATGCCGCCGCGCACGTAGCCCCACATGCCCTTCTCGCCATTGACCTCGCCGAACATGTGGTGCCACATGACGTAGACCGAGCCGGGCGTCTTCGGGCCGATGAACGCGCCGATGACGCCCTGCCCCGCGAAGGCCGCGCGCATGTAGTCCGACTCGAAGTAGTCGGCCAGCATGTCGTAGAGCGAGCCGAACATCAGCCGCCGGTAGATTTCCTCATCCTCGCCCTTGAAGCGCGCGGCGAGGTCGGCGACCGACTGGCGGCTCCTCCAGCAGGATGGGGTTGAGGATTTCGGAGGCGCGGTCGAAGAACTCCAGGAACTTCGGGTAGATCTCGGCGTCGTGCGGCGAGAGCCGGCGAATGCTCTTCGATCGTCTTCTCGGTGCTGGCGCGGAAGAAGAGATGCTCGCCATCGAGGATAGCGGCACGAACATCTGCGGGTCTTTGACGTAGGCGTCGAAGCCGTATTTATGCAGCTCCAGATCGCGGATGATCTCTGGCCGCAGCAGGCTGACGACGTAGGCGCAGGGTGACATGGTGAAGCCGGGGAACGGCTCCTCCAGCGTGCAGGCGCCGCCGACGCGGTCGCGCTGCTCCACGACGAGCACGCGCTTGCCCGCCCGCGCCAGATAGCCCGCCGCGACCAGTCCATTGTGTCCCGCGCCGATGATGATCGCGTCCCAGTGGTCGTGCTGTGTCGCCATTGCCTGGTCGCTCCCTTCTCGCCTCGCGCGGGTCGCGTCATCGCGCCGCGTTGTGGGCATTCTATCAGATGCGGGCCAGCCCGCGAGAGATGCTATACTGCAACTTGGCTGGCGAGTAATGGTATTGAACGATTGCGAGGCGGCTGGCAGTTGATGCGGTTGAACGAATTGATGGGGATACGGCGCGCGGGAGCCGAGGCGGGTAAAGCCGCGGCTAAGGGCGTGCGCGCCACGAAGCCCGCCGACGCGGGCCGGGTCCTGGCGTTCGATTTTTAGTCTGCGCAGGCGGACTTCGCGGCGGAACGCCCTCCAGGCGCGGCTTGAGCCGCCAGCCGTCCCCCAGCCACGCTCCCATCACTCGCCCGCCACTGAAGCTATCCTCATCTCACTATTGGCAGGGCGCGCTCAATGAGTCTCATCGGTGTCGCGGGGCATGTGGATCACGGCAAGTCGACGCTCGTCATGGCGCTGACGGGCATTGACCCTGACCGACTCGCCGAGGAAAAGGCGCGTGGCATGACCATCGACCTCGGCTTCGCGTGGCTCACGCTCCCCGGCGGGCGCGAGGTCAGCGTGGTGGATGTGCCGGGCCATGAGGCCTTCATCAAGAACATGCTCGCGGGCGTCGGCAGCCTGGATGCCGCGCTGCTGGTCATCGCCGCCGATGAGGGCGTGATGCCGCAGACGGCGGAGCATCTGGCCATCCTCGATCTGCTGCGCGTGGGCAGCGGCGTCGTCGCGCTGAACAAGGCTGATCTGGTCGAGCCGGACTGGCTGGAGCTGGTGCGCGCGGAGGTCGAGGAGGTGTTGGCGCCGACCACGCTGGCGGGCGCGCCGATCATTCCCTGCTCCGCTGTGACGGGCGCCGGGCTGCCGGAACTGCTGGCCGCGCTCGCCGCTGCGCTGGAGCATGCCCCCGCGCGCCGCGACCTGGGGCGTCCGCGTCTGAGCGTGGATCGCGTCTTCACCATCACCGGCTTCGGCGTGGTCGTCACGGGCGCGCTACAGGATGGCGCGCTGGCCGTGGGGCAGGAGGTCGAGCTGCTGCCCTCGCAGCGCCGCGCGCGCATTCGCGGCCTCCAGACGCACAAGCGCAAGATCGAGCGCGGCGAGCCGGGCGCGCGGCTGGCGGTGAATCTCGCTGGCGTGGAGAAGAGCGACCTCGCGCGCGGCGACATCCTCTCGCTGCCGGGGCGGCTGCGGACGACGCAGACCATCGATGTGCGGCTGGAGACGCTGGCCAGCGCGGCGCGTCCCATCGCGCACAATGCCATGCTCGACCTCTATCTGGGCGCCGCCGAGACCCAGGCCCGCGTCATCCTGCTGGACACCGAGGCGCTGGCGCCGGGCGCGTCCGGCTGGGCGCAGTTGCGGCTAGCGCGGCCCTTCGTCGCGGCGCGGGGCGACCGCTTCATCCTGCGGACGCCTTCGCCGAGCGAGACGGTTGGCGGTGGGGTGGTGGTCGAGCCAGCCGCGCGGCGGAGGCGCCGCTTCGATCCCGCGACCATCGCCCGGCTGGAGTTGCTGGCGCGCGGCGATCCGGCGGACGTGACGCTGACGGCGCTGCGAGGCGAGCGCCGCGCGACCACGGCGAAGGCTCAGCGCGCCGAGAGCTTCGCTGGGCGCGCCGAGGCTGACCTGCCGCAGGCGACAGGGTTGCCAGCGGAGGATGTGGCCGACGCGCTGGCCGAGCTAGCGACACGCGAGCAGGCGCGACGCATCGGCGCGCAGTGGTACGCTACCAGCGAATGGCAGCGGCTGCGCACGGCGAGCGACACCGCGTTGGCGACCTATCATGCGCGCTATCCGCTGCGCCCCGGCATGCCGCGCGAGGAGTGGCGCGCACGGCTGGGCATTCCCCCGCGCGAGGCGGCGGAGGTGGTGGCGGCGCTGGCGGCGGAGGGCGCGCTGGCCGAGGCGAGTGTCGCGGGGGCTGGCGGCGAGCGTCGCGGCTGGCTGCGGTCGCCAGAGCATCGCGCTGAGCCGACGCCAGCGCAACGGGCGACGGTGGATGCCCTGCTGGCCCGCTTCGCCGCCGCGCCCTTCGCGCCGCCCACACGCGCGGAGGTGGAGGCCGAGCTGGGGCCAGAGCTGACGCAGGCGCTGCTCGACCGTGGCGAACTGGTACGGGTCAGCGAGAGCATCGTCCTGACCCCCGCCGCGTTGGCCGAGGCGACCCGGCGCATCGTCGCGCATCTGCGCGCCCATGAGACGATCACCGTGGCCGAGGCGCGCGACCTGCTCGACACAACGCGCAAGTATATGCTCGCCATCTTCGAGTATCTCGACGAACAGCGCATCACCGAGCGGCGTGGCGACGACCGCGCGCTGGGTAGCGCGGCGGTGGGTGGATGAGGGGTGAAGGACAGGCAGCAGCGTCGCGTATCGGCGAGGCGTAGGGGCGGGTAAACCCGCGTCTAAGGGCGTGCGCGCCACGAAGCCCGCCTGCGCGGGCTGGGCCTTGGCGAGTATTAGCGCGCAGACGCATGCGGTTTGTCTTGCGCCACTTGGCTGCTTGGTCGTCTGTGTGAATGAGCGCTCCGACACCGTGAAGACCTGACGCAGAACGACCCTCGTCCAATGTAAGGCGCCGGTCCGCCGGAACCCAGGCCGCGTCGGCGGCCTTCGTGGCGCGCACGCCCTTAGCCGCGGGTTTACCCGCCCCCCTTGGCGCTATTTCGTTAATCCTCATCACTCGCCCCGCCCTCGACGCTATTTGCCCGCCTGCGCCATGCTCTCCTCATCCTCTTCGTCGTCGGGGCTGGCGAGCGGGAGGGTGAACGAGAAGACGCTGCCGTGGCCCACGCGGCTCTCAGCCCAGATGCGTCCGCCGTGCAATTCGACGAGGTGGCGGGCGATGGCCAGGCCCAGGCCTGTGCCCGCCGCCGCCTGCGCCTGCGAACCAGCCGCCGCATTGGGGCTTTCTTCGCTGCCTGGGCGCACCTCAGCTTGCGCCACCGCCAGCCGCCGTGTGCGGGCGCGATCCGCCTTGAAGAAACGCTCGAAGACGCGCGGCAGGTCGTAATCGCTGATGCCGACCCCATTGTCTGTCACGCGCGTCACCAGCATTGGTCGCGATGTGCGGGTGTGCGCGCCCGATGCGCTGAGTGAGACGGGCGCCGCCTCCTCGATAACCTCAGCCGAAACCGTCACCTGCCCCCCGGGATTCGTATATTTCAGGCCGTTGTGGATCAGGTTGACCAGCACCTCGTTGATGCGCTCACCATCGCAGAGCGCGTCAGGCAGCGGCTCCGGGAGGTTGACGGTCAGCAAGACGCCGCGCTCTTCGCTCAGGGGGCGCATCAGATCAATCACCACCTCGATCAGGGCCGCCATATCGGTTGGCTCGGCGCGCAGGGTGATCTTCCCCGACTCGATGCGCGAAAGCTCCAGCAGCTCCGCGACCATCTGCGCCAGGTGCTCCGTCTCGGCGGAGATGCGCTGGGCAAAGCCACGCGCGGCGGGCGGGTCGCGGTCGATCGCCGTTTCCAGCGTATCGGACATCAACCGGATGGCCGCCAGCGGTGTGCGCAGTTCATGCGAGACATGCGAGACAAAATCGCGGCGAACCGTTTCGAGGCGCCGTAACTCGGTGAGGTCTTCGATGGTGAGCGCGAGATCCGTCACCTCGCCGCCATCGTCGCCGCCCAGCCGCAGCGGTGTGACGGTGACGCGCCATGTCTGCCCGGTCGTCACGCGCTGGAAGGTGCGCTCGCGGCTCTCGCCGCGCCGCGCCGCCTGCGTCAGCAGTTGCATGGTGTCGTAGTCTTGCAGGACAGGCGCGGCGCCCCGCCCGATGACGTTCTCCGCCGCCTGCCCCAGCAACTCCAGCGCGGCGGGATTCGCGAAGAGGATGACGCGGTCGCGGCTGGTGACGATGACGGGGCGCGGGTAGGCGTCGAGCACGCCTGTCAGCATGACATTGGCGCGTGTGGCGGTGGCGCGCAAATGCTGATTCTCGCGGGCGGCGCTGGAGAAGAGGCTCTCGGCCCGCGCCCGTTGCTGGCTCGTGGTGTGAATCTGCGCCCAGGCGATGGCGGTGGTGATGAGTACCCCAAGAATGAAGGCCACCGCGATTGGGAAGAATGTCATGCTCGTACCCGACCCCGCATGGTTCGCAGCGCCGAGGCCCCATGTCCCCTTGCGCGCCCCACCACTGTAGCACATGGCGCGCTACGGGCGGTGACGGGGTTGATGCGTTTGTTTGCCATATTCCTATGTCCGCACCGAAACTTGACATATCTCAATGTGTCACATAAGCTGGCGCATAATAATACGCCTCGCCCGCTACTGCGTTAGTGATGGATGCGATATGGCATACAGCCGCGCGGAATGGGATAGAGGATGAGGAGGCAGCTATGCGGATAGCGCTGCGCATCCTGGCCATTGTGAGCATCGCGTTGATTGCTGTTGGACTGACGATTTTGTATGGGAGTGGTGGTTTAGGGGACACCGACCCACGCTTTGGCGCATCAATTCTAGCGATGGGAATAGGCATTCTCGTTGGGATCGCCACCTTCATCGCTGGGCTGATTGCCACAGCGATGCGGCGACAGCTCGCCTGGATGGGCGGCCTTATCCTCGCTGATGTGATTACTGTTTTCGGCCCAATCATCGCGTCCATCATGCTGAGCTACACAGTGAACCAGACACTTTCCTCGCCTGAATGCCAGAACGGCGCTCCTATCGCGCCGCAGTGTCAGCCCACGGCAATGCAAACATTCTTGCTCAACTTACCACAGTTACTTACTTTCACTGGCGTGATCCTGGCTAGCCTCATCGCTCTGGTCTACAGTTTCCGGATGTCTAGAACGCCTGTCGCGGTTCCAGTAGCTCGGACTTGAGAGTGACTGCCAGCCCCATCATACTGACATGGCTGGGCAGCGATGGCATGAGAGTGGCTCCCCCTTCTCGCTTGCATTCCCCTCGCGCGTCTGCTAGGGTGAAGGCCAGCGCAAGTAGGCGCTGGTCGGCGGCGCGACAGGATTGCGGAGGGCGTGGGCATGAGCGAAGCACCCCAGGCAGGTCAGCCGACAAACCCCTCCGCCTGGGGCCAGCCCATCGCCGAGGCGCGCCAGGCGGAGCTGGATACCCTCGCCAGCCAGCAGACGGCATGGGCCGCGCAGCCTGCCGAGAGCAGGGATAGCGGGCCGCTCTGGCGTGTCGCGCTGACCGGAGCCGATGTCTTCTGGCTGGCCAAACGCGCGCTGGCGGAACCGCACGGCGATATGGACGCCGCCGAGAGGAAGCTGCTCACGGAAGACTTCATCGAGCGACAATCGCTGAACCTCCCGGCTCTTCATCTGGAGGGCGCCGACCTGCGCGAGACAGCGCTGGAACGGGCAATCCTCAGCGCCGCGCACCTGGAGCAAGCCGATCTCAGCGCCGCGTCGCTGGGGCAAGCCGACCTCAGCGCGGCGCATCTGGAGCGGGCCATCTTCCGCGCGGCATCGCTAGAGCGGGCCGATCTCACTGGGGCGCATCTGGAGCAGGCGGTTCTGCGCGAGGCGCATCTGGAGGGCGCGGTACTCATCGAAGCGCGCCTGGAGTTGGCCTATCTCAGCGCCGCGCATCTGGAGGGCGCCCACCTCAACCAGGCGCGTCTGAGCGGCGCCGTCCTCCGCGAAGCCCATCTGGAGGGCGCTGATTTTCCCGAGGCGCACCTCGCAGGGAAGGTTTACGCAGCCGATGACGCGGACTGGCTGCGTGTACGTGCGGTGTTTCCCGACTTCCCGCAAGCGCTGCCCGCCGCCGATCTCCGAGAAGCGTTTTTCGATAGCGTCACCATGCTGCGCAATGTCACCTTTGCCGCGCCATCCACCGCTGGCGGCGTGATGAGCGCGGGACCACGCATCGCCGATGTCCGGTGGGGCGATGTCAATCTGGCCCTGATTGATTGGTTTCCCCTGATCGAACATGGCGTCATCCTGGGCGATGAGCGCGAGGCGCGTGCCTGGCAGCCAGAGCCGTATGTGGAGCAGGAGGACGCCGCCACGCAGCCCGAGGAATCCCGCCTCGACGCCGAGAGCGCACATGCCGAGCGCCAGCGGCGACAGGGCTTCAGCGTCTGGGCGGCGGCTGCCCGCGCCAACCGCCAGTTCGCCACAGCCCTGCGCGACCAGGGGATGAGCGACGAAGCCGATTACTTCTCGTACCGCGCGCAGGTCGTGCAGCGAGCGATGTGGCGGCGGCGGCGCAAATGGGGGCGCTGGCTCTTCTCAGGCTTCCTCGACCTGCTGGCTGGCTATGGCTACAAGGCCCAGCGCAGCCTGAGCGCCTACCTCCTCCTCCTCGCCGTCTTCACTGTCCTCTATCTGCTGGCGAGCAACGGCTGGCTCACCTTCGGGCTGCCACGCTCAACGGTGCATCCGCTCCAGTGGTATGAGGCGGTTGTGTTGAGTGTGTCATCCTTCCACGGGCGCGGCTTCTTCCAGCCCGTGCAGAGTTCCAGCGACCCCATCGCCATGCTCGCGGCCATCGAAGCCGTCTGCGGCCTGATCATCGAGATCAGCTTCATCGCCACCTTCACCCAGCGCTACTTCGGCTCACGCTAGCCGCTGGCGCCGCACTTGCGCTTGATAAACACTGGCTTGTAGCGGCTTTGCGCAATCAAGCCAGCCTTTAACACACCTTTAACACCGCGTTTACTCAAGGTTAACACGGCGGCAGTACAGTATCCGTGGGACGAGACGCCGACGCCCGCCCAGACGTGGCCACAGCGCGACGCTCCCAGAGAGACTCGCGATTATTTGTGACTCTTACGGAAACGAACACATGCGCATACAGGCGCACGGAGGAAACGTCTCATGCTAGATCGCTTTCCAGCGATCCGCTCAGTTGGGGTGAAGGCCGCTCTTGGCGCTGTGGTGGCGTCGAGCCTGCTGGTAGCCGCCTGTGGTGGCAGCACGAGCACCGGCACGAATGGCTCAAAATGCCCGCAGACGACGTCGCTGACGGGCGCAGGCTCGACCTTCGACGCTCCCCTCTTCTCACAGCAGTTCGCGCAGTATGCGAACACGACATGTAACGTCCAGGTAAACTATCAGCCCGTCGGCAGCGGCTCCGGCATCAACCAGTTGCTCGCCCAGACGGTGGACTTCGGCGCCACCGACGCCCCGATGACAGATACGCAACTGGGGCAGAGCAAGAGTGGCAACATCATCCACATCCCCATCACGCTCGGCGCGGTGGCCATCTCCTACAACCTCTCCAGCCTGCCGGTGGCCCAGCACCTCAAGTTCACGGGGCCGGTCATCGCCGACATCTGGCTGGGCAAGGTCAAGTATTGGGATGACAGTGAGATCACGAGCCTGAACCCTGGCGTCAAGCTGCCCCACCAGACCATCACCGTAGTGCATCGCTCCGACGGCAGTGGCACGACGGGCATCTTCACCCACTACCTCTCCGCCGTTAGCCCGACGTGGTCATCGCAGGTCGGCGCCGCGACGACGGTCAACTGGCCAACAGGTGTGGGCGGCAAGGGCAACGCGGGTGTCGCAGCGGCGGTCAAGAGCACCGCGGGCGCCATCGGCTACAACGAGCTGGCCTACGTGCTGACCAACACCATCCAGTATGGTGTGGTGCAGAATCAGGCGGGCGAGTATGTCGCGCCCTCGCTGGAGAGCGCCAAGACAGCGGCGGCGAATGTCACGACCATCCCCGCTGACCTGCGCTTCTACATCGTCAACGCGCCAGGCTCCGGCTCCTACCCGATCAGCGGCTTCTCCTGGGTGATCGTCTACCAGAACCAGAGCAACGCCGATAAGGGCAAGGCAGTCGCCAACATGCTCTGGTGGATGACGCACCAGGGTCAGCAGTACTCGACGGCGCTCAGCTATGTGCCGCTGCCGAGCACGATTGTGACGAAGGACGAGGCGCAGATCAAGTCCATGACCTGCGGCGGATCGGCCTGCTACAGCGGCCTGTTCGGCTAGGGTTGGTGAGTGTGGTCGGCGGGTGGCTCGCAGGGCCGGGTAGCTTGCCGACCACACCACGGCGTACAATTCGCGAGTAGCAGTACTCGCAGAGTAGCTTCGCGGAACTTCCCGCTGGCGCCCTCTCTGTTCGGGGGGCGCGCCAGCGGGAAGGGCTGCGATTTCCGGCTTTTACGCATCTCAGCGCCTGGGGCGCTCGACAGAGGGAACGTATGACTGGTCGTCTCGATGCGCTCGCAGGCGCGATTCCGCCGCTGAGTGGCGCACAGGGAGTCGAATAGCTCATGGTTACTCCGCCATATGCGGTTCTTACTCCGTGGATCAAGGAACTGGGGCGACGCTATCGCGCGAATGTGCTGGAGTGGTTCAGCCATCTGAAGGTACGTGCGCGGCGCCCTGGCGACTTCGCCTTTTACACTATGACCATTCTGCTCGTCAGCGTTGTTATCGCGATTGTGCTGGGGATCACCTGGATTCTGGTCAGCCAGTCCTGGCCAACGATACAGACGTTTGGGCTGAGCTTCCTCACAAATTCGGCTTTTGATCCAGTTCACAACGTCTACGGTGTCGGTTCGGCGATCTTCGGCACACTCATTACCTCGCTGTTCGCGATTCTCCTCGCGACCCCGCTGGGGGTTGGCGCGGCGATCTTCCTTACCGACTTCTGCCCCCCACGTCTGCGCGCTCCCCTGGCCTTCCTGATCGACGCCCTTGCGGCGATACCCAGTGTCGTGCTGGGCCTGTGGGGATTCCTGGCGTTCGCGCCCTGGCTGCAACACACCGGAGAGCCGTGGCTCCAGCAGCATTTCGGCTTCCTGCCGTTCTTCCAGGGGACGATGCACGGCCTGGGCATTCTGGCGGCGGGTCTGATTCTGACCTTCATGGTGCTGCCGATTATCACAGCGATCACGCGCGAGGTCATGGCGGTCGTGCCAAACAGCCAGCGCGAGGCGCTGCTGGCGCTGGGCGCGACCCGCTGGGAAGTGATTCGCCACGCCGTGCTGCCGTTCTCGCTGATTGGTATCATCGGCGGCGTCATGCTGGGCCTGGGGCGCGCGCTGGGTGAGACCATCGCCGTCACGCTGGTCATCGGCAATGAAGCGACTCGCCCCAGCGCCAGCCTGTTCGACACGGGCTATACGCTGGCGAGCGTCATTGCCAACCAGTTCACCGAGGCGACACCCGGCCTCTTCTTCTCAGCGGTGGTCGAGGCTGGCCTGCTGCTGCTGCTGCTCTCGCTGCTGACCAATGTGCTCGCGCGGATGCTCGTCGCGCGTCTGAGCCGCAGTCGGGCCGGAGGCGCACGCGCATGACCACAGATTCGACCGATATGATGAACCTGTCCGAGGCGCCAATCGCGCTCGCTCCGCAAGCGCCGCCGCCGACCTCGCTCTTCAAGCCAGAAAATAGCTCGCTAGTCCTCCGCCGGCGCGGCGTCAACATGCTGGCGGTAGGCGTCACGGGGCTGTTCGCGGCGGTGGGCGTCGTGTTCCTGTTCTATCTGGTTGGCTATGTATTCCAGCAGGGGAACCGCTTCCTCACCATTCCCTTCTTCACCCAGACGCCATCGGCGTTGGGCGCGGCAGGTGGCGGCGTGCAGCCAGCGATTGTCGGCAGTATCGTGCTGGTGGGGCTGGCGGCGTTGTTCGGCATTCCGCTGGGTGTCTTTACGGGCATCTACCTCTCGGAGTTTGGGCGCGGGCCGATGGCCTCGGTCGTGCGCTTCATGGTGGACACGCTGACGGGCATCCCGACGATCATCTTTGGCCTGTTCATCTGGGTGCTGGTCGTCGTGCCGTCACACTCGTTCTCTGGTCTGGCGGGCGGCCTGGCCCTGAGCATCATCATGATTCCGACGGTCGCGCGAACCACCGAGGAAGTGCTGCGGCTGGTGCCACATGAGCTACGCGAGGCGTCCATCGCGCTCGGCGCGACAGAGTCGCGCACGATCTGGTCGGTGGTGCTGCCATCCGCGCGGAATGGTATCGTCACGGGGATTGTGTTGGCGATGGCGCGCATCGCGGGCGAGACGGCGCCGCTGCTGCTCACCGCTTTCGGAAGTTCGTTTGGGTTCACGAGCATCTTCCGCCCGGTCGCCGCGCTGCCGCTCCAGATATTCGTCTACACACTCAGCCCATACGATACCCAGATCCACCAGGCCTACGCAGGCTCGCTGATTCTGATCGCGCTGGTCATTCTCGCGTCCCTCGCCGTTCGCTGGGCGACCGGCGGATTCAAAGTGAGACGATAAGCCAATCGTCTCACCTCAGCGTTTCCCATAGGAGGAGCGCGCGCATCTGGGGAGCACGCAAGCGTATCGCTGGCGTGGCGTCCCGACAGGCTCGCTCTCCAAGGAGTTCGAAGTGTCATTCACCGTGCGTCATCTGAACGCCTGGTATGGAACAGCTCAGGCGCTGCACGATGTCACGCTTGACATCCAGCCGTTGCGGGTCACCGCCGCGATTGGCCCTTCGGGGTCGGGGAAGTCAACGTTCGTGCGCTGCCTCAACCGCATGCATGAAGCGACGCCGGGCGCGCGTGTCGCGGGGGAAGTGATCATCGAGGGCGAGAATATCTACGCCCCAGACATCCATCCGATGTACGTGCGACGCCATATTGGGATGGTCTTCCAGCAGCCGAACCCGCTGCCGACGCACAGCATCTATGATAATGTCGCTATCGGCGCGCGGCTCAATGGGCTGGCCCAGGGACGTGCGCTCGATGATCTGGTCGAGCGCTGCCTGGGGCAGGCGGCCATGTGGGATGAAGTCAAGCATCGGCTCAAGTCTCCCGCAGGCCAGCTCTCCGGCGGCCAGCAGCAGCGGCTCTGCATCGCGCGGGCGCTGGCGGTCGAGCCACGGATACTGCTGATGGATGAGCCGTGTTCAGCGCTCGACCCAATCGCGACGCTGCAAATCGAGCAGTTGATAGATGACCTGAAATCAACCTATACGATCATCATCGTGACGCATAATTTGCAGCAGGCCGGGCGCATCTCGGATCGCACACTGTTCTTTCTGCAGGGGAAGCTGGTCGAAGAAAACGAGACCGCCCGCATCTTCTCGCATCCGCGCGAGAAGGCCACCGAAGACTACGTGACAGGACGGTTTGGATGAGCGCAGCGTTCAGCGGAACAACGACGTCGCGAGCGTCGGCATCGCCGGAGTCGGCGCCAACGCTCGCAGGCGGAGGAGGGAACAGTGGCGATATGATCCCACAGCCAGTCGAGAGCGATCCGGAGAGCCAGGCCAGGCGCCAGCCGGAGCGCCAGCCGACGGAGCAGGCGGGGCAGGCAGAGGGCGGCCCCCACGCCGCGTCCGCCATTCGCGCCGTACCCGGCACGGTGAAGTTGAGCATCAAGGATCTGAATGTCTACTACGGCGAGTCACACGCCTTGCGGCATGTCTCGGTAGAGATCCCGACCCGCCAGGTGACGGCGCTCATGGGGCCTTCCGGCTGCGGTAAATCCACCTTCCTGCGCTCGATCAACCGCATGCACGATATGACGCGGCACG
Source organism: uncultured Chloroflexia bacterium (assembly GCA_963840335.1). Lineage (GTDB taxonomy): Bacteria > Chloroflexota > Ktedonobacteria > Ktedonobacterales > JADMIN01 > JAKAIY01. The sequence goes on from CAWIYP010000003.1 coordinate 73,721, forward strand.
CGCGTGTCACGGGCGAGGTGCGGCTGGACGGCGAGGATGTCTACGCGCCAGAGATGGACGCCATCACGCTGCGGCAACGTATCGGCATGGTCTTTCAGCGGCCCAACCCGTTCCCGATGAGCATTTTCGAGAATGTCGCGTATGGACTGCGTCTCCAGGGCAAGCGCACGCGCATCCAGATGGAAGAGGTCGTCGAGCAGAGCCTGCGTGGCGCGGCGCTGTGGGATGAGGTGAAGGATCGCCTGCGCCAGAGCGCGATGGGCCTCTCCGGTGGGCAGCAGCAGCGGCTCTGCATCGCGCGGGCGCTGGCGGTCGAGCCAGAGGTTATCCTGATGGATGAGCCAACCTCCGCGCTGGACCCCGTCGCCACGCTGAAGATCGAAGAACTGGTCGAACAGCTCAAAGAACGCTACACGATAGTCATCGTCACGCATAATTTGCAGCAGGCGGCGCGTGTGTCGCAGTGGACGGGCTTCTTCCTGCTGGGCGAGTTGATCGAGTTCGCGCCCACAGATGAGTTGTTCTCGCGTCCACAGGACAAGCGCACAGAGGACTTTATCACTGGCCGTTTCGGCTGATGGCGTGGGCCTTGCTGCGCAGCCCAGCGCAGCGACATGGGGACGCGCTCGTACCTGGGGGGAGAGTTAAGACATCATGGCCCGGAAGGCATTTCATCAAGAACTGCGCGAGATCGAGGAGTCGGTCATTCAGATGGCCTCGCTCGTCGAGGCGGAGATTGCGCAGGCCATGCAGGCGCTGAGCCGCCGCGACACTGACCTGGCGGAAGACGTTATCAAGAAAGATGGCGAAGTCAACGAGATGCAGCGCACCATCCGCAGCCGTTGCATCGCGCAGATGGCGTTGCAGGCGCCCGTCGCGAGCGATCTGCGCGAGCTGGTGACGGTGCAGCTTGTCATCAATGAGCTGGAGCGGATGGGCGACCACGCCGTCAGCATCTCGAAGCAGTCCATGCGCCTGCGCGAGCATGAGCCGCTGGAGCTGGTGAACGAGCTGGTGGAGATGGCGAAGCTGGTGCGCGAGCAGGTGCGCGATTGCATCCAGGCGTTTGTGGATGTCAATGTCAGCCTGGCGCGCGATGTCTGCGGGCAGGATGACGCGGTAGATCATTACTATCGCGATATCCTCTCCGAGATCATCCACCTGATGTCCACTGAGCCGACGAAAGTGGCTCCGGCGACAAGTCTGCTCTTTGTCGCGCATGACCTGGAGCGCATTGGCGACCGCGTGACCAACATCGGTGAAGATGTCATCTATATGGTGACTGGCGAGGTCGAGGAACTAAACTGAGGCCACGCCCCCGGTTGGAGAGGCTGAGTTGTGGAACAGCGACCGATTCTGGTAGTGGAAGACGACGACGACCTGCGCTCGGCCCTCGCCTATAACCTCAAAACCGAGGGCTACGAGACGCTGGTCGCGGCGGACGGCGTGGCGGCGCTGGAGATCGCGCGACGCCAGCCGGTGGCGCTGGTGCTGCTGGATGTCATGCTGCCACGCCTCGATGGGCTGGATGTCTTGCGTCAGCTTCGCGCCCGCCCAGAGACCGCCAGCACGCCCGTGCTGATTTTGACGGCGCGCTCGGAGGAGAGCGATGTGGTCGTCGGGCTGGAGCTTGGCGCCGATGACTATGTGACCAAGCCGTTCTCCTGGAATGAGGTGCGGGCGCGCGTGCGGGCGCTGCTGCGGCGCGGTGGGCAGCGGGCGCCGGGCGAAGGCGCGGAGGACGGCCAGCCAGCCAGCGAGCCCATCATCATCGGCGATCTGCGCATTGATGAGGATCGCCGTGAGGTGCGCAAAGGTGAGCGTGTGATCGAGTTGCCCGCGCGCCTCTTCGAGCTGCTGGTCTACATGGCGCGTCATCGTGGCATGGCGCTGACACGTGGGCGGCTGCTGGAGCGCGTCTGGGGCTACGACTACGTGGGCGACACCCGCACGGTGGATGTGCATGTCCGCTGGCTGCGTGAGAAGATCGAAGATGACCCCGCGAACCCGCAACTGGTGCAGACGGTGCGCGGGGTTGGCTATCGCTTCAAGGGCTGAGGCCGTGGCGGCGCGCTACGGCGCATTCCATTTCACCCAGGCGTGGGCAGCGGCCCCAGCGGGCCAGAGGTGGTTGGCGGCCTGGGAAGCGGCAGTGGCTTGGCCGAGTGCGGATAGCCCGTCCAGGCGGAGAGGATGCCCGCGAACGCGCCGCCGACGATGACACAGAGGATGACGCCGACCAGCGCCAGCGCCGAGCCACGCTGGCTGGCAGCCGCGCCGCCAGCGAGACTGGCCAGCAGAAAGAGCACCCCCGCAATCGAAGATGACGCCATCCCTGTGATGAGGGCGGCGCGGGGTTTCGGCTCGCGCCAGCCGACGAGCAGCCCAGCGAGTAGCCCAGCCACCAGCGCCACGACGAGCGCCAGCAGGCTCAGCCGCCGCGTGTCGAGCATGGTGACGCCAGCAGCCGCCAGCGCTCCGGCGATCATCCCTACGAGAAAGCTCTTCATTGGCGTCTGCCTCCTCCTCCTTCTTGCGCGCCGCCAGAGCGCTCAGTTTACACGGGACTACCAAAGAAGAATCGCGGCTGAGTACCCCTGCCTTCAGGCATGGGGATGAAAGCCGCGTCTCCCGCAGGTGATAACTGTACCAGCCGCTTGTCTGTCTCAGATCCTAATAGATATAATTAGGGTATGAGAACGTTTGAGTATCGCCTGTATCCCAATCGCGCACAGCGCCAGCAGTTGATGACCTGTCTCATTGAGTCGCGGGTCATCTACAACGAGATGCTGGAGGCGCTGAAAGCGCAGTATGAGGAATTCGCCACGTTCCCGACGAAGTACGACCTGACGGCGAGCTTCAAGGGACGCGGTGGTGAGCAGGTGCCCGCCACCACGGTGCAGACGTTGGCTGATCGACTCAGCAAGGCGCTCAAACGAACGCTATCTCCAGATGAAAGACCTCGGCTTGCCGGTCGGCTTCCCGCGCTTCAAGTCCCCCAACCGCTGGCACTCAATTCAGTTGCGCCAGTACGCGCCCAGCCGGGATGTCTGGCTCGACGACGATGGCGCCCACCTCCATATTCCTGCCAAGCTGGGCAAGCTCGTGAAGATCAAGTTGCATCGTCCATTGGAAGGGACGCCCGTCACCGCCCATCTCGTCTTGCGAGCGGATGGCCACTGGTATGCCTTGATTGTGTGCGAGACGACGCCACAAGACGAGTATGGACGGGTGCACGAACGCGCGGAAGCGACGCCAGCACCCTTGTGTGAGCATCCTGCCATCGGATTGGACGTGGGACTGAAGGTGTTTCTGGCAGACTCGCAAGGCGGCTTGATCGAGAATCCGCGTTGCTATCGCCGTGGCCAGAAGCGCCTCGCCACCGCCCAACGGGTGAGTGACCGACGCAAGAAGGGCAGCCATCGCCGTCGCAAGGCCAAGCGTGAGGTGGCCAAGAAACATCTAAAAATCGGTCGCCAGCGGCGCGACTTCCACTTCAAGACCGCCAAGCAGTATGCCGAACGGTATAGCCGTATCTGCGTCGAAGACCTGAATGTGGCGGGGATGGCGCGTAACCATTCGCTCGCCAAGAGCATTTACGACGTAAGTTGGAGCGCGTTTCTTGGAATCCTTGAAGATAAGGCTGAGAGAGCCGGTCATCAAGTCATCCGGGTCCCCGCGCGCTTCACCTCCCAGAAGTGCAGTCAGTGTGGGGAGTACGTTCAGAAGAGTCTGAGCGTGCGTACCCATATCTGTCCTTCCTGCGGTCTAGTTGAGGACCGCGACGTGAATGCCGCCAAGAATATCAAACAGGCAGGGGCACTGCCTTCAGGGACGGGAACCGATGGGTTGCCGGTTGAACTGAGAAGCCCCCGGCTTTAGCCGTGGGGAGTTGTCACTCATCCTCATCCTGTACCAGCCGCGTGTGCTTCTCGCCATTATAGCTGAGGCGCACGATCTTGTCGTCGCGCATCGTCTCCAGGTGCACGGGACGCGACCAGATGTGGTGGATATGCTCCAGGGTCTTCTCCGCGTAGGGAATATCCAGCTCCTGCCCCTCGAAATGGTGGTGGAGCAGTAGCTCGGTATTGCCGTTGTAGTCAGCGTCCCAGATGGTGATGTAGGGATAGCCGAAGTTGGTCATGTTGGCGACGATGCCATCACGCACCTTCTCCCAGTCTTTCTCGACGATGACCCACTCGTCGTCCTCTTTCTTGTAGAGGTACAGGTCGAGCCGCTCGACGAGGTCTTTGGTGAGGTAGTTGCGCAGCAGCGAGACATCGCTCTCCGTCTCGCGTACCTCCAGCAGCTTGGCGTGGCCCATGTCGGGCAGACGCCCCTGCCGCAGCTCCTCCTCCGTCGGGTTATTCCAGCGCCGCTCGATGTCTTCGAGCAGATGATAGCCGAGGTGGTAGGGGTTGATGCGCATGCGCGAGGTCGCCAGCACACCCGCGTGCATCTGTGCGAACTGGGTGTATTCGTTGTCGTCGAGGTCCATCTCGCGGGTGATGCGCGAGTGCCATAACGATGCCCAGCCCTCGTTCGCTACCTTGGTGCGCATCTGCGGGACGAAATAGAGCATCTCTTCGCGGACGATCAGCAGCAGGTCACGCTGCCATGGCTCCAGGTTGGGCGCATGCTGGGCGAGGAACTTGAGGATGTCTTTCTGCGGCTCGGCGGGGAAGCGGTGGCGGCGTGTCTCGGCGCGCTGCTCGGCCTCGGCGGCGTCAGATTCGGCCTGCTCAGAGCTGATGTCGAGCGCCCAGAGGTCGTCGTAGACGCTGGAACGCTTGCGTGCGCCGTCCTCGCCATTGGCGGCCTCGTCGTCGCGGCGCTCGTCGATGCGCTGGCGCAGGTAGGTGTTCGGGTCAATATGTTCTTCGATCGCCAGCACGGAGTCGAGGAAGCGCTCGACTTTGTCTATGCCGTGGTCAAACTCATACTGGCGCACGCGGTCGGCGTTGACGCTCACCTTGTCGATCATGTTGGGCGGCGTGCTGCGGAAGTAGACATTATTCTTGAAGAAGTCCGTATGTCCCAGCACATGCGCGACGACAACCTGATTTTGCAGCAGATCGTTCTGCTCCATCAGGAAGGCGTAGGAGGGGTTGGTGTTGACGACCAGCTCGTAAATCTTGCTCAGGCCGTAGTCATACTCGGTCTTCATGCGGTAGTACGCCTTGCCACGCGACCAGTGGCCAAAGCGCCCCGGCAGCCCATAGGCGCCGAATTCATACATGATGGTGGCGGGAACCAGCTCGAAATGCACGGGATAGGGATCCAGGCCCATACGCTTGGCGATTTCCCATATCTGCTCGATGGCGCGCTCCAGCTTCGCCAGATAGACCTGATCGGGTGAGCTATCCTGCGGTAACGATGTCATGGTGATGATGCCTCCTCTTCGGCGCGTGTCCGCGCCCCTGCGCCTGCCCGCGCTGCCGCCCCCCACGGGGGGAAGTGGCGGCGCGTGGCGGCATGGCTCAGGGCGTCGCTGGCGCGTTGTCGCGCACCGCGAAGAATTTGCGCAGCGCGGGATAGACCTCGGTCTTGTCTGAGATGGTGACGGCGATGAACTTGCGATCCTGAATCTTGCTGTAGGCCGACATCAGCGTGCTGGGCGAGCGGTAGTGGCCCTCGCGAATCTCGCCATAGCCGAAGATGTTGCACTGCTCCATCAACTTCCCCACCAGCGCGACGCAGTGCTCGTTGTCCCACGGCAGGTTGTCGCCATCGGAGAAGTGGAACGGGTAGATGTTCCAGTCGGCGGGATTGTAGCGTTCGCGGATGATGTTCAGCGCCAGCTCATACGCGGAGCTGACCTGCGTGCCGCCGCTCTCGCCGTGGGTGAAGAACTCCTCCTCCGTCACCTCTTTCGCTTCGGTGTGGTGACTGATGAAGACGATCTTGACGTTGTTGTACTTCGTGCGCAGGAACCGCACCATCCAGAAGTAGAAGCTGCGGGCGATGTACTTCTCGAACTCGCCCATCGATCCTGACACGTCCATCATGGCGATGACGACCGCGTTGGACTGGAAGCGGATCGTCGGCTCCCAGGTCTTGAAGCGCAGGTCTTCGTTGCGGATGCCGCCGAAGTGGGCATTGTCCCTTGGCGGCGTTGCGCTTGATGTTCTCCATGATGGTGCGCTTCTTGTCCAGGTTGGCCATTGGGCCGACCTTGCGGATGTCGTTGAAGCGAATCGTCTCGGTTTCCATCTCGACTTGCTTCTTCTCTTCGAGGAAGGGTAGCCCCAGGTCCTCGAAGATCATCGCCGCCAGCTCGTCGAGCGTCACCTCGGCCTCGTAGTAGTCCACCCCTGGCTCTTCGCCCGCCTCGCCCCGCTGGCCCTTGCCGGGGCGCGGCTCCGTGGCGATGACATCGCCCACCTCGCTATCGCCATCGCCCTGGCCAGCGTGCTGCTGGCGACCGGGATCATAGCGGAAGCGATATTCCTCCAGCGAGCGGATCGGCACTTTGTAGACCCGCTTGCCATCGGAGAGGATGATGCTCTCTTCGCTCACAATGTCGGCCAGGTTCTTCTTGATCGCCTCGCGGATTTTCTGCTTGTGGCGCTCCTGGTCGGTCGCGCCCTTGCGATGCAGCGACCAGTCTTGCTGCGAAATCGTTGAGCTATCCATGTCCCTTCCCCTTGTCTCACTCGCGGGCGCCGTCCCGCCGCACACGCCTGCTTGGCGGGCGGCGGAATGGCGGAACGCTCCCCGTTAGCGGTTGAGCAGCGAGCCGACGTACTTCAGCAACTCATTGGCGCAGACGGGGCAGTAGCCGTGGTCGCTAATCAGGCGGCTGATGACCTCGTTCGACTTCTTGAGCTGCTCTGGGTCGGGTGTGCGCGCGGATGTCGTGATCTTCACCACGTCACGCAGGTCGGCGAAGAGCTTCTTCTCGATCGCCTCTTTCAGGCGCTCGTGGCTAGCATACGAGAACTGCTGGCCGCGCCGTGCGAGCGACGAGATGCGAATCAGAATCTCCTCGCGGAAGGTCTTCTTCGCGTTCTCGGTGATGCCGATCTGCTCCTCGATGCTGCGCATCAACTGCTCGTCCGGCTCCATGTCCTCCTCGGTGATGGGGTCGCGCACCTTGGTCTTGTTGCAGTACGCCTCCACGTTGTCGAGGTAGTTGTTCAGCAGGGTGCGCGCCGACTCCTCGAACGAGTAGACGAACGCCCGCTGCACCTCATTGCGCGCCATGTCGTCGTACTCTTTGCGCGCCTCGGCGATGAAGTTCAGGTAGTGCTCACGCTGATCGCGGGAGATGCTGGTGTGCTGATCGAGGCCATCACGCAGGGCGCGCAGGGCGTCGATTGGGTTGATGCAGGTCACGCCGTCGCGCACCAGTGCGCTGGAGAGCCGATTGATGACGTAGCGCGGCGAGATGCCGTCCATGCCCTTCCTGCGTGGTATCGGCCTGTAGCTCCTTGACGTCTTTCTGCTTGAAGTCTTCGGTGTCTTCGCCATCGTAGAGCTTCAGCTTCTTCATCAGGCTCATGCCCTGCTTCTTGGACGGCTCCAGTCGGCTCAGGATCGCGAACATGCTGGCGATGCGCAGCGTGTGCGGGGCGATGTGCACGTCCTTCAGCGCGCTCTGGCCGAGCAGCTTCTCGTAGATGCGCACCTCTTCGCTCACGCGCAGGTTGTACGGCACCTTCACCAGAATGATGCGGTCTTGCAGCGCCTCAGACTTCTTGTTGCCCACGAACGACTTGTACTCGTGCTCGTTCGTGTGGCTGACGACGACCTCATCGGCGTAGATCATCGAGAAGCGCCCCGTCTTGATGTTCTGCTCCTGCGAGAGCGTCAGCAGCACGTAGAGGAACTTCTCATCGCAGTTGTGATTGATGACACCATTCGCGACAAAGGTATTCGAGCCGGGCACGTTGAAGTCCCAGCAGTCGGCCTCGCCGAGCTCTTCGATGGCTACCACCTGATCGTAGAACTGCGCCGGATGCAGCAGCGCGGAGAGACCCACAGGCGCCTCGACATAGCCTTCCAGCTTGTCTAGCACCTTCGTCGCCATCTCGCGTGTGCAAGCGTTTGTACCTGTGCGCAGCGCATGCAGGTTGACGTAGTCCTCACCGAGGATCTGCCGTGCGCCCGCGCGCGCGTGGTAGCCCACCCCCCCCGCGACCTGCGACCGGGCGATGACCACCTGCTGCAACTCATCCGAGACAGCCTGCCAGTACGGCGCGACGTTGGGCAGCACTCCGGCCCGCCCAATCCGCTGGCCGGAGATCGAGTGCGCCACCCGGTTATTTTCGTACATCAGCCGCTTGCGCATGGGCAAGATGCTCATCATATCCGCAAGCTTATCCGCCTCGGCTCCTTCGACCGCGACATTCCAGTAGCGATTGCGGACTTCAGATCCAGAGACGGCGCCCAGGTGACTTCGCCGACGGCTGGTGAGGCCCAGATTGAGCAGCACGATCTGCAACTGCTCCGCCAGCCGCTCTGAGGCAGTCGTCCAGGAGGCCGGCCGCGCAGCGTCGCTGTGCCGTCGCCGGCGAAATACCCTGTCAGGAAGGCCAGCGCGCTTTCCCGCGAGGATTGCAGCAACCGCCCACGGAATCTCCTTCTTGTAGGAGCCGCTTTTCCATCCGAGCCAGGTCATGACATCGAGTACGCCCACGCTATTGAACTGGATAACCTTGACATAAGCGTGTGGGCGGATGCCGAACAGGGTTTCAGTCAACTTGCTGAAGTCCTGGCGCAGTTCATCTTCCACATTCGCAAAGCGGATGGTTCCATCGGCGCGCGTGTCGCCCTCGGCGGTCATGTAGCCTAGCCAGCGCGCCAGCT
>CAWIYP010000004.1:0-14309 GCA_963840335.1 uncultured Chloroflexia bacterium
CCAGCTCTAAACCCAGATTTGAAGCGGCTTTGAACATATGCGTTCAAAGCCGCTTCGTCGTCTATAGGGCAATTGATGCCAATTATGATGCCATTTGCGGCGTGGGAGGAGGGCATGCTTCCTGCAGCCGCGACGCTGCCTAATCCCTCTTCTGTCATGTTGGGAGTGCCAAGCGGAAGGTGTTGACGAGGGCAGCGAGCGCGGCGAAGCCAGACTGCAGCGCCTCGGCATGGGCATGCGGAATGAGTGGGAGCCAAGCCACCAAGAGGCAGGAGCAGACATAGGGCTGGAGCAGTAAGCGCAGATTGTTGAGATGCTGCTTCCAGCCGATTCCTGCATCTCTGGTCGGGTGTTCCCGCAGCGGCGGCGGAATCACGGCGAGCGGAGCCGTAGCGCCACCGCTCAGCGCGTCGTGCGCCTCATCGGCGAGCGTCTGCAAACTGACCAAGGTATAAGCGCTCATGACCAGTTCCCACCAGCGCTCGAACACCTGCGTACCCGGTCACGCCATAGTCGGCCCAGCCCAGATCATCCTGGTGGTGTCGAAGTCATACTCTACCCAGGTACGCAACCCGAACGTGTTGCCAACGATCCGTTCGATCTGTCCCGGTTGGTTGGTCATGAGATCCCAGGTGGTCTCTTTGGGCAAGGTCGTTGGGTCCGTCGTGATCGGGTAGTAGCGGACCGCGCCGCGCGTTCCGTAGATCGTCTCGCGGATGAAGCGCGGGTCGCTGCTCCCATCGGGAAGACGTGCTCAAAGGGATGCTAGTGCGTCTGGCGCACGCGCTGTCCTGGCCCCAACCCACACGCCGTGATTCGAGCGGATGGCGACGACGTACTGGAGGCCCAGTCGGTGGAGTGCGCTGATGAACGTTGCGCTCTCGCCGTAGCGGCTGTCGGCCAGCACCATGCTGAAGTGGAAGCCGAGGGCCAGCAACTCCTCGATAAGTTCGACCGCGAGTCGGGCCTTGGTCTGGTAGACATCGTCGGGTTTGAAGGTGCGTTTCCGCCTTATAGACGCGGGAGCAGCGGAGGTCGTCGTCCCGAGCAACCCGTCGCATTGACGGAGACGACCCCGTTGGCCAGCGCGTGCAGATTGCCGATGTACTGCGAGGCGCTATAGTCGGTCGTGTGGCCCTTTTTGGCGGTCGCCAGTCTCGTCAATGCAAAGAATGAACGGCTGGTCGCCCAACGCTTGCCGCAGCAGCGTCAGTCGCTGGGCACGCACCTGCTCCACCGACCAGTCTGCTTGGGCAAGAAAGTGATGCAGCGCCTGGGGATCCATGTGGACGGCCGCCCAGGCGCGGCAGCGACTTGTGCCGTGTCTCGGCCAGCAGCCCCACATGCAGGGCAGTAAACTGCTCGAAGTGGCGCACGTTCTTGAACAGTGAGCGATACGGCCCACTATACTGGTCAATGAAGGCCACGGTCGGCGTGGCCGGGCGTCTCTGGTTATGGCTGAGCCTCCTTCGCTCAGGCGGAGAGCCTGCATACGGCGTGCCGAACATGACAAAGAGAGGGTTGATGATATTTTGAGGATTAACGCGGGTAGCTGGCGGCTGAAGCCGCGCCTGGAGGGCGTTCCGCCGCCAAGTCCGCCTGGCGCGGACTTGGAACGAGACGACGCGAGAGCAACCGCACGCCCACCGACACGGCAGTTCGCCCAGACCCAGCCCGCGTCGGCGGGCTTCGCGGCGCGCACACCTTCCAGGCGCGAATTTATTCGCCAGCTTGCTGCGCGCCCGCTGCGCGCCCGCTGCCTGCTGCACGCCTGCATGCTCGTCCATTTCACGCAGGAACGGCAGCCCCGCTCGCGCCGTATATAGAGGTGTGGGAGGCGCGCGCATCCGCGTTCGGCGCGCCTGAAAGGTGGAATCCGCATGCGACTCAATCGCGGCATCATCATTCTGGGGATCGTGGCGACGCTCGTCACGATCGCGAATGTCTACTTCTCGCTCATACTCGACGCGCTGCTCTGCTTCGATAGCTGCGTGGACGTCGGCGGCATGCTGGCGAACGGCCAGTGGCCCTCCTTGCTGCTCCCGCTGCTCATCCTGTTCCCCTCCGCCATCCTGATCGTCGTGGCGTGGGCCTGGGAGATCAACGTGGCGCGGCGGCTGGGCGCCCGGCGGCTACTGCGCGCTGTCGTCGCCTTCCCGGTCGTGAGCCTCATCGCTGGTCTCGCCGTCGCGTTCCTCACCAGCATCTCGGCGCAGGGGTTGGTGATGTATCCGATCAACATCGGCTATGGCAGCTTCGCGCTGGCGCTCTGGCCGCTGCTCGTCACCCTCACAGCCGCCTTCTGGCGCGGGGCGACGGCTGCCCCCGCCGTCACGTCGGGAGCCGCGGCGGGCTGAGCGGCGCGGCTCGCGGCGTTGTCTCAGCGGCGGGCGCGGAGCTGATGCTTGATCAGCCCGATGATCGCCAGATGCTCGCGGACGTGCGCGTTCGCGGGCGCGAGGCAGCGCCAGATCGGCGGCTGATCGAACGCCCAGGGGACTTCTTCGCGCATGGCCTGTTCGAGGTAGATCGGGTAGCGCGCCATATGCGCTGACGCGTCTGGGCGCTCGTCCAGCGCGTCATCGCTCTCCTGCGCGCCCAGCCAGGTGATGAGCGCGGCGTGGGTCGCGTCGGCGTATTCCAGGATGTCGGGCAACTCAAGCTGCCGCGCCATCTCGTCCGCCTCCGCCTCGGTCAGCCCCACGCCGATGCCGTGCGTCGCCAGCGCCCCGCACCCCTGCCACCGTAGCTCATCTATCAGCTCCGGCTTGCCCAGCGCCAGCGTCTGGAGCGCCCAGTCCCGCGTCCGCGCGATATGCCAGAGGTCGAAGGCCAGCAGGTTCGTGTTGGGGATCACGCGCGTGAGCAGCTCTTCCGGGGTGAGGTCATTCGCGAGACTGTGGTACACGGTATGGATGCTCGTAAGTTGCGTCACCAGGAGCGCCGTCGCGCGCATATGCTGTCTCCCTCCACCCCAAAAGGAGCGAACACTGACCACCGCCGACATGCGCTGTCGGTCGTGTGACCAGTATAGCGCATATCCCGCCAGCGCCTATCGTCTACCAGATGTTGCGGGCGCGCGCGCAAGGATGTATTGTTGCAGGTGTACTGTGCGCTACGCATTATCCGGTAGCCAAACCCTGCTGAAGACTGAAACGTGAGGCGCTTACCATGACCAGCCAGCCGTCCACATCGCGTGTCGGCGTCATCCTGATGACCTACGGCTCTCCTCCAACGCTCGAAGACGTGCCAGCGTATCTGCGCAATGTCTACGGAGGCCGCGAGCCAAGCAAAGAGGTCATCGCCGAGTTCCAGCGACGCTACGCGCTGATCGGCGGCTCGCCGCTGCTGCGCATCACCGAGGAGCAGGCGGCGGCGCTCGAAGTCGAGCTGAACCGACGCCATCCCGACGGCCCGATCTTCCAGGTGTCGGCGGGCATGCGCTTCTTCGCGCCGTTCGTGGCCGATGTCACGCCAATCGCCGCGTCGGGCGCCGATGCGCTGGTCGGCGTCATCATGTCGCCGCAATATTCACCGATCCTCATGCGCGGCTACATCAACACTCTGCGCGACGCCGTCGCGGCGCTGGGACGCGATGATCTGAAGCTCGCCATCACCGAAGACTGGCACCTCCAGCCGGAATTCCTCCAGGCGGTGGCCGACCGCGTGCGCGAGGCGCTCGACCGCCTGCCGCCGGAGAAGCGCGCGACCACGCCTGTGCTGCTCTCGGCCCACAGCATGCCGCTGCGTGTCGTCGCGGATGAGCCGGACTACATTGACAACCTGAAGCAGACAGCGGCGGCCATCGCCGAGCGCGCGGGCGTCAAGCCTGACCAGTGGATGTTCTGCTATCAGAGCGCGGGCCATACGCCAGAGCCGTGGCTCAAGCCCGACTTCGCCGACCTCATGCCCGAGTTGAAGGCGCAGGGGGCGACGGACGTGCTGATCGCGCCGGTGCAGTTCCTCTCCGACCACCTGGAGATTCTCTACGACATCGAGGTGGGCGCGCGTGAGCAGGCGGAGGAGCATGGCATCGTCTTCCACCGCACGCAGTCGCTCAATACCGCGCCGCTCTTCATCGAGGCGCTGGCCTCCGTGGTGGAGGATACCTTGAAGCGCGCCGCGCCGCTGGAGCCTGCCCCAGCCTCGCACTGAGGCAGGCCAGCGGGCTACGCGCCCGCACATGTCAGATACATAATGCGAGGGAAAGCAGGTTCACACATGCGCGCAATTCGTGTCGAACAGCAAGGCGGGCCAGAGGTTCTGCGGATGGGCGAGGCGCCCATCCCTGAGCCGGGGCCAGGCCAGGCGCGGGTGAAGATCGCGGCGGTCGGCCTCAACTTCATCGAAATCTATCAGCGGATGGGCCAATACAAAATTCCGCTGCCGTGGATACCGGGCGGCGAGGCAGCGGGCGTGGTGGACGCCGTCGGCCCCGGCGTGACCACGCTGAAGGTGGGCGACCGCGTCGCGAGCGCCGCCTTCTCCGGAGCCTACGCCGAATACGCCATCGCCAACGCCTGGCAGCTCGCCCTCGTGCCTGATGGCATGGAGCTGCGCGTGGCGGCGGCGGCGATGTTGCAGGGGATGACCGCGCACTATCTCTCGCATTCCACCTTCCCGCTGAAGTCTGGCGACACCGCGCTGATCTACGCGGCGACAGGCGGCGTGGGCGGCCTGCTCACGCAGGTAGCCCGCATGCGTGGCGCCCGCACGCTCTGCGCGGTCGGCTCCGAGGCGAAGGCCGCCGAGGCCCGCGCGCTGGGCGCCGACGAGGTCTTCGTCTACCGCCAGGTGGACATCGCCCAGGAGGTTCGCCGCCTGACCGATGGCAAGGGCGTCCAGGTCGTCTACGATTCCGTCGGCAAGGACACCTTCGACGCCAGCCTGAATTGCCTGGCGCCGCGCGGTTATCTGGCGCTCTTCGGCCAGTCGAGCGGCCCCGTCGCGCCACTCGACCCGCAGACCCTCAACGCCAAAGGCTCGCTCTTTCTCACGCGCCCCACGCTCATCCACTACATCGCCACGCCAGAGGAGTTCCGCTGGCGCTCCAGCGACCTGCTGGGCTGGATCGCCGCTGGGCAGCTCCGCGTGCGGATCGCGCGCACCTTCCCGCTGGCGCAGGCGGGCGAGGCGCATGCCTACCTCGCGAACGAGCGGCCAATGGGCAAGATCGTCCTGGAAGTCTGAGCGCGCACCCCGGTCCCTGTAAACGCCATCCCTACGCGCGCGTCTCATCTCGCGAAGGCCAATGATGAGGCGCGCGTTTGCGCTGCGCGGAGAAGGGATGTGGCGACGATGGCGCGATGGAAGCGGCGCGCGTCAGGGATGGCGCTCGCGCTGGCGTTGCTGGCGCTGCTGGCGGGCTGCGCGCTCGCCTACCCTTCCCTGGCAGGCGCGTGGCCCGACCTTCCTGCCCGACGCCCAGCAAATCCTGCGTATCTCGGCGCCTGGCTCTGGCGGCCCGACGATCTCGCTCGACCCCACCAATGGCGTATCGTATTCGTTCGGCGGCGCGTTGCTGCTCTCGCTGACCTACAGCGGCCTGCTGACCTTCGATAGCGGGCTGCGGCCTGTTCCCGCGCTGGCTGACCACTACACCGTCAGCGCGGATGGACAGCGCTACACCTTCCACCTGCGCAGTGGGGCGCGCTTCAGCGATGGCGCGCCGATCACCTCCGCCGACGCCGCCTTCAGCCTCGACCGCGCCGCCGGGCCATGCGCGAGCGCCACCTCCTTCTACTTCACCGCGCTCAAAGACCAGCCGCGCTACGCCCAGCAGCACTGCCAGCCCAACCCGCACGGCCCGCCAACGATCACCGCAGTGGGACAGCCGCTCATCAGGACGCTGGTCGGCGATGCGCTGCTCACGCCCGACCCCAGCACGCTCGTCATCGTCCTCGCGCATCCCGATGGCGCCCTGCCGGTGAAGCTGGCCGAGCCAGCCATCGGCATCGTCGAGCGGGCGGTCGTCACGCGCTACGGCGGCGACTGGCCGAGCCACATCAGGACACGGCGGCCAGGGAACCAGCGGCATGTACGCCTTGCAAGTCCATTGCGTCAGACGGGAGCTATGGCGACTGCTCGTCACGCTGACGCGGGCGAAGGACTACTGGGGCGCCCGCCCACACCTGCGCGAAGTGATCGTAGATCTGCGCGCAAGCCAGGGAACAGCCACTGGCGATGTCATCTTCGCCGGAGATACGCGCGGAAACAGTCCGAACGCGCAGGCGGCGCAACAGTACATCCGGCAGACGCTGAGCAAACAGCCGGGCTTCCATCAGACGCCAACCCGCGCTGAGGATTATCTGCTGCTCGACCCCAGGACAGCGGGGCTGACCGATGTGCGTGTGCGCCAGGCGCTGGCGCTCGCGCTCGATAAGCCTGCCATCGCCGCGCTGCTGGGCGGTGTCGCCACGAACCACCTCATCCCACCAGGAGCGGGCGCGTATCCCACGGCGCTGAGTGGCCCCGTCGCCAGCGCGCCGCTCACCGGCGACCAGACGCAGGCCCGCGCGCTCTGGCAGAGCTACGTCCACGACCGCTGCGGTGGCGTGGCGAGCCGCTGCCCGGAGGTGACGCTCTGGGGCATCTTCTACGACTGTCGGGAGCCGACCCCTTCATCCAGGCGCTGGACGAGGCCATCGCACGCCAGTGGCGGGCTGCCCTTGCCCGGCCTGCGTGTCCGCATCGTTCCCGTCTATTTTGGGCCATTCCCCGATGTGACGCAGGCGCTCAGGACGACCAGCGACTACCTCTGGCATGAAGATTACCCCGACCCACAGGACTGGCTCTCCATCTTCGTCAGCCCACCCAACTATTCCGTCAGCCCGCCAAACGACTTTACGCCGACCATTGGCGCGCTCGTCCAGCGGGCCGAGGCGACGCTCGACCCCACGCACGCCTCGCACTCTACCATCAGGCGGAGATGACGCTGCTCAACGACGCTGTGGTGGTTCCGCTGGCGCAGCAGGAGCTGGCGTGGAGCGCCAAGCCCCGCGTCAGTGGCTTCCCAGCCAACCCCTCGCCAGAAATCCCGCCGAGCGTCTGGGCGCGCATCGCGCTGACCTGAGCGCGTCGCCTGATTTTTTTGCCCGCTTCCTGGAGCTGGCGCGATGTGAACATCCTTCTTGCCACCGCTTGCGTAGGTATGGTATTGTACGCGGTATACGGCTGAGTTCTTACCATAATACCTGCCTGGTTCAGCCGTTTTTGACCTGGCGCGCATCGCTGGATCGCACTATTGGCCTGATGAACAGCGCCAACGCGAAGGCGAGCGTGCAATCACCGCGAAAGGGGGCCAGCCCACATGAAACGTGGCCTCCTCGCGGTCTGCGCGGCGGGGCGATAGTCGTTTTCCCAACGTTGCTGGCTTGGCCAGGAATCTGCTTGGGAGAGCTTCATCCGCTCGTTATTTGGTATACGCTGGTAGCCGATGCGCCATCAGCCGGGCCTATGACTTTCTCCATCTCTAAACGCTTTCGCCAATGAGCCGCAGTGTCGCGGCAGGCCAGGCGTCGTTTGTGTAAGGTTGTGCATCCGTAGGGCCGTGGGCGACGTGTACCCGGCGCGCGGGCCATCCGCCATCCATCGGGAAGGGCCAGCGCGACGCCACTGATGCCCCGACGCGCATCCATTCGCAGGCGCCCAGTGGCGTCTCATCCAGGAATCGTCCGGAAGTTCATTTTCCGTACCGTTCAAGCAACGCGCTACCGTCATAGTCCAGCGAGCATTATCCAAGCAAAGCGCTTCCGAGTTTGGGGGTGGAGACCCCTCACGCGCCCGTAGATGACAGTACCTCTGGCCGCACGCGTATGAGCCAACTGCGCGCCTCTCGCGCAGAGCACGCCTGTCGGGCCTGAACGTCTTCTCAAGCTGGCGCCTGACCCTCGGCGCATCTTCGCCTGGCTGCTCATGGGGAACAGCCAGGGAGCCACTGCGAGCCACTGCTCACAGGCTCAGCCTCCCGATGGCGAGACGACGATGACGTCGCACACAGTTCGTCGCATGGTTGGTCGCCCGCATGCTCGCGCACACCCACGAGGAGCGCGACAAGCGGCGCCGCGACTGAGTACGGCGGGCCAGAGCGAACGACGCGCCCACAGCGGCGCCCAGACGACACACGCGACGCGGCCCAGCGCGCATGAGGCGCCAAGCGTCACGCGACCAGACGGCGGGCGTCCCTAATCTGGCAGTGTCCGCGGCAACGCCCTGGCACACACAGGAGGACAGGCAACATGGACATCGTGAAACGGCTGGAAGAATATCGTGATCGCGAGCGTTCGATGGGCTGGGAGGGCACGTTCTCTCAGTACTTCGAGATCGCGACCCAGCGTCCATCGGTCACGCAGCTTTCGCACGAACGCATCTTTAACATGATCATGGCCGCCGGAACAGAAACCAACAAGCTCGGCGAGCCACGCTACAACTTCTTCAGCGAAGAGATCTATGGCATCGAGAAGCCGCTCCAGCAGATCGTGGAGTACTTCCACTCCGCCGCGCAGCGCCTCGAAGTCCGCAAGCGCATCCTCCTGCTGATGGGCCCCGTGGGCGGCGGCAAGTCCACCATCGTCAGCCTGCTCAAGCGCGGGCTGGAGACCTACGCGCGCACCGAGGAGGGCGCCGTCTACGCCATCCGCGATTGCCCGATGCACGAGGAGCCGCTGCACCTCATCCCCGAGGAGATGCGCGCTGATATCGAAAAGGAATACGGCCTCTACATCGAAGGCGAGCTTTGCCCCAAATGCCGCTGGATGGTCGAGCACGAGTTCAAGGGCGAGATCGAGAAGGTGCCCGTCAAGCGCATCGTCCTCAGCGAGAAGCAGCGCGTCGGCGTGGGAACCTTCACCCCGTCTGACCCGAAAACACAAGATGTCGCTGAGCTAGTAGGCAGTATTGATTTGGCCACCATCGGCGAGTACGGAGCCGAGAGTGACCCACGCGCCTATCGTTTCGACGGTGAGCTGAACATCAGCAACCGAGGGATGATGGAATTCATCGAGATGCTCAAGTGCTTGAGAGGTGATTCGCTTGTCATCACCCAGCAGGGCATCAGGCGCATTGACTCCTTCGCAGCCGCCGATCATCCCGTTGGCGAGTCACGCCCGTTCGCGCTCCAGCTTGCCACCGAGAAAGGCGTCGAGAGCACCGCGCATCTCTATCACGCGGGCATTAGCCCAACCAAGCGTGTCACCACGCGACGCGGCTACTTCTCCGAGGGCACGCACGAGCACCGCGTGCTGGTGGTAGACGACACTGGCACGCTCGTCTGGCGACGGCACGATGAACTGAAGGTCGGCGACTGGCTGGCGCTGCAGAAGGGCCAGAGCCTCTGGGGAGAGGATGTCCAGATCACCTGGACGCCAGGACGAGATGGCCGCGCGCAGTCCATTCGCACACCTGAGCGCATGACGCCGGAGCTGGCGCGCTGGCTAGGCTACATGACCGCCGAGGGCGACACGCGCGCCGATGGAACCATCCGCTTTGCGAATGTGGAAGATGAACTGCGCCAGGACTTCAGCAAGTTGACTGAAACCCTGTTCGGCATCCGCCCACACGCTTATGTCAAGGTTATCCAGTTCAATAGCGTGGGCGTACTCGATGTCATGACCTGGCTCGGATGGAAAAGCGGCTCCTACAAGAAGGAGATTCCGTGGGCGGTTTTGCAATCCTCGCGGGAAAGCGCGCTGGCCTTCCTGACAGGGTATTTCGCCGGCGACGGCACAGCGACGCTGCGCGGCAGGCTCTCCTGGACGACTGCCTCAGAGCGGCTGGCGGAGCAGTTGCAGATCGTGCTGCTCAATCTGGGCCTCACCAGCCGTCGGCGAAGTCACCTGGGCGCCGTCTCTGGATCTGAAGTGCGCAATCGCTACTGGAATGTCGCGGTCGAAGGAGCCGAGGCGGATAAGCTTGCGGATATGATGAGCATCTTGCCCATGCGCAAGCGGCTGATGTACGAAAATAACCGGGTGGCGCACTCGATCTCCGGCCAGCGGATTGGGCGGGCGGATGTGCTGCCCAACGTCGCGCCGTACTGGCAGGCTGTCTCGGATGAGTTGCAGCAGGTGGTCATCGCCCGGTCGCAGGTCGCGGGGGGGGTGGGCTACCACGCGCGCGCGGGCGCACGGCAGATCCTCGGTGAGGACTACGTCAACCTGCATGCGCTGCGCACAGGTACAAACGCTTGCACACGCGAGATGGCGACGAAGGTGCTAGACAAGCTGGAAGGCTATGTCGAGGCGCCTGTGGGTCTCTCCGCGCTGCTGCATCCGGCGCAGTTCTACGATCAGGTGGTAGCCATCGAAGACGGCGAGGCCGACTGCTGGGACTTCAACGTGCCCGGCTCGAATACCTTTGTCGCGAATGGTGTCATCAATCACAACTGCGATGAGAAGTTCCTCTACGGGCTGCTGACGCTCTCGCAGGAGCAGAACATCAAGACCGGGCGCTTCTCGATGATCTACGCCGACGAGGTGGTCGTCAGCCACACGAACGAGAACGAGTACAAGTCCTTCGTCGCCAACAAGAAGTCCGAGGCGCTGCAGGACCGCATCATCCTGGTCAAGGTGCCGTACAACCTGCGCGTCACCGACGAGGTGCGCATCTACGAGAAGCTGCTCGGGCAGAGCGCGCTGAAGGACGTGCACATCGCCCCGCACACGCTGCGCATCGCCAGCATGTTCGCCGTCCTGTCCCGGCTGGAGCCGTCCAAGAAGGCGGGCATGAGCCTGATGAAGAAGCTGAAGCTCTACGACGGCGAGGACATCGAGGACTTCACGCAGAAGGACGTCAGGGAGCTACAGGACGAGACCACGCGGGAGGGCATGGACGGCATCTCGCCGCGCTACGTCATCAACCGGCTCTCCAGCGCGCTGGTGCGGGACGGCGTGACCTGCATCAACCCCATCGACGCCCTGCGCGCCCTGCGTGACGGCTTCGAGCAGCACACCAGCATCAACCGCGAGGAGCGCGAGCACTTCCTGAACTTGATCGCCGAGACGCGCAAAGAGTACGACGAGATGGCGCAGGAATGAGGTGCAGAAGGCCTTCGTCTACTCCTTCGAGGAGTCGGCGCGCACGCTGTTCAACAACTACCTGGACAACGTGGAGGCGTTCTGCAACAAGACCAAGCTGCGCGACCCCATCACCGAGGAGGAGATGGAGCCCGACGAGCAGCTGATGCGCAGCATCGAGGAGCAGATCGGCATCACCGAGAACGCCAAGAAGACCTTCCGCGAGGAGATCCTGATTCGCATCTCGTCGCTCGCACGGCGCGGCCAGCAGTTCTCGACTATCGCTAGCCACGAGCGGCTGAAGGAGGCGATCGAGAAGAAGCTGTTCGCCGACCTGCGGGACGTGGTGAAGATCACGACCTCCGCCAAGACGCCCGACGCAGAGCAGCTCAACGAATCAACGAGGTGGTAGACCGCCTGATCAGCGAGCAGGGCTACTGCCCCGTCTGCGCCAATGAGTTGCTGAAGTACGTCGGCACGCTGCTGAACCGCTAACGGGGAGCGCTCCGCCATCCCGCCGCCCGCCAAGCCGGCGCGTGCGGCGGGACGGCGCCCGCGAGCGAGACAAGAGGGAAGGGACATGGATAGCTCAACGCTTTCGCAGCACGACTGGTCGCTGCACCGCAAGGGCGCCGACCGACCAGGCGCGCCACAAGCGAGAAGGTCAAGGAGGCGATCAAGAAGAACCTGGCCGACATCGTGAGCGAGGAGAGCGATCATCACCTCCGATGGCAAGCGGGTCTTCAAGGTGCCGATCCGCTCGCTGGAGGAGCCTCGCTTCCGCTATCGATCCCGGTCGGCAGCAGCACGCCGGCCAGGGCGATGGCGATTGCGAGGTGGGCGACGTCATCGCCACGGAGCCGCGCCCCGGCAAGGGCCAGCGGGGCGAGGCGGGCGAAGAGCCGGGCGTCGACTACTACGAGGCCGAGGTCACGATCGACGAGCTGGCGGCGCTGATCTTCGAGGACCTGGGGCTGCCCAACCTCGAGAGAAGAAGCAAGCGAGATCGAGACCGAGACGATTCGCTTCAACGACATCCGCAAGATCGGCCCCATGGCCAACCTGGACAAGCGGCGCACCATCATGGAGAACATCAAGCGCAACGCCGCCGACGGGCAACGCCCGCTTCGGCGGCATCACGCAACGACGACCTGCGCTTCAAGACCTGGGAGCCGACGATCCGCCGCGAGACCAACGCCGTCGTCATCGCCATGCGCGACGTGTCCGGCATCGATGGGCGAGTTCGAGAAGTACATCAGCCGCAGCTTCTACTTCTGGATGGTGCGCTTCCTGCGCACGAAGTACAACAACGTCCAGATCGTCTTCATCACCCACCACACCGAGGCGAAGGAGGTGGACGAGGAGACCTTCTTCACCCTGGGCGAGAGCGGCGGCACGAAGGTCTCCTCGGCCTACGAGCTGGCGCTGGACATCATCCACGAGCGCTACAATCCCGCGCGACTGGAACATCTACCCGTTCCACTTCTCCGACGGCGACAACTGGCGTGGGACAACGAGCTCTGCGTCGAGCTGGTGGGGAAGCTGATGGAGCAGTGCAACCTCTTCGGCTACGGCGAGATTCGCGAGGGGCACTACCGCTCGCCCAGCACGCTGATGTCGGCCTCCAGCAAGATTCAGGATCGCAAGTTCATCGGCGTCACCATCTCGGACAAGGCCGACGTCTATCCCGCGCTGCGCAAGTTCTTCGCGGTGCGCGACAACGCGCCAGCGACGCCCTGAGCCATGCCGCCACGCGCTGCCACGTCCCCCCGATGGGGGACGGCAGCGCGGGCAGGCGCAGGGGCGCGGACACGCGCCGAAGAGGAGGCATCATCACCATGACATCGTTACCGCAGGATAGCTCGCCCGATCAGGTCTATCTGGCGAAGCTGGAGCGCGCCATCGAGCAGATCTGGGAGATCGCGCAAGCGTATGGGCCTGGACCCCTTCCCGTGCATTTCGAGCTGGTGCCCGCCACCATCATGTATGAGTTCGGCGCCTATGGGCTGCCGGGGCGCTTTCGCCACTGGACGCACGGCAAGGCGTACTACCGCATGAAGACGAAGTACGACTACGGCCTGAGCAAGATCTACGAGCTGGTCATCAACACCAACCCCTCCTACGCCTTCCTGATGGAGCAGAACGACCTGCTGCAGAACCAGGTGGTCGTCGCGCATGTCCTGGGGCACACCGACTTCTTCAAGAACAACGTCTACTTCCGCAGCACGCCGCCCAAGATGATCGACAAGGTGAGCGTCAACGCCGACCGCATCCGCCAGTACGAGTTCGACCACGGCATCGAAAGGTCGAGCGCTTCCTCGACTCCGTGCTGGCCATCGAAGAGCACATTGACCCGAACACCTACCTGCGCCAGCGCATCGAGCGAGCGCCGCGACGACGAGGCCGCCAATGGCGAGGACGGCGCGCGCAAGCGTTCCAGCGTCTACGACGACCTCTGGGCGCTCGACATCAGCGCTGAGCAGGCGAACGACGCCGCCGAGGCCGAGCAGCGCGCCGAGACACGCCGCCACCGCTTCCCCGCCGAGCCGGAGAAAGACATCCTCAAGTTCCTCGCCGAGCACGCGCCCAACCTGGAGCCGTGGCAGCGCGACATGCTGCTGATCGTGCGCGAGGAGATGCTCTACTTCGTCCCGCAGATGCGCACCAAGATAATGAACGAGGGCTGGGCATCGTTACTGGCACGCGCGCATCATGCGCGAGCTGGACCTCGACGACAACGAGTACACGCAGTTCGCGCACATGCACGCCGGGGTGCTGGCGCCCTCGCGCAGCGCATCAACCCCTACTACGTGGGCTACATCTGCTCGAAGACATCGAGCGGCGCTGGGATAACCCCACGGAGGAGGAGCTGCGGCAGGGGCGGCAGGCGGGCAGGGCCGCGCCAAGATCTTCGAGGTGCGCGAGACGGAGAGCGACGTCTCGTTCCTGCGCAACTACCTGACCAAGGAGCTGGTGGAGCGGCTCGACCTGTACCTCTACAAGAACGAGGACGACGAGTGGGTCATCGTGGAGAAGGACTGGGAGAAGGTGCGTGATGGCATCGTCGCCAGCATGACCAACTTCGGCCATCCCTACATCATGGTCTGGGACGCCGACTACAATCGCAACCGCGAGCTCTTGCTGCACCACATTCGAGGGGCAGGAGCTGGACATGAACTACGCCGAGAAGACGCTGGAGCACGTCTACCAGCTCTGGGGGCGCCCGGTGCACCTGGAGACGATGCGCGACGACAAGGTCGTGCGCCTCAGCTACAACGGCGAGAAGCACACGCGGCT
>CAWIYP010000005.1:0-47842 GCA_963840335.1 uncultured Chloroflexia bacterium
AGCGCCTGATACCAATATTGAGTCAGGTGTTGTACTCTACGGAGCATGACACGACGCATCCGCCTGGAACCGCATTTGGCGGTGGAGGAGCTCGAGCGGCGCTACCGGGCAGCCAAGGAACCGCACGAGCGCAGTTGGTGGCAAATCCTCTGGCTCTTGGCCAAAGGGCAGTTGGCGCGCGAAATCGCCGAGAGCACGGGCTATGCGCGCTATTGGATCGGTCAGGTCGCCAAGCGCTATAACGTCGAGGGAACCGCTGGCATGGTCAACCGCCAGCACACCCACTCACGGCGCGCGCCGCTCACGCTGTCGTCGGAGGTGTTGGCCGAGCTGGCTGCGGCGGTGCGCGGTCCTGCGCCCAACGGCGACCAGTGGATCGGGCGTACGGTCGCAGACTGGATGAGTGCCAGACTGGGACGCCCGGTGAGCGTCCAACTGGGCTGGGCGTACCTGGTGCGGCTCGAAGGCAAGCGCCGCACCCCCCGTCCACGCCACGTCCAGGCGGATCCGAGAGCGCAAGCGGCTTTTAAAAAAAACTAAGGCCGCTGCTGCGCGCGGTGGCGACCGCGTCCCCCGCCGCGCAGGTTGAGGTGTGGGCGATGGATGAGCATCGCATCGGCCTCAAACCGATCCTGCACAAGGTCTGGTGTTTTGACGGGCAACGCCCGCTCGCGCCGGTGCAACACCGCTATGCGTGGCGTTACCTCGTCGGCTTTGTCCATCCCGCCTCGGGGCGCACCATCTTCCATCTGGCCTCGACGGTCAACATCCCGCTCTTTGAGGTGGAACTCGCCGCCTTCGCGCGGGAGGTAGGGGCAAGTCCCACCAAGCAGATCGTCCTCGTGCTCGACCGGGCAGGCTGGCACACGAGCCCCAAGCTCCAGGTTCCCGCGCACGTGCATTTGCTCTTCTTGCCCGCCTACTCGCCCGAACTCCAGCCAGCAGAGCATCTCTGGGCGCTGACGGATACCGCGCTGGCCAACCGCCACTTCGTCACGATTGATGACCTTGAAGACGCGCAGGCGGCCCGCTGTGTGGCGCTCCAGGCACGACCTGACCTGATCCGCTCCGCCACGCTCTTCCCCTGGTGGCCCCAACGCATCAGGAAACGACAAGGCCCCAGACGAAACTAGTATAACGTGGCGCCTGCGTGCGTCAGCTTTCCGCAAGGAACGCGGATACTGCCTCGAAGAACCGTGGTGACTCGATGATGGTGTAGTGGTTCGTGTCGGGAATATCGATCACGCGGCTGGCGGGCATGATCGCGCTCAGGCGCTCGGCCTCCGCGCGCGGCAGGATGAAGCCACTGTCGGGGCCGAGCAGGCCAACCGTCGCGCGCAGGATCAGGGTCGGCTGCCGTACCAGGTTGGGGAGATCCTCGGAGCGCAGCGCGGCCAGTGCGGCATTTTCTTCCTCGATTGCGCGGCGCGGCACACGCGAGGAAACGGTTCCGTCAGGATGGATGTCGGCGTCATAGCGGAAATACTGTTCCCAGAGGGCGTTCCACTGGAGCATGGGGAGTTGGCGCATCTGGGCGAGGTAGGCGTCGAGTGATGGGAAGCTGGTTCCCAGGCGGTTGACCGAGGCCGCAATGGCCTGCTGCGTATCAGGCGGAATCACGCCGCCTGCGTCAATCATCACCAGCTTGCCGACACGGCTGGGATAGAGCGCGGCGAGATACAGGCCAATCACCGCGCCGAGCGAGTGTCCCACGATATGAACGCTCTTGAATCCTAGCGCATCGCAGAGGGAGAGAATGTCGTTCGCATGAAATGGGACACCGTAGCCGTGCGGTGGCTTGGCGCTCTGACCGCGACCACGCAGATCAGGCGCGATGACATACCAGCCCTGCGCGGCGAGTATCGGCGCTAGCCCCACGAATGTGCGCGAGTTGGCGGTCAACCCATGGATCAGCACGACAACGCGCTCAGGCGTCGTGCGTTGGCCCCAGGTCGCGTAATGGAGCGAGAGGCTGCCAATGCCAAGGGTGTCTTCACGCAACGCCGCCGCCGACGCGACTGACTCATCCATAGGGAGCGCTCTTTCTACACTTCGCCATCGGGTATAGCTGGAGAATTCAGGGCGGGAAGGGATTCACTGTCGCTCAGCGGCGACCAACAAGGAAGCGAGCGATGAAGCAGGGAGATGTGTCACTCCTTCCCACTTTCACTATAGCGCGCACAGGGGGGCTTGCGGCAAGCCCCAGTCCGTGCCATATAATCGCAGGCCGAGACCAGAAGCCTACGGGAATGGTTCGCTGAAGTCGAATTGAACCATGAGTCAGCATGGGGCGCCCGCCGTGGCGCGCTCGAGATTCATTCCTTGAGCAGGATGGGGGCTGAGGATCCGGTGCGACGCTGCGATGTTCTTAAGACGATGCGCAAGGGAGGGAGCGGATGGACTGCTACGTGTTAGGTTTCGAGGAGATCGACCAGACGCAGGTTTCGCTCGTTGGCGGCAAAGGCTGGCGCCTGGGAGAGCTTTCGCGGATCGAAGGTGTCCATGTGCCGGCTGGCTTTTGCGTGACGACGGACGCCTTCCAGCGGATCATGGCCGAAGCGCCGTCGATCGACAATCAACTCAATCGGCTGTCGCGCCTGAAGCCGGACGACCGGGAGACGATCCACGCGCTCAGCGCGGAGATTCGCCGAACCATCGAAGAGATCGCCATCCCCGACGATCTGGCGGCGGCGATTACCCGCCCGCTCGCCCGGCTCGGCGAACAATCCGCCTACGCCGTCCGATCCAGTGCGACGGCGGAGGACTTGCCGATGGCCTCCTTCGCGGGCCAGCAGGACACCTACCTGAACGTCGTGGGGTCGGCGGCGATCCTCCAGCATGTCAGCCGGTGTTGGGCCTCACTTTTCACCGAGCGGGCTGTGACCTACCGCCTGCGGAATGGATTGGATCAGCGGAAGATCCAGATGGCCGTGGTTGTGCAGCGGATGGTCTTCTCGCAGGCAGCCGGCATCCTGTTCACGGCTGACCCCGTCACGGGCAACCGGAAGGTCGCCTCCGTGGAGACCAGCTTCGGCCTCGGCGAGGCCCTGGTCTCTGGCCTGGTGAACGCGGATGTCTACCACGTGCGCGACGGCCAGGTCATCGACAGGACGATTGTCACCAAGCAGCTTGCCATCTATGCCTCTCCGGCAGGCGGGACACAGGCGCGGGAGATCGAGCCGGAGCGGCAGGAGCAGCCAGCCCTGACGGATGCGCAGGTCGTGCGGCTCGCCCAGTTAGGTCGGCGGATCGAAGCGCACTTCGGCCATCCCCAGGACATTGAATGGTGTCTGGTCGATGATGACTTCCAGATCGTCCAGAGCCGACCGATTACCACGCTGTTCCCCATCCCTGCGGCCAGTGACCATGAGAACCGCGTCTACGTGTCCGTCGGTCATGGCCAGATGATGACCGATGCCATGAAGCCGCTGGGAATCAACCTGTGGCAGTTGACGGCGGCTCGGCCCATGTTCGAGGCTGGTGGGCGGCTGTTCGTTGATGTCACACAGGGCCTGGCCTCGCCAGCGAGCCGCGCAGGCCTCCTAGCGGTCATGGGGAAAGGTGATCCCCTAATCGGAGACGCCCTGCGGACAATCCTTGAACGTGGCGACTTCATCCAGTCGCACCTGGACGCAGGGACCCAGCGGAGCGCCGACTGGCAATGCGCCTACCCTAATCGAGGCCGATCCGGCTATCGTCTCCGAACTGATCAGGCGCAGTCAGGCTTCCATCGCCGCCTTAAAACGCGACATCCAGACGAAGTCTGGGTCGGCGCTGCTCGACTTCATCCTGGGAGACATCCAGGAATTGCGGCGGATACTCTTCGATCCGCAAAGCCATCAGGTGTTC
The DNA here is from genome assembly GCA_963840335.1 of uncultured Chloroflexia bacterium. GTDB lineage: Bacteria > Chloroflexota > Ktedonobacteria > Ktedonobacterales > JADMIN01 > JAKAIY01. The sequence goes on from CAWIYP010000005.1 coordinate 3,850, forward strand.
ATGACGGCGATGGAGGCCACCTGGTGGCTCAACGATCACATTCAGGCTTGGCTGGGAGAGAAGAACGTGGCCGACGCGCTCACGCAGTCCGTCCCAAACAACGTCACGTCGGAGATGGGGCTGGCGCTCCTTGACGTTGCGGACGCAATCCGACCGTACCCCGACGTGGTGGCATTTCTGCGGCGAGTCGAGGACGAGGGTTTTCTGGATGAGGGCTTTCTGAACGAACTGCCCAGGCTCGCGGGCGGCCAGGAAGCGCGCGACGCCATCCAGGGCTGGCTCGACAAGTACGGCATGCGCTGCGTCGGCGAGATCGACATCACGAGGCCGCGCTGGAGTGAACGCCCCACCGCGCTCGTGCCCATGATCCTCAGCAACATCAAGAACTTCGAGCCGGGCGCCGCCAAGCGACGCTTCGAGCAAGGGCGGCAGGAGGCCTGGAAGAAGGAACAGGAGCTACTGCAGCGCTTGCGGGCCTTGCCAGACGGCGAGCGGAAGGCCGAAGAGGTCAAGCGAATGATCGACCGGGTTCGGACCTTCATCGGGTACCGGGAGTATCCGAAGTACGGCATGATCAGCCGCTACTTCGTCTACAAGCAGGCCTTGTTAGAAGAAGCCGAGCGCCTCACGCAGGCCCACGCGCTGCGTGAGAAGGAAGACATCTTCTACCTCACGTTCCAGGAGATTCAGGATGTCGTGCGCACAAACCAGGTGGATGACCAGCTTATCCGTCAGCGCAAGGACGCATTCAGGTCGTATCAAGCGCTCACGCCGCCACGGGTGCTCACATCGGATGGCGAGGCGGTGGCAGGATCGTACCGACGCGAGGATATTCCGGCTGGCGCGCTGGTCGGCTTACCGGTTTCCGCCGGAACCATAGAGGGGCGCGCCCGCGTCATCCTCGACATGGAGGAGGCGGATCTCGAACCGGGCGACATCCTCGTCACCGCCCACACAGACCCCAGTTGGACGCCACTGTTCGTCACGATCAAGGGCCTGGTGACCGAAGTGGGGGGCCTGATGACCCATGGCGCGGTGATCGCACGGGAGTACGGCGTGGTGGCCGTCGTAGGGGTGGAGCATGCCACCCGGCTGATCCGGGATGGGCAGCGGATCCGCGTGCATGGGACGGACGGGTACGTCGAGATCCTGCCCTAGCGGGCTAGCCCGACCCACCCAGGGCTTTGGCGACGCGCTCATCACGTGGTTTGGGCCGCCTGCCGCAGTAGGCGTAGAGGTACGCTGAATTGGCCTCACTGGCGATATGTCGGCCTCAGGGGTGTGATCTTCGATGTGGCAGTAGAATGAGACGAGGCGCCGAGCTATCTGGCCGACGCCTCGTCTCGCTTATCCTCCAACCGATGGCATTACAGCGCACTCAGTGACCACTTATTGTCGCTGGCTAGCTATCCGCTGCTTGGCGTTGGCGTGCTATTCCTCTGCGTCCGTATGCTGCGAATCAACAACGCGCGTCGAACTGGGCTGCAAGAGTCGCTGGTCAGGGAGCAGTGGAACTGGCTCTTTGCGTGCGATGGTCGAAAAGACACGCATGACGGCAATTCCGAAAAGGATCAGCAGGAGGAGAGCGACGATGCAGACGATAACCAGCCCAATGGCTGTCACTACCTGCGAGGATGGGTTAAAAGATACCTAAGTCGCAACATTATAGAGCGACTTGCCGAGGATATAGACAACAAAAATGCTAATGAGCAGCATGACTGCGGTTAGTAACAGGCCGAGGATGGATGTGAGCGCCGCCAGCGTCAGCGCCCAGGCTCGGTCAAACCCCTTCATGTCGCGCAACCCCCAATTCTTACCTGGAGTTTAGCCGCAGGCGATTAGCCGGGCTTAGTGTACCACATGCTGTCTGACTGTCTGACGCCTATAAAAGCGTACGAAAGTCCAGGCGCTGTGGCATTGAAAGAAACGAACGGCGCGTCCCATGGACGTAGGAGATGATTCCGCTGTGCTAGATGATCCGTTCTAATCCCACCACAGCCAGTAGGTACGGAAAGACAATCTGGTTGGCGCTTGAGTCTTCGTTACCCATAGGTTAATCCAAAGCAAGAGAGCCTCTCATGCCTGCGACCTATTATGCGGCCTGGGGGCGCTCTTGCAACTGGTCAAAGAAAACAGACGAGCGGGTGGAGGATCGCCCCTCCACCCGCTCGCAGGTTGCGCCTATGGCCACGTATTGCCCTTAGCGTGGCATACGACTACTCCACTGTCACGGATTTCGCCAGGTTGCGCGGCTTGTCCACGTTGCAGCCGCGCGCCAGGGCGACGTGGTACGCGACCACCTGCAACGGGATGACCGTGAGCAGCGGCGCGAAGAACTCCGGCGCGCGTGGCACGTAGATGACCGTGTCGGCGTGCTCGCGGATCTCCTCGTCGCCCTCGGTCGCCAGCGCCACGACATAGGCGTCGCGGGCGCGGGCTTCCTGGATGTTGCTCACCACCTTCTCGTAGGTCTTGCCCTCGGTGGCGATGGCGACGAGCGGCACGACTGGCGTCGAGCAGCGCGATGGGGCCGTGCTTCATCTCGCCCGCCGCGAAGCCTTCGGCGTGGACATACGAGATTTCCTTCAGCTTGAGCGCGCCTTCCAGCGCCAGCGGGAAGCCGACGCCGCGACCGATGTAGAGCGTGCTCGCGCAGTCCTTTAGCCGGTCGGTGACGCTGGCCAGCGTGTTGACGCCAGTCGGCGTTTCGAGCGAGGCCAGCGTGCGCCGCATCAGCTCCGGGATGTCGAGCAGCGCATGCAGGATGTCTTGCTCTTCCGCCGCGCTCAGCCGTTGTGTGCGGCGGCCCAGCCAGGCGCCGAGCAGGTAGAGCGTCAGGATGGTGTTGACGAAGGACTTCGTCGCCGCCACGCTGATCTCTGGGCCGGCCTGCATGTAGAGCACACCATCCGCCAGGCGGGTGATGGCGCTGCCGACGACGTTAGTCACGGCGATGACGGGCGCGCCAGAGTCGCGGGCCAGGCGTGTCGCCGCCAGGGTATCCGTCGTCTCGCCCGACTGGCTGATGGCGATGATCAGCGTATCCGGCCCGACGATGGGGTCAGCGTAGCGGTACTCGGAGGCGATGGCGATGTCCACCGGGATGCGCGTCCACTTCTCCAGCGGATAGCGGGCGATCATCGCGGAGTGAATCGAGGTGCCGCAGCCCAGGAACGTGATGCGGCGCACGGCGTCGAGGCGGCCCGAGGCCACCAGCGCGTCGAGCGCGTCGAGCGCGAGGGTCGGCTCCGGCTCGCGGGTGACGATGCGCCCCAGCAGCGCACGGTGCGCGGCGTCGGGCTGCTCGGCGATTTCCTTGGCGAAGAAGTGCGGATAGCCGCCGCGCTCCGCCGCCTCGATGTCCCAGTCCACATGCAGCGTCGAGCGCTGAAGCGGCGCTCCGTCCAGATCGGTGATGGTCACGGTGTCGGCGGTTAGCTCCACCACGTCGCCATCGTCGAGCTGGATGATCTCGCGGGTGTGCACCAGAATCGCCGGGATGTCGGAGGCGAGGAAGTTTTCCCCCTCGCCGAGGCCGACGATCAGCGGGCCATTCATCCGCGCGCCGATGACATGCCCAGGGTGCGAGCGGCTCACGACCGCGATGGCGTAGGAGCCAGTGACGCGCTTGAGCGCGTTGCGCACGGCGAGGTTGAGGTCATCGGTCTGGCGGAGCTGCTCTTCGATGAGGTGGGCCAGCGCCTCGGTGTCGGTCTGCGAGCGGAAGGTGTGCCCCGCCGCGATCAGCTCGTCGCGCAGGCTGGCATAGTTCTCGATGATGCCATTGTGCGCGACGGTGATCATATCCTCACAATCGCTGTGAGGGTGCGCGTTGATGTCGTTCGGGCGCCCGTGGGTAGCCCAGCGGGTGTGGCCGATGCCGACGACGCCGACCGGCTCAGCGGTCGCGACCAGCGTGCGGAGCGATTCGAGGCGTCCCTTGGTCTTGGCGATGTGGAGGTCGCCTTCGGAGGTGATGACGGCGATACCAGCGGAATCATAGCCGCGATATTCGAGCCGTTCGAGGCCATCGAGCAAGATGGGTGTCGCTTCGCGCGCACCCACGTAACCAACGATACCGCACATAACTTGTGCGTTCTCCTTATATGCGCGCCACAGGTCGCGCGTTGTCCCGACGATTACTCAGTCGGTTTTCTTCGCGACCTTGATAGGGCAGTGGCATGCCCTGGGAGCTCCCCGCTGATTATTCCGAACGGCTCCCACCTCGTCAACTGAGGCCCCTCCATCGCCTCAGCCCATGCGCTAATCTTCAGGGCGGATGTGTCGTGCGCACTGTCCTCGCGCGTGCGGCGGTGTTCATCAACCGCGCGGCGCTGGGAGGCGCGCAGCCAGCGCGGGTCGGCCTTCGTGGCGCGCCGCGTCCATCGTCGCCGTTCTCGCGAGATGGGGCGTTTTGGCGCGTGCGCGGGCTGGTTCCCTTGCGCTGGCGTCACCAGTATACCGCAAAGTTCCGCATATGACATGCCGTCCTGGATAATTCGTCCCGCATGGGCGCCCTGGAGTCAGGGGGAATCCTGGCTGCGTGGGGTCGCATGGTAGAATGGCCGCATATGGCCCAAATTGGCGGATCAACAGATGGGGATGGCATGTACTGGCTTCGACCTGGCCTCGACCGCACGGCTCTTGGCGCCGCTGAATGGCTCGACACGGCGCTCTTCGATATCGACGGCGTGCTGATAGATACCTCTGGCTCGTACCGCCTCGCGGTGATCGCCGCGACCGAGGCGCTGACACGCGCGACCCTGGGCGGCGACGTGACGCTGCCCGACCCGCTCGTCACGCTGGACGATGTGGAGCGCTTCAAGCTGGCGGGTGGCTTCAATAGCGACTGGGATCTGACGCAGGCGCTGGTGGCGCTCTGGACGGCGCGTCTGCGCGAGTGGCGCGGCTCCTCGCTTGCCAGGCGCACGCTGGCCGACTGGGCTGCGGATGCGGCGGCGGCGACGCGCGCGGGCGCTGGCGGCCTCGACTGGCTGCGCGGCGCCGTCCCCGCCAGCGCCATCCCCGCTTGGGACGACGCCCGCTGGAGCCTCGATGAGTTCTACTGGGGCGCCGCGCTGCTGCGAGAGCTACATGGCCGCGCGCCACGCTATACGCCCGCCGCGCCGGGGCTGCGCCAGGCGGAGCGGCTGCTGCTCACGCCAGAGACGCTGGCCGCGCTGGCTGGGCTGGGCCTGGAGAAATATGGCCTGATTACCGGCAGGAGTGGCCTGGAGGTCGATTGGGCGCTGCGCATGCTCGCGCCTGAGGGCGAGGCGCTGGCGGTCAGGGGGCCGCACGGGCCGGAGGCGCATCCACCGTTCGGCGTGGTCGTCCCCGCGGACCTCTACACGAAGCCCGACCCGCAGGCGCTGCACTATGCGCTGCGCACGCTCGGCTCGCGCGCCGCCGTCTATGTCGGCGACACCAGCGACGACCTCGACCTGGCGCTGCGCTATCGGGCGGAGCGGATCGCGGAGGATGCCAGCCTGCCGCGCACGCTGGCGGTGTGCGTGGCCACGGGCGAGGCCGAGCGAATCTACCGCGAGCGCGGCGCCGACATCACGCTGAGCCATGTGAGCGAGCTTCCGGCGGCGCTGGCCGCGCTCCGCGCGCGGTAGGGCTGGCGGGACGCGGCTACGGCTTGCGCGCGTAGGCGACGTAGATGTTCTGGGGAAACTCGCGCTGGTCAAACTCCAGCCGCGCCTGTGCGATCGCCTGATCGAACGCGGCTTCGCTGGCGATGCCCAGTGAGGCCAGCGGTCCACGGATGCCCGCAAGCGCGGAGAGATAATCCACCACCATCATGCTGCCGATGCGCCCACCCGGCTTGCCGACGGGTATCGTGCGGGTCTGCGCCATCACCTGCGTCGCGCCCGCCGCTGATAGCAGTGGACCGATCTGCCCAGCCATCGCCATATCAATGCCGCGCTTGCCGACGAGTTGCTTGCCCCAGGCGGCGAGCTGGTCGATCGCCGGAGCGCCTGACGGTGGCTCAGTCTCGACAAGCTCGATCCAGCCGCCGGGGCGGGTGACACGCAGCAGTTCGCTGACGACGCGCGGCCAGCGCGCAGCGGGAATCGGCCAGGATGAGGTAGCGCTGATGCACGAAGTCGAAGGTGTTATCGGCGAAGGGCAGAGCTGCCCAGGACATTTCCCTGCACGAAGGTGTAATTGAAGGCGGCGGTCGCGCCGCTCGGCGTGTTGTCACGCAGAGGGGGTGGCGCGATGTCCACGCCGATGACGTTTGCGTCGGGGAACTCGGTGGCTAGCTCCATCGCCCAGCGTCCCGTGCCACAGCCGACATCGAGAATATCGCGGGGCTGTCTGATTGGCGCGAGGTAGTTGCCCCTGAAGAATGAGCGCAGCATGTAATGCTGGAAGTCGAGGCGATTCGTTTCGTCCAGGTCTTTGGGGAGGACATAGGGGACACCAGTCACATAATGTCGCCCGCCGTCGGCGCTTGCGGCGGTTCCAGTGGTAGGAGTCGCCGCTTTCGGTTTCCGTCGCCGCCAGAATCTGAGCCAGGACATGCGCCAATCCTTTCGCCGTTGACCAGCAGTACACGCCGCCTGCTGGTAGTATCCGGCGTCGTGAGTGGATGTGTCAAACGGCGATGGCGGTAGCCTGGCGGATCAGGGAGCGGGATGCTGGAGCGCCGTCAGCGCCCGGAAGAGTGGATAGAGCGTGACCAGCGCCGAGAGCACGAGCAGGACGAGCGTAATCAGCGCCTCCAGTTGCTCGCCGTGGCGCTGGTGATCGCGCACATTCCGCAGGGTGCGTGTCAGGGCGATGAGATAGACGATCACCGAGACGACCAGGCCGCCGCCTACGGTTACCTCAGCCACACGCTGCACGATGTCAATGCCATGTGGCAGTGAGAAAACGCGGCCAATGACGCTCGCCTCCCAGAAGAGCGCGATCAGCGCCACCAGGATGGCCAGCGGCATGAGGCCCTCGCCAACCGCGCGGGCCAGGCGCACGATGAGCCACGGCTGCTGTTCCGTGGATGACTGCTCACCGAAGTAGCCGCTGGGGGTGACTTGTCGAGAAAGGACTGAACGAGGCTCACGCATAGCGCGTACTCTTTCTGCTCAAGGGTGACTACGGCGCTGGCGAGAGATTCGCAGCGAAGAAAGCGACGACGCGGGTGACATAGTCCTGTCCCGCTGTGTGGTATGCCTGACCATCCTGCGCGCCCGCGACGCTCCAGGTCGTCACCTGCGCGTAGCTACGGTTCTGCGCGGCCTGCGCCAGCGCGGCCATGTCACTGAGTGGCACGTAGGTGTCGGCGGCGCCGTGGATGAAGAAGATGGGACGCGGCGCGATGCTCGCGACCACACTGACAGGCTTCAGCGCGGAGTAGTCCATGCCATACATGATCTGTTCCGCCTCGATGATGCCCGGCGTGAAGTAGTGGGACAGGTGCGACTGTTTGGGAATATCGCGCTGCAAGATGGGCATGACATCGGCGAAGGCGCTATCCGAGACGATGGCGCGGATGGCTGGCTCCTGGGCCGCCGCCAGCAGCAGCGCGTCAGCCCCTGTCGAAACACCCCAGGCGCCGATCGCCTTGGGACGGCCCAGCGTGGGATAGGGCATTGGGCCAGTGCGCAGGAAGTCGACAGCGCCGAGGATGTCGCGCGCCTCGAAGTAGCCCATGCTCGTTGGCGCCGAGGCTGAATCGCCTGACCCGCGCAGGTCGAAGGTCAGCACGGCGAATCCCTGCTTGGCGAGCGCCTCGCTCAGGTCGAGTTGCCCGACGCTCGCGTCCACGCGGTTCGCGTTAGGCCCATGAACCATGATGATCGTCTTGCTGGCGCTGAGATGGCCCGGAGATGTCACGCCAGGAATGAACCAGCCACGGAGCAACACATTGTCCGTGTGACTGTAGAACATGACGTCTTTGTAGGCTAGCCCGGCGCTGGCAGGTGTTCCTTTGACGGCGAGCTGCGTGGCGCCGCTCAACTGTGTCGCGGCATAGACCGAGACGCCCGCATATGCGGCGGAAAGCAGCGCTGACCCGACGACGAGCAGCGAGACCAGCCAGAAGAAGCCGATCAGCAGTGGCGAGGTCTGACGCGGCTTCTTGACCATTTCCCAGAAGTAGGGGGCCGGGCCAAACGTGCGCCCAGTGGCCTTGGCTTCACTGCGCAGGCGATCTACCTCGCTGACCGCGCCAGGCGCATAGGCGCTCACCTGCCCCTTCGCCATCGAGGCGTTCGCATGGGCGAGTGAGGCGGGCGCCCGGCGTGTATCATACGCCTCGAAGTAGCCGCGCTCCTCGTTGTCGAATTCGCGCGACGCAACCTGGGCGGGCTGGTCAGGCTGATAGGAGGGTGTGCGCGAGGCCCAGAGCGCGGCGCGCGCGCTGGTCGCGCGATAGTCGGTCTGCTGCTTGGGGTCTTCTTCCAATGGGCTGGTAGCGCGGTACTTCATCCTGTATCAACGGATAGTGCGGTGCGGGTGGTCGAGTGGCATCCATTGGCGGGGGATTGGTTGGCGGCGTCTGCGTCAGCCAATCGGGTTGGCGCCAGCGCGGATCGGCGCTGGCGCCTCGCGGGTCTGGCTCCTGGGCGATGGGCGCGCGGCGTGGCGGCGCGTAGGGATCTCCTCCGCGCGCATCCTGAGGCGTAGCTGGCGCGTGCATCGGTTGGTAGCGCCGTGGGTTGTCTGGCGGTGGCGTCTGATCTGAGTGGAGGTAGGCGCCTGGCTCAGTCCAGCGCATCTTGGAGCGCGGCGTCGGCTCGCCGCGCTCGCGAAGGTCGTAATCATCCGGCGGGTCATCGGATCTGCGGTTTGCCGGATCGGCCCCGTTGCGGAGCGGAGGTGAGCCGCTTGAGTGGTTTATCGAACATATCGCGGATGGTGCGCGCGCGCTTTCCCTGGTTTTGCTGCGCCGCGTTGTCATCGGGCAACTGATCGCGATCATTGTCAGGTGGATACCGCATACAAGCCTGTCTCTCTGATACGCCAGGGTATGATGTTGCGCCCCTGCTTGTTCATAACAACGCAAGCGTATTCTACGCAATACGGTGAGGGGGACTATCGGCGCATGGCCTATCTGGCCTGCCTGAGGGGTGGCAGGGCGTCTGAGAGGCGGGAATGAGGTTCAGGAGAAATGTGGAGGAGGCGGCTCACAATGGCGAAAATGAACGGGTGCGAGACGTCGTTGTCTCTGGGCGCCGCCGTTCGTTCGGTGGCTGGCTGGATTGCTGGCGCGCTAGCCGTGGAGCGCGGCGTAGACGCGGTCGGCGCGGTCGATGAGCGAGCGCAGCGTGGCAGGGCGTGATGGCCTGATCCGCGTCCGAGAGCGATTCAGTGGGTCGCGGGTGCATCTCGACGATCAGCCCATCGGCTCCGGCGGCGATGGCCGCGACACCCATCGGCTCGACCAGATCGCTGCGCCCGACACCATGGCTGGGGTCCACCAGCACAGGCAGATGCGTCAGCTTGCCCAGCAGCGGCACACAGCCGAGATCGAGCAGGTTGCGCGTCGAGGGGTCGAAGCTGCGCACGCCGCGCTCGCAGAGCATGACGTTGGGGTTGCCTTCTGCAAGGATGTATTCCGCCGCCAGCAGCCATTCCTCGATGGTCGCCGCGAAGCCACGCTTGAGCAGCACGGGACGGCTGGAGCGCCCGACGGCGCGCAGCAGCGGGAAGTTCTGCATGTTGCGGCTGCCGATCTGCAGGACATCGGCGACCTCGGCGACAGGCTCGACGAGGCCTGGCTCCATCACCTCGGTGACGACGGGTAGCCCGCTCTCGGCGCGCGCCCTGGCAAGCAGCGGCAGGCCGTCGAGGCCCAGCCCCTGGAAGCTGTAGGGTGAGGTGCGCGGCTTGAAGACGCCACCACGCAGGAGTTGCGCGCCAGCCTCACGCGCGGCGAGCGCTGATTCGATGATCTGCGCTTCCGCTCTCCACCGAGCATGGGCCAGCAATGACGACGGGACGACCGGCTCCGATATGCGCATCGCCGACATGCACGACGGTCTTCTCCGGGTAAAAGGCGCGGCTCGCCAGTCGGTACGGCGCGGACGACACGGGAAGGTCATCCGGTCGGCTCGACGGAGCGAGCCGCGAGCGTTCATCAGGAGACGAGCCATCGCGCGTTACGGTGATCATTGCGAACCTCACTTCTCTCGGCCTGGCGTCATGGCGCCAAATGATGCCTGAACATGCCCGACTGCGAAGAAGCACACCACTATGATTATATGGCGAACGTGGGAGTGTTTGGGGGGAGTCGGCTACGCCATCGGGCTGATTCGTGGCCAACAAAAAAGCAGAGGAGTTATCTCCTCTGCTTACCCTCCGGCCACGTGCCGTTTTCGCTGTTATGCTTTCAGCGGAAACAGCCCACCGTCATGCCGGAGGGCAGCGCCAAAAGTAATAATAAAACGAGGCCGACGAAAGGGCCTGGTTTTTGTCAGCGAACTGGGTGTGTGTACTCATCTTGGGCAAGAGTATAGGGCCGCCAGTGCTATCTGTCAAGTCATCATTTGCCGATGCAGAATTCGGCGAAGATGCGGTCGAGCAGGTCGCCTGTCGCCGTCTCGCCGGTAATCTCGCCCAGCGCTTCGAGCGCGTCGCGCAGGTCAATCGCCACGAAGTCGAGCGGGTCACGCTGGGCAAGCGCCGCCTGCGCGTCGGCCAGGCGCTCGCCCGCGCGGCGCAGCGCGTCGGCATGGCGTGCGCTCGCCACCAGCGGATCGCCTCCCTGCGCGGCGCCACTCAGCGCCAGGCGGGCTATCGTCTCCTCCAGCGGCGCGACACCCGCGCGGGACAGCGTGGAGCAGTGGACGAGCGTGGCGCCCGGCCAGAGCGCCTGTGCCTGCGCCTCGTCGAGCGTCTGCGGCAGGTCGGCTTTGTTGATGGCCAGGATGACCGGGGCGACGCGCTCACTCGCGTCGGTGGCGTCCGTCTCATCTAGCCCCAGCGTCTCGCGCAGGTCGGCGGCGGCGGCGTAGTCGCGCGGGGTCAGTGGCTCGGAGCCATCCAGCGTGAAGATGAGCGCATCCGCCGCGCGCGCCGCCGCCCGCGAGCGCTCCACGCCCAGCCGCTCCACGGGGTCATCCGTCGGCGTCAGGCCAGCGGTGTCCACCAGATGCAGGACGAGGTCGCCCAGCCGCGCGTTCTCCTCCACGGTATCGCGCGTGGTTCCGGCGATGGGCGTGACGATGGCGCGCTCGACGCCGAGCAGCGCATTGAGCAGGCTCGACTTGCCGACATTGGGGCGCCCGACGATGACGACGCGCAGCCCCTCGCGCAGGGTGCGCCCGCGCGCCGCGCCCGCCAGCAGCGCCGCCACACCCGCCGCCGCGTCATCGGTGAAGGCGCGCAATTCCTCCGGGTCAGGCGCTGGCACTTCTTCTTCGGGGAAGTCAATGCTGGCCTCGATGCGGGTGAGCGCGCCGAGCGCCGCTACGCGAATCGTCTGGGTGGCGTCGGAGAGCGCACCGTCGAGCTGGCGCAGCGCCAGGCGTCGCCCCGCCTCAGAGCTGGCGTTGACGAGATCGAGGACAGCCTCCGCCTGGGCCAGGTCGAGGCGCCCGTTCAGGAAGGCGCGCTGGGTCATCTCGCCGGGGTGGGCCAGCCGCGCGCCAGCCGCGAGCGCCAGCTCCAGGATGCGGCGCAGGGTCAGCGGGGCGCCGTGGCCCTGAAGCTCGACGACATCTTCGCGGGTATAGGTGCGCGGGGCGCGCATGAAGACCGCCATCACCTCATCTATCACCTCGCCAGTCGCGGGGTCAATGACGTGGCCATAGGTGAGCAGGTGCGAGGGCGGGGCGGCGTCGTCGGCCAGCGGCCTGCGCAGGGCGGAAGAGCGCACGCCCCACCGCGAAGGCGTCCGCGCCGCTGATGCGGATGACGCCGACCCCACCGACGCCCGGTGGTGTCGCGATGGCCGCGATGGTGTCATCCGCCGCGCCGCTGGGAGCGGGCTGCGCGCTGGCGCGCTGGTATTCGTCGTCCATGTCGCGTATGCTATCATAATCGTTCAAGAACGTGGCGCGCCAGACGGAGGATGACACGGATGACAGCGGGCAGCCGGATACCAGCGGCAGTGGTCAATGGCACGGGATATGGCGGAATCGAACTGCTGCGTCTGCTGCGTCGTCATCCGGTGTTTGAGGTCGTGGAAGTGACCGCGCGCAGCGAGGCGGGCCGCCGGGTGGATGCAGGTCTTTCCGCAGCTCTCTGGCCTCGACCTGACCTTCACTGAGCGGGTGGAGCGGGCGGAGGTGGTCTTTTCCGGGCTGCCGGATGACGCCGCCGTGGAGGTGTTGCCGCCGCTGGTGGCCGAGGGGCGGCGCGTGCTCGACCTCTCCGCCGGGATTTCGCCTGCATGATCCCGCGCTCTATCCGCGCTGGTATCGCTATGAGCATCCGGCGCCCGCGCTGCTGGGCGAGGCGGTGTATGGGCTGCCGGAGTGGACGCGCGAGCGGCTGCGCGAGGCGCGGCTCGTCGCCTGCCCCGGCTGCTATCCGACGGCGACGCTGCTGGCGCTCGGCCCGGCGCTGGCCCGCGACCTGATCGAGCCAGACGTCATCGTGGACGCGAAATCGGGGGTGAGTGGCGCGGGTCGTGGCCTCAAGCTGAACACGCAGTATAGCGAGGCCAACGAAGATGTCAGCGCGTATGGGGTCAGCGGCCACCGTCACCTGCCGGAGATCACCCAGGCGCTCGCCGAGACGCCCTGCGCCGGACGCCCCGCGCCGCGTGTCACGTTCATTCCGCATCTCATCCCGATGACGCGCGGCATCCTGGCGACGTGCTATGGAACGCCGCGCGCGGGCGTGACCGAGGCGGACGTGCGCGCGGCCTATCGCGAGGCCTACGCGGATGAGCCATTCGTGCGCGTTGTCAGCGAGCCACCACATACGAAGTGGTCATATGGCTCGAACATGTGCTTCGTTTATCCTATAATCGAGCCGAACAGCGGTCGCTTCATCGCCATCAGCGTGATTGACAATCTGGTGAAAGGCGCAGCGGGGCAGGCTGTACAGTGCGCGAACAGTATGTATGGGCTGCCAGAGACGCTGGGGACTCCGGTAGAGGGGATTTATCCCTGATGCCTGGCGACATGCCTTCCGCTCGCAATGACGCGGCGGATCAGCCAGTGAACCCACAATTGGACGCGGTGGGAGGAGACGTTGTGGCGAGTGTAGGTGATCTCGCGGCGCTGGGTCAGATGACGCCGCATGAGGTAATTGCGCAGGTTCTCAAAGAGGCGTTGCCCTATATCGAGACGCTGCGTGGGCACATTCTGGTCATCAAGCTGGGCGGCAGCACACTGGAGGGTCAGCGCGATGTCCTGGAGGACATCGTCTGGCTGCGCAGTCTGGGCGCGGAGCCCGTACTGGTGCATGGTGGTGGGCCGGAGATCAACACCTGGCTCGAACGGCTGGGCATCCCGCATGGGTTCGAGCGCGGGCTGCGCGTGACCGACGCCGAGACGCTGGATGTCGTGCGGATGGCGCTGGCGGGGAAGGTCAATGGCGAGTTGGTTCAGTTGCTGATGAACCTGGGCGGGCTGGCGGTGGGCATCACCGGAGTAGATGGCGGTCTGTTGCGCGCGCGCCCGATCTCGCCGGAGCTGGGTTACGTTGGCGAGGTGGTCGCGGTTGATCCTGGCCCGGTCGAGACGCTGAGCGATGCGGGCTATATCCCGGTCGTCGCGCCAATTGCGCTTGGCCCCGATGGCGAGGCGCTGAACATCAACGCCGATGACGCCGCCGCTGACCTGGCGCGCGGGCTGCACGCCACCAAGCTGCTCTATATCAGCGATGTGCCGGGCATCCTCGACCGCGACGGCAAGCTGCTCTCCGTCCTGACCGTCAGCGATGTGCGCCGCCTGATAGATGAGGGCGTCATCCACGGCGGCATGATCCCCAAGGCGGAGGCGTGCCTGCGCGCGCTCGACGCCACCGACCGCGTGCATATCGTGGATGGCGGCGAGCCGCATGTCCTGATTCGCGAACTGTTCACCCATCGCGGCGCGGGGACGATGATTGTGCGCGAGGGCGATCCGGCGGCTGCGGAGAGCGCCAACGCCAAGGGAGGACGCAACGCATGATGGTGGTCGAGCCTGTCACGCTGACGGGACGTGTCGCGCGGCTGGAGCCGCTGCGGCTGGAGCATGCCGCTGACCTGTACGCGGCCAGCCGCGACCCGAATATCTGGACATACAAGCTCGTGCGGCAGCCGCAGACGCTGGAGGATATTCCAGCGGCACATCGAGACCGCGCTGCGGGGCCAGGAGACGGGCGCAACCGTCCCCTTCGCGATTGTCAGCCTGGCGCATGGTCGCGCGATGGGCGAGACACGCTACCTGACGATCGAGCCGACGAATCGCGGGCTGGAGATTGGCTGGACCTGGCTCTCGCCAGAGATTCAGCGCACAGGCGTCAACACCGAATGCAAGTACCTGCTGATGCGCCACGCCTTCGAGCAGTTGGGCGCGATCCGTGTCCAGCTCAAGACGCACCACAACAACATCCGCTCGCAGCGCGCCATCGAGCGGCTGGGCGCCGTCAAAGAAGGTGTCCTGCGCAACCACATGATCATGCCCGACGGCTCATACCGCCACTCGGTCTACTACAGCGTCATCGAGAGCGAGTGGCCCAGCGTGAAGTCGCGGCTGGAAGGGCTGATGGTGCGTTAGGTGGATGCTGGCCTCACGGAAGCTGGTCTAGCTCGTAGACGGTCGTCGCGGAGTCGGTACACATGAGCTGGCCGGTCTGGCTGAGGATGGGCGACTGGCAGGGGATGGCGCCGACCATCGCCCATGAGGAGGAGCCGGGGGCGAGCCGTGAGATGGCGTAGCTGGGGGTGGCGCCGGTGTCCTGCGGGTCGTTGCCACAGACGGCCAGCAGCGCGCCGTTCGACGTGAGCAGCGAGGGGAAGCAGGGCGCCACGCCGGAGGATGGCCCGCCGCCGTTGGCGCAGTTCGCGCACTCCCAGGTGCTGGTGAGGTTGTCGCGTTTCAGCCACGTCTGGCCCAGGTTGGATGTGCACTCGTTCTGGGTGTGAGGGTTGTCTGTCGCCTGCATGCGGTCGCCACAGAGGAGCCAGGCGCCGCTCTGCGCGTTCCAGTTCGCCTCCGTGACCTCCACATAGTCCTGCGTCGTCACCCCGGCTGGCGGGGGGATCTTCGTCCAGCTTGCGCCGCCATTCGTAGAATGGTAGTACGTGCTGGAGTTGAGGCGCGACCAGATGAGTTGTCCGCCATCCGCTGCCCAGAATATCCCTTGCACTGAGACGCTCGCTGCCATAGGCATGATGCTATGCCAGGTCGCGAGGTGGTTCGCGCTGGCCACGAGCGTTTGTTGGCCATTGGGGGCGGTGTCGTAGAGGATGGCATAGGTCGCGCCGCCGAACGTGGCGACCTGCTCAAGGAAGAGATTGCCGGGAAGGCGCGCCCAATTCGCTCCGGCGTCATACGAGAAATCGGTTACTGAGCCAGTCGGGCCAACCGAATTGGGCGTTCCCCAGCCAAACGTCACCGCGACCGAGTTGACATCGCCCGCATCGGCCACAATGCCGCAGCTATTGACGGGCAGTTGCGCCGTGGGGGTGAGTGTGTTGACCACCTGCCAGGAGGCGCCGCCATCCTGCGTGCGCAGAATCTGGTAGGAGCCAGCGGACTTTTGGGCGCAGGCCCAGGCGTCACGCCCGTTGACGTGTGAGGGGGTAACGTACACATGGCTGAGATTTATCCCACTGGGCAGGGATACCTGCCGCCAGGGAAGCGGCGGCGCCGGGATAGCCGTGGCCGCAGCCGTGGCCGTGGCCGTCGCATGCGCCGTGATTGTGGAGACGCCCGCCTGCGAGGATGCGCCATGCGAGGCGGCGCCGCCACAGCCCGCGAGCGCGAGCGCGAGCGCAAGCGCCAGCGCGACGAAGAATCCGGGGAGGGCGCGACGATGCGCGCTCTGAATATTCATGTTGGTGTTCCTTCGGGATATCGGTCGCCCGCGCGTCCTGGTAAAGCAGTATCACGCGGGCAGTATAGCGGAACACCACGAACCTGCCAAGCGCTATACTGTGACGCGGATCACTTCTACCAGAAATCGGAGCAAGTGATCCGCATGAACAATATGAGGCTGGCGGGGCGGGCGCGGATGGGTGGGTGATGGGGGCGGGTGAATCCGCGTCTAAGGGCGTGCGCGCCACGAAGGCCACCGTCGCGGCCTGGGTTCTCTGCGACGCTGATCGCCGCTGCTCGTCCTGTTTTCTACAGCATCATCAACCGCGTGGCTCTGCTGGTTAGTCTATGGCGGCTAGTTCACGCAACTCACGGCGCCGACGCGCCATCGCGGGTATTGCGCGCTCCTCCTCGTCGGAGGGTAGCTCGCTGCTCGCGGGCAGCGCGGGAGCTTTCCAGAGCAGGGCTTTGGCGGCGCCGTAGACCCACAGCGCCAGTGGGATGGCCGCGAGCGCGAGGCTCCAGGTGGGCGACAGATGCAGCCAGAGCCGACCGAGATTCGGGACGTGTGGCCCATTGCGGGCCGGAACGATGCCTGAGTTGATGAGCGGCCAGTAGAGATCGGTGATGGGGTACGCGCCGTACGTGTGGTCTATCCGCACTCCAAGCGCGACGTAGAGGAACGAGACGGCCACGCCGACGCCCATCGCGGCCACCAGGAAACGCCGCAGCCAGACGACGATGGTCATCCACCACCCAGGCCAGACTCAGACAGGTGAAGGCCAGCATCGGCGTCACCAGGCGCGGGCCGGGCAGATTCTCGCCCGCCATCGGCAGGAAGTAGGCCGAGACGATGAGCGGGTAGATGATGCTGACGGCGATCGCCATCAGCGCTTCGAGGTGATATGGCCCGCGTGAGCGATACCAGCGCGCCAGCCCCAGCGGCACGAGGATCAGGAACGGCGACTCGACGAGCAGGCCGCGCGGATAGACGAGCACATCCCAGAGTCCGGCCAGGGTCGGAACCGTGATGCCGAAGAATCCGGTGTGCTGTCCCGCGAACTGGGCGCCCGAGACGAATGCGTAGCTCAGGTTGAACGGATCACCGAAGGCCCACCAGTTGTACCATCCCAGCAACAGCGCGCTCGGCGTGATGCCCGCGACGAAGAGCGTCAGCGCCTGGACGCGCCGCCGCCGGAACGCCAGCAGGATGTAGCCGCCGAGCAGCAGCATGATGACGCCGACGGGATATTCGCTGATGACGGCCACGCCTGTGAGCAGGCCCGCCAGGACGATGCGCCGCTGCGGCGCCTGCATCCAGCGAGCGGTGAAGAGCAGGTAGAAGGCCAAGAAGATCAGCGCGCCGCCGAACATGTGGCTATAGAACGTCGTCGAGAAGGGATATGCCAGTGTGCCCAGCGCGAACATCCCCGCGACCACATAGGGCAGCGGCGAGCCATCGAGCGAGGGCCGCAGCCGCGCCACGAAGCGGCGGAACGCGAGCGCGCTGATGACAGTCGCGGGCAGCAGGGTGAAGGCGTTGAGCAGGGCGATCTGTATGTTCAGACCCAGGCGCGCGTAGTTGTCGAGGTCATAGAAATGGCCGACAACCATCAGCATCGGGGTCGCCAGCAGCGAGAGGCCGAGCGAGCGTGGCGAGTACCAGTGCCCGTGGAAGTAGCTCACGTCAATCGTGTTGCTGGCGTGAATGTCAATGTTGGCGACGCCGTGGGCCAGCGCGTACACCATGTCGTAGCGGCTGATGGTGTTGGTGCCGACTGGCGTCAGGAAAAAGGCGTAGCTGAAGATGAGGAGCGCGGCAAAGGCCCATTCCGAAGTCGTCAGCAGGTGGGCGAAGCGGTCAATCGCGCGCAGTGTAATGCGCCACCAAGGCTCCCCTCGTCTCTCGAACTCCAGGTCGCCCATTGGTTCCGTAGACACCGGTACGCTCATTCGCCGCCCTATTCCTTGAGAAGTGCGCAGCCGCCTAGCCGCTCAGAGGCCAGCGGCAAAGCAGGCGCTCGCAAGGCGCCCGTCGTTGGACTTCCTTGTATCAGTAGCTGATTGTCTGCGTCTGACTTGCGCTACACTGTACACCTGATGTTATACGTCCAAAAGCGCCAAGCCACACACAGATTCAGCCAAACGTCATCTGTGCGATGCTCGTATGCGCCAACAGTTGGGCGCCGTTGCCCCAGAGCACCTGCTTGCGCGCATCATCGTTCCAGCCGTCCAAACGCAAGAATTCTGCCAGCCAGCGGTCAGGGGTGATGAAGGGATAGTCTGAGCCGAACAGGAATTTGTGGTTCAGACGTCCCGCCGCTTCTCTCAGCAAGGCCTCAGGAATGTATTTCGGCGACCAGCCGGAGAGGTCGTTGTAGACGTTGGGCTTGTGCTGGAGGATGGCGATCATCTCCTGCTCCCAGGGCCAGGAGGGGTGCGCGCCGATGATCGTCAGCGCGGGGAAGTCGGCGGCGAGGCTGTCGAGGTAGATGGGGCGCGTGTAGTCGAGCTTGACGCCGCCGCCACCGGGCATGTTGGCGCCAAGGCCGGATGTGCCAGTGTGGAAGAGCGCGGGGACGCCGAGTTTGGCGATCTCGGCGAAGAGCGGCGCGAACTGCGGGTCATTGGGATAGAACGCCTGAATGCCAGGGTGGAACTTCATGCCTGAGAGGCCCAGGTCACGCACGGCGCGCTGCGCCTCGGCGATGGCGCGGTCGCCCTTGTGCGGGTCCACGCTGGCGAAGCCGATGAACTGCTGGGGGTAGCGCCGGACGATCTCGGCGACAGTGTCGTTGCGCAGCGGCTTCTGGCCGGTCGCGGTCTCGGCGTCCCAGGCGAGCAGCACGCCCACCATGTCCTGCTCGGCGTAGTAGTCGGCGATCTCCTGGATGTCGCGCAGCTTCACCTCGCGGCGAAAGTATTTCTCGACATCAGCGCGATACTTGCCGATGGCGACATCCATGAACTCGGCGATGGGCAGGTGGACGTGAAAGTCTATCGCGCGTGGCATGGCGTCGCCTCCTCGTGTAGTCGCGTGCGCGGATTCTTCCCGCTGGGCATCGTATCACACGCGGGGCATGGGAGCGGCGCAGGCAGGTAGCCCATCATCGGCGCCACGCTGGAGACGGGCGGCGATGTGGGTTATACTCCTCTGGTGTGGGATAGAACATGTGGTCGCGCCTGAGTCTACACCGGAGGGGGAAGCATGCGGCAGCCGACGGGGATGTCGGGCGCGGGCGCGCAGGCGCTGATCGAGCGGGCGCGGCGCATCCTGCGGCAGGAGCAGCGCACCAACCACGCGGATACGGTCGTCCGGCCTGGCGGCATCGAGTCGTTTCTGGCGCGCTGGGTCGAGTGATTGGGCGGGCGAGCTTGCGGGCGCGCCAGATGATGGCCTCGCGCTGGCGATGACGCGGCAGCTTGGCGGCTATGGCGCGCTCGATCCGATGCAGCGCACGGCGCGGGTGCGCGCGGCCCTCGCCCTGCTCGATGCGGCGGCGCCCACGCCATCGCGCCGCCCGCCATGCCAGCGCTCCGCGCCAGCGCCGCGCCCCGTGACGCCCCGCTCGCCCGCGATTGCCCCGCCCAGCCGCGCACGCTGCGCCCAGTGAAGGCTGCGCCGCCCGTGCGCGCCGAGGACTGGCCGCTCGCCACGCCACCACCAAAGCCGCCTGAGCTACGCCCGCGCGCGGCGTCGGCGGTCACGCGCCCACCACGCCCCGAGGACGCCTATCTGCTCGATGCGCCCGTCACCGCCATCCCTGGCGTGGGGCAGGCGCAGGCGCAGCGGCTGGGGCGGCTGGGCATCGAGACGGTGCGTGATCTGCTCTTCACCTTCCCGCGCGAGCATCGCGACTACAGCCAGCTCACCAAGATCGGCAATGCGCCCTTCGATGAGGTTTGCACGGTGATGGGGCTGATCTGGGAGGTGGAGACGAAGCGCAACGGCCCGCGCACGCGCACTGTCGCGCGCATCTCGGATGAGACGGGCGCCGTGCGCGCGATCTGGTTCAATCAGCCCTACCTGCAGAAGCAGTTGACACCTGGCTCATACATCGTCATGACGGGGGTGAAACAGCGGTTCGCCAATCGCGTCGAGTTTGGCGTGCGCAGCCATGAATTGCCGGAACAGGGCGACCTCATCAACACCGGACGCCTCACGCCAGTCTATCCGCTGACAGAGGGGCTGAATCCCAAGGCGATGCGCAAGTTCGTCAAGTGGGCGGTGGATCACTGCGCGCCGTTCATCGCCGAGCATTTGCCTCCCGCTGTGCGCGACCGCGCCGCGCTGGAGCCGCTGCCAGAGGCCGTCGCGCAGATGCACTTCCCCGATGGCGCCGAGCAGTTGCGCGCGGCCCAGCGGCGCCTCGCCTTCGATGAGCTATTCCTGATCCAGCTTGGGATGCTGACGCGCCGCGCCAACTGGCAGGATGGCCCGCCCGCGCCCGCGCTGCCCGCACCCGCCACGCTGATCTTCGCCGAGCCAGACGCGTCCGCCGACGACGCGGAGGCGCTGGCGACGACGCTGCCGCAGACGGGACTCTGGCCGCTCAGCGCAACCTGCTTCGAGCGCACGCTGCCCTTCGCCTTCACCGGGGCGCAGCGCCGCGCGATTCGTCGAGATTCTGGCCGACATCGCGACGACCAAGCCGATGAGCCGCCTGCTGCAGGGCGATGTCGGCTCTGGCAAGACGGTGGTGGCGGCAGCCGCGCTGCTGGCCGCCGCCGCGAATGGCTACCAGGGCGCCCTGCTCGCCCCGACGGAGATTCTGGCGGAGCAGCACTATCGCGGCCTCGTGCGCCTGCTGGAGCCGTTCGGGCTGCTGGCTGTGCTGCTGACGGGGAGCCAGCGGTCGAAGGAGCGCGCCGCCGCGCGTGACGCGCTCGCCAGCGGGCAGGCCGCCATCGCCATCGGCACGCACGCGCTCATCCAGGAGGGCGTGGAGTACAAGCGGCTGGGACTGGCGGTGGTGGATGAGCAGCACCGCTTCGGCGTGGAGCAGCGCGACGCCCTGCGCCAGAAGGGCCGCAGCCCGCACATGCTGGTGATGACGGCCACGCCGATTCCGCGCACGCTGGCGCTGACGCTCTACGGCGACCTGGATGTCTCGACGCTGGACGAGATGCCAGCGGGGCGCATGCCGATCATCACGCGCTGGCGTTCTGGCGGGCAGCGCAACGAGGCGTATCGGCTGGTCGAGAGCGAGGTCGCGCAGGGCGGCAGGCGTATGTGATCTGCCCGCTGGTGGAGGAGTCGGAGGCGCTGGAGGCGAAGTCGGCGGTCGCGGAGTATGAGCGGCTGCGCACGCAGGTCTTCCCGCATCTGCGGCTGGGGCTGGCGCACGGCCAGCTTCGCCCGGCGGAGAAGGATCGCGTGATGCGCCAGTTCCGCGATGGCGAGATCGATGTGCTGGTGGCGACGGCGGTGGTCGAGGTGGGCGTGGACGTGCCGAACGCGACGGTGATGCTGATCGAGGACGCCGACCGCTTCGGCCTCTCGCAGCTCCACCAGTTCCGGGGGCGCGTGGGGCGCGGCTCGCAGCAGTCGTATTGCTATCTGCTGAGCAAGGAGGCCAGCGCCACCGCGTCCGAGCGCCTGCGCACACTGGAGCAGACGACCGATGGCTTCGCGCTGGCCGAGGCCGACCTGCGGATGCGCGGGCCAGGCGACTTCTTCGGCGTGCGCCAGAGCGGCCTGCCCGAGCTGAAGGTGGCGAGCATGGCCGACACGCGGCTGATGGCGGAGTCGCGCACGCAGGCCGAGTGGCTCTGGAAGCAGGACCCCTACCTGCGCAAGCTGGAGCATGCCGCGCTGCGCGAGCGGGTCTACCTCTTCTGGCGCAACTTCGCCGCGCATTGATAGGCGCTGATACATCGTAGCGAGCGAATGGCGTAGCGCTCCACGTCGTCAATACGGCGTCACGCCATTCGATGGCGCGCCGTTAGAGATCAGGCGCGTCGGGGGCGGCCTCCTCGATGCGGAAGGTGTGCGTCACCTTGGCGGTCTTGCTCAGGGTCGCGCTCGCGCCGCAGTACTTCGTCTCGGAAAGCTCGACGGCGCGCGCCACCGCTATTGGCTGTACGTCATGGCCCGTGACGATATGCTCCACAGTGACCTCAGTGTAGACCATCGGATGATCTTCCGCGCGCTCACCGCGCACCTGCACCTCGTAGCCCGTCACATGCTGCCGCTTCTTGCGCAGGATGGCGATGACATCCATCGCCGTGCAGCCCGCCAGGCCGACTATCAGCAGCTCCATTGGCCTGAAGCCGCGATCTTCCCCGCCCGCATGCTCGGCGGCGTCCATAATCAGGCGATGCCCAGAACCAGCCTCGCCCTCGAAGGTCATTCCGCTAATCAACTGCGACTTCGCCGTCATGATTTCGCCCATGGGATTTCCTCTCAATGCGCGTATTCTTCGTCAATTCCACACGCGCAGCGGGCGCTGCGCGCGATGCTTCACGCGACTTGCCTGTACTATGCGTTTGCCATCTCTCGCTGGCGTCACAAGGATTGCGTCCTGTATCACATTCGCTTCGCGTCCGTGGCGCATCTCCATCATATCCTTTCGTGGCGCCGCATGTGGGGCAAGGGACTTGCGTAGCACTTCTGTGAGTCTCGTTCAGCAGATCAGGAGCCAACCTATGAGCGCCACGCGACATGCCCGGCCCGCGACGCCACCCTTTGATACACTCATGCGCGCGCTCATGCGGCCAGCGGCGTTTCCTCCCGATGTGCACGTAGGCGGCGAGGTCGCGGTGATACAGACCCACGCCTCGGTCGTCCTGCTGACGGCGGAACGGGTCTATAAGCTGAAGAAGCCCCAGGACTTCGGCTTCCTCAACTATTCTACGCCAGCGCGCCGCCGCCACTTCTGCGCGTTGGAGGCGCAACTCAACCAGGAGTTGGCGCCTGGCGTCTATCTGGGCGTCGCGCCTGTGTTGCTGGCGTCCGATGGCGCGCCGCGTTTTGGCGCCGCGATGCCGCCTGAGAGCCTGCCACAGCCTGGTGCGATGCTGGATGATGCGCGTGTGATTGACTACGCCGTCGTGATGCGCCGACTGCCCGAGGAGGCGACACTGGCGGCGCTCGTCCGCGCGGATGCCGCGGAGCCAGCGCTGCTCGCCGAGATCGCCCAGCGTATCGCCAGCTTCCATGCCGCGCATCCGGTCAGCGGCAGGCTCGCCCGCTATGGCGACGCGCGGACCATCGCGGCGAACTGGCGCGAAAACTTCGACCAGATGCGCCCCTACATCGGGCGGACACTCACTGCTGAGGATGATGCGCGCATCACGGACTACGTGGAACGCTTCCTGGCGGAGCGGGCGCCGCTGCTGCATGAGCGGCTGCGCGCGGGGCGTGTGCGCGACTGCCACGGTGATCTGCGGATGGAGCATATCTACCGGCTCGAAACGCCCGATGCGCCTGGATACCGGCTCGTCTTCGTTGACCGGATCGAGTTTCTCGACCGTATCCGCTATGGTGATGTCGCTGGCGAGGTCGCCTTCCTCGCGATGGAGCTGGATGGCGCCGGACGCGCCGATCTGGCGCAAAGTTTCGTGGACGCCTATGTCGCGGCCAGCGGCGATAACGCGCTGCGCGAGCTGCTGCCCTTCTATGCCTGCTACCGCGCGTATGTGCGTGGCAAAGTGCTCTCGTTTCAGCTCGATGAGCCGGAGACGCCGCCAGCCCAGCGTGAGCTGGCGCGTGAGCGGGCGAGGAGCCTCTTCGCGCTCGCGGCGCGCTATGCCGCCAACCCGACCCGCGCGCAGCTCATCCTGGTTGGCGGGCTGATGGGGACGGGAAAGAGCACGCTGGCCAACATGCTGCGCGACACGCTGGGCGCCGTCGTCATCAGCTCCGATGCGCTGCGCAAACAGCTAGCGGGGCTGAATCCCGCGCAACCCGTGCCAGCGGCGTATGGCGCTGACATTTACTCCGCCGAGTGGAATGCGCGCACCTACGCGGCGCTGACGGACGCGGCGCGCGCAGCCCTCGCCGCCGGGCAGAGCGTCGTGCTGGACGCATCCTTCTCGCGGCAGGCGCAGCGGCTGGCGGCGCTGCGTGTAGGCGCGGAGGCGGGAGCCACTGTGCGCTTCATCGAGGCTGTCTGCCCGGTGGATGTCGTCATGGCGCGGCTAGCGCGACGCTGGCGCCAGCGGGTGGCCGCCCGCAGCGCGGACGCATCCACCGCCCCCCAGGCCTCGGATGGCCGCCCTGAGTTGTACGCGGCGCAGGCGGCGGCCTGGGAGCCGTATGACGCGGCGCGCGAAGCCGAGGCAAGCTATCTACGGCTCGATACCGCCGAGCCTCCAGCCATCCTCCGCGAGCGGCTGCGGGCCGAGATTGGCCTCGCCCGCTCAGTCTGCTGGCTGGAGTCGTCGTGAGCCGCCCATGGGCATGCGCGCGCTGGCGACAGTGGCGGCAGCGCGCGCGTGGAGGTATGCGGCGCCCGGTGTGATATGGTACGAGAAGGCGGCGATTTTGTCATGGCGTGATTGCCCTGGCCTGCGCCGCTGACGGGGGCTAGCGCGTGTCGAAGCGCCGATGGCCCATGATGTTCTGTGAGAAAAGATTCCCATGACAACATGGTGTGATACCTCCGAGGCGGTACAGGCGGTACGGTCCGGAGATCGAATATTTGTGCAGGGAGCGTGCGCAACGCCGACGCCACTGATCGAGGCGCTGGTGGGGCGGGGCGAGGAATTGCGCGATGTCGAGCTGACGCACCTGCATACCTACGGCCCGACGCCCTACACTGACGCGCGCTGGGCTGGCCACTTCTCACTGCGCGCGTTGTTCGTCGCCGAGAATACACGCGAGGCGGCCAATGCCGGGCGCGCAAGCTATACGCCGGTGTTCCTCTCCGACGTTTCCGCGCTACTCGCGCCTGGGGGCATGCTCGCGCCAGATGTCGCATTCGTGCAGGTGTCACCGCCCGATGCGCATGGCTACTGCTCGCTTGGCCCGTCGGTGGATGTGACGCGGGCGGCGGTGGATTCCGCAAAAACGGTCATTGCCCTGGTGAATCAGCGAACGCCGCGCACGCATGGCGAGAGTTTCCTCCATGTCTCGCAACTCGACTATGCGGTCTCGTGGGATGCGCCACTCTACACAGTCCAGCCGAAGACGCCGACGCCAGAGCAGTTGCAGATCGGGCGGCAGGTCGCGTCGCTGATCGAAGATGGCGCGACGTTGCAGCTAGGCATCGGCGCGATTCCAGATGCGGTGCTGGCTGCGCTTGCCGACCGCCGCGACCTGGGTATCCATTCCGAGATGTTTTCGGATGGTGTGCTCGAACTAGTCGAGCGCGGGGTCATCACTGGCGCGCGCAAGGCGCTCGACCGGGGGCAAATCGTCGCGAGCTTCGTCGTTGGCTCGCAGCGTCTGCTTGACTTCATTGATGACAACCCCATCATCGAACTACGCCCCTCAGACTACACCAACGATACGCGCGTCATTCGCCAGTTTGACCATATGGTAGCGGTTAACAGTGCGCTGGAGGTTGATCTGACGGGGCAGGTGTGCGCCGAGTCGCTGGGGACGCATTTATTCAGCGGTGTCGGCGGTCAGATGGATTTCTTGCGTGGCGCCGCGCTCTCGCGGAAGGGGCGTCCCATCATTGCGCTGCCCGCGACGGCGAAGGCGCAGTCAAACGAAAATCTGGATGGCGCCCTGGTGTTGGAGCCGGTAGATGGCTTCTCCTCACGCATTGTGCCGATACTGCGCCCAGGAGCGGCGGTGACGAGCACACGCGCCCACGTCCACTACGTGGTGACGGAGTATGGCACTGCGGAACTCTACGGACGCGACCTCTCAGAGCGTGCGCGCAGCCTGATCGCCATCGCGGCGCCGCAGTTTCGCGAGACGCTCGAACAGGCGGCGCGCCGGCTGCGCCTGCTGGGCTAGCTGGCGCCATGCTATCGCCGCCACACCCTGCGCCGGACTTAACGGCCAGGGTGTTTGGCGCTTCTTCCACAAGACGCCTATACTACATCATGTAAGCGTTGTTCCATCACGCTCGCGAGACGAGACGAAGCGTTCGTCGCGGATGAGCGCGCTGGACAATCTCCCCTCCATGACTACCACGCACAGTCAACGATGAGCGCCGGGTAGCTTCCATAGGGAAGGCCGAGGAAGGCCAGGGACGAAGAAGGCCGAGGATGGCCATACAAACTCCAATGATGCGCTCACGCCCGCTCGCTGTGGGCGTCTGACCTGGTGCGCGGTGGCATCGGAGAGGCAAAAGACACGCGATTGTAAAGCCACTTGGCTCCTGGCGGCTGTTTGCCCTGGGCGGTGGCGAAAGGACATGCGAACATGCGACATCACGAACTCATCGCGCGCTATGGCGCTGGCGAGATAACATTCCACGAAGCGATGCTGGCCGAGGCTGATCTGGCGGGCGCGCGGCTCGCGGGGATTGACCTGAGCTTTGCCGATCTCACGAGCGCCAGCCTGGTGGAGGCGAACCTCTGGGGCGCCACCCTGCGCCATGCGCGCCTGGATGGCGCCGACCTGAGCGGGGCCGACCTGCGCGCGCCGACCTGAGCGGGGCCGACCTGCGCCGCGCCGACCTGCGCAACGCCAGCCTGCGCGGGGCGAACCTGGCGGGCGCGCTGCTGAGTGGCGCGAACCTGAGCGGCGCCGACCTGACAGGCGCGAACCTGAGCGGCGTCGTGCTCTACGGCACGACGCTGACCGACGCCTGCCTCACCGACGCAAACCTGAGCGGCGCTACCCTGTATGATCCCGCGCTGGCGGAGAAGCGCATCGGGTAGCGCTGCGTCCCTCGTTCACTCGTCCGCTTTGGCTGGAAACGTGAATTGCGCCGCCGCCGCGACGAGTGGCGAGGGGTCGGCGCGGTAGATGCGAAGCCGCTCCAGCAGGGCATCATCCCAGCCACCCATGTTCGAAGCGCGGGACTGGAGGATCGCCAGCGCGAGACGACGCAGCCGCTCATCGTCACTCGCGCCCAGCCGCGCCTCCAGCGCAAAGAATGCGGCATTGTCGCTTCGATTGCGCACGCTCGCTAATTTGCTGGCGGTAGAGATGAGCGTTTCGGCGTCGAGCGCATCCGCCGTCGCGAGGTCGCGCAGGAAGGTTTCGAGCGCATCGGCCAGGAAGCGCGCGATGGCGATGTCTACCCGCAGGCGTGTGGTCAGGGGATCCGTCGCCAGCGCCGCAATGGCCGCCCGCAGGACGGGCATGAGCCGCCGCTCCAGTGTGCGCGGCGCCGCCGTGAGCGACCCAACCGCGCGCTCCAGCGGGCGGCGATGGGGCAGCAGCGCACGCATCACCCGCGCCATACCCTCAGTGTCATTGGCCCGGCAGACGCCGAAGAAGGCCGCTGCGATGGCCGCGCCCACATCGAAGTCAGTGCGCGTTTGCGCGGCGGTGACGGCTTCTTCCACCCGCGCGACCAGCGTCGGTGTGAGTGTCTGCTCCTCGTCGGCGATTCCTAGCATTGCGCAGTAGCGCACCGCCTCGCGCTGCGCCTCGGCGTCAGGATGCGTGACGAGTGGCGCGAGCAGACGCAATACATGGCGTTGGGTCGCGACGCTCTGGGTCGTGGCCAACGATTCCGCGTCGTCAAGCGAAGACAGGCTGAGCGGCGCAAGGGCGAGCTCGCGTTCCGACGAACGCGTGGCCTCCTCCAGCAATTCCCACGATTGCGCGCGGTCGAGGTAGCGGTCGAGCGTGCGCAGTAGCGCGATGCGCACGTCACGATGCAGGTCACGGCGCGCGAATGCCAGCAACTCCGGGTAGCCCACATCGGGCGGGAGATCCCCAATCAGCCGTATGACTTCCTTGGCGACGGTCACGCGGTCGAGCGCGACCCCGCGCAGGATTTCGAGCGCCGCTTGCGCGGGCATGGCGAGTAGATAGCGGCGCAGCGAATGGATCGCGATTCGCGCGCGGTCGTCTTCCAGCGCGGCGAGCAGCGTGTGCAGCCCGCCAGCGGGTTGATCCATCCGCGCGAGGGCGAGCAGCGCGGATGTGCGCGCAACTGAGCGCTTGTCGTCGGCCAGCGTCGCCAGCCGCTCCGCCGAGATGGCGGGGAGCAGCGCCAACCATTTGATTGCGTTGATTGTGTCGCTACTCGGCTGCGTCTCATCGCTGGCGATGGCCATTGTGGCGTCAGCATAGCGCTGTTGCTGGGTAGCGGTCGCGCCTGCCAACAGGCCCGTTAGCGGCGGCAGGAACGGCTTCTGGTCAGTTCCCCAGCGTCCGTCGTATGGCTGCCAGACGAGAAATGGCCCTAACAAATCCTGGCGGTTTCGGAACAGGAAGTCGGAGACCACGGAGAACGTGATCCAGCTTGGGTCGGCGGCGAGCGCTTCGGAGACGAATCGCGCGAACTCGGTGGGCGCGCGTTCACGAAGCAGCGTGAGGGCGCGTGCAGCGTTTGGGCGGTTGTGTGTGCGGGTAAGGAATGTGGTGACGGCGGGTATGGCCAGCGCGAAAGCGGCGGGTTTCGTGAAGAGTTTATCCAATATGTCTAGAGATGACTCGTCATCAAGTCGCGTGGCCCAGAGATCGAGCACGGATGTGAGCGCTTGCGCCAACCGTAGCTCGGCCAGGAGCGGTAGTTGGGGAATGCCACGAAGCCAGCGCGCCCCACGCTCGCGCATCGTCTGGACAAACTGTTCGCTCGCCCAATCGGGAAACATAGGCATGAGTTTGAGCAGTAGCTGCATGATCTCAATGCGTGACATGTCGGAGAGGCTGACATCGTTGAGTCCCGAGCGAATAATCTCGGCGAGGATGGGGAGATGCTCCACGCGCCAGACAGTAGGCGGCAGTTCGCGGAGCGCGGAGAGCATGGCTTGACGCACACTGTCCTGTTCATTGCGCCGCCTTTCGACCTCATCCAGCGCATCGTCCAGATGTGAGCGATTGTAGACGACCGCGCGGATCAGCGCTTTGAGCGCCGCCAGGCGTGTTGCCGCCTCACTGGCGCGCAGGTAGGGATCGAGCGTGGCGCGCGCCTCGTCCCATCCCAGCATGCTCGCGTAGTACAGGCGTTGTTCAATCTTCTGAGTGGTGTCCGCCAGCGCTTTGCGCGCCTCGCGCTCGCGTTCGACGGTGGGTAGCGAGCGCAGAATGTCAGAATGCGTCTTGAGCAGCTCGCCCAGCCCTTCGAAAACGGTTGCGCGCTGTTCTGGCGCGATGTGACGAAACCAGCCTTTTCCCCAGCCGAAGACGCTATGGTCGCGGCGGTAGAGCGCAATAATCTGTTCAGTCGAGAGGCTCCGTATTCGGAGCCTGAATGAGATAGACCGAATGGCGAAACTTTCTGGCTCGAAGAGAATGAGATTGGCGAGCTGCGCGGGACGGCGCACAGCGAGTCGGTCGTAGTGGATGTGGCGCAGTTGTGAGAGGCGGCCCATCTCGCTCACCAGAGCAAGCGCGGCGTCGGGATCGCTGTTGGCCAGCGCTGGGAGCGCGGCGTTGAGGCGCCAGAGCAGGCGGCCATCTGGCTCGGTCGTTGTGGCTATCTGCTCGCGCAGAAGCGCGCTCGCTTGCGCTGGATGACGGCGCGCGAGATTGTTCCAATCGGTCTGAGTCGCACGCTCAGTGAACAGGGTGGCATGATTTGCGAGCAGCTGCGGCGCCAGATTGGAGGAAGCGAGCGGGATGAGCGAAACGAAGCGCGGTGTGGCGGGCGTCTGCGCGGCAAGCCAGGCGTCGGCTATATCAAAGCCCTTGCGCTCACGCAAGTTCCTGATGAGCCGCGCACGCATGTTGGGCGGCGTCTCATCGAGTGCGCGCATCGTCTCTGCGTCATCGCAGACGAGGGCGACAAGTCGAATGGCGGGGCCACGCATCAGGCGGGAGGGGTCGTGGAGCGCGCGCAGGACATGCGCGGCGTCGCGGCTGCCGTAGCAGGCGTAGAGGGCGAGGCTGCGCGAATAGAAGTCGCCACGCTCCAGTTCCGCGATAATTGCCTTGTTCTCGGCGGTATCCTGGCGTCCCAGTTCGACCATTGCGCGGACGCGCTGAGAGTGGGTCTGTGACTCCAGTTCGCGCAGGAGTTCTTCAGTGGTCATGGATGTCCCTCCTTGGCTTATGGCGCGTGTTCTGCGTCGCGTCATTCGCGCCGCTGACGTGTAGCCCCCGTTCCTGGCACGGGAACGGGGGCTGTGTTGTTTTGCTTCGTCCGCACGGGAAATGTGACTAGTGTTTGCCCAGGTGGCGGTCTACCTCATAGACTGCGAAGCCCGCGAGCGCGGCGGTGAGAATGGGGTGTTTCATGACGGCGCCGAAGACGTTGGGGTGCGCCTTCGCGGCGTGGTTGTGCATGTCGGCGAGCTGCTCGGCGGTCACGGTGTTCAGATCAATGTGCGCGAAGCGCTCATAGGAGGCGTGATCCTCCTTTTTCATCTCCTCCAGGAACGTCTGCGCGAGCTGAGTGCGATCCGCCTGGCTGAGCTGTCCATAAGCCTCAACGGGCGTATGCATATCGGCCATTTTGGTCTCCTTTTCGCCTTGCGCGACGCGCACAGGTGGCGCCGCGCCGATAGTATAGCACGCTGAGTCGCACCCTCGCTTGTGGGATATTGCACACTCAGTAGGTGAGCGAGGATACGGTGAAGTAGCGCCGCGCGTCCCATAAAAATGCCGCCGCCCGTACCCCCACAGGTATAGGCGGCGGCTCGCGTGGCTCAGGCGTAGCGGGTTTGCGCGCTCTGCGAAGAGCGCGCATTGATGTTCGGCGCCATCGAGGAGCCGATGCTGGTGCTGCCACTCGCCCACTCGGTGAGCCAGCGGTCGCGCGCCTGCACGCGATACTGCGCCTTCTCGGAGCCTTTGATCTCGTTACACTTGCGGTGCGTCGGAGCCAGATTGTGCGCGGCATGCTCGCCGCCATCCGCCAGCGCGACGATATGGTCGAATGAGAGATCAACCAGCGTCATCGGCTGGTGGCAGATGGCGCAAATCCAGTGGCCCTGGTCGTCTGTCGAGCGCTCCATGATGTGCGCCAGTTCGACGGCGCGCACCGAGCCGGGCGAGCCACGCCGCCGCGCGCCGCTATTCAGCCGCAGGGCGCGCCGCCGCATGATGTCAATCATCCAGTCATCAAAGCGCGCTGGCCAGTCGAGATTCGCGGGAAAGAGCGCGACGCCGGAGCGCGGCGACTGCTGCGCGCGCGCGTGAGCGCGCTGGCGGGCGGCTGGCTGCACGGGCCGCGCCTCGCCGGAGGTGGCCGGGCTGACGTGCCGCGCGGGGCGTCGCTGTGGCGCGGGCGCCGGGCTGAACGCTGGCGTCGAGACGGTGTAGCGCCGCGCGCTGTTGGTAGGCGCGCTGGCGGGTCGGGGCTGTGCTGGCCGCGCTGGCCGCGCGGGGACGCCTCTGCGCGCGGGCTGGCGCTGCTGGGTGGGCGCGCTTGCTTCGGTCACTTCATTCGCGAGGCTCGAACGGGCCTCACGAGGGAGGGGAGGAAGAATGGCGGGATGCCCCGGCCAGGCGCTCCACACAGTCCATGTGGCAGAGGAAGAAGAGGTCAACTGGTTCGCGGGGCGTCCTGCCCGCGCGCGCTCATGATCACGATCAACATACCGGACGGCGACCTGAGACTTTGGAGGGACCCCCGGCCCGCTCCCGACAGGCCCGCTGGCCTGCGTGTTCCTGCGCATATTCACGATAATTTGTACCCATCCACGTCACCCACACCATCAGCGTCAGAAATCGGACGAGGCATATGTCCTGTCGCGCCTGTTGCGCGCCCTGATCGGGGTGGATCGATCTAACTGGAAGTCGTTTGCTCACTGCGGTCTCGCGGCCAACGGGATCATCTCGGGCCGCGCCTACCGGCGCAAACACACTTCATTTCACTGCTTCTATTATCCTGTACGAATAACGTTACCGTCAAGTTTCACCGCCAATCGGCTGTGTGTTTAACGCATGCTATCGTTCAGGTCGCCATGCATGATAGAACGAACGCCCAGAACCAGATCACACTGGCTCCAGGCGTCTGTCCATGCGTGCATGGTGGGGTGACTGACGGGGGTCGAACCCGCGACCTCCAGATCCACAATCTGGCGCTCCACCTATTGAGCTACAGTCACCATAGCGCCGTGCGAATCGCTTCACAGACGGCGACAAATGTAGTATAGCCCGCCGCTCGCGCGCTTGTCAACGCGAACGCGGGCCAAGGCCAGGGTCGAACGGCTTGACCGCATCGCCTGGCGCCTGCGGTGAGCGGGTGGAATAGCGCGATTTGCGTCCGAACCGCCCGCAGATCAGATGCGCTACCCGTTCACTACTCAGCCGTCGTGGAAAGCGATCGCCGCCTCAGGATGGCAATCAGGAGCACGATTGCCCAGGCAACCACTGCGTATACGGCGAGCGCTACCAATGAGGACAGTTCGAGCACGTTGGTGTTGCTCACCGGTGTCGGGAAGATGCCCTGGAATGGCGCCACCAGCGGATGAGACACATCGTAGACGAAACGCACGAAGCCGACGCCGGAGTTGGCGGCTAGCAGCTTCAGCGCCACACGAGCGATGATCAGCGCTTCGACAATGCCGAAGAGGAGATACACGGTCTGCGTGGCCCGATAGGCGGCCGACACCGAAGGTCGTGGCTCGGTATCCACGCGGTAGTACCTGCGTGTTTGAGGTGACTGGGCTGGTAGGCTCGGCTCGACGACCTGAACTGGTGAACCTGGCTCACGTAGCTCATTGGGCTGAACCGACTGCACGGGTGGGACGTACGGTGTGGACTGCATGAGCTTGCTCCTTGAAGCGTTCGGCTTCATAGCGTTCTTTTCTATAAGGCTACGGGGACGCGAATCGCTGCGATACGCCTGTTTGGCTGTGTGAGCTGATGTCTGCCCGTGTCACAGGCGGCATTGGCAGGCGCTTCTTCCGAGTGAGGAAGGTTACTCAGCGATGCTTCTGCTCCGACGGCCAGAGAAGAGATGTGTGACCACGACCAACAAGATCGCGCCGATGACCGCGACAACAAGCTCGCCAGGCAAGCCGTATTGGCCAGAATTGAACAGATTGAAATAGCTGACGACGAAGTTGGCCACGACTGCTCCAATCACTCCGAACAGCAGATCGCCCAGAAGGCCGAAGCCCGCTCCACGCATCGCGCGGCCAGTAATGGCGGCGGCGATGGCTCCGACGATGATTTGCAACGCCAGATTGCTCAATGTCAGGGTAACAGCTCCGAATACCATGGAAGCGCTCCTCAATCTCGCGAATATACGCTGTGTGCTGTCGCAAGATGGACTATAGGGGAGAAACTGGCTGCATTTCTGGCACGTGCTTACCAAATAGCGCCACGTGTGAATGCAATCAGGGTTGGGATCAGGGCTGGGGCGCAAGCCGTGCTGAACTCGCGAATACATACACCTACTGCGGGGCGAACGTCGCCGTATGCCGCCGGAGGAGGCAAGTCGCTTCATGAGGAGGAAAGAGCTTGCGCATGTAAAAAATCATCAAGAATCACCAACAAGTGATTCTGGTTGACGGCTCACGTTGCGCTCTCTCGTACAACGTGGAGGGATCAGGTGGTCAGCGACTGACGTCAGTTGAGTTCAACTGAGTTCGCAAGAGCGGCTGCATCAGCAGTCTAAACATCCCAATGCAAAGAGGGGCGCTGAGGAGATGAACGCGCCTGGAAACCTCTGTACATCCTAAGGAGAGGTGCGGCGGGAACTTCTTCAGTACAGTAGCTTTACCACCCAGGCAGCGAAGTGTCAAGCAACTTTGCGCTGAGGGAGTGGCTATCTGGCCGAGTAGCTGGTAGGTGACGGTCAAGCTGTTTGTCTACGCCTGGAACCAGCGGCGCCTCTCCCGGTAGGCGTATCCTAGGTTCCCGGCGCCTGTCTTGTATTCGCCTACAGGTCATTATAGCCACCTCCGCGCCCCTCATGGCGCGAGCGCGGCGCCCGCCGACGCTGGCACGCTCGCGTAGCCCGTCAGCTCGACGTAGCCCTGGCCCTCGATGCGCTTGCCCGCCACGGTTCCGCTGACGGCGATGGCTCCTTCCCAGTAGGCGACGCCGGTCGAGCGCGCCGTCACCAGCTCCTGGTCGCGGAGCAGTGGCGTCAGGGTCAGGGTGAGGCGCAGGCCAGTGATGGTGATGCGCCAGCCAGAGGGATAGACGCCGCCTGTCACGGGACTGGTCCATGCGCTGAGCGCCTGCGAGGTGATCTGCTGCGGCGGGATGACGCTGGCGGCGCCGTTGGTGGCGATGGCCGTGCCAAAAGTGGCGACGGGACGCTTCTGCGCGTCGCGGATGACGTAGAGCATGTATTCGGTGTGGTTCGCGAGCTGGATGCTATACCAGTCCCAGCCGGAGCCGACGAGCGAGACGAAATTGCCCCACTGGTGATCCATCCACGCCTGCCCCGTCACCCGCATCGTGACGCCATTCGCGGTGAGGGCGCCAGTAACGGCCATCAGCGGGCGCGAGTAGTAGTACGAGAAGCCCGCCGCGCCGTAGGAGATGATGCCGTTGCCGTTATGCAGGATCGCGTGAGGCAGCTCATCGGTCAGCGCAAGCCGGATGCTGTAGTTCGGCATGCTCGCGGCAAGGCGGTCGTGGCCGTTCACGCCGCGCGCGCTCCAGCCGCCCAGCGAGAGGTTGAAGCCAGTGGTCGAGCCGGGAACGGGGATGATATCGGGCGAGAGCAGCGACGCCTGCTCGGCATAGTGGAATTGTCCGGCGGTGATGTCGCTGATGGCGAAGTGGGCGGCGTAGTAGGGTGGGAGCTGACCACGCAACGTCTGGAAGAAGGTCAACTCGAAGCCATAGGTATGCGCGCGTCCTCTGGCGTCTTTGCCGTTGAGGTGGCCAGTGTAATACCACCACTCGGTGAGGTCATGGTGCGGCGCCTCATCCTGTGGGAAGGCGACCGGCGCGAGTGGGGCCTGCGTTGGCCTGGCGACGGCGACGGTGGGCAGTGGGCTGGCGGAGGTGATGGTGCCTGGCACGCCGCAGCCCGCCAGCAGCGTGGCCACCAGGCCCAGCGCCGCCAGCCAGAGCGCGAGCCGGCGCCGCCCCTGTCTCGGTATCCTCATCGGGCGCCTCCAGTCGGCAGCGGTGAATCGCTCGCCTGGGCGCTGGCGGTGGCGCGTTGATCGGTGGTCGCGGGAAGCCAGCGGTTGAACGGCCACGGCCACCACCAGTTGATCTCGCCGAGCAGGCGCATCGTCGCGGGGGCCAGCAGCCCGCGCACCAGCGTCGCATCCAGCGCGACGGCGAGCGCCATCCCGACGCCCAGCGCCTTCACGATCACCATGTCGGCGGAGGCGAAGGCGGCGCTGACGAGGATGACGATCGCGGCGGCGCTGGTGATGATGCCGCCGCTGCGCTCCAGCCCCAGCGCGACACTGCGCGTGTTGTCGCCGGTCTGCTGGTGCGCCTCACGGATGCGCGAGAGCAGGAAGACCTCGTAGTCCATCGAGAGGCCGAAGAGCGCGCAGAACATCAGAATCGGCGAGCTGGCCTCGACATAGCCCAGCGGCGTGAAGTTGAGCAAATTGCTGAAATGTCCCTCCTGGAAGATGAAGACCAGCGCGCCATAGCTGGCGAGAATCGAGAGCGTATTCATCAAAATCGCCTTCAGCGGCAGGACGAGCGAGCGGAAGAGCAGCGCCAGCACGATATAGGTGACGAGCGCGATCAGCAGCAGCGCCCAGGGGAACGCACCGTAGAGTGTGTTTACGTAGTCAATGATGCCTGCCGTGCCACCATCCACCAGCACGCGCATCCCGCTGGGCGGCGGGGTCGCGCGAATCGCCTGGACGAGCGCCTCGGAGCGCGGATCGAGCATGCCGTACTTGCTGTAGACCTGAACCATCGTGATGCGCTCGCCCGCCAGTGTCGTGACCGCGCGGGCGATGTAGGGATCAGCGATGGCTTTGGGGTCGCTGTACATTAGCTCGTACTGGGTAAGCGTGATGCGCGGGTCGAGTGAGACGATGCTGTTGACGTTGGCCACGCGCCCATCACTGGCGATACGGCGGACATATTGATCGAGCGCGATGAGGTTCGCGGGGGCCAGCGGGCTGCCGGTCGTCTCGACAGCGAGGATGATCGGCGTCGTCTCGCTCTGGTTGAATTGCGTGTTCAGGGTGTCGAAGGCGGCGCGCGATTTCACCGTTTTCGGCAGGATGCTGGCATCGGGCGCGGCCAGACGCACGCTGAGGAATGGCGCGCCCAGTAGCAGCAGGAACCCCAGCGTCGGCAGCAGCGTTAGCACGGGGCGGCGCATCACCCAGAGCGAGAGGCCATGCCAGAAGCCGCGCTCTTCTTCGTAGGCGGCAGGCGCGTGACCGAAGCGGGGCAGGCGCACGGGCAGCGCGTTCACCCGTGCGCCCAGCACACCGAGCAGCGCGGGCAGCAGCGTCACGGCGGCGATGATGGAGAAGGCGACGGTGAGCATGCCGCCGAGGCCGACCGAGTGCAGCATGTTGATCGGGAAGATGACCAGTCCCAGCAGGCCAATGGAGACGGTCAGGCCGGAGAAAAAGACCGCGCGCCCAGCGGTGGCCATGCTGATAGCGATGGCTTCTTGCGGC
Organism: uncultured Chloroflexia bacterium; assembly: GCA_963840335.1. Taxonomy (GTDB): domain Bacteria; phylum Chloroflexota; class Ktedonobacteria; order Ktedonobacterales; family JADMIN01; genus JAKAIY01. Next base: position 40,326 of record CAWIYP010000005.1, read on the forward strand.
TCGACGCCGCGCCGTAGCTCCTCGCGGAAGCGGCTGACGATGAAGAGCGAGTAGTCTACGCCCAGCCCCAGCCCGAACAGCGTCGTGATGTTCAGCGCGAAAATCGAGATGGGAGTGTGCTGGGCGATGAAGTAGAGCAGCGCGAGTGAGACGGCGACGCTGCACCCGCCGACCATCGCGGGCAGCGCAGCGGCGACCACCGAGCGAAAGACCAGCAGCAGCGCGAGCAGGGCGAACGGGAAGGCGATCAGCTCAGCGCGGCGCAGGTCGGCCTCGCTGACCGTCTGGATGTCGGAATAAAAGACGGGGCCGCCACCCAGGGTGACGCTGATATCGGGTTGCGCGACGATGCGCGAGCGCAGGTCGGGCAGCACCTTGGGCGCGGCGTCTGAGTTATCGCGCAGGAAGACCGAGGTGTAGGCGGTGTGCTGGTCGTGTGAGATTTGGGTTGGGTCGAGGGTGAACGGGATGATCTGCGAGACCTCCGACCAGCCCTGGAGTTTCGCGGTCGCGGCGGTCGCCTGGGCGACGAAGCGCGGATTATTGGCGGTAAGGGTCTTGCTGGAGAAGATGACCAGCACATTGGTGAAGCTGATATGCAGGCCGCTCTGCAATGCGTCTATCGCTTGCTGCGATTGCATGTCCGAGCTGGAGAATCCGCCGGGGGAAAGGACTTCCGCGACACGCGGCGCGAAGGGGATGCTGGCGAGCGCCGCCACCAGCCAGAGGCCAATGACCCAGTAGCGTAAGCGCGTCATCACGCGCCCAAGCCGGTAGAACATGCGTTACAGCCTTCCGCCAGCCCACCGCGCCTCCGCGGCGCACGCTTGTCCGGGCGCGCTCATCGGGGGTATGATGGGCGAGTCCCCATTGTGCGACGCTCTGCGCAACGCCACACGCTGGAGACCCACTATAGTTTGTACATCGTTTGCATAACTCAGCGCAAGGCGTGGCCCGCATACTGGCCGCGCGAATAGCGCGTCGCGCTACCCACATCATAGCGCGCGTGGCCGTAGTGGCGCCGCTAGGCATGAGGTATGGAACGGGAGAAAGCCGCGCGTGGCAGAGCACTCATATACGATCAGCGTCAACCGCCAGGCCTACCACGATTTTTTCGTGGACGAGACCATCGAGGCGGGGTTGGCGCTCACTGGCACCGAAGTCAAATCCATTCGCGCGGGGCATGTCAACCTGCGTGGCGCTTACGCGCGCGTGAAGCAGGGCGAGATGTGGCTGGAAGGCATGCACATCGCTGAATATGAGCATGGAACCCATCAGAACCATGACCCGCTGCGCCCGCGCAAGCTCTTGCTCCATCGCCGCGAGATCATGCGACTCTTTGGCAAAACGCAGACGAAGGGTCTAACGCTCGTGCCGTTGCGTCTCTACTTCAGCAACAATCATGTCAAGGTCGAGATCGGTCTGTGTCGCGGCAAGAAGCTATATGACAAGCGCCAGACCATTCGCGAGCGCGAGTCGCAGCGCGAAATGGCCCGCGCCGCGAAGCAGCGTTACCAGGAAGACTGAGCCAGCCGCCGCGCCTCAGCCGCCAGTGATGGTGAGCGAGGCAAAGCGAATCGCCGCTGGGCCGAAGTAGACGCCATCGGTGAACGACTCTGCGGAGAAGCGCGCATCACCGAACGCGGCGAAGAGATTGCCCACCAGCGAGCCACCTTTGATCGGCTGGACGCCCGTATCGTCGTGGCGATAGCCCAGGCGTATCTCGGCGCTGAAGTCGCCCGTCATGGGGTCAGGATTGAACCATGAGAAGGCGACGATTTCATAGACCGGGCCGCGCTCAGTGGAGCGGAGTCTATTCACCGAGGCGCCGCCGCGCGTGACGGTGAGGTTGCCGATGGCGCCGGTCGGCGCGACGCCGAGGTACTGCGCATAGCGCGCATCCGCCCAGGGCTGGCGGAAGACGCCATCCGCGATCAGCGTGACCGCGCGCCCTGGCAGACCATCGCGGTCGAAGGCGGAGGTTCGCATGCCGTAGGGGCGCGTGGCGTCGCTCACCAGCGTCAGGCGGTCGCCCTGTGGCTCGGCTGCGGAGATATACTCACCAACCTGGAAACGACTCAGCTTGCGATAGGCCATTTCAGCGGACGCATGCGCAGTGAAAGGGCTGGCGCCAACCACTGGCGGATTGAAGAGATGCGCCACCGCTTCGCCGCTGACGATGACTGGGCCATCCCATTCGGTGGTGGGGATCGCTTTCCGCGCGTGCATCGCATAGGCGCCATAGGCGGCGATGACACTCTCGACATAGAGATCACTCAAGCGCCTGCGGTGTAGCTCGGTGTGAAATTCGGCGGTGTTCTCACCCTCGCCCGCCAGGAGCGCAAGGTCGAGGTATGCGCCGGTTTCGCGCTTGCTTGCGCGCAGTCCCTGACTGTTGGTGAAGACATGCTGCGAGCGCGAGGCGAATATCTCGGCGCTGCCCAGGCGCACCCCTGGCGCTGCTCGCACCGCCGCGCGAATCTGCTCGCCCAGGCGCTCAGCCGCCTCCAGCAGCGAGGCGCTCAGCCCGAAGTCTTCGGCTTCGACTGCGGGAAAGCTCTCCGCAGGCGCCGCTGGCAGCGTGAAGGGGGGATTGTCGGTCAGGCTGGCCATTTGCGCGCCCTCACTCAACCGCGCGCGAAGCTGGGCTGGGTTCGCCAGCGTCTCGGACGAGATGGCGAAGGTGGTTGCGCCGAGCGCGGTTGTGGATTCGGTCGCCGCGTGTGGTGGATGCCGATTGTAGAGTGTCACCTCAGTGTCGTCGCTCACCACGGTGCGGCGCGCCTCCTCGATGGACTCGCCGATGCGGTAGACCTGCGCCTCCTCGCGATGGGAGATGAGCGCCTGCCATGCGTCTACACCCGGCGTCGCGCGCACGGCCTCCGCCAGGAGTGATGCGGTGGTCTCCAGACGCTCAGTGAGTTCGTCGTGCGTCATCAGCCGAGTCTCGCTTTCATTCGCAGGTGTGGGCCACCCGTCGCTACGCCAACCATCTCTTTGTGGCCCTTGCCACAGGCGCCCGCGCTCAGCGTGACATCGGAGCCGATGGCGCTCACACTCTGGAGCAGGTCGGGGACGTAGCCAGAGACGCCCACCTGGGAGTAAAGGCGTCCAGTCAACGCGCCGTTGACGATTTCCTCGCCATACAACGCCGAGACCTGGATGCCCCAGCCCATCGGGTCCTCCATGCCGCTCATGGCGCTGCGCAGATAGACCCCTCGCTCGACGCCCGCAATCATGTCGGCTGGCGCGACCGTTCCAGCCGCGAAAAACGTGTTGCTCATGCGGGCGTAGGCCTTGCGCGAGAAGTCCTGTCGCCGACCATTGGCGGTGTGGACGCCAGCGCCGTAGGTGGTCGAAGCGAAATCGCTGATCGGATGGATGAGGATGCCATCGCGCAGGATCTGCGTTGGGCGGGCAAGCTCGCCTTCATCGTCGAAGAAGTACGAGCCGAACGCGCCAGGCAGGCTCGGATCATCGTACATATCCACCCCCGACGCGGCGACACGCTGGCCGACGAAGCCCGCCGCACGGGCGCGTCCCTTGGGGAAGAGATCCATCTCGACGCCGTGGCCGAAGCATTCATGCGCGATGACGCCAGAGACGGAAGGATCCGTCACGGTGTCGTAGACCCCCGGCTCGATGCGTTTTGCGCTGAGCAGGCGCACTGCCGTCTCCACGGTCTGCTGGAGCTGCTCATCGCTCACCTGCGCCAACTCGAAGCCGCCAGCGCCGCTGATCGAGAGAAAGTTGAAGCGCGTCTCGCCCGCATCATGGGTCGCGACGAAAAGGCCGATCAAGACGCCATTGATGCGCTGCCGCAGCCAGCGTCCACGCCCGATGTATTCTGAGGTGTAGCTCGATTCCGCATACTGCGCGTTCGCTTGAACGATCCGCGCATCCATCCCGCTGACGCGCCGCTGGATGTCGCGGATGAGCGTGAGCTTCTGGGGCAGCGGCACACTGGCGGGGTCGGTTTGCATTGGGGTGGCGAAGTCGCGCCGATCCTGTCCAGCGATGGTCGCATGGCCGCCAAACGGCAGCGGCGGGCCATCGTGTCGGCGCAAGCCACTGGCCCATTGGCGCACGGCCGGGGCGAGCGTGTCAGGCGCTAGCTCGCTCGTAGCGAACTCGTTGAACGTCGCGCCATCGTAGACGGTGAAAACGATGCCCTGCGCGGGGTTCGTCGCGGAGGCTTGCTGCTCATTGCCAGTGTCGGTGATGCGCAGACCCTGGCCGCCACTGATGAGCGCCGCCGCATACGAGAAGCGCGCTTCAAGCTCCCCGACAAGCTCGCGTACAACCGTTTCGCGGCTCTCTGACATAGGATACGCCCTTCTACTACTTGCCGCCAGCCAGCGCCGTAAGCGTATCGCCTCGGCGCCACCTTTAGCATAGCAGATGGGCGCTATTCAGTGGGGGGCTGTTTTGTCTGGCCGATCTCATCCCAGTGGTTCCGCAGCATCAGCGCGGCGGTAATGAGGATAACCGAGAAAAAGAGGATAGACGCCAGCGCCAGCACGACCAGGGTACCCATACCGTGACACTTCTCCTCACACCAGGCATGCCGCGCCGCCAGTCACTCTTCGTCCACAGCGCACACTGCCACGGTAGCACGCGAGTGGGCTACCCCGCGAGTCGCGCCGCAAACGGGCTGGATGATGGGGCGACCTGGCGCGTGTTTCCCCTGGTCAAAAGCGTGCGAATGTGACACGATGTAGCGTGAATAGGAACTCACGAATGCTGAATAATTCAGGGATGGCGCGGAGCCAAAAGGTCATTGGCACGATTCTTGCTACTACGCGATTCAGGCTTCCTGTGGGGGGCTGGAGCGTAGCGCCTGGCCGTAGTACTCGTCATGCGGTCGGCGGATGGGTGAAAGTGAGGCGCCTTGTGGATTCGCTGGAATTGCGTGTTGATCAGACGGCTGAACATCAGACAACACTCAACATCTCCTATCGCCAGATTGCGGCGGTGCGCCTGCTGCAGTTACCGAATCAGGAACTGGAGGCGACCATCGCGCAGACAGCGGAGGAGAATCCAGCATTCGAGGCGGAGACACGCACCTGTTGTCCGCGCTGTAATACACCATTGGAAACCCCGCTTTCTCCCTGTTCTGTATGTGGCAATACGACTCGTTCGGCGGAGGATCAGCGTCGCGAGGATATGCCGGACTTCGGTGGGCCGACCTATGCGGGCGCCTATACCGATGACGAGAATGACGACCCGATGAGCCGGGTCGCGGCCACCATCCCCACGGGCGAGACGCTCATGCAGACGCTCTGCCTCAGTCTCCCGGCGGAGGACGCGCGCATTGCGGAATACCTCGTCGGCAGTCTCGATCACCACGGATTCCTTGCCCCGACCATCGTGGATGACGCAGCCGCCGCGCTGGGTTGCGAGACTGAGCGTGTCGAACTGGCGCTACGGGCATTGCAGCGCCTCGACCCAGCGGGCATTGGCGCGCGTGGCGCGCAGGAATGCCTGCTGATTCAGCTTGGACGGCTCGCGGAGGCGGGCGAGCCGCGGCCCCTGGCGGAGCTACTGGTGCGGGATCACATGCGTGATGTCGCCTATCGCCGCTTCCGCGAGGTCGCCAAACGCCTCGGCCTGACCCCCAAGCGTATCGAGGCGGAGTGGGAGTTTATCCGCCGCAGTCTCTATCCGTATCCCGCGCACGGCTTCGATGCGTCGGCGGGCGCGCTGACCGCCTCGGCGACGCCAGTGCGGCCCGATGTGGTGATTCGCGCGACATCGAATGGGTTTGTCGCCGAGGTTGTGGAGCGCAATCGCTACGTCCTGCGTGTAAATCCCGAATACCTCTGGGCGCGCAAGAATCTGACGCGGCTCCAGTGCGATGATGGTGCGCGGACGCATATCCGCAGCCATGTGGAGAAGGCGCAGACGTTCATCGCGGCGCTACGCCAGCGTTGGGACACGATGCAGCGTGTCTCGGATGCGCTGATCGAGATGCAGCGCGAGTTTCTGGAGGTCGGGCAGAGCGCCCTGAATCCGCTGACCCGCGCTGATGTCGCGCGTAAGATCGGCCTGCATGAGTCCACCGTTAGCCGCGCCACTGATGGCAAGTTTGTCTTGCTTCCCAATGGGCGCACGGCCTCGTTCGATGACTTCTTCGACGCCTCGCTCCCCGCGAAGAAGGCGCTCTGCGACATCATTACGGAGGAGAATCCGCAGCGGCCCTACAGCGACGAGCAACTGATGCGGATGCTTCAGCGGCAAGGCATCGTGATCGCTCGGCGCACCATCGCGAAGTACCGCGAAGAGCTGCAGATTCTGCCGTCGCGGCTGCGGCGCACACGGACGGGTCAGGGCAGCCATCCGACGGTCGAGGGATCCTCCTTGATGATGGTCTCGAGCCGCATCCATTAGGCGCAGTGGCCCTCACCCCCAGCCCCTCCCCCGCGCGGCGGGAGAGAGGGCCAGGGGGTGAGTTCGCCCCTGGCGCCGTACAACTTTCCCCAGTCAATACGTTAAACAGTATTCCAGGAAACAGTATTCCAGGCGCCGAGAACCGACAATGCACACCACCGGTAGACCTTTGGCGATATATTGACGCGCAGCCGCGGTTATTGGTAGTCTACGCGATGAGCAGCGCGGCAGGGTGAATGTCGCGCTATGATAGCTCTCGTTGCGGACGGAGGGCGAGATTGTGCTGAAACTTGGTCGTAGGCGGGCCGCGATCCCGCGCTTGCGACATGAGCAAGTCGCCGAGAGCTTCGTAGACTATCATTTTGGGCGCCTCTCGCCTGAGATGAATATCGCGGATCGAGCGACACATCAAGTCATGCGCCCGCTGCAAGCGCGAGGGGCTGACGAATGCCGCCAATGAGCGCAAAGTGGCGGGTCGGCGGCTGCGTGGTGTACGCGGTGGGAAGCCGTTGATCGGGCGGCGTGGGCGCAACTGGATTATGCTGCTGCTGCTCATCCTGGTCATGCAGGTGGTGATCTTTCAGATCGCCAATGGTAAGGCTACTTCACTGGTTTCGCTGCTCAGTCACTCGAACAATGCCCAGATTAGCGCGCCTTCGTCGTCGCCTGTGACACTCACGTCCTCCAATGTGCTGCCGCTAAATACGGGAAACGCCTCCGCAATCGCCCTGGCCCCTGATGATACCAGTCTTGCCGTGGCAGGAGGCAGTGGACAGCCGAACGTGGATATCTGGGACATCGCCAGCGATAAGCCGCTCAAATCGCTGAAATGGAGCGATGCCACACCGCCGACGAGTCTCGCGTGGACGGCGGATGGCGCGCAACTGGCGGCGGCGGATGGCGCGCAGATCACCATCTGGAATACTGCCTCGGGCGCTGTGGTGTGGCAGTTCACCGTCCCGACGGCTCCAGCAATGCGCGTCTATGATGTGACGCAGCAGGCCATCATCGGCCGCCCCGACCCAGCCAGCGCGTTTGCGATCGGGCCGCTCGCCTGGGGCGCGGATGGTAGCCTCATCTCGGCGCCCGCTGGCGCGCTGGGGGATGTCGGCGCCACGACCCCGCAG
>CAWIYP010000006.1:0-5956 GCA_963840335.1 uncultured Chloroflexia bacterium
CTGTGAACAATACGGGAACAACGATACGGGAACGCGTGGCTTGCGAATGAAAGTCGCACGCCTGGTAACGGGCGACCAGCGATACCGTCGGCGGCGTTGGATAGAGCGCCACAAGCGGGTCACGTCGGAATCGCTGGCGCTACTGGCGGTTCTCTTGAGCCGCGCATCCGCGGGCGGAGAAGGCCAGGTGACTATGGGACTGGACTATGTGGACAGCGGAAAGGCCGATGATGGCGTACACGGACGAACCGAAAGCATCGGCGGGCGACCCAGGCAAGGGGGATGCGCGGGGGCGTGGCGCCGCGTGGGCGCGGAGGGGGGATGTAGGGACGCTAGGAATAGCAGGTGGCGCGGTGAAACCCTTTATAGGGCATGTAGCATCGAAGGAAGCCCGCTCTCGCGAGCTCAGTCAATGAGGGGTCTGAGGGTTTCATGACGGTCTCCCAGGAAGTCGGAAGCGTTGTCTTGCCCTTAAGTGTACTCATCGGCCCAGAAAAAGGCAAGTCACAGTTTCGAGCCAGCGTCGCCAAGAACTTCTATACATGCTGGCATAGAAGGTCAGTGGGGCAAATGACGTATCTCGTGGTACAGTCGGCATGAGCGCCCGCGAACAGGCGCCCGTGCGCGCTAGCGGTGTTCCGTCAGGCGAAACGCGACGGAGCCGCGACGACGAGAAAGGCAGATCGGTGAGACGATGGCGACACACCGCACGCAGATAGACGCGGAGCAAGCGGAAGGCGGCGCATCAACCAGCCCGTGGCCCAGCGCACGCGGATTCGCCCCCTGGCGCGAGACGCTGATGCCTGCTGGCGCGGCGGCGCTGGCCCTCCCATCCATCGAGACCATCACGACTGATGCTGTGGATGTGCTGGTAGTAGGCGCGGGCATCGCGGGGCTGAGCGCGGCGCGGGCGGCAGCGGCGGCGGGGGCGCGCACGCTGGCGCTGGAGGCGGCGCCAGGCATCGGCTACGGCGCCACCGGACGCAATGCGGGCATCATGAGCGCGGGCATCAATATGGGGCTGGCTGACCTGCCACCTGAAAGTTCTGATAAGGAGATGTGGCCCGCGACCACGCGCGAACTGCTGGCGCTGGTGGAGGAGTCCGCCCAACCCGGCGCGCTACTCTCCGCTTCGCTGACCGGCGCGCTGAGCCTGGCCGAGTCACCAGCGGCGGCGCGACGGCTGGCTCGCGAGGCGCGGGCGCGGCAGGCGCTGGGGCTGCGCGCCGAGCTGTGGACGCCCGCGCAGGTGGCCGAGCGTACAGGTGGGCGGCTGGAGACGCGCGGCGTCGTGGAGGCGCTGTGGCTGCCCGATGAGGGGCGCATCCAGCCGTTGACGCTGCTGGCGAGGACGGCGGAGATGGCGCGTGCGGCTGGCGCCACGCTGGCGGGCGGCGCCCGGGTGGCGGACTGGCAGGCGCGGCGCGATGCGCAGCGGGGGCGCCACTGGGTCGTGCGCCTGGCGGGTGGCCGCGAGATCAGCGCGCGGGGGCTGATCGTGGCGACGGGGCCAGTCCCCACGGCGAACGCGCGCATCTACGCGGTGACCTGCGCGATTGATCTGCCCGCCGACTTCCCGCTCTTCTGGGATGCGGCGCCTTACACCTATTGTGACTATCGTCCCGGCCCCGGCTACATCGTGAGCAGTGGCGGGCGCTACAATCAGGCGGGCGGCTCCCCACGCGAGGGGGCGTTTTATCAGCGGCTGGCGCGCGGCATGCGGCGCTGGCTCCCGGAGCTGGCGCAGGCGACCCCCACGCACGCCTGGGCGGTGGATCTGGATGTGACCGCCGACCTCGCGCCACACCTGCGCACGCTGGAAGGCGACGCGGCGGGCGTGGCCATCGAGGGGCTGGGCGCGCTCGGCGTGTTGCCGGGGGTGATCCTGGGGCGGCGCGCAGGCGAGCAGATGGCGCGGCAGGCGCAGTAATCCGCTGCCACGTCGAGACGCGGGTGGCGTGCCTCAGGCGTTAGCCAGCAGGCGGTAGACGTAGCTGGCGATGGCGTTCACGTTGCCAAAGTTTTCGGGCGTGACATCATCTTCGTTGACCAGCGCGCCATAGGTCTCTTCGATGAAGAGCACCAGCTCCAGCACGCCCGTTTCATCGAGGATGCCGCCTTCGACGAGCGGTGTGTCGTCAGTGAACGCCGCCGAGGAACCATCAAAGAGGAAGTTGGTCACGACATACTCGTGAATCTGCCGCTGGATCAGGTTCAAGCCCCCAAGGGCGGTCGAATTCCGCATGCTATCCGCATCCTCCCCGCGCTTTGCGAGACGATCTCCGCGACCCCCAGCAAGCAGGGCCGTGCGCCATCCACTATACCGCATCACGCAATGCCTGCCCAGCGGTGAATTTTTTACTCCTGCGCCTCGGCCACTCATGGAGCACGCGCGCTAGTGTGGCAGATCAGAGCGGGAGTCGTGTAAGCAGATTGCGCCATTCGGTATGCGCACTGAGCAGCCAGACCTCTCGTATGGCGTTGATTGATGGGCCAATCGCGAGTTCCTGAGGCAATAACATGACACCTGGACTTTGCGCGTCAGCCGCTAGCTGGGAGAGAAAGTGATAGAAATGATCTGGCATGGTCCGTTGGTCGTGCGAGAGCAAGATAAGGTCATGTGCTGCGGCCCAAGCGAGCACATCGAGGTCTGACCAACCTAGAGTTCTTGCCTCAGAGGCAGTGAGGATATCCATTGTGGGTTCGGCGCGACGAAGTCCTACCACAACATCGCGGTTGAAGTCTTCATCAGCGATAAAGCGAGGTGGACTATCTGCATGCGTCTCACTCATCACTTGGACTGCTCGGGAATATCATTATCCTGCGTAGCCCTATGCTTTGCGATGCGTGCGCGCATATCGGCGAAGAATTCTGGATGTTGCGCCTCGACCTGCGCCTGGTGGGCCGCGAGCGATTCGACCGTTTCGCGGAAGTGGCGATCGAGTTCAGGCTGATGTTCCAGATAGTAGGTAATGGCGCCGTAGATAGCGACTAGCGGCAGGCTGGGAAATGCTTCCTGGATACGCTCAGGCCCGTCCCCGCGTTTCCAGTTCGCGATCACGCTATGGAGTGTGACAGAGCTGTTACCAACGAAAAACTCACCTTCTCGTTGTTGGACGTAAGTTGTAACAGCACTCATGTCAGCGCCTCTTTGTTCAGGCTCACCCTGAGGTTAGCGATGTTCCGCCGCGATGGTTTCAGTGTAGCACAGCAGGCGCCTCACCCGCCCGCCTGCGCCCCTAGCCGCTCGCGGAGCAGGCGCGCCAGTGTGGGGGCGATGGCGTCGCGCAGGGCGGCGTTGGCATAGCCGACCCAGGCGACGGGTGTGTGTGTATCGAGCGGGGCGGCGAGTGGGCGGCCCCAGGGATCGGTGACGATGACGCCAGCCTCGCGCGCGATCAATTCCGTGCAGAGGTCGTAGGGGTGTGCGCAGAGCGATACGGTCTGTCCTGGCGCGGCGAGCAGTGGGCGCAGGTCGGCAATGAAGCGGTCGTGGCCCATCATCAGCTCATAGAGCTGGCCGCCGGAGCTGATGTACTGGTCATCGAAGACCTGAGGCGCGTCGGTGGGCGGTGGGCCGAGTAACTCCGCGAAGAGCGCTTCTTCGAGCGCCGCCGTCTGCGTTTTGATGCCGGGGAAGAACTTCACCATCGAGGCGAATCCGCCCGCGAGGGTCGTGGCGGCGCTGGGATGTGGAGTGAGTGGCGTCGTGGCGCCCGTGCGCAGGTCGCGCGTCTCTCCCTGTGCGCCCTGCCCCGCCACCGCCCAGAGCGTATCGGCCAGCGCGGCGCGGGGCGTCGGCAGCTCCGCTTGCAGCGCCAGCGTGATCGCGGCCAGGGTTGGGCTAGCCCCCGCGCGTGGCGGCGGTGCGGTGCCTATGAGCGCCCATGCGCTGCGCTTGCCGTACATCAGCCCGCGCGTCCCATCTATCGGGTCCACGATCAGCGTGAAGGCCAGCCGCCGCGGGTCGGCGCCCGCGGGAAAGACGCGACTACCCGCCTCCAGTCCCTCAGCTACCAGCAGAAATGGCTCCTCACGCGCCCACTCGTCGCAGAGGGCGAACAGCGCCTCCTCGCCATGCTCATCGAGGCGATAGATGATGTCGCCGCCGCGCTCGCCCGCCACCGAGGCCAGCCGCTCCACGCTCTCGGCGCGCAGCCCCGCGCTCACCGCTGCCCGCAGCCCGTCGCCCAGCCGCCGCAGCCATGCCAGCTGCCGGGCCGTGTCCTCCGCCGTCGTCGCATCCATCGCGCGCCGCCTCTCGCCGCTCTTCCGCGCATCTGCCGTTCGTAGCAGTGTACACCTCCGGCGCCTGTCCTGCGTGTGTGTCGCCAGGCCGCACGCGTGTGTGTGTGGCGCGGCGCCTGAGCGCTTGATGGCACGCGGGTCGGTCGGCTACTGTTGTGGACGAACGACCTGCGCGGCGTGGGGCGACGCACGCCTGCCTGGCGCGCGTGGGCTTGAAAAGGGAGGTAGCCCGATGGACATCCCGGTATCTGGCGGCTTTGGCGATGCGCCCGCTGTGGCGATTGACTATAGCGTGGCGATTCGCGCGGCGCAGGGCGACCCACGTCGCCTCGAAGACCTCTATCAGGCGGCGCGGCGCAGTGGTCAGGCGAACCGCTTCGCCACGGCGCTCACCGCGATCAGCGCCGAGCAGCCCGACGACACGCTCTACCTCGCCTGGCGCTACCGGCTGGAATCCGCCGACGACCTGCGGGCGGGGCACCTCGGCGCGGGCTGGCGGACGGCGATCCCGCTGGGTGTCGCGCTGGCGATCGTCTACTGGGCGACCTCCGATCCCACATGGACGCTGGTCAATAAGGCGCCCGCGTTCGTCTTGCTCTGGCCGCCGCTTGCCGCGCTCGCCATCATCTGGTTTCTCGCGCTGGCTGGCAGGCGCTCGGCAGGACGCCTGGCGCTGGCGGCGGGCGCGAGTGTGGCGCTGGCCGCCGCCGTCGCCTATGCCCTCTTCATACCGCTGCTCGCGCCCAATGGCGCGGCCAGCCAGAGCGGCTACGTCACCCTCATGCTGGCGCACATCCCCCTGCTGGCATGGGCGGCGGTGGCGCTGGTCGCGCTGGGGATGCGCTTCAGCGCGCGTGATCTCTTCGGCCTGGTCACCAAGTCACTCGAAGCGATCGGCGCTGGTGGTGTCTACGCCATCGCGGGAGTCGCCTTCATCGGCCTGACGATGGCGATGTTCCAGACGCTGAGCGTGCCAGTGCCCAACTGGGCGCAGCGCGTACTCATTGGTGGCGTCGTGGGGCTGTTGCCCGCGCTTGCCGTCGCCAGCGTCTATGACCCGCTCCGGCGTCCGGGCGCGCAGGACTTCTATCGCGGCTTTGGCAAGACGCTGGCGGTGGTCATGCGCCTGCTCTTGCCGCTGACCCTGCTGACGCTGCTGATCTACCTCGCCTTCGTGCCATTCAATTTCTTCGCGCCCTTCTATCAGCGCAATGTGCTGATTACCTACAACGTCGGCCTCTTCGCCGTGATGGGGCTGCTGGTCGGGGTGATTCCGCTCTCGGCGGAGGATATCGCGCCACGGCTGCGGGTCTGGCTACGCGCGGGCATCGTGGCGCTGGCGCTGCTGGCGCTGCTGGTCAGCCTTTACGCCCTCAGCGCCATCGTCTATCGCGCCGCGCAGGATGGCCTGACGATGAATCGTGTCGCGGTCATCGGCTGGAACGCGGTCAACATCGCACTGTTGGGGCTGGCGCTGCTCTCGCAGACGCGCGCGGGGGCCAGCGCTGAGGATGGCTGGGTGGCAGCGCTCCAGCGGGTCGCGCGTGGCGGCGCCATCGCCTACGTCGCCTGGGGGCTGGCGCTCACCCTCGCCCTGCCCTGGCTGTTCTGAAACGACGAATGCCGCTTCCCTCTCCATCGCATGAAGAAGGAAGCGGCGCCGCTCCCCTCCCCCGCTTTGCGAGGGAGGGGTTGGGGGAGGGGGCGC
>CAWIYP010000007.1:0-30338 GCA_963840335.1 uncultured Chloroflexia bacterium
CGCGAGCGCATCTTCAATTTCTACTTCACGCTGATGGGCGCGTTGCTCTCTGGCCTGGGCGCGCTCTACCAACTCAGCCGCAACACGAACAGCGACATGCGCCCGCTCGCGGTGGGGCTGCTGGTGGCTGGCGGGCTGCTCAGCGCGATCTTCTACGTCCGGCTGATCCACCTGCGCCAGTCCCTGCGCGAGAGCATCATCACCACCTACGTCATCAAAGAGTTCTACATCCAGCAATTTATGGAAGACATCCCGAACATCGAGCAGGCGTTCCGCTGGCGCCTCGCCACCATCCCCTCTGGTGAGCGCCCCAGCAGCGACACCTCGTTCGTGCTCTATCCCATCGCGACGCTGTGTGGCCTGGCGCTGGCGGTAGGGGCGCTGGTGGGCGATCAACTGCGCCTCGAAGCGGGTGGCCCGACGCTGCTGGCCGCGCTCTCCGCCGCGCACGAGCCGTGGGCGATGGCGGCGCTGGCGCTGGCGCTCGTCTCGTTCCTGGAGTGGGCCTTCTACCATTCGCAGCTCAACGCCCAGGGCGAGCTGAAGATACTGGAGCAGCAGGCGCTGCGCCTGGGCATCGCGCTGGGCGAGGCGAACGAGCGGCAGAGCGGCCAGCGCAAGTCGCTGCTCGGCCAACTGCTCCCCTGGGGCGCGAGCCCGCCAGAGAACCTGCGCTAATCGTAACCCTCGCCGCGCTGTTGCGCTGGCATGCCAGCGGCGCGCCGAGGGTTGGTCATCAGGGTAGAAGAGGTCGCTGAAACAGGTGGTACGCTGTGTCCAATACGAGGATGCATAGCGTCACACGATGAAAGGCAGCGCAATGGACGTGATCGGCAATCTCGATGCTCTGTGGGATTTCGATGATCCGGCTGAGTCTGAACGACGCTTCCACCAGTGGATTACCGCGTTGCCCCTCTCCGCGGGCGTCTCCGAGCACGCCGAGGCGGAGACACAGCTTGCGCGCGCCCAGGGCTTACAGCGACACTTCGCGGATGCCCACGCGACCCTCGATGCGGTGGAGTCACGGTTGCCTCAGCTCAGCGAGCGTGTCCAGATTCGCTATCTCTTGGAGCGTGGGCGCGTTTTCAACTCCGCGCACATGCCAGAACGTGCGCAACCGCTCTTTCTGGCCGCGTGGGAGCGCGCGCGGCCCGCTAGCGAAGATGCGCTCGCGGTTGATGCTGCGCACATGCTGGGCATCGTAGCTGCGGGCGAAGAATCGCTGACATGGAATCTGCGTGCGCTCGATCTGGCGCAATCTTCGGCTGAACCCCGCGCGCAACGCTGGCAGGGATCGCTCTACAACAACATTGGCTGGAGCTACTTCGCTGAGGGTCGCTATACGGATGCGCTGGCGATGTTCGAGCGAGCGCTGGAGCGCCGACAGATAGATGGCCAGGAGAAGGAAATCGGCGTCGCGCGCTGGTGTATCGGTCGGACATTGCGCGCGCTGGGACGCCCTGACGAGGCGCTGGCCCTGCAACAGTCACTGCTGGCGACACTGGCTGAGGATGGCTATGTCTCTGAGGAAATCGGAGAGTGTCTGCTCGTATTGGGCCGCGCGGAAGAGGCCCGACCGCACTTCCGCAGGGCGGCGGATCTGCTGTCACGCGACATCTGGCTGGCGGAGCAGGAACCAGAGCGATTGGAGCGCTTGCGCCAGCTAGGCGCGGATGGTGTGTAATGCGCTCAACTGGGTAATTGCGGGCGCCAGCCCCCACCCCCAGCCCCTCCCCCGCGCGGCGAGAGGGGAGTTCCGGTCCCCCTTCTCCCGCCGCTAGCGCGCGACCTGCGCCGCGCCGAGGTCCTGCGAGATGAACAGGCCGGGTAGCGGGAAGCGCGCCGCCAGCGCCATCACGCGCGCGCGGGTGGCCGCCAGTTGCGCGGGGTCTTCGCGCCCGGTGATGGCCTCGTGGATCAGCGCGGCGACCTCATGCATCTCCGCCACGCCAAAGCCGCGCGTGGTGATCGCGGGCGTCCCCAGGCGCACGCCGCTGGTGCGCACAGGCGGCTCCGGGTCGAAAGGAATCGCGTTCTTGTTCGCGTGGACATGGACGGCTTCCAGCGCGGTCTCGGCGTCGCGGCCCGTCACCTGGAGCGGGCGCACATCCACCAGCATCAGGTGGTTGTCGGTGCCGCCAGAGACGAGACGCAGCCCGCGCTCGGTCAGCGCGGCGGCCAGCGCCTGCGCGTTGTCTACCACCTGCTGCTGATAGACCTTGAACTCCGGGCTGAGCGCCTCCTTGAAGGCGACCGCCTTGGCCGCGATGACGTGCTCCAGCGGGCCGCCCTGCGTGCCGGGGAAGACGCCCTTGTCGATCTTCGCCGCCAGCGCCTCGGTGCAGAGGATGATGGCGCCGCGTGGGCCGCGCAGGGTCTTGTGCGTGGTGGTGGTGACAACATCGCAGTAGGGGATGGGGCTGGGATAGAGGCCCGTCGCCACCAGACCCGCCACATGCGCGATGTCCGCCATCAGCAGCGCGCCGACGCTATCGGCGATCTGGCGGAAGCGGGCGAAGTCGAGGCGGCGCGGATACGCCGAGAAGCCGGTGACGATCAGCTTGGGCTTGTGCTCCTGCGCCAGCCGCTCCACCTCGTCGTAGTCCACCATCTCCGTCTCGCGATCCACACCGTAGGAGACGAAGTTGTAGAGCTTGCCAGAGAAGTTGACCTTGCTGCCGTGGGTGAGGTGGCCGCCCTGGTCCAGCGCCATGCCCAGCACGGTGTCGCCCGGCTGCAGCAGCGCGAGGTAGACGGCGGCGTTGGCCTGCGCGCCCGCGTGCGGCTGCACATTCGCGTGGTCGGCGCCGAAGAGCTGCTTGGCCCGCTCGATGGCGACATTCTCGACCATATCCACGATCTCGCAGCCGCCATAGTAGCGCTTGCCCGGCAGTCCCTCGGCGTACTTGTTCGTCAGCACGCTGGCCATCGCCTCCTGCACCGCCGCGCTGACGTAGTTTTCCGAGGCGATCAGCTCGATGCCCTCGAACTGGCGCCGCTCCTCCCGCTTGATGAGGTCTGCGATCTCTGGATCGGTCGAAATGAGATGAGAGAAGTCCATGGTATACGCTCCCAGGCTACGTCAACTCCCCGCGCGCGGGAAGGCGGATATACGGCGCCAACGTAGGTGAGTATATCATGGCGGGCTGTGTGGTCGGCGCGTGGGAGGAGAGGAGCGAGCGAGAGCGACGCCAGAAGCACAAGCGCCCCGGCTCGTGGTGAGCCGGGGCGCTTGTATCGCATTGCGTTAGGGGTGGGCGGTGCGGGACTCGAACCCGCACGGCTTGCGCCACCAGATCCTAAGTCTGGCTTGTCTGCCAATTTCAACAACCGCCCGCGAACCGCGCATTCAGTATCGCACCCTCAACGTGGATGCGCAATGCCCGGCGCCTCGCTACCACTGGTGTCGAGCGACCTAATGGCAGCGCTCGAAGCCATCATTGGCCTGCTCATCGAGATCACCTTCATCGCCACCTTCACCCAGCGCTTCTTCGCGCGCTAAGCCGAGCCTCCAGCGTTCATGGAGCCTGTGCGCATCATGATGTGATAGAGTTGTGCCGTAACATAGGCGCCCAGTGACACGCATGTGCCACTCATCCGCCATTGATGGTATGTACAGGACGTGAAGCATCCGTAGCGAGGATAGGCATCGCATGACTGCGCCGGGAAGGGAGCGCGCTATGCGGCGAACCAATCGGCGTCAGCGCGCCGCCAGGGCGCGCGGATCAGGCGCCAGGATCTACCGACGAACTCAACGCGATCTTCATGGCGATGACAGACGCAATCTTCGTCTACGATGCGGTCGGACGGGTTGTCCGGATGAATGAGGCGGCCACGACCCTCACGCAGGTCGGGGAGAGCCAGGCCGTCGTAGCCTTACCGGTTGGCGAGCGCAGAGCCATCATGGAGATGCGAGACGTGGATGGCCGTCTCTTACCGCGCGAAGAGTGGCCAGCGGTACGCGCGCTCCACGGCGAGCTCCTCACGGGCGCCGCCGCGCCAGACATCCTCGCCCGCACACCTGATGGGCGCGACCTCATCCTCAATGTGAGTGGCGCCCCCCTGCTCGATGCGCAGGGACAGGTGATCGGCGCGGTCTGCGTCAGCAGGGATGTCACCGAGCGCAAGCGGCTGGAGCAGGAGCTCGCCGAGCGCGCCGCCGAGTTGGAGAGCGTCTTTGCGACGCAGGTCGAGGGTGTCGTCTATGCCGACAACGCTGGCCATATTATCCGGATGAATGAAGCGCAGCGACAAATCCTGATAGCGCGTGGGGTTGACCCAGAGGATGAGCATATCGACACCTGGGTGGTGACATCTCCCCCGCGTGACGCGCAGGGGCAGCCTGTGCCGCGCGATCGTCTGCCGTTCTACCGTGCGCTGCGTGGCGAGATCCTTACGGGTGAAGCGGCGGTCGAGCTGTTCCAGCGCACACGCGATGGGAGCGACCTCGTGATGCGCGTCAGTGGCGCGCCCGTGCGCGATGCGCGGGGACAGATTATGGGCGCCGTGCTGACGATGTACGACGTGACGCGGCAACGCCAGCTCGAACAGCAGCAGCGCGATGTGCTGCGTGTTGTCGCCCACGATCTGCTCAGCCCGATTACCAGCATGCGCCTCTTTTTCCAGTTGCAGGAGCGGCGACTGCGGCAAGGACAGCCAGCCTTCGTCCCAGACGAAGCGCTTCTCAATGCGCTGAAGGCCAACGTGACACGCATGGAGCGTCTGGTGAATGACCTGCGCGCGGTGACAACCATCGAAGCTGGCGCGCTCAGCCTCGACCGGCGCCCCTGTGACCTCGCCGCGCTGTGTCGGCAGGAGGTAGAGATTCAGCGTCAACTGGCTCCCGGGCGTGTCATTCAGGTCGATGCGCCCACCGAGCCACTGCGCGCGGAGGTGGATGAGCAGCGTGTGGGCCAGGTCGTGGCGAACTTCCTCTCCAATGCGCTCAAATACGCGCCACCCGACGCCCCAATCACCCTCACGCTCCACGCCGATGACGCAGCCGTCCGCATCGAGGTGCGCGACGAAGGGCCAGGCATTCCAGCAGCGGAGATTCCACGTCTCTGGGAGCGCTTCCATCGTGTGGCGGGCATCAAAGCGCAGGACGGCACGCAAAGCCTGGGCCTGGGGCTCTATATCTGCAAGGCCATCGTCGAGCAGCATGGCGGCCAGGTCGGGGTAGAGAGCGCGCCCGGCGTTGGGTCAACCTTCTGGTGCGCGCTGCCCCGCACCGCGCTCGCGGAGATACCAGAACCGACCGTGGTATGATTGCCCCCATGATCTACGCGATACGCTATGGCGAAAGAGAGCGGCGGTAATCAGGTAATACCAATTTTGAGTGAAATATTGTACTCTATGGAGCATGACACGACGCATACGCCTGGAACCGCATATGGCGGTGGATGAGCTCGAGCGGCGCTACCGGGCAGCCAAGGAACCGCACGAGCGCAGTTGGTGGCAGATCCTCTGGCTCTTGGCCAAAGGGCAGTTAGCGCGCGAGATTGCCGAGAGCACGGGCTATTCGCGCTATTGGATCGGCCAGGTCGCCAAGCGCTACAACGTCGAGGGACCCGCTGGCATGGTCAACCGCCAGCACACGCACTCGCGGCGCGCGCCGCTCACCCTCTCGCCTGAGGCGATGGCCGAACTCGCTGAGGCGGTGCGTGGGCCCGCGCCCGCAGGCGACCACTGGATTGGCCGCACGGTCGCGGACTGGATGAGCGCCAGACTGGGACGCCCGGTGAGTGTCCAACTGGGCTGGGCGTACCTGGTGCGGCTGCAGGGCAAGCGCCGCACGCCCCGTCCGCGCCACGTGCAGGCGGATCCGGCGGCGCAAGCGACCTTCAAAAAAAACTGAGGCCGCTGCTGCGCGCGGTGGCGAGCGCTTACCCCGCCGCGCAGGTCGAGGTGTGGGCGATGGACGAGCATCGCATCGGCCTCAAGCCGATCCTGCACAAGGTCTGGTGTTTTGACGGGCAACGCCCGCTCGCGCCGGTGCAGCACCGCTATGAATGGCGCTACCTCGTCGGCTTTGTCCATCCCGCCTCGGGTCGCACCATCTTCCATCTGGCCTCCACCGTCAACATCCCGCTCTTTGAAGTAGAACTCGCCGCGTTCGCGCGGGAGGTCGAAGCGAGTCCCACCAAGCAGATTGTCCTCGTGCTCGACCGGGCAGGCTGGCACACGAGCCCAAAGCTCCGGGTTCCCGACCACGTGCATTTGCTCTTCTTGCCCGCCTACTCGCCCGAGCTCCAGCCAACGGAGCATCTCTGGGCGCTGACCGATACCGCGCTGGCCAACCGCCACTTCGTCTCGATAGACGAACTGGAAGACGCGCAGGCGGCCCGCTGTGTGGCGCTCCAGGCACGTCCTGATCTGATCTGCTCCGCCACGCTCTTCCCTTGGTGGCCGCAACGCATCAGGAGACGACAAGGCCCCAGACGAAACTAGTATAATTAGCGTCTGCTAAACGGCATTTCCTGTATCACCTGAAGCGACTGCGATGCTAGACTAGGCCGCGTGTGTTGGAACGCAGCAAAGTCATTGGACGAAGCGCCAGTTCCTCTATGATCATCTGCATGATGGCCTCGCACTGCTCGCGAGCCTCAATAATAGCTCGTCTGCAATCCACACGTTTTTGTCCTACGTGTGAGGTGGCCTTGAAGGTGTCCCAGCGACGCGCAAGGAGCTGCCGTTCTTCCCACTGCTGCGCTTGGTCACGGAGGTTACGTTTGTCGGCCTCTTCCCAGGCTAGATAGTCCTCCCAAAGGTTCTGCCCATCGCCTTCAGCGAATACATTGCGCAGTTCTTGCTGATAGTGCGGCAGTCGCTCGTATTTCTTGAGCAGGTTGCGGAGAGCAATAGCAATATCCCGCTGCTGCGAAAACGAGTGCCGTATTTGATGGACTGCCTCAGCCTCTATCCCTGCTTGGAGGTCGGGCAATTCGCGGGTGGCCAGGAGATGGTCATACCAGATGTCTAATCCCGCTGCCCCGCTGATGACATGACCGCTCTCATCACCCAACTCAACGTGATAGAGGAAGGCGCTTAACGCATCCCGGTCATATTCGACATTGCGCAACAAACCCTGCAAGACCTGTCGCCGCTGTCGCCGACCAACGACCACCTGCATGAGCGCATCCCACATGCGCGGCACAAGTGCGCCGAATATTGTTTGACTTGCCATGCGTCAGTCCCCCACGACTTCTTCAAGTTCAGTGTCGGCATCCTCCTCCTCGTCGGGCAGCGCGACCGACACGGCAGGCGCTATGCCAAGCAGCCGCGCAGCGATGGCGTCTATCTCGCGCAGCAGCGGCTGGATCGCCGTGCGAACCTGCTTGCGCGCCGCCACGACCCCGCCTTCACGCAGCGAGAGCGCTTTGACCTGCTCGTGGGCCTGGAGGCTGAGCGCGGCCAGTGCCTGATGGTCGGCGTTGGCGGCATCGAACGGCGGAATGGGGCAAACCTCGAACGGCAAGCGTGTAATGTCTCGCGGGCCGACATAGATGCCGCGAGTTTGGTATGCCTTTATGGACGCATCTACACAGGGAGCATTTAAAAGAGCACAAAGAAAGTGCGCCTCTGCAACGCTCTCCGCACGGCTCCAGTAGGTCGTGAAATCAGCAACAAATGCGGATGGTCGTGCTCCATTCACAGGAGACAATTCACCAGAATTAACTACTACAGCTGAGATGTTACTGCCACTGCGATTGTAGACAACGACATGCCCTGCACGCGCCTCCTGAGCTATGACGCCCTGCTGATAGTTCCACCGCTCCCATATGGACATACCCTTAGACTTGCGGTATTGCTGCCAGACAAGCTCCAGTGGCCCAAACCAAGTATCGGCAGTGCGAACAATGGACACCGCATTGGAAATACGCGACGAGAACGCATCTCGCATCTCAAGAGTTGACATCGGTTCAAGTTGCTCTCCAGATGATTGAGGTAGCATCGCTGCAACATGAACCTTCGTGTTAACCCGAACAGGCAACGCAACGAGATGAAGTTTGCGCACTCCGAAAGGCATTAGATTCTTACTCAGCAGAGTGGCATATAGGAACCCGTCGTCTATGTGTCCTTCAAATTGCATACCCTTCCACGGTGTCTTGGCCTCTCCATCCAAGTCCGGATCGGTACGCATGATGGTCGTGTTTGCGACCTGCTCTGCGTCGAGATTGGGCTGCGCGCTCGTTACAAACGCGAGGTTGCGAGGCACTAATGTTGCCCCTTGCTTGAAACGATGGTAATAAGGTGAAGCAGCCTCACCTATATCAACAAAGTTCGTTCTACCAGACAAGTGGGAGAGATGTGGTTCTGCTTCTACTAACTTGCATTCGTGACGCGGAAGTACGCCATCAAAGCGCAGCGTAGGAATGTCCTCTAGGTGAACCTCATCACCTACGCGAATTAGCACACACGTCTCTGTGTTGAACATGGCGACACCCCTTGCAGGTCTAACACGCGGGAGAAACCACGTTGCTGAAATGCACGGTGTTGTCTGGCTCCAGTGATAACGCTACGGGGCATGACGAATGCGATTGTGCCACCCTCTTTTAGATACACGCTCCGGCAATGCTCGTAGAATAGCGTTGCTAACTCCATTTGCGTGAACAGTTTTGTATCGCTAGTCCTGACCAGACCGTAATGTTGTATGAGAGCCTTGATTTCTCGCTGATATGTCGGGTCTTGAAGGAATCGGTACGCTATCCAGGGTGGGTTGCCTGCCACTACATCAAATTGTCGATGCCGAAGCATGAGTGGGCGGCTGGTATTCTGTAGCACGTATACCCATATCGAATCACGGCCTTTGGCGATTAACTCGGTCAGCCATCGCACATTCGTATTCCAGGTGAGTCGTTCTTCCTCTGCTTGTTGCGAATCGTCGGAGGATGAAAGCTTTGCGAGCGCGAAACGCCCGAAATCGGCATAGGTTCGCTGTTCTGGTGTGGACGCGGCGCGAGCCGCGAATTGCCCCATCGCATACAATACTTCTG
Organism: uncultured Chloroflexia bacterium; assembly: GCA_963840335.1. GTDB lineage: Bacteria > Chloroflexota > Ktedonobacteria > Ktedonobacterales > JADMIN01 > JAKAIY01. The sequence continues at coordinate 8,997 of CAWIYP010000007.1, forward strand.
ATAGCTCGTTAGGCTTGTGTGCTGCGTCAACTGGTATCAGAAATGACCGCTGTGAGTCGAATGGAACCTCAATGACAGCAATGCGATAGGATTTTGTTGGAACCTGGAGCGAATTCGCCAGCGCGATAGGGATGGCGCGCAGCCGTCGCCGGGTATCCTGCTGGAGATGGGGAAGCAGGGCCAGCAGATAGTTGATTTTGGCGATGGTGACGGCCAGCGGATGGACATCCATGCCCATGACGTTCTCCAGCGCGAAGTCTACCAACTCAGCGCCCGTCATCCCCTGCGCGGCCAGGCGACGGAGCGCCGAAAAGAGGAAGGCCCCACTTCCACATGCCGGATCAAGCAAGCTCTGTTTAGGTCGGTAGTTTATCTCGCGTAATGTCAGTTCCGCTAACCAGTCCGGAGTATAGAACTCGCCCAACTCGTGGCGTGTCTCCGGCCCGACAAGGCTCTGGTAGAGTTGCTTGAGCAGGTCTTCGTTGATACGCGAAAGGTCATACACGGCGAAGCTGGCGATGAGATGGCGGAAAAGCGCGACAGTCTTGGCGCGCGCCTCAGGAGTCGTCACCCAGGCGAAGAAATCCTGCTCGCCGATGTTGTTGATGCCGAACACCTCAAAGGCCGAGCCGTCTACAATCCCCTCAACCCGATCAGAGGCAGGCCCGACACCGAAGCGGGCGGTATAGGCCAGCAGCTTGGCGAACTGGCAGAGGTACGTGTGGCGCACAAACATCTCATCATTGGAGACATCGGCGCTGCCATAGACCCGCGCGAGATGGAAGGCCCACTGCTGCCGCTTGACCTCCAGCGCGCCAGCTTCCGCCATGCCGAACGCCGTCAGCGCCTCACGCAGAATACGCGCCGCCACCGCGAAGGTCGGGCTGTTCACGCCGAACCGCTGCACGATGTCGTCAGCGGTAGGTGTCCGGTCTCGCTGGCGCAGCAGGTAGGCATCGAGCCATTGATAGGCGACATGCGGCGCAGCCGTATCAAGGTTGATACTATCTGTCTTGCGCAGTCCATCCGCTTGCGTATCATCCAGAACGTACACCTCAAAGGCCAACCCATTCGTGAGCAACCCCACCGAGGTCGCGCCATCCTGCAGATGGCTGAGGTAGTCGCGCAATTCACGTAGACCATCAGCCCGCTCTTGTTGCACGTCACGCTTGAACTCAAACACGAGCGAGCCAAACACCGCGTCAATCCAGCCCTTGCGAATGCGCGCCATCCCTTGCACCGTCTGCCCACCAGAGAGCCGGATGTATTGCTCGATGTCCATATCCGCCGTAGGTATCTCGAAGGCGCGCTCCAGGAACGAGACGAAGAGTTGGCGGCGGTAATCATGGCTCTGGTTGCGATTCTGTGCCTCCCGCGCCTGGGCGAGATAGGTGGGGAAGTGGTCATCGAAGGAGGTCGGCACGATGGGGTTCCTTTCCCGCGACACGACACTGACGGTTGGTCGCATTCTACTACAGCCGAGTCGCGGCTGGTAGAAGTGACCCACAAGACAGGCGGGCAGTGGTAGAATACGGAGCAAGTGCGCTGTTCGATAGGCGCACGAGTACACGCAAGGAGCGCCTCCGCATGAAGAGCCTGCGATCACTGCCACGCCTGCTCCAGACGCTGACATGGCTGGGGGTGGCGCTCTCCCTGGTCGCGATGGCCCTGTTGATTACGGCGGTCGTGCTAGGCGCCTCTTCCCTGCGCACGCTGTCAGAAGCCCCATCCACAGATCACCTGCTCCTGATGCTCAAGCTGTTGAGCGCGGGCATGGCGCTCGGGATGATTGGCAGCGCCTGCGTCTGGCCCGCCAACATGTACAGGGCGCGCCTGCGCCATCCCGAGCGCCCGTCGCTACGGCTGGAGACGTGGCAGACGCAGATCATGGCGGCGCTGGCGCTGGCCGTGCTGCCGCTGTGTTCGCTGGCGCTGACGCCGCTGCTCTCCTTCACCAACATCCTGTTCATCGCGCCCTTTGCGCTCAATGTGATCGAGGCCTTCGTGCTGATAGCGATGCAAATCTGGATTACCGCCATCAGCTTCGGCTAGCGTTGCGCCGCTACGCCATTCTGCCCTCGCCCGCGCGCCGCCCGGTTGTGCTACACTGGCCGCCAGAAGCAAGAAGGAGGAGCCAGCCCATGCGCGAGAGCCAGGACGAGTGGACAGGTGGCGCGCCGACACTCCAGGAGGAGAGCCGCGCCGCGCGTGGGCGCCTCGGCGAGCTATTCATCAGCGTGGTCGTCGTCACCGTGCTCTTTGGCGCCGGACTCAACATCCTCACCGCCGCGCTCATCGCCCGCTTCAACGGTGGCAGCGACCTGCTCATCGGCGGCGGCTGCATCCTGCTCGGCCTGCTCCTGCTGCTGATCTTCGTGCCGCGCGTCTCCACCACCGTCAGCGAATTTCACGAAGAGCTGGAGATTGCCCTGCCGATGCTCGTCACCAGCAACGATGTCACGGTCGGCATCGTCAACGGCTACGAGACGGTCACGGAGCTGGCGCATGGCGCGCTGGCCCGCCGACCCGCCGCCGAGCGCGCCGCGCTCGCCGCCGCCCTCAACGCCAGCGTCGAGGATAAGGCCGCCCGCGCCATCGTCGCCCGCTTCGCCGTCGAGATGACCCAGCTCATCTTCACCGCGCAGCTCCTGCGCGAGTCGCGGCTGCTGCTGGGCCAGACGGCGCCGTTCCGCCGCGCCCGCGCCATCGCCCGCGCGCAGGACGGCGTGGAGCAGGTAGACCTGATCGCGCTGATGCAGCCGGAGGGCGCCGCCGCGCCGCCCAACCCATACCTCACGCCAACGACACCCGGCGTCCCGCACAAAGGCCCACTGCCGCGCGGCATGCGCCTGCGCCTCATGCCGCTGGAGCCGCCCGCAGGGCAAGCGCCGCCAGCGCAATATCTTCGCCGAGGCGCCCCTGCTCGCCGTCACGGTGGCGCGGATAGCTGGCTGGGCGTCACCGCCTACTGGGAGTTCAGCGACTACGCCCTGCCCCGCGCCGACCAGCCGCGCATCGGCTTCATGGCGCGCTGCTTCCTCCGCAACCTGAATGACGCCGCTATCAGCTCCGCCGCGCTGGCCGAGGAGCAGGCCGCCATCCAGGCCGTCGCGCCCGGCCACAGCCAGGCCGACCTCCGCGCCCACACCGACGCCTGCGCCAAGCTCTACGACCGCGCCACTCGCCCGCGCATCCTGCGCATCTTCGTGCGCATGGATGGCTCCTTCCGCGTGCGCCTGCTCGCCAATGAGCGCCGCCAGCGAGGCCGCTACGTCTGGGGCGCGGCCCTCTCGCGCCGCCTCACCAGCATTGACATCGCCGCGTTCATCAGCGCGCTCCGCGACGAAGGCCAGCGCGTCCCCAGCCGCGACCGCTAGCGCAGGGCCACCTCGCGGTCGCGCTGGCGTGGGAGCTGATACCACACGTCGTCGCAGGCCGCCATCTCCTCGTCGTCGAGCGTCAGGTCTACGCCGCCGAGGGTGTCTTGCAGTTGCTCCAGCTTGCTCGCGCCGACGATGGCGCTGGTGATGCCCGGCTGCCGCAGCGTCCACGCCAGCGCCACCTGCTGCAAGCGCTTGCCGCGCTCCCGCATGAACTCACGCAGGCGCTCCACCACGTCGAAGACCTCTTCTCTCCAGTAGCGCCGCTGGTAGACCTCGCCGCTGTACTTCAGGGTGAAGCGTGAGCCAGCTTCGAGCGCCTGCCCCGCCGTGTAGCGGTCGGTGAGCATGCCGCCCGCCAGCGGATTGTACGCCAGCACGCCCAGCCCCTCGGCCTGGCACAGCGGCAGAATCTCATCCTCGATCATGCGGAAGAGCATGTTGTAGCGGGGCTGCGCGCTGACGATACCGCGTGTAGCCACGCCGCTCGCTCGCCAGCAGCGCCTGCGCCAGCCGCCACGCCGGATAGTTCGAGCTGCCGACGTAGCGCACCTTGCCCGCGCGCACGAGGTCATCCAGCGCGCCCATCGTCTCCTCGATCGGCGTCTCCGGGTCGGGCGCGTGCGTCTGGTAGAGGTCAATGTAGTCGGTTCCCAGCCGTCGCAGGCTCGCCTCGCACGCGCTGATCAGATGCTTGCGGCTCAGCCCGCCGTCGTTCGGCCCTGGCCCCATCGGATTGCGCGCCTTCGTCGCCAGCACGATGCGGTCACGGGCGCCGCGCTCACGCAGCCACTTGCCGACAATCTCCTCGGTCCGCCCGCGCATCTCGGGGTCGCCGCCCAGCGGGTACATGTCCGCCGTGTCGAAGAAGGTCACGCCCGCCGCGTCCGCCGCATCCATAATCGCGAACGCCGTCGCCTCGTCCGCCTGATTGCCAAAGGTCATCGTGCCGAGGCAGACCCGGCTCACCTTCAATCCGGTCGCGCCCAGTCGGGTCATCGCTATCGTCATGGCGTATTCATCCTTTCGCATTCGCATCGCGCGCTTGCCCTGTGCGCTTCAATTGTAGCGCGAACCACCCACGGCGGCATACAGGCCATTCATGGCCGCGACCCTCCCACCCCATCGCAACCAGCCGGATTGACCGCGCGTAGACGCTGTGGGACGATAGAGCGGGTCGCGCGTCATGCCGACACGCGCGCCCCGGTGGAGTATCGTCGCAGTCTGGCGCCCTGTGGGCCTGGAAGTCGAGAAGAGCATGATCATCGTCGGATTGGCCGCGATTGGCGCGACCGTTGTCGCGGCGCTGCTGCTGGGGCTGGCCTGGGTCGGCCGGACGCAAGCAGTGGCCCGCGCCGCGCGCCGTGGCGCTGTGGGTGGCGCCCATCTGGGGCATCACCTTCGTCCTGAACCTCGTCATTCTCTACTTCGATATGCCCGCCTTCACCGGGCCATGGGGTGGCTGGCAGTGGCTGCTCTGGCCGCTCATCCTGCTGAGCGTCTACGTCATCTTCGGCGGCAGCCTCTCCCGCGCGCGCCAGAGCCTCGACTCGCTCAACGGGCGCCTGAACAGCATCCCCGGCGGCTACAGCTTCAGCAGCGGCGCGGCTCCCGGCGCGTCGTTGACCAGCAGCCCGATGGCGGCATCCCCGGCGCCGCGCGCGCGGGCGGCCTGGCCATCGCGGGCGCGCTCATCATCAGTGTCGTCATCAACGGCCTGATCGTCGTCGGCACGACCTGGTTCGACGGCAACGCCAAGGCGCTCGCCGCCATCCCCAACATCGTCGCCGTCCCCGCCTCGCAGCCGCTGCCGCCGACGAATGTTGACCACATCGTGCTGGTGACACAGGCGGTCGCGAGCTATCTCGGCCAGCAGACGCTCGCCTCCGGCGGCCAGAATCTCGGCTCGGTCTACCACACCGAGCCGAGCGAATACACGCTCCAGTCGGTGCGCGGCCATCTCTACTGGATCGCGCCGCTGGTCTACAACAACGTCTGGGCCAACCTGGGGAACTGGCAGAGTCCCGGCTATGTCGTCGTGGACGCCGAAGACCCCAACACCGCGCCGCAACTGCGCACGGGCTACCACATGCGCTACCTGCCCGACGCGCTCTTCAACCAGGATCTCCTGCGCCATGTCTACCTCAGCGGCTACACCTGGGGCGACCTCGTAGATCCCACGCTGGAGGTAGATGACAACTGGCGCCCCTACTTCACCATCTCGCTGATGCAGCCGACGCGCGGCTTCACGGGCGAGGTGGTCAAGCGCGTGCTGGTGGTGGACAGCCAGACAGGCGCCATCGCCAACGATGCGCTGGGCGATGTCCCGTCCTGGGTTGATCGCATCATCCCCGCCGCCTCGGTGGATGACTACCTCAACTGGTGGGGCAAATACGCCCATGCGCCGTGGTTCAATCCCTCTGGCCAGGGGCAGCAGATCCCCGCGACGAGCGAGCCAGAGCTGGTCTACAACCAGGTCAACCAGCCCGTCTGGCTGGAGCCAATGACCTCCAGCGCCGCCTCCGACAACTCCAGCACGGGCGTCGTACTCTTCGACACACGCGACATGACGGGGCAGGTTCTATCCGCTGACGGGCCTGGGCGTGACCAACAACGTCACCAACATCTTCAAGACCAATCCCAACAACATCCGCAACTACGATGTCGGGAATGTCCAGCTCTACCAGATTTACAATGAGCCGACGTGGGTCGCTACCTTCGTGCAGACCAATGCCTATGGCGCCAGCTATCAGGCGATGGGCATCGTGGACGCCAAGCACCTGCTCGGCTCGAATGTCATCATGGCGCCAGACAAGGCCGACGCGCTGGCCGCCTACGCCCAGTACCTCGCCGACAACAACATCGCTGGCCCTGGCGCGACCCCCACCGGCAAAGAGGTGACGCTGACCGGCAAGATTTCCCGCGTCTCGCAGACGACCGAGCGCGGCGCCGCCGTCTACTACATGACCATCGCGGGGCAGTCGCGCATCTTCAAGGCGGGGCTGGCGCTCAGCCCGGAGTTGCCGCTGGCCCAGCCCGGCGACACGGTGACGCTGACCTTCCTCGACACCGGCCAGAACGTCGTCACGCTCACCAGCTTCAGCGACCAGAGTATCCCGCTGAGCGGCGCGACGCCAACACCCGCCGCCACGCCCTGACAGGAAGCGCTTCCCCGGACTATACTGCTGTCAGATGAACACCCAGCGAGCGCGGATGGCTCGCGGGAGAGTGCGCCAGGAGAGGACAACAGGCCATGTCGCGACTCGAAGGCACAGTTGCTATTGTCACCGGCGGCGGCTCCGGGCTGGGCCGCGCCATCACCCTGCGCTACGCCAGCGAGGGCGCGCGGGTCATCGCGGCGGACATCAATCTGCCGGGCGCCGAGGAGACGGCGCGGCTGGCCCGCGAGCAGGGCGCCAGCGAGGGCCAGGTGGTCGCCCGCGCGCTCGATGTGACGGATGAACAGGCGTGCGCCGATCTCGTGGCCGAGGTCGTGCGGGACTGGGGCAAGCTCGATGTGATGGTGGCCAACGCGGGCATCGGGACATGGGGGCCAATCGCGACGCTCGCCCTCACCGACTGGCAGCGTGTGGTGGATGTCAACCTCACGGGCGTCTTTCTCTGCGCGAAGCACGCCTTCACGGCGATGAAGGAGCATGGCGGCATCATTCTCGCGACTGCCTCGGTCGCGGGCATGGAAGGCACGCCCAACCTCGGCGCGTATGGCCCCACGAAGGCTGCTGTCATCCAGCTCGTCAAGACGCTCGCGCTGGAGGGCGCCCGCTATAATATTCGCGCCAATGCGCTCTGCCCAGTCTGGGCCACGACGCCGCTGGTAGATGCGCTCGTCGCGCGGAACCCTGAGCGGGGCATGGAGAATCTGCGCAAGTCGGTGCCGCTGGGGCGCCTGGGCAAGCCTGAGGATGTCGCCGCCGCCGCCGCCTTCCTCGCCTCGGAGGACGCCGCCTTCCTCACGGGGATCGCGCTTCCGGTGGATGGCGGGCATACGGCGGGCGTGGGCCGCTAGCGCATGGCGCGCATGGCGCGCGTGGCGAGAAGGTGAGGCATAGCAGACATGAAGATCGCGGGATCAGTCGCCCTGGTGACGGGCGCGAGTTCGGGAATCGGGGCGGAGACCGCCCGTGAGCTGGCGAAGCGCGGCGCGCGGGTCATCCTGGCGGCGCGGCGCGGAGACCTGCTGGCCGAGCAGGTGGCGGCCATCACGGCGGCAGGCGGGCAGGCCAGGTCCATCACCGCCGACATCGTCCGACCTGACCAGCGTCGCGCAGTTGGCGCAGGCGGCGATGGCGGCGTATGGCCAGGTGGACATCCTCGTCAACAACGCGGGCATCGGCGAACATCGCGACTTTGCCGAGATGCCACCAGACGACATCGCCCACATGCTCAATACCAATCTCACTGGCCCAATGCTGTTGACACGGCTGCTGCTGCCGGAGATGCTGAGCCGCCGCAGTGGCGCCATCATCTGTGTCGCCTCGGTCGCGGGCCACGTCGCCACGGACCCCATGTATAGCGCCACCAAGTTTGGCCTGCGCGGCTTCGCGCTCTCGCTGCGGCGCAAGCTGCTCAAGACGGGCGTCTCGGTCTCGGTCGTCTCCCCCGGCTTCATCCGCACGCCGCTCACCCAGCATCGCCGCGCGCGCATGCCCGGCCCCGAGCTGATCGCCACGACCATCGCCGGGCTGGTGGAGCGACCACGCCGCGAGGTGGTCGCGCCGGGGAGCTATCACGCCGCCATCCTGGTGGAGCGCGCGGCGCCGGGGCTGGTGGATCGCGCGCTGGGTCGCTGAGCGGATTGTCCGCCGAGGCGCCGACGGTGATATGCCATCACACTGGTCAACAACCAGTTCCTTGCCTTGCCGCCTGAGCGAGATAACGAAGACGGCAGCGAGTATCTACCGATTGCGGTGAGGCCCGGAGAAACTGGTTGCGTGTCGCGGCTGCATTAACACGTTCCTAGAGCAATGCAAGCGCAGCCGCCACTACCCCTGCTACAGCGGCAGGCATGAATAGTAGGACGGCGTTCACGCTGTAGCCGTCTACAAAGTCCGGTGGGGAGCCGCCGATAGTCACCCAGAGGCTATTGGTGGCCATCAGGAAAAGACCAACCAAACATAGAAAAGATGTTACGATCACCATAATAACCCATGCGCCGCGCCTTGTACCTCGACGAGTATCTTCCCAAGCGCTCACTCCTGTCAGCACAGAGGCCAGCGATGCTAAGCCCATGGTGATGATGATGGTGAGTGCGCTGGCGGAATTTATCGCAGGCCCATAGATGACAATACTTCCAGCAGGTCGTGTCACCGTATGTGGGAAGACCGTTCCATGGCCTACGACAACAACATGCTGGGTGAGCGCCATGATCAGAGCCGCAACGCCCAGCGCTCCTGCTAGCACACCGAGCAATCGCTCGATTCTGCTCATGAGAATGGCCTCCTGTTTCAATTACAGAAAAGCCCGTAAAGCCGCTGTGCCTTTAGGCCATGCGGATGTAAGGGCTTGCGTTGGCTTTAGCCGAAAGCCTGTTGTGGTTGCTTCAATATATGGCAATGCACTATACTCTCACTATGAGGAAACGTACAACGATCTGGCTTGATGAAGCCGACCGCGCCGCGCTAGCTACGGTTCGTGAGCGCTACGGCGTAGCCAGTGATAGCGATGCTATCCGGCTCGCCTTGCGACTGCTTGCGGAGTCGAAGCGCGTCAACGTTGAAGCGCCAGACAAGAGGAGCCACACCCGTGAGTGACGAGAGCCTGCGGAAATCCTACAAGTACAAACTCAAGCCGACGCCTGAACAGGCGCGCCAGCTTGAGGACGTCTTGTGGCGCTGCCGCGTGCTCTACAACACCGCGCTCGAAGAGCGCATCACGGCCTATCAGCGCGGTGGCGTCACGCTCACCTGCTACCAGCAGCAAGCCGAGTTGCCCGACCTGAAAGCGGCATTCCCTGAATACGGAGACATCCACTCGCACGTGTTGCAGGATGTCTTGACGCGGCTCGACAAGACCTATCAGGCGTTCTTCCGCCGCGTGAAGACGGGACAAACACCTGGCTTCCCACGCTATCAAGGGCGCAATCGCTATCACTCCTTCACCTACAAGCAGTATGGCAACGGCGCGCGACTCGATAACGGCTGCCTGGTCCTCTCCAAGATTGGCCGCGTGGCCATGCGCTGGAGTCGCGCGCTGGAGGGCACGCCCAAGACCGTCACGATCGCCAAAGAGGCCGATGGTTGGTACGCCGTCATCTCCTGCGCCGATGTCCCAGCGCAGCCCTTGCCGCCGACCGGGCGAGAGACGGGCATCGACGTAGGTTTGAAGGTGTTCCTCATCACTGCTGATGGGGAAGCGGTCGAAAATCCACGCCTGCATCGGCGGGGCGAGAAGAAGCTCGCCAAGGCCAGTAAACGGGTCAGTCGCCGCAAGCAGGGCAGCAAGCGCCGGGGCAAAGCCGTCACCCGGCTCGCCAAGGCGCATCAGACGGTGAAGCGCCAGCGCGCGGACTTTCACCACAAGACGGCGTTGCATCTCTTGCGCCAGTACGACATCATCTATCTGGAAGACTTGCGGGTCGCCAACATGGTACGGAACCGCCATCTCGCCAAGAGCATCATCGATGCGGGCTGGGCGCAATTCCGGGCCATCCTCGAAGCCAAGGCAGCGTGCGCCGGGCGTCGGGTCGTTGCCGTGCCACCCGCTTATACCTCGCAAGACTGTAGCGGCTGTGGGGAACGCATCCCCAAAGCGTTGAGCGTGCGTACCCACGTCTGTACGTCTTGCGGCATGGTCTTAGACCGTGATGAGAACGCGGCGCGCAACATCCAATGGGCCGGGCAGGCCCTTCGGGGACTCGCGGGATAACCTGCGGGAATGAACCGAGCATCCGCTATGGCTTTAGCCTATGCGGAGTGTCAATGAGACGATATTGTGATATATCGCGATATTTTTCGGCGTATACCCGACTTATACTTATATTGTGGCGATAGCAGCCATATCGGGATGGCAATCACCGCGCAGCAGGACGAGCAGGCGTTAGGATATTCGCGCCGCGCTCGCTGTCGCAAGACCGCCAGAGCGGTGAAATCAAGCCAGCCCTGATAAGATCAGTGCAGGATGCTCTTGCCTGCTGTGCGCCATGTGTCCAATGGCATACGGCTCGAAGGAATCGCAATCTTATCCGCGCCCCATAGATTACTCCTGGGACGCGCGGAGGCGCAAAATGAAACGCATACGCTACATATTACCGGTTGTGTTGCTGCTGGCTGGATGCGCCGGCCAGGTACAGCAGATTCATCCTACTCCCACCACGGCGCCAGCCACATCGTCAGCCACATCGCCGACCATGGCTCCAGTAATCGCGACCATGCGGGAGGCGACGTCACTTCCCGCTTTTCGTGTAACGCACTTTCCGATTAGAGCTACCTGGCCAGGTGGCGTCCATCCATATGCGCCGCCAGCGAACTTCAACATCAACGCATTCTACCGTGGGCCAGATGGCGCGGTAATGAAGCTGCTGAATGGCAAGCTGGTAGATCAGCCGGTAACCCAGGCGCAAGTCGGCCTCTGGGAAGTAGCGCTCTACTTGAAGACTCACTCGTCAACCAACTTGAACCTGGCGCTCATTGAAGCGCGCCATCTCGCCAAGATTCATCGCACCAATAGCGCGACAGGGCTAAGCTGGTGGTTTCCCTATCCCTTCACATGCCAGGTGGCAGGAGATCCCAAAACTATTGCGTACGCCCCCTGGTACTCAGGTATGGCGCAGGGCATGGCGCTCGATCTCTTCACCCAGCTTTACACCGTCACGGGCAATACGTACTGGAAGACAGCGGCGGATGACACCTTCGCGTCTTTCCTCTATCCGTGGCGACCGGGAGTGAGCGTCTCAGCGCACCCCTGGGTGACACAGGTGGACAATCTCAGTTATTTCTGGATCGAGGAATATCCGAAGCCGAATCCCAACGACGACACCATCAACGGCCTTGGCTTCGCGATCTATGGCCTGATAGAATATTACCGCGCGTTTCCCAGCAGTCAGGCCCTGCTGCTGACGCAAGCCAGCCTGACGACGTTCCTGCATGGCTCGCAACTGGCGCGTCATCCCGGCGGCATTGCCAGCTATAGCCTGTCGCACCCGAACGTCCGGCCAGCGAACTATCACCTGATCGTCTATGCGCAACTACGGATCTTTGGCAGCGTGACCAGTAACAGCGCCTTTACCAAGGTAGGCAGCGAGTACTATTGGGATTACTTTTAATCACATGACAGAGTAAGCGGAGCGGCGCCCCAGACACACTCTCTGGGGCGCCGCTGTTTCTTCGGCGTCGTCTGGCGCTTGCCAGGGCGACACGCTGGCTTGAATTCGCACTTGTTGACGCGCCTCACCCACCGCCCTATACTGCAAAAGCATGCGATAACCGCCATGTCGAGATGGTGTTTCATCGCAGGTCTTTTCACCGCGCGGGAGAGAGGGGCGACTGATGAAGGACAAGATGCGCTGCGCTCGTTGTGGCAAAACGTTCAAGCCAGCCAAATCGAGCCAAACCCTGTGTGATCAGTGCGAGAAACTGGAACGCGCCGCGCGCAAAGCCGCTGGCGGATCGCCCACAGCTCGTACCAACACACCTACCACGACCTCTGTCAAGATTGTCGGCCCCGCTGCGGGCCTGCTCGATCCCAATGCCAAGGCGCAAGGCGCCGTAGATGTCCCCCCACCCGAGACGGGCCTCTACGGCTCCGACGCGATCCGGGCGGAACAACTCCGCGAGAAGCAGCGCCGCGATGACGAGCGCCACGCCGAGGAGCGCGCACGCGCTGAGGAACGCGCACGCGAGCAGGAGCGCCGCCGCGCCGAAGCGCAGGCCACGCATGGCCAGCACGACGGCGCCCACGACGCGAAGCGTGGCGGCAAGCCAGGCGCCCCCCGCGCCGAGCGCCCCATGCCCGCGCCGCGCACACCCAGGCCACCGCGCCCTGTCGTCCCACGCTTCGAGCTGACCGACGAGCTACGCGAGAAGATCGAGGCGCGCTACCTGGAGCTAGCGCATCCCGTCGAGTTCGACGGCATCCGCACACGCATCGCGACCGATCTGGAGATTCCCAAGTCGCACGTCAAGAAGGTCATCGCCGAGCTGCGCATGCGCATGCAACTGCCAAGCTGGTGGGAACTGCAATCCTACTCCGGCGCCGAGGCCGACCTGGAGCGCATCCGCATGGCGTACCTGCCACACCTGCCTGTGCCTGATGTCGGCATCCACAAAACGCTGGCGGAGGAGTTGAGCCTCGATCCACGCACGGTCTACCAGGGCATCCGCCGCATCCGCGCCGAGATGCGCCTGCCGCAGTACAATGCGCCGGAGCTGCATGGTGAGAACGGCGCCTCAGACGCGGACGCGCAGCCCAACCCGCCAGATGACCGCAGCGGGCGAAACGGCAGGGCAGGCGTAACGCTGACCACACAATCCCCTCGCCTGTCGCTGGGGCAGGCGAGGGGACACTCACGAGTTTCCCCCCGCAACCGATGGAGGTAGCGCGCGCATGGCTCTCGCAGTGATCGTTCACGGAGGCGCTGGCCTGATTCCAGCCGATCGGCACGCTGCCGCCAGCGATGGCTGCCGTGCGGCGGCGCTGGCTGGCTGGCAAGCGTTGCTGGCGGGTGGCTCCGCGCTCGACGCCGTACAGGCGGCGATCATGGCGCTAGAAGACAACCCCGGCTTCAATGCGGGCACTGGCGCGGTGCTGACGGTGGATGGCCGCCCTGAGCTAGACGCGGGCCTGATGGATGGCGAGACGCTGGATGTCGGCGCGGTGGCGGGCGTGCAGCGGGTGAAGAATCCCATCCGACTGGCGCGCGCGGTGCTGGCCAGTCCACACGCGCTGCTCGTCGGCTCTGGGGCCGAGCTATTCGCCACCGAGGCGGGCCTGCCGCTCTGCGATGCGAATGACCTGGTGACGGAGGCGCAGCGGGCGCGCTGGGAGCGCGGCTACCGCGATGGCGATGACGTAAATGTTGGCCCGGCGCTGGGTGGGCTGGATGTCGGCGCCTTTTCGGAGAACGTCCACGCCGACGACACGAAGCATGGCACGGTCGGCGCCGTCGCCATTGACGCGGCGGGGCGCGTGGCGGCGGGCGCCTCCACTGGCGGCATCGCGGCGAAGCATCCCGGGCGGGTAGGCGATACCCCGCTGGCGGGCTGCGGCTTCGCGGCGGAACACGGGCTGGGCGGCGTCTCCTGCACGGGGCGCGGCGAAGACTTCATCCGCCTGACGCTGGCTCGTCGCGCGCTCGACCTCATCGCCAGGGGGATGTCGGCGCAAGCGGCGGCGGACGCGGCGATCCATCTGCTGGGCGAGCGGGTCGGCGGCTCCGGCGGCCTCATCATCCTCGACGCGCAGGGGCGTCCTGGCTTCGCGCGCAACACCCCCACGATGGCCTACGCCTACATGCTCGAAGGGGCCGACGCGCCTGTCGCGGGCGTTTGAGCGGCCACGCCGACGTAACACTGATGAGAAAGGCACCACACATGCCGTCGACAATCGTCACGCCCGCTGACAGCGCTCTCTACGCCAGCGCATCGCTGGCTGGATGCTCATTCTCGGCGGCATTGTCTCGCTCGTTGGGCTATTCCTGCCCTGGACGTAGCGTACTGGCCGCCGAATATTGGCTGTCCGACCTGTCCACCTGTGCCATATCTCCATTCAGAGACCCGCGCTCCCATGACCCACATCAGGAACATATTTGCCTCACAGTACATGCCTTCGATTCACATCTGGATTGTCTGGCTGGTGTTCCTGATTGGCCTGCCACTCGTGATGGTGGCCTTGGGGGCGTGACTGCTCGCGCGACGACAAGCGGTGTGCGCGCTCTGGAAGGCATTCGCCATCGTCGTGAGCCTCATGGCGTTGTGCTCAACGATTCTCCTCGCGCTGGTCATGGCGCTGTTTTATATTGGTACGACCGCTGTAGTCGTCACCCGGTATGGTGCGGTGGTATCACTGCTGGCCCCGCTTGTCATGCTGGTCGCTGGTGTTATCCTGCCAACGCGGCCGCGTGGCGCCGCGCCTGTTTCCGCTCCGTTCTAGGCGAAAATGATCAGTTTGCAGCCGGAAATCAATCTGGCCAAAAAACCACGGTTTACCGTGGGGAAATTTCTTTCGACGGCGGGTATACTTCCTCTTGTCACGAAGGAAGACAACTTCGCACTCGCCAACAGCGCAGGTCGTTGGCGGGCAAGGATGCGAACTTTTGGGGCGTCGTCGGGTGGGACAGCCGACGGCGCTCCAATTTTTTTGCCCACCACTGGCTGCTCGGTAGCGCATCCCCGTTGACAGGCGCGGCCGCCCGCGCGTCTACTGCGAAGGAGAGCATGAGTAGAGTCCGAACGTCTGAGCGCAAAGGAGCGCGACGATGACGACAACACAGCGCGCCGCAGCGGCGCCGTCGGGCGATGAGCGCGAGCCACTGCCCACCTTCGAGACGCACGAGGTCTTCAATCAGCCGCCGCCACTGGTGGGCTACAACGTCTACGAGCAGGACGCCGCGCTGCGCGAGGGGGTCGCGCGTGAGGGCGCTGGCTGGGATGAGGAGCGGCTGCGCGCGATCGGCGCCGCCGCTGGCTCCGAGGAGGCGATCCGCTGGGGCGAGGAGGCCAACCGCTACCCGCCTGAGCTTCAGACCCACGACCGCTACGGCCACCGCATTGACGAGGTGACGTTTCATCCCGCCTGGCATGAGTTGATGCGCCGCGCGGTGGGCTGGGGGCTGCATGGCGCGCCCTGGCGCGAGCCACGCCCAGGCGCGCATGTCGCGCGGGCGGCGGGCTTCCTCGTCTGGTCGCAGGCGGAGGCTGGGCATGGCTGCCCCATCTCGATGACCTACGCCGCCATTCCGGCGCTGCGCGTGGAGCCGGAGGTCGCCGCCGAGTGGGAGCCGCGCTTCACCTCGCCGGAGTACGACTTTGGCCTGCGCGCGCCCCAGGAGAAGCGCGGGCTGATCTGCGGCATGGGCATGACGGAGAAGCAGGGCGGCTCCGACGTGCGCGCCAACACCACGCGGGCCGTTCCAGAAGCCGACGGGCGCGGCTATCGGCTGACGGGGCACAAGTGGTTCCTCTCCGCGCCGATGAGCGACGCCTTCCTCACGCTGGCGCAGGCCCCCGGCGGGCTGACCTGCTTCCTGATGCCGCGTGTGCTGCCGGATGGCTCGCGCAACCACCTCGAGCTTCAGCGGCTCAAGGACAAGCTGGGCAACCGCTCGAACGCTTCCGCTGAGGTGGAGATGCGCGAGGCGTGGGCGGTGCGTATCGGCGAGGAGGGGCGCGGCGTCCGCACGATCATCGAGATGGTCAACTCCACCCGCCTCGACTGCATCGCCGGAACCGCCTCGCTGATGCGGCAGGCGGTGGCGCAGGCGACGCACCACACCGCCCACCGCGCGGCCTTTGGCAAGACGCTGATCGATCAGCCGCTGATGACGCTCACGCTGGCCGATATGGCGCTGGAGTCGGAGGCGGCGACGACACTGCTGCTGCGGCTGGCGGCGGCCCGCGACCACGCGGCGGATGATCCGCGCGAGGCGGCGCTGCTGCGCATCGGCGTGGCGGTGGGCAAGTTCTGGGTCTGCAAGCGGGGTCCGGCGCTGGCGGCGGAGGCGATGGAGTGCCTGGGCGGCTCCGGCTACGTGGAGGAGAGCATTCTGCCCCGGCTCTACCGCGAGGCGCCTGTCAACGCCATCTGGGAGGGGTCGGGCAACGTGATCGCGCTGGACGTGCTGCGGGCGCTGACCCGCGAGCCAGCGACGGCGGAGGCTGTGCTGGCCGAGGTGGCGCTGGCCCAGGGCGCCGATCCACGGCTGGACGCCGCCGCTGACCGCCTGCGCCGCGAGCTGGCCGACCCCGCCAACGCCGAGGCCCGCGCCCGCCGCATCGTGGAGCTGCTGGCGACGACGCTCCAGGGGTCGCTGCTGGCCCGCCACGCCCCCGCCGCCGTGAGCGACGCCTACATCGCCTCGCGACTGGGCGGCGACTGGGGCCAGAGCTTCGGCTCGCTGCCCCCCGGCGTGGACGCCCGCGCCATCGTCGCCCGCGCCCGCCCGCAGGTGGGCTAGCTCGCCTGCGCGAGCGGTGCATCCCCTCCCCTGCGCAGAAGGAAGGGATGCGCCGCTGGCTGGCGTCGGGCTGTGCGCCGCTCGCCGCTAGAGCTGGCTGACGTACTGCTGGCATACCTGTGTCAGGTAGGTCTTCTGCGTGGCGAATGACGACCCCTGCACATTGAAGTTGGAGCACGTAAAGAAAATCTTACCGTAGATCACCTGTAGGGCCGCCATCTTGAGTGGAACCACAGTGAGGACTCCCGTGACGAACTGGGCGGCGTCACCTACCCCTGACACCGGGGTCGTGGTCATCGTGAGGCTAGACGATTGCGGTAGCTGTTTGTCCGCAGCGGCAAAGACAGCTTGTGGATTACTGACATTTATATACGTCGTCGGGAATACGACGCTGACCACTGAATGAAAGGGCTTATATTCATAGTTGCACGAGCCGCCGCCGCTCGCGGGCGCGTCCACACGGATTGTCGTCGCGGGCGTCGGCGGATGCATGATCTGATTCGCCTGCGCCACCGTCATGATCCCCTGGCAGAAGGCCACTGTGATCTTCGGAATCGCCGTGGGCTTGGGTTTCGGTGTCGGCGCTGTAGTCGCCGTGGCCGATGCCCCCCCACCCGTCGGTGAACCCGCTGTCGCGCCGCCGCTGCACGCGGCCACGCCCAACGAGACACAGAGGAGCAGCATCAGGGCTACTTGCGTCTGGAAGCGTTTCATGGGAACCTACCTCTCGGCCTAGCATGCGCGCGCATGTCGTGTTTCCAGTCCAGTTTTAGGGAATGTGGCGTACCTGTGCGACCGCGACGAACGACCCGTCAGATGACGGCGCCGCCCAGACGCGCGCATCGGGCAAAACGTCGGCCAGCGACGTCAGCGCCTCCGCCTCCAGCCCACCAGCGAGCGCGCAGAGCAGCACGCCGCCCGGCCGCAGCAGCGCGGGCGCCTCCGCGAAGAGCCGCGCTACCTCCCCGGCGACGAACGGAGCGTCGACGAGTCGCAGACGATCATGTCCACTGGCTCCGGGACAGCGCCCAGTCCATCGCCCTCGCGCCAATCAATGACGAGATTGAGCTGGTAGCGCACCCCATTGGCAGACGCCACGCGCAGCGCCTCAGGAGCCTGATCCACCGCATAGATGCGCGTGAAGCGTGGCTCGAACGCCGCCAGCGCCAGCGCGATGGCGCCGCAACCCGCGACAAGCTCGGCGCCGTATAGCTCCCCACGCCCGCCCGCACGCGCGCACTCCAGCGCCACCTCCACCAGCCGCCGCGCCGCCGGAGAGACCAACGGGCTATTCCGCTCCACCGCCAGCTCCAGCCCCATGAAGGCCAGCCGCCCGGTGATATGCGCGATCTCTTCCCCCGCCAGCCTCCGCGCGACCCAGCCGCTAAGGCGCGCTACATCGGCTGGGCGCATAGGCGTCGTGGGCCGCGCCAGCAGATGCGCCATCGGCTCGCCGAGGAGCGCCGCCAGCAAGGCCAGCGCCTCGTCCCGCGCCGCGCCGCCCGCCCGCCCTGCCAGACGTTGTTCCGCGTCCGCGAGCTGCGCCCCCCAGGTGGGCGGAACCTCTGACCCAGGCGCCATAGCGCAGACTCCATTTCCAGCGGAGGCGTCCAGGCCGCTTTCGCCATTTCCTCCCTGTGAGAGACAGTGTGCCAGCCGACCCTGCGAGATACCACCGAAAATCCGGAAAAGCGCTCGGAAGAATGCGTTTCGGGTGAGTGCTAGAATAGAGGCGATCAATCAGAGCGTGTGGCGCTGGAGAGGAATACGTCAGCGACAGACGCGCCAACCTTCGCTGAACTGCTCAGACGCTATCGCCGCCTGCGTCATCTCACACAGGCGGAGCTGGCCGAGCGCGCGGGGATCAGCACGGACGCGATCAGCCTTCTCGAACGCGGACTGACCCAGGCGCCGCAGAAAGCGACCGCGCAACTCCTCAGCGCGGCGCTCGCGCTCGCGCCCGACGAAGCGGCGCTCTTCGCCAAGGCCGCTCGTGGCGCGCGTCTCTCTACTAACGCCGCCACAGACACGCCCAGCATCCCCCCGGCTGCGGCCTCGCTCGCTCCCAGCCTGCCCGTCCCGCTAACGCCGCTCATCGGGCGAGAGCGCGAGCTAGCCGACCTCCTCGCGCTCTTCAACCAGCCCGCGACACGGCTGCTCACGCTGACCGGGCCAGCCGGCGTGGGCAAGACACGCCTCGCGTTGGAGCTGGCCGCGGAACTACGGCGCCAGTACGAGCGCGAAACGGTGTGGGTCGGCCTCATCCCTGTGCAGGAGCCAGAGCGCGTGCTGCCAGCCATCGCGCAGGCGCTGGAGATCCATGAGCAATCTGGCCTCACCCTGCGTGAGACACTCATACGCGCCCTGCGTGAGCGGCAGGTCGTCCTCCTGCTCGATAACTTCGAGCAGGCGCTGCCAGCGGCCCGCGTCGTCCTCGATCTGCTGATCGCCTGCCCACAGGTTCGCGCGCTGGTGACGAGCCGCGCGCCCCTGAACGTGCGGGGCGAGCGCTGCTTTCCCGTCGCGCCGCTCACCCTGCCTGACCTGAGCCAGCTTCCCGCCGCCGAGGAGCTTCGGCGAATCCCCAGCGTCGCGCTCTTTCTGGAGCGCATCAGCGAGGGCGGGCGCCCGGCGCCCATCGCGACGCCAGAGGCATGGCGCCAGGTGGCCGACATCTGCGTCCAGGTGGATGGCCTGCCGCTCGCTATCGAGCTGGCGGCGGCGCGCGTTCGGCGTCTGGGTCTGCCCCAGGCGCATGCGCGGCTGACCCAGCCCGCTTTCCTCGGCGTCCTGACCGAAGGCGCGCAGGACCTCGCCGACCACCAACGCACGATGCGCTCGACCATCGCGTGGAGCTACGACCTCCTCGGCGCAGAGGAGCAGCGACTCTTTCGCTGGCTCGGCGTCTTCGTGGGCGGCGCCGACATCAACGCCATCGAAACCGTTTCAGGCATGACGGGCGATGCGCTGCTCGCGGGCCTTGCCGCGCTGCTGGACGCGAGCCTGCTCCAGTGCGACGACCACGAGGGCGTGCGGCGCTACACACAGCTCGTGACGCTGCGGGCCTATGCGCAGGAGTGGCTACGCGCCGCTGGTGAATGGGAGGAGGCGCGGCGGCGACACGCCGAGTATTGCCTGACGCTGACAGACCCGCTCTTACAGCGGATGCCGAACGAGTCCGAGAGTCAGATGGCGCGTGTGGAAACGGACTACGAAAATGTGCGCGCAGCGCTCACCTGGGCGATGGAGACTGGCGCGATTGCGCATGGGCTGCGCATGGTGGCTGGTTTGCGCATCTTCTGGTTCGTGCATTCTCAGTATCTGGAAGGGTTGGACTGGCTCGAGCGCTTCCTCGCGCGCTCTGCGCCACCAGCCACCTGCGAGGAACAGGCGCTGCACGCGGAAGCCTGGACAGGAGTCATGGCAATCTCGCATCGGCTGGATCGCTTCGAGCGCGCGCGCGACGCTGGCGAGCTGGCGCTGGCGCTGCGGCAGGCGCTGGGCGACAAGACGGCGATCGCCTGGGCGCTGAACAATCTTTCCAATCCAGTTGCGGCGTTGGGCGACCTCAGCCGCGCGGTCTACGCTCTGCGAGGAGTGCCTTGCGCTCCAGCGCGAAGGCGGCAACCGTAGCGGCATGGTAATGCCCCTGCTGAATCTCGGCTCTCTGTACTACGCGATGGACAAGCCAGCGGAGGCGCTGGCCTACTTCAATGAAAGCCTGGCGCTCAGTTGTGAGGTTGGCGAGAGCGACTGGGCGCGTGCGCTCACCTGGCACTACATCGGTGAAGTGTATCTCTACCTGGATGAGCCAGCGCGCACGATCGAAGTCGTCGAGCCAAGCTACCGCCGCTTTGCGGAGAAGGGCGATACGTACGGAGTCGCGACCTGCGCCTTCACACTGGGGAGGGCGCTGGGGCGAAGGGGCGCCACTGAGGCTGCGGACATGCGGCTGGCCGAGGCCGAACGCCTCTTTGGCGCGCTGGGCAATCTCGTCCTGGTGGCGCGCATCCGCTGCGTTCGCGCCAGCCTCGCGCTGGAGCGGGCCGACCTGGATGCGGCGCAACGCGACCTCGCCCAGGCGCTCGATGATCTCGCCAGCCAGGCGCGCGCGCGCGCAACAGTGTGGCGGGTAGTCGAGCGCGTCGCGACCCTCCTCAGCCTGCGCGGCGAGCTGGCGCTGGCCGCGCGCCTCTCCGCCGCCGCGCTAGCCCGCCACGCTGTGGCGCCGGAACCGCTGGAGCCAGCCGAGCGCGACCTGCGCGCGCGCGATCTGGCCCGCCTGCGCGCAGCCCTGCCAGCGCCGACCCTGGCCGCCTGCCTCGCCGAAGGGCAGGCGCTCCCGCCGGACGAGGCCATCGCGCTGGCCCGCGCCGCCGTGCAGCGGTGGGAGGGGTAGGGGGTGGGTGGTGGGGATCAAGATTGCGCTTCGAACAGGTCAACGCTGCGCCTTCGCGACATACTCCTGGGTGGTGGTGAGGCACGGTTACGGATAGAGTCTTTCGCGGATTAGAGATAGACTATGCGACCGGTAAGAGATTGGGTATGCTGAAGGAGCGCATCGAGCGATTGGATGGCTGTCGCTGGCATCGGCTGACCTCTGCTCGGCACAACCAGCCCCGCATGCGGTGGATGTCCCCAGGTTGTCCATGCGCTGACAAGTAACTCGAAGTGGGCGCGGTTGAGGGTATATATGGCGGATTGGCGCTGTTGGGCGGTGAGAAAAATAAGCGCGTCGGGTTGGGCTTTCAGCCCTAAATCAATGACATGCTCGACATCGTAACCACGGTTGACCAATTCACGCTTGACCTCGGTGAAATCCCTTCGTCGAGT
>CAWIYP010000008.1:0-46621 GCA_963840335.1 uncultured Chloroflexia bacterium
CCCTTGAAACATCCGCTTCGCACATATTCTTGCGTTCATGGATTGGGTCATTCGATACGGCTGTAAATGCTCAGTAGTTAGTCCGGGAATTTCTTCCTTCCTATCGTGCGAAGACAATTTTAGGTTAATCTGTAAGAGGACGGACTTAACTTGAAGTTGGCTAGGAAGGGTGGTCAGTTGCCGCGTATGGACCATATCCCTTTCGAATTGTAATCCATCACTTCAATGCTCTCAGAGAACACGGCCGTTGCCTGGCGCAGGCGACCAGAGATCTACCATGACCGTGGCCGGAAAATAATGAGCCTGTCCCTCAAAGACCGCCTTCGAGCTGCACGGCATGTAAAAACGATTTGTCCGCAGCCCTGCTCACTTTCAAGTAGTAATCGTCAACATCATATTTTATTGAATTCATTGGTAGTAGGTGGCATGGTCGATGAGTGCACGATCTAAAATGAAGAATGGGAGAAAGACACTCCGCTATGTCGCCTGCTGAAAAAGAGAAATCCCTAACCGTTGCGGTTAGGGATTTCTTCTAATCGGACCTCATCAAGTGAGGAACGGGATTATTCACCCTCACCCCGACCCTCTCCCCTCAAGGGCGAGGAAGATCAAGGTCGGTCCTCGTGCCTCGGACCTCGAACCTTACTTTATAGGCCACTCCCCTCTTTCTTTCAGCACCTCGCGATAGATGTCCAGGGCGTCGTTGACGGCGGGCATGCCGGCGTAGGTCGATCAGCGCCATGCCCAGCCCGGAGGGAAAGCGGCCAGAGACGATTTTATTCAGTCCCGAGATCACAAATTCATATGCCGCGATGAGGCTCACGCTGCTGAGCATCAGGCGTGTGCTCTGTTGTTCCATCGGTTCGACTCACTTCTCTTCCAGTCCAATTGGGCGCTCGCCGTCGGGTGTCGCGAGGGATGAGGCCGGACGCAGGCGACTTGTTCATTCCCTGATGTGTCGAGTGTGCCAGAACCCACCTATCCCGACAAGAGACTTTTGTCGCGTCAGTGGAGGTCGGCGCGGGTTTGTGACGCAATTGTGAGAATTGCGGCGGCGATTGTGAGACAACCTGTGATGCGCGACCAGCCCCCACTTTTCCGCGTCGATCCCGTCAGTGAGATGCGTCACGCGATACAATGGAGGCGGAATCATTCAGCATGACCGAGGGCAGGGGAGTAACGGACACCATGTTTCGTTTTCTGACGGCGGGAGAGTCACACGGCCCCTGCCTTACGATGATCGTCGAGGGGATTCCCGCTGGCATGCCCTTCGACGTGGCGATGGTCAATGAGCAGTTGCGGCGTCGCCAGGGCGGGTATGGGCGCGGCGGGCGCATGAAGATCGAGCGCGACCAGATTGATGTGCTCTCTGGCGTGCGTCACGGGCACACGATGGGCGGCCCCATCACGCTGCGCATCGAGAACCGCGACTGGGTGAACTGGGAAGAGCGCATGAGCGCCGCGCCCGTCGCCGCGGAGATCGAGCCAGTGACGCGCGTGCGCCCGGGTCACGCCGACCTGACGGGCGCACTGAAATACGGCCACGACGATGTGCGCGAGGTGATCGAGCGGGCTAGCTCGCGTGAGACCGCCTCGCGGGTCGCCGTCGGCGGGGTCTGTCGCCAGCTCCTCGCGCAGTTCGGCGTGGCCATCCACAGCCATGTGCTCTCGGTCGCGGAGGTGGGCTATCCCGCTGGCGAGCAGCCCGACGTGGGCGCAGCGGACGCAGCCTTCTGGGAGCGTGTCGCGGCGTCGGAGATGTATTGCGGCGACGAGGCGCTGACCCAGCGCATGATCGCGCGCATCCTCGCGGGGAAGCGCGACGGCGACACCTGCGGCGGCGTCTTCGAGGTGGTGGCGACGGGCGTGCCGCTGGGGCTGGGCAGCTACAGTCAGTGGGATCGCCGCCTCAGCGCGCGCATCGCCCAGGCGCTGATGAGCATCCCCTCGGCGAAGGGCGTCGAGATTGGCGGCGGCTTCGGGCTGGCCGCGCTCCCCGGCTCGCAGGCGCACGATGTCGTGCGCTATGACCCCGCCGCCGCTGGACAGGGCTGGTATCATGTGACAAATCATGCGGGCGGCATCGAAGGCGGCATCAGCAATGGTGAGCCGATCATCGCGCGCGTGGCCGTCAAGCCGATCCCCTCGCTGGCGCATCCGCTGCCCGCCGCCGATGTGCGCACGGGCGAGAATGTGGACGTGACGCGCTACGAACGCAGCGACGTGTGCGTCGTTCCGGCGGCGGGCGTGGTGGGCGAGGCGATGCTGGCCATCGCGCTGGCCGACGCCTGGCTGGAGAAGTTCGGCGGCGACAGCCTCAGCGAGATGCGGCGCAACGTCGAGGGATATCTGGCGACACTCAGGCGCGACGCGGCGCGGTAGGCTCCCAACGAAGTGATAGCGGCGGAAGAGATTACGACGTACATGAATATGCTGTCAATTCTGAACCCAGCTCTGGCAAGCCCGAACACATTCCTCGCCTGGCTCATCCCGGTGGGGATGGTCGTCATCGCGACGGTTGTTGGCTGGGTGGTCGAGCGGATCATCATTCGCTGGGTCAAGAGCTTCGCGCGGCGAACGGATCCGCAGCGCGAGAGCCGCATCGCGCGGGCGATGCGCGGCCACATCACCTTCTGGGGCTTTCTGCTCGGCGCGGGGCTGGCGTATGGCACGCTCACAACATTTTACAAGTCCAAAGCCGATCTACCCGCGGCGCTCTTCGCGCCGACGACAGTCACCTATATCCATGACGGCCTGCTCGCGGCTTTCCTCATCTCGTTGACGTTCATGCTGGCGGGCATCATCACGGCGCTGATCGTCGTATCCTCCGAGGCGACCGAGCGTCCAGTGGTCTCGCTGGTGACGAATGTGACGCGCTTTGTCGTCTTTATCATCGGCTTGCTGGTCGTCCTCTCAGTCTTTGACATCAACATTACGCCGTTTGTAACCACTCTCGGCCTCGTGGGTTTAGCGGTCTCGCTGGCGCTCCAGGCCTCGCTTACCGACCTGATCTCGGGCATGCTCCTGCTCGCCACGCGGCAGATCGCGGTGGGCGACTACGTGAAGCTCAGCACGGGCGAGGAAGGCTATGTCAGCGACATTAGCTGGCGCACGACCACGATCCGCCAGCTCAGCAACAATATCGTCATCGTGCCGAACTCCAAGATGACGTCGTCGAGCCTGACCAACTTCCATACGCTCTCGCAGACCAGCAGTGTGACGATGGAGCTTGGGGTGAGCTACAACAGCGACCTCGATCTGGTGGAACGGGTGACGATCGAGGTCGCGCAGGATGTGATGCGAACGGTGCAGGGCGGCATGCCCGACTTCGCGCCCGTCGTCCGCTTCAATACGCTGGGTGACTATAGCATCCGCTTCAACGTGGTCATGCAGGCGCATGAGGTGACGGATCAGTATCTCATCAAGCATGAGTTCATCAAGCGGCTGCGGGCGCGCTACCGCGAGGAAGGCATCTCCATCCCCTATCCCATCCAGACGGTGCGGCTCAGCGAGGTGGGCGCCGCGAGCGAGACGGCTCAGGCGAGCGCGAACTCCAGCGAGGCCTCGTCGCGGTAGAGCAGCAGGTAGTCCCAGAGCGCGTTGGCGGCGGCGGAGAGGCGGCGACCCGCGCGCCGCGCGATGCTCCAGTCGCGGCGGATGGGGAAGCCCTCGACGTTGAGCGTGACGAGGCGCTTGGCCAGTAGCTCCAGCTCGATGGCGTGCAGGGGGATGATGGCGATGCCCAGGTCGGCGGCGACGGCCTGCTTGATCGCGCCGCTGCTGCGTAGCTCCATCCCCAGCCGCATCACGAGCTGCCCCTTGGCAAACATGCGCTCGATGTCGGTGCGCGTGCCAGAACCTTGCTCGCGTAGCAGCAGCGTCTCATTCGCCAGGTCAGCGATGGCGATGCGCTTGCGCCGGGCCAGCGGATGCCGTGGCGAGGCGATGACGACTAGCTCATTGGGCAGGAACGGCTCGACCTGGAGGTCGTGCGCGTCTTCGATCAGGCCCATCACCGCGACATCTACTTCGTCGCGTAGCAGGCGGTCGGCGACAGTGAAGCGGTTCACCACGTCGAGGGTGAGCCGCACGCCGGGATTCTGCCGATGGAAGCCGCCCAGGGCGCGCGGAACAATGTAGATGCCGGCGGTCGTGCTTGCCGCAACCCGCACGATGCCGCGCCGCGCGTTGCCCAGCTCTTCCAGCGCCTGCTGCGATTCATCCACCAGCGAGAGGATGCGGTCGGCGTATTCGAGGAGCGCGGCGCCTGCCTCGGTGAGGCGCATCTGTCGCCCTGAACGCTCGAAGAGTGGCATGCCGATGCTCTGCTCCAGCGCACGTACCTGGAGCGAAACGCCTGGCTGGCTCAGGTACAGCAACTGTGCCGCGCGCGAGTAGCTACGCTGCTGCGCGACTACGCGGAACGTACGCAATTGTTGCAGATTCATAACAGCGCCTTATGCTAACAATAACGAACTTCTACGTTGATTATACTTGATTTAGGGTATGCTGTCACATGTATATGTTAGGTACATAACGTGCTTGCTCAGTGTCGCGCAACCACGTTCCCACACAGCCGTGTTGCGCCGATTCCGGCGCAAAGGAGACTTACCCCATGGCAATGGACAGCACCGGCCAGAATGGTCATGCGCAATCACCGAATTATGCGCGTGCGAACACCCAGCAGGACGCCGCTGCTTTGGCGAAAAGCTGGCAAGAAGATGCCCGTTGGCAGGGTATCACTCGTCCCTATAGCGCGGAAGATGTGATGCGTCTGCGTGGTTCCGTCGTCGTCGAGCATACCCTGGCGCGACTGGGCGCGAACCGCCTCTGGGATCTCCTCCACACGGAGGCGTATGTCCCGTCGCTGGGCGCGCTGACGGGCAATCAGGCGGTGCAGCAGGTCAAGGCGGGCCTGAAGGCGATCTACCTCAGTGGCTGGCAGGTGGCCGCGGACGCTAACCTCTCGGGCCAGATGTATCCGGATCAGAGCCTCTATCCGGCGAATAGCGTGCCTGCCGTTGTCAAGCGCATCAACCAGGCGTTGCAGCGCGCCGACCAGATCGACCATTCCGAGGGGAACAGCGAGACCCACTGGTTCGCGCCGATCGTGGCCGACGCCGAGGCTGGCTTTGGCGGCCCGCTGAATGTCTTCGAGCTGATGAAGGCGATGATCGAGGCGGGCGCCGCTGGTGTCCACTTCGAGGATCAGCTTGCCTCGGAGAAGAAGTGCGGGCATATGGGCGGGAAGGTGCTCGTGCCGACCGCGACCGCTATCCGCCATCTCGTCGCGGCGCGTCTCGCCGCCGACGTCTGCGATGTGCCGACGATTCTGCTGGCGCGCACCGATGCGAACGGCGCCAACCTGATCACCAGCGATGTAGACGAGCGCGACCACCCCTTCCTGACGGGCGAGCGCACGATGGAGGGCTTCTATCGCGTCGACGCCGGGCCTCGATCAGGCCATCGCGCGCGGGCTGGCCTACGCCCCCTACGCCGATATGATCTGGTGCGAGACGGCAGAGCCGAATCTGGAGGAGGCCGAGCGCTTCGCCAAGGCGATTCACGCGAAGTTCCCCGGCAAGCTGCTCGCCTACAACTGCTCGCCCTCGTTCAACTGGCAGAAGAAGCTGGATGCGGCGACGATTGCGACGTTCCAGCAGCGGATCGCCGAGATGGGCTACAAGTTCCAGTTCGTCACGCTGGCGGGCTTCCATGCCTTGAACTACAGCATGTTCGACCTGGCCTATGGCTACCGCGAGCGCGGCATGGCGGCCTACTCGGAGTTCCAGCAGCAGGAGTTCGCGGGCGAGGCGCGTGGCTATACGGCGACGCGCCACCAGCGCGAGGTCGGCACGGGCTACTTCGATGAGGTGGCGCAGGTCATCTCGGGCGGCGAGTCCTCGACGACGGCGCTGGCTGGCTCGACTGAGAAGGCGCAATTCCACTAGACCCCAGCGCTGCGCGCGTCTGCGCGCCGTTGATGCGCGCCCGTCCACGCGACTGCCTGCGCGTGGGCGGGCGCTTATCGTATGCTGTGGACAGACGGATGACCACCCACATCGGCAAGTAGGGATACACGCGAGGCTGGAGGAGCGCTATGACCACTTCAGACACATTCAAGACCATCGAGGGCGTTGAGATTACCGCGCCTGTTGCGGGCGACTACGCCAACATTCTCACGCCCAGAGGCGCAGGCGTTCATCGCCACGCTGGCGCGCACGTTCGAGAAGCGCCGCCAGGAGCTATTGCAGCGGCGCATCGAGCGGCAGGCCGAGTTCGACCAGGGCGCCATGCCCGACTTCCTGCCAGAGACAGCGGAGATTCGCGCGGCGGACTGGCAGATCGCGCCATTCCCGGCGGAGATCGCCGACCGTCGGGTGGAGATTACCGGGCCGGTGGACCGCAAGATGATCATCAACGCGCTGAACTGCGGCGCGAAGGTCTACATGGCCGACTTCGAGGACGCGAACTCGCCCACCTGGCCCAACAACATCGAGGGGCAGCTCAACCTGCGCGACGCCGTGCGCCGCGAGATTGACTTCACCAGCCCTGAGGGCAAGCGCTACGCGCTGGGCGAGAAGCTGGCGGTGCTCTTCGTGCGCCCGCGCGGCTGGCATCTCAACGAGAAGCATCTGCTGGTGGACGGCGAGGAGATTTCGGGGAGCCTCTTCGACTTCGGGCTGTTCTTCTTCCACAATGCGCGCGAGCAACTGGCGCGCGGCACGGCGCCGTACTTCTATCTGCCCAAGATGGAGAGCCACCAGGAGGCGCGCCTCTGGAATGATGTCTTTACCCTGGCGGAGCGCGAGCTTGGCATCGCGCATGGGACGATCAAGGCGACGGTGCTGATCGAGACGCTGCCCGCCGCCTTCGAGATGGACGAGATTCTCTACGAGCTGCGCGACCACTCGGCGGGGCTGAACTGTGGCCGCTGGGACTACATCTTCAGCGCGATCAAGAAGCGGCGCAATGACCCCACTTCGTGCTGCCCGACCGCGCGCAGGTGACGATGACGGTACCGTTCATGCGCGCCTACACGCAGCTTGCCATCCGCACCTGCCACCGGCGCGGCGCGCACGCGATGGGCGGCATGTCGGCGTTCATTCCGGTGAAGGGCGATGAGGCGCTGAACGAGAAGGCGTTCGCGGGCGTGCGCGCCGACAAGGAGCGCGAGGCGGGCGACGGCCACGACGGCACCTGGGTGGCGCATCCTGGGATGGTGCAGCTTGCGACCGAGGTCTTCGACCGCCTGATGCCGCAGCCGAACCAGATCGACCGCAAGCGCGAGGATGTGCATGTGGTCGCGGCTGACCTGCTGGCGGTTCCCGACGGGACGATCACCGAGGAGGGGCTGCGCGTCAACATCCGCGTGGGCGTGCAGTATCTCGCCGCGTGGCTGGGCGGGCAGGGCGCCGTGCCGCTCTACAACCTGATGGAGGACGCGGCCACGGCGGAGATTTCGCGGGCGCAGGTCTGGCAGTGGATTCGCCATCCGCGCGGCATTCTCAGCGATGGGCGCAAGGTGACGGTGGAGCTGTACCAGCAGCTCCAGGAGGAGGAGCTGGCGAAGCTGCGCGAGGCGTTCGGCGAGGAGGAGTACGAGGCGCGACGCCTGCCGCAGGCCGCGAAGCTCTTCGAGTCGCTGACGATCTCTGACATCTTCGTTGACTTCCTGACCATTCCCGCCTACGCGCAGTTGCCGTAGACCTGGCGGCGGCGCAGACTGGCCCATCAAGCCCACTCGCTCCAGCGTTCGGATGACGCGGTGAGGGTGGGCTGCTCTGTCTAACCGCATGGAGCGCGCCACGTACATGACTCCGAAGTCGTGACGCCATGTGAGCGCAAGGAGAGAAGCATGAGCCAGCCGAAGCCCGCACACCTGGGGCCAGCGTATGCGGCGCAGTTTCAGGATGCGGCGATTGTCGCGGCGTATCCCGCGCGACCGCCATACCCGGAAGCGGTGTTTGCCGCGCTCACGTCGCTGATCGTCGAGCCGCGCGTCGCGCTGGACGCTGGCTGTGGGACGGGCGACATTGCGCGGCGACTGGCTCCGCTGCTCCAGCGTGTGGATGCGCTAGACATCTCGGAGCCGATGGTGGCGCTGGGACGCCAGCTCACGGGTGGCGACGCGCCCAATCTTCGCTGGCAGGTGGCCGCGCTGGAGGATGCGGCGCTGAGCGGGCCGTATGGGCTGGCCGTGGCGGGCGAGAGTCTGCACTGGATGGACTGGGAGCGCGTCATGCCCCGTCTGCGCGCGGCGCTGGCTCCCGGCGCGTACCTCGCCCTCGTCGAGCGCGCCGAAGCGCCATCACCCTGGACGAGCGAGCTACAGGATTTCATCACGCGCTATTCGACGAATCGGGAGTTTCGGCCATACGATCTCGTCTCCGAGCTGGAGCGTCGCGGCCTCTTTGCCCTGGCGGGAACGCGCGTAATCGAGCCAGAGCCGTTCAGCCAGCCCGTCGCCGCCTACATCGAATCCATCCACTCGCGCAACGGCTTCTCGCGCGACCGCATGCCGCCAGAGGACGCCGCCGCCTTCGATGCGGCTGTGGCGGCGCTGCTGGCTCCGCATGCGCCTGGCGGGCAGGTGACGCTGCGGATAGGCGCGAGCGTGCGCTGGGGCAGCCCGCTCAGCGGCGTAGGATAGCGCGTGGGTGAGTGACTTCACGGTTCGCCATCGCGCGAGCGGGAGTACAGTGATGGCGGACATATCGTCCAGCCCGAGCTGATGTGGAGAACACATGTATGGCGCATACCATCATCCTGAGCGATGAGCAATTCGCTCGGCTCGAAGCTGCCGCGCGCCTCTATCAGCGGCCAGCGGAACAGCTCCTCTCCGATCTTCTCGCTGCGATCTCTCCAGTCGCGCCTCTCACTCTCTGACGAGGAGTACCGCCAGCGCTGGGCTGCCTTCATGCAGGCTGATGGCAGCATTAAACACGGCGCGCCACTGACAAATGAAGAGATAGATGAGTTGATTGGGGAGGAGGCTATGGAGACGCATGCAGCCAATACCGAGCGCACCGACGTCCGATAGGCGAATTTTTGTGGACACACAAGGGTAGGTCGAAATATTTCACGCTGCGGGTCTCCACCATGCCCAGGCCAGCGCATTGATGCAAGAGGTTCAGTCAAATCATTGGGAACTCATCACCTCGAATATGATCTTGTCTGAGTTAACGCCGCTTCTTCGATCTCGCAACTTTCGCTTGCCACAGCCCCAGATTCTTGCGCTGATTGCGCAAATCCGCGCGTTGCCGAATCTCATCATTGTTCATATTGACCCGCTACTCGATCAAATGGCGTGGGAACTGCTCTACGCCAATCCGCAACATCCCTGGTCACACGTTGATGCGACCAGTATGGTCGTCATGCGCCAGATTGGCGTTGTTGAGATTTTCACCGCAGATCACCATTTCACGCAGGCTGGCTTCTCAATTTTGCTGTGAGCGCCTCGCAAAATAACCAATGCCTTGTAAAACTAGCTAGCGGATAGGCAGTCCAGAGCCAGATGGATGAGCGGCGGCGCTAGGATGTCACGCTACCGCTCTCCCATGCCAGCTTCCCGACTCACGTCTGGATGTCTTTGCGCTTCAGGAAGATGCCGATGACGACCATCAGGACGACACTGATGGCGCCCAGCGCCGCCCAGGAGAGGATGAGGCGGTGGGTCGCGTCGGACTGGCTGTAGATCGAGAAGAGCGTGCTGTGATAGGTGTAGTCGGAGCCGAAGAGCCGGTCGCCGCCGACACTATCCGCGTGCAGCCCGACGATGGACCCCAGCGCCGCCATGCCCCAGCGCGACGGGAAGAGCGCCGCGATCATCTGCGTCAGCCAGTCCTTGAGCGGGATGATCGCGCCAGAGAAGATCACCTGTGGCAGCAGGATGATCGGGACAAAGCTGATCGCGCGGTCGGTGTTCGGGGCAATCGCGGAGATCGCCAGCCCGATCATCAGGCCGCCCAGCGAAGTCAACGCGAGGGTGATGTAGGTCTCAAGGAAGGGCGAGGTAAAGACGCCCTGCTGGAGCGGCTCGCCAAGCTGCACCACGAGAACCAGCACGAGGCTCTGGAACAGGCAGAGCAGCCCCAGAATGGTGATCTTCGAGAACATATACGGCAGAATGCCCAGATTGACCGCGCGCTCGCGCCGGTAGATGGGCGCCTCTTTGACAAACTCGCGCGCGCCGTTGATGCACCCAAAGAGAATCGTCGCGAAGGCCATGATGAACAGCGCTTTCTGCGCGTCCGCGCCTGGCCCTGGCGTGAGGAAGTTCTGGAGCGCCTGGCTCACGCCGCCGTGGGCCTGCGCATACGCCTGGCCAGCGGGCGCCGTCTTCAGGAAGTTGAGCGCGTTCTGGCAATTCGTGAGGACGGAGTGTTGCGCTTCCGGCAGCGCCAGTGGCCCAGTTGCGGTGACGATCTGGGTGCGGCATTGCGTCAGTGAGTTGGCGTCGAAGATGCCCGCGCCGACCTCGAACCGCAGCATCAGCACCAGCATCAGCGCGATGATGGGCGCCTGCAAGAGCAGGATCATCAGATTGACGGAATCGTTGCGCAGCAGCTCCAGGTAGCGCGCGGAAAGCAGCAGGAATTGCGACCAGCCATGCCCGCGCTTGGGCGCCGCGCGCTGCTGCGGGGCAGCCTCCACGCCGCCCTGGGCATGCGCGCCGTTGGACGATGTATGCGTGGGCGCGACGACGTAGCGCTGGTATTCCGGCGAGGCGCGGAAGCGCGCCTGCGCGTCAGCGGGTATCTCCGGCGCGTCTTCGGTTGGCTCCAGGCTGCTATAAATCTCAGCGAAATCGGACTTGCCGAAATAGGCTTTCGCCTCCTCTGGTGGCCCGAAATACGCCAGCCGCCCGCCCGCGCAGAGGAAGCACACGTAGTCACACGAATTGATGTTGGTCGTCGCGTGCGTCACCAGCACAATCGTGTGGCCGCGATCCGCGAGCTTGCGCAGCAGAAACATCATCTTGCGATCCAGCCCCGGATCGAGGCCCGATGTCGGCTCATCGAGGAAGAAGATACTCGGATTCGCCAGCAGCTCCAGGGCGATCGAGACGCGCTTGCGCTGGCCGCCGGAGAGGTCGCGTACCATCAGTGTGCGCCGATGCGTCAGCTCCACCTCGTCCAGCACCTCATTGATGCGCTGCTGAATCTGCTCATCCGTGAAGTCGCTGGGCAGGCGTATCTTGGCGGCGTAGTAGAGCGCGCGCTCCACCGTCAGGTCGCGGTGAACGATGTCGTCCTGCGGCACATAGCCGATTTGCGTGCTGTACATGGCGATGTTGCGGTAGTAGTCGTGGCCGTTGTAGCGCACGCTGCCGCCCTGCGCCGGACGCAAGCCGTTGAGCGCGTCGAGCAACGTAGACTTGCCCGCGCCCGACCCGCCGACGAGCGCGACGAAGCTGCGTGGCGGAATCGAGACGCTGATGTCGTCGAGCAGCGTGACATTGTTGGCGCCCACTTTCTTGAGGCCAGTGGCGTCAATGCGAATGAAGCTGCTCTCGTCGTATTGCTTGAGCTGGTTGCCCTCGTAGACGAACCGGTACGGGCCAATCCGAATCTCATCACCCGTTTTGAGCAGGTGGCTGGTAACGATTTCGGAGTTCACATAGACGTGGTTCGTGCTGTTCATGTCGGTGATGCGATACGCCGCGCCCTCGCGGGTGAGCGTGGCGTGGCGCCCCGATACCTGTGGATGCGCCAGCGTGATAGTGTTGTCTGGCTTGCGACCGATGGTGATCTCCGCCGCGCCCAGCTTGAATGGCTTGAGTGGTGTCGCCGCGACCTGCTCGGTGTCGGAGCCGTCGTGGTAGGTCAGTGTGACCACAGTGCCGTTTTCGTCGCCGATGCGGAAGACATCGCCTCTGGCGAGTGTTTTCGTGAAGTGTTCGTCGCCGCGAATCTTGCGCCCCTGATAGAGCAGCCCATTGAGCGTGCTGGTTCGGTCGGGGTGCGGATGGACGAGCGTATACTCATTGCCCTCGCGCACGATCCGCACATGCTGGCCAGAGATGATGCGGTCATTGATGACGAGATCGTTGGCGGCGTCACGGCCAACGTTGATGACTGATTTGATGAGTTGATAGGTGTGCTTGCCATCGCGCGTATTGCTCGTCACGTCGAGGGATGGCAGCCCGATCTCGTCCAGCCGCGCGACCTGCGTTGCGTCTACGCGGGTTGCTTGTGGCGCCGCGCTGGCGACTTCGGTGGCGAACGCTGGAGGAGACGTGACCAGTGAAGCCTGTTTCCGCTCCGCTTCGATCTCGGCTTCCGCTTTCGGAAGGGTAGATGTCACAGAGTTCGCGGCGTCTACCGTGTCGCCAGCCTCGGAAGGTGTGGTTGCGTCGGCGGCATGCACGGTGAAGGTCGTTAGCTCGCCCAGGCCAACCGTGGCGCCCAGCGGGAGTGTCGCGCTCGTGACGCTCTCGCCGTTGACCCGGATGGTGTTGCCGTTCGATATATTCTCGATATGCCAGCCAGCGTCGGTCCAGCGCAAACGGGCGTGCCGACGCGAGACCCGGCGATCGGCGCTGACGACGATGTCATTCTCCAGATCGCGACCGAGGGTTATCTCAGACTTCTCGATCAGCAGCGTTTGGCCAGCGAGCGGGCCGGTAAGAAACGTGATGGAGACCGGACGGGGAGCGTCTATATCAGGCATGCGCTAGTCCTCCAGTATGGGGGAGCTTACCAGATAACGTGGGAAGGCGACGCGGATGAGAAGGTATCGCAGCAAGTTTTGCGCTTGCAGTATAGCGTGCTGGCAGCCAGCACGCTATAGGACACGCTACTGAATTGTTGCGATTGCGCGTGGCGTCAGGGCACAATCTCCGCAATTTGCGGCTTTACGCCTGAGTGGCGCGCTGTGTATACTGTGGCCGCTGGTGTGTGATTTCTTGCGCGCTCGTCGGCGAGCGCGAGCTTTCGTATCATCCATCATTGCGTATACTGAGGTGGCTGGTGGCGTGTTGTGCGGCCTCGATTTCTTCCGCGTAAACTGTCTCAGTGGCGTCTCGCACATGCTGAACCGACCCCGACTTGCCTGAGCGCGCGATTTCTTCGATCAATCGCATCGAGCTATGTCTTCGAGCCTCCCATGTGCTGGAGTGGGGATGAGGACATGATTTAG
Organism: uncultured Chloroflexia bacterium; assembly: GCA_963840335.1. Taxonomy (GTDB): domain Bacteria; phylum Chloroflexota; class Ktedonobacteria; order Ktedonobacterales; family JADMIN01; genus JAKAIY01. Next base: position 13,144 of record CAWIYP010000008.1, read on the forward strand.
GATGGCGCATGCGCGTCACGCTGACGCCATGCTGGAGGTTCCACGTGCCCAATCTGGTTGGCCAAACGCTGGGCGCCTATCGCATCGAGTCTCGCCTGGGCGTCGGTGGTATGGGCGAGGTCTATCGCGCGGTACACGAGCGCCTCAACCGTCCCGCCGCGATCAAGGTGTTGCACGCGAACGAGGCCGCGGACCCGACCTTTCAGGCGCGCTTTCTGCGCGAGGCCCGCGCGGCGGCGGCGCTCTCCCATCCGAACATTGTTGAGGTGTTCGACTTTGGCGATCAAGGTGATATTTCCTTCCTGGTGATGGAGCTTGTCCCGGATGGCTCGCTGCGGACACTCTTGCGGCAGCGCTCGACAGGGCAAGGCTGGTCGCTGGGGCTGGGGGTTGATCTGGTGCGTCAGGCGGCGGAAGGGCTGGCCTACGCGCATGCGCATGGCATGGTACATCGCGACATCAAGCCCGATAACTTGCTGCTTCAGCGTCTCGAAAACCTGGGAACGGGCGCGACCGCCGAGCGCTATCAACTCAAGATCAGCGATTTTGGTCTGGCGCGGCTGGTGGAGGATGGCGGCGAGCTGACGGTGACCGGAATGGTCATGGGGACGCCGACCTATATGTCGCCTGAGCAGTGCCAGGGCGAAGTCCTCGATGGCCGCAGCGACCTCTATTCCCTGGGCGTCGTGCTGTATGAAGTGGCCACTGGCTCGCCGCCATTCCGGGTGAAGAGCTTGAGCGAGGCGGTGTTCAAGCACATCTCGGCCCCGCCGATTCCACCGCAGCAGGTGCGGCCCGACCTCCCGGCCGCGCTAAATGACGTCATCATGCGCTGCCTGGAAAAGCGTCCAGAGGATCGCTTCGCAACTGGAACTGAACTGGCCGAGGCGCTGGACGGCGCGCTGGGCGATACGGAGCTGCGGACGATCATCACCACGCGCGACACCGGCGCCTCCGCGACGCCTTCTACCCCCGCGCATGTGGACTCCACCGCGCCAACTGTGGCGGACACTACGCCGGAACGCAACACGCCGGTGGTGATCGGTGAGGTCGCCACGCCAGAAGACGAACGACGACGCGACGATCAGCGCGTCCGGTGCGGCGGCTTGTCAGCACCGCCTGCGCGCCCGCCGATCCCCGCCGCGCCAAGCCGAAAAGCGCGGCGGCTCAGTGGCCCACACCAGCCAGCGCGGGACAGAATGGGGTGGGCGCTCGCCAGACTGGGAACGCTACAAGGCCTTGCTCACCCAGCCGAAAACGCTCGGCATTGGCGGCGTCGGCGCGCTCGTGCTGATCGTGCTGGTGATCATCATCGTCAACGCTGGCTCGCGTAACACGGCGAAGGCGAACATAGGCGTCACACCAACTACACGCGCGACGGTCGCGCCGACAGCTAGCCCGACGCCAGTGGAGACTATCAAGTTTCAGGACACGCTCAACTCGGCCTCGCACAAGTGGTACGTCTCGTCGCATTCCTATTTCAGCAACGGCGGATATGAGCTCGCGGGTTCGTGGACCACGTTTACGCCGGCGCCGAACCTGGGCGATGGGACGATTTCCGTGCGGATGCGGCAAGAAGGCGGCTCGAACAATCAGTTCTACGGCATCGTGTTCCGCGCCACCAATGACTCCATTCCCACTGGCTACTTTTTCGGCATCGCACAGAATCAGCAGTGGACATTCACCGCGCTAAATCAGGGGAACGGCACGCCAATCGTGGCCGCTACCACTGACGCCCACATCACTACGGGGGCAAACGCCAGCAATACGATTATGGTGCGGGCGAAAGGTGCGCACTTTATCTTCTACATCAATGGCGCGAAGGTGGGGCAGGCGGACAATACAGAGTTTGGCTCAGGGCGGATTGGCCTCATCACCACGTACCACGATCTCTACGTCGTCTACAACGATTTCGTGACAGAGGTTCCGTAGACGAAACAGCCCTGCGCAGGAGTTGGCCCGAGCGGGTGGCGCGAGCCGCCGCACGCTACGAGGCCAACTCCTGGCGGAGGCGCTTCAACTGCTCGGCGGAGAGAAGATTGTGGCTGACGAGCAACGTCGCCAGATCTTGATGCGTACCGTTCGCCGCCATCTCCTGCTTCAGGCGACCCAGCGAAGCGATTTGCTGGGTGGTGACAAGGCCACGGCTTACCAGCAGCGCGGCCAGCAGTTGATCCTGGCTGAGGAACTTGAACATCACCGCCAACTCACCCAGCTTGCGCGGCTGATTCACGCTGGCGAGCATCTCCTGAATGCCGCGCAAGGTGTCGAGCTTGCCGGAGGTCAGCAGGGCGCCTTCGAGGAGGACGCTGCCCAGGGCGGTTTCCGTCGGCGTGGCGGTATAGGCCAGCCCATGCGTAGGTTGCGCGGAGATGGGCGCGGGAACCGAGGCGGTCGATTCGTTGAAGATGCTGGCGCTGGGGTTGTCATAGTCGTGATTGAGCGCGTCGCTGTTCACGCGCGGGGCATCCCAGGGGCGTTCTCCTGAGCCATAGCTCGGCTGTGAATCGGCGGGGCGCGGCTGCGAGACTGGCGGCGCTCCAGGCGTTGGCGGAGCGCGGCTGTGAGCCAGCGGGCGGCGCCCAGGCGTCGGAGCCGCTGCGGAACGCTTCCTCGGAAAGCACGCCAGTCTCCATGTCATCGCTCGTGTCGGGGGGCGTCCAGGCATCCTGAAAGATGGGAGGCTGTGGTGTTGAGGCGGGACGATGCGTGACGGCCATCTGGCTGGGCGGGGCGTAGGGCTGACGCGCGCCTGGCTCGGAGCCGAAGCTGTCCGGGCCAGGGTTGGGTGTCTGCCAGCCTGCGAAGCCGAGCGAATCGGCGACATAGCCGCCCGACATCGCGGCCCATGACGAGGGCGTGCTTGGGGCCGATGAACCACTTTGTGGCATTGGCGAGAATGGATTCACGCCATGCTGGGTCTGCGTGAATGGCGAGGGCGCGAACGGGGAGGGCGCGAACGGCGATGGCGCGAATGGCGATGGCGGCGTCGAAGGCGCGCTCAACTCATGCGAAAACGGATTACTGTCATACGGCTGGGCGAATGGTGAGGTCGTCACATCGGCGCCAAACGGGTTGGAGTTTGTTGGATGCGCAAATGGGCTGTTGGCGAATGGCGCAGACTGCCCGTTTAGCTGACTCAAGGGCTGCGGCATGGCGAATGGTGTTGGCTGCTGCCCATAGGCTACTGATGGTGGCCCGAAGGCGGCTGGCGGGAACGGCGTCGTCTCGGCATGCTCGGCATATCCCGCTGGCTGCGGCGCCTGGTATCCGCCGGGCGGAACGCTGCCATAGGCGCCGATCCCTCGTGGCTGGCTGGGATACATCGGCGCGGAATGCGCGCTGTAGGGCGGCGACGCGATGCCCAGGGCGGCGCCCAGCGGCTGGATGGCGCCATCAGGGGCGTAGCTCACGGCCAGGGAGGGCGCTGGCCCATTCAGCGGCGTGCGCTGGCGGACGGCCTCGATGATGCGCTGGAACTCGTGCGCGCTGTGAATCTCGACATCCGCAATGGCGCGGGAGGATGGCTCGATATCCAGATCGAAGTCACTGGCGGGGGCGCTGAAGCGGAAGGTCAATACCTCTACATTGCGTCCACGACGTTGCGCGTCGAGCGCCACCCAGAACTCGCGCCGACCAGCGGTCGCGGCTCCGAGATCGACCAGCACCAGGGTCACCAGGTTCTTCGCGAGGATGTCGAACAGCTCTACAGGCGTGCGAGCAGAACGAACATCATAGCCAGCCATACGCAGTTGCGAGAGCAACGGAACGGCTATGGAATCTTCTCGCTCATAGAGGGTAATTAAGGGCGCTGACTCGCGCGCATCCTGCTCCACGGACATCCCTCGCATGTACGCATGTGCCATATGCTGCCTGGGGACCCCTTCCGCTCGCGTGATACCACGACACATCGTGGCTTACGTAGCAAAACGATTGTGCTGACAGGCGGCTTTGACTGCTTACAGAGTATACCATAAAGTACCATGCTGACACAGATGCCGCTAGCCCTCTCACCACATTTGACTATGGAGGGGAGCTAACGGATATCCGCGGCAGTGGCGCGCGTTCTTTGCGCTGGCGTATCAGAGACGCTGGCGTTGGAGATCGTGTAGCTCGCGGATGCCGCGCTCGGCGAGCATCAGCAGCTCGTCGAGGCGTGCGCGGCTGAATGTCTTGCCTTCGGCTGTCCCCTGCACCTCGATGAACTCGCCCGTGTCGGTCATCACGACATTCGCGTCGACATCCGCATGCGAGTCTTCGCTGTAATCGAGGTCGAGCAGCGTCTGCCCCTTGACGACGCCGACGCTGATGGCCGCCACGCCCAGCTTCACCGGGTCAACGCGCAGCTTGCCCTCGGCTTTGAGGCGCGCGGTCGCCCGCTTCAGCGCGACCCAGGCGCCCGTGATGGCCGCCGTGCGGGTGCCGCCATCGGCCTGAAGCACATCGCAATCGAGCGTGATGGTGCGCTCACCCAGGGCGCGCAGATCGAGCGACGCGCGCAGCGAGCGACCAATCAGCCGCTGGATTTCGTGCGTGCGCCCACCAATCTTCCCCGCGACGCTCTCGCGTTGCGAGCGAGTATTGCCCGCGCGTGGCAGCATCGCGTACTCCGCTGTCACCCAGCCCTGGCCGCGCCCCACCAGAAACGGCGGGACACGCTCCTCGATGCTGGCGACGCAGAGCACGCGCGTATCGCCAAATTCGATCAGCGCGGAGCCTTCGGCGTGCTTGATATAGTCAACGGTGATCGTCACTGGACGTAACTGATCGTTGGCGCGTCCGTCGGCGCGTGGCATGGATTTCTCTTTCTTCGCGTCTGCGCCGTCGTGGACAGGGCGCGCTGAGGTGATGGCGTGATGGCGTCGCGCGTGTCGCGCGTGGCTATTCAGCGGGCTGCTTCATGGTCGCCGCGCCGCCCGCGCCGACATTGGCTGTGGCCACTGAGGAGCCTTTGAAAATGCGCACGATGGCGACACTGATGCGCCAGGCCAGCAGGACGACGATCACGGCGATGACGATTGCGGCGATCAGGAGGATGAGACCCCAGATAGGCGCCAGCAGAACCGCTACCGCTTTGGCCAGCACCACCAGCATAATCGAGCCGAACGAGAGCACGTCTTCGATCACGGAGATGATCGGATTGCCGACGCCCGCTGTTGTCGCGGTCGAGGCGACGCGCGTCGTGGACTTCGTCGTGTGAACCGTGAAGGCCAGCACGGCGCCCACCCCCGCCGCGACCCAGACATTGGTGTCGCTGAGCGAGTTCGTGGTGCCAGCGACGATGACGCCGCCGACGACCGGACGAATGACGGTGTGGATGATGTCATTCAGGCTGTCGAGGACGGGAAACTTGTCAATGATGATCTCGACGACCGTCAGCACACCCAGCACGATGAGCACGGGCGTCGAGCCAAGCACCGCGAAGTTACCCTGGAGCGGCAGCAGCGCATGCCCGCCGATGGAGATGTCACTGACGAGGCCGATGGCGAAGAGTGTCGCGACGGCCCGCAGGCCAGCGGTGGAACTCAGGCCAAGCGCCGCTACCAGCGCCAGGATCGCCTCGCTGCTTACGGGGTTGGCAAGGGTATCACTGATTGGCATGAATGCGCCCTCCCAAGTCCACCTGGAACTTGCTCATATCCTGGCGGCGTCTGTCTCGTGACGCGCGCCAGGCCCACCATCGCGCATAGCGCAGCGCGGAGTCCGCGCCATCACCAGTCTGTGTCTGGCCGTAGTGTATCATCCCTGGCAACGGTTGCGTGTGGCGCAGGTCACGAAGGGCGCTCCTCCAATTCACCTATGCGGTGCAGTTTGACGAAGTTGGTGCGGGTGCGCCCGACGGAAGGCATGCCGCCCATGATGACCACCTCATCGCCAAGCTGCGCCATCCCCGCCTCGCGCAGCGCGAGATCGGTGGAGGCGATGCGATCTTCGATGCTGCCCTTTAGCTCGTTGTAGCGCGGGGTTACTCCCCACCAGAGCGCCAGCCGATGGTAGACCGTCTCGAAGGGCGAGAAGGCGACAATCGGCATGGCGGGTCGCTCTTTCGAGATAAGCTGGGCGGAGGTTCCGGTGCGCGTGAAGACGACGATCAGCCGGGCGCCCGCCTCGCGGGCGAGGGTATAGGCGGCGCTGGCCACCGCCTGCGCCTTATCGCCCCGGCGGGTATCCTGCTTGCCATGCGCGCAGGCCGACTCCGCCTGGAGGGCGATGCGCGACATGACCCGCACCGTCTCGACGGGATACTCGCCCACGGCGGTCTCGGCGCTCAGCATCACCGCGTCGGTGCCATCGAGGATGGCGTTGGCGACGTCGCTGGCCTCGGCGCGCGTCGGGCGGGCATGGGTAATCATGGATTCGAGCATCTGCGTGGCGGTGATGACCGGCAGGCCAAGCTGGTTCGCGCGGGCGATGATCTTCTTCTGGATCAGCGGCACCTGCTCCAGCGGCATCTCCACGCCGAGGTCGCCGCGCGCCACCATCACCCCATCGGCGGCCATCAGAATCGAGTCGAGGTTGTCGATGGCTTCGGGCTTCTCCAGCTTGGCGATCAGCGGAATGGTGGCATCGGCGACGTAGACCGAGGGATGCAGCCCGGTCGGGCCTTTGGGGCGCGCGCGGTCAGGGTTGGCGGCGATTTCCTCGGCGATGGCGGCCTTGGCGTTGCGCACGTCCTCGGAGCGGCGCACGAAGCTCAGCGCGATGATAGTCAACGCCGTGCTGGACACCGAAGCGCAGGTCGGCGCGATCCTTCTCGGTGAGGGCGGGCGCGCTCACGGCGACGCCGGGCAGGTTGATGCCCTGATGCTCAGAGAGTGGGCCGCCATGCGTCACGGTGGTCGCCACATCCTTCGCGCCCACCGTGACGACACGTAGCTCGATGGAGCCATCGGCCAGCAGGATGCGGTCGTCGGGCTTCACATCGCGGGGGAGCGCGCTATAGGTGGTCGAGACGATGCTGGCGTCGCCAGTGATCTGGCGCGTGGTGATCGTGAACATCTGGCCGTCGTGCAGGAGGATCGGCTTGTGATCGGCCAGCGCGCCGATACGAATCTTGGGGCCTTGCAGATCCTGCAGGATGGCGATGGGATGGCCGACGCGCTCCTCGACACGGCGCACGCGGGCGATGGTCGCGGCGTGCTCCTCATGGGTGCCATGCGAGAAGTTGATGCGCGCGACATCCATACCCGCGCGTGCCAGCGCCTCGATCTGCTCCTCGCTCCAGCTCGCCGGGCCAAGCGTGCAGACGATGCGTGTGCGACGCGGTGAGAGCGCGGCCTCTCCTTCGGGTGGAGTGACGATTCTGCCGAACTGATCCATGTGAGTTGTTGTCTCTCTCATGCGGGGCGGCCCAGGCGCCGTGTCTGTGTCGGATGACTTCAGAGGGTGGGGCCTGGCTCCGCGAGGCTCGCCTTGAACGCGCGCCAGGCGTCCGTCACTTGCTGGCGCAGGTCTTCGATCGAGCCGTCGTTGTGAATGATGGCGGTCGCCAGCGGCAGCTTCGCTTCGATGGGAGGCTGGGCGGCGAGACGGGCGCGGGCTTCCTCTTCACTGAGGCCACGCTGCTCGGTGAGGCGCTTGAGCTGAATCTCCTGGGGGGCAGGTGACAATCCAGAGTCCCGTGGCAGAACGGCGCATAGCCCGACTCGATGAGCTTCACGGCGTCGAGCGCGCCAATCTCGTCAGGCCCCAGCGCACGCAATCTGGCCAGCAGCGCCTCGCGTACTCTGGGGTGGACGATGGATTCAAGTTGCGCCATGCGTTCGGGTGAGTTAAAGACGATGGCGCCGAGCGCGCGTCGGTCTACGCCGCCGGCGCTGTCGAGCACGCCTGGGCCAAATGCCCTGGCAAGCTCGGCGGGAAGCGCCTGCCCCGGAAGATACAACTCGTGGACGACGGTATCGGCGTCCACATAGGTCGTGAGGCCCAGCTCCAGCAGCATCAACCCAACAGTGGTCTTGCCGCTGGCGATATTGCCTGTCAATCCCAGGATATACGGCATGCCGCGCCTCCCTGTTCGCTGGCCGCGTTCCGCTCAAGCAGCAGCGGTTAGCTGGCCAGCTCCTGCCATTCCATGTAGAGCGCGTCGAGTCTCGGCTTTCTCGCGTTCATACGCGGCGCCAAGCTCGGCGATGCGCGCGACATCGGTGTCGCTGCTTGCGACGGTTAGCTCGACTCTCCAGCGTGGTCAGCCGCGATTCGCGCTCGGCAATCTCGCGCTCGACCTGCTCCACCGAGCGGATGGTTGGCTCCGCGCCGCGCTTGCCACGCTTACCCCCGCGTGGCGTCTCGCTGGCGCGCTCGCTGGCGGCGCTGGGCTGTGTGGCCTCGCGCGCCTGCGCCTGCTGCTGGGCCGCCGCTTCCTGCTGCGCGTGTCGCACGCGGTAGCGGCTGTAGTTGCCCTCATAGACAGAGACGGCGCCATCTTCAAGCGCCCAGATCTTCGTCGCCAGCGCATCGACAAAGTAGCGGTCGTGCGAGACGAAGATGAGCGTGCCGTCATACTCCCGCAGGATGCCTTCGAGCGCCTCGCGCGCGGGCAGGTCGAGATGGTTGGTCGGCTCGTCGAGGACGAGGGTGTTGGCGCCTTGCAGCGTCAGCTTGGCCAGGGCGACACGGCTGCGCTCGCCACCACTCAGCATGCCGACGGTCTTGAAGACATCATCGCCAGTAAAGAGGAAGCGCCCCAGGTAGCTGCGCGCGCCCTCTTCGCTGAGATGGCTGACGCCGCGAATCTCGTCGAGCAGGGTGGCGTTGAGGTTGAGGTTTTCGTGGGTCTGGGCGTAATAGCCAATCTGCACGTTGCGCCCCACCGTGAGCCGCCCTTCGAGTAGCTGCGTCTGCCCGACGATGGTGCGGAGCAGCGTTGTCTTGCCGCCGCCATTCGGGCCGATCATGCCGATGCGGTCGCCGCGCTCCACGATCAGGTCGTCCACGCTGACACGCAGGGCCGCGCCATCGCGGCCAGCGGGATAGCCGACGACGAGCTTTTCGGTGGTCAGCGCGATCTCGCCTGGCTCGATATTGGCGCCCAGGTGGAACTTGAGCTTGCTTTCGGTCGGTGGCCGTTCGATGCGCTCCAGCCTGTCGAGCTGCTTCTGGCGTCCACGCGCTTCTTTCGCGCGCTGCCCCGCCTTGTAGCGACGGATGAAGTCCTCGGTGTGGGCGATGTGCTCCTGCTGCGACTCGTAATCTTTGCGCCAGCGTTCCAGCCGCTCTGCCCGAAGCTGCACATACTTGGAGTAGGCGCCGGGGTATAGCTCGGCGCGCTGGTGGGCAATCTCGATGGTGCGGGTGGTCACGCGGTCGAGGAAATAGCGGTCGTGCGAGACGACGATGACCGCGCCTCGCCAGCCGCTGAGGTAGGTTTCGAGCCACTCCAGCGCGTCGAGGTCGAGATGGTTGGTCGGCTCGTCGAGCAGCAGTAGCTCTGGCTCCAGCAACAGCAGCCGTCCGAGCGCGGCGCGTGTCTGCTGGCCGCCGCTGAGCTGGCGCGCGGGCGCTTCCTGCTGCTCGCGGGTAAAGCCGAGGCCATCGAGCACCTGGCGCACGCGCGGCTCAATGGTGTAGCCTCCCGCATGCTCGAAGCGCGCCTGGAGGTCGGCGTAGCGCTCGAGCAGGGCGGGATAGTCGTCGGCGGCCAGCGCGTCGGGGTCGCTCATCTGTGCGGCGAGGTCGGCTAGCTCGCGTTCCCAGGCGCGCACATGCGTGAAGACGGCGCGCATCTCGTCGGCCAGGCTGCGCTCCGGGTGGAAGTCGGCGATCTGCGGGAGGTAGCCGAGGCTGACGCCCTGCGCCAGCGCGATCACGCCGCCATCTGGCTCCAGACGCCCCGCGAGCAGGTTGAGCAGCGTGGATTTGCCCGCGCCGTTCGGCCCGACCAGGCCGATGCGGTCGCGAGTGTCCACGCGGAAAGAGACGCCGCTGAAGATCAGCTCGGCGCCGTACGACTTGGTGAGATCGGAAATGACTGCGACTGACATACGCTCTCAGTGTAGCCGAACGCACCAGCCGCCGCAAGGCGCTATGACGCATTGCGATTCACTCCAACATCGGGACGGCGCGTGGTGATGCGCAGGGGCGGCGCATGGCGATGCGAGGGGGTAGCGCGTGGTGACGCGAAGGGGGCGGGGTGAACCCGCGTCTAAGGGCGTGCGCGCCACGAAGGCCGCCGTCGCGGCCTGGGCCATTCACGTACCCGTTGCGCCTGTGGCGTGTCGTGTGTCTTGCCATGTCCTTGCAGGCGGCGCTGTGAACCCAGTGCGCGCAAACGCACGCTGAGCGTAAATCCTGAAAAAATCGGGTAATCAGCGACTGAGTGGCGTGAGCTGTATCTGCTTCGCAATCGCATAGGCGGTCGGGAGATCGCTGTCACTCTTGACAAGCACACGACCGACAACGAGCACAGACTTGTTCGGCGAAGCAATCTGCGGCATGCCCTGCGACACAGTTCCGTTCCAGCCCGGCCCACTAATGAGGTACTCGCCAGCCGCGGTTCCCGTGGCGCGTGTGCCGACGTAGGCAAAATCTGCGCCGTCCGACGGATCAGTGAACTGCACGCTGTAGTAGCGGCCCGCCATGTCTGGCACGCGCAACACGAGCGGCCCCTGGGAGAGGTCGAGCCAGCCGCCGACGTAGAGCAGGTCGTCGGTTCCAGTGGCTAATAAGCTGGCGTTTGCCGCTGAGGGAGACGCGCGATTGGGTGTCGCGTACAGCGTATTGACGGGGATGGGGCCGCCGCCGAGCCCATGCCGAACGGCCGCTCGTTTGTAGGCGCTGTACGCGAACGTTGGCCACAGATAGATGAACGCGAACGTGCCGAGTCCCCAGACGATGACAGTCACGACGACGAACCCAATAAGCCCGCTCCCTCCGGCGGAAAAAATTCTGTAGACGACCCAGGCGAGGATTGCCAATATGATGAACGTAATGGGATAGGCGTATTTCAGAATCAACCGGTTCATCTTAGTGCGCTTTCATGACTGACGGCAGTGACGGGTGGCACATGGTACTCGCCGTCGAGGACCGCGCGGCCAGGCACATACGCGCGGAGCATCAGCTTGAAGGCGCCCCTCGGCGCAGGCAGCCAGTTGGACTCGTGCTCTGTGGGAGCCGTGTTCTGAATATAAATATCGACTGAGCCATCAGCGTTCGGCGCGAGGCCGGAGCGGCTGCCGAGGCTGTAACGGTTAATGGGGTTGCTGACCATGAACCCGACAACATCGGTCATAGCCAGCGACCAGAAGGCGTCGTTTGGCGGAAGTTGTCCCGCAGGAAACTGCAGGACATACTCACGCTGGCCATTTAGCCGCTGCCCCGCGCTGTCGATGGTCGTCGTCCAGTACGCCGCCTCTTGCGCCACATTGACGGCGGGCAGGATTCTGGCGCAGGCGGCTCGCACCAGGAGGCCATTGCCGGGCTGGCCGGCTTTCATGGTGGTGCTCCAGCCGTTGACGGTCGTCGTGATCGCCTTCACCACCGCGTTCATCATGACTTGTGCCGTGAGAAACGCCAGTGCGGCGCCGACAATGATTGCTTGCGCAACGTGTGAGAGGGAGAGCGTTGTGAGGAAATTTGTCATGCTTGGCTCGCAGACTGTGATCCGCGCAGGCGCCGCCACCGCTTGTGTTGTGCCATGCGCTCAGATTAGCTGTTGACACGACTTGAGTTCTTCAGCGGTCAGGTTAGCCGGATGCGTGGGATTGCGACCACATAGTGGTATCGCTTCCCACTCTCAACCTATCTTGTGTCGCTTCTTCTGTCAAGGGCGGAACAGGCTTCGGCTAGCCTGTTCTTAGGCGTCATCGATCCCCAGCCATCCTCACACGCCGTAGACGAAGTGGACGTGCGGCGAGACGTGGATGTAGCGGTAGTCGATCTTGGCCCAGCCAGCGCCGCGCCACGCGAAGTTCATCTCGCTGATGAGCACCCAGTAGTGGTCGGGCGAGACGGCGACCGCTTCGGCCCAGTGGCCAATGCCCCCTGCGCCCTGCTCGTAGGAGTCGAAGAAGATCGCGGCGCCCGCGACTGGCGTCGTTCCGCGTGGGTAGTTGCCCTCGGTGATATTCGGCGTGTTGGGGTGAGTGACGCGCACCCACCAGTTGCAGTAGCCGAAGCCGGGCCGATTGGCGTAGTTCGCGGGATTCGGCACGTAGACGTTGGCATAGCAGCCAGGCGGGACTGTCCACTGCGTGATGTTCGGGACGAACATGACGCTGCTATGGCATGGCTCAATCGAGAGTAGCCCTTTTGCGGTGACATTCACACCAGCGGCGGTGGTGGCGGTCTGTGTCTGATTGGAGAAGCCCTGTGAGGAATGCACCGACTGCGGCGGCGGCGCGGCGACGATGACGCCGACCTGCGCGGTGAGTGGGCCGCGACCAGTGGGCTGCGGCACAGATGACGCGACATTCTGGCCGCCTGACGTGGATGTGCGCATCTCGTTGTAGAGAAGTCCGGTGACGATGACGGCGGCGATGCAGACGATGGCGGCGATGAAGCGCACGGTACGGCTGATCACAGGGCGGCCCTTCGCGTGCGGGACTATCGCCGTGGAAGGGATGATAGCGCGCCCTGGCACGATCACGGGCGCCTGCTCGCCGGCTTGTGGCGCGTCGCTGAGGGCTGCTGGCAGGCGGAAGTCGTTCGCCGGGGCGCTCGGCTGGAGGGCGGTCAGGCGCGCGGTGGCGCGCTCTTCGGCGCGGGCGCGGGCCTGCGCCTGTGCGCCCGCAAGCGTCTTGGGTGTCTTGCGCGTCGGCTCATGGTCTATCGCATCCATAGCGCATCCTTTAGCGGTTACGTCGGTGAGACGTCTTCTGGCAAGGCCACACGCGGAGCGAGCCTCCTCTACATGCGCAAGTGTAGCATGCTCTGCTATGAGAAGCCGCCGCTATAGGCCGTGTTGGGGATATGACTGTCAGGATGGAATGGCTTGCGTTCGATGCGATTTCAGGCGGATAGGTCGTTCGCGCCTGTGTGAGCAGCGGCAACTCAATGGTGAAGGTAGTTCCAACGCCGGGCTGGCTGTTGAGGCTGATTTTGCCATGATGCGCCTCGACGATCCAGTGTGCCAGCGCGAGACCAAGGCCGCTGCCCGCGCTCGATTCGCCTTTTGTCTCGCTCGCGGTGGCGCGTCGGAGTGTGGATGAGGTCGCGCGGTAGAACGGCTCGAAGACATGCGGCTGATCTTCGGCGCGATGCCAACACCCGTATCGCGCACGACGAACGTGACATGGCCACGACGCTCCCCGCGCATGACGGCGCCGCGTGTCACGTCGAGCGTGACCTGACGCTACCACCGCGCGGAGTGTAGCGCACGGCGTTTTCGAGCAGGATCAGCGCCAACTCGCGCAGTCGGTCGGGGTCGCCCTCCACCAGCGCCGGAACGTCGACCATTCGCCTTGCCGTCGGCCCTGCTGGTCAGATCGCTGGTCAGGGCAATGTCGCGCATGGCGGCCAGTGGCTCGACCTTTTCGATCGACCCTCTGGAGCACGCGCCGGACATCCACCATGACCCAGTTGAGCGCGCGGCGGTCATGCTCATCGCGCGCCAGCAGGAGGAGATCCGTGACGAGGCGCGTCATGTAGTCAACTTCATGGATGATCTCCTCGGCGTCGCTGGCGATGCTCTCCGCGCCTTCCGTGGCCACGCTGGCGATCGGGACGGGCGGGGCCTGGCGACTGGCAGGCAGCGGTGATCGGCGAGCAGCTCGGCGAGCGAGCGAATCACCGCGAGCGGCGTCCGTAGCTCGTGCGATGCGCCCGCCGCAAACTGGCGCTGGCGCTCGAAGGCGACGCGCGCGGGCTTGAGCGCACGATCGGTCAGGTAGACACTGGTGACGAGCGTCACCAGGGCGATGAAGCTGTCGAGGACGATCAGGACGAACCGGAGATCCGCCTGCTGCTGATGATAGGCGTCGAGGGAGAGGCCGCTCTGCACGACACCAACAATGACGCCGTTTTCTTTGATGGGCGTGGTGTAGAGCCGGAATTCGTAGCCGCCATGTGTCGCGGTGATGACACTCGTCGGCTGGTCGCCAGTGATGACGACGCCTACCGCGTTCCAGTCGGGCAAGCTGTAGTTTTGCGCCTGGTCGTCGTCCTCCGCGATGATGCCACCGCGCGCCACGACAATCGAGAAATAATTCGAGCTTTGTGGGTCGTAGGGCTTCTCGGTGGGGTCGGGCGGGGTAATGGTGGCGGGCAATCCCTCCACCACTTTGCTGTTCGCCTCGCGGATGAGTTGACGGTCAATCTGCGCCAGTTCAAGGCTCGTTTCGACGAAGTAGATGGCCACACTGACGATCAGGAGCGCGAGCGTCGTCGCCACCATCGTGGTTGCGATCAGACGGCGCCGGAGTTCTCTGAATGCGTAAGGGCCAGTGTCGTCCCCGCGCAGACGACGCCAGCGTTTCGCGGCGCCTGCTCGCATGGCGCGCAGCGGCGCCAGCGGCTGCGAGGTCGCGCCAGCGGACGCGCTGGAATCGCTCATGGCGCTGACTCCGGTTGCGGCGCTCGCAGCGCATAGCCTACCCCGCGTACCGTCTGGATCATCTGCGTCGTTCCATAGTCGTCGAGCTTGTCGCGCAAGTGGTGAACATAGGTGTCGATGACGTTGCTGCCCGCCTCGGCGCCCTCTGGCCAGACACGCGCGCTGATCTGCTGGCGGGTCAGGGCGCGGTTGGCGTTGCGCGCGAGATATTCCAGCAGCGCGTACTCGCGCGGGGTCAGCGTAATCAGGCGATTGCGCAGGTAGACTTCACGCTGGAGCTGGTCGATCACGAGGTCGCCAGCGCGCAATTCGGTCGTGGCGGCCTGCTCCGCGCGCAGGGGGCGGCGGGTGAGCGCGCGCAGGCGGGCCAAGTAGTTCGGCGACGGGAAAGGGCTTGGTCAGGTAGTCGTCGGCGCCCGCGTCCAGTCCTGCCACCTTGTCGCCGGTCTGGTCGAGCGCCGTCAGCAGGAGTATCGGCGTCTCGATGTTGGCACGGCGAATCTGGCGGCACAACTCCACGCCGCTCTGACCGGGTAGCAGCACATCGAGAATGATGATCTGGATGTTGCGCGCCTCGCGCTGGAGAAACTCCCACGCGCTCTCGGCGTCGTGGAACACGTCTACCTGATACTCCGCGCGCTCCAGATTGCGCTGATAGCCGCGCGCCAGACGCACATCATCTTCGACCAGTAAGAGACGCATCTGTGGCTCCGTTCATGAATCGCCAGATGCGGCGCGCTATGACCCTACGAGACGGGCGTTTCAGCCTGCTTTCTCCCACTCTTAACTGTATCACGCGAATGATGAAGAAATGTTCATCTTCTGGCGGTGAGACGCCAGATGCGCCAGAGGGGGACACGGCGCACGGCGTATGCCTGTGGACGGTGGGTGATATACTGATGACCAATTGCGCCAAATGATGTTTAACGTGTTCATCGGGCAATGCGGTGTAGCGTCAGGCGCGCCCCACCCCCTAGCCCCCTCCCCCGCGCAGCGGGAGAGGGGGAACCGGAACTCCCCTCTCCCGCTCTGCGGGGGAGGGGCTGGGAGTGGGGGCTGGCGCGAACCATTACCCAATCAACGAGTTACACTGCTTTCGGCGCCGCGCGGCAGACCGATGACGCGCGGCTTCGCTCCCACTGCGGGATGACGTGGCCGCCACCATGAAGTCAGCGTGTAGTCTAGCGCGCCCGACATCCATATCCATCCCAGGTTTCATCCCAGGAGGCAGGAGCCGCATGAACGATCAGCCGCTGGACACACTCTGGCTCGCTCGCGCGATATTCGACCTTGGTGGCGTCACGTTTGGTGACTATACCCTTGGCGGCAGCACCGTCAACTCACCCGTCTACATCAACCCCCGCGCGCTCATCAGCAATCCTGAGGCGCTGAAGGTGGCCGCGCGACTGATGGCGCAGGAAGTGGCGCTGGCGCAGTCGTTGCGGCGGTCGCACGCGCAGCAGTACGATGTCGTGGCAGGCGTGCCGACGGGCGGGTTGCTGCTGGCGACGGCTTTCGCGCTGGAGTCGAACACGCCGCTGATCTATGCGCGGCTCAAGCCCGAAGGCACGGGGCAGCGCGGCATCGAAGGACGCTACCTGCAGGACGCGCGGGCGCTGCTGATCGACGACCTCGTGACGGGTGGCGCCAGCATCTCGGAGATGGCGCGCTTCCTCGCGGAGTACGATGTGACGGTACACGACGCCGTGGCGCTGGTTGATCGGCAGATGGGCGCGCGGGTGCGACTGAAGCGCGCGGGCATCAACCTCATCAGCATCCTCAAGCTGGATGTGATGATGAACCACTACTACGAGAGTAGCCTCATCACCGAGGCCCAGCACAATCAATACCTCAACTACGTGCGCGCGAATCGCGCGGCGGAGGAGCAGGAGACGGCGCACACCATCCGCCCGAGCATGGTGGCGCGAGCAATGGTCACACCAACGGCCATGATCCCGATGCGCGGTAGGCGCGGATGACGCGCCCCACGCGCTCCCCAGGATGCGGGCGTCTCGCGGCCACTGCTGCGCGGCGTCCGCGATACATTGCCATTGCTGCCGGGTGTCGTGCCCTTCGGACTGATCTATGGGGCGACGGCGCTGGCGGCGCATCTCCCCGCGTGGCTGGCGCAGGCGATGTCGGTGATCGTCTTCGCTGGCTCGGCGCAGTTTGCCATCGTGCTGCTGGTCTCGGGCGGCGCGTCGGCGCTGATCCTCGTCCTGACGGCGGCGACGCTGAATCTGCGGCACCTGCTCTATAGCGCCTCGCTCGGCCCGTCGCTGCGCGAGGCGCCGCGTGGCTGGCGTCTGCTGCTGGCCTATCTGCTGGTGGATGAGGTCTATGGCGTAGTCGTGGGCAAGATGCTCGCGCTGCCCCTGCGCGAGCGGCTGCGCTATATGCTCGGCTCTGGCCTGACGCTCTGGATTAGCTGGCAGATCAGCACGCTCGTGGGCATCCTCATTGGCGCGCGGATTCCCGCAAGCTGGTCGCTGGACTTCGCCGCCACGCTCACCTTCATCGCGCTGCTCGTCCCGCTGCTGCGTGACCACGCGCACATCGGCGCGGCGCTGGCGGCGGCGCTCGTCTCCGCACTGGCGCTTGGCGTTCCGCTCAAGCTGGGGCTGGGGCTGGCTGTGCTTGCGGGCATCGTCGTCGGCATGCTGCTCGACCGCTGGACTGGCGCGGAGACAGGCAGCCGCCCCCGCGCCCAAGCGGCGAGGCGGACGCCACCGCGCCAGAGGAGGGTTAGCGCGTGGAGTTGACGCTGAGCATCATTCTCATCGGCGCGCTGACCTACCTCATGCGCGTCGCCTTCATCGGGCCGTCCGCGCTCTCGCTGCCACCCACGGTGGAGCGCGCGCTGCGCTTCGTGCCGCCCGCCGCGCTCACGGCGCTGGTCGTGCCCGATCTCGTCGGCCACAATGGCGCGCTCGTCCTCACGCTGGCGAATCCCCGGCTGATCGCGGGTATCGTGGCCATCGTGGTCGCCTGGCGCACACGCCGCGTCGCCCTCACGCTGATCGTCGGGATGGCCGTCTTCTGGGCGCTTACTTACTTCCTGTGAAGGTTATTGGTGTGTTCTCTCAGGCGATGCTGAGGAGAGCGGCCAGTCAGCGAAGACAGAGTCCAACACGGTAAGAAGCGCCATTGATCATCCTCGGCGTGAGCAGAATACACGCGCATACGCAGCCCGTAACGATATCGTGATGGGCATAGGTTAATCTGGGTGTGGGACGTGTTCATAGAAAAAGACATACCCATCGTTGTCGAGCGTATCTCCTGAGGAATTTCCGCGTAATTTGGCGGTGGAATTCGCGAGATTTGGAGTTGATCCACTATGGCCTATCGCACTCGGCTCAGTCTCGGGGTACTGCTCATTTGCGCATGTGTCCTGAGCCTTTCACTGATCTTTATTGTGCTGCACATGACGGGGCCGAGCGACGGCGTCCGCCTGGAACCCGATGGATCGGTTTGGAGCCGTGTCGGCATAGTAGTTACCCCGCTTGAGGGCTACCCTGCGCGCTGCTCCCGCATCTGTGATGGCGTCCCTTGCGACGCGACCCAGCCCCGCCGTGCGCGGATGGCGCGGCGGGGCTGGCGCGCTGCCAGGACGGCCTCTGACTATCCTCACTCATGACGGCCAGTGAGCGTACCCCGCGATGGGGCGCTTGGGCTGTCCCACTACCTGGATATGCGGAATATGGGAGGAGCAAGCGAATATGGGTACCGTGCAGATGCAGCGTGAGGAGCGCGTGGCTGTGCTGACATTCGATAACCCGCCACGCAATATGCTGACGACAGAGATGTTTGTGGAACTGGGAAGCTACGTCCGCACGCTAGACGCTGACCCTGATGTGCGCGTTGTCGTCATCCGGGGGGCGGGTGATCGGCTCTACACTGTCGGCGCGGACATCGGTGAAATGGACGTGGTCGCGACACGGGAGAATCGTGGCGCGAATACTGCCGCATGGCTCGCAGGCATCAAAGGCGTGCGGATGCTATCGAACAGTCGCCCAAGGTCTACATCTGCGCTATGAAGGGGCATTCGTACGGTGGCGGCCTGGAGACTGCCGCAGCCTGCGACATCCGCGTGGCGGCGAGCAATGCCCGCTTCGCCATGCCCGAGGTGAAGCTGGGCATCATTCCGGGCTATGGTGGCACGCAGCGTATCGCCCGCCTGATCGGCATGGGGCATGCCCTCACGCTGGTGCTTGGCGCGTGCGAGATTGACGCGCAGACGGCTGAGCGATGGGGCCTGGTAGATATCGTGACGCCTGAGGGCGACAGCGAGGCGTCTGCGCTTGCGCTGGCCCAGAGTATCGCGAGCTACGCGCCGCTTGCGCTCGCTGCCGCCAAGCGCACCATCCGCGAGGGACTTGATCTCGAACTGCCCGTGGGACTCGTGCGGGAGCGTGACAACTTCATTGTCTGCGCCACCTCTACCGACTTCGACGAAGGTCGCCGCGCTTTCCTGGAGAAGCGCGCCCCCGTATTCCAAGGAGCCTGACGCAGTGTACGCACCGTAGCTCCCTCGCCCGTCGGGAATGAGGGGACTACGGTGTGTCCGAAGCGACGTTTCCGCCGATGCGCCTACTGTCCCAGTGGGGGATGCGGGTTCTGCAGGGTGGGCGCCAGATTTGGTTGGGTGGGCGCCGGAGTCGGTTCGGGGGGCGCTGGACTGCCCGCCGCTGCCTTGCGCAGAATCTCGGACAGCGGCGAGATGAGATCCATCGGCAAGGGGAAGATGATCGTGGAGTTCTTCTCGACGGCGATCTCGGTGAGCGTTTGCAGATAGCGCAGCTGGAGCGTCGCTGGCTCAGAGGCGATGACCTTGGCGGCGTCGGCCAGGGTCTGCGCGGCGAGCGACTCACCCTGGGCCATCAGCACCTTGGCGCGCTTCTCGCGCTCGGCCTCAGCCTGCTTGGCCATTGCCCGCTGCATCGTCTGCGGCAACTCGACATCTTTGATCTCGACCGCCGTGACCTTAATGCCCCAGCGCTCGGTGTGCTCGTCGATGATATTCTGCACCGCCTGATTCACTCGCGCACGGTCGGTCAGGAGTTGGTCCAGCTCCGACTGGCCCAGCACGTTGCGCATCGTCGTCTGGGCGATCTGCACGGTGGCGCGGTAGAAGTCCACCACGTTGTTGACGGCTTCGTTCGGGTTGACGACGTAGAAGTAGACGACTGCGCTGACGCGTACCGTCACGTTGTCGCGCGTCACACCTTCCTGCGGTGGAAGTTCGACGGTCACGATGCGCAGATCAATCTTGCGCATGGAGCTGATGAACGGCGGAATCCAGAAAAGGCCTGGCCCTTTCGCGCCGATGAGCCGTCCGAGCACGAAGATGACGCCGCGCTCGTACTGGTTGACGACGCGCAGGCCTGACCAGACGAAGATCAAGATAAGCGCCAGTACGATCGCGACGATGATCGCGACAGGACCCGCGAGAGCGAGAGACATACGTGCAACCGTTCACTTTCTGTCGAAGACCCTGACTCAATGCCAGGATGCGTAGTCGTTGGGATGATGTAGATGGATCAGCGACGCTGTGTGGCAGGCAGGGGCGCGGGGGCTGGTTCGACGAGCAGCGTCAAGCCCTCCACCCGCATGATGCGCGCGTGCGCGCCGACTGGGCAGCGGCCCGGATACGTTCGCGGGCGAGGTCAGCCGCGCGCTCCAGTTCTCGCCTTCGAAGTTCACACGTCCGGCGGGGGCGAGTGGCTCGATCACCGTCACAAGCTGTCCGATGTACGATTCCGTGCCAGTGGTGACGCGCCGTAGTTGTGCCGCGAGACTATAGCGCAGCACGAGCAGGGCCACTAGGCCAACGCCGAGCGCTACGCCGATGATCACCCAGAGGCTGACCCCCTGCGCGCCGGGATTCGACCCGGTATCGAAGAAGATGAGCGCGCCCGCGATCAGGCTGATGAGTCCGCCAAGCGTCAGCGCGCCGTGGGTGGGTGTGCGCGTGTCAATCGCCAGCAGCAGAATCGCCAGCAGCATCAGCGCGAGCCCGCCCCAGTTCGGGCTGATGCCGAAGGAGCCGATGAGGAAGATGACCAGCGCGATGGAGCCGACCACGCCGGGGACGATCGCGCCAGGATGCGCCAACTCCAGGTAGATGCAGATGGCCGCGACGATGAAGAGCAAGAAGAGCGCGTTCGGGTCGAAGAGAACCGTCTCGACGTAGTTCGCGATGGACGGCTGCAACGTCTGGACGGGCAGCCCAGCCGTCCGCACGGTGAAGGAAGCGCCATTCGAGTAGGCGCCGCTGTAGCCGTCGAGCTGGCCGATCAGCGCGTTCAGCGAGCTCGCCTGGAGCGTGATGATGCCCTGCGCCATCGCCTCGTCGTCGGTGTAGGCGGTCGCGTTGGTAATCATCGCTTCGGCGGGGGTGACGCTGCGGTGGTAGTCGTTCTGAATCGAGCGCATCAGGGCTTCGAGGTCCTGCTCGACCTTGGCCTTGAGGGTGGAGGGCAGGTCATTGCCCGAAGCGTCAACGGGGCTGGCGGCGCCGATGCGTGTGCTCGGCGCCATCGCGGCGATGGGCGCGGCCAGCGTGACGAATGAGCCAGCGGAGGCCGCCTGCGCCGCTTGTGGGCTGACGAAGGTGGCGATGGGCACGGTCGCCGCTAGCTCCGCGCCGACGATGGTGTTCATCGAGTCAATGTCGCCGCCGGGGGTGTCTACGGTGATGATGAGCAACGTCGCGCCGTCGCTCTCGGCGGTCGAGATGGCGTCGGTGAGCGCGCGTGCGCCTGCTGGGTCAACGTTGCGCTGGAACGAGAAGACATCAATATGTGGCGCGGCAGCGTGCGCGGTGGGCGTCGTGACCAGCGCAAGCAGCGACCCAAGCGCCAGACGCAAGCGCCAGGATGAGCGCGCCATTCGCCACACGCGAGAAAGTGGGCGTTGACATGTTGCGCCTCTCAAGGTGTGCGAAACTCCATTTCGCGAGGTCACGCGCGGCTCGTCCCCGATGACAAGCGGACGCAGTCACAGCCGTAGCAGACTATAGCGCCGCTGCCCGCGCCGTCAAGCGTCACGCGACACATACGTAGCATATCGCATTGCCGACTTCAGCGTATACTAGAGAGGATAGGCAAGCTGTTTCCCGTGCGCAGTGGCGCGCGCGGTCAGGCGCGCAGTGCGCGATATGAGAGACGCCGCAGTGACGGCGCGGGAGTTAGCAGTGGCGAACGAAGCACAACGATTCGACATTCTCGTCATCGGCGCGGGTATCGGTGGCTATGTGGCGGCGATTCGCGCGGCGCAGCTTGGCGCGCGGGTCGGCATCATCGAAAAGCAGTACATCGGTGGCACCTGCCTCAACGTCGGCTGTATCCCCTCGAAGGCGCTACTCCACGTCGCCCAGGTCTACGCGGAGACGAAGGATCTGGACAAGCTCGGCATCAAGCTGACAGGCCAGCCCACGTTCGACATGGGCGCCGCCGTGGCCTACAAGGACAAGGTGGTCAAGCAACTCACAAGTGGCGTTGGCCAACTGCTCAAGGCGAACAAAGTCACCATCTTCGAGGGCGCGGCGGAGGCGCTTTCGCCAACGCAGGTGCGCGTGAAGCTGAACGACGGCTCGACCCAGGAGTTGACGGCGGGCAAGCTGATTCTGGCGACTGGCTCCGAGACGGTGCGACCACCATTTCCCGGCATCGACGGCAAGAACGTCATCTTCAGCACCGAGGCGCTGGCGATGACGAAGGTTCCGGAGAGCCTCGTTTGCATCGGCGGCGGCGTGATCGCGGTCGAGCTGGCGTGCATGTTCCACGCGCTCGGCTCGCAGGTGACGATCGTCGAGATGCTGCCCACGCTGATCGCGAATGAGGATGAGGAAGTCATCCACGCGCTCACCCGCTCGCTGACGAAGCGCGGCATCACGGTGGCGACGGGCGCGAAGGTCGAGGCTATCGCCGACGCGGACGGCAAGAAGCGCGTGACGGCGACGACCGAGAGCGGAGCGAAGACCTTCGACGGCGAGTATGTGCTGGTGGCCGTGGGGCGCAAGGCGCACACGCAGGGACTCGATGCGCTGGTGAAGGCAGGCCTGGCGATGGATCGCGGCAAGGTGGTGGCCAACGAGCGCATGGAGACGAATCTGCCGGGCGTCTATGCCATCGGCGATGTCGTGGGGCGCACCTGGCTGGCGCACGTCGCCGAGACGGAGGGCGAGATCGCGGCGGAGAACGCGATGGGCCACGAGGCGCGCATGGACTACGATGTCGTGCCGCGTGTCATCTACACCTTCCCGGAGATTGCGGGCGTCGGCCTGACGGAGAAGCAGGCCCGCGAGCGCGGCGGCGCGGTGCGCGCGGAGAAGTTCCCGTGGGTGGCGAACGGCAAGGCGCTGGCCACGAGCGAGACGGAAGGCTTCACGAAGGTCATCCTCGGCGACTACGGCGAGATTCTGGGCGCGTCGATCTTCGGGCCGGACGCGACCAACCTGATCACCGAGTTCTCGCTGGCGATGCGCTGCGGAGCTGACCGCCGATGAACTGCTGGCGACCATCCACCCGCACCCGACCTACAGCGAGGCGCTGCGTGAGGCGACGCTGGCCGCCGATGGCCGCGCCATCCACATCTACCAGCGCCCCAAGACAACAGCGGGCGCCTAGGCGTTCGCGTGGCCTGCGCCTGAGAGCCGCAGGAATGATGTACGAGGCGGTCTGGCGCTTCCGCAATGGGGGCGCTGGGCCGCCTCGCGCTGTCTCCGCTGATGGCTGTGCATGACACTTGTCATGCGATAGCCCTCACAAACGGCTCTACCTTTCCCGGTGGCGGTCTGGCATGCTGTGGATGTTCGTATCATCAGGTGTAAATACCGCGCTCTCGCTTCGTCATACAGTATCAGGGAAGGTGTGTGGCGCGCGGACAGGCGCCGCTGGCTGCGGGAAGGAGCGCGAGTGGCGTGGCGAAGCGATTGGCTCCCAGCGATGGAAACCCGGACAGAGCGATGGAGCGGCGCATCGTGCAGAACGCGCCAGCGGTGGCGTGGCAGCGGTGGATTCGCTAGCCCCTTCGCGACTATCTGGCTGGCGGCGCAGCGTCTCGGCAGGAGCTGGCGCCTGCTGCTGGCGGTGGAGCTGGGGATGGTCATCGCCGTGGCGCTGCTGGCGACGGCGCCGTTCTATGGTGATCTGGTGGCCAGCGCGCAGCTCCAGAGCACGCTGGCCAGTAGCCCCAGCTACGACCGCAACATCCAGATTGATGAGACGGTCGCGGCCCTCGATGCTCGCCAATCCCACCAGTCGATCGATCAGACCGTCAAGTCCGCTGTCACCGAGACGGTTGGCGCCATCGTCTCTGGCCCAACGGAATACCTCCAGACGACACGCCCGCTGACCCTCACGGAGTTCAATGGCAAGCCCATTGGCGAGGCGCTGCCGCTGTATCCCGCGAGCAAGGGCGCGGAAGATCTACCGATGGCCTTCGACTACGCGCAGACGCTGCCCTACATGAAAATCTACTCCGGACGGCTGCCGCGCGAGACAGGCGCATCGGTGGAGCCAGAGGTGATGGTGACGCCCGCGATGGGTGTCAAGCCAGGCGCGAAGCTCACCTTTGTCGATTCGCAGGTTCCAAGCCTTACGTACACAGTGCGCGTCGTTGGCGTCTGGTTCCCCAGGAATGAGCGCGATCCGTTCTGGAACGGGCTAGGCTTCGACACGGTTGTCTCGACCGCACTCAACAATCCGCCACCGCCAGAATTCCCTGTCCTCTTTACCCGCGCTACGCTCACGCGCATGTTCACCTATCCGTCCGACGCAAGCAGAATGCGCCGATGGGGATGGGGTTCCACTATATCTACTATGTCTCTGCCAAACCATATCACCGTCAGCCATGCGCAGGCCATCATCGGTGAGTTGAAGCAGCTGCGCAACGCCTTGGATACGCAGAGTTGGCGTAAGGCGGCGTGTTTCAGGTGGATATGGCGACGAGCCTGGGGTCATTGCTGGGAAGTGTCACCAGTCTGCTCGCCAATCAGACCCTGCCGCTCTATAGCGTGGATGCGCAGCTCGTCGCGCTGGCCCTGCTCTTCATCTTCGTGATGGCGGGGCTGCTGATCGAGAGCCAGGCAGGGGAGATCGCAACCCTCAAGAGCCGCGGCGCCAGCACGCTCCAGATTCTGCTGATTTATCTGACGCAGGGCGTGCTGCTCTCCGCTGTGGCGCTGGTGGCTGGAGTGGCGGTCGCGGGCGGGCTAGCGCTGGCGCTGGTGCGCTTCTTCGTCCCGCTGGCGGGGGACATCCGCGATGCGCTGACGCCGGCATATGTGGCGCGTGCGGTCTCGCCGCGCGATGCGCTGCTTCCCGCCGTCATCGGCGCGGCGCTGGGGCTGGTGGCGCTGGGGATCGCCACCTGGCAAGCCGCACGCATGGATGCGCTCGCCTTCCGCCGCGAGCAGGGACGCAGCGCACGGGCGCCCTTCTGGAAGCGCTATTACCTCGACATCGGGCTGGCGCTGCTCTGTGTCGCGGGCTATATAGAGTTGGCGACCTTTGGCGGCCTCGGCGCACGCGCGCAGATCAACAGCCTCACCGGGCAGAGCGCGGGCGTGAGCCAGGCGGACTACGTGCAGATCATGGCGCCGACGCTGATGCTGCTCGCGGGGGCGCTGCTGATCCAGCGGGCGCTGCCGTGGGTGGTGCGGCTGGGAGCATGGCTGGCGGGGCGGTTGCGCGGCGCGACGGCGATGCTGGCCTTCGCGCAGGTGACACGCGCCTCGACGGCTTTCAGTCGGCTGACACTGCTGTTGACGCTGGCGGTGGGGATGGGGCTGTTCGCGCTCTCGTTCCAGTCGACGCTCGCGGTGAGCGCGCGAGACGACGCCTACTACCTGACCGGAGCCGATGAGCGCGTCGTCATCGAGCCGCAGTCAGAGGGGACGCAGTCTACGCTGGGCTACGCGGCGGCGTTCGCCAAGATGCCCGGCGTCATCAGCGTCGCGCCGATGTATCGCGGCGTCGCGCTGACCTTGCCCAACCAGGGCGGCCAGAATGTGGATGTGCTGGCGGTCGATCCCGCCGCCTTCGCGCGGACAGCGACCTGGCGCGCCGACTACGCCAGCCAGCCACTCGCCAGCCTGATGGCGACGCTGCAAAACGCGAAGCACGGCGCCAACGCGGGGGTATCTGATCTGCCGATTGTCGCGCTGATCGACCAGACCTACGCGAATAACTTCCAGCTCGCGGTTGGGCAACGCTTCCAGCTTTCGCCGCAGGAGGCTGGCCAGGCGGATACCAGTTCCAGCGTTCACTTCATCGTCGGCGGCATCGTCCAGGACTTCCCGACGCTCTATGACGAGTACCCCACGGGCTACATCATCATTGACCTCAACGACTATCTGGCGGCGCTGAAGAATCCGAATCTGGCGGCCTACGCCGAGAATGGGCCGAACGAGTTCCTGCTGCGCACGACCGCTGATTCCGTCGCGGCGCCAGCAGCGAGCCAAGGCGCTGACCGACCCAAATTTCTTTGTGCAGTCCACACTCGATGCGCGGACGCTGACCACACGCTATCGCAGTGATCCGCTCCAGGCGGGGATGAGCGGACTGCTACTGCTGGGCGCGCTGATCGCGGCGCTGCTGGCGCTGGTGGGGGTGCTGACGCAGGCTGGGGTGGCGACACGCCGCCGCCAGACGCAGTTCGCCATTCTGCGGACGCTGGGGCTGAGCGAGGGCAGACTGACGGCGATGCTGGTGATGGAGCAGGCGCTGGTGTATCTGCTGGGCGTGGCGGGTGGTGTGGCTATCGGCGCGCTGCTGGCGTATGGCAGTCTGCCGTTCCTGGGCTTCAATACGGCGACCTATGCGCCACCCGTCATCGGCGTGCCATCGAGTCAGCTCAGCGTGAACGTCTCAGCGTCGCTGGTGTATCTGGCTGGGTTGCTGGCAGTCTTCGCGGTGGCGCTGGTCGTGGCGGCGCTGGTGGCGCGAGCGGCGGGGCTGGGCCGTGCGCTGCGGGTGGGCGAGGACTGATGCCGCGTCCACAACTATGCGGAGATAGCCGAGACAACGCAGCGGCACCGCCCCTGGCTGATCGCGCTGGGGGCGGCGTCGCTGTCGTAGCCGCGAGATGCGCTACACGTCGAGATTCTTCACATTGTGCGCGTGCGCCTCGATGAAGCGCTTGCGCGGCATCACCTCATCGCCCATCAGCATCGAGAAGGTGTCATTCGCCTTGATGGCGTCGTCGATCGTCACCTGGAGCAGTGTACGCGACGCGGGATTCATCGTCGTTTCCCACAGCTCCTCGGGATCCATCTCGCCCAGGCCTTTGTAGCGGTTGACGGCGGCGTTCTTGCCTGGCCCCAGTCGCGCCAGGAACTCATCGCGCTCCTGGTCGCTGTAGACGTAGTGGCGCTGCTTGCCCACCTGGATGCGGTAGAGCGGCGGCTGCGCGATATAGAGATGCCCATTGGTGATGAGCAACTCCATATGGCGATAGAAGAACGTCAGCAACAGCGTGCGGATATGGCTCCCGTCAACGTCCGCGTCAGTCATAAGGATGATGCGCCAGTAGCGCAGCTTCTCCAATGAGAAGGTATCGCCAATGCTCGTGCCGAGCGCCGTGACGATGTTCGTGATCTGCTCGCTGGCGAGCATGCGGTCGAGGCGGGCGCGCTCCACGTTCAGGATCTTGCCGCGCAATGGCAGAATCGCCTGGAAATGGCGGTCGCGGCCCTGTTTGGCCGAGCCGCCCGCGCTATCTCCCTCGACCAGGTATAGCTCGGAGCGCTGTGGCGACTTTTCGGAGCAGTCGGCCAGCTTGCCGGGGAGTGTCGAGTCTAGCGAGTCCTTGCGGCGCACCAGCTCGCGGGCGCGGCGGGCAGCGTCACGCGCGCGGGCGGCGCCGAGGCACTTCTCGATGATGCGCTTGCCCTCGGATGGCGTCTCTTCCAGATACTTCGCCAGCATCTCGGTCACGACCATCTCGGTCTGCGTGCGCACTTCGGCGTTGTTCAGCTTGCCCTTCGTCTGCCCCTCGAATTGCGCCTCAGGTAGCTTCACGCTGATCGCCGCTGTCAAGCCCTCGCGCACGTCGTCGCCGGTCAGGTTCGCATCGGATTCTTTGAGCAGATTCGCCTTGCGGCCATACTCGTTGAGCGTGCGGGTCAGCGCCGCGCGGAAGCCCGTCACATGCGAGCCGCCATCTACCGTGTTGATGCCGTTCGCGAAGGAGTAGAGCGTCTCGCTGTAGTTGTCGTTGTACTGGAGCGCCACCTCGATGATGGACTTGTCCACCTTGCGATCCACATATGCGGGGCGCGCCATCAGCACGTTGCGGTTCTTGTTCAGATGGCGGACGAATGAGCGCAGTCCGCCATCGAAGTAGAATGTCGCCTCCTGCTCGCGGTCGGGGCGCTCGTCGACGATCTTGATCGTCACTTCGCGGTTGAGATAGGCCATCTCGCGGAGACGCTCGGCCAGCGTCTCGAACTGGAAGTCGCCCGTCTCCATGATCGTAAGGTCGGGGAGGAAGGTCACGCGCGTGCCTGTGCCGGTCGCGGAGCCGATCGACTTCACAGCGGCGATGGGCGCGCCCTGGCGATATTCCTGCACGTAGAGCTTACCATTGCGCGACGCACCTCGACACGGCAGAACGCGGAGAGCGCGTTCACCGCCGAGACACCCACGCCGTGCAGGCCGCTGGAGCCTTGCTTGTAGCCATCGCCGCCGAACTTGCCGCCCGCGTGGAGCGTCGTCATCACGATTTCGAGGGTGGACTTGCTGGGCGTCTTGGGGTGCGGCTCGACAGGGATACCACGTCCATTGTCGTCGACACTGATCGAGCCATCGGCGTGGATCGTTACGAGGATGCGGTCACAGACACCGGCCATCGCTTCGTCAATGCTATTGTCTACGACCTCATACACGAGATGGTGCAGACCACGAATGTCGGTGCTGCCGATATACATTCCCGGGCGCTTCCGTACAGGTTCGAGACCTTCCAGTATCTCGATATCCTTTGCGGAATAGTCCGACGATTTCGATGCTGTCGCCATAGCGTGTATGCTGCCCTCCTCGACAACGTCATGTACCCACAACACGCTGCCGGTTACTCCAAGATTACCTACTTATAATAATAGCACAATTTTGGCCTCATTCGCAGGCGAATAGGACCCATTGAGGCCAGAAATAGTGCGGTATCGCGCTTTGTCGTTCGCTTGCTGGGACGCGGATGTGAACCCACGCGCCGTTGGTCAGTTGGACGGCGTCGGCGCAGGCGTCTGGCCCGTCTGGCGAATGGTGTCGATACGCCATGTTTGTTGCTCCTGCGACATCGTCAGCACAAAGACAGTCGCTGTCGTCGTGTCGTCACTGCGGACGACATCAACGGTCACCTTCGCGGTTGAGCCGCTCGTGCTGGTGGAGACGATAGCGTAGGAAACCACTCCGCCAGAGACCAGATCCGTCGCGCGCATCGTCGCCTCGAATTTGGATTCACTCAGCGAATTCTGCGCGTTGACCGAAAGTTCGGAATAGGCGGTCAGGTAGTCGGCCTGATGGACAGCGGCATAGAAATTTTCGGCGGTGGTCGCGGGAGAGCTGAGGTTGGTTTGCAGCCATACCCCACTGCTGACGGCAATCGCGGCCACGGCGGCGACGATGAGCAGCGCCATCATGGCGATGATCGCGATGATGAGCATAGTGACGGGCGAGCGCTGCCTGATCGATGGCCGCGCGGGGAAGCGGTTGCCAGAGGCTGATAGCTCGCGGAGGCGTGTGCTGACATCCGCGCGGGCGCCCAGCTCCTGGCGGCGTTGCTCGATGCGTGTAGCCAACTCGGTGCGTCGGTCAGAGTCCGACATGGCGGCCCCGCTTTCTGTCACTGGCGCATAGTTCGCAGGCATGGCGCCAGACTCTCGCATAGGTCAGTATAGAGAGCATGGGCGCTGCGTCGCAATCCGCCTAGTACCGACAGGAGGACAAAGAGGCCGCGTGACGGCGCCAGGCTTGAGGCTTGAAGTGACAGAATAGCGCGTGCGAGAATTGGAGTGCGGCCAGATGTAGGAGCCAGCAAGCATGCGTGAGACTGCCCCACACTATACCATTGTGATTCAGTGGTCAGACGGCGATCAGGTCTACGTGGTTAGCCTGCCAGAGTGGGGCGACCTCGTTCATGCACATGGCGACACGTATGAGGAGGCGCTTCAGCGTGGCCGTGAGCTTCTCGAATTGCTCATCCAGTCGCGGCATGACCGCAACGAGGCGCTGCCTGAGCCGCGCGTATTCGCCTAGCACGGGATTTGCGCGCTATTGGCTCCCTTATCGCCGCTAACGACCTGGTGAAAGAACTATATGGACGTTTCCGGGGTTAATCCACGCGAGATGACCCGCGAGACGCTGACGGAGCGCATCCGCGAGCGCGCCTACGATCTGGGCTTCGATCTCGTGCGCATCACCAGCGCCGAGCCGTTCCCGCAGGCCGAGGAGGCGCTGAAGACGCGCATCGCGGCGGACTTCTTCGCGGGGATGGACTGGCTGACGGCTGAGCGCGCCGAGGTGTCGAGCGATCCACGCGCGCTGTTGCCGTCCGCGCGCGCGGTGGTGGCGCTGGGGCTCTTCTATCTGACCGACGCCCCGCGCGATCTCACCGCGCCCGGGCAGCCACACGGGCGGATTGCCGCCTACGCCTGGGGCGATGACTACCACGAGGTCATCCGCCGCAAGCTGGACGCGCTCGCCGAATACGTGCGCGAACTGGCGCCGCCGGAAGACGAGAAGAGCATCGTCTTCTGCGACACCGGGCGCATGGTAGACCGCGCGGTGGCCCAGCGCGCCGGCCTTGGCTGGTATGGCAAGAACACCAATATCCTGACGAAAGGGTGGGGGTCGTGGGTCTTCCTCGCGGAACTGGTCACCAGCCTCGACCTCGCGCCCGACGCGCCGCTGGCTGCGAACTGCGGCCAGTGTGAGGTCTGTCTGCATGCTTGCCCGACCAATGCCTTTCGTCGCGCCCTACGTCCTCGATGCGCGGCGCTGCATCTCGTATCTCACCATCGAGCATCGCGGCGCCATCCCGCTGGAGCTGCGCCCGCTGATCGGCGCGCACATCTTCGGCTGCGACATCTGCCAGGAGGTCTGCCCGGTGAATCTGGTGGCTGAGCGGCGGCTGCGCGCCAGTGGACGCCTCGGCGCGGGCGACCGGCTGGAGTTTCGCCCGCGCGCGCTGGTCGGCTCCAGCCCGGAGCTGATCCCCCTGCTCGCGCTGGATGAGGCGGCCTTTCGCGAGCGCTTCAGCCACAGCCCCATCAAGCGGGCGAAGCGGCGCGGGCTGCTGCGCAACGTCTGTGTGGCGCTGGGCAATCTCGGCGATCCCGCAGCCATCCCCGCGCTGATCGTGGCGCTGGGGGATGAGGAGCCGCTGGTGCGCGGGCATGCCGCGTGGGCGCTGGGACGCCTTGGCGGCGGCGAGGCCCGCGCCGCGCTGGAGGCTGCGCTGGCCAGCGACGCGGAGCCATCGGTGCGCGCGGAGGCACGGCAGGCGCTCGATATGCTGGATACGCGCATTTCCGCAGTAGGACACACAACAGGTACATCATCTCTAGAGCCTCGCGAGGCGGTGGGCCTGGCGAGATAGCCGCGCGCTCGCCCGATGCGCGGTGAGTGGCGCTACAGCCGAAGAGCAGGTGGTGGAACATGAGCGATCAGACCGATGACCAGCGGAGCAGCCGGACAGCGACACGACAGTATCACCGTTCGATGCGATCAAACACGAGGATGCGGACGGCGCCGAATACTGGAGCGCCCGCGAGCTTGCCGAAGCTCCTCGGATATCGCCGATGGGAGCAGTTTCCCGGCGTTGTCGCCAAGGCGCAAGAGGCATGCGAATCCAGTGACTATGCGGTTTCCGATCATTTTCGGGAGAGGTCGAAAATGGTCACATTGGGTTCAGGAGCAAAGCGTGCGCTCACTGACTGGGAGTTATCGCGCTACGCCTGCTATCTGATCGTGCAGAACGCTGACCCGGAGAAGCCGATCGTGGCGCTGGGGCAGACCTATTTCGCCGTGCAGACACGCCGCCAGGAGCTTGCCGATCAGCGACTGCTCCAGGGGATGAGTGAAGATGAGCGCCGTCTCTACGTGCGCGACCAGCTTGCCGAGCACAACCGCAGCCTGGCGGACGCCGCCGCGAGCGTCGGAGTGGTCAGCTCACCGCGCGACTTCGCGGTGTTTCAGGATCACGGCTACATGGGCCTGTACGACGGCGAGCGCGCCCGTGACATCGCCGCCCGGAAAGGTCTCACGCCAGGCCAGCGCATCCTCGATCACATGGGCAGCACGGAGCTTGCCGCCAATCTCTTCCGCGCGACGCAGACCGACGAGAAGCTGCGCCGCGATGGCATCCAGGGGCGTGACGAGGCGAACGCCACGCACCACGCCGTCGGGCGCGCCGTGCGGAAGACGATCGCGGAGCTTGGCGGCACGATGCCCGAAGACTTGCCCACGCCTGACGAGTCCATCCAGCAGGTGCGGCGGAAGCGAGCAGACGCGCGCCCCGCAGGCCGATCAGCCAGCGCTCTTTGGCGAGGCGCTAGATGAGGAACGCGAAGAGTAGGCGCAGGTGGCTGGCGCGCGGCGCTGGCGTTGAAGAGGGTGTGTCACACGCACGGTGTGGTGTGGATGGGGGCGTGTTCGCCCTCTTAACGTCTTATAGGAAAATGTATAATACATTTTCCTATAAGACATCGAGCTTTGCGTCAGCATAGGTGAGCGTACAATTTCGATTCGCCTTCCGCCTCACTCGTCTGCGCCCAGCCTCCGCCCTGCGCGGGCGCCGCGCCGCGCCCACCAGGTCAGCCGGGCGAGCGCCTCTTCCCGCGCGCGGGGTGATGGCGCGTCCTCGACCGCGCGCGCCCAGGCCTCGCCGCTGAGCAGCGTCGTGCGCAGGTAGGCGGCGTCCGCCAACTCCTGCCATTCCCGCGCGGGGAGGGGAATGCCACGCGCCGCGAGCCGCCGCGACAGGCGCGGGCGATAGGCGGCGAGCAGCGTGGTGGGGCGCAGCGTGTGCCAGGCGCCGCAGAGCGAGAGGACATCGTAGGGCGCGGGCGCGGCGGCGGCGAGCGACCAGTCGAGGAGCAGCAGGCGGCGCCCCGTGCGTGGCTCGCTCCGCGTGGGCGGCAGCCAGCCGAGATTCGGCCCCCAGATGTCGCCGTGGATCAGCGTGCGCGGGAGCCGCTCGATGGCCGCCAGCGTAGCCTCTGGCGCGGCGAAGATCGCCCGCAGCGTCGCCGCGTCCGCCGCTGGGGCCAGCCGGAAGAACGCCTCCCAGCCGCGCCGCGCCAGTTCCAGATAGGGCTGCGCATCGTCCGCCGCGCTGGCGGCAGCGACGGCCTCCGGGCTGAGCCAGAGCAGCGTATCGCGTGGCGAAGCCAGCCCCAGCGGCGCATCGTCGAGCAGCGGCGCCTGCCAGAAGCGCGCATGCAGCGCCGCCAGCGCGTCGAGGAGGGCGAGGATGGATGGCGGCAGGCGCCCAGGAGGCTCGGCGAGGGGCGCGCGCAGCAGGTGGCTACGTTCGTCGCGCATCAGCAGGGTCGCGCTCGCTGGCGAGTCGGTGGTCGCATCGGCGAACACCACGCGCTCGGCTGCCAGGGCGATGCGGCGGGGGAGCCAGCGCGGCAGCCCCGCCCGCCAGAGCGCCGCCTCGCGTATCCGCGTATCATGGGTGATGGCGCCGAGCCAGCCCGTCCCAGCCGTGATGCGCTTCACCACGCGGCTGCTCAGGATGCAGGGCGCGTCGGGCCAGCCGCCCATGGGCGAGCAGAGACGGACGCGCGCGAGGTCGGCGCCAGAGAGGCCATCCATCATCGGCTCCAGCGCCAGGACGCGCTCTGGGGTCAGGCCGACCGCCAGCAGCGCCGCGCTAAGTGGGGGCAGGGCGCTTTCGGACATCGCGGTCTACCTCATTCGCTGTTTGCGGCGCGAGTGTCTGAGCCGCAACCTTTGCTGAGAACTTGCGGAGAAGATT
>CAWIYP010000009.1:0-170800 GCA_963840335.1 uncultured Chloroflexia bacterium
GCCACCGCGCCTGACGGGTGGCGCTGTCGTGTTCCCGCGCTCGCCGCCCCTCGCTCGCCCCTGCCACATCAGGTGGTACACTGGCTCTGCTGCGCGTCAACAGCGGCGCGCCAGGGGGACGCGAGCGATTGAGGTGAGCGGCGTGAACGAAGAGCGCAAAGATCGACTGGTCAGCACCTTCTCTATCGTCGGACGTGACGCGCAGACGGGCGACCTGGGTATCGCCGTGCAGTCTCGGTTCCTGGCCGTGGGAGCCGTCGTACCGTGGCTGAATGCAGGCGTTCGCGCTGTGGCGACACAGGCCTGGGCCAACACCAGCTATGGCCCGCGTGGTCTGGCGCTGCTGGAGGCGGGCCACTCCGCGGAGGAGGCGCTTGCCACGCTGACGGCCGCCGACGAGATGGCGGAGCATCGCCAGGCAGGCATGGTGGACGCGCAGGGCCGCTCAGCCACCCACACTGGCGCGAGCTGCTACTCCTGGGCGGGCGGCATCGCTGGCCCGAACTTCGCCGCGCAGGGCAACATCCTCGTCAGCGCGGCGACTGTGCAGGCCTTGGCAGCGACCTTCCAGGCGACCGAGGGGACACTGGCGGCGGCTGCTCGCGGCGCTCGCGGCGGGCCAGGCGGCGGGCGGCGACAGTCGAGGCATGCAGTCGGCGGCGCTGGTGGTCGTGCGTGAGGCCGGAGGGTATGGCGGCCTCAACGACCGCTTCATTGACCTGCGTGTGGACGACCACACAGGCCCCATCGAAGAGATGGGCCGCCTGCTCGACATGCACGAGCTGTACTTCTTCAAGCCTGCGCCCGAAGACCTGCTTCCGCTCAACGCCACCCTCACCTAGGAGGTGCAAACACTGCTCACGCGTAGCGGCGGCTCCACTCGCCCCGTCGGCGGCGCCTACGACAGGCGACCTTCCGCACGCTGAACGCTACGGCGGGCGCGAACCTGGAGGAGCGCCTGGCCCACGATGCCAGCGACGCGCAGATTGACCGTAAGGTCATGGAGTACATGCGCCGAGCGTATTCAGTCCAGTAAGGCGACATGGATACATCGGATCAGATCCCCGCGCACGATGACGAGCTGCCTCCCCTGCGGGAAGGACAGCCGCTGAGCTTCCGCGTGGTGGACGCGGCGCCGAACTCACGCGCCCGCGCTGGCGTCATGCGCACGCCGCACGGCCTCATCCGCACACCGTCTTCATGTCCGTCGGCACGCATGCCACCGTCGAGGCGGTCGGCCCCGACGATCTGGAGGCCATCGGCGCGAGATCGTCCTGGACACCTACCATCTGCTGCTGCGCCCCGGCCCGGAGCTGGTGGCGAAGTTTGGCGAGCTGCACGGCTCCATGCGCTGGCCGCGCCCCATCCTGACGGATAGCTGCGGCTTCCAGGTCTTCAGCCTCGGCAAGCTGCGCGAGGTGACGAACGCGGGCGTAGCTTCCGCTCACGCCTGGACGGCTCGCCTCTTCGAGATGACGCCCGAGAGCGTGATGCGTACCGAGGCGCTGCTGGGAGCCGACATCATCCTGCCGCTGGATGCTGCCCACCATATCCAGCTCACGCGCGAGCGCCCGCGCCGACACCGAGCCCACACGCCGCTGGGCCGAGCGTGCGCTGGTCGCCCGCGAGCGCCGCGACCAGGCGCTCGTCGGCATCGCACGAGGAGCGATGGAGGCTGCCTGCGCGCCGAGCGCCCGCTTCATCGGCTCGCTGCCCGTTCGATGGCTTCTCCATCGGCGGACTCTCGGTGGGCGAGCCGCGACCGCTGATGTGGAGCATGCTCGAAGCGACCATCCCCGGCCTGCCCAACGAGAAGCCGCGCCACCTGCTCGGCGTCGGCTCGCCCGATGATCTGCTGGAGGGCATCGAGCGCGGGGTGGACATGTTCGACTGTGTGCTGCCCACGCGCACCGCCCGCACGCGGCGGCCTCTACACCGCGCGAGGCCGTCAACGTGCGCGGCGCACGCTATCGCGAGGAGCAGGCGCATTGACCCCACCTGCGACTGCTGGACCTGCCGTACTTTCAGCGCGGGCTACCTGCGTCACCTGATCCGCGCGGAGGAGGACGAGAGCCGGGGCGAGTTGCTCTAGTACCGCCTCGCCAGCATCCACAACCTGCGCTTCCTCATCCGCCTGGCCGAGCAGGCCCGCGCCGCCATCCTGGATGGGACGTTCGCCGCGTTCAAGGCGGAGTTCCTGGCAGGCTTCGCCCCGCCCGACCGCGAGGCCGCCGAGGAGCAGAAGCGCCGCCGCGAGGCCAAGCTGGCGTCGGGGTCAGAGTCGTAGGGGTGGGGTGGCGCGTGGGCAGGCGGACTCCGGCCTTTAAAAGGCCGGCGGCCGGCGGACGCGGCCTGAAGGCCGATTCAGGCGCCACCTCGACGGCGCGTCTCCAGGGGCTTCGGCCCCATTCGCACCGTGCGCCGGCCATTCATGGCCGCGACTCCCCGCCGCGCCGCTACGCCTCCGCCTCCAGCACCTTGCGCAGAAAGACGCGGGTGCGCTCCTCGCGTGGGTTGCTGAAGATGTCGGCAGGCTTGCCTTCCTCGACCACCACGCCGCCATCCATGAAGATCACGCGGTCGGCCACGTCGCGCGCGAAGCTCATCTCGTGGGTCACGACCACCATCGTCATGCCCTCCTCGGCGAGCTTGCGCATCACATTCAGCACCTCGCCCACCAGCTCTGGATCCAGCGCCGAAGTCGCCTCGTCGAAGAGCATTATCTTCGGGTCCATTGCTAGCGCCCGCGCGATGGCGACGCGCTGCTGCTGGCCGCCAGAGAGGCGCGCGGGGTAGGCGTCGGCCTTGTCGGACAGGCCGACCTTTGCCAGCAACTCCTTCGCGCGCCGCTCCGCCTCCTCACGCGAGACACCCTTCACCTGCATCGGCGCCTCCATGATGTTCTGCAGCGCTGTCATGTGCGGGAAGAGGTTGAACCGCTGGAACACCATCCCGATCTGCGAGCGCATATGCGCGATAGTCTTCTCGCTGTCCTCGACCAGCTTGCCATCCTGCTCGCGATAGCCCATCAGCTCGCCCTCGATGAAGATGCGCCCCTTGTTGATCTTCTCCAGGTGGTTGATGCAGCGCAGGAAGGTCGTCTTGCCTGAGCCACTCGGCCCGATGATGACGACGACCTCACCCTTCTTGATCCGCATGCTCACGCCGCGCAAGACTTCATTCTGGTGGAAGTATTTGTGGACTTCCTGCGCATCCACCATTGGCTGAACACTCGCGCTCATGGGAGTCTCCTCGTAGTCTCGATCACAAGCCGCCGAGCGACTGGCCGCCATTTGGCGAGCCGAGGCCAAACTTCGGAAGCATGCCAGTGGCGCCAATGAGCCGCTGCCACATGGATGGCGATGTGATTGGCTCACGTGTGGATTGGTTGAACCGACGCTCCAACCACGACTGCACAAAGCCCCACACCGTCGTCATCGCAAGGTACCAGATCGAGGCGACGACGAGCAGCTCCAGGCTGCGGAAGCCGAAGCGCCCAATGGCCTCAGCCGCGCCGAGCAGGTCATAGAGCGAGATCACAGAGACCAGCGAGGTCGTCTTGAGCATGTTGTTGAACTCATTGCCCAGCGGTGGGATGATGATCCGCATGGCCTGTGGCAGCACGATGCGCCGCATACCCAGCCAGTAGGTCATGCCTAGCGACTTCGCCGCCTCCATCTGCCCGGACGTCTATCGAGTCAATACCCGCGCGCACGATCTCTGACATATACG
The DNA here is from genome assembly GCA_963840335.1 of uncultured Chloroflexia bacterium. Classification (GTDB taxonomy): domain Bacteria; phylum Chloroflexota; class Ktedonobacteria; order Ktedonobacterales; family JADMIN01; genus JAKAIY01. The sequence continues at coordinate 3,733 of CAWIYP010000009.1, forward strand.
CGCCCTCGTTGAGCGACAACGCGATCAGCGCGGCGACGATCGAATCCATGAACACGCCATAGAAGCCGAGCGGCGTAAATGGGTCTATCGACCGCAGCGGCACAGCCAGGTTGAGGTACGGGAGTGCGGTGTAGAGAAACAGAATTTGCACCAGTTGCGGGGTGCCACGGAAGAGCCAGATGTAGCCCTCCGCGAGCCAGCCAATCGGACGCAGGCGCGCGCGTCGCATGAAATAGAGGAACCAGGCCGATCACGACGCCGAAGAACTGCGAGATGATGGAAAGAAAAAGCGTGATGACGACGCCCTTGAGGATAAGCGGAGCGAACATATTTGAAGAGATGGCATGGAAGTCGAAGGTGCTCAGAAAATGTTGTATCGGATTCACTGGTACCAGCCCCTTCGCGTCGCGCACGCCGTGTGGCAATGCGCATGCGCCAGCCTCGTCAGCAAAGCGCCGCCGAAGGCTCTTCAACGCGCAGTCCGGCGAGAAATCTCGCCGGACTGCGTGTCTTCCGAAGGGCTGACGAACAGCAGCCACGTCATGCCCTTCGACTGAAGTGTATCACCAGAAGGACTAGCCGTTCAGCGGCGGATACGCGCCATCGACTTGGCCCCACTTGGAGAGGATGCTCTTGTACGTGCCGTCCGTCCGAATGGCGGTAAGGGCGTCGGTGATCGCGGTCTCCAGTGGCGTGTTGTCCTTACGGACGACGATGCCCTCAGGAGCGGGCTGCACCGTCACTGGGCCAGTGACCAACTTGCCATTGCTCTGCGCTGCGTAAAAGCCAGTGACTGGCGAGTCCTGGTAGCTGCCCTGGGCGTTGCCGCTCACCACCTGCTGCACGACGATCGTCTGGTCGGCATAGTGCAGGATCTTGATGGGATTGCTCTTGCAGACAGTCGCCTGGCCAGAGGTGCCGTCACCGGTGCCGTTGGCGTCCTGCAGCTCGCCGATCTCAACGGTACCATCCTGAGCGGCGATGGTCTTGCCGCACATGCTGGTGAAATCACTCGTCAGGTTGCCAGGGTTGCCCGCAGGTACCAGCAGCGACTCGCCCGCAGTGAAGTAGGGGATCATGTCCACCTTCTGCTTGCGGCTGTCGTTGATGGTGAACGAGGAGATCGACATGTCGTAGCGCTGCGAGCCAAGTGTGGGGCCAGAGATATCGCTGATGATCGAGTCGAAGCTGGCCTTCTGAATGACAGGAGTGAGGCACATCTGCTTCGCCAGCGCGCGTGCAATGTCCATGTCATACCCGATGTACGTGCCAGGATTGGATGGGTCTTCGTACTCAGCGGGCGCATAGGTCGTGTCGCTGGCGATGGTGAGCTTGCCTGGGCTGACGAGGTGCCAGCTTGCAACGGTGCTGGCCGACGGGCAGTTGGCGCCCGTGTTGGTGGCGGTTGAACTCGTGCCGCCGCAACCTGCGAGTGTCAGCAGCGCGAGCGATCCAGCCATCACGGCTCCGACGCCGTGGCGCAGCCATCGGCCAGGGCGGGATGACGCGGTTGGTGTCTGTCGCGAATCCATGAATTGATTCCCCTTACACAGCGATGCGCGAGTCGAACGGAAGAAACGCGGCACGGCGCGTTCACTCGGCGCGCCACAACGCAGGCCGACCGTGGCGTTAGTGTATCACGCCTGGCTAGCCTTGGGTCGCGGATACCCGCATGTGATGAGGATTTCGAGCCGAGAGACGCGCCACAGAGTCTCTACATGTTACGTCACACAAGGCGCGTTTCTCTCAGCAAGTTAGCCCTGATAGCCGACTCGCGTAACAACACCACGCTCTATCGCTCCGTGAAGCAATCGCGCACGCAGCCGCGCAGGCCGCGCATGGCCGCGAGTGCGCGCTGCCTCCTGGCTAGCTCAGCGGCGGGTACGCGCCGCTCAGTTGCCCCCAGTTCGTGAGGATGGTCTTGTACGTGCCGTCGGCGCGAATCGCGGCGAGGGCGGCCTTGACCGCATTCTCGAAGGCTGGATTGTCCTTGCGCATGACGATACCATCAGGCGTAGTCCGCTGATCAGACGGCATCGGCCCAAGCTGGAGCTTGCCCATGTTCTGCGTGATGTAGTAGCCGCTCAGGGGCGAATCCTGATAGCTCGCGTCGGCGTTGCCGCTCAGAACCTGCTGCACGACATCCGACTGATCGGGGTAATCCAGAATCGTGATCGGCTTGCTCTTGCAGGTCGGTGGCTCACCTGTGCTGTTATCGCCGCCATTGAGGTCCTGGAGTTGCTGCAACTCCAGCGTGCCATCCTGCGCGGCGATGGTCTTGCCGCACCAGCGTAGCGTAGTCGCTCGTCAGCCCCGCCGGGTTGCCAGGAAGCACGACCAGCGACTCACCCGCCTGAAAATAAGGGATCATGTCCACTGTCTGCTGGCGGGCGGAGTTGATGGTGATCGCCGCAATCGCCAGGTCGCTGCCCTGTTGCCCCAGCGCTGGCCCCGAGATGCCCGGGATGATGCTCTGGAAGTCCACATTATTGTTGACCACCAGCGTCAGGCACATCTGCTTCGCCAGCGCGGCGGCGATGTCCATGTCATAGCCGATGATGGTCGTCGAATGCTTGGGATCTGGAAACTCAGCGGGGACATAGGGCGAGTTGGTGATGATCGTGAGCTTGCCCGGCGCCACGAGATGCCAGCTCGACTCGGTAGAGGCCGACGGGCAATTCGCGTTGAGGTTCGTCACGGCCCTGGTCGCGCCGCAGCCCGCGAGTGTCAGCAGCGCGAGCGAGGCGGCCATCACCACCCCTACAACCTGGCGCAACATGCGGCCAGGGCGAAACGAGACGGCACGAGTCTGTCGCGAGTCCATGAATTGATCCCACTTAACAAAAACAACGCGCGAAAGTCAAACAGAGTCGTGGCGCTGCGCGCTCATTCGGCGCTCGCGCCACACGCGGGCTGGCGCTGGCGTTAGTGTATCACGCCCGGCCTGTCTCACTCAGCATGACGCCACAGAGAGGCTCCCGACACGCACAGCGAGGCCCAATAGCCTCAGCGACAACGCCCCGCGAAGGGAGCGAAACGTCGCTGGGACAATCGGGCCACTGGCGTTCACGCGCCAACAAGATCAGGCAAGGCTGAAGGTCGCCTCGACCTTGCCGAAGCGCACCTCGTCGCCATCTTTGATCGGCGTCGGCGTTTTTGGGGGCAGCTTCTGGCGGTTCAGAAAGGTCGCGTTGGTGCTGTTCAGGTCCTCGATCAGATATTGCGCTCCCTGCGCATAGATCTTCGCGTGCATGCGCGAGACCCCATCTTCCTCGCCACGATGCGGGGTCAGGTCAATGTCCGGGTAGATGTTGCTGACAGGATCTTCGCGTCCGATCAGGAACTCCGACTTGCCATCGAGCATGAACTCCTGCCCATCCTTGAGGGTCAGCTTCGCCGCCGCGCCACCCGACGCGCCGTAGCTCGGCGCGGGGCTTGCCACGACAGCGGGAGCCGCATCATAGGGTGAGGCAGGGGCGGCAGCGGGGGAGGCGGCAGCGGTGGAGGCGCCGCTATCGAGCGCCTCGCCACACTGGTCGCAGAACATCGAGCCATCAGGATTCTCGTGCCCCTGAGCGCAAAATACAGACATGCGAATCTCCTCGTAATACGTCGCTGGTTCGTCGCGCCAGGCTGGCGCAAGTGCGGCACACACCACTGAGCGGAGGCTGCGACCAGTCTCATCTACAGCCAGCATATCATCAGTGATTTCGTCGCAACAAGCGCGCGGCGGAAGGCAGGCGATTGCGAGCGTGGCTCAGCCTAGAACGATTGGGTCAGTTTGCGCGTCTTCGAGCCAATCGTCTTGATCTCTTCACCCGTCAGCTTGCCGCCCGCCTGAAGCTGCTCCAGCAGCCGCTGCGTCTCAGGATCGAGCACGCGCGTCACGCTGGGGTTCAGCTTGATCGTCACCTTGCCGTTGGTCTTGTACTCGTCCAGCACGCGCGTCACTAGCCGGTGCGCGTTGGCCTTCTCAGCGTAGTTCATCACCTGCGGGTTCGAGTCGTCCGCCGAGATGGGGTCATTGGTGAAGGTGACGATGGCGTCGGTGCGCGTCACCTCGCGCTGCCCCGATGGCAGATCATACGCCAGTTCCGCCTGCGCGATGCGGAAGACGCCCGCTGGCTTTCCCTCCACCATCAGCTCCAGCAGGATGGCCTGCGGCGCGTCGCGCTCGATGTCGCCCAGGCCCACCGTCACATGCGTATCGCTCAGCACGCTGGGGCCGAGGTCCGCGATCAGCGGCAACACCCGCACCGCGCGCCGCGACGTGACGCCACCATAGAGGCGCACCGTCAACTGCGCGTTCTGCGCGATGACCGACTCGGCGCTCTGCAACTGCTGCTGGAAGATACCCAGCGCATCCTCTGGCCGCCGGATGAACTCGGCGGGCAGCCCACTGCTACGCTGGCCGATGTTGTCGAGCAGGTCTTCTTCCCAGTCCGCGCCGATGCCCAGGGGATAGATGCCGATGCCTGACGCGCCCGCGTCATCCGCGATGCGGCGGCAGCGGTCGGCGTCGCCGTAAGTCGCACCATCGGTCAGCAGGATCATGCGATTGACCAGATGCGGCGAGGCGTTCTTGCGCAGTTCCGTCATGCCGACATTCATGCCCAGCGACATCGAAGTGCCGCCGCCGTCCTTGATGCCATCCACCGCCGCCTTCAGCAGCTCGCTATCGCGCACTGGCTGCGCTGGCACGACCACGCGCACATTGTCATCGAAAACGACCACCGAGACGATATCGTTCGCGCTCATGTGGTCCATTACCAGCTTCACCGCTTCCTTCACGCTGCGCAGCTTGTCGCCGCGCATCGAGCCGGAATGGTCGAGCACCAGCGTCAGGTTCAGCGGCATCCGCGACGCGGGAACGCCACCTGTCGCGAGGGCGCTCGCCGCGCGCATCTCAACCAGCGCATAAGCGAGCTGAGAGCCGCCTGTTGTCTGTACCCGAGGACGCCCCATCTGGCACGTCAGCGTCACCTCACCCGCCATTGTCTCATCGCTCCTCTCGCCACTGAAGCGCGTCCGCTCGATCGTCGGTCGCGGCGCGCGTCAGGATGATCACCGCAAAATCTCTCCTAGGGGTGTACGCAGGCGTCGCCATGCGGGTTGTGTCCGCACGCAGCGCAGGCAGCCTGGTCGGACTGGCCGCTCAGGCGTCAATCTGCAGAACGACAGCCGTGATATTGTCTTCGCCGCCATTCAGGTTGGCTGATTTGATCAGCGCGGAGCAGGCGGCATAGGGATTTTCCTCCCGCCGCAGAATCTCCTCCAACTCTGGGTCGCGGGTCATCTCCCACAGGCCATCCGAGCAGAGCAGCAAGCGCATGCCAGGGCGCAGCTTCTGTGTGTAGAGATCAGCATCCACCCCTTCAACGCCCAGGCTCTTGAAGATACGATTGCGTTCTGGATGCGTGTACCGCTCCTCGGGGGTCAGGCGGCCCGCCAGGATCAACTGCTCGACCAGCGAGTGATCGGAGGTCACGCGCCGCAATACGCCATCATCCAGCACATAGGCGCGACTATCCCCGATGTTGACGATCCAGGCCATCTCGCCGACGACGACCACCGCGACCAGCGTTGACCCCATGTCGCCTTCGGTCTCAGCGTTCTCCTGGCAGATGGCGGCGTTAGCGACCATCGCGGCTTCACGTAGCGCCTGCGACACCGCCTCATCTGGTGGCAGCAATGAGCCAAGCGGCGCCGCCAGCGGCAAGGCCAGCTCGTTCGTCAGCCGCTGAATCAAGATGCGCACAGCCATACGACTCGCCTCCTGCCCGCTGGCGTGCCCGCCAAGGCCATCGGCCACGATGGCGACGGCGAGCGGCTGCCGTTGCGAATCATGCCCCAGGTTCATCACGAACGAGCCAAAGCTGTCTTCGTTCGTCTCGTTCGCTCGCGTCAGGCCGACATGCGAGACGCCGACGATGGTGACATGGGGGCCATAGGGGAAGCGCGTCCGCTCCTGCTCGATGTCTCTGACAAGATAGCGCCGACCGCTCCGCTGAAAGGCGCGCCAAGGCTCACCCAGAGCGACGCCGCCAGAGGAGGGATTCAGCTCAGGGCGTGTATCGGTGTCGGCTTCTTCGCGCCGCTCGGTCATTAGGTATTCATGGCCGATCATATCAGCGCCGCACTGCGGACAAAACCGCTCACCCTGCGCGCCCGGCCCATGATACGTCTGGCACGACCAGCAACGCTCGTAGCCGAGCAGATCCACGACGCGATAGACGTTTTCCGCGCCGGGAGCGTCAGGCGCGCCATCTGACCACCGACTCAACCCGATAGCGCCCCATCAGGATGTCGCCGATGGGCAGCGGCCAGGGCGCTGGACCGTTCGCGGCATCGCGCAGATGGCCACCTGTCGGCGTGATGACGACATTCTCCATCGTCTCCTGGTCGGCGATCTCCTGACGCGCGCCACTGGCGCCGCCGAGCCAGGCCGCCGCCGGATCGAGCTTACCCGTCTGTGGCGCGGACGCGAAGTTTTTCAAATCAACGGTCGCTGGGGCCGCCACGCCCATTTCAGAGCGTATCGGGCGCGATGGCCGCCTGAGCCTCTCCTGCTCACCGCTCGTGTACGTCTGACCAGGCGCTTGTGGCAATCCGCAGGAATTGCAGAACAGCGCTGTATCTCGTAGTGTGGCGCCACACCTTGGGCAAAGCATCAGAAAACCCCTCTTCCGCATCACATCACATCGCGACCACGCCAACGCTTCGCGCTTGCGTGAAACAGCCAGCGAGCGCGTCTATAGCGTATCACAGGCTCTTTAGTAGTTCGCGCGCGTCAGGATGCCCTGAGTTCAGACGTAGCGCCTCACGAGCCATCTCGCGGGCGCGTTGTCGTTGTCCAGTCGCGTGGTACGCCATTCCCAGTGTGGCATAGGCGTCCGCGGAAGACGGATCGAGTCGAATGGCGCGCTCCAACTCGCGAATGGCCTCGGCGAACTGACGCTGCCGTAGCAAAACGCGCCCCAGACGCCAGCGCGCTTCACCCAACGCGGGGTCGGCCTCAGTCGCCTCTCGCAGGGTCGCGCTCGCGGCGTCGTACTGTCCACGCGCCTCATCGAGGCGCCCCAGCGCCACCAGCGTCGGCGCGGAGTGCGGCGCCAGGCGCAAGGCATCGCGCAGATCGCCCTCGGCCTGCGCCAGTTGTCCCAGATCGAGATTTACGACGCCGAGCAGATAGCTCACCTCGGCATCATCGGGAGTGATCTGATGCGCGTGTGTCGAGCGCGAGTTGCGCCTCAACCAGGCGCCCCAACGCGCGCCAGGAGCGCGCCGCCGCCAGCCACACCGCCGGGTCAGCATGGGCCTGCGCCGCGCGCTCGTACACCTCCGCCGCTTCCAACGCGCGCCCCACATGCTCATAGGATTGCGCCAGCGTCAGGAGCAGGTCAGCGCTCGTCGCGCCCTGGGTCAGCGCCGCCTGCCCCTGCTGAATCGCCTGATGGTAGCGGCCATGCGCGAAGGCCTCGGTCGCCCGCAGCGCATGGGTCGTCGCCTGCGAGGCGATGGGATGGGTAGGCGGCGCCGCTTGCGGACGAACGCCTGCGGGCCGGGGCGCGCTGGCGGCCACGACGGCCAGCAATGGCGCGCCATCTCGCGCGCAGAAGCGTGCGCCGACACGATTGCGGCGACCGCAGCGCGGACAGACGGCGCCAGCGGGCGCGACGGCGCTGGCGGGGCGAGCGGCTGTCGTGGCGGGCTGCGCCGCTGGGGTGGTGGGCCGCGTAGCAGCGGGTGTGCGGGCGGCAGTGGCTGTCGCTTTCAGGCGTGGGCGCGGGGTGAGCGCCGCCAGACGCTCCTCCAGCGCGACGCGCATCTCCGTGGCGGACTGAAAGCGCAGTGCGGGATCGAGCCGCATCGCCCGCGCGACGATCGCCTCGGTCTGCGGCGTCAGCGCGCGATTCCAGTGGAGCAGCGCGCCGGGCGCTGGCTCTTCGAGTGGCTGCGGCTCGCGGCCCGTCAGCGCATGATACATCGTCGCGCCCAGGCTGTAGATGTCCGACCGCGCGTCGGTCTGCCCGTGACCGTGATGCTCTGGCGAGGCGTAGGCGATAGTGCCCAGGTTCTCGGTATTCGTCACCTGGCCAGCCTTGTAGGTCCGCGCGATGCCAAAGTCAATCACCCGCGCCGGGCCAGCCGGTGTCAGCATGATGTTGCCTGGCTTCATGTCGCGCAGGATGATCGGCGGGCGCTGGCGATGCAAGACCTCCATCGCGCGGCAAACATCGATCATCCAGCGGATCACGTCGCGCTCTGGTAGGGGCGCCCTGGCCGCCTCGATGCGCGCTTCGAGCGAATCGCCGGGAATGTATTCCATGACGAGGTAGCGGCGTCCCTGCTCGGTGAAATCCGCCTCATACGCGGGAACGCCAGCCTGCGCCGCGACGGGACGCAGGCGCAGCATCAGCGCGACTTCCTGGTCGAAGTGCTCGCGCGCCCACGCGCGTTCCTCGTCTGTGGCGGTGGGGTCGTCCAGCGCCTCTTTCAGCGCCCAGCGCTTGCCCGTGCGCGTATCCTCGACGAGATAGACGCCACCCATGCCGCCCTCACCGAGTTGGCGGATGACCTGATAGTGGCCAGCAAGCGTCGTTCCCGCCACGAGGTTCATAAGTAGCCGCTCCTACGCCTCCACACAGCGCACGAGCACAGCGGTAATGTTGTCCTCACCACCATTCGTATTGGCCACGCTGATAAGGGTCTCGCATGCCGCCTCGACATCCTCGTGTTCGTTGATGATCTGCTGGAGCTGCGGATCACGCACCATCTCCCACAGGCCATCGCAGCAGAGGAGCAGCGCGTCGCCAGCGCGCAGCTCTTCGACAAAGATGTCCACTTCGACTGCCGCGTGTCCGGCGCCCAGTGAGCGATAGATGAGGTTGCGGCTGGGGTGGTCATACACATCGTCAGGCTCGATCTGTCCGGCTTCCACCAGACGCTCCACCAGCGAGTGGTCGCGGGTGATGCGCTCGATCTTGCCATCGCGAACCAGATAGGTGCGACTGTCACCGACATTTGCGATAAAGGCCTGGCCGTCCATCACGAGCGCGACGGTCGCGGTGGCTCCCATGCCGCGCGCCTCGCGATGCTCCACACCATAATCCTCGATCGCCTGGCTGCTATGCTCCACAGCGGCGCGCAGCTTTTCGGCGAAGTGCTCCAGCGCCACGGACTCCAGCAGGTGGCGAGTGGCGTTGGAATCCTCGGCATCATCGGCAGCGGCGTCATTTTCCGAGACCTCGGCGCTGGGTGTTTCGATAGCCGCCTCCTGCGCGCTCTCGCTGGCATCCTCGGCGAGTGGCCGCGTCTTGGCGGCGTCGCGTTTGCCCTTGGAGTTCTTGCGGGTGCGTCCTTTGTTCAGCTTCACCGTTGTCTGATCGCTCGGCTCTGTGAAAATCGCCAGCAGATCATCGCGGATAGTTTCCACGGCGAGTTGGCTGGCAACCTCACCAGCGTGGTAACCGCCCATTCCATCCGAGACGATGAAAATGCCACTTGCTGGGCGGTCGTCGTCTATCACCTCGACGAAAAACGCATCTTCGTTCTGTTCACGCTGAAGACCGACATCGGTCTTACCAGCAGCCATGAGGCGCAGCGGCATGCTGCCCTACCTCTCCTGTGATAAACGGGACGACACCCCTGTGGCAAATCCGCTGAGCGCGGGCGATGAGCGCAGGGAACAAAGTCGCTCAATCGCAGGCACTATACCACGCGCCTACTCGCTGTCGCAATGAAAGCGCCGTGACATTCCGCCCACTTGCGCCGCGCTCAAAGAGTCGTACGATGCGAGCGTCTCGCCGGTTGAGCGCTCGCGATCTCAGGCGGGACGGGATAACAAACGAGGGCAGAGAGCCAGGACTCTCTGCCCTCCGAGACACGCTGGGCAAATCGCGCCTACGCGCTCGCCGCTGGCGTCGCGGCCGCCGCCTCGACGACGAGTCGGGCGCACCGTCACGCGCTTCTTGGTGCGGCTGTCCCACTCGAATTTCACGGAGCCGTCCACCAGCGCGAAGAGCGTGTAGTCACGCCCGACGCCGACATTCTTGCCCGCGCGGAACTGTGTGCCACGCTGGCGCACGATGATCGAGCCTGCGCGCACGATCTGGCCGTCAAATCGCTTGACGCCCAGCATCTTGGGCTTGCTATCGCGACCATTACGCGAACTGCCAACGCCCTTTTTATGAGCCATCTCGCCGTTCGTCCTTCCCTCTGGGCGCTCGTTCAGGGTCGCTGAAGCGCGCCGCCCTCAGTCTCATCTACCCGAAGGCTACTTCTCGGTCTTCTCGGTCTCTCTTCGCTTTGGCGCTGGCCTTCGGCGCAGCGGCCTCCGCCTCGCCCTCTGGCTCCTCGCCCTCGACTTCCAGCACGTCGATGTCCTCGGCGCTCAGGCCCGTCTCAGCGATGACCGAGTCAAGGATGGACGCGAAGGCTTCGAGCAGTCCTGCGCTCGTAGCGGTTGACCGCGCGCTGCGCCTGGCGCTCGTAGCGCTTGCGCTCCTCATCAGCGACAAGGCTCTCGCCCTTCGCCTGGATGTCGGTCACGGTCAGGTAGGTGTAATCCTGACGATGGCCAGTCGTGCGGCGATAGCGCTTCTTCGACTTGTACTTGAAGACGATGACCTTCTTGCCACGTCCCTCGCCGATTACCGTCGCGACGACCGCGCCGCCTGGAACCGTGGGCTGGCCAACCGTGGTGGCGTCATCGGATGAGACGAGCAGCACCCGTTCGAGCGTGACCGTGGCCCCTGGCTCGGCGGGTAGCAGCTCAACCTCGACGGTTTGACCGGGGCTTACCCGATACTGCTTGCCCCCCGTCTCGATCACTGCATACATGATGATGCGTCTCCTGCGACCATGCGTTGCGCGCGCTCGTTTCCGTGCCTGGAGCCGCGCCAGAAGCGCGTGTCTGGGACAGGGAGCGTAAGAATCGAGGTTAGCGCGCAGATGTTACCTGTTTTAGAACACAGCCATCTGATTTTAACGCTGCGCGCGTCAGGTGTCAAGCTGTTTGCCGATAGTTTGGGCAATCGGCGGCCTCATTTGTCGCGCTCACGGCGTTCGTGGGATGCGCGGCGCGGTAAGCGTGACCACTGGCGCCCTTGCCTGGCTTCGAGGCAATCGAAACGGTCGCCTCGATCAGCGTCGCCCGCTCCGACATGCTGAGCATGCCCCAGCTTCCACGGCTCTCGTACTCAGAGCGCACCGTGTCGGGATCGAACCCGTTGCCGTCATCGCGCACCGTCGCGACGAGCTGGTCGTCGGTTTCCCGCACGTCGATCCAGCAATGCTCGGCGCCCGAATGCTTCAGCGCGTTGTTCACCGCCTCCTGAATGATGGCGAATGCCGTCAGCTCGATGTTGTGCGAGAGCCGCTCTGGATAGTCCGCCGTCAGCTTGATCGTCGGCCCAGGCCCCTTGCGGAATCGCGCGATGAAGTGGCGCAGCGCGGAGATCAGGCCGCCATGCTCGGCGTCCAGCACCAGCGGGCGCAGATCAAAGAGCAGGTTGCGAATCTCATGGGTCGCTTCATTCGCCGTCTCGCGCACCTGGAAGATTTCTTCGACGGCGCGGTCAGTCTCGCCATTCGCGATCAACTGTCCCGCGAACTCCAGCGCCATGACGATCTGGGCCAGCTTCTGCGCGGGGCCGTCGTGCAGCTCACGCCCCAGCCGCTTGCGCTCATCCTCCTGCGTCTGGATGATGCGGTCGCGCTCATTGCGCACACGACGGTACATCTGGGCGTTGGCCACGGCGACCGCGCCCTGCGCCGCCAGCGTGCGCATCAGATCGAGGCTCCATGCGTCGAAAGCGCCTTCGCCCGGCGTCTTGGCAAGCTGCAGCGCGCCCGTGATCGCGCCTTTGAAAATCATCGGCGCGGTCAGCATCGAGCCGATAGGGACACCCAGTAGACGGCTATCGCTGGCGATAATTTCTGGCGCGAAGCGCGCGTCATCCTCAGGCGCGACGATCAGCGTCAACTCGCCCGACTGCGCGACATGCCCCACCACACCCTCGCTGCAGCGCGACACGCGGGCGCAGGTCGCCTGTGTTCTCGTCCTCGGGCTGATAGAGCCAGGATTGCGTCGGATCGAACGCGACGAGCGGGCTGAAGATATTGCTATTCGCGGCGGCGGCGGCGTTTTCGAGCGCATAGGCGATCAGGGTATTATTCGCTGAGTCGAGCACGTAGGCGGCGCCGACACTCGCGCCCGTCAGCCGAATGGCGACCATCACGATACGGTGCAGGAGCGGACGCAGATCAACCTCGGCGCTCAGCGTATTCGCCACGCCTTGCAGCACGAGCGTCAACGCCTGTATCTGTTCCTCAAGCTGACGGTTGCGGCGCTGGAGCCGCTCTGTTTCCGTCTGCGGGCCGCCGGGATCTGGCAGACTGGTCGAATAGTCAACCCCATCCTGTGTCACTGACATAGCGTACCTTCCCCACACTCGGAAAGCGAATTATCCCCATTGCTCCCCGCCACCCCACGCCCGCTGTTTTCACCCAGGCCATAGTATACTCCAGCCAGCGGCAGCGCGCGCGTTAGCGTGAGGCAACTTCACCGAGCAGGCCGCGCGCGATGACGATCCGCTGAATCTGGTTGGCGCCCTCGAAAATCTGGCCCACCTTGGCGTCGCGCATGTAGCGCTCGACAGGCCAGTCGCTCACGTAGCCCGCGCCACCCAGCGCCTGCACCGCATCGGTGGTCACCGCCATCGCGCTATCCGTCGCGAAGCACTTGGCCATCGCCGCCGCCATCACCGATGGCTCGCCATGATCCATCTTCCACGCCGCCTCGTAGACCAGCAGCCGCGAGGCCTGTGTCTTCATCGCCATATCGGCCAGCATGAACTGGATGCCCTCGAAGGCGCCGATGGGCTTGCCGAAGGCGACGCGCTCGCCCGCATAGCGCACGGCGACATCCAGCGCCGCTTGCGCCACGCCGACCGCAATCGCGCCGATATTCACCCGGCCACCATCCAGCGAGGAGAGCGAAATCTTGAAGCCATCACCTTCCGCGCCAAGCCGGTTGGCGGCGGGGATGCGGCAGTTGTCAAAGAGCAGCTCGCCTGTTGGGCTGGAGCGCAGCCCCATCTTACGCTCCAGCTTGCCGATGGCAAAGCCCGGCGTGTCACGCTCGACGATGAAGGTGGAGATGCCACGCGCGCCCGCATCCGCATCGGTGCGCATCATCACGGCGTAGAGGTCGGCCTGGCCAGCGCTGGTCACCCAGTACTTCGCGCCATTCAGCACATACTCGTCGCCATCGCGGCGCGCCGTCGCGCGAATCGCCGAGACATCCGAGCCAGCGTGCGCCTCGCTCAGCGAGAAGGCCCCCAGCGCCTGGCCGCTCGCCATGCGCGGCAAGAAGCGGTCGCGCTGCGCCTCGTCGCCATAGCGCGCGATCAGATCCGGCGACCATGTTATGCACCGAGAGCCAGACAGCGGTTGACATGTCCGCCTGCGCAAGCTGCTCGTAGATCAACGCGCCCGTCAAGCGCGGGCAGCGCGGAGCCACCGTACTCGTCGGGAACCAGCAACCCCGCCAGCCCCATCTCGGCCATCGACTCCAGCAGCTTGCGCGGGAAATGATGCCGCTCGTCCCAGTCCTCGGCATGTGGCGCGATCTCGTTCTGCGCGAACTTGCGCGCCAATTCCTGAATATCTCGCTGCTCGTCGTCGAGCTGAAAGAACATCGCCGTTCTCCTTTCACCAGTCGCGCCCTCACGCGCTCGTATGGTCTGGCTCCAGTATCGCGCGCAAGCCGCCCTCGCGGCCAGAGGGAAAAGCCCTTCTTGGCGCTGTAACGTCGGCGATGCGAATCTTGCGAGAAACGGATAATGAAGTCGCCTGAGGGTAATTTACGGCGTCACGGATAGGGCGACAATGCAGTGCTACGTGCGACATAGAGCGGGTGCCGTGGACTACCGTTTTGATTCTTGCCTATGCAGTAGAGTTGCGGCGCATGCTGTGCTGAGTATTTCGATAACGTGCTTGTCTCGACCCAGATGAGCGCCATCTTCACCCCAGCCCACGATAACACGCGACGCGCGTTGCGCTGCCGCGAGTATGTGGCGATCATTGTCGGGGCCGATAGCGATCGTTAGCCTTCTTCAACTCCTGGCGATTAGGTGTCTTGATAGGCGAACAGATTCACGATCTCCAGGCCGCCATAACGCAATTCCTGGCTAAATCCAATACATGCTGAAAGTGTCGGATCAGCGATTTCAGCGTCGGCAGTGCTGGGATTGAGGAGAACCCAGAGCAGACGTGGAAGGCTCTCATCCCAGGTGCGCCATAGAAGATAGCGGTACGTGTCGTCGTCACTGAATATGGCCCCGTTGCCGTGTAGCTGATCCATCCTCGACTCCTTGACTTCTTGCGTCCATGTGCCACAGCGAATAGGAGTGGCGCCACACGCACGTCGTCCGCGATTCACTTCGATCAAAGTATAGGTTGAGCGACGATAACGCGCTACTATGCCTTGGGATCTGGGCTTCGCGGATCATCAGATAGGCTGCCAGGTTCCCCCAGAAGCTCTGCTACTCCCATCCGCCGCGCACACTTCAGGCGGGCTTCTGAGGGACACGCGCGAACGCGAGGACGACCGCCGCCACAAGAATAAGCGCGCCGCCCGCGAGTTGAATTGGCGCCAGGGGATCCGCGAGCACCAGCGCGGCGAGCAGCACCGTGACGACCGGCTCTAATGTGGAGAGCGTAGAAGCGGCAGTCGGCCCGACACGGGCCAGCCCGGCGAAGAAGGTCACAATCGGCAGCACGGTCGAGATGAGGGCAATGGCGACAATCGCGATCCACCCAGCGGGTGATGCTGGAAACGTCGGACCACGCCAGGCCACCGCGCCCCCGAAGACAACCGCCGCCGAGGTGATGATCACCGTCGAGGAAGAGAGGGCGCCCGCCTGCGGTGTGATGCGGCTGCCCACCAGGATGTACACCGCATAGATGATGGCTGCGGCCAGGGCGAAGACGATGCCCAGCGGCTGGGTCTGGGCGGTTGCGATGGCTGGGCCAAGCGTAAGCGCCGTTCCTGCCAGGGCGACGACCAATACCGAGACGGTCAGCGCACTGAGCCGCTCGCGCAGGAAGAGCGCGGCCAGGACAGTCACCATCGCGGGATAGGTGTACAGGATGAGGGCAACCAGCCCTGGCGAGGCGAGGCTCACCGCCGTGAAGTAGGAGAACGACTGCCCGACGTAGCCGAGTCCACCCATGAGAATCAGCCCAACAAGCGTCCGTCCGCGCGGGATGGGAGCGCGCCGGATCGCCATGAGCATGAGCATGATCGGGGCCGCAAACGCAAAGCGCAGCATCAGGACAGTCAGGGGCGTGGCGCCGGCCGCATAGCTCAGCCGCGCGAAGATACCAAGCGTCCCAAACGCGGCGGCGGAGATGATGATGAGCGCCGCGCCAATCCATCGGTCAGACGCGGCCTGCTCGGATTGCTGCACGTTCTCGTTCCCTTCTGACTACCCAGCGATGCTGCTCATATAAAACAATCGCAGGCTGAACCCCATGGGCAGCGCCTGCGATTGTTACCGTCAGGATTGTGCGTATGTTTGCGGCGGGCTACTCCGCCTTGGGGTCTGGCGCGACGACGTTCAGCGGGATGCCGTGGGTCTTGGGCGAGGCGCTGGCCGCCGCCATCGCTTCCGCCGTCTGCGTCGGGATGCCGCCCTTGCGCGTGCGTCCGGCGCTGACCGGGCCTAGCTCACCAGCGCCAGGATAGACCAGCCGCGCCTCATGCTCCGGGAGAATCGCCGCGACCTCCTGCAGCACCGCGTCGAGGAACTGATCCTCTGGCACCGTCTTGTGGTACTGGCCCTTCTTGTAGATGACGCCCTTGCCGCGCCCACCGGAGAGGCCGATGTCAGCGTCGGCTGACTCGCCGGGGCCATTCGACCACACAGCCCATCACGGCCACCTGAATCGGCGTCTGCACCTTCGTCAGGCGGCGCTCGACCTCGTTGGCGATGGTCATCACGTCAATCTCGACGCGCCCACACGACGGGCAGGAGACGAACGTCACGCCGCGCTGGCGCAGGTCGAGCGAGCGCAGAATCTCATAGGCGACCGGAATCTCTTCCTCCGGCTCAGCCGTCAGCGAGACCCGAAGCGTATCGCCGATGCCATCAGCCAGCAGCAGCGCGAAGCCAATGCTCGACTTGACGGCGCCTGTCACCAGCGTCCCCGCCTCGGTGATGCCCAGGTGCAGCGGCACATCGCTGGCGGCGGAGAACTTGCGGTAGGCCTCCACGGCGGTCAGCACATTGGAGCTTTTGAGTGAGACTTTGTAGTTGGTGTAGCCCAGATCGTCGGCCCAGCCGCAATACTCCAGCGCCTTCGCCACCATGCGCTCGGTCAGCGCCTCGCGCTCCTGGCGCCGTTCCTCCATCGGGTCGGACTTTTCGAGCGTGCCATCGTCGCGCATCTTCATGCTGACCTTGCGCATGGCCGGGCCACGCTCCAGCGCGTCAATCGAGCCGGAGTTGACGCCGATGCGCATGGCGATGTCGGCGCGCTTGGCCGCCTCGACGATGTGCTTGAAGGAGTCGTACTGCTCGCCTGTCTCTTTGTCGGGCAGCAGATTGCCGGGATTGATGCGCACCGCGTCCACGCCCTGCTCGATGGCGATCATCGCCAGCTCAGGCTGATAGTGGATGTCGGCGATGAGCGGGATGTGGATGCGCTTCTTGATCTCGCCGAGGGCCAGCGCGTCGAGCTTCTCTGGCACGGCCACACGCACCAGCTCGCAGCCGACCTCTTCCAGGCGAATGATCTGCGCTACCGAGGCGTCCACATCGCGCGTGTACATCGTCGTCATGCTCTGCACAGCGATAGGCGCGTCGCCACCGATGAGGACATTGCCTACATGAATCTGTCGCGTCTTTCTTCGCATTTGCCTCTCCGGCGCCCCCTGTATCTCTGATCTATCGCTCGTGTCGTAGTCTCTGTCGCGGCCTTAAAAGGCCGGCGCACGGTGGACGGGGCATGAATGCCCTTCCGCGGCGCGACTGGCGGTGACCCAACGGCCTTCAGGCCGCGTTCGCGTGCGCCGGCCTTTTAAGGCCGCGAGCGTCTACCCTCACTCTTGATTTTACCGCGTCTCGCGGCTCGACGCACACACTCGCTCCCGTTTGGCGCGGTACGCGAGTGTCGGGCGGGCGCTAGCGGCCACCCGTAAACAGCGCGCTAATGTCGTTGAAGGTGATGACCGCGACTAGCAAGAGCAGCATCGCCATGCCGATCAGGTTCACCAGCCCCTCACGCTCCGGGCTGAGGCGCTTGCCACGGCGCAACACCTCGATCAGCACCAGCACCACACGCCCACCGTCCAGCGCGGGAATCGGCAGCAGATTCATAATGGCGAGGCTCAGGTTGAGCGCGCCCACCAGGAACAGCAGGTAGTACCAGCCCGCGAAGGGAATCGCCGCCGTCACCAGGCCCGTCTCACTGACGATGCCCACCGGCCCCGCCACACCCTGGCTCAGCGGCAAGACGCCGCGCACGATCTCCTGGATGCCCGTCACTGTCAGCGAGAGCACCTTCCCGACATCCTGCACACCGAGGATGGGCGCCTGCCAGAGCGGGGCCGAGAGGTGGACGACCTGCGTCTGATCCGCTTCAATCCCCATCGCGCCCTGCCCTGCCGCTGGCTTGGTCCGCGCGTCAATGGTTAGCGATTGCGTGGAACCATCAGCCTGGCGTACCACCACCACGATAGGCGTAGTGGTCGCGTTGGGATTCTCCGTCAGCGCCTGGTCTACGCTTGACTTGGTATATTGCTGCACGTCAGAGAAGTACTTGACGGCATGCCCATCCACGCTGAGAAAGGTATCGCCCTTGAGCAGACCCGCAGCGGCGGCGGGCGAACTCGCCTGCACCGATGCGATCACCGGGCGTAACTGCGCCTGGCCAACGGCCTCAGCGGCGGTGAAGAAGACGATGGCCAGCAGGAAGTTCATCGTCACGCCCGCCAGCAACACGATCAGCCGCTTGCTCGCGGGCTTCGAGGCGAAGGCGCGTGGATCATAGGCGCCCGCCTCGTTGGTCATCTCGCCATTCTCGCCTGGCATGCGCACGTAGCCACCGATAGGCAGCGCGTTGATCGAGTAGGTCGTCTCGCCGCGCGTGAAGCTGAAGAGGCGCGGCGGGAAACCAATGGCGAATTCATCCACACGGATGCCCGCCCACTTGGCCGTGATGAAATGGCCGAATTCATGAACCAGCACGAGCAGCGCGAAGACTGGAATGGCTACCAGATAGTCGTACCACGGGATGCTCATAGCGTTCTCTCCATCTTCCGGGTCTCGATCACTGCTCTATTGCTCCGCGACGCCCGCGTGTAGCTCCTCGGCGACGCGCGCGGCCTCTTCCTGCGCCCAGACGGAAACCGCCTGCACTGCATCTACGTCTGGATCGGCGATGATGTTGTGACGGGCCAGGACCCGCTCCACGACCGTCTGCGATCTGGGTGAAGCCAATGGCGCCGCGAGTGAAGAGCTCCACCGCCGTCTCATCGGCGCCCACCAGCGCCGCCGGAGCCGAGCCGCCCGCGCGCCCCGCCGCATAGGCCAGGCGCAGGCAGGGGAAGCGCTCCAGATCAACATCCTCGAAGTCGAGACGCGCCACCTCGCCCCAGCGCAACGGCTGCGCCAATGCCGTCCCCTCGCGGTCGAGGCGGTCGGGATAGCTCAGCGCGTACTGGATGGGCAGCCGCATGCTGGGGATGCTCGCCTGCATCTTGATCGAGTCGTCCACGAACTCCACCATCGAGTGGATGATGCTCTGTGGATGGACGACCACGCTGATCTTGTCATAGGGCATGTCGTAGAGCCAGTGGGCCTCGATGACCTCCAGCCCCTTGTTCATCAGCGTCGCGGAGTCTATCGTCACCTTCGGCCCCATGTTCCAGGTGGGGTGGGCCAGCGCCTGCTCCAGCGTCGCCGCGCGCATCTGCTCCAGCGTCTTCTGGCGGAAGGGGCCGCCCGACGCCGTCACCAGCAGCCGCCGGACGCTCTCGGGCCGCTCACCGCGCAGACATTGCCAGAGCGCGTTGTGCTCGCTATCCACTGGCAGATATCTCGACGCCACAGCGCCGCGCCTCGGCCATCACCTGATGCCCCGCCATCACCAGCGTCTCTTTGTTGGCCAGGGCAATGGTCTTGCCCGCGCGAATCGCCGCCAGCGTCGGGGGAACGCCCACCAGGCCAGAGGTCGCCGCGACCACCAGCTCCACGTCGGGATGCGTGGCCGCCTCGGTCAGGCCATCCAGCCCGCGCACGCAGCCCGGCAGCAAGCTATCGAGCTGGCGCTGCGTCTCGGCGCCCTCGCCCGTGCAGACCACCAGACGCGGCGCGAACTCGCGCGCCTGCTCCGCCAGCAGCGCCACATTCCCGCGCGCCGCCAGCGCCACCACTTCGAAGCGCTCAGGATACGCGCGCACGACATCGAGCGTCTGCCGCCCAATCGAGCCGGTGCTGCCGAGGACGGCGATGCGGCGTCGCTCGCTCTTCATAGCCTGACGAAATCCTCTCCCGCTGGGCGCTCAACGCGCACCCATCCTGGCAGATTGTACCACAGCGCATCGGGGCCACTCGCCCCTGGCGGTGATGGCGCTTGCCACATAGCAAGCTGGCGAGTAAACCCACCTCTACGCTCATCTGCTCATCTGCGCAACGTCCCCTTGACAGGCGCCCCGTCCTCCGTTACACTCTCATCAGAAATTGAATGAATATTCAGTCAACGGGGCTGGCCATGAGCGGGAGCAAACGCGGGCAGCAGGCGGAGCAACGCCGCAATCAACTTATTGATACCGCGCTGGAACTGTTCAGCGCGCAGGGAGTCGAGGCGACGCGCGTTAGTGACATCGCGCAGGCGGCGGGTGTGGCGCAGGGGCTGCTCTACCACTATTTCCCCAGCAAAGACACACTGCTTGCGGCGATCATCGCGCGACATGGCCCGCTGCCCCTCTTGCACGAGCTGCTCGTGACCACCGCCGATGGCCCCGCGCGTGAGACCTTGCTGCGCCTCGCGACGGGACTCTATGCGCTGATCCAGGAGCATCGCTCCTTCGCCCGCCTGGTCGTCCGCGAGATCATCTGGCGGCCTGAGACCCGCGAGATGGGCATGGCGGTGCGGGCGCAGGCGCTGGAGATGCTGGCTGGCTACCTGCGCTCGCGCGTGGAGGCAGGTGAGCTGCGTCCGCACGACTCGCATGTGGTCGGGCAGACCATCGCCTCGTCCGTCATCCTCATAGCACTGGCTGGACTGCCATTTGACCCCTATATCACTGGCGCGATTGATGTCATCCTCCAGGGCGTCGCGGCGCAGCCCAGCGCTGGCGCGGCGCCGCTGGAGCCTTTGCCGAGGGGAGAGTGAGACCCGATGGAGCCATCATCCAGCGCGACGAATCCGCCCAGACGCGGCGGCGCCTGAAGCGCCTGTCAGCGTGCGCCAGCTCGTGAAGAGCTTTGGCAAGCTGCACGCGCTCGACGACCTGACCTTCGATGTGCGCGCGGGCGAGACCTTTGGCCTGATCGGGCCGAATGGCTCTGGCAAGACGACGCTGATCCGCGTGCTGCTGGGGATGGCGGCGCCCACCAGCGGCGAGGTCGTTGTCCTGGGGCGGCGCATGCCCGACCGCCGCGCATCCCGCCAGATCGGCTACATGACGCAGGCCAGCGCGCTCTACTCCGACCTCAGCGTGCGCGAGAATCTGGAGTTTTTCGGCGCGCTCTATGGCCTGGCGGGCAAGACGCTCGCCCAGCGCATCGCCGAGACGCTGGCGCTGGTGGAACTCACCGACCGCCGCGATACCCTGGTGGGCCAGCTCAGCGGCGGCATGCGGCAGCGCGTCTCGCTCGCAATCTCGCTGATCCACCAGCCCCGGCTGCTCTTCCTCGATGAGCCGACGGTGGGCATTGACCCGGAGCTGCGCCTCCAGTTCTGGGACTACTTCGCGACGCTCAACCAGCAGGGCGTGACGATTCTCGTCTCGACACACCATCTCGACGAGGCCCGACGCTGCGACCGGCTGGCGCTGCTGCGCTTCGGCAAGCTGCTCGCCCTCGACGCGCCGGAGGAGCTGCTGCGCGCCTCTGGCCGCGACGACTTCGACCAGGCGTTCCTCTACTACGCCCAGCGCGACGACTCCACGCCAGCAGAGCGCGAGTCAGCCCGCCGCGAGTGAGTGAGACCATCTAGCCAGGGAGACGACCTACATGATCCTGTCTATCCGCCGGACGGTGGCCCTCGCGCTGCGCATCGCGCGCCAGTTCGTCCGTGACAAGCGCACGTTGGCGCTGCTCTTCGTCGCGCCGCTCGTCATCATGACGCTGCTCAACTTCATCCTCGGCAGCACATCCTCAAGCATCACGCTGGCGCTCGTGCCGCCCGACGGGCCAGCGGGCGCGGTCGTCAAGAACGAATTGACCTCGGCGCTCTCCTCGGTGAAGGGCGTAAAGCTGACGACCATCAGCGCGAGCCAGGTGGACTCGACGCTCAAGGCGGGCGACGCCACCGCCGCGATCATCTTCCCGGCGGACTTCGCGCAGACGATCGCCAGCGGCGGCCAGCCCCACGTCACGCTGCGGCTGGATGGCTCGAATCCCCCGGCGGCGGAGCAGGCGAAGCAGATCGTCGCCTTCGGGCTGAGCGCACTCTCCGCCTCCTTCACGCAGACGGGCGCGGGTCAGCTTCCAGGCGCCGCCTCGCCCGTCAAGCTCGACACGACCTACCTCTATGGCGGCCCGCAATATACCCAGACCGATGCCCTGGCGCCCCTGTTCGTGGGACTCTTCTCGTTCTTCTTCGTCTTCCTGCTCTCCTCGGTCGCCTTCCTGCGCGAGCGGAGCCAGGGAACGCTGGAGCGCGTGCTGATCTCGCCGCTGAGTCGTGGCGAGCTGACGATGGGCTACGTGCTGGGCTTCACGCTCTTCGCCACGATTCAGTCACTGGTGATCCTGGCCTATGTGATCTACGTCTTGCGGGTGCATTACGCGGGGAATCTGTGGCTGCTCTTCCTCATCACGCTCTCGCTGACCATCGGCGGGGTGAATATGGGCATCTTCGCCTCGGCCTACGCGCGCACTGAGCTACAGGTCATCCAGTTCATCCCGCTGCTGATCGTGCCGCAGATTCTGCTGGGCGGCCTCTTCTTCCCGGTGAAGACGCTGCCCGTCGTCCTCTATCAGCTTGCCTACGCGATGCCGCTGACCTGGGCGAACTTCGCGCTGAACGATGTCATGCTGAAGGGGCTGGGGCTGGCCGACATCTGGCCCGACCTGCTCTTCCTCGTCGGCTTCGCGACGCTGATGGTGATCGCGGCGTCGCTCTCGCTGCGCCAGGAGCGGCTGTAGGCTGGGGCGTCCCGCCGTGTGAAGGAGGATCAAGTCTATGCCAATCGCCTATCGCGTCGCGCGCTTCAACCGCCGCGTGACGAACCGCGTGACCGGGCTGATCGCCGACCGCGCGCCGGGATTCGCCATCCTCCACCACACCGGGCGCCGCTCCGGGAAAGCCTACGCCACGCCCATCAACGCCTTCCGCGACGGGAACGACTACCTCTTCGCGCTGACCTACGGCGCGGAGACCGACTGGCTGAAGAATGTGCTGGCGGCGGGCGGCTGCGAGATCGTGACGCGCGGCCAGCGCATCCGCCTCACCAATCCGCGCATCCTCGCCGACGCTGGCATAGGCTGGGCGCCCCTGCCTGTGCGCCTCGTCCTCCGCGCCATCCACGCGCCGCAATACGTGCGGATGACGCGGGCATGAGGTGTGCCTCATCTGAAGAAGAAGAACCGGGAGACCCATAACACGACCATGACCAGCCCAGACATCAGCAAACGACGCCACTTTTCCGCCGTGGAGAGTGGAGGCGTAAGCGAGAGCAACTCTTTTTCACTCAGCGCGCCCTCGACAAATTCGAGCAATTCGGCGTCTTTGGGGTCAGGCTCATTGTTGGTATTGTTCGGGTCAGGCTCGATCTTCGCCACAGCGCTGATGACGCTGGTGATATTGAGCAGCGGCAGCCCTGTCGCGTTTCTCACCAGCGCGAGCAACTGAGCGGCGCTCGCCTGTCGCCCGGCAATGCGAGCGCGGCGGGCGGCGCTTCTCGTAGCGCATGTCTGGCGGCGACTCCCAGAGCAGTGTCTGGGAGTCAGCATCGAGCATATAGACCGTGTGGGGGCGTACATAGTCGTCGTTGTAGGTGAATCGCGCCAGCGAGACGATTTCGCTCCAGCGGATGAAACGCCCACGCCAGAGCGTCGTGTGGTCGCGAATCGCTAGCCCCTCTGGGCTGACCTCGATCTCGACGCCACGGACGCCCGCGCGCCACCCAATCCAGTAGCGCCAGGCGAAGGCCGCCGCGATCACCACGAGCGGCGCGAAGATGCCCGCGATCCATAACAATTGATAGCTGCCAGTGACAGCGTCTGGCATGGCGTAGGCTGGGTCAGCGGGAGGGCCAGCCATCGAAAAGGCGAACGAGGCGAAGAAGACTACCGGGAGTAACGCGAGCGCGCCGCCAGCGAGCGTCACAATGGCGAGCCACAGCGGACGTGTCAGCAGGTATGATGTCGCCACGGTGAGTCGTGTCGCCGCCGAGTTGTCCACTTGTGGCGCGGTAGGAGTCGCTGGATCAGCAGGAGCCACCCACGGCTCGTGGATGCGTATGGCCCGACGCAGCGCCAGCCCAAGGCCAGGTGGCGGGAGCATCCGCGCAGATGCGCCGCGCCCCAATAAGATGATCCAGAGCAGGAACGCGCAGCCACTGACAAACGCGGCACAGGCCCCGAGCAGGTATGCGCGGGCCACCAGATCAAACGTGAAGACATCATGCCAGGTGACGGGCCAGTCGTGTGACGAATGGACAATCAGCGAGAGTGCGAACAGCGCTGCGGCGGCGTAGCCCAGCACAACCACCAGCCAGCCACGGATGACCTGGAGCCTGGTCGGCGGCATGGCTACGAGTGTACGCAGCAACGCCCGCAATCGCCGGTATTTGTACATCGCGCTCTCCGCCGTTCCGCATAATGCCGCTCGCCTGCCCACCGCAAGCGCGCGTCTATTCTACTGGATGCGTTCGGGCGGCAAACTGTTTCACCGCGGCGTCTACGCCCAACCCAGCATCGTCACGTCGCCGAAGTCTTTGGCCTCCATCTTCTCGAAGTCTATCTGCGGGACTTTGATGTAGCTGCCAGGGGACGCCGGTCAGCTGGGTGGCGTTGTCGCACCAGATGCGCGGCGGCGTTGTCCTTGTGCTGGACTTCAACGCGTCTCTGCGCCTTTCGTCTCGATGATCCAGCGCGTCCCATCATCCGCGATGGCGACGAAGTCGGGATAGTAGTAGCGCAGATTGGCGCTCTGGTCGGTGTATTCGATGACAGAAGCGGAAGCTGTCGGGAACCTTGCACCAGGCGGCGATGTCGGGCGCGCTGTCGAGGAAGCGGGCGAAGGCGCTCTCGAACTTGTTCGAGCAGGGGGCGTAGTTGAGGATGAGCTTGATGTCCCGGCGTGACGTTGGGATTGGAGAACGGGAACGGCTGGACCTGCGCCAGGCTGCGCCCGCTGTCCAGCGAGCTCTGGCGTCTTGCTCCTCCACGATCTTGCTCGCGCAGGGCGTTGGTGAAGAGCTTGCGGACGACGTGGACTGACGGGCGGGCGGCTCATCGCCTCGATGATGGCGGGGTCGTCCAGGTCGTCCACCGGCCCACCGAACGCTTTGACGGCGAAGAACTCCTTGACCTTGGGGGCCAGCACGGCGAACTGGCTGGGCAGCTTGAGGTCGCTGGCGATCAGCCGGGCGATAGTAGCCGATGACCTCGTTGGCGGTCTGCGGCGTGGGCAGCATGTAGTCGCGGCTGATCTCGCGCTCCAGCGTCACGAAGTCCACGCCCTCGTAGTGGAAGTTGCGCTCGGCGGCGTCGCCGGGCTTCTTCGGGAAGGCGGGTGAGCGAACGTCGCGCACGTCCAGCGCCTCGATCTCGGCGGCGATGGAGCGTCTTGCGGGCCAGGACGGGCGTCAGCTGGGGGATGGCGATGTCGTAGGCGCCTTTTCCGGGTCGGGCTGGATGGTGAGGATGGTCAGCTTGTCTTTGCCGACCTCGAACTCGCCTAGCTCGACCTGCTCCAGCTGCTCCAGATTGTCTACGAACTGCATGAAGCCAGGCGTGCCGATGATGTCCACGCGCTCGGTGTAGCCGGAGTTCTCGCCCCGGAACATCAGCCGCAGCCCGCGCCCGATGGTCTGCTCTGGCAGGATGTTGGCCTTGGCGGAGTAGGGGCGCAGGCCGACGACGACCGTCACGTTCTGGACATCCCAGCCCTCGCGCAGCATCAGCACGCTCACCAGCGCGTTGATCTTGCTATCCGGCCGAGTCCACCTCGCGCGCGGCCTTGCGCGCGGTATCGAGGTCTTTCTTGCGTGACATCGCCCTTCGGTCGGTGTGGATGACCAGCGTCTGGTCGCCGCCGAACTCGTCGGGATAGAGCCTCGGCGAGGAAGGCGCCGACCTCATCGGCCTCGCTGTTGTTGGTGAGCATGATGAACAGCAGCGGGCGCTTGCCCAGCGGCGCGAGCTGCTCGCGATACTCGCGCCAGCGGTTGACGCCCGCGACGATGAAGCCGCGATACTTGACGCTGGCGATCTCGGAGGCGACGACGCTCAGATCGGTGACGCCTTTGTAGGGGCGCTTGACGACGCCGTCTATGATGGCCTGCTTGAGGGGATAGTCGGAGATGACCCAGGGGAAGAGCTGGCCCTTGGTGAAGCGCGGCGTGGCGGAGAAGTCGAGCTGGGCGGCGACGGGGCGCGCGGCGTGCAGGTCGCGGATGACGCTATTCCAGGCGTTGTCTTCGTCGTGGGTGTGGTGCGCCTCGTCGTTGATGACCAGCAGCGGCCGTCGCGCTGGTGGATGCGCTCGATGAAAGCTGGCGGACTCGCTGAGCGCGGGCGGCGCCTTGGGGCCGAGCACGGCGGCCAGGCTCCGGCGTCTCGTCGCCGTTCGCGCTGTCGGGGCGCTCGTAGAGCTGCTGGATGTTGGTGAGCAGGACCAGGCCGTCGCTGTCGGGGCGCTCCGGGTCGCCACGCATGACGGTCTCGACATCCCAGAAGCAGCGCATGTCGGGCGGCATGATCGGGTCGGCGCGGAAGATGCGCCCGCCGCTGAAGTCCTCGGCCAGGCGCTGCAGCACGATGACGTTGGGGGCGATGATCAGGAACGTGCTGGCGTAGTCCTCGTGTCCGCCGGGGCTGATCATGGCGTTGAAGTATTGCCAGGCGATGGCCAGCGACATGACCTTGGTCTTGCCGGAGCCGGTGGCCATCTTGGTGGCGAAGCGCGCGAAGTCGTCTTCGGCGGAGAGCGGCGAATTGCTCATCCGCGCGGATGTACTTCTCGTAGAGCTCGCGGCGCGAGCGGATGCGCTCGATCTCGTAGACGTAGATCTGCGTCTCGATGGCGTCGCGCTGGGCGCGGTGATAGGCGAAGGGGCGCCCATCCAGCAGGCGGTGGTCGTTCGCGAACCACCACGCCAGCAGCCGCCGGGTGACATCCGTCGCGCCGGGGTAGTCCGCCTCGCGCCACGCCGCCACCTTCTGGCGCAGCAGTGGCACGCACGGCGCCGTCTTGAGATACTCTTCGATCTCGAAGAGGGTCAGTTGGCCGTCAGGGGCTTTCTTCGACATGGGGGCTATTTCCTTTGTGGCGCGTGTGGCGGCGCGGCGGCTCAGGCGACGGTGACGGTGAGCGTCTTGGTGGTGTCGTTGCCGAGGATGTCGATCACCTTGACGACGACGGTATAGGTTCCCGGCTGCTCGTAGGTGTGGCCGAGGCTCAGCTGCAGTTGCGGGTCTTTGCGCGTGCGGTAGGTCTGCGCCATGTTGTGGAAGGCGTCGCCGGGATTGTTGGAGTAGTCCCAGTCCACCGCCCAGTAGTCAATCCACTGCGACCAGCGCGTGACCTTCTGCAGTGATCTCTGGCGGCACGTCGTCGTAGGGGGCGATGAAGTCGGTGAGGGTGATGGTGACGTACTTGCCGTTGGGCCACTCCTCGGCGCTGGCCATGTCGGAGGCGCGCTGGCTGACGCTGGCGCTGAGGGCGCCAAGCTCGAAGAAACGGATGTCGCCCTGCTCGACGGCGCGCTTCTCCAGCACTTCGCGCGGGATGCGCTTGAACTTGATGTTGACGTTGTTCTCGGCGGCGTGCTGGCGCGCGACCTCGTTGAGCTCGAAGGCGAAGTCCCAGCCGAGGATGTCCACGCCGTTGACGCCCGCCTGCCCGCTGGCCCGCCAGAACTCCTTGACGATGGCGCGCACATCGCCCTCGCTGATCGGCGCGTCCACCCCGCCGACATGGACCAGCCGCCCATCGCGGACGCCATGCAGCCAGGTGTAGCCTTCGATGGGCTGCGCGCCGTAGAGCTCGAGCATGAAGCGGCGGTAGGTCAGCTGGGTCGCCGCGCCCGCCTGTCTGCGTCGCCCTGCGCGAACTCCGCCGTCTGCCACGCCTGCCGCTCGTACTTGCCGAGATTCTGCACCGCGAACGGCTTGACGCCGGGGATGCTCAGCAGCCGCTTGCGCGCGGTGTGGATGGCGAAGCGCCCCAGGTCGCAGGTGATCCAGCGCCGCCCCAGCTTCTCCGGCGACCGCCGCCGTCGTGCCGCTTCCACAGAAGCAGTCCAGCACAAGGTCGCCTTCGTTGGAGGAGGCTTCGATGATGCGCTCAAGAAGAGCCTCGGGCTTTTGTGTCGGATAGTCAACTCCGTTCTTGAGACATAGGGTTAATCATAGTCACATCACGCCATATATCCTCAATTTGCTTTCCTTTAGACTCATGCAAATACTGCTTGTATGAATAGTAGGCCCCAGGATTCGTTGGCTGAATCAGCCGATCTTCCGCCTTGAGACGTTCGAAAGTCTCATCGGAATATGTCTTCAGCAGCGTCTTGCGATAATAACCTCGTTCATCTTGGTATTTGAAACGCTCTTTGTACTCATCAGAATAGTCTACATATTGATGCTGAAAGGTAAATGCGTCGCCTTTTGCATACATAAGTATGACATCATGATTTACAGGGAATTCTACATTGCTAATGCTTTGCTACTACCAGCAAAGGGAGAGCGTTTCCAAATAACTTGATTAAGGAAACGATCATATCCAAATAATTCGTCCATGACAGCTTTTGCGTAATGGACAACATGCCAATCCAGATGCACATAGATGACTACCATTGTCGGATAGTAAGTTCACGCAGAAGCGCTACCGTTTCATAGAACCAGTGCAAATAGCCATCCAGCCCTCGCCCCCACGTATCTCGATATGCCTTCTGCTCAATCATATTTGGCTCTTTGGTGAAAGCTCTCATCACTTTCTGGAATTGAAGCTTCGAAGGAGAAGTCCATTCCTGTCGCAAATGGCGGGTCAATATAGATCAGGTTCACCTTGCCCGCGAACTCTGGCAGTAGCGAGGGCAGCACATACTTCTTGTCGCCCCAGATCAGGCGGTTGCGCCACTCGCCGGGGTCGCCCTGCGCCCAGAGGCCAAGCTGGTTGGCCCGCTGCACGCCTGACTCGTTCACCGTCTCTACCGTCTGGAAGGGCAGCGCGATCCGCACCGGCGCGACCCGCCTGCCATCCTTGTCATACTTGCCGTCCCAGACCAGTTCTGTCATGCCGTCATCCTCCCGCGCACTATGCTGCCATGCTGCTATACTGTTTCCAGCGCCAGTATAGCGCAGGCAGCCGCTGAAGGCTAGCGGCGCCAGAGTGTGGTCGAGGGGCCGAGGAGCACGTCGCATGCAGAATCCGCCGCCAGATAACCAGGAGTACCCGCCCACCTACGAGACGCCATACACGCCGCAGTCTCCCCCAAATCTGCCGCCCTACACCCAGCCCTTCCCGCAGGGTGGGCCGACCGGGCCAGGCTACACGGGGCCGATGCCACCCTACCCGCCGCCCTATCCGCAGCCCTACGCCTACTATCCGCCGCATCCACAGGCGCAGGACAACACCACCGCGATCGTCCTGGAGGCGGTGCTCTCGGTCTTCGGCCTCTATGGCATTGGCTGGCTGTATCGTGGGCGCACGGGCATCGGCGTCGCGCTGCTCATCGGCGGATTCGTCTGGGTCGCCGTCGCCATCGTCATCATCATCCTGACGTTCGGCTTCGGCGCGCTCTGCTTCGGCCCGCTGCATATCGCCTTCATCGTCGGCGACGTGCTGATGCTCAACAACGCCCTGCGCCAGCCCTTACCCGCAGCCCCACCCCCACCGCCACGACCGCTATAAATCCAGCGCGTCAACGGCGGCGCGAGCGCTGGCCTCGGCCTCGGTGACGGTCGCGCCGAGGACGGTGACATGCCCCATCTTGCGCCCCACGCGCGAGGCCAGCTTGCCGTAGACGTGGACGTGCGCGCCGGGGATCGCCAGCGCCCGCGCCATCCCGCGCGCCTCCGCTGGAGCGTTGCGCGCGCCCAGCGCGTTCACCATCACCGCCGCTGGCGCCAGCATCCCCGCGCCGCCCAGCGGCAGGCCCAGCGCCGCCCGCACGAGATTCTCGAATTGCGACGTTTCGCAGCCCTCGATGGTGTAGTGTCCGGTGTTGTGCGGGCGCGGCGCGATCTCGTTGTAGAGGACAGCGCCATCCTCCAGCTCGAATAGCTCGACGCCAAAGACCCCCACGCCCTCGATAGCCTCCACCGCCGCCCGCGCGATCTCCGCCGCCCGCCGCGCCGTCGCCGCCGAGCCGGGAGCGGGCGCTCGCACGACATGGCAGATGTGGTTGCGCTGCACCGTCTCCACCGTCGGATAGACCACCACCGCGCCATCGCGTCCACGCGCCACGATCACCGCCAGCTCGCGGGTGAAGGGCGCCCAACGCTCGACGAAGAGCGTCCGCTCAGGAAAGCCAAGCTGCTCGAAGGCGGGCGCGATGGCGTCTGGCCCGCGCAGCGTCGCGTTGCCATAGCCATCGTAGCTGTTGCGCCGCCCCTTCAGCATCAGCGGCCAGCCCCACTCCTCGGCGGCGCGCGTCACATCCTCGGCGGAAGCGACTGGCGCGAAGTCGGTCGTCGGGATGCCCGCCGCGCGCATGACATGCTTCTGCTCGTACTTGTCCTGGATCAGCGCCAGCGTCCGCGAGGCGGGATAGACAGCCACGCCGCGCGCCTCCAGCCACTCCAGCGCCGCCACGTCCACGAACTCATTCTCCAGCGTCACCGCCAGCGCGCCCTCGGCAAGCTCCGCCAGGCGGTCATGATCGAGCCAGCCGCCCACCACCTCGCGCGCGGCGACACGCCCGGCGGGGCTGTTGGCCTCCTTCTCCATGATGGCCACCTCGATCCCCAGGCGCGAGGCCGCCTCCGCCGTCATCCGCGCGAGCTGCCCGCCGCCAAGGATGCTTAGCAGCGCGGGATAGCGCAAGCCGCCAGCGCTGTCGGCGAATGGAGCGGGTGTGGTCTGGGAATCGTGGGTCATGCTCGTATGTTCTCCTCGATGCAAAAAATGGACTGGCTGGCGGTTGATGGCGTTTAACGAATTGATGCGAAAAGAGCGCCGATTATCGGCGGTGGGCAGGGGCGGTTGGTGATGGTTTAGCGAGCTGGCGGTTGAAACCGCGCCTGGATGGCCTGCGGGCCGCGAAGCCCGCCTTCGCAGGCTGGGTCTTGGCGAACCTGGGAGCGGATGGGCCGACGGTTTGTCTTGCAGCGCCCGGTTCCGAGTCCGCGCAGGCGGACTTCGCGGCGGAACGCCATCCAGGCGCGGTTTCAACCGCCAGCCGCCCCGCGTGGCACTCGTGTTATTTTCTAAACCATCATCAACCGCCCCTGCCCGCCTACGCCTCTATATTGTACTGTACATCCGCGGGTATCCGCGTCGAAGCGAGCGAAGGAGGGCCAGGCCATGCCGAAGAAGCGCCGCCACGGGACGCCGCGCACGCTGCCCGTCCGCCTGGCGCGGCGCGAGGATGGACTGCTGGCGTTGCAGGTCGGCGGGGTCACGCAATCCGTCAGCGTCGCGGAGGATGGCGCGGCACCTGCGGGCTACTGGCCGCTGATGCTGGGGCCAGACTGCCCCGCGCGGACGCTGCTGCTGGGGCTGGGCGGCGGCGCCGTCGCGCAACTGCTGACGCGACGCTGCCCCGACGCGCTGATCATCGGCGTAGAGCGTAACGCCGAGATACTCGCGCTAGCCCGCGAGTCATTCGGGCTGAAGGAGATAGCCAGACTGGAGGTTGTCGAGGCAGACGCTTTCGACTGGGTGGCCGCGCAGTTCGATGAGACAGGCGCGCTGGCCGAGCCAGACGCGCGCTTCGACCTCATCTGCGTTGATCTCTTCGAGGCCGGGCGTCTCGTCGCGGGGACGCTGGCCACGCCATTCCTGCGCCAACTCGCCGCACTCCTCACCCCCACGGGCATGCTCAGCGTCAACCTGATGGTGACGGGACGCACGCCAGAGCAGCTCCACCGCCTGCGTCGCGTCTTCGCCATCACCCGTGAGCAGCGCCTCGGCGGCAATCTCGTCGTTCACCTCACACCGCTCCCTCGCGCCACGCAGGGTGACACTGACCAGGCCAACGACGCTGCGGTCACGAGCGCCACGCCTCCGACTCCTCCTCCGCGCTGACTGGCAGCCCCAGCGTCTGCTCGCTCAGCTCCAGCAGCAACCGCGCGCCCGCGTGCTCGGGGAGAACCGTCCGCACACCTAAGCGCTCGAGCGACACGGCGTCCTCCGGGCGCGAGATGCGCGCAAGGATGTCGAGGTCGGGGCGCGCACGCCGCGCATGCGCGACCACTGCCAGCGTCGCGCCGGAATCTGGCAGACACGCGACCAGCGCCCGCGCCGAAGCGAGCCGCGCCGCGCTCAGGATGCGGTCATTCGAGGCGTCACCGAAGATCACCGGCAGGTCTTGCGCCCGCAGTGACCGCGCCACCATCAGATCATCCTCGATCACCACGACCGGAACACCCATCCCGCGCAGCGACTCCGCGACGAGCTGCCCCACGCGCCCATAGCCCGCGACGATGACATGCGCGCTCAGCGCCTCCTCGGCGGCCCAGACCTGTGGCTGCCCACCCAGCCAGGGTCGCAAGAATGACACCCGCGCCAGCTCACGATCCGCACGCGGCGCCAGCCAGAAGGCGGCGGGAGTCAGCAGGATCGTCACCACCGACGCCGCCAGCAGTAGCGCGTTGAGGTCCGACGAGATGGCGCCGCTATCATGCCCCACCTGCGCCAGCACATAGCTGAACTCACCGAACTGAATCATCCCCAGGCTGGTGAAGATCATGGTTCTGGAGCCAAGATGGAACGGCGCCAACCCAGCCAGCGTCGCCACGATCTTCGCCACGATGATGAAGAGCGCCAGCCCCGCGACCACGAGCAGATGTCCCGCGACATAGCGCATATCAATCAGCATGCCCACCGAGACAAAGAAGAGCGTCGCGAAGAGGTTGCGCATCGGCACGACTTCCGCCAGCACGCGGTGGTCGAACTCCGTCTCCGTCAGCATCAACCCGCCAAGGAAAGCGCCCAGCGCCGGTGAGAGGCCCAACGCCGCGCCCACCATCGCCGCGCCCAGCGCCACCGCGACCGCCGCCAGCAGGAATAGCTCCGGCACACGGAAGCTCGCCACCCGCGACATCGCCAGCGGAACGACGCGCACGCCAAGGAAGATCGCGACCGCGACGAACGCGACCGTCTTTGCCAGCGCCACCGCCACCGCGCCCGCTACATTGCCGCCGCTCGCTGTCGTGAGTTGTGGCAGGAGCACGATGAGGATGACCACCAGCAAGTCCTGCGTGATGAGGATGCTCAGCAGCGTCCGCCCGTGGTGTGACGCCACCTCGCCCCGGTCGAGCAGCGTCTTGAGGATGACCGCCGTGCTGCTCACCGAGATGACGCCGCCGAAGAATAGCCCCTGCGCCAGCGGCCACCCCAGCAGCGCGCCCAGCCCGACGCCGCCCGCGATCAGCAGCCCCATCTGGATGAGCGCGCCGCCGATGGCGATGCCCTTGAGCCGCAGCAACTCCTTCAGCGAGAACTCGATGCCCAGCGCGAACATGAGGAAGATGATGCCCACATCCGCCAGCGCGCGGATATTCGCCAGCGAGCCGATCAGCCCGGGCGCGGCGGTCGCGATCACAATGCCCGCCAGCAGATAGCCCACGATGACGGACTGGCGCAGCCGATGCGCGATCACGCCGCCGACGAGCGCCGCCGCCAGCGCGATCGTCAGATCGAGGATGAGGCGCAATTCTTCGGACATCGGACAGCTCCCAGGGCTGGAGATTCAGGCGACTATCCGCGCCACCTGGCGCAGCGTCCGTCGCGCTGGCCTGTCCTGAGTCGCCGCTGGAGAACGCGGGCGTCGCGCGCGGACGCAAAGCCGCGACGCCGTGGTAGCCTGAGCCTGGTCTCCGCAACTCGCGCGCCAACCAGGCCCAGACTCTATCTGACCGACGCCAGATTGTGCGCGGCTAGAAGAACGGGAACGTAATCTTAAACTGGAAGTAGTACTGCGCTATCACGATCCCGGTGGAGACCACAGACATCAGGAGGGCAATCCAGTAAGCGGTTATGAAGGTATGCGCGACGCGCTGCTCGGCGTCAGAGAAGCCGTACCGCCCTTTAGTCGCATCAGGATTGTTAAATAGGACATCTTCCGTCGCATACGTACCGCGTGTCTGTCTCCGTTTTTTGTCCCGGTGTGGCGGCTTCTTCAGGCTTTAGCGGCACGACTACTTCTGGAAAGACCCCACCCTGGCGCATCAGCAGCTCTAACTGCTTCATATACCGGATCCGTAAATCAATCAGTCCTTTATAGAAATTGCTCAGCTTGAGCCAGGTGCTATTGATACGCTGCATGATGAGCGCAATCAAAAAAAATCCGACGACAAACCATATCGAGTGCGTGGGGTTCTGGAACAACTGGAGTAGCAGATACCCGACGCCAGTAAGAAATAGCGCATTGATAGAAACAAACTCGGTATTAACTGTCTGGCGTCGATCAGAGATCTTGTCAGTCCCTTCCATCAGCAGTTGATACTCCCTGAAAGCGATTTCCAGCGCGCTGGGATCATTCTGGCTACCTGATGACTGACCTTGCGATGGTGGTTGCATCACGCGCACATCCTCTCCAACGGCCTCCGCGCCAAAGCGCATGGCACAGAAGCGGGCTGATGGCGACAGCATACACCCCATATCGCCGCCTGTCTATGCCGCCCGCTGCGATTCCATCGCCAATGCGGCATGCCAAGCGATACTCACCGCATGGCATGCCGCTCAGCGCTCTTCTGAGATGGCGCCGTATGATAGACGTGATACGCAGGCGGTCGATCATCGCGACATGCGGGTTGCGCAGGCGCCGTAAGCGAGCGGAGGAGCATACGGCCCGTGGCGCAGCGTGACGTACAGCGGAAGGCGATGGACTGGCGCGCGACAGCGCCATGGGCGACCATGGGAGTCCTCGGCCTGATCCTGGTGGTAGGCATCAACCTGCGGACGCCACTGCTCGCGGTACCGCCCGTCCTCGACCTGATCCACAACGACCTGGGGTTGAGCTATGGCGCGACGGGACTGCTCACCTCGCTCCCCTCGCTGATGATGGGCCTGGGCGCCTGGCCCGCCGGACGCATCGCGGGGCGCATCGGTGGGCGGCGGAGCGTCGCGCTGGGGCTGGCGCTGGTGGTGGTCGGCTCGGTCGCGCGCAGCGTCTGGCCCGCCACGCTCTCGCTCTACTTCTTCACGGCGGCGCTCTCGGCGGGCATCGCGCTGTCCCAGACCTCCGTGCCGCTGCTCGCGCGCCAGTGGTTCCCCACGCGCATCGGCCTCGTCTCCGCCATCTTCACCGATGGCCTGACCCTAGGCGAGACCATCGCCGCCGCCGCCACCGCCCCACTGATGCGCGCCTGGTTCGGCGCCAACGCCTGGCCCGCCGCGCTGCTCATCTGGGCCATCCCCGCGACGCTGATCGCTGCTGCTCTGGCTCTGGCTCGCGCCGCCCGCGCCACCGCTGCATGACGCGGCGCCCGTCCAGCGCGCCACCGACCCATCCGGCGCGCATGTGGCGCCGCTCGTGGCGAAGCGCGTCAGCCCGTGGCTCCTCGGCGCCATCATGGGCGGTGGCAGCGTCGTCTATTTCGGCATGAACGGCTGGATCGCCCCCTACAACCAGGCGCTCAACGCCAGCGGCATGACGCCCGTCGCGCTCCTCGCCCTCAATGCCGCGCAGTTGCCCATCTGCTTCGGGCTGACCGTCGTGGCGCAACGCCTCGCGGGCAAGCGCTGGCCATTCCTCGCGGCGGGCAGCCTTGCGCTCATCGCCATCACCGGCTGGCTTCTGACACCTCCCACGCTGGAGCCATTCTGGGGCGCGCTCATCGGCGCGTCATCCGCTGGTGTCTTCACCCTCTCGATTGCGCTGCCCGCCATCTTCGGCGATAAGTCGCAGGTTGCGCGGCTCGCTGGTGGCAGCCTCGCCGTCAGCTACACCTCCACCTTCATCGGCCCCTACATCGGCGGCGTCCTCTGGGATACCTTCCACCTGCCCTGGCTGGCCTTCACGCCGGTGATTGCGGCGGCGCTGTGGCTGCTCGTCGCCTCATCGCTCCTGCCGACTCCTCCCGGCCATGCGAACGCCAGTTGATCGGCCCGCGACACATGCGAAGGGGCGACTGGCATGGCGCCAGTCGCCCCTCCACGCGGTCAACGCTCCCTACTTCGCGACGGCATAGCCCGCCTCATCGAGGATCTCCTCGATGCGCTCCATGCTCACCTGCTGCTCGTCGTAGGTTAGGCTCACCGTCTTGCTGGGGATGTCAACGTGTACCTGCTCGACGCCAGCGACCACGCCCAACGCGCCGTTGATCGTCTTCACACAATGCTCACAGCTCACATCAGGCACTGAGAGCGTCGTTTCGATCTTATCCATGGGAATCTTCACCCTTTCTCAGCCTGGCTCTTGTCGAGCCATGCAGTCACATCACGATTGCGCTGAAACTCGTTCTTGCTGCGCGCCGAAGCGCCGCAGCCGCAGCGAATTGCTGACCACCGTCACCGATGAGAACGCCATCGCCGCCGCCGCGAAGATGGGCGCCGCCTCGCGTAGCCACGGTATCGCAGGCGACGCGATGGCGAGGGGGATCAGCACGACGTTGTACGCGAACGCCCAGAACAGGTTCTGGCGGATAACCCGCATTGTGGCGCGTGAGAGCGCGTGCGCCGTGACCAGGCTCCGCAGGTTGCCCTGCGCCAGTGTCACACCCGCCGCCTCCATCGCGACATCCGCGCCCGCGCCCATCGCCACGCCGATGTCGGCCTGGGCCAGCGCTGGAGCGTCGTTCACGCCATCACCCGCGAAGGCGACGACCTTGCCATCGCCGCGCAGCCGCGCCACCTGCGCCGCCTTCTCGCCGGGCAGCGTCTCGGCCAGCGTGCGCTCCGGCGCGATGCCGACCTGCGCCGCGATGCTCTGCGCCGTGCGCGGGTTGTCGCCCGTGATCATCCAGACCGTCACGCCTGCCGCCTGGAGCCGCGCGATAGCCTCGCGCGAGTCGACCTTCACCGTATCGGCGACGGCGAGCGCGCCGACCAGCGCGCCATCCACCGCTAGCAGCATCGCCGTCTGGCCAGCGGACTCCAGCCGCGCCAGCTCTGGCTCGAAGGCCGCGAGCCGCTCAGCGTCCACGCCGCGCTCACGCAGCAGACGCCGCGAGCCAACCAGCGCGCGCTGCCCCGCGACCAGCGCCTCGACTCCGCCGCCGGGTATCGCCTGGAACTCGCGTACATCGGACTCCAGCGCGAGGCTCCGCGCCTCCGCCCCCGCCACGATGGCCCGCGCCAGCGGATGCTCCGAGGCTGCCTCCGCGCTCGCCGCCAGCCGCAGCGCCTGCGCCTCATCCAGCGTCGCGCTGGGGGCCAGCGTCACGCCCGTCAGCTCAGGCTTGCCCTGGGTGATCGTGCCGGTCTTGTCCAGCAGCAGGTCAGTCACTTTCTCCAGCCGCTCCAGACTCTCGCCATTCTTGATGAGGATGCCGCGCTCGGCGCCCTGACCCGTGCCAACCATGATGGCTGTCGGGGTCGCCAGCCCCAGCGCGCACGGACACGCCACCACCAGCACGGCGATGGCGGCGACCAGCGCCACGATCCACGGACTGGTCATCAGCATGCCAGCGTGCGACATGCCGCCAGCGGGAACGAAGCCAAACACATAGCCCGCGACACTCCAGCCGATGAAGGTGAGCAGCGCGATCACCAGCACGGTCGGCACGAAGATGCCCGCGACCGTATCAGCCAGTCGCTGGATGGGCGCCTTCGAGCCTTGCGCCTGCTCCACCATGCGGATGATGCCCGCCAGCGTCGTCTCTGAGCCGACGCGGCTCGCGCGCATCCGCAGCATGCCCGTCTGGTTGATAGTCGCGCCGATCAGGGTGTCGCCCGCGCGCTTCTCGACTGGCAGGCTCTCACCCGTCAGCAGCGACTCATCCACCGAGGATTCGCCATCCAGCGCCACGCCATCCGTCGGAATCTTCTCGCCGGGGCGCACGACCAGCGTATCGCCCACGACCACCTGTTCCGCCGGGATGTCGCGCTCGCGCCCATCGCGGATGACATGCGCTACGGTCGCGCGCAGACCCATCAGCCGCTGGATCGCCTCGCTCGTCTGCCCCTTGGCCCGTGCCTCCAGGTACTTGCCCAGGTAGATCAGCGTCACGATCAGCGCGGTCGAGTCGTAGAAGGTCGTCTCGCCAACGACCTGCGGCCAGATGGTCGCGACGACGCTCATCAGGAAGGCGGCGGTCGAGCCAAGGCTTACCAGTGTATCCATGTTCGCGCCGAAGTGTCGCGCCACGCGCAGCGCCGTAGTGTGGAACTCCCAGCCGACATAGCCCCAGATCGGCGCGGTCAGCGCCAGCAGCAGCCAGTTCTCGCCCGGAAAGCGATTCATGAAGAACATCGAGAGGATGACAACTGGCAGCGAGAGCGCGATGCCCAGCAGCAGCTTGTTCCGCCTGCGCAGCAGGTCAGCGCGGCGCCGCTCAGTCAGCCGCTCAGTCGCCGAGGTGATGGGCGACGCGGGCGCCGGAGCCGTGGCCGTCTCGCTCGTGGTTGGCATAGGCGCAGCGGGCGCTTCTGGCGCTTCGACGCCATAGCCCGACTGCTCCACCGCCGCGATCAGGTCGGCCATCGTCGTCGCGGAGGGATCGTATGTCACGGTGGCGCGCTCGGTGGCCAGATTGACGCTGGCCTCGCTCACGCCCGCCGTTTTGCTCAGTGCGCGCTCGACCCGCCGCACACACGAGGCGCAGGTCATCCCGGTGATGGCTAGCTCGGCGCTCTCCATCTCAGGTTGCGCAGGCTCAGCGACCACTGGCGCGGCGGGCGCGGGCATTACGAGCGGCGTCGCGCTATAGCCGACATCGCTCACCTTCTTCAGCAGATCATCCATCGCGACCTGCGACGCATCGTAGGTGATCGTCGCCTGCTCGGTGGCCAGGTTGACGTTGGCGTCAGCGACGCCCGGCAGCTTTTTCAGCCCCTTCTCGATGCGCAGCGCACACGAGGCGCAGGTCATGCCCTCTACCGCCAGCGTCGCGGTCGCGCCCGGCTGGGTCGTCGCCAAATCGCAAGCCGCGTCATCTATCGACGTTGTCTCTTCAATTGAGTTCGCCATATGGCGCCCCTATCTTGACCGAACGCTAGCGGTTCCCCGCCAGGTTATAGAGTTGCATTAGCTCATCAATCACTTCCTGCTCCCGCCCCTCGCGGATGCCCTCAGGCACGCAGCCGTGCAGGTGATTTTCCAGGATGAGCGCCTCCATCTTCTCGATGGCCTTGCGTACCGCGTAGGTCTGCTTGAGAATATCCACGCAGTACTGGTCACTCTCGACCATCTTGCGAATGCCGCCAAGGTGGCCCTCGATGTAATTGAGGCGTTTGAGCACGTCTGATTTATCCGCGCGCATCGTGTTCGCTCCTTCGCATACCCCTACCCCCTGGGAGGGGGTACAAAGATAGTATAGCACGCCTGACAAGAGGTCGCACAAGGGGAAATCGCCGTCTACGCAGAACAGGCTAGCGGTCGCCGCGCACTGCCCAGGCGCGCGCGATCAGTGGAATCGTTCCGTCGGGCGCCACTGGCAAGGTCGTGCGCAAGTGCTCGCGAAGGGCGCTCCGGCGCTGCTCATCGAGCGCCATCGTGTAGCTGGGAGCGGAACCTTGACCGCCCAGGAATGGCGTCCAGTAGTCATCGAAGTCACGGAAGACGGTGGGTATGTCGATTGCGCGTATCGACACAGCGCCTAGCCCAGTCGCGGTGAAGACGCGGTTGAGCGCATCGGGTTGGCAAATCGGGAAACGCGCGCCTTCATCCATCGCGCGCGACATCGGATCGAGCGCGGCAACAGCGTCCCAGAAGTAGCGCATGAACTGCATCTGTCCCGCATAGTCCCAGACATACGCCGCTACTGTTCCTCCCGGACTGGTGACGCGCGCCATCTCCGCGACTGCGCGCGCGGGATCAGGAACGAAGTTGAGGGCAAGACCACTTACGGCGACATCAACAGCGCCCAGATCATCTGGCAACGCCTGCGCGTCGCAGGCGATGAATCGCGCGCGTGGGTCTGGAGTCATTGCGCGCGCATATGCGAGGAAGCCTTCGGACAGATCGATACCCGTCACTGCGCCTGGCTCAGCGTCCGCGAGAATCGTTTGCGTCAGCGCGCCAGCCCCACAGCCGACATCCAGCCAGCGCTTCCCCATCGGGGCCGCCAGCCAGGCGAGGAACTTCGGGGCGACGAGGCGACTCCAGCGCCCGACATAGCGCTCATAGCTCGCGCCATTGCCCCATCTATCCGCAACCATGTGACGCTCCCCTTCACCTGTCTTCCGCAGCCCCTGGCCCTCAGCGCTAACAGGATTGGCGCCCATAATCTAGCGATTTGCAGTGTATCCCGGCAGGATTGGGTAGTCAATGACCGCGCGCTGGCCCGCGCCGACTACACCCCTCGCTACGCCTCGTCCGCTGGGCGGCTCATCAGCAGCTCCATGTAGGGCTTGCCGTGGAACCTGGTGGGGCGAGTGGCGCCGCCGACGAAACCCGCGCGCTCGTAGATTTTGATCGCGCGGTGGTTGAAGGTGGCGACGCAGAGGCTGAGAGTTCGGGGGTGGTAGCGTTCCCGCGCCAGATCCATCACGGAACGCACGAAGGGCAGGCCCAGGCCACGCCCCGTCAGATCGGGCCGCAGCCCCAGCCCCAGCTCGACATCCTGCGAACGGTACGCCAGCGAGACAATGCCTATCAATGGATCATCATCCAGCGCAACCGCATAGAATGCGACGCCCGCCTTCTTACCCGCAACGGCGCTCACGAAGGTCGCCGCCAGCAGCGTTACGAGGCCGAGGTCATAGATCGCGTATTCGCCGGAGTAGCGCCAACGGTAGACGGCCAGCGCGTCGCGCAGAGCCATCGGGCGGTACAGGTAGGTTGGCGGGGATGTCTCGGCCATCGGGCGCCTGCCTCGCTCATGCCGCGCGACTGGCGGCGCGTCCTTACTCGTCGCTATCGTGCGCGGCCCATGGATCATCAGCCTCCACGTCAATCTGCTGAGGCGGCGCCCAGAGCAGAAACTCTGGTTGCGCATCGAGCAACTGCGTGAAGCTCTCCGCCACCTCAGGGTCAAAGGCAGTGCCTGAGCCATCCAGGATGCGCTCGCGCGCCTCCTCGACCGACATCGCCGACTTGTATGGGCGCGGCGTCGTGATGACATCGAAGACATCAGCCACACTGAGCAGACGCGCGCCCAGCGGTATCTCCTCGCCCACGCGCCGCTCCGGATAGCCCTTGCCATCCCAGCGCTCGTGGTGACTCAGCACCGCGTCGAGGATGCTCTCTGGCATATCGAAGGCCCAGAGCAATTGCGCCGCCGTCACGGGATGCTTCTCGATCATCTCGCGCTCGCTCTGCGAAAGCGCGGCAGGCTTCAGCAACACATCGTTGCGTACCCACGTCTTGCCAAGATCATGCATCAGCCCAGCCAGCGCCAGCTCGCGCGCCGCCGACCGTGACCAGCCACGGAAACGTGCGAAGCGGAGCGTATAAATGGCCACCCGGCGGCAGTGGTCATAGGTCACACGGTCGCGTTCACGGATGCTCCCCGCCAGATCGTAGATGACCTGTCGTGTATGAGCGAGCGGAGTGGATACCGTATCAATGGCTGACACCAACCGTGCGCATCCTTCTCTCTCGCGGCTTGCCCGAACGCATCCGCCTGTGTACAACGTCTCTGCATCATCTAACGCATAAAGCGGGCCGCCACGTTCGCTTCCTGCCGAAAGTGGCCTCACCCGCTGGTTCAGCGCGCCATCGTCGGCAAGAGTGGCGCGAGGAACTGTCCAGTGTAGCTCGTCAGGTGCGCCGCGATCTGCTCAGGCGTCCCCTCCGCGATCACCTCGCCCCCACGCTCGCCACCATCCTGCCCCAGATCGATCAGCCAGTCGGCGGCTTTGATGATGTCGAGGTTATGCTCGATCACGACGACCGTGTTGCCAGCATCCACCAGACGCTGCAGGACAGCCAGCAACCGCTCCACATCCGCGAAGTGCAGTCCGGTCGTCGGCTCATCGAGAATGTACATCGTGCGCCCCGTCGCGCGGCGCGAGAGCTCCGTCGCCAGCTTGATGCG
The DNA here is from genome assembly GCA_963840335.1 of uncultured Chloroflexia bacterium. Taxonomy (GTDB): domain Bacteria; phylum Chloroflexota; class Ktedonobacteria; order Ktedonobacterales; family JADMIN01; genus JAKAIY01. The sequence goes on from CAWIYP010000009.1 coordinate 45,447, forward strand.
CTGCGCCTCGCCGCCAGAGAGTGTCGTCGCGGGCTGCCCCAGATGGATATAGCCCAGGCCGACATCTTCGAGCGTCGCCAGCTTGTTGCGCACGCTGGGAATCGCGTCGAAGTACTCCAAGGCCTCCGAGACGGTCATATCCAGCACATCCGAGATGGTCTTGCCCTTGAACGTGATCTCCAGCGCCTCGCGGTTGTAGCGCTTGCCCTTACAGGCTTCGCAGGTCACATACACATCTGGCAGAAAGTTCATCTCGATGGTCAGGATGCCCTCGCCCTTGCAGACCTCGCAGCGCCCACCCTTCACATTGAACGAGAAGCGCCCCGGCAGATACCCACGCAGCCGCGCTTCTGGCGCCTGGGAGAAGATCTCGCGGATGGTCGTGAAGGCGCCGGTGTACGTCGCCGGATTCGAGCGCGGGGTGCGGCCAATCGGCGACTGGTCAATGTCAATCACCTTATCCAGCGCCGCCATGCCGTCTATGCCATCGTGCTGGCCGGGGCGGTCATGCGCGCGGTTCAGCGTCTGCGCCAGCCGCTTGTAGAGAATCTCGTTGATGAGCGTGCTCTTGCCAGAGCCAGAGACACCCGTCACCACCACCAGCTTCCCCAAAGGGATACGGACATCTATGCCCTTCAGATTGTTTTCGCGCGCATTGCGGATGAGCAGCGACTTGCCATTGCCCGTGCGCCGCTCCGTCGGCACCTCGATACGCCGCGCGCCGGAGAGGAACTGCCCCGTCAGCGACTGCGGGTTGGCCTTGATCTGCGCCAGCGTCCCCTCGGCGACGACATAGCCGCCATGCTCGCCCGCGCCTGGCCCCATGTCAATGATGTGGTCAGCCGCGTGCATCGTATCCTCGTCGTGCTCCACTACCAGCACGGTATTCCCCAGGTCGCGCAGCCGCGTTAGCGTCTGGATCAGCCGCGCATTGTCGCGCTGGTGCAGGCCAATGCTTGGCTCATCGAGGATGTAGAGCACGCCCATCAGGCTGGAGCCAATCTGCGTCGCCAGGCGGATGCGTTGGGCCTCGCCACCAGAGAGCGAGGTCGCGCTGCGGCTGAGCGTCAGGTAGTCCAGCCCGACATCCACCAGGAAGCCCAGCCGCGACTTGATCTCCTTCACCACCTGGCGCGCGATGGTCAACTCCCGCTCGGTCAGCGGCGGCGCGTCAGCGAACGCTGGCCCCTGCTCCTCGCTCTTCACCAGGCGCAAGGCGCCCCGCTTCGTAGCGCGCTTGCCATTCGCGCCATTCGCCCCGTTCGCGCTATTGTGATAAGTAGGCGACCGATCCTCGCCTGAGGCCGTGATGACCTCGAAGAAGCGCAGCGCGTTGATGATCGAGAAGCTCGTCACCTCGGAGATATTGTGGCCGCCCACCGTCACCGCCAGCATATCGGGCTTGAGCCGCGCGCCGTGGCAGGTGGGGCAGACACGCGCCGACATGTACTGCTCGATGTCGGCGCGACCAGTCTCCGAGGCATCTTTGTAGCGCCGCTCCAGGTTGGGCGCCACCCCTTCGAAGGTCGTGCGATGCGTGCGCCGCGCGCCCTGCCGATTGGTATACGAGAACGCAATCTCTCCCGGCGCGCCATAGAGCACGTACTGTTTGGCCTGTTCAGAGAGATCCTTCCAGGGCATGTCGAGGCTGAATTCATACTTCTCCGCCACGGCGGATAGCTGCTTCGCGTACCACGCGCTGACCATCGTCAGGCGACTCCATGGCTGAATCGCCCCCTCGTTGATACTCAGCTCTGGGTTGGAGACGAACAGATCAACGTCCACTTCCAGTTTCGTGCCCAGACCTGTGCAATCGGGGCAGGCGCCGTAGGGACTGTTGAACGAAAAGCTGCGCGGCGCGATCTCCTCCAGGCTGATGCCACAGTAGACGCAGGCGAACCGCTCAGAGTAGAGCTGTTCATCGCCGCCGATGACCGAGACCAGGATGATCCCGCTGCCCAGCTTCAGCGTCGTCTCCACGGAATCGGTGACGCGCTGGCGCTGGCTGGCCTCCGGATCGGCGGGGGCGGCGCTGGTGTGCGGCGTATAGCTCGCGGGCGCCTCGGCGACACGGCGCTCGTCGCTGGCGGCGCTGGCCTCCGCTTCGTGGCGGATGACCAGGCGATCCACGACCACCTCGATGGTGTGCTGCTTGTACTTGTCCAACTCGATGACGTCGCTGAGGTCGCGTACCTCGCCATCCACGCGCACGCGCACATAGCCCGCCCGCCGCATCTCCTCGAAGACCTGCCGATACTCGCCCTTGCGTCCGCGCACCAGCGGCGCGAGCAGCAGCAGGCGCGTGCCATCAGGCTTGCTGGTGATGGCGTCCACCATCATCTGCACCGTCTGCTGACTCACCTCGCGCCCGCAGTTTGGGCAGTGGGGATGTCCGACGCGGGCGTAGAGCAGGCGCAGGTAGTCGTAGATTTCCGTCACCGTGCCGACGGACGAGCGGGGATTGCGCGATGTGCTCTTCTGGTCAATCGAGATCGCGGGCGAGAGACCATCAATGTGGTCGAGGTCAGGCTTTTCGAGTTGGCCGAGGAACTGCCGCGCGTAGGAGGACAGCGACTCGACATAGCGCCGCTGCCCCTCGGCGAAGATCGTGTCGAAGGCGAGGCTGCTCTTGCCAGAACCAGAGAGACCCGTGATGACGACCAGCTTGTCACGCGGGATGATGACATCAATATTCTTGAGGTTGTGCTCGCGCGCGCCGCGCACAGCGATATGGTCAAGCGGCATGAGTCCAGCCTTCTCCGGTCTGATCTTCTCCGGCGATGCCCCGCTCTGCCGCGTCTCGCCGACCCGTCCAACACCTGCGCTCTTTTAGAAGGGGCCATCACATTATAGAACGTCTGTACAATTGCGGTCAAGCGCGACAGTAACACGCAAGCAGCCGCCAGGCCGCTCCCAAACAGCCCTCAGATTGTATGGTAGACAAGATAGGCGGGCGCCAAAAAGTCATACCCGCGCTGATAGAGCATCCTGGCGTCTGGACGTTTTCAGGGGCGTCAGCCCAGTTCCTGCGCGGGGATCAGCCCCGTGCGCGCGGCGACGATCGCGGCGAAGGCGTCGCCATCCACCGCTGGCGCATGGATACCCGCAGCGGCGAGATTCGGCTCCTCGTCGCGCCACTGACGGCTCTGGCTCGCCCAGGTGATCTCGTCCTTGCTCTGTGTCGTGGCCGTGTAGAGGAAGCCAGCCGCGCGGCTCCAGGTGAAGCGCAGCGAGGCGATGTCCGTCCAGGGGACCGTCTTGGGATGACGAGCGCGCAGGTTCTGTATCCCCGCAGCATCGGCGAGCAACGAGACCGCGTCGCGGTCGAACTGCCCGCTCACGCGCACCGCCGAGACCAGAGCGGCAAAGGCCAGCCAGACGAGGTTCATCCAGAAGTTGAAGAGGTCTATGCCAACACGCCCATCCACCAACGCGACGACACTCGCTACAATTGCGGCGACGGAGCCGATCAACATGAGCAGCGCGCGGGTCGCCATCCCCAAACGCCACAATCGGTTGCGCTCCTGCTGTAGCTGTGCCACGCCATTCGCCGCAACAGTTGGAGGCACACGCCAGGCTGGCAATTCGTTGGAATTGATGCGGCGCGGCATCGTGAGCGCCTCGGGCACAGCGAGTGCGAGCGACCAGAGGGTCGAGATTGCCAGCGTGGCTGCGGCTACCAGCGACAACACAGGAAAGACTGGTGAGGGCATCGCCAGTGTCGCAACGCCGCACCCGCATGTGATTCCCACCATCAGCGTCACAGTACCAGGCCAGGTTCCTGGTAATGCCTTTGCGTTCAGCGGAAGGTTGCCAGGCGCCGCGAGATTCGACGAGCTATCGGCGGCGGCTTCATCGAACGTGCGCGGGGTCAGCCCTGCCCTGGCGTGCGCCAGCGCCAGAATCGCCGCCGCGCGCTGCTGGCTATCGTTGGTTTCGCTCCCGACAAGCGAATGCGTGGAGATATAGCGGCTATCCTCGGCGCGGGTCCTCCAGGTGAGATGGCTCCCATCCTGCGCATACAGCGTATAGACCGTCCAACTCTGCCTCATGGCGCGACCCACCACCACCTCCAGCAAGCGCGCATCGGCCCAGGTGATCGTCTCGCGTCTATGCCATGCGGAGACACCAAGGTCATCGGCGACGACACCCTGCGGAGGGCGCATTAGCGCGCGCAGAATCGCGAACGGAATGATCGATAGCGTGATTGCGCCCAACGCCACGATACCGCACAATCCCCAAAAGTCAACGCCGTCCTGCGACACGATGTAGTCAAACAGCCCAGCCCAAGCGAGCAATGCGCCAAGGCCAATCAGCGGGGCCAGCGAGATGGCAAACCAGATCATCAGGCTCAGCCGACTGCGCCGGGATTCGCCGCCAGACCAGCGTGATAGGGAGCGGCGGTAGAGGCGCATCCACCGCTACCAGTGGCTTTGCGGGTGGCGCAGCATTCACATCGCCCATGATCGCCCGCTCACGCATGTCGTAGAGCAGACGCATCGTATGAAAAGTCGCGATAATAACGCCAAGCAGGATCGGCGCCATCGTCACATCGCGCGCTCTGATCGACGGCAATGGCGAAGTCATTCCCCATGCGGAGAGCACAGCCGAGCCATCCCCTATGCCCCAGACCGTAATCGCAAAGGCCGGTATGAGGCCCAGAACCGCGATGAATTGCGCCACCGCCAGCAATCGTCGTTCTCGCCGCCACAGCATGCGTGTGTTCCCTTCCATTGCTCCATGCGTCTTTAGCACGCCGTGCTCTCTCACATCGTGGAAAGAGATGATGGCTGTATAGCGGAGTGCGGCTGTGCGCGGGAAGGGATAATGCCGCGAACCCGTCACATTGAGGATGCTTCAAGGGCCAAATTTGTTTCAGCGCCATTTATTTCTCATGCGCTACAACGCCTCCCAATCCTCACGGGAAACGCCAGCTTCTTTGAGAATGCGCAACAGGAATTCTCTGCTTATGTCGCCGTGATGGGGATTAGGAATAGGAATAGTCGTATTCTCGCGTTGCATTACGCCGTGCCTCCCCCCTGGGTGAGGCCCGGTAAATCCTAACTGTTTCAAATATCGAATCAGTTCACGACGCTTGATTGGGCCAACTTTTGGCATCATACACTCGCTTTTGGAAAAGCGAGTGTATGGCCATCTACCTCTGGTACATCTAGCTGTCGCGAAAGGCGGAACAGTATCCAGTCTTCCAAAACAGATTCGAGTTCTTTTCGAGTCGCCTCCAGGGTTGCTTCATTCGCAAGAACTCCCTGGAAACCGGGGATTGATCCGAGATAGGTTCCGTCCTCGAATTGTTCATATACGGCATGATTCATAGCCGCCTGGAGATATTGCGCAAACACCCTGTTGACTTCTTTCTGATTGCGCGGCAATTGAACAAATTTCGAAGTTAGCGCCAGAGCCAGCCTCACCGCTACTCGTCAACCTGATCCTCCTGGGCGCGGCGATATTGCTTGCGCAGCCGCATGATGCGGAAACGCATCGCCAGCACGCGGAAGGGATTACGCGAGATTGGCGTTACCCGCGACTGCGAGGCCCCACGCCAGGCTGGTTTCGACGAGGGACGAAAGCGATCCCTCCAGCCGACGACGAGCGCCACTACAAAGAGCACCAGGGCGACCATGCCAATGATGCCGGAGATGAGGTTGGTGGCCCCGGTGTAGAAGGCGATACCGGTCGCGATCATGACGAGAATCACGCTCATGATGATGAGCAGTTCAACGAACGCGATGTGGAACGAGGGGAACGAGCGAGAGCGCGCTGGAGAACGACGTTGAGGGCGGATGCGGTCACCAAAACCACGACGAGGCGCATCCTCTTCCATCCGGCTGAGGATCTCTTCAATCTCGCGCTGATACCGATTGGGCATTCTCACGCACCCCCTGGAGGAGTCCATGCCGACGACAACGCCCGGGTGAAGTCTGCGGCTGTAAATGTAGTATAGACCAGAGGTTTCATCAAGGGCAAGTCACATCGCACACGGATAGGTCACAATCGCCTCGCAAGCCAGCGGAAACGCCGCGCCACACGCAGCTCACCGTCAATGTGGAAGCGCGAGAGCAAGCGAGTGCAGCAGGCTTTCTTTGAGCTTGAAGAGCAGGATCAGCTCCACCACCGCCAGCGCCAGCGCCAGCGAGTAATACGGGAATACCTGCCGCCAGCGCTCGAAGCGGCCAATCAGTGGGCTGAAGCAGAGCACGAAGACCATGTTCACCAGCGAGAGCGCCAGCAGCAGCCCCAGCGAGCTGAGAATCGCGATGGGATAGAGCAGCCACGCCGTCTGCGAGCCAACCGCGAGGAACGCGAGCAGCAGCAGCGGCAGTGTGATAGCGACCTGGCCAAACGAGCGGAACGACGGGCGCATATCCTCCTCGCGCCAAAGCAGGCCGTTCGTCACTGGCGTGATGAAGGCGGCCATCGCCACACCAGCGCCCAGCCCCGTGACCAGCCGCAGCAGGTTGTTCGGCTGGTAGAGGTGTGGCGCGCCGAGGTCGAGCAGCAGCGAGTTGAAGCCATCCATCCCCATCAGCCCGACCAGCCCGACCAGCGCCACCGCCACGGGCAGACGTGGCAGCCGCGCCGCCCGCACACGCCCAGACGCCAGCAGCGTCAGAAAGCCCAGCGCCACGCCCAGATAGATACCCGTGTTGCGCGCGCAGAGTGGCAGTTGCTGGCCTGCGGGATAGAACGAGTGGGTCGGCAGTTGCGCGCAGATGCCACCATCCAGCGCGCGCAGGCGGTCGAGCAGCGTCGCGCCGGGCAAGAAGACGAGCGCCGCCAGCGCCACCACATAGGCGGCGCCCAGCGCGAGCAGCGCCCACAGCGGCGGCTCCCACATCCGCGGGCGCAGCGCCTGCGCGATGCTCCTCGGTTGCGCTTCTCCTATCGCCATAGCCTGACCTCCTCCTCGCAGGGTACGCCACTCATTCCCACAAACATTAGCGCAGAGTAATGCCACCGACCAGACTATTCATCACGAAGAGCCAGTTGAAGAAAATGGCGACACCCATGAACGCCAGGAGCGCCCCCGTCACCCGCTCGATCGTGCGGAGGTGCGGTGTCAGCCGCTTGAGCTTCGGCGCGAGCTGGTCGAACGCCACCCCCAGCGCCAGGAAGGGCAACCCCAGCCCCAGTGAATAGACCGCGAGCAGCAGCACACCAGCGCCCAGCGAGTGCCCCTGCGCCGCGATCACGAGGATGCTGGCGAGAATCGGCCCGACGCAGGGCGTCCATCCCAGCGCGAAGATCAGCCCGATCACCAGCGATGCCACATAGCTCGTCTCACCTGACCGCAGCGAGAAGCGTCGCTCCAGATCGAGGCCGGGGATGTGAATCAGCCCCGCCACCTGCGCGCCCATCACCACCAGCGCTACGCCGCCGATCTGACGCAGCGCAAGCTGATTCGCCGAGAGGAAGGAGCCTAGCTCGCTGGCGGTCGCCCCCAGCGTGATGAAGGTGATGGTAAAGCCGAGGACGAACGAAGCCGCATGGAGTGTCGTCTCACGCCGCAGCGCCGCCCGCTGCGCCGCGTCGGCGTGCTGGCTCTCCCAGATGCCCGGGCCGACCAGCCGCGCGAGGTAAACCGGCGTCAGCGGCAGGACACACGGCGAAACGAACGAGAGCAATCCCGCGATGAATGCGGCGTAGAGTGAGACAACAGCCATGCGAGCGAGCGCCTGCCTTTTCTGAATTGGATGGACAACGGACGCGACATCGCGGCCACGCCCCACGTACCGCAGTATAACAGACCATCATCAGCCGCCATACCAGGAATTCGCGCGGATACCCTCACCCGCGCGGCGATGAGCGACGGCTCAGGCATCGCGCGCGACGGTGGCGAGAATTTCTGGTATGCGCTTCTCCAGACGTGGCGCGATCTTGATGGTAGCGATCTGATAGAGCGCAATCCCATAGAACAACGCCAGCGGCACAGTGAAGAGATACGCCTGCCGATGCTCCAGCAGCGCGGGAGCCAGCAACAGGATAAAGACTGGCGACAGTGCGATAAGCGTCGCCCAGAGCGCCACCAGCGAGATGACACTGCGCAGACAGCCGCTCTCTGAGGAGAGGTTATTGGAACCCATGCGCATCTGACGTACACGCAGCGGCATTAAAACCGAGGTGATGTTGCCCGCCCCTAGCAGCGCCAGTGTCCCCGCTGCGCCTTCCACCAGCGCCAGCGGCATCGCCATCCAGTCCCTCGTCACGATGCACACGGCGACGATCAGCGTCACCTGCGCCGAGAACGCGATGATGCCCACCGCCAGATTCTTGCCCCTGAGGACATCCAGTGGGCGCGCGGGCGTGAGAAACAACGTCTGGATGCCATGTCGCTCCAGTCCGAAGGCATTGAGCGAGAGGGTCAGCACGATCAGCAGCGCGGGCAGTGGCGCGAGCAATGGCTGTAAACCCGCCAGGTGGCGCGCGAAGTAGTCTGAAGAGGAGTCGGTGGATCGCGTAAGACCTGGCGCGAAGACAATGAAGAGCAGCACCAGCGAGCTGAGCAGCGACGCTTTGATCTGCGGATCGCGCCAGAAGTAGCGCAGGTCTTTCACCGCAATCGCCGCGATGACCGGGGAGCCGCGCTGTCGCGTCTGTGCGCCATTCACCGCGCCCGCCGCCGCATACGCCATGCCGACGCCACCAGCCGCCGCAGTCGCGGGCCGCCCAGCGCTCGCCGTGGCCCAGCGGCGCCTGCGCTTCGTCGCGCCATCGCTGCCCTCAGGCGACGTTACGCCGCGATCCAGCACCCACGCCCACGCTGTCAGCAGCAGCGGCGTCAGCGCCAGCAGCGCCAGCAGCCACGGCAGCGCGCCGAGCGGATCGCCCGCGTTGGCGGCCACGATGGCGCGGGCGGCCATCCCCGGCGGCGCCCACTGGAGGTACTGGCCCAGGTCGAGGCGCCCCAGCGAGCCGATGCCGTTGAAGTGACGCAGCAGCGTCGAGGCAAACTGCCCAGAGAGCGAGCAGGCGACGCTCATCAGGGTGAAGATGATGATCGAGAGGTCACGATAGCGGCGACTGCGCAGCAGCCCGACCAGCACCGCCAGCGCGAACTGGCTCGCGCCGACGATGTGGACGTAGAGCAGCGCCAGCGCCGCCAGCGTGATGACGAGCGCCAGAATAGAGGTATGCCAGCCAGCGACGACCGCCGCAAAGACTGCCAGAATGATGAGGGTCGTCGGGTCAAAGAACGTCGAGAGCGTCAACCCGACCATGCGTTCGGCGCGCGTGAGGGGATAGGTGTGCAGCTTGCTGACATCCAGCCCTTCGTTGACGCTATATTGCAGCGCGGGGGCCACAATCCAGCCAATGAAGAGGAAAGCCAGCATGGCAAAGAGGAGCTGAATCGCCGCCAGATGTGGCAGGTCAACGTAGCCCACAGCGGAGAGGAAGCCCGCCAGCGCCGCCGTCCCCAGCGTGAAGATCAGCAGCGCCGCCAGCCCGATCAGCGAGGAGACGCTGCGGCGGTAGACGCGCACGCCCAGCTTCCAGCGCAGGGCCAGCAGCGCGCCAAGCTGGCGAGGCCGCAGCGTCCACTGCGAAAGGCGTCGCGTGGCGGCGTCATCAGACGCGGCGACCGCCTTAGCGCCGACTATTCCAGCCATTCGAGGTTCCCTTCGCGTGGCGCCGCGCCCACCAGCCCCAGGAAGACATCCTCCAGCGTCGCGTCGCTGCCGCTCGCCCGCGCGCTGGCGTAGCTCGGCGAGCGTGCCCTCGGCGAGCAGCTTGCCATCCTCGATCACGCCCACGCGCGTACAGAGCTTCTCGACGACCTCCATGATGTGTGAGCTGAAGAAGATCGTCACACCGCTGTTCGTCAGCTCGCGCAGGATGTCGCGAATGACCCGCGAGCTGACGGGATCAACCCCCTCGAACGGCTCATCGAGAAAGAGCGCCTGGGGCCGATGCACCAGCGCCGCCGCCAGCGCCACCTTTTTGCGCATGCCGACGGAGTAGTCCACGATCAGCTTGTCCGCGTCATCGCTGAGCAGCAGCGCATCGAGCAGCGCGCCCGCGCGCCGGCGGGCCTCGGCGCGTGGCAGGTCGTACATCGCCCCGGCGAACTCCACCAGCTCACGGCCAGAGAGGCGCTCGTAGAGGTTGAGCTGCTCGGGCAGCACGCCCATCACACTCTTCGCGCGCAGTGGCTCCTGCCAGACGTTCACGCCGCCCACGTAGGCCAGGCCAGACGTCGGACGCAGCAGCCCCACGAGCATCTTGATGGTCGTGGACTTACCCGCGCCATTGCGCCCCAGGAAGCCGAAGAACTCGCCACGCCGCACGGTCAGCGAGAGATGATCTACCGCGAGTTTATGCTCGAAGGCGCGCGTCAGCCCCAGCGTCGCGACTGCCGCGTCTGGGGGTGGAAAGCCAGTCTGTGGGCCTTGTGGAGAGGAGGTCTGGTATGGCGTCGTCATGCGGGCGCATTCCTTACAGTCGTGTATGAGCGGGAGACGATATACAGGCGCTCTTCCCTGGCCATCTGGAGACAGACGCGCCACACCAGATTATACGCGCCCGGCAAGGATGACGCACACGCGCCCATACGACAACGGGGACACGCCCGTTCCACCCAGGCGCGCCCCCGTGTCAGATCGCTTGCGGTCGTGCTACTGGCCGATCGTGGGCGACGAGAGCGGATCACCCGCCTTGAACGCCCAGATGGTATGCCCCGTGTTCACATCGAAGGCATAGAGGTAGCCATTGCCCGCGCCGATATAGACGCGCCCGTGGCTGATGACTGGCCAGCCATAGCCCAGCCCGTAGCCCGCGCCGACGTGGACGCTCCACACCTTCGAGCCGTTGGACTCGCGCAGCGCGTAGAGGAAGCCATCCATCGCCGAGACATAGACGAGGCCATTCGCCGCCGCAGGTGTGCCGGTCACGCTATCACCCGCCTGGAACTTCCAGAGAATGTGGCCCGTGCTGACGTTGGCGGCATAGAAGTAGTGATCGGATGAGCCGAAGAAGACGACGCCGTTATCAATGCCCGGCTTGCCGAAGATCTGGCCGCCAACCTGGGTCTGCCACTTGATCGCTCCGGTCGAGCTGTTGATGGCATAGAGTTTGCCGTTGTCGGCGCCGATGAACACGGAGCTACCGCTCACTGTCGGCGATGTGAACTCGATGGCCGCGCCAACCTGCGTCCGCCAGATCAGCGCCCCGGTGCTGGCATTGATCGCGTAGAGATTCCCATCGCTGGCCCCGACGTAGAGCGTTCCACTGGATTGCACATTGACGGCGGCGCTAATCGCGGCGCCCGTCGGATATTTCCAGCGTAGCGCGCCACTGCTCGCATCGAGTGCGAAGATTTGGCCAGTGTCAGTCGCCGCATAGAGGACACCATTCACCACCAGCGGCCTGCCTGTGACGCCACCAGACGGGGCCTGCGTATGCCATAGCTCATTCCCTGAGTTGATGGCGTAGATATAGCCGCTCTGGGTCGTGACATACACAATGCCATTGGTCGTATACGGCTTGTTGGACTCACCCGACACGGTCGTCTTCCAGCGTTGCGTCCCCGTCTGCGCGTTCACGCCGAAGAAGGTATCGTTGTTCGAGCCGACATAGATCGTCAACTGCGAGAGCGATGGCCCCGACGGGCGCGCTGGTCGGCGTCGCGGCTGGTGTGGTGGGCGTCGGCCACCAGAGGATGTGCCGTCGCGGTCGCCGTCGATTGCGCCGCGGTCGCCGTCGCCGTCGGCGCGCTCGTCGCGCCTGTGCTCGCCCCACACGCCGCGAGCGCCATCACGCCCACCAGCGCGGTCGTCACACCAAAAGCGCGCCATGTCTTGACGCGCCAGAGACCTTGCATCATACGTACACTTCCCCCTCATGAGCGCAACCAATTGCGCTGCGCTGGGGCAAGTATACATGGCGCAGACAGGCGATATTGTGACTATCAGCACAATCGCTGATCGCGGCCAAAACGCTAGCGGGATTGCTCTACCAGCTCTCGCGGCGCGCGCTCTGGCTCAGATCCATCCGCCGCGGCCTCGCTGTCTTCTGGCCGTATCCAGGCGAAGCGCGCGGTGAAGTGGCGCATGGCCGCTGGCTGATAGGTGATCCGCATGCCGCCGATGGCCTGACCCAGCCCGGCCACATAGGCCACCGCATCAGCCACATAGGCGAGGTGGTTGCGCGTGTAGACACGCCGGGGAATCGCCAGCCGCAGCAGCTCGATGGGCGCAGGCTCCTCGGTTCCGTCAGGATGGCGCCGCCCGAACGCGACGCTCCCGAGTTCCACGCTGCGGATGCCCGACTCCTGATAGAGCTTCACGCTGAAGGCCCAGGCGGGATACTCCGCTGGCGGGATGTGCGGCAACGCCGCGCCCGCATCTATGTAGACCGCATGCCCTCCTGTTGGCCGGACGATCGGCACGCCCGCCGCGATCAGGCGATCCCCCAGCTCAGCGACACTGGCGATGCGATCCGCCAGATACCGCTCATCGAGGACTTCACGCAAGCCAATCGCGATGGCTTCCATATCGTAGCCAGCCAGCCCACCATACGTCGTGAAGCCCTCGCCGAGGATTAGTTGGTCGGTGCACGCCTGCGCCCAGGCGTCATCGCGCATCGCCAGGAAGCCGCCGATGTTGGCCAGGCCATCCTTCTTCGCGCTGAAGGTGCAGCCGTCCGCATAGCTGAACATCTCTTGCGCGATCGCGAGAGGCGAGGCGTCAGCATAACCCGCCTCTCGCTGCTTGATGAACCAGGCGTTCTCCGCAAAGCGGCAGGCGTCCAGGAACAGCGGTATGCCATGGCGGTGGCATAGCTCGCTCACCGCGCGGATATTCGCCATGCTCACTGGCTGCCCACCACCCGCGTTGTTGGTGATGGTGATCATGCACAGGGGGATGCGCTCGACGCCGCGCTCCTCTATGGTCGCTTCCAGCCGTGCGAGGTCCACATTGCCCTTGAAGGGATGCTCCAGCGCTGGCTGACGCCCCTCTGGGATGAGCAGGTCGAGGGCTGCCGCGCCGCGCGCCTCGATATTGGCGCGGGTCGTATCGAAGTGCGAGTTGCTGGGGATCACATCGCCGGGCTTGCAGACCGTTCCAAAGAGGATGCGCTCGGCGGCGCGGCCCTGGTGTGTCGGCAGAATATGCTTGAATCCGGTAATGTCGCGCGCGGCTTGCTCGAACTTGAAGAACGACTCGCTGCCCGCGTAGGACTCGTCGCCGACATGCATCGCGCCCCACTGCGCCGCGCTCATCGCGCTCGTGCCGGAGTCGGTGAGCAGGTCGATGAGCACATGCTCAGCGTTGATGCGGAAGGGATTATAGCCCGCCGCGACTAGCGCCGCAGTGCGCTGTTCGCGTGTAGTGAAGTGGAGCGGCTCGACACTCTTGACGCGGTACGGCTCGAACGCCTGCGACGATTGGAAGCCCATTGAGTAACCCCCTTCGGGAGAGCGCGCATGCTCTTTACTCCGCGCCACATTGCGCCAAGCAAGGCAATACACTCCGAAGGTAGGCAGGGAAGCTCTCGGCGAGGTCACAAACGCCGCGCGCGATGTCACAGTGCGTTCACAGGCGTCTGTACATGGCCAAGGGATGCGCTGCGGGTGGGCCGCCTACTCGACGGCGGGACGGCGACGGTGGTGGCGCTGCGCACGCTGCCCGGCGTGGGGCCGATGTGGGATCTGTCGCTGGATAGCGTGCATACCTTTGCGGTGGGCGCTGCGCAGGCGGTGGTGCATAATTGTCCTAGTGGCGGTGATGGTGGTAGCCAACCAACCATCTATGAGAAAAATGCGAGCCACATCTTTCGAGATACTGATGGTCATTTCCCGGATGACACGCCGCAGAACCGTCAGCAGTTGATCAACGTGGCCAAAGATTCTCAAAACTTTCAGGGTAGGGACATCAATGGAAATGATGTATACGTGCGTATGAATCCTGATGGGACACAGACTTGGGCATACGTACGCAACGGCGACGAGATTCGGAATGGCGGCATCAATCAATCGAATAGCATTTACCAATGGAACTCGGTAACGCAGATGTTCGAGCCGCAGTAATTCACTCAGGGGGTAACTGATGAGCCAGCATGATGGGCGGGGGATTGTAACTGATGTCTTGACGCTTCGGCAGGCATTGGACGCGATGGTCGAGTATCTCGCAGAGTATTACCGACAAACCACCTCCGATGATGTTGGTAGCCTGCTAGGTGATCTGCCGCCTGTCGGCAAGCTAGGTACCCACAGTGGCGATCCAGCGGCATGGTATGACTGGTTATCTGCCGTTGAACGCGCTGTAGGGCAAAGGACGTCAGACTGGCGTGAAGGAATTGACCAGTTGATTAGCGATCCAGCGCGGCTTGTTGGGCGAGATCGTTCGGGTGGTGAGTGGTACGAGCGCATCTTACCAGACGGACGGCAACTGTGGGCTCGCGTCTTTCACAGAAAGCTTAATTGCTCCGGCTGCAATACGGTTCCACGCGCTTTTGATCTTGAATCTGGGCTAGTGGATGCCGGGTACGATGTGAATGCATAGCCTGTCACGTATGTAGCGTCGTAGTGTGTACGACACGGCTACCCACACGAGATGTGAGTAGTGTTGGCTAGCATAGTTGCGAAAGGAACGGCGACGCGGCGTGCACTACGAAGCGCGATGACTGTATCAGCCATGAACGCTGAAAAAATAGGATGCAGACTGGGATGGTAGGGTGTACTACAAAGCATCCTGTGTAATAGTGCAACAGCCTGCTCAACACCACTGTCAACGGCGCGCTGCGCTACACCCTCAGCGATGGGCTGGGCAGCGTGAGCGAGGCAGTGGACGCGGCGACGGGGGCGGCGCTGGCGACGCAGCTCTACGCGCCCTACGGCGGGGTGCGCTACCAGAGCGGGACGTTGCCGACCGATCACGGCTTCACGGGGCAGGTGAGCGACGCGGCGAGCAGCGGGCTGGACGATTATGGGGCGCGCTCCTACGACCCGGTGGCGGGGCAGTTCACCTCCGCGGATACGACGCTGGCGGGCGGGCTGAACCGCTATGCCTATGTGGGGGGGAATCCGGAGAGCAAGACAGATCCAAGCGGGCATATCCAGCGCGCCCCGCGCGACTATAACCACGTGTTCGCCTATCAGCAGGAGTCGGCGGCGCCCCATGTGTATTATGGTGATCCGAACGCCGTCATCTCGGACACCATGCAATTCTTTTTCGGAACCGACACGCTGCGCCAGTCGTACTACACCCTCTTCCTCGACCGACATGCCAGCACAGGCGACAAGGTGAAGGCAGCGGCGGCCGCTGCCTTGACAGTCGTGACCGATGCCGTGACGATCGCGTCCACGTTCGCGGGGGATCCAGAGGTCGGGGGGGCGGCGCGCACGGCTGAAGGGGCGCTGCTAGCCGCCGAGGACGCCGGGCATGCGGCGGCGCTGGCCGCTGAGAACGCGAGCAAGGCGACGAGTGTAGTGGGAGAAGCGGAGAGCCAAACCACGCGGCTCTGGCGTGCAGTAGAACCAGGAGAGTTGGCGGATGTCCAGAAATACGGAGACTACAATATTCATCCAAACTCCACGTTTAAGCGATTCGCGTTTTCAGAGGAGGATCTTGACCATTTTATTAAAGCGAGCCCAAATCAGAACTATACTAAGACCTACATTGATCTTCCAAGTGAAAAGCTCGATCTCATGTACAGACATCCCGATGCAGGGGGAGTGGGAAACGCAATTGGCATAGACGTGTATGCGACACCAGAATTTTATGAGTGGTTTGATACCGTACACATTGTCGACGGATAAGGTGCAGAGATGAAAATGAGCTTTGTACGGGCGCGTGTGGTGTTCTATTCACCACAACGTGGAGGGCGACCGGCTGTTCCTGTTGGAGATGGGTACGCTCCCTACCTTCGCCCACATGGGGCCACATCCTACGGCCTGGCAGTCCGGTTATACGGGATGCCAGATCATGATGGAAAGTACGAGGTCCCATACTTGGTTGAAATTGAGTTGACCTACTATCCACAGCAAGAGTACTCGTCACTTACACCTGGAGCCACCTTTCTCCTTGTTGAAGGCCCCAAGGTGGTGGGGGAGGGCGAAATCACTTCGGGGCGCTATGAAAGGTGACGTTGTCCCGGTTTGGTTGCGCTACTTAACACCCTGTGTGACAACGCGATAAAGCTATTCAGCAGCCAAGTCTCAGACGCATTTAGGCGCGACCACCACGACGACGGCGTATTATGGCAGACTGGCGCTGCGCGTCAACGGCGCGCTGCGCTATACCCTCAGCGATGGGTTGGGCAGTGTCTCGGAGAGCGTCAACGCCAGCGATGGTAGCGTGACGGCCAAGCAACTCTACGCCCCCTACGGCAGTGTGCGCTCCCAGAGCGGGACGCTGCCCACCGACCACGGCTTCACGGGGCAGGTGAGCGACGCGGCGACGAGCGGGCTGGACGACTACGGGGCGCGGTACTACGACCCGGTGGCGGGGCAGTTCACATCCGCGGATAGCATCTTGCCCAAGCAAGGGGCGACTCCGGATCCCAGCCAGCTCAAACCGCTATGCGTATGTGCTGCCCGATATGCAGGACGCGGCGTCGAGGGCGATGTCAACGGCGCTCAGTTGGTGATAGGCGCCGGTTCGGGACGCGCAAAAGCAGCGCAAGAGGAGCGCAAGAGGAGGTGAAGAGCAGCTCAGGAGGAGGGGTAAACGGGGGGGTTGCGCGTGAAGTGGTCAGATACGTAGTCAAACGGGAAAATCGATTGTCGGGCACTGGGCGAGGATGGGCTTGAATTTTGGGCGAAATGGGGTTGGGGAGAACGCGATGCTTCAAAAGAATGTATCATGTTGGAGAGAGACCGCGCCACCGCACAGACCTTGGGGTATGCCGTGGTTTCGCGCGGATAGGCGTGGTAGAGCGCGGAGGTGTGTCGCAGTGCGCGGATTGGTGGGCAATGAACACGCGCAGGCGATTCTGGAGCGCGCCCTCGCCAGCGGGCAGTTGCGTCATGCGTATTTGCTGCATGGGCCAGCGGGTGTCGGCAAGATGACGTTGGCGTTGGCCTTCGCGCAGGCAATATTCTGCCAGCGCCGCCTGCCAGGCGAGGCGGACGCCTGCGGTGAGTGCTCCGCCTGTCGCAAGGTCGCCCATGGCAATCACCCCGACCTGGCAATCCTTGAGCCAGCGAAAGAGAAGCGCTGGCTAAGTATCGATGAGCTGCGTGAGGCTGTCCGCCTTACCGCTCTGTCGCCAGCGGAGAGCGCTCATCGCCTCCTCATCATTCCTGAAGCTGACCGCATTCAGGAGCGCGCCGCCAATACGTTCCTCAAGACGTTGGAAGAGCCGCCAGAAGGCGTCATCATCATGCTCATCACCACCGACGCGGAGAATATGCTGCCCACCATTCTCTCGCGCTGCCAGGTGATTCCCTTGCGCCTGCTGCCAGCGGAGCAGATCAGTCAGGCGCTGCGCGAGCGATGGGAAGTCGCGGCAGTCGACGCGGAGCGGCTGGCGGGCCTGGCGAATGGCCGATTGGGCTGGGCCGTGCGCGCGCATGAGCGCCCAGAGGAACAGGAGGCGCGCGAGCGGCTGATGGAGCGCATCACCGCAATGGTCGGGAAGCCCGCCGACGAGCGCATGCGGATCGCGACGACGCTCGCCACAGACAATGCCGCGTGCCGGATAGTCCTCGACCAGTGGATCGCCTGGTGGCGAGATGTGACGCTGGCGGCGAATGGCGCGCATGGGTTGATTTCCTCGGGCGCGGCGCGTCAGACGGCGGAGCGCGTAGGCGCGGCGCTGAGTCCCGCGCAGGCCCGCCTCTTCCTCGAAGAACTGCTGGCGGCGCACGCCTCGATGGATATCAACGCCAGCCCTCGGCTGACCCTCGAAAACCTTGCGCTCGCGCTGCCCACGCCCCAGCGGAAGGCCCCGGCGCGCCGCTGAAAACATCCAGTGTCCGCTCGGTTAAATACATCACATCACGCTTGACTGTTACATCGGGCGTCAGTATACTTGACACATAAGAGCGTAGTCCGCTGGTGACGCGGATCGCTCGCAATTTGGAACACGCGACGCCCTATCCATTCGCATTGTGCGATTCCCCTCGCGGTACGCGGTTCGCTCAAGCTGTTGACGCTGGTTCGGTTCTCCAGACCGTGGCTTGTGCGCTCATTGCGCAGTCGCACGTTGCCCACGCGTCGCTGGCTGACCGCCCAACGCGAGCGGCGCAGCGATTCCTGGCGCGCCTACGTAAGGGTCGCGCGGGTGGGATGGAGTGTCGCGCAAGCGCAGATCACTCATGGCGTCAGCGCGATGGCCAGAGGACAGCGGCGTCCTCCTGGTGGTTCGCGGGCGCGTCAGCGCAAGCCCCCCAGACGTCCGGTGTGATTTGCCTGGAACCTTGAATCGCGACCAGACTCTCGCGCCAGTTGTACCCTGTTTGCGACTGGGTCGCGCGCCAATGCGCGACGAATATGCCCGTACCAGCCTGTCACGTTGCACCGTTTCGCATCTTCTGTAGCGACAGACGTTGTAGCGCGTCACCTCCGACGGGACATCCCCGCCGACCAGGCTCAGCCGCCCACGCCGCCCTTTGTGAATCCCTGCCACGGCCCATTGCGCGTCTGAGCAAACTACCAGCATTAAATTGTATGACGATGTGATACATCGTCAGCGCGCGTCACTGACGCGCTGGTGTACATATGAGGAATGGCCATGGAACCCGCAGACAGCGTTGATCAAACTCAGAGCGACCAGCCTACAGATATGCCGAGCGCGTCAATGGAGGCGGAGGTTGCGGCGCCAACTAATGATGCGGCCATTGAGGCGCAGGACGACGCTACAGTTGCGAGCGGCGGCATGGAGGCTCCGCTCGCCGAAGAAGCCGCGCCAGCGGACACGAGCACGGAGAATCCCGTAGAAGGACTCATACACTCGACGATGGGCGCGCTCGAAGAGATGGCGCAGGCAGTCTCTTCGGCGATGAGCAAGCTCACATCGTTGCTTTCGAGCCACGCGGCTACCACCGATGCCGCCACTGGCGCCGATGCCACCGCTGATGGGCTAGTGGCGACGGCGCCGCTCGCCGCGACTGGCGCGCTCACGGCGGACGGGTTGGCCACCACCGAGGAGTCAGCGCCAGCGGAGGATGCGGCGGCGCCAGCGGCGGAGGAGTCCGCTCCCGCTCCTTCAGATGGCGTGGATACCCTGATTGCGGCGGCTCCGCTCTCGACATCCGAGGAGGAAGCGGCTCCCGTCGCCACCGAGGCGGAGGATACGCTAATCGCCACCGCTCCGCTCGCCGCATCCGACACGCCGAGCGCAATGTCGGCGCCAGCGGAGGAGGAAGCGGCTACGGTCGAGGATGTAGCTGCCGTGGAGGCGGCAGCGCCAGTGGAGGAAGCGGCTACGGTCGAGGAAGCGTCGGCTACGGTCGAAGAATCTGCCTACGAGATGGATGCTTCGCCAGTTGAAGATGCGAGCGCCGCGATGGAGGAGGCTCCGGTCGAGGAAGCGACCTCCGAGATGGAGGCCGCGCCGATTGAAGATTTGAGCGCCGCGATGGAGGAGGCGGCGCCAGTGGAGGAAACGGCGCCTGCCTATGACGCTGCGACCAGCTTCGACACTTCGGCATCTGAGGATGGCGCGGCGATGGATGGCGCGGCGATGGATGAAGGCGAGGAATCGCTGGAGGAGAGCGGAGATGGTCTGCTGGCAGATGACGCCAGCGATGGCGCGGAGGAGCTGAGCGACGAAGCCAGCGCATCCTCGCAGGGTCTGCTGGATGAATCCGACGAGGCGGATACCTCGCAGTCGGGCCTGGTCTAGGCGAGTGCGCTGAGCGCGCCACGATCTCATCGCCCGCGCTGTGTCTCGCTGGGGGCTTCGAGACGCAGCGCCGGGGATAGATGACGTCGGCGACGCGCGATGAGGGCGTGGCGACCCAGGAAGGTGGGTCGCCACGTCTACGTGTTCGCGTGACGCATACGCCTATGAGCGCTCAAGAAAGTAGACCAGCGCGGCGCGCGATGGCCAGCCGCTTCTCCTCGACTCGCAGCGAGGCCGCATCAACCATCTCATCCCCGATGACGAGCGCGCCGATACCCTGCTCCACGTCGGCGCTCGCGTAGGCGTCCATGATGTGCTGCGCGCGGGTGATCTCCTCAGCGGTAGGGGTGAAGGCCTCGTTGATGACGGCGACCTGTGGCGGATAGACCGCCCACTTGCCATCGAAGCCCATGCGCGCGGCCATCTCCGCGTCGCGGCGGCAGGCGTCCAGATCGCGGATCGCCAGCGTCACGCCATCCACTGCGGTGATGCCAGCCGCGCGGGCCGCTGTCAGCACCTTCGCCTTGGCATAGTTGTAGTAGAAGAACTGCTCGGCGCCCGTCTCCTTCGCGCCGAGGTCGCCCGCGTAGTCCACCAGCCCGAACGCGAGTCCGCTCAGTCGTGGCGAGGCCTTGGCGATGGCCTCAGCATGCAGCGCGCCCTCCGCGGTCTCGATCAGCGCCTCCAGCAGAATGCCACCGACGGTAAAGCCCATGTTCAGCTCGATCTGCGTCAGGAGACGGTCGGCGAAGATGACATCCTCAGGCCCGTTAACTTTGGGCAGGACGATGCAATCTACGTGGCGGCCCGCCGCCTCGACCACTTCGATGATGTCGCGGTAGAAGAAGCGTGTCGTTGGGCCGTTCGGGCGGAAGGCGCGGATCTTTTGGCCAAAGTCCAGAGTGGTCAGCGCCTCGATGACTGTTCGGCGCGCGCTCTCCTTCTGCGAGACGGCGCAGGCGTCTTCCAGGTCGAACATCACCTGATCCGCCGCCGATTGGCTCGCTTTCGTCATCATCTTTAGCGAGTGGCCGGGGCAGGTCAGCTCCGACCGGCGTATGAGTGTATCGTGGGACAGGTTCGTGGGCATGCGGAACGGCTCCTTACGTGCGACGGCGCGCGGCAGACGCGCGCCTCGGCTTAAGTATACGGCCCACAACGCGCGTGTCTAGCCAATCAGCTCTCGAAGCGCAATTGATCCAGTCCACGGACTCACCCGGTGACGCCCATGCTACGGCGCGCCGCGAGTATGGGCCAGCGAGACGTAGGATTCCGCGCCCGCGTCGTGGCGGATGGTCAGACGTTCGACGGAGCCTGTGACATGCCTTGCCAGCGAGTGAGCAGATCGATTGTGGTCTCGACTAGCTCAGCCAGTGGGGCCAGTGGAACCCACTCCTCGACGGTATGCTCGTCCATCACGCCAGTGGAGACGGTGAAGACGCGGGCATGTCGGCGCAGGGCGCTGGCGTCGCTGCCAATGAAGGTGGTCATCGTGCGGTACTCGCCGCCGCGCGCTTGGATGGCGTCGCGCCACGCCAGCAGCAGCGGCTCATCCTCCGCGACCTCGTAGCTGTCGCAGTGGGAGTCGAACGTGACCTCCGCCGAGCCACCCAGCGCCTGCGCCGCCTCGGTGAAGCTCGCGGCCACCTGCGCCATCAGCGCGTCGCGTCCTGCGGCGTCGGCGAGTGTGCGTATCTCGCCCAGCGCGCGTAGCTCGCGCGGCACAGCGTTGCGCGCGGAGCCAGCCGTCACGCTGCCGACGGAGATGCGCGTCGTGTCGCCGTCCAGCGAACCAGCGGGATACTGCGCCCGGCGGAAGATTTCGATGGCGCTGACAGTTCCCTCCAGTCGCTTGCCGGGGTGCCCGCCCGCGCCGCGAATCGCGACATCGAAGGCGATGTAGGTCGCGCCGTGCATCACCACGACGCCCGCTTCGCCCGCATTGTCGAAGACGATCCCTTCGTGCGCTCCCCACGGCGTTGGGTCGAATGCCTTCGCGCCCACCAGCCCCACCTCCTCGCCGACGGTGAAGAGCAGCAGGAGGGGCGGATGCGGCGTCCCACGCTCACGCAACGCCTCCACAATGGCGAGGATGATCGCCACACCCGCCGCGTCGTCGGCGCCGAGGTTCGTCTCCCCGTCACTACGCATGATGCCATCGGCGATGCGTGGGTAATGGGCCAGGCCAGGCGGCACGCGGTCGAGGTGTGCGTTGAGCAGCAACGGCGGCTCGCCATCACGCGCGGCGGGGATGGCGGGAACGCGCGCGATCAGATTGCCCGCCGCGTCGGTCTGTGGCTCCAGCCCCAGCAGGAGCAGCCGCTCCCAGACGTAGTTGCGCGCCTGCTCCTCGTGTCCGGTGACGCTGGGACGCGCGACAAGCTCCACCATTGTCGTAGTGATGCGATCGAGCATGGTAGTTGTCATGGACTGTTTTGCCATCGTTCATCCTCCCTCGTCTGGTTCTCGACGCTCCAACCGCTCCACGCTCGCGCGGACGAGGCTGGTCAGATCGTCACACATCGTCGCACGCATCGTCTTACGATTGAGGAAATCGCAGAGGTTGATCAGATCCATCAGCAAGGTCATCCGCCGCCAGCCGGGAGGCGCGAAGCCGCCATGCGCGCGGTAGGCGGCGACACACGCGGCGGCGAATCCTGGCGGCAAGGTGGCCTCGCGCCGCAGCAGGCTGCCCAGGTCGAAGATCGACGCGCCCGCGAACGCGAACTCCCAGTCGAGGACGGCGGTCACACGCCAGCCATCGGCATCGCGCGCTACGAGGATGTTGCCGTCTTTGTAGTCAGCGTGGATCAGCGCGCTCTGCCCTTCAAGCGGCGCTAACTCATCGGCGCAGGCCTCGATGACGGCGAGCAGGCGCTCGGTGAGCGGCGCCCCCAGGCGGCGCCCCGCACGCCCTTCGATGAGCATCTCGCGAAGGTAGCGGCGCAGACCCGCCGGCCCGATGGCGAGCGGCTCGCGGATGGTGAGGTCGGGGCCGAGCATTCCTGGCTCGGTGAAGGTGAAGGAGCCGATGCGCGCGGCCACCGCGCCCAGGGCCGCCGCCAGCGCGCCAGCCTCGCTCGACGCGAGCGTGGGCGAGCGCGTCGATCAGCGGGATACCGTCCATCCAGCTCAGGACGATGTAGGGATATGTGAAGCGGCCAGCGGCTTGCTCGACATACAGTGGCTCTGGCACAGGTACGACGCCAGCGACGAGCCGCAGCAGCGCCGCCTCGCGCGCGCAGGCTTCTGGCTCGCGGGTGTAGAAGCGCACGACGATGGGGTCTGGATGCTGGGCGAGGGTCACGCGGTAGTTGCTGTTGGCCAGGCCACCCACCATGCGCGCGGCGCTGGTGACATGGGCGCCTGGCCAGCGTGGGGCCAGCAGGCGCTCCAGGGTTGCGGCGTCTACCGCGAGCGGCGCCGTATGGCGATCCCATCCTCCTGTCATCGCGTATCCTTTCAGCGGGAGAACCCGCCGATGACGCAAAACGCCGGATACCCACCCTGGAAGGTATCCGGCGTTCGGGTCAGCGCGTCTACTCGGACTGTGGGCGTGACGCGGTGTCATGCCTGAGCGACGCGCGCAGACCATCGAGACGGCCCCGCAGCCAGTCGGGGCTGCGACCACCGATTGGCTTGCCACTGCGAGCGGAGGAGTAGATGCGCGCCGCGTGCGTCAACGCGAGGACGAGTTGACGTTCGGTTGGCGTGAAGCCACGCGTCTGTGCCATGGACAGCTCACGGATGACGCTCGTGAAGCCCGCGTAGTAGTCCGAAGATTCGAGCTGAATCTCCGCGAGCGCGTCGCGGGTTGGCGCATCATCCCAGTCTGTCGGCACTGTCAGTTACCTCCGCTGGTGTGCGCTCAGCCTAGTGGCCGCAGCCGCAGGAGCGCGCGTCACCGCTGTCGCCCGCCGTCTTGAAGCTGTGGCCACAGCCGCAGGTCGAGACCGCATTCGGGTTATTGACCGTGAAGCCAGCGCCCATCAGGCTGTCCACATAGTCCACTTCGCTGCCGCTGATGTATTCGGCGCTCATCTCATCGATCAGCACACGGACGCCGTTCGTCTCGAAGATGCTATCGCCGTCTTGCGTCTCATCGAGCGTCATGCCATATTGCAGGCCCGAGCAGCCACCGCCCGCGACGAAGATGCGCAGGCCAAGCTCAGTGCTTCCCTCGGCTTCGAGTAGCTCGCGCACTTTCTCCGCCGCCGTAGGTGTGATGGAGATGAGGGCTGTCTGTGTCTCGCTGTTGTCGATCATGTACTCTCGTCCTCCTGACCACGGGGCTATGGGCGCCGCGGTGGATATGCGCCAGTGAGTGAGCACGTGGCGGGTAGTCCCGCGTGGCTTCACTCTGTACAGTATTGTACGCGCGTCCGCAAATGCGCGTCAATGCGGGAAGACGCTGCTTCTTCTCGTGCGCGTTCCGCAATGACGCTCTGTAGGGGAAATGCGCCACGAGCGGCTAGCCAGCCGCTCGTGGCAATCTCTTCTGATGACGAAGGGAATCACCCATGTTCATTTGTCCCTGGAGGCATACGCTCAGTGCTGAGCCGCTAGGCGGGAGCGTACACCACGGCGATGTTCAGGTGGTGCTGGGAGTCAGTGCCAGCCCACCCAATCAGACCTTTATTCGCGGTGTGCCCGAAGGCCAGCGTCGGGCTTGAGATCGCCGTCTCATTGAAGGTGGTTCGCGAATTCGCGACGATCCAGCTCGGATAGTGCTGGGTGTACTGCACAGTCAGGTAGCGCGTGCTGGTCGTGCCGGTTCCTGTCCAGGCGAGCCAGTGCGTTGGCTGCGTTGTTGTGTAGTAGCCGATCATGCTGGGCGCCCAGGCGCTCTTCGTACTCAGCGGCGAGCCGCTGGCCATCGTCCAGATTGTCTGGTTGGCCGTGTTCTTCGTGGAGTCCGCGAAGTAGATGCGGTTGTTCACCCCCGTCCAGGACAGAATCATCCCACCTTTGCCGTCGCTGGAGAGATCATGGGAGAGGTTTGGGCGCGAGATGCTATTCCAACCCCACAAGATCTTCTTGTCTTGCGTCTTTGAAAAGGTTGTCCGGTGGATGATGTTGAGTGTGTGGGCGCTATCGGTTCCTGCCCAGGCGAGGTAGACATCTGAGTTGACATCACCAGAGATTACACCTACCGCAGGCGCCGTGAAGCTCGTATCTCCCCAGAAGATGTACTTCTGGGTGACCTTGAATGACGGTGTCGAGATCAGCTCGAGATTGAGGGTGTGACGGGTGTCGGTACCTGTCCAGGCCAGGACGAGCGTGCCCTCAAAGGGGACAGTACGCTGCGAGGGGATAAACGCAATGGCCGGGCGCCACAATGACATCTCCGGCAGGATGTGTTTGTTGCTGTAGTGCAGCCCGTCGCTGCTGGTCATCAGGTTGATGTGATGCTGCGCATCAGTGCCTGTCCAGGCAAGAAACGTTCCACTATTCGCGGACGCGATGGCGGGGCCATCAATACTCGTGTCAGCCAGAATCACCTTGGCGCCCTCTTTCGGCGCGCCATAGGTAGCTTGTGGAGACGCATTCACGACATTCGATATACCAGCCATGCTTACCACCGCGCTCACGAGCACGAGCAAGCTGATCGCAAAGCGACGCCAGGACATATCCTGCCTCCTTGATAGCATCTGCGCACGCTCGGTGCGCCTCCCTGGATCGTCTCATCGTCTGCGGGAGAGCTACGCGCATCCTTGCGGCGCCACGCTCTGTTACGAGGATCTTCTGCTCCACGCGAGCACGCGCAGCCTCTCGGTCAGACTGATCCACCTCATAGACTACCGCCAGGGCATCCATGCAGCGTCACATATCGTACCCTGTGGCCGCACAGTCCGCTCACAAGAATAGCAACCGTTTGGCTCTGACTCCGCTACTTCCGCTATCGAGGTCGAGCGCACGCGATCCGCGCGACTGGCTAGACCTTGAAATGCTCGTGGAGCTTGGGCTGCTCAACGCTGCGCCCTTGCGCTTTGAGGCGGGAAGCCAGCGCATGGCGGGCCTTGTCTTCGCCGTGAACCAGGAATGTCTGCGCTGGCTCGCCTGAGGTCTGATACCAGTCGAGCAGCTCTTTCTGGTCGGCGTGGGCGGAGAATCCCCCAATGGTGTAGATGTGCGCCGCGACGCGAATATCTTCGCCAAAGATACGGACATTGCGCTGGCCATCGATGATCCGCCGCGCCAGCGTGCCGATTGACGCAAAGCCAACGAAGACGACGCTGCTCTGCTCGCGCCAGAGGTTATGCCTGAGGTGGTGCAGCACCCGCCCACCCGTCGCCATGCCGGAGCCAGCCAGAATGACGGCGCCACTCTGAAATTGATTGATCGCCATGGATTCAGCGGTGTCGCGGGTGACATGCAACTCTGGGAGATCGAACGGATCGGTTCCCGCTTCCAGCATGTCGCGGATATGCTCGCTGGTGGCTTCGGGATGACGCCGGAATAGCTCGGTCGCGGAAATCGCCATCGGCGAGTCCAGAAAGACGGCCAGGCGTTTCGGCAAGTCGCCGTGTTCGATCATTTCACGCAGGTAGTACAGTATCTCTTGCGCGCGTTCGAGCGCGAAGGTGGGGATGACGACGTTGCCGCCACGGGCCAGTGTATCTTTGATAGCATCACGCAACTCGGCGATGGACGGCTCTAGCGGCTTATGCAGACGGTCGCCATAGGTGGACTCCATCACCACTACATCGGCTGGCGGCGCCGGAGTAGGCGCGTGCAGCAGTGGGCTGCTCCCCATGCCCACATCGCCTGAGAAGAGCAGGCGCTTGTGTTCGCTCTGACCTTCGACCTCCTCGTCTATCTCCAGGAGTACCCACGCCGAGCCAAGGATATGCCCGACATCGCCAAAAGTCGCCGTAATGCCGTCACAGAGCGCAATGCGCTCATCATACGTCGCGACGCGCCCGAAGTTATCCATCGCGTCAAACACATCGTATTCAGTGAACGTTGGCTTTGGTGGCGGCGCTCCTCGGCGCTGCTGCTTGCGGGCGGCGCGCCTGGCCTGCTCCTCCTCCAGGCCTGCCGCATCCAGCAGCACAAGGCGGGCGAGATCACGGGTGGCGCGAGTCGCGATGATCTCGCCGCGAAATCCTGCCCTTCGCCAGCAAAGGAAGGCGTCCGCAGTGGTCGAGGTGGGCGTGCGTCAGCAGCACGTAGTCAATGTCTCTGGGCGAGAATCCAAAATCGCCCCGATTTTCCGCGCGATCTTCGTCTTCTCCCTGGAATTGCCCGCAATCTATCAGGATGCGCTTGTCCCGTGCTGTCACCAGGAAGCACGAGCCAGTCACCTCGCCCGCGGCGCCATGAAACGCGATTTGCATAGTGTGGCTCCTCGTCTGCGCGGCGCATTAGTGCTGATGACCGCGGCCTCGCACCCGTCGTCGCGTGCGCGTGATTGGCGTGTCTAGCGTCACGATGCTTATCGTTCCATCAGTTTCCAGGATGGCGTGTTTCACCTGCATGATGTTTTCCACGCCATGCTCGCGCATCGCCATCAGGACATCATCGGCGCTGACTCGCTCACGCTGTAGATGATCTGTAATCAGATGGCCATCATTGATGAGCACTGTTGGGTCACCCAGCACATCGTGGCCAAAGATCTTGAAACGTGATGAGAGTACCGACAAGAGATAGTTGAGTCCAAAGAGAGTCCCCGCTCCAACGATACCACCTACCAGCGACGTGTCAGGCCCAGTCATGGCATTTTGCACGGCGTTTGACACGATCAACAGCACAGCGAAGTCAAACGGCGTGAACTGACCTAGCTGGCGCTTTCCGGTTAGGCGCAATGCCAATAGCAGCAACACATAGACGACCGTGCAGCGCAAGATGATGAGCAGGGGTGGCGTGCCAAAGGTAAACAAGTCACTCATTCGCGGATTCCTCTCAACGATGTCATGGCGCTCACGGTGGCGGCCGTATGCGTCATGGCATCGTTGAGGAGCGCCTCGGCAAGCATTGCGGCGTCCAGCCAACGGATCGCTGCGTACGACCGATACCCGATGCGCTCGCGGTTTCGCACCAAACCCAGGCCGACGCCGCGCGGGTCAGGCCAGGCCCTCTGGCTCCTCTAGCTCGTGGATCAGCGCGCCCATGAACTGCGCGGCGGTCGCGCCATCAACGACGCGATGGTCGCACGCGATGGAGATCCACGCGCCAGGACGCACTTCCAGCTTTTCGCCGACGACGGTAGGACGGGGCTTGATCGCGCCGAAGCCGACGACGCAGACCTCCGGCGCGTTGATGATCGGCGCGCCCGTCTCGACTGGCCCCATCGAGCCGACGTTGGTAATGGTGATGGAGCCGCCCGTCATGGAGCCGGGGTCGAGCCGCCCCTCGCGGGCCAGCCCCACCAGCCGCTCGCACTCCGCCGCCACCTGGGCCAGCGAGAGCGTTCGCCGCGTCACGCACGACCGGGACGACGAGGCCACGCGGGGTGTCCGTCGCGATGCCGACGTTGATGCGCTTGCGAATGACGATGGCGTTCCCCTCCTCGTCCCAGCGCGAATTCATGATGGGGTGCGCGCGGGTCGCCCGAACGAGCGCCACAACGAAGAACGGCAGGAACGAGAGCTTCGACTCGGCATAGGCTGGCTCGCCCTTCAACTGTTGGCGCAGCGCGGTCAGCCGGGTCGCGTCGAAGAGGCCATACTCGGTGAAATGCGGGATGGTCGTTGCGGAGCGAACCATCTTCGCGGCGATGGCCTTGCGCAGGCCTACCGTGCTGATGCGCTCCTCGTCGTCGCTGGCGGCCTGAGGCGCGCCGCCATTCGCGGAGGGCGCGCCCCCGCGAGGTCTTCCACGCGGATGCGCCCACCGGGGCCAGTGCCGACGATGCCCGCGAGGTCAATGCCGCGCTCCGCCGCCATCTTGCGCACCAGCGGGCTGGCCTTCACCGCGCTCTCATCTACTGGCGCAGGCGTGGCGATGGGCGCGGGCGTCTCGTGGAGGACTGCCGCGCTCGTGGGGCCATGCGCCGCCGCCACTGAGCGCCGCCGCCGCGCAAAGGCTTGCGCGGGGCCATGCGCGCCGTAGCCGACCAGCACTGGCCCCTCGCCATCCGCGACTTCGACCGAGGGAGCGTCCGCGACGGCGCCCGCGTGGTCGGCCTGGGCGATGGTGATGAGCGGCGCGCCGACGGCCACGGTATCGCCGGGCTGCGCGTGTAGCGCCCGCACAGTCCCTGCCCAGGGCGAAGGTATCTCCACCAGCGCCTTGGCGGTCTCCACTTCGCAGAGATGCTGGTTGAGGGTGACGGTGTCACCGACCCCCACCAGCCAGCGCGTCAGTTGCGCCTCCTCCAGCCCTTCGCCGAGGTCTGGCAGCGTGAATTGTCCCATCAGGCTAATACTCCCGTGTGCGGTCTACCGCTTCGAGAATGCGGTCGGCGTCTGGCAGGAAGAGCTTCTCGTGGCGCGATGGCGGGTAGGGTGTCGTCGGCGCGCCGATGCGCTCGACCGGCGCGACCAGCGCGTCGAAGAGGTCGTGCATCAGCCGCGCGGCGATCTCGGCGCCCAGGCCCATGAAGACGGGCGCCTCGTGGACGACCACCACGCGCTTCGTCTTGCGCGCGGAGGCGTAGAGGGTATCCCAGTCAATCGGCGAGAGGCTGCGCAGGTCCACCACCTCCAGCGAGACGCCTTCGCTGGCCGCTGTCTCAGCCGCCGCCAGCGCCACCGCGACCGTCGGCCCATAGGCGATGATGGTCGCGTCCGTCCCTTCGCGGACGACGCGCGCCTGGTCGATCGGCTGCGGCGCCACTGGCATCGTCACATCCTGGCGCATCCAGTAGCGCGCCTTCGGCTCCAGGAAGATGACCGGATCGGGATCGGCGATGGCGGCGCGGAGCAGCGCGTAGGCGTCCAGTGGATTCGAGGGCGTCACGACCTTTAGCCCCGCCGTGTGGACGTAGTAGGTCTCCGGGCTTTCGGAATGCTGCTCGATGGCGCCGATGTTCCCGCCGTAGGGAATGCGAATGACAAGGCTCATCGGGCAGGCGCCGCCGGTGCGCGTATGGTATTTGGCGATGTTGCTCGTCACCTGCTGGAACGACGGATACGAGAAGGCGTCGAACTGCATCTCGGCGATGGGGTGGAAGCCCTTGATGGCGAGGCCCAGCGCCATCGCCGCGATAGTCGCCTCCGCCAGTGGCGTGTTGAAGACCCGCTCGGCGCCGAACTCATCATACAGGCCATCGGTCACGCGAAAGACGCCGCCCAGCTTGCCGATATCCTCACCGAAGATGACGGCGCGGGGGTCGTCGCGCAGGGCGTCGTGCAGCGCCAGGTTGAGCGCCTTGCTCATCGTGACAGTGGTGGTCGCGGTCGCGCTCGACATGCTAGTGGCCCTCCTGAGGCGCGTCGGGCGCCAACTCGGCGACGAAGGCGTCACGCTCGCGCAGCAGCGTCTGTGGCGGATTGGCGTAGACCAGATCGAAGACGGCGCCGGGGTGGTCCGGCGTCGCGGCGATCAGCGTCTGGCGCATGCTCGCGGCGCGCTCCTCCGCCTCGCTCTGGCAGTCGGCGCCGAAGGCGTCATCCCACGCGCCGCGCTGCCGCAGCCGCTCCTCCGTCCGCGCGATGGGGTCATGCGCGCGCCAGATGGCCGCCTCCTCCTCGGTGCGATAGCGTGTGGGGTCGTCGGAGGTCGTGTGCGGGCCGAGGCGATAGGAGAACGCCTCGATGAGGTACGGCCCATCGCCGCGTCGCGCGTGGTCGGCGGCCATCCGCGTGACAGCGTAGATCGTCAGCGCGTCGGCGCCATCCACCCGCACGCCGGGGAAGCCGTAGCCCGCCGCGCGATCCACGATGCGTCCGGCCACCTGCTCGTTCATTGGCACCGAGATGGCCCACTGGTTGTTCTGGCAGAGGAAGACCACGGGCGCCTTGAAGACGCCCGCGAAGTTCATCGCCTCGTGCCAGTCGCCCGTCGAGGTGGCGCCCTCGCCGAAGCAGGTCAGCACGGCGGTATCGTCTTTGTCGAGCTTGCAGCCGACGGCGTAGCCGACGGCATGCGGAACCTGCGTGCCGACGGGAATCACGAATGGCCCGAAGCGATAGTCATGCGGATTCCACGCGCCATGGCGCAGGCCACGGAAGACCGTGAGCACTTGCCCAGGGTCGATGCCCCGCGCGATCGCCATGCCGAAGTCGCGGTAGTAGGGGAATATCCAGTCCGTTTCGCGCATCGCGAGCGCGCCGCCGATCTGCGCCGCCTCGTGGCCGAGTGTCGGCCCCCAGAGGCCAAGCTCGCCCTGCCGCTGGAGGTTCAGGCCCTCCTGGTCGAGTCGCCGCATCACCACCATCATGCGGTGGAGCTGGCGCAGTGTCTCATCGCTCACCGCCGCGACACGCTCGCCCTCCTCGGTGAGCGCGCCCTCTGGCGTCAGCAACTCGGCGATGGGATTGCGCGGCGGGGATGCGTCGGAGCGCATGGGCGATGTCGAGATCACATCTGCCATAGAAAATCCTCACAGGTTCCAGCGCATGGCCATCTGGCCAGCGCGTCACTTAGTCAGCCGTCGCGGCCTCGCTGGCAAACTTCGCCGCCGCCGCTGTGGGGTTGATCGCCGTCTCGGCGCAGCGGCGCAGGTCCATCTCCTCCAGCGTCTTCTTCTTGCCGAGCATGTTCTTCACCAGCGTAAAGGCGCGGCGTAGCTCATCGGTGGATAGCTCATAGCCAAGCTCGTGGAGTTGCGCATTGAGCGCGGCGCGGCCAGAGAGCTTGCCCACGAACATGCGGCGCTCGTGGTCGGGCAGGCCGATGTCGGCGGGGCGCATGATCTCGTAGGTGCGCGCATCCTTCAGCACGCCGTCCTGGTGGATGCCGCCGCCATGCGCGAAGGCGTTCGCGCCGACGATGGACTTGGTCCACTGCGGCTGCATGCCAGAGAGGCGCGCGATCAGCCGGCTGGTGGGGATGATCTTCGTTGTGTCCACGCGCACATCGAGGTCGAGGTCTTCGTGGCGCGTGCGAATGGCCATCAGCACGTCTTCGGTGGCGGCGTTGCCCGCGCGCTCACCCAGCCCATTGAAGCAGGTGTCCACGCGCTCGGCGCCGTGTTGCAGCGCGGTAAGCGCGTTCGCCACCGCCAGGCCGAGATCATCGTGGCAGTGCGCTGAGATACGGACGCCGGGGAACTCGCGCCGCACATCGTCCACCAGCGCGCCGAACTCCCACGGCAGCGCGTAGCCCACGGTGTCGCAGAGCGAGACGAAGCGCACGCCCTCGGCGACGACCGCGCCCACCACTTCGAGGATGAAATCATGCTCGGTGCGGGTGGTGTCTTCCAGCGCGAAATCGACGTTTGGGGTATAGCGACGCCCCCGCGCGACCGCCGTCCGCGCCATCTCCAGCACCTCGGCGCGCGTCTTGCCCAGCTTCACCTCGCGGTGCAGCGGTGAGGTGCTGATGAACGGGTGGATGGCGCTCTGGGCCGCGTCTTTCACCGATTCCCAGGCGCGGTCGATGTCCTCAGGATAGCAGCGCGCGATCGAGCAGATTTCGGCGTTCGTGACGGTACGCGCGATCAGTTGGATCGCCTCGAACTCTGGCTGGCCAGAGATGGCGAAGCCGCAGTCGAGCGTGTCGAATCCCATGTCAGCCAGCGCCTGGGCGATTTCCAGCTTCTCCTCGGCGAAGTAGTTGATGCCAGGCGTTTGCTCGCCGTCGCGCAGGGTCGTCTCGAAGAACTTGATGATTCGCGTCATGCCAGGGCCTCCCGCTATGAGAGCCAGTGCGCGTCCGGTCGCCTGCCGCGCCGAACGCCCGAAAGTGACGCTCGCCCCTGCGACGCCAGGGCCACAGGGGCGAACCGAACGCGCTAATCGAGCCAGCTAAACGGGTACTTCGGATCGTCGAGCGCCTCCGCGTCGGCGGCCAGCTTGAGTGGGCGGAAGGTGTCAACCATGACGGCCAGCTCATCCGTCCGCTCGGCGCCAAGCGACTTCTCGACCAGTCCCGGCTGCGGGCCGTGAGGGATGCCACGCGGATGCAGCGTGATGGAGCTGGTCGCGATGCCCCGGCGGCTGCCGAAACTGCCGCTAACGTAGTAGATCATTTCGTCGGAGTCAATGTTGCTGTGGTTATAGGGAATCGGCACCGCGTCCGGGTGGTAGTCGAGCTTGCGCGGGCAGAACGAGCAGACCACGAAGCCCGGCCCCTCGAACGTCTGATGCACGGGCGGCGGCTGATGGACGCGCCCGGTGATCGGCTCGAAGTCGTAGATGCTGAAGGCGTAGGGATAGAGGTAGCCATCCCAGCCGACGAGATCGAGCGGGTGGAAGTCGTAGGTGTAGGCCATGATCTCGCCGTTGACGCGGATACGCACCTCATACTCGCCGCGCTCGTCGTGCTGGGGTAGCTCGGTCGGCGTGCGCAGGTCGCGCTCGCAGAAGGGCGAATGCTCCAGCAGTTGCCCGAACTCGTTGCGGTAGCGTTTGGGCGTCTGGATGTCGCCGCCATACGCCTCGACGATCAGGAAGCGCTGCTCGCCCGGATCGGCCAGCGTGCGCCAGGTCGTCCCGCGCGGGACGACGAGGTAATCCCCCGGCTGATAGGGCAGCAGGCCGAAAGTCGTCTCCAGCGCGCCCGACCCTTCATGGATGAAGATCAGCTCATCGCCCTGGGCGTTGCGGTAGAAGTAGCTCATCGGCTCAGTGGGGCGCGCGACCGAGATCACGCAATCGGCGTTGTACATCAGCGTGCGCCGCCCGTCCACGATGTCGCCGCTCGTCGCCACATCCGCCGTTTGCAGGTGGTGGTGGCGGTGCGTCTCCTGCGGCCACTCCTGCTGGCAGACGGCGCTATGGCGGGCGATGCGTGTCACGCGCGTCGGCGGATATTTGTGGTAGAGCAGCGAATAGACGCCGCTGAACCCTTCCTCGCCGAACAGCTCTTCGCTATAGAGGCCGCCGTCGGGGCGGCGAAACTGGGTGTGGCGCTTGTGTGGCACCTCACCCAGCTTGAAATACGTTGGCATGGGTCGCCTCCCGAACGATTAGAGGTTGCCGCGCAGCGCCTGGTCGCGCTCGATGGCCTCGAACAGCGCCTTGAAGTTGCCCTCGCCAAAGCCACGGGCGCCCTTGCGCTGGATGACCTCGAAGAAGACCGTCGGGCGATCCTGCACGTTCTTGGTGAAGATCTGGAGCAGATAGCCGTCGTCGTCACGGTCCACCAGGATGCCCAGCTCGCGCAGGTCGGCGATGTCCTCATCGATCTTGCCGACACGCCCTTCCAGCTCTGCGTAGTAGCTGGCGAGACCCGGCTGGAACTGCACCCCCTGCGCCTGCATCTCGCGGACGGTCTGCACGATGTCGCCGGTGATCAGGGCGACGTGCTGGACGCCGGGGCCACCGTAATAGTCGAGATATTCCTGAATCTGCGACTTGCGCTTGCCCTGCGCTGGCTCATTGATGGGGAACTTGATCTTGCCGTGGCCACCCTGCATGACCTTGGACATCAGCGCCGAATACTCCGTGCTGATCGCCTCGTCATCGAAGTGGATGATCTGGGTGAAGCCCAGCACGTCCTCGTAGAACTTGACCCACTCGTCCATCTTGCCAAGCTCGACGTTGCCGACGCAGTGGTCAATGGCCGCCAGCCCTACGCCGCGAGGCTTGTCCGTGGCGCTCGTCTCCACCGGACGGTAGCCCGGCAGGAAGGCGCCCGCGTAGTCCATCCGCTCGACGAAGGTGTGAAGCGTCTCGCCATAGGTGTAGATGGCGGCGCGTGTGACACGGCCAAAGTCGTCTTCTGTGGTGGTTGGCTCCAGGGCGCTGCGGGCGCCTGCGGCCAGCGCCTGCTGATAGGCCTTCTCGGCGTCGGGAACCTCCAGCGCGATGTCCTTCACGCCGTCGCCGTGGCGGAAGACGTGTTCGCCGATGGGGGAATCGGGGAGCAGCGCGCTGGTAAAGACGAGGCGAATCTTGCCTTGCTCCAGCACATAGCTGGCGCGGTCACGCACGCCTGTCTCCAGGCCAGCGTAGGCGGTCAGCGTGAAGCCAAAGGTGGTGGTGTAGTAGTGAGCCGCCTGCTTTGCGTTCCCTACGTAGAACTCGATATGATCCCAGTTCCGAATCGGCATATACTCATCTTGGGCCATGCGTGCGAAACCTCCCTGGCGTGAGCGATCACGCGCAGTCAAGAGCCAGCGCCACCCTGCGCGCCCGCGTTGGCGGCTGACTGGTTGAGTGGCTGGCTCATCATCAACAGTGACGGATATGAGGTCTATTCAGAAGGCGGCGGGGTCGCTGTGGTTGAGAACCACCGGCAGCCTGTCGGCCCTAACGCATCAGCGGAGTTTCGCGATGCCTGACGCCTTAGTCGCCAGCGTGTCGCGTCGGGATGCGTGAATGCGCGCATGACCCATAAACTCCGTTGTTTCGGGGCTATTCAGCACGAGAGGCGCGGCTTCCTGGCGCCAGACGCCCCACCGCGCATCAGCGGCATTATAGCACCCACGACGCCTTGTCGCGGCAAGCGATGTCTCATGCCGCGATACTAGCTGGTTGCTTGAAGTCATACTGGTTTGACGCGCGCCGCGCCGCTTGGCTATACTTGCGCCACGAGGTCAACGTAGGCCATCGGCGGAATGCGCCCAGCGTCGGGTCGCGCTCACGTATTTCAGATCCCCAGGCGCTAGATGCTCCTCAGCGAGTGGTTTCGAGATTAGCGGAGAGAAGCGGGTGAACGCGGATGAATGAAGATAGCGCCTCCATACAGCCCGACGGTCCACAGCCACGCGCTGTCGGGTCTGTCGTCCGCAACCGCTATCGGATACTCGCGGTCGTGGGGCGCGGTGGTTTGGGTGTGGTCTATCGTGTCGCGGACATCCTCTTTAACTCCCACAATGTCTATGCGCTGAAAGAACTCTCCGACCCATCCCCAGGCGCCCGCAAGCAATTCGCGCTGGAGAGTCGCTGGCTGCAAGAGCTCGATCACAACAACATCCCCAAGGTGCGCGATAGCTTCGAGTGGGATGAGCGTGTGTACCTGGTGATGGACTACGTAGACGGCGAGAACCTGGAGCAATACCTCCGCCGCCACGGTCGCCCGCTCGCGGAAGAGCAGGCGTTGCGCTGGATGCTACCGATCTGCGACGCGCTGCAATATCTGCACACGCGCACGCCACCGCTGCTCCATCGCGATGTGAAGCCCGCTAACATCATCGTGACGCCGGACGGACACCCCGTGCTGGTGGACTTCGGCATCGCCAAGGCGCACATGCCCGGCATGAACCAGACGGTCACGTTCGTGCGCAAGGCAGGCACCGAGGGCTATGCGCCGCCAGAGCAGTACGCCGCGACGGGGCTGACAGGGCCATGGTCGGATGTCTATGGGCTGGGGGCGACACTCTACCAGTTGCTGACCGGCCAGGTGCCGATGACAGCGGTGGAACGGATCACGGGCGTTGTTCCCATGCCGCGCCCGCGCGACCTCAATCCAGCCATCACGCCGCTGACCGACGCGGCGATCATGCGCGCGCTCGATCTCAAGCCCGCGAATCGCTATCAGTCGGTGACGGAGTTCGCGGCGCAGATGATGGAGGCGTTGCAGCAGGGACGCTTCGCCGCGAGCGGGCCGGGAATTGGCTCCTACGGCATGTCGGCCCGATGGGACAGCAGCCGAATTCGTGGCCGCCCATTGGCCAGCAGGGCGGCTCAGGCGCGCCAGACCTGATGGCTGGAGCGCATTCGCCCATGCCGCAGGTCATCTCGAATCCCTCCGGGCGAGGCGACGCACGCCGCGAGCCTGCCGCCGCTGGATGCGCCATTGCCACCGCATCAGCCGAGTGGCTCCGCAGGCGCCTGGAAGCGCGCGGCTGGCCCCCGCGAGCGCGATCGCGACCACATCGGCTCCCCGGCTGGCGCCAGCGACCACGCAGTCGCGTCTGCCGCCGATCGGGACGCCAGAGAGACACTCCAACCCACGCATGGACACGAAGGCGCCACAGCGGCGTGGGCCACCGCTCAGCGTGCTGATAGGGATTCTGTTCGCGCTCATGGTGATCGTCGGTGTGCTCGCGGTCGTCGCCTACCAGAACTTCGCCCCGCCCGATCGCTCGACGCCCCAGGCCACCGTCAGCGGCTACTTCCATGCGCTGGAGCAGCAGAACGCATCGCTCGCCTGGCAGTATGTCTCGGCCAGCCGCAATGATCCGACCTCGGAATCGTCGTTCGCTAGCGCGCTTTCCTCGGATGACGCGCGCTATGGCAAGGTATTGAGCTTTACGATTACGCAGTCGCAGACGGACAACGCGGGCCACTATACCGCGACGGTAAATGTGACCCGCGCTGACGAGCCTACCGCGCCACTGACGTATATCGTGAACGTGACGCAGTACGATGGCTCGAACTGGCTGATCGATAGCGCATCGAGACCAGTGAGGTGGCTCAACCCTACTTAGCGCAGCCAGCCCAGCAGCGGGTAGTGGTAGGGCTTGCCCTGGAATGCCTGTACAGCGGCGTACACGCTGAAGATGGCGTCGAGTATCCCGACGAGCGCCAATCCTCCATAGAACGCGAGGATGAGCGGCAGAAACGTGATGTCCACGCTCGCTGGATCTGTGGCGGCAGAGGCTTGCCGAGGTAAAGAAGGTCGTCAGAAGAAGAAGAACTGCAGCACGATCAAGCCGACGAACGCGATGATGGTGAAGAACAGGTGAAAGAAGAACGCCTGCTTTGCCTGCGATGAGGCGTAGGAGTGGGTGCGGCGCATCGCTAGCCAGATGATGAGCGGCAGGATGATCGGCGCGAAGAAGACGCTGAGGTGGCAGATGCCCGCGAGCGTCCTGTCGCTCTCCGATGGGCCAACCGGGGCATACCCATAGCCATAGGGCGGCGCGTAGCCATAGGGCGGTGGGTGCGCCATAGGTAGCCAGGGCCGCCCATCGCGCCAGTGGCGGCGCCCGGCGCTCCAGGCGGGGGCGGCAGCGGCGCGCTGAGCCGTGGCTCCGCGACGTAGAGCGACTGGAGCAGCCGCCAGCAGTCGAGTTGCTCCACAGGGGTGAAGGCGACGACGGCCGCCATCGCCGAGCTGGAGTGCGACGCCTGGCGTCGGGGGCATCCCCGGCGCCGCAGGTACGCTGTTGTCGGCCACGAGGCCAGCGGAGACGATATCGCGCAGGGGGATTTGTCGCTGACCGACGGTCAGGGTGTCCTGGCTGAGCGAACAGGTTTCCCCACTGCGCAGGGGAAAGCTCAGCGTATTCATCTGCGCTCCACTCACTTGGCGAGCGCCCGGGCGATAACCATCCGCTGGATCTGGTTGGTGCCCTCATAAATCTGGGTGATCTTGGCGTCGCGCATCATTCGCTCCACCGGAAACTCCTTCATGTACCCATAGCCACCCAACACTTGAATGGCGTCGTTCGTCACCTCGATGGCGGTATCCGAGGCGAAGGTCTTGGCGATGGCGGATTCGCGCCCGAATCCTGTCGCGCCGCTATCCATCAGCTCGCCGACGTGGTAGATGAGCTGGCGCGCCGCTTCTACCTTGATGTCCATGTCGGCCAGCATGAACTGGATGGCCTGGTTGGCGAAGATCGGCTGGCCGAACTGCACGCGCTCTTTGGCGTACTGGACGGCGAAGTCGAGCGCGCCCTGGGCGATCCCCAGCGCCTGCGCCGCCACGCCGGGGCGGGTGCGGTCGAGGGTGGCCAGGGCCAGCTTGAAGCCCTCGCCCTCGCGTCCCAGCAGATTCGCGGCGGGAATCTCGCAATCCTCGAAGACCAGCTCACCGGTCTGCGAGCCACGAATGCCCATCTTATGCTCGACCTTGCCGAGGTGGAAGCCAGGCGTCCCGTCCTCGACGACGAAGGCGGTGATGCCGCGCGTTCCCGCCTCGGGATTGGTCAGAGGCGAAGATGGTATTGACGTGGGCGATGCCGGCGTTGGTGATGAAGTGCTTGACACCGTTCAGGACGTAGCTATCGCCCTTGCGCACGGCCTTCGTGGCCATCGCGCCCGCGTCTGAGCCAGAGCCAGGCTCGGTCAGCCCGAAGGAGGCCAGCCACTCGCCGGTTGCCAGTCGGGGTATCCACTGGCGCTTCTGTTCCTCTGTGCCCGCCAGCAGGATGGGCAGGGAGCCAAGCTGCTGCACGCAGAGAATCAGCGATGTTGTGGCGCACACTTTGGCGAGTTCCTCGATGACCATCAGCGTGCTCAGCTCACTCGACCCCAACCCGCCATATTCCTCCGGAAAGGGCATCGCGAGGATGTCCTGCTTGGCGAGCAGTTCCTTGATGTCCCAGGGGAACTCGCCCTGCTCGTCTATCTCAGCGGCGCGCGGCGCTACCCGCTCGCGGGCGAGATCGCGCACCATCTCGATCATCAGTTGCTCGTCAGCGCCTAACCCTACCGCCATGTGCCACGCTCCTTTGCGCGGGCGCCGTTGTGGGTATGCTGCCCTCGTCGGCGCAAGTAGTATCGCTCGCACATTGTCCGTTGTCGTCGTGCCTTGGCGCGCATGCCTGAAGCGCGACGGCGTCACAGCGCATGCGCCATCTCAAGTATATGTGCGGCGTTCTGGCCCCGTCAAACGCGCCCAGGGCGAGGGTTCTACCAAAATTCGGAGGTCTGGCGGCAGGCAAGCTGGCGGCTCAAGCCGCGCCTGGAGGGCGTTCCGCCGCGAAGTCCGCCGACGCGGACTCGGAACCAGACGGCGCCAGACGATCCATCTGCCCCTGCGTGCTCATGCTCGTCGAGACCCAGCCCGCGTCGGCGGGCTTCGCGGCCCGCGGGCCATCCAGGCGCAAATTTATTCGCCAGCTTGCCAACCCGCGGCTTTTGGTAGAACCTAGGGCGAGAGGCCGGAACGCACACCGCTGGCAGAGGCTGGCATGTGTAATGCGACTCTTTCTCATGATCGTGTTGGGGGTAGTGTCTTTTGGACTCCAGCCGCAACAGCTAGCGCATGACGCGCCTGAACACGTCAACAAAGTATCTCGTGCCACACAAGAGTTGTCCTATCCAGGAAGCTGGTATGGCTCATCTAGCACATCATGGATGGTACAGGCCACTATCGGTATCTGGCCGCAGTCGGCCAGCAACGCATGTGGCGTTGACACTGCTATTGGCATGAGTAACTGTAACTGCTCAGCCCAAGGCAGGGTAGAGCGGCATGCCCGCAAAGAGCGATAGTAACGCATCGAGCAGCGCCACGCCTTGCTTGCGGAGCGACGCCCTATGGAAGTGCAGTATGCGCGGTGCTATGGCTTGGATGTTCATCAACAGACGGTCGTCGCCTGCGTGCTGCTGACTCACCTCTGCCTCTGGCGCTAGCTCGACAACCACCGTTACGCTACACTGCGTCCGAGACCCTCCTATCGTGACGCGGTTATTCATGGCATCACAATAGTGGTCTCCTTGCTTTTCCTCAATCCCCGGTTTTTGATAGAACCCTACGTAGTTGACACTGCTGGCAATGTATATCTGCCTACCCAACTTCCCATTGAAATGGCGCCGTAGCACCTACACAAAGCCGAGGCGGATCGCTCGTTAATGTAGGAGACGCAGTGGTAGAGGCGCTCCATGTCGGCCTGGAACGTCTCTACCGCTGCGTGGAAGGTCTCGCGTAAGTTCGACTCAAAGGTCTATTCCTTCACCGATTCAGTGGAAGCGTGAAGGCAATGCCGTTGGTCGATGTGCGGAGCGCGTCTTTGGCCCGGCCACCAGGCGCAAGAGCACGCGCAGGCTATGCGTGCGCCGCAAGGTTTCACTCAGCAGCTTGAGATAGGGCGTGGCGAACGCCCATTCGCCGTCGCTGACATCGGTCGGCTAGGGGCCGCGAGTGCTTGACATACCTAGGCATTCTGCCATCTTTCGACATCACGGCTTTAGCAGGCTCTAGGGGCCAGGCGTGAGGATCTTCTCATAGATGCGCGTCTCGTTGATGGCGCGCATGCCCACACGACGGTAGAGCGCGTTGGCATGCGTGGGACTCTCGGCGTCCACCCCCAACCCGACCTGTCGCTTCCCGCGCGCATAGAAGGTCGCGAGGATCGTTCGCATCAGCGCCTCGCCCACACCACGCTCCCGCCAGGGCCGCCGCACCGCGAGATAGCGCACATGCCCCACCTCTGGATCGCCCGGTGTCTCCCAGCTACACAGCGCCCCGCCGATGATCTCGCCGCCTTCCTCAGCGACGAAGTAGAGCGATGGGTCGAGGTTGGGGATGCTCTCGATATGGTAGTAGCGCCACTGCTCCCAGGTCAGCGGGATATGCCCCCACTCGTCGGCCTGCGCCTCTTCCATCGCCTCGGCGAAGCGCTGGTCTTCCTGTCCTGGGACAAACGCGCGGATGCTGACGCCCGCTGGCAGGCTCGGCGGCTCCGGCGCCTCGTCCATCTCGATCAGCATGCGCTCCCAGCGGCGCACCAGCGTATAGCCCCACTGCTCGAAGAGCCGACACGCGCTCTCATTCGTGGCCCAGGCGCTCGTCGCCAGGCGCACGGTGGGCATGGGCTCCAAATCCGCCGCCTGGATACGCGCCTCCGACTCCACCAGATAGAGCAGTGCCGTCCCAATGCCCAGTCCGCGCGCCTCCGGCAGCGTGTAGCCATCGAATTCGACCAGATGCTCGCCTTCCGGGAAGCGATTGAGCACGGCGACGTAGCGACCATCGGGCGCGACCACCAGCATACTGTCCTCCGGCTTGTGGTCAGGCGATCCCCAGATACGCCGCAGCGCGTGCGGCGTTGGTATTCGCCTGGCCGAGATCGAGCATCTCGCAGGCGTTGATGAGATCGGCGACGGCGGCCGCATCCTCGTGACGCGCGGCGCGAAAGGTGTATCCGTCTGGCAGCATATATTCTCCGCGTTCTTGAGATTAGCTCTGCGCGGCTGGCCCGTGGTCTTGCACGCGCGTCGTCAGGATGTCGAGCGCGTGGGGCAGCGCGGGCATGATCGCTTCCATGCACTCGCGCACACCCTTGGGGCTGCCAGGCAGGTTGATGATGAGCGTCGAGCCACGCAGCCCCGCGACCCCGCGCGAGAGCATCGCGAAAGGGGTGTGGCGCAGGCTCGCCGCGCGCATCGCCTCCGGGATCCCCGGCGCCTCGCGGTCGAGCACGGCGCGCGTGGCCTCCGGTGTGATGTCGGTGGGGCTGAGGCCCGTGCCACCCGTCGTCAGGATGAGGCTCAGTTGCAGGTCATCCGACCACTCCCGCAGGACACGCTCGATGGCGGCGTAGTCATCGGCGACGACCGCCCGCGCGACGACCTGCGTGCGCAGCGGCTCCGCCTCCACCAACTCCAGAATAGCCATCGCCCGACGTATCTTCACGCGCGCCCGCCGCGCCCCGTGTGCTGACCGTCAGAATGCCGACCCGATACGGCGCTTCCATGCGGATACCCTCCCGCGCTCACGCTATCTCGTGCTGGCGCGACGCCCCTTGCGCCGCTCCATCCGCGCCCGCTGCCTATGGTGTAGCCCATCGGCGCCGCTCAGCGCAAGCGTAGCCCTGCGCAAACGTGATAGGCTACACGGTGGCAGGGGCAGCGGCCCACTTCCGGGGTCAGGGGTCACGCCCAGCCCCGCGATTCACTCGCAAACGGATGGAGGGCGGACGATGCGCGCGCAGCCAGGCATCGTGGTCGTGGGCAGTGTCAATATGGATGTCGTCAGTCTCGTCGCGGCGTTCCCGCAGCCCGGCGAGACGGTACACGCGCGCTCAACCGCATTTCATTCTGGCGGCAAGGGCGCGAACCAGGCCGTCGCGGCAGCCGCGGCAGGCGCCAGGGTAGACTTCATCGGCGCCGTGGGCGACGACGCCTTCGCCGAGCCGCTGGCCGCCGGGCTGGCCGCGCGCGGCGTGGGCATCGCCGGGCTGGCGCGCAAGCACACCACCTCTGGCCAGGCGTTCATCACCGTCAATGCCGCTGGGCAGAATAGCATCGTCCTCTCAGCGGGCGCGAATGGGCAGGTGACAGCGGACGACGTTGAAGCGCAGCGGGAGCGCATCGCGCAGGGGGACACCCTGCTGACCCAGAACGAGATTCCCTGGGAGACAACCCTCGCCGCGATGCGGATCGCCCACCAGGAAGGGCTGAGCGTCCTCTTTAATCCCGCACCCGCCGTCGAGCTACCCAGACGAGATCTATCCCTTGCTCGACATCATCTGCCTCAACGAGATCGAAGCGGCCACACTCACCCACCGCCCTGTGGCGAGCATGGCCGATGCGGCGCTGGCGGCGGGCGACCTGATCGCGCGCGGCGCCCGCCAGGTGATCGTGACGCTCGGCGCGCTCGGCTCGCTCTATCTCGACGCCGACGGGCAGCGCATCGAGACGCCCATCTTCCCCACGACTGTCGTGGACACTACCGCCGCCGGAGACACCTTCATCGGCATGTACGCCGTCGCCGCAGCGGAGATGGACGCGGCGGAGGCGCTGCGCTTCGCCACAGCAGCCTCGGCCCTCTGCGTCTCGCGCCCCGGCGCGCAAGAGAGCATTCCCACACGCGCCGAAGTCGAAGCCTTCCTGCGGCAGCATAGCAACGGCGAGTGATACCAATTTCGTCTCGGTCGTTGTACTGTGGCCATCGGCCGAGCCTGGCGAATCCTGCGCTTGAGTGAGCCCAGGTACAACACCATGCGAACGTGATATCATCGAGCCATGGGCAGGAAAAATTATCTGATTGAAGGCGTTTCCGGCGCCGGCAAAACGGCGGTCTGCGCAGAATTGCGGCGGCGCGGCTACCAGGCCATTCATGGTGACCGTGAATTGGCGTATCAAGGCGATCCAGAAACTGGTCAACCAACGGATACCTTCACGCACGAGCACTCGGTTACCTTCATGTCCAAGCACCACATTTGGGATGTCGAGAAAGTAAAAGCCTTAGTCGCCAACCAGGAGGAGGCGGTCACATTTTTCTGCGGTGGTTCGAGGAATTTTTCAAAATTCATCGATTTATTTGATGGCGTGTTTGTCCTTGATGTCGACCTGGATACCATGAAACGGCGGATTGATGAGCGCGTGGCGCTAGACCCAACTGATTTTGGCGGAAAACCAGAGGAGCGGGAACTCGCTGTGCGCTTGCATCATACAAAAGAAGACATTCCGAAAATCGGTATCATCATCGACGCCACCCCGCCGCTCGCGCGCGTCGTCGACGAGATCCTTCGTCATATCAGAAACGCGCCACCGACCAACACAATGGCCCGCTGATCCTGTTCGATCAAGCGGGCCGTTGTCAGGATGCGCCTCGACTGAGAATGAGAGCTGATTGCGCGGAAAGCGCTAGTCGAGATAGTCTTTCAGGCGGCGGCTGCGGCTGGGATGCCGTAGCTTGCGCAGCGCCTTCGCCTCGATCTGGCGGATGCGCTCGCGGGTCACGCGGAACTCTTTGCCCACCTCTTCCAGCGTGCGGCTGCGGCCATCATCCAGGCCAAAGCGCAGGCGGAGAACTTCCTGCTCGCGCTGTGTCAGGCTACAGAGCGCGTCTTTCACCTGCTCTTTGAGGAGTTGGTGGCTGGCGGCTTCCGCAGGCGCAAGCGCGGCGTGGTCTTCGAGGAAGTCGCCGAGATGGCTATCGTCTTCCTCGCCTATGGGGGTCTCCAGGCTGACAGGCTCCTGGCTCACCTTGATGATCTCGCGCACCTTTTCTGGCGTGATCTGCATTTCGGTAGCGATCTCTT
The DNA here is from genome assembly GCA_963840335.1 of uncultured Chloroflexia bacterium. Classification (GTDB taxonomy): domain Bacteria; phylum Chloroflexota; class Ktedonobacteria; order Ktedonobacterales; family JADMIN01; genus JAKAIY01. The sequence continues at coordinate 89,908 of CAWIYP010000009.1, forward strand.
CGGCGGTTGGCTCGCGCCCCATCTCTTGCAGCAGACGGCGGCTCGTGCGAATCAGCCGATTGATCGTCTCGACCATATGCACGGGGATACGAATGGTGCGCGCCTGGTCGGCGATTGCGCGGGTAATGGCTTGACGAATCCACCAGGTCGCGTAGGTCGAGAACTTATACCCCTTGGTATAATCGAACTTCTCAACCGCGCGGATGAGTCCGATGTTGCCTTCCTGGATCAGGTCGAGCAGGTTCATGCCCCGCCCGATATACTTCTTGGCGACACTCACCACCAGCCGCAGATTGGCCTCGGTGAGTTGCCGTTGCGCCTCCTCGGCATCGTAGAGCGCGCGCATGCTCTGCTGTGAGCGGGGCTTGTCGCGCTCGATCTTGCCACGTTCCATACGCTTGGCCAGCGAGACTTCCTGCTCTGCGGAGAGCAGGGGCACGCGACCAATCTCGCGCAGGTACATACGAACGGGGTCATCCAGGCTGCTATCGAGTTCGGCGGTCAACGCGGTGATGCTCTCGCGCAGATCGTCCCACTTGTGGGTCCCACTTGTGGCGAGTTCGTCTTCCGGCCCTGGTATTCGCCAGGCATCTTTGGTCGGGTCCAACGGGTCAACTGCCATAGGCCCTTCCTGAAGCAGATACACGTCGTCGAGCGCCCTATCGTCCGGCTCGTTTAGATCTTCGTCAGCGTCATCCAGATCTTCATCAGATGGCTCCGCCACCAAAGCATGCTCTACGGATGGGATGTCCGTCTGGGTGGATGACACAATACCGAGCGTGAGGTCGCCGACTCGCTTACCTTTTATCCCCGACGCCTGTGAGGTCTCCACGGCGCCTACACTATGTAACGCGCCGAGAGCGAAAAATGAACTCTCTTCGGTTGCTTTGCCAGATTCTCGCGCATGCCCATTCGCAGCGGAAGCCCATGCCGCCTCATCTTCTGGCCACTTCTGGTCACCAGTCTCGCGCTGCCATGTGGACGCGCTTTCGCTCCAGAATTGACCAGGTCGCCCCTTCAGGCTCACTCGGACTGGTAACATGCGTCACCCGCACATCCCGCTTCCGTTTGACCATTTCGCCGCAATCCTCCCGCGAATGTCGAGCCTGGGCGCGCCTGCGCCAGCGACCCCGCTAGTACCCCAGAGACTGAATGATGGCCGAAAAATCCACCAGATAATGACCTGTACGCCACTCCCAGACAACGCGCGTCAGAAGACAGCTTCAGGCGCCACTAGAGCGCATGCCGCTTGTTTCCGTGTTTGCCTGGCTTGCCAATGACACCAGAGCTGGCAGTATCAATCGCGCGGCGCTGCACGAGTAGCTGCGCCTTGCGGGCGAGCAGCGCATGCAGCGATTCGGTATCGCCAGCCTGCTCTGCTTCGCGCTGGAGCGCGTCGAGTTCGGCCATCTCGCCTTTGAGGCGCAGGCTCTTCAGCCGATAGGCCGCATCGCGCGCATCCTTTACCAGATGCGTTGCGTCTCGTTCACGCTCGCCGATTGTTGCGCGCGCCTGCTCAGCCGCCGCGCGCAACAATGGATGAAGCGATTCAATGAAGTCCGCTGTAGCGAGCGAATCGTCGCCACTCGCGGCGCTGAGCGCGTCATAGAGCGCTCGCAACTCCGGTGTCGCGAAGTCCGGTCCGTCGAGAATGGCGGAGACCTCAACCCACGCCGTGGGGTATTCGAGCGCGAGCCCCAGGCAGTACGCTTCGAGCGCATGCTCAGCAAGCAGGGCATGATCGCGCAATCCCCCTGATGCGCTGGACGAACTATACCCCTGTGTTGGCTGCGCCTGCGCAGCGTCACGGTACTTAAATCCTAGAGTCGCCGTCTGCTTCGTCTGGCGCATCCGGCATTTCGTTCGCGACGCTGCTGGGGGCTTCCTGCTCGCTCTGGCGCTGGCGTGCGGCCCGTGTCTCGCGGTCGAGGCGCTGCCGGGTGAGCGCCAGATCACGCCGCAACTCGATCTTGTCGAGCCGTAGCTTCTGCGCCAGCCGCCCGACATATTCGTCGGCCAGCGTCCGGTCGCGCGCCTCCGCGATGACGGGCAGCAACCGCTTGCGCGCCTCAGCCTTGCCCTGCGGCGTATCGAGCGCCAGGCCCGCCGTCTCGGCCTCGATGAGGAAGTCAATCAGTGGCTGCGCCTGTTCGATGGCCAGTGCGCCAGCCTTCCGGGTCGCGCCGCACGAACTCATCGGGGTCTTCGTTCGGGGGCAGCCGCGCGACGGTGATCTCGGCGTCCACCTGCTCCTCGAAGCGCACCAGCCCCTTCGGCTCGCCCTTGCGGTTGGTCGGCGCGCCCAGAGCGCGCGCCGCGGCACTGGCACCACCACGCGGTCGAATGCGCGCTGCGCCACCTGGATGCCGCGCACCGTCGCCGACTCGCCCGCCGCGTCCGGGTCGAGCGCCAGCGTCACGCGCCGCGTCAGCCGCTTGATCTGGTGGACATGCTTCTCGGTCAGCGCGCTGCCGATGACCGCGACGACATTGCGAAAGCCATGCTGGTACGGCACAATGCGCGTCCATGTAGCCCTCGACCACCACCACGCGGTCGTTGCGCTTGATCGCGTCGCGGGCGAGATCGAGGCCAAAGAGCGTCGCGCTCTTGTCGAAGAGGATCGTCTGCGGGGTGTTCAGATACTTGGGGTGTCCGCCGCCAAGCTCACGTCCACCAAACGCGACCGTCTGCCCCGCCTGATTGCGGATCGGGAAGATCAGCCGATTGTGGAAGTAGTCGCGCAGCGCCACCGCCCGCCGACTGCTCGCGCTCGCGGGCGAATCCGCCATCGATCAGCTCTTTGGCCGTATAGCCCTGGGTGAGCAGGTAGCGCGAGAGCAGGTCGCCATCCGGCGCGAAGCCCAGCCGCCACGTCGCGATGGACTCGTTGCTGACGCCGCGCGACTCCAGATATGCGCGGCAATACTGCGCGGAGGGCGCCTGGAGGAGCTGCGCGTGGAACCAGATCGCGGCGGCTTCGTTCAACGCGCGCAGACGCTTGCGGGTCGCGCCTTCCGCCGCCTCCGCGGCGTCACCGGCGTCGTAGCGCTGGCGGTCGAGCGAGACGCCCGCCTTCTCGGCCAGCGCCGCAAGCGCGTCCATGAAATCGAGGCCCTGTGTCTTCTCGACAAAGGTGATGAGGTCGCCGTGCTCATTGCAGCCGAAGCAGCGCCAGTGTCCATCGGGGTACACATAGAACGAAGGGCGTGCGCTCGCCGTGGAACGGGCAGAGACCACGCCACGCTTTGCCCGACTTCTTGAGTGGGACAACGGCGCCGATTTCTTCGACAATATCGAGCTTCTGCTTGACGCGCTCGATGACGCTGGTCGCCTCTGTCGCCATAGTGAGGTGGGTTCAACTCCCGCGTTACGTTCGCCTGGACGCCACGCCAGCCGCGCGACCAACTGCCAGGCGACGGACACGGACGCCGGTTGCGCCCGCGCATATCTAGCCACAGACTGGCGCATCCACGCAAGGCAGCCGATGCGTCTCAGACCAACCAGACTGCCAACCAGCGCTATGCGCCTCCGCTCTTACGCGCCGTCGCCGCGCCCACCCAGCCAGCGCACGATGCCCATCGCCAGCGCGATGACGCCAAGGCCCATTGCCAGGCCAGCGGTCATCCAGATGGCGCGCTCTGTCCAGGCCAGGGGCTGCCGCTCGGAACGCCGGCGGCGCATATTCGCCAGGATGCGCCCACGCACGGTCGCAAGCCCACCGGAATGGGCCGCATCCTCTGGCAGCCAGGTCATCTCCCCATTGCCCTGCGCGAAGATCTCGTCGGCGAGATGCGCGCAGGCGGCCCGCGCGGTGAACGCGGCGGACTGCGAGGGCAGGTCGGACGTCTCAGGCGCGCCGACGTTGCTGAAGATGAAACGATAAGCGGCGACGGTATGGTCGTTCTGCTCGACGAGATCGAGCGAGCCGGTTCCCGTGATGGGGCCAGACGGGCCGCGCCCACTGATCTCCAGCTTCAGGTAGGCGGGACGTCGCGCCGCGCGGACATCGAGTGATCACTGTGTAGGCGCGTTGTCCCTGGCCTGCGCGCAGACGCATCTCGTAGGTGGTGTCGCCATTCGCGCTGGCGGGGCCAAGCTGAATGAAGCGTTCGCAGCCGGGGATGGCGCGAGCGAGAGCGTCTGGATTGGTGAGGGTTGCGAAGACCCGCTCGATACCCCCGGAAACGTATAGGCGCCTTCGACGCGCATGCGATATCTCCTGATTGATGAGTCATGCGAGCGAGTGAGGGATTACACAGGGAACGCCACGACAAGGGCGAAGGCGACTGGGACGCGCAGTCCGGGGAGCAAGACTCGTTGCGCGCAGCCCATCCATGCCCGCGTGTGTGGACGCACAGGCAAGTATAGCGCAGGACGCCGCGTGACGCCAGACTAGCGTCGCAGCGCGATCTCGCCTCTGATGCTGAGCGGATGGCATGACCTGAAAGTCACGACGTCTGGCCCGACCAACAGTCCTATCTGGCTTACCCTACCACCAATACGTAGAGACATTTATTTCGTTGATTGCTTTAGCAGTGTAACGATTGCGCCGCCGGAACGACGGATGTCCCGCGACCATCCAGCGACGCTATACGCGACTGGCATTCATCGCCAGCGCCAGGAGGAATCTGCATGCGCGAACTTATCAAGCGAGCCGAGCGTGGCCAGGGTCTGGTGGAGTATGCGCTGATTATCGCGCTGGTCGCGATCGTGGTGATTGCGGCGCTGGTGCTGCTTGGCCCGGCGATCTCCAGCATCTTTGTTCACATCAACAGCGCGCTCTAGCTCGCTTGTGGCCCACGCCACGCACGCACAACACCGCGCCAGAGAAGTTGTTTCTCTGGCGCGGTGTCGTGTTCTGGAAAACAGGCTATCAGGCCGCCTTCAGGCGATTGTTGAGCATGAGCGTTGAGACGATCACGACGATCACATTGATCACCGCCATGCACAGGAACCCGACTGCCGAGCGTGACGATCGAGATGAACGATCCCACGACCATCCAGATGATCCCACCAATCAGCAGGAATAGCCCCGTCGAGGTGAAACCGCCGACGAGCCAGCCAATGCCGAAGAAACCGAACAGGCCCGGGACGATTTCCAGCACGAGCGCCAGTCCGTTGTTCCGCGCGGGCGCCATCATCGGCTGAACAGGCGCGTAGCCAACCGGCGGCGCATACTGAGCGGCTTGCGGGGGAGGCGCATAGGTCGGCGCGCTGGCAGCGGCGACAACCGCTGCTGCGGCGGCGACTGGCGCAGGCCTCTTCGGCCACTCGGCGCAGGGCGCGCGCCTCCTCGCTACTGGAGCAGGGCGCGGCCTCCTCGGCCACCGAGCGCAGGCGCAGCCTCTTCGGCCACTGGCGCAGGTGCAGCCTCTTCCGCCACTGGCGCAGGCGCGGCTTCTTCGGCCATAGCGGCAGGAGCGCCGCCTCGGGTAGACGTGTAGCTGACGCTCTCATATGCGGCGGCGATGGGCGCGGCCTCGCTACAGGCTCAGGTTCGTAGACAGGCGCGGCGTCATATACCGGAGTAGCTCCTCAGTCGCAGGAGCAGCCTCCTCGGCTATGCGTAGGTCGCAGCCTCCTCGGCTACAGGCGCGGCTCCTCGGCTACTGGCGCAGGGGCAGCCTCTTCGGCTACAGGCGCAGCCTCCGCAGCTTCCTCAGCCGCAGGCGCGCCCTCCTCGCTCACCACGGTCGTCTCTTCATAGCTCACGCTCTCGTAGGCGCTGGCGACCGGCGCGGCCTCATAAGCGGGCGCGACCTCTTCCGCAGCCACGGGCGCTGGCTCGCTCGCGACCTCTTCAGCGGCTGCTACCGGGGTCTCCTCCGCCACTGGCGCGGCTTCCGCCACCGCGGCAGGCGCGCGCTCGGCGCGCGCGCCGACGTCAGAGGCAAAGGACGCCGCCTGGTACGTGGGCGTCAGGTCGCTCATCGCGGGCGCCTCAGTCGGGGCGGCTTCCTCCGCGACGGGAGCGGTTTCCGCCGTGCTCACATCTTCAGTGAACGCCGCTGGCGTGGCGACAGTCTCTTCGGCAGCCGCTTCGAGCGGCTGCGCCTCTTCACTCCCATCCGCAGGGATGGGAGCATTTGGATCATACGTGTTGTCCACGGTATCTCCTGTTCGCGACTACTGATCCACACAGAGATCGGGATTACGATGGCTGTGCAATCATCCGTCACGCTACAGGCCCGATGGACGAGCCACCGGTGAAGCGCGCTCGGCAGTGGTAGAACCACATACTACACATACACAACCAGCCACATTGTCATACAAGCGCTCGTATTCTATCACAGCCCGTCTGAAGCTCAAACATTGGGCTATCGCGCTTCTGCGTCAGACGCCACTGAGGCCCCATAACATGGGCGATGGCGCGCCAACTCGCGCTAGCGGTCGCGCGTCTTCTCTGGCAGCTTTTCCAGCGCGGATCCCCAGGTCGCGTCGCGGGCGGCCCGCCAGTATTCGCGCTCGCTGCGTGTCACATCCGCACGCAGGAGGCCATCTGGCGCGCACAGCTCCAGGCTGATGTGGCCAGGGCGCACGAGGGGATGGCGGATGACGCGGGCGGCGATGGCGGCGCCGGGCATGCGGGCGGCCACGATATATGCGTACTTCTCATCTTCAAACGGAGCGGCGCCACCCTTGAGTTGGCGGTGCAGCCGTGAGCGCGCTAGCCGCTGCGAGAAATGGCACCAGTCGCCGGGCGGCATCGGGCAGGCATCGGCATGCGGGCATGGAGCGATCAGGTGAGCGCCTGCGCCGATGAGCCAGGTGCGCGCCTCGCGAATCGCGGCGAACCCACTGGGCGTCCCCGGCGCGACCAACACCAGCGCGCCCCCGCAGGCCGCCCATAGCCGCTCCACCAGGGCCAGTCGCTGCTCGTGGAATAGCTCATTCAGCGCATACGAGCTGACGCAGAGGTCGAATGGCTCACCCGCGAGGCGTCCCCAGTCGGCGGACATGTCGGCCTGCCGCCAGGCGACCTCCGTCTCGATGGGAGCCTCCCGCAGGAGCCGCTGGCCCACCGCGATCATCCGCTGATCGCGCTCCAGCAGCGTCGCGCCGCTCAGCGATGGCCAGACCGCTCGCCGCCGCCCAGACTGAGCCACCAGGCCCCGCGCCCACATCCAGCAGGCTCGTGGGGCGCCAGTCGGGCAGGCGGGCTTGTGTCTCCGCGAGGGTCGCGGCCAGCGCGGCCCAGGTCGCCGGGAGCCGGGTGATCGCATAGGCCACAGCGGCGACAGGCGATGCGATCGCATCAGGGACAGGCGCTTCCTTGTCGGCGCGATAGATGTCTGAGAGCGCGCCTGCCGCCTCGGCCAGCGTCCGTGTGGAATAGCCCTCCGCGAGGTCGTTCAGCGCGCCCCGCAGGCTCTCCGGTAGTTCTCTGCTCACTGGCCTAGCCGCGCCGTTCTTGCTGGGCTTCCCAGCGGTCACGCGCGGCGAACGCTGTCACTGCGTCGGCCCAGAGGTACGGCTCATAGATCACCCGCACGGTAGTGGGCGTCTGTGGATCGGGCGCGAGCCAGTGGCCGCCGTTGTGGCCGTCGAACTTGCACTCCATCCACATCCAGTAACCCTCCTCCACATGCTTCAGATCGAAGTCAGCCATCTCGAAGTGGCCGTTGCGGCTACGGAGCTTCATCCCTTTATCGCGTTGCGCCATTCGTCCACCCCTTTCTTCGCGACTCTGGGCGACGCGCGGGCCGTGCGTCGTATCCCTGGCGCAGTCTATCATCGCTTGCCGCTCTACACAAGCCACTACGAAGCGAGGCCCAGCTCGCGCATGCGCTCAGCCACGCGCTCGGCCTCAGCGTCGCCCAGGCGGTCGTAGAGCGCGTGGGCCAGCGCGAACCGCTCGCTCGCGAGGAGCGCGTCTCCCCGCGTCGCCGCCAGCTCCGCCAGCCCGATCTGCGCGCGGGCCGCCCGCCGGGCATCGCGTAGCGCCTCGGCAAGCGCCAGCGCCTCGGCAAGCTCTTCCTCGGCCAGCGCCACCTCGTCGCGTTGCGAGTCGAGCGCGCCCAGGTGCGCGAGCGCATCACTGCGCGCGCCGCTATCGCCCAGGTCAATCGCCAGATCGAGCGCTTCGGCGAATCCCGCTCGCGCCCGCTCCACCTCGCCCGCCTCACGCTCCACCAGCGCCAGCCCATAGCGTTCCAGATACATCGCGCTCAGATCGCCCAGCCCACGCGCCAGATCGAGCGCCTCGGCATATGCAGCGCGCGCCTCGTCCAGTCGCCCCGTCTGCGCGTCCACGACCGCCAGCCCATGCAACTCATCGCGAATGGCCGCCATATCGCCGTCAGCGCGGGCCAGCGCCAGCGCCTCGGCGAATCCCTCCCGCGCTCGCTCGGCGTCGCCCAGGCGCGCGGCCACCGCCGCCAACGCATGCGCCCCATCGCGAATGGCCAGCGGATCATCCACCTCGCGCGCCAGTCGCAGCGCCTCCTCGAACCCCTCCTGCGCCTGCGGGAGTTGATCAGCCTCGACCTGCGCTACCGCAAGCTGATAGCGCGCCCAGAGACGCTCGCGTGGCTGGCCGACCGCCTCCGCCGCCTCCACAGCCCAGGCATACGTGCGCATGGCCTCATCGCGCCGCCCGTGCGCGCTCCAGGCCTCCCCAAGCGCCTCCGCCAGATCGAGGGTCAGGCGCCACTGGCCGTGCGCGTGCGCCCAGGTAAGCGCGCCCATCAGGCCCGCCGCTTCCTCCTCTAGCCCGGCGCGTCCTTCGTAGCCACGATGCGCGCCAGCATACTCCAGCCACCACGCGGCCATCGCCACGCCCAGCCGCTCACGCATGGCGGCGCCCAGTTCGCTCAGGCGGGGGGCGATTCGCTGGCGTGTCTGTGGGTGGAGGCGCAGACGGCCCGCCGCCAGCGCCTCCACCAGCCCCAGGCCAGTCAGCGCGTCGAGAGTTTGCGCCGCCTGCGTGCGCCACCAGTCGCCGATCTCCGCACGCCCGCTCTCCCCATCCTCCTGGGCGACGCGGGCCACCGCCAGCGCCACCGCGCGCGGGAACGTCGCGCCATCCACCAGCGTCAGACCAGCCAGCGTGCGCCGCTGCGGCTCGGTGAGCGCCTGCCAGTGTCGGTCAATCCGCGCGCGCAGGGCCGCCACCGGGCCACGCGCGACATCCGCCTCGACCTCCGCCTGTATCGCATCGAGCGATTGCCCGTAGACGCCAATCATCGCGGCGGTGAGATCGATGGCGAGTGGCAGGCCGCCCAGCGTCTCCGCGAGCCGCGCAAGCCGTGGCGCTTCCTCTGGCGTGGGGCGCGTCACGTCGCGCAGCCGTATGCGGGCGGCCAGCAGCCGCTCAGCGTCGGCGGCGGCGAGCGGCTCCAGCGCGAATGGCGTTACGCGCGCATCATCCGCCGCGTGGCGTGTGGTCAACAGCAGCGTGGCATAGCCGCCCGCAAGGATGTCGAGCAGGGCGGTGATGTCGAGCGTTGGCTCGATGTTGTCGAGCGCCAGCAGCGTCGTCACGCCTGATCCCGCGAGGAGCGAGTCGCGCAGGGCAGCGCGGCGCTCCTGTGGGTCGAGCGCCGCGAGGGCGCGTTCCGCGCGCAGCCCACGCGCCACCCGCGTGACGATCTCCGCCAGGCCGCCCTCGCCGCTCAGCGTCTCACAGGCGATCCAGACAGCGCCGCCGGGGAAGAGCCTGCGCTCCACCGCGCGCGCGGCGACCTCCACCGCGAAGATCGTCTTGCCCACCCCAGGCGCGCCGTCGCTATGGACGCAGAGTGAGATCCCCGCCGCCAGCAACTCTAGCGCGCGCTCGATCTGAGTATCGCGGCCAACGACCAGCGCGACACGCGGGGCGCCCTCTGGCGCGACAACCCCAACGGGCGCGCCTGGGGCGAGCGCCAGCAGCACTTCCCCGGCGCGCCGCGCACGGCTCTCCGCATCGGGCGGCGTCGCTGGCGCCGGCAGCGGATCATCGTAGGCCAGCGGCTGCGTCTCGGCTGGGCGCCGTGTCAGCGCCGCGCGCAGCCAGCCCGTCACGGCGCTCGCACGCTGGGGAGGCGGCGATGGCGGGCCGCCTGCCTGCGCCTCCGCGCTGGCTGCCTCATCCTCGGCGCGCTGCTCGCGGGCGGCGTGTGCGGCATCCTCGCCGCGTAGCTCATCGTCCGCCATCACACTGATCTCCCATACCTGACCGGACGCGCTATTCTCCCCACACTCAGCGGCCAGCATAGCAGAGGCGCGGAAACGCGCGCAAGTCTCCTACAGCGACGCGGCCAGGTCGGCGACCGCTTGCGCGCAACCCCATGAGAGCGTCACGCCGCCGCCGCCGTGGCCGTAGTTGTGGATGACGTAGCGGTCAGGGGCCAGCGTCTGCCGCTTGAGCGCGATCTCGGCGCGGACGGGGCGCAGGCCGCAATCATCCGGCGCGCTGGCAAGGTCAGCGGGCGGCGTGTCGGCAAGTTCGGGGCCGACCTCGGCGCGATATTCCGCCGCAGTCTCGCCGCCGACGAGCGCCGCGAGGCTCATCGCGAATCGCTTGTCGTAGAATAGCAGCAACTCCGCGCAGCGCTTCAGGATGTCCGCGCGCATCACCGGGTCAACCGCGCGCATCTCTTTGTCTTCCTCATACGAGCCGCCGAGTACGATGTCATTGATGCGCGGGACGATATACGTAGGGTGCTTGCCTTCGCGCTCACCCAGGATCACGCGCTCGAAGCCATTCGCCGCGACCCGCACGACCTGCCCGCGCGCTGGCCGCACACCCCGTCCATCGGAGGAGTCGTTCGCGTCCTCCGCCACGAGGTCACGCGCGCCCAGCCCAGCGCAGTTCACGATGACGCGCGGCGACGTGAGGGCTTCGGCGTCGTCGGCGAAGATGCCTGCCCAGGAGCCATACACCTCGGCCCACTGCGCGATGTCCCACTCGGCCTCGATGCGCCCGCCCAGCGCAAGCACGCGGCGCTCCAGATAGCGCAGGTAGAGCGACATATCAATCACCGGCGACTCGAAGGTGAAGCCAGCGTCATACCCCTGTCGGCAAGTCCTTCTCGGTCAGGTTGGTCGCGTTGACATCCCGCTTCCAGTCAGGCTCAGCCGCTTGCCGATCATCGAGCAGGTTGTAAAAGGTGCGCAGCTTGACGCCTATCTCAGCGGGCTGCCCGGCCAACTCGCGCTTGAAAACATTGAGACTCGCGAGGCTCCAGTTCTTCGCGCTGGCGCCGCCGACCGCGTAGGGAATCCACGTCGCGGCGGCCACGCTGCTCGTCGTATGGAGCGGATCATCGCGCGTGAGAATGACGACCCGATGGCCCGCTTCCAGCAGGCGCACGGCGGAGGATAGCCCAGAGACTCCGGCCCCGACAACCACAATGTTCATGTGTATGCCTCCAGCACATCAGCCAAACGACCCAACAAACGCGATGATGAGGAGAACCGCGCTGACCAGCAGCAGCCCCAGCATCAGCACCCGCTTCCACTGCGGGATCTCAGCCCACGCCCGCGCCTCGCGCCAGAAGAGAAAGAACAGCGCCGCGACACCCAGAAAAGCGCCGCCAAGGGTTACTCACTCGTCAGGAACGCCCCGGCGCTCGCCAGCGCGAACGCCGCGCCAAACCAGGGAAAGAGCGATTGCATCGGGCGTTGGGGCTGCGCATTCATTCAGGAAGCCTCTCTGTTGGGCGCGCTGGCGCGCCGCCTTCCACGCGAACCCGCCACGGCCACTATAGCGCATCCCCCCGCGCGTCGCATAGCGCCCGCCTGATCGGCTGCTGTTACGCCATGCGCCGAGGATGACGCTGGCCGCTGGCGACTGGGATGAAAGCTCACCTACACCGACTGGTCGGCGTCAACTGAGCATCGCGGAGATGGAATAGGATGCGGCTGTATACGTCGCGGGGGCCATTGGCGCCACGATCAGCGTGACATGGCTCACGGAGCCACCGAGGTCATTGACGCTCGCGCTCACCTGCCCCGTGGTGGGGTCAACGCTCAACTGCTGGATCGAGGGCGCCTTGCCGTTGGCATGGTAGACAACCGCCTGCACGCTCCACTGCTGCGGCAGCGTGTTGTTCGTGTTCACCCAACCGTTGGCTGTCCAGTCGTCATTCCCCGACGTGTCGCTGTTGTACTTGATCGCGGGGATTGCCACCGAGTCCAGCGCAAAGCCCGCGTAATGCACCGCGTCATCGGTGACCGTCTCGAAGCGTAGCTGGATTTGCTCGCCAGCATACTTACTCAGGTCAACCGATTCTGGAACCCAGACCGGCTGATCGCCCCCGCCGCTCATGCCGCTCATGCCGTTCCCCAGATTCTCGCCATTGGGGTTCGCGCTGGTTCCGGTCGTCACGGGCAGCGATTCCCAGGTCGCGCCACCATCCGTCGAGGCTTCGACATAGGTGTAATCGAAACCCGGCTCCAGCTCATACCAGGCGTAGAAGGTCAGATTGACGGGGCCTGCTGGCGCCTTGGTCAGGTCTACTGTATGGGTGAGCGTTGATTCCATGTTGTCGCCGCTGTTGCTCCACCACTCCGTCCGCGAGGCGCCATGTGGCTTGTTGGGAAGGATGGTGGTCATCGGCGCGCCAGAGAAGTTCACGGTGAGCGTCTGCGGCGTGGCGCTTGCTCCGCTGGGAAGCCGGAAGTCGTAGTAGGCGGCGCCGTACTGCGCCAGGGAGTTGAGCGTCGTGTAGGGATAGATGTTCGCCGTCGCGGTGAGATGCGCCCGCTCGCCCGCGAAGGCGCGATACGCATAGGCGCCATGCGCGACGGCGGGATCATTGATCAGATTCGCCGCGAGGAACTTCGCGAAGACATCGCTGAAGTGGTCATGCGAGCCGAGCTTCGCCAGCGCGTCGTTGAATGCCTGCGGAACCTGCGAGCCGCTGGACATCAGCGCGCGGAGAGCCTGATCGCCGCCGTAGTGCTCATAGAAGTAGTCCATGAAGGCATAGCCAGCCCCATATCGTGGCAGGTTCGCCACGGGATCGTCGGTCCAGCCGTTGACCAGCGGCGTCTGCGGCGCGGCGAAGTAGCCGCGCTCCAGATTGTCGGTGGTGTAGCCGTTGAGCTGCTGCGCCAGCACCGACATGCCTTCATTCACCCACGACGGGTCAGCGGGGCGCTCCCACCAGTGGATCATATGCTGGAACTCATGCGCGAGCGTGGCGTCATAGAAGGAGCTGCCAGGCTCGCGCGCCACCGCTCAGATTGAGGTAGATCATCTGCCGCGCATTGGAGTACTTGTTGATCGAGGTCGGGTATTCGTCGGCGGAGGAGAAGTAGCCGCCGACCGCCCCCAGGTTGGTCGCGTTCAGCAGGGTGATACGCGGCTCGTGGTCTGGCCCAAGGCTCCACTGATTCCCAAACGCGGCGCGGTCGCGCGCATAGGTCGTCGCCTCGAAACGGTCCGCCGAGGCCTTCAGGGCGAGATAGTTCACGACCGCGCCATCCTGCACGTAGACGTACAGATGCGGGGTCACGTAGTCGAGGCGCGCGGTGATGCGATGATACCCCGACTGGCTGGCGTTGATGACCCAGAAGCGCCGTTCGAGGCCAACCTGCTCATCAACAGGCGTCGCGGAGATCTGGCACGCGACATGGCCTGGACTGGTGATAGACGAGGTTCTGCGTGAGCGTATAGAGATTGCGCACCGGGCGCTTCGTCTGGCTGACGAGCTGCGCGTTGTAGGCGGCGATCTCGGCGGCGGAGGCCGTCGCGGCGGGCGGCGTGATGCTGGGCTGCGTGGTGGATGCTGTCCACGCGGGGCAGCCCGGGCCGATGGGCTTCGGGTGTGGCGAGGTCGCCCAGAATGAGAAGTTGCAGCCAGCCAGCGCCACGGTCAGGAGGAGAAAGATCGGCGCTAGCCACGCTCTCCGTCGTCCTTGGCTCATGTCCTGGCTCCCATTTCGTCCATCGCCGCGCGTCGTAGTTGATGCGATTATAGCAGAGCGCGCCACATCGCAGCCTGAATGCGCCATCTGTGCGCCACAGCTACCATATACATGCTACGTGAATGCCCGCACGCGAGAGGAAGAATTCCCCGTGAACGCACCCCGCCGCCGCCCTCCGCCAGATCACCGTCATGCGCGCGGGGGCGCTGGGTGACACCCTGCTCACGCTGCCGACGCTGGCGCTGCTGCGTGAGGCCGCGCCGGACGCCCGCCTCACGTTCATCGCCCGCGCCGACACGCTGCCCCTGGCGCTCTCCAGTGGCCTCGCCGATGTCGTCTGGCCGTGGGATCTGCCGGACTGGAGCGCCATCTTCGCGGCGCCCGACGCCCGCTCCGCCGCTGACTGCGCGCGCTCGCGAGGCGCTGGCTCAGGCCGACGCCGTCATCCTCTGGGCGCCCGATGCTGACGGCGCAATCGCCCGACGGCTGACCGCGTTTGGCGCCGCACGAGCCATCGTCGCGCCTGCCGCCCCGCCCGCAGAGTCGCTGGGCGAGCCGCACACCGCCGTTTGGCTGGCCGAGGCGCTCCGCCCGCTCGGCATCGCGACGCCCGCAACCCGTGACGCGCTCACCGCCCACCTCAGGCCGCTGCGTCCACCAGCAGCGAGCCAGGAGCAGGCGGAGGCCCACTGGCGGCGCTGGGGGCTTGCTCAGCGCGTGGTGGCGCTGCACCCCGGCAGCGGCTCGCCCGCGAAACGCTGGCCCGCCGAGCGCTTCGCTGAGGTGGGGCGGCTGGCGCGTGACGCGGGCTATCAGCCGCTGCTGCTGGCGGGCGAGGCCGATGCCTTAGCCCTCGCCGCGACACAGGCGGCGCTGGCGGCGCTCGGCGTCTCCGCGGCCAGCGCGCAGGGGCTGCCCCTGCCACTGGTGGTCGCCCTGCTGGCGCGCTGCGCGGGCTACGTCGGCAGCGACTCCGGCCTCGCGCACCTGGCGGGGCTGCTGGGCATACCGACCGTCGCCGTCTTCGGGCCGACCGATCCGGCGCGCTGGTCGCCGCTTGGCCCGCGTGTCCGCACGGTGCGCGCCGACGACGCGCGCCTCGATCATCTGCCCGCCGATGCGGTCTGGGCGGCGCTGCGGACGCTGCTGGCAGCCGACGCCACAGACTGATGACGCGCTACAGAAGTACTACCCGGCAGCGCCCAAGCTGGCGCACACACGGCGCCGCTGCTACACTACCACTGTGTTCGCGTCCAGCGCTGGCGCCTCGCGAACAAGTGGATACCAATGGGCCACCAGGGATGAGCGCCCGGCCCACGACGCGCCGCCACCGATGGCGCCGCACGGGGCGCCACGGCATAGGGAGAGCGAGATCACGCCGCATGAGACGACTGAGCGCGCTTGACAGGATGGTACAGAACTTCCAGCACAACTGGGAGACAAACCCGCAGTTTCGCGCCCTGTGGAGCGGCGGACTTGGCCTGACGATCATCGTCGTGATGTGCGCCTGCATGGGCTTCGCGTTCACCTTCGCGGGAACAGCGGCGGCGAGGCTCTCCGGCCCGACCACTTCAACGGGGTATCAGCCGCCAGCGAACGGCACCGTGCGTCCAGGCAGCGCCGACAGCAACATCACCTTCCCCACGGCCACCGTCTCCGCCTGGCCTTCGCCACAGATTCCCGCTAGCTCACCCATCCCGCCCTCGCTGACGCCCGCGCCCACCCCAACCGCGCTGCCCTCGCCCACACCCGTACCCACGACCACTGGCGGCGGTGGTGGTGGTGGTGGTCGGCGGCGGTGGCGGTGGCGGTGGCGGCGGAAAAGTTACCTTAACGGGAACCAATCCTTCCCCCATGAAGGGAGGCGTATCAAATCAAATTCTGGTGAATACTAGTGTTCCCAATGACTCGTTCGTAGCCAATATCGTATGGCCCAGTGGAGTGAATGACTTCCCTGCTGGAAACGGAACAACTGACAGCAGTGGCAATGGATCCTTCAATGTCACTGTTCCAGCAGGGTGCAATGGCATGGTAAAGGTCTGGATTATCTCCAATAGCTCTGGCCAAAGCACAACCAATGTACCCTGCACACCATAAGGTGAGACTGCGCTAATTGCGTCGTTCCTCAATAAGGCTTGCTTTCACTCGGCGCAGCGTATCGCGTGGCAACGCGCCTTTGACTGCGCGAGAATATGATACGCCTTTGAGGAACGACGCCAATGCTTTCTCCTCCTCGCGTCATCGTCGCAAGGGCAGCGTATGCCTCGATGAAAGTCGCCGTCAACGCCGCACGGTTTGCGAGTTTTGCGAGTTTTGCAATACGCAATTGATCCTGGCGACGCCCTGATGGTAGCATTTCGCTGCGGACGATGAACCACATGAAGTCTCAACTAGATGACACATGGCGCGCATATGGCCGAGTAGCATGGGGTGTGGGCATATGGAACTCCACAGGCGCGTGAATGGCTTCACGCGGGTTCGGGCGCGGGCATTGGCTGCGCTGACACTGGTCGCGCTTGCTGAGCGCACTGGTGGGCTGCGCTGACGCTGGCAAGGACATCGCAGGCCAGCATGTGGCGAGCGCGCCTCCCACGACGACCCAAGGCAAGCTTGCCCTGCGTGTGCGGCAAGCGGTAGGCTCCGCTGCGCAGTCGGTGGACCTGACGTATGACCAGGCGAAGGCCGCCGCGAACGTCACGGTCACGCTGGTCTGGTCGCCCGCGTGGAAAGTCGCATTTCTCGCAGGCGCAGGCGGCTGCGAAAGCGAGTTGCTTCAAGACCGAAGCGGCCCTGTGGACGAGCGGGGTTTCCCTGAGCGCGGTGACGGTGACGGTGTTGGGGCAAGCGCTCGACGACTACGGCGACATCATCACCAGCGCCTATGCCGCCGTCACGCTGACCCGCGCTCATGCCAGCGCGGTGCGCTGGGCCACGAGCACTCCAGACGCCGCCTGGGCAAGCTATGACGAATCCTTCCTGCGGCCACTCTACGGCTCAGACTGGATGTATCCGCGACCGACGACCCCGCCCATGGGCCAGTGACGCCGACCGCTCTCCCTCGACTCTCTTTTCCGGCAGCGAGCGGGAACCTCCAGCGCGGCATGCCACCCGTCCGTTGAAACCACGGGCCTTATTGCGTCAGCAGGCGCGTGGACGCATGGGCAAGCTGGCGCGCCTGGCGCTCCCCGAGCGCGTCGAGCGGCTCTCGCGCCGTGAACTGCTTGGGCATGGAGCGCCTCCTTTGCCCCAGCCGCTGCGCATATTCTGCGCCACTAGTGAGGAACGCCGCACTAAGGCGACTGCGCGCTACTGACGCCAGACACTATCGGCGCGGGGAAAGCCGACCGTGAAGCTGCTGCCCTGGCCGGGTCGGCTCTCCAGCCAGCGCGCGCCACGATGCTCGTCCACGATGATGCGCACGATGGCGAGGCCGAAGCCCTGGCCCGGCGGCCGGGGCGCGCCAGGGGGCTGCGGCGCCCGATAGGCCCGCTCCCAGACATGCTCTTGCGCGTCCTTCCGGGATGCCGATGCCATTGTCCTCCACCCGCAGCAGGACGAACTTGGGGTCATAGCCGACGGAGACAGCCACCCGTCCACCGCGCGGCGTGTATTTGATCGCATTGCTGATGAGATTGCGCGCGACTTGCCGCGCCCGCCCCGCGTCGATCAGCGCCAGCGGCAGCGGTCTGCTCCGGATCCGCCATCGTCAGCGTCACCCCATGATCCTGCGCGATGTACCGTAGCTCGGCCACAGCGGCGTGCGCCTGCTCGAAGAGATCGCCAGGAGCCACCTCGATCAGCCAGGTGCGCGCGTCACGCTTCGAGAGCAGCGACAGATCATCCACCAGCGCGCTGATGCTGAAGATCGTACCGAGCGCCGTCTGCAACAGGCCGATATCCCCTCCGTTTGGAGAAGTGGCGTTCTCTTTGAGGAAATCATCCAGCACGCTGGAAATCGTGTGCAACGGCGAACTGATCTCGTGCGTGGTCATGTGAATGTACTCAGAGCGGATGCGCTCCACCTCGCGCTGAGCGCTCATGTCGCGCCCCACCAGCAGCAGTCGCTCCTGCCCACCCGGCCCCGGCATGAACGTCACATTGAAGTCCACCACTTTATCGGTGAGCGCCGGGCCATACGACCCCTGCTGGTTTTCCTGGGGCGTGAAGGAGGAGATGACACTCTCGATATGCTCGCGATCCTGACGCAACGCCAACGCCTCGGCGAGATGGCAACGGCCATGCTTCGCGCAGAGCAGACAATTCGCGCTCGACTCTGGCCCCCGCATCGCGCCGAAGACCTGGCAGCACACCTGCCCGACCAGCGTCGTCGGATCGGCCCCCAGGATGCGCGCGAACGCATTATTCACCTGCGCCAGCGCCATCGTGTCGCTCACCACCGCGATACCATCGGAGGCGGAGGCGAAGATGGCCTCCTGCTGCTGGCGCGCCGTCTGCGCCCGATGGAAGAGTTGAATATTTTCGAGCGCGGCGGCGGCGAACGGCGCGAGAAATGTCATCGAGCTGGTCTCGCCCTGGGCGAATGGCCGCACGCGCGCCAGCGACGCGACACCGTGCAGTTGCCCTTTCGAGATGAGCGGGATGCAGAACAGCCAGACCGTCTGGCCCTGGCGCAGCGCATCCGTATTCAGGCCAGCGGTCTGTTCCGGTGACAGCATGCTCCATGTGCGAGAGTCGCTCGCGCGCAACCTTCGCCGCGATCGAGACCGGATCATCCAGCGGAATGACGGCGCCATCGCGCTGATCAGCGCCATCCCCCATCCCCGCGATGACCCGCAGCGTCTGCGACCGCTCATCGTAGCGATAGATCAGCGCGCGATCGAATTTGATGACGCTCTGAATGCTTTCGATGATCCCGCCGAACACCTCACGGGAATCGAGCGAACTGGTCAACGCCTGCGATGCGCCGAGCAACGCGCGCAGCACACGCGACTGCGACTGGTACGCTGCCAGCATCCTCGACTGGCGTATGGTGGCCGCCGTCTGGGCCACGCAGGATCGCAACATCCGCATGTGGCGCTCGGAGAACTGGGTCGGCTGGTCGCGGGCGAGAATCAGCGCGCCAATGATCTCGCCATCAACGCTGAGGCGAATCGCCACCAGCCCACGAATCGCGGCGCTATCAGCGCCCGCGTGCCGCATGAGCGATTGCTGCTCATGAATGTCAGCAATCGCATATTCAGGGACGGGGGCTGTTTTATTGGTGACATGCGCGGTAATCGTCTTGATGAGGTCAGGCGCAGACTTTGGATCGGCGACGAGTATGGCGTCATTCTCCACCTTGAGGGCGATGCTCGGGACGAAAGCGTGGTGTTTGTCGCGCAGGGTGACCCACACACGGGAGGCATCCAGTTGCGCTGCGACTGAAGAAGCGATCTCGGCGAGCTCCTGCCTTGGCCAGGAAGGCTCCGGCAATGGAGGCAACGACGGGTTCGACATCAGCGTTGTTCTCTCTTGCTGCGGTTTTCATGTCCAGCCGCGCCATCGCGCCAGACCCAGAAAATTCGGCCCAAGGAGCAGAAATTGTGGAAAAGATCACACTAGGGTGGTCATCGTGCACGCTACCCATCTCTGGAAATACACTCTACCATCATGGGTGTAGAGCGTCAAAAAACGGCGGATTCATCCCGCCTCACCGCCAGCGCGCCGCTCGCCAGCGGCGCCGTAGGGTACGCCGGGTACCATCAGCGTCGCCATTGCGACGCGTCCGCACAATTGTTATAATGGGGCGCAACCCTTTTGCTCGATGAGCGGTGACGCTCTCGCGCTTATACCCGCCGACAGTGCGTCCGCGACCACCCAACCTCAACGCCACACGCGCTGGCGCCAGCATGGGGATGAACGATGATCGGACGAATCTTAAAGGGCCGTTACAAGCTCATAGATGAACGCGGGCGCGGCAGCATGGCGACTGTCTACATCGGGCGCGACATGGAGACCAACCGCGTCTATGCCGTCAAGGTACTCAGCCGCGAAGCCGCCGCCGACACCGAGTTATCCGAGCGCTTCAAGCGCGAATTCGAGTTGCTCTCACGCATCTCTGGCCCGCACGTCGTTGCGCCGGTGGATTTCGGCGACGACAAAGGCGTTCTCTTCATCGTCATGGACTACGTAGACGGCCACACGCTCAAGCATGCCGTGTTGACTGGTGGCCCGATGCAGCCACGCCGCGCGATTGACCTGATCGAGCAATCGGCCGCTGGTGTCGCCACGGCGGCGGCGCGCGGCGTCACGCACCGCGACATCAAGCCGCAGAACCTGCTGCTGATGATGGATGGCACCGTCAAGCTGACGGACTTTGGCCTGGCGCGCAGCCACGAATCCAAGGACATCACCGTTACGGGTTTCTTTGTCGGCACGCCCTTCTATGTCGCGCCTGAACAGGTCGAGAACAGCCGCAAGGCCGATACCCGCGCGGATCTCTACTCGCTGGGTTGCGTCTTCTTTGAGCTGCTCACCGGGCGTGTGCCGTTCGATGGCGAGCATGCGTGGGATGTCGTGATGAAGCATCTGAATTCGCCGATTCCCGTCATTACGTCGCTGCGCCCTGAACTCCCGCCTGCCTACGACGCCTTCTTTCAGCGAGCGCTTGCCAAACGCCCTGAGGCGCGCTTCCAGTCGGCGAGTGAATTCACGACGGCGGCGGACGCGCTGCTCACCAATTCGTCTGAACTTCAGGTAGCGACCGCGACTGGTGGGCTGGACGCCGCCGACGATGGTGAGGCCGGGCGCGCGGTAGCCGCGTTGGTCGAGGCGTCCACCGGACAGGTCTTCGCCCTGACTGCGGCGGACATGGTCATCGGGCGCAGCGATCCCGCGCGCAATGTCTTCCCGGATGTTGATCTCCTGCCACTCGATCCGTCGCAGACCGTCTCACGCCGTCACGCGCATTTCATGCGCCGCGACGGGCATTGCTACATCGAAGATTTGAATGCGTACAACCGCACGCGGGTGAACGGGCGAACGCTCGTACCCCATCAAGACGTCGAACTTCACGATGGTGATACACTTCGTCTCGGCAATATAGATCTCCGCTTCGAGGCCCGAGGGCGATAATCTGGAGCGGCGCAACGGAGGAATTCTGTTCTATGAGTCTCGCATTTGGCGCCATGCAGCCTCTGGCCGTGGCTGCGGCGGCTATCAGCCGAGGGCTGTTAGTCGCGGCCGCGGGCGTCGTGGTCGTGGTTGCGATTCTGCTGGTGTTTGTGATGGTTCTCCGGGGGGCTGGCTCCTCGCGCCGCAAGGCCAGCGGAATTGACTATGATCCACAGCGGGGCCAGCTTGGCCAATCTCGCGGCTCGGACAACGACCCCCAGGCGGGACAGTGGAATCAGGCCCGCCCGGACGACCCATACCCGGCAGCCAATCAGGCAGGCTACGGTCAGAACTTCGACCAGGGTGGCTACGGTCAGGATGGCGGCTTTGATCAGGGCTTTGGCCAGCAGCCACAGGCCGCCCAGGGCTGGGGACAGCCCGCCCCCACCAACGCCGCCAACGCCGCCAACTCCTGGGGCGCCCAAGCTGGCGCTGGCCAATGGAACGACCAGATGGCCCCTGCTGGCGGCCAGATGAGCGGCCAGAACGATTGGGGCGCCCAGCAGCCCGCACGCCCCTCGACCCCCTGGGATGCGCCTGCCGCTGGCGCCGGGCAGCCGTGGAACGCTGGCGCAGCCGCCGCGCCGACACGCCCAGGCGCAGGCGCAGCCCCCACCCCCTGGGATGCGCCGCAACCCGCCGCCAACTGGGACGCGCCTGCCTCCCCGAATGGCGGTGGCTGGGGCGCTCAGCAGCCCGCCGCCGCGCAGAATGGCGGCTGGGGCGCCCAGCAGCCCGCCGCAACCCCAACCCCAGCCAGCCAGCATGGGGTGGCGCGCCACAGGCGCCCAGCCAGCCCGCATGGGGCGCTCAGCAGCCCGCCGCCAACCTCCCCAACCCCAGCCAGCCCGCATGGGGCGCGCCACAGCCTGACCCGATGATGCAGCCAACCGCGCAACGTGGCGCGCCGCGCAGCGCTGGCCCACGACTCAGCGAACGCAAGACGGACGGCGCAGGCCGCGAGTTCGACCTCCGCAAAGAGCGTCTGACCATAGGTCGGCACCGCGAGAGCGATGTCTTCCTCGAAGACCTGGCGGTTTCGCGTCTAAACACGACCATCTCGCATGACCCCAGCGGACGGTATATCCTCCGCGACGAGAACAGCGCGAACGGCACCTATGTCAATGGTCAGCGGGTCACCGCCGAGTATACGCTGCAGGATGGCGACGAGGTTCAGGTCGGACAGACGACGCTCATCTTCCATCAATAGGCGATAGCGTTCGCTAGCATCAGGCTCAATGACACCGGGGCGCATCAGTGTTGATGCGCCCCCGCGCCAAGGCTGGCGCATTCGGAGAGGTAAGGCTTCGTTCAGCGTGGAGAGGCTTTGAGTGGCTGATCAAGACGTAAGCTGGCGCGCCCAGGACGACCTGGTTGGGAAGACACTGGGCGGCTGTCAGATCATGGAGCTGCTCGGCGAGGGCGGAATGGCGCGTGTCTACCGCGCGCATCAGGCAAACCTCGACCGCGATGTCGCCGTCAAGGTCTTGCCACCCTACTATGCCGCTGACCGCAACTTCGTCCGCCGCTTCCAACAGGAAGCGCACGCACTCGCGCGCCTCTCGCACCCCAACATCGTCATCATCCACGATGCCGGACAGGAGCACAGCCTGCTCTTCATCATCATGGAGTACATCTCAGGCGGCAACCTGCGTGATTACATCTCACCGCAGATGAAGTCCAGCGAGATCACCCGCATCATTCGCGAGGTGGCCAGCGCGCTGAGCTATGCCCACGAGCGCGGCATCGTCCACCGCGACGTGAAGCCCGTCAACGTGCTGATGGATCAGTCGCGCCGCGCCGTCCTCAGCGACTTCGGTATCGCCAAAGTGCTGGCCTCCATCTCGGCGATGACCCGCAGCGGCGCAGGCGTTGGCACGCCAGAGTACATGTCGCCGGAGCAGTGCAAGGGCATCCAGGTGGACGCGCGAGCGGACATCTATGCGCTCGGCGTCATGCTCTACGAAATGCTGACCGGCCACACGCCCTTTGAGGCGGACAACTACACCGCGCTTGCCCACTCGCACATCTACGAGCAGCCACCCAATCCCTCGCGCTACAACCCACGCATCTCGCCAGCCGTGCAGGCCGTCACGCTCAAGGCGTTGGCGAAGTCGCCCGAGGATCGCTTTCAGTCGGCGATGGATATGGCGATCACGCTGGACCAGGCGATGGCCGCACAGCAGCCGCTGCCCGCCGCCGACCGCTACCCCAGCCACGGGCCAATGATGGGGGATCGCGCGCCACAGTCTGGCGGCCAGATACTCATCTGTCCGCGCTGTCAGCAACGCAATTATCCCAACCAGCGGTTCTGTTCGAGTTGTGGGCTGGCGTTCGACGGCGGCCGCCCTACCGGAGCCATCTCGTCGCACATGGCCACGGCGCAGCGCGCAGCCCCCACTGGCGGCGTCACCTGCCCCGATTGCAAGACCGCCAACGGCCCACTCGACAAGTTCTGCACAAGTTGCGGGGCAAATCTGCTGCGCGGCGTGCCAGGACGCAAGTGCTTCAAGTGCGGCGTGCAGAATGGCCCAGGCGTGCGCTTCTGCACCTCCTGCGGCTCCGCGCTTACCTGAAGCCGCCATCACACCACGATATCCGCCACCGACTCCGCGATGTGCGTCGGGCGATACGGGAAACGGTCTACCGCCTCGCGCCGCGTGACGCCCGTCAGCACCAGCGTGGTCGTCATGCCGGCCTCCATGCCCGCGATAATGTCCGTATCCATCCGGTCACCGATCATCATCGAAGTCTCCGAGTGGCCGCCAAGCTGGCGCAGCGCCGAGCGCATCATCAGTGGATTCGGTTTACCAACGTAGTAGGGCTTCACTCCCGTCGCCTCATGAATCAGCGCCGCCACCGCGCCAGTCGCTGGCACGATGCCCGATTCCGTCGGCCCAATCGCGTCGGGATTCGTCGCGATGAAACGCGCCCCATCGCGAATCAGCCGCACCGCCTGGGTCATCCGCACGAAGCTATAGGAGATCGTTTCGCCCAGCACGACGTAATCTGGAGTGGTGTCGGTGAGGATATAGCCAACATCGTGCAGCGCGGTCGTCAGCCCCGCCTCGCCAATGACATACGCTGATCCGTCAGGATGCTGGTTGTGTAGGAATTGCGCTGTCGCCAGCGCCGAGGTATAGAGTTCGTTGACGTTCTACTCGCAGACCCGCCCAGCGCCAGACGCGCCTGCAAGTCGCGTGGCGTATAGAGCGAATTGTTCGTCAGGATGAGGAAGGGCTTATTCGCGGCGCGCAGCCGCCCGATGAAGGCATCGGCGCCGGGGATCAACTGTGCGCCGCGCGCCAGGACGCCGTCCATGTCCATCAGATACGTTTCGATCCGCTCAGGCGTGGTAGCGTTCACGAGGTCGCCCTTTCTCGCTCAGTGGCGCCCCTGCGGATGCGCCACACACTGCGCCCCTGTCCGCCACTCCATCGCTATAGTGGCTGATACGCGCCACTCAGCGCAAGTCCTTTCGCCACGAGCGAACCTGAGCACACGGGTCTAGGCAACGCGCGTCGCAGGGTGTACCATGATCTTGTGCGCTATCCGCCAGTAGAGCGGGGTGGCGAACGGAGCGAATATCCATGGACGAACACACGACAACGGCTCCTAAGCGCGCCGGGCAGATGCCACAGTCGGCGCGTCGGCAGCGGCAACGTCCCCCCACGGCCAGCGACGCCGGACGAGCGCCAGACGAAAGAGCGCCACGAAGAGCGCGCGCTAAGAGGGCGGCTAAGAACGCCGGGCCAATGCGTGTCCTCCTCTGCGACAATGGTCAAACGCGCACGAATCCCACGCCACACGAGATTTCCGTCGCGCTGACGCAGAACGACGATGTCGTCTGGACGGATGTCGGGGGCGATCTCATCGGCGCCCTCCCGGGATTGAGCGAAACCTACCATCTCTCGCCAACCATCCAGGAAATCGCCCTCGATGAAGCCGCGCGCTCCCGCCTCGTCGAGAGCCAGGGTATCTTCGCCGCCATCGTCCATTCCATCGGCTTCGACGAGCAGACCGAGGACGCCATTACCAATCGCATCGCCATCATCTTCGGGCCGCGCTACATCATTACCCTGCACCGTGAGCCTGCGCCCTGGCTCGACGAACTGTGGCTCGCCGCGCAAAAAGATGGCGGCCCTGAAGGGCTAATGGGGCGCGGCCTCGCCCGCCTGCTTCACACCATTCTCGATACCCTGGTAGATACCTACTTCCCCGTGCTCGACCAACTCGACGACCTGATCGACCAGCTCGAAGACACCACCGTCAAAGACACCACGAATGCGGTGCAGGTGCGGCTCTTCCGCATGAAGCGCGCGGTGGCGACACTACGGCGGGTCATCAGTCCGCAGGTCGAGCTGACCAACTCGCTCATCACGCGCACCAACGTCCTCATCCCCACGGACATCGAACCCTATTTCGCCGACGTGCGCGACCACATGATACGTGTCTTCGAGATGCTCGATTCCTACCGCGACCTGCTCAGCGGTCTGCTCGATGTCTACCTGACCACCGTCTCGAACCGCCTCAACGACGTGATGAAGCAACTCACCATCATCACGACCATCTTCATGCCGATCACCTTCATCACTGGCGTCTTTGGC
Organism: uncultured Chloroflexia bacterium; assembly: GCA_963840335.1. GTDB lineage: Bacteria > Chloroflexota > Ktedonobacteria > Ktedonobacterales > JADMIN01 > JAKAIY01. The sequence continues at coordinate 115,482 of CAWIYP010000009.1, forward strand.
ATGAACTTTGGCTTCTCACCACAAGTGGTTCATGATGCCGGCTACTTCTTCTGGTACGCGCTGCTGGGCATGGCCACTACTGACAGGCGCGCAAATCTGGTATTTCCGCAAACGTGGCTGGATGTAGCGCCGCCCTACCGCATGCGCCCTATCGCTTTACGCGCCAGGACACGCTATACTCATGTGCGAGATTGAGATGCCAGACTGGCAAGCATCCGACTGGGAGGATCGACATGTCGCAGGCGACACCAAACGATGATAAGAACGTGGAGGTACTAACCTTCGCACCGGTGGAAGACATCGTGGGCTTCAAGCTGATCGCCCGCGACAATGGGCGCGCGGTGGTGCTCTTCAATCCCACCGCGCGCCATGTCAACCCCATGGGCACTTTGCACGGCGGCATCCTCTGCGACATCGCCGACGCCGCGATGAACGCCGCCTACGCGACCACCCTACAAGATGGCGAGACCTTCACCACGCTGGAGATGAAGATCAACTACCTCAAACCCGTCTGGCGCTCCACGCTACGCGCGGAAGGCTGGGTCGTCAAAGCTGGACGCACCATTGGCCTCGCCGAGTGCGACATCTACGACGAGAACGGCAGTCTGGTCGCCCGCGCCACCTCCACCTGCATGACATTGCGCGGCGAGGCGGCGGTGGGCCGCTAGCCCCCGGTCACGCGGCGCAGAGGCGGGTAAACCCGCGGCTAGGGGCCTGCGGGCCACAAAGCCCGCCGACGCGGGCTAGGTCTTGGGACGCGGGGTTGCGTATCGGCGCCTGGATCGCCTTACGACATCTGGTTCCCAGGTTGTGTGCGCGGATGCTGTTTCGACATCGTGAAGACCTGGCGCCATATGTCCTTCAGCCTACGTGGCCGTGTTATTCGCCGGAACCCAGGCCGCGCAGGCGGCCTTAGTGGCGCGCAGGCCCCTAGCCGCGGGTTTACCCGCCCCTCCGACTCGCGCAATGCTCGCCCTATTTTCTAAACCATCGTTACCGGCCTCCTCGGCTCAGCGCATCCATCGCCCTGCCGTCTCCCTGTCTGCGGCGGCGCGCTGACACCCTCGCCAGCGCGCAACCCGCACCGCATGCCGCCATGGCGCCCATATTGCGGGACTGATGAGCGCGCACTGTTGAGCGACTTCTCCAGCTGAGAATTGGCCCATAGTGCGTAAACACTGCGCAAACACACGATACTTGACGCGACAAATGACATTTTCTGACGTATGATTGTTATGTGCTGACAGAGGATTCCCAGGCATGCGTCCCCTCCCACCGTATGGATTCGGTCGAGCGGAGCGCTATTCCACTGAGGCGGGACGCCGGTACTCCCGCCCCTGCGCTTTGATCCGAGACAGATCGCGCTGTTGTGTGAGGAAGAGTGGCGCTGCGATAGCGCCGCTCAGCGGAACAGACAGACTCGGGAGGCTGCGCATGAGTACACCAACCCCTGCGGTGAAGAAACTGATCAACAAGCCAGAAGACGTAGTGAAGGAAGCGTTGGCAGGCATGGCTGCGGCGCACGCTGACCTGGTTCGCGTGGATGTCGAGCAGCAGCTTGTCATCCGCAAAGACGCGCCAGTGAGCGGCAAGGTCGGCGTCATCTCTGGCGGTGGCAGCGGCCACGAACCGATGCATGGCGGCTTCGTGGGCCGCGGCATGCTCGACGCCGCCTGCCCTGGGGCGATCTTCACCTCGCCTGTGCCAGACCAGATGCTCGCCGCGACCAAGGCCGTCAACGGCGGCGCGGGCGTGCTGCACATCGTCAAGAACTACACGGGCGACGTGATGAACTTCGAGATGGCGGCGGAGCTTGCCCAGGCGGATAATATCGCCGTCGAGAGCGTCATCATTGACGACGATGTCGCGGTGAAGGACAGCCTCTACACCGCTGGGCGACGCGGCGTCGGCACGACCGTCCTCGCCGAGAAGATCTGCGGCGCGGGCGCGGACGCTGGGATGAATCTCAAGCAGGTCGCCGACCTCTGCCGCAAGGTCAACGCGAACGGGCGCAGCATGGGCATGGCGCTCACCTCGTGCGCCACCCCCGCCGCTGGCAAGCCCACCTTCGACCTGGGCGCCGACGAGATGGAGATTGGCATCGGCATCCACGGCGAGCCGGGACGTATCCGCATGAAGATGGGCACGGCGGCCCAGATCGCGGAGCTTCTGGTCAATCCGATTCTCGAAGACCTGCCCTTCAAGTCCGGCGACAACGTGCTGGCGTTCGTCAACGGCATGGGTGGCACACCGCTCATTGAGTTGTATGTCATGTTCAATGAAGTCAATCGCATCCTCAAGGGCAAGGGCATCACGATCGCGCGCAACCTGGTCGGCAACTACATCACCTCGCTGGAGATGGCGGGCAGCTCGGTCACGCTGCTGCGCCTCGACGACGAGATGACGAAGCTCTGGGATGCGCCCGTATGGACCGCTGCCCTGCGCTGGGGCGTATGACCCACTCCCGCTCGCCGCGCGCGAGCAAGCTCACATGACCGGATAGGCCGCGCCGTTCACGATGGCGGAACGGCGATCAGCGGCGCGCAAGCGCCTCAACCATAGGAGGTTGACGGCATGGCTGACTCTCAGGACAAGTATGTGTTGGCGCTGGATCAAGGCACGACCAGCTCGCGGGCGATTCTCTTCAACCACGAAGGACGCGCCGTCGCCAGCGCCAACCGTGAGTTCCCGCAAATCTACCCACAGCCCGCATGGGTCGAGCACAATCCAGAGGACATCTGGTCGTCGCAGCTCTCCACGGCGCAGACGGTCATGCGTGAGAAGGGCCTCACCGCCGCGAACATCGCCGCGATTGGCATCACCAACCAGCGCGAGACGACGGTCGTCTGGGACAAAAACACTGGCGCTCCCGTGATGAACGCCATCGTCTGGCAGGATCGCCGCACCTCGTCCTACTGCGACCAGCTCAAGTCTGAGGGCTGGGAGCAGAAAGTGCGCGAGAAGACCGGGCTGGTCATCGACGCCTATTTCTCTGGCACGAAGGTCAAGTGGATGCTCGACAACGTCGCCGGCGCGCGTGAGCGGGCCGAGCGCGGCGACTTGCTCTTCGGCAATGTGGACACCTATCTGATCTGGCGCCTGACGGGTGGCAAGGCGCACACGACCGACTACTCGAACGCCTCCCGCACGATGCTGTTCAACATCCACACACTCGACTGGGATGACGAAATCCTGGCCAAGATGAACATCCCGCGCGCGATGCTGCCGAAGCCGAGCCAGAGCAGCGAAGTCTACGGCGAGACCGACGCCAGCCTCTTCGGCGGCGCCATCCCGATCGCGGGGGACGCGGGCGACCAGCAGGCGGCGACCTTCGGCCAGGCGTGCTTCGAGCCAGGCATGGCGAAGAACACCTATGGCACAGGCAGCTTCTTGCTGCTCAACACCGGCTCCAAGGCCGAAGTCTCCAAGAGCGGCCTGATCACCACCATCGGCTGGGGCGTCGGCGGCGAGGTCACGTACTGCCTCGAAGGCAGCATCTTCATCACCGGCGCCGCTGTGCAGTGGCTGCGTGACTCGCTGAAGATCATCGATACCGCCGCTGAGACAGAGGCGCTCGTCTCCAGCATCAGGACACCGGCGGCGTCTACCTCGTCCCCGCCTTCGTCGGGCCTGGGCGCGCCCTACTGGGATCAGTACGCGCGCGGCACGATCGTCGGCATGACCCGCGGCACCGGGCGCGCTGAGTTTGCCCGCGCCGCGCTCGAAGCGGCGGCCTACCAGACACGCGATGTCGCGCAGGCGATGGAGGCTGACTCTGGCGTCAAGCTAAAGGACCTGCGCGTGGACGGCGGCATGGTGGCGAACAACTGGCTCATGCAGTTCCAGGCCGACATCCTCGGCGTGCGCGTGCAGCGGCCAGTCGTCGCGGAGACCACCGCGCTTGGCGCCGCCTACCTCGCCGGGCTAGCCGTCAAATACTGGGATGGCCTGCAGGATGTCACCAACAACTGGGCGGTAGATCGCACCTTCACGCCGAGCATGGGCGAGGCGCAGCGCGAGAAACTGTACGCTGGTTGGACACGCGCGGTTGACCGCGCCCGCGACTGGGCAAAGGACGAGTAACGCAGGGCGCCTTCGCATTCGCCAGCCCGCGCGGCGGGAACCGTAACGACTGGCGGACACGGTGACGTCTGGGGCTGGATGGCCGGACACCCAGCCCCTCTCCCTATCCATACGAATCCCTCATTGGCGCAAGGCCACAAGCAACCAATCTGCGCGTGGCCTCTGTGTACCATTCCATCGGCGTCGTTCGTCTCATCCATTCAAGGCCTGGCGCGGCTTCAGCTCTATAGCTGAGGGCAAGCGTGAATGTCGCGCTCGTGGACTTCCCACGCCAGGCGAAGGAAGCTGTATGTTCCCATTGTCTTGGGAGGGCAGAGGACATGGCATCAGAGTTGATGAATCGCCGCGGGCTTGGCGGCGAGCTGCTCGCTGAATTCCTCGGCACGATGGTCCTGATCCTGTTCGGTGACGGTGTGGTCGCCGCGGTTCTGTTGTTCCTCGGCTTCACCGACACCTCGTCGTGGCTGCTGATCAACTGGGGGTGGGGATTCGCGGTCATGCTCGGCGTCTTCGTCGCTGGCTCGATCAGCGGCGCCCACCTGAATCCCGCTGTGACGATCGGTCTGGCTGTGCGTGGGGCATTCGCGTGGAGCAAGGTTCCCTGGTACATCCTGTTCCAGGTATTGGGCGCGTGGTTCGCCGCGCTGCTGCTCTACATCGAATACAACACCGGCCTCACGTCCTTAGAAGCGGCGAAGCACATCACACGCGGCACGTTGGCCAGCAACGCGACGAACATCTTCTTCACTGCCCCACACACGACCCTTGGTGGCACAGTCGTTCCGCTCTGGAACGCCACCTTCGACCAGGTGCTGGGCACATTCCTGCTCGTGTTTCTCATCCTGGCCATCACCGATGCCCGCAGCGCGCCGCCACTCTCGAATATGGCGCCGCTCATCATCGGCCTGCTCGTGGTGGCGATTGGCATGTCGTTTGGTGTGGATGCTGGCTATGCCATCAATCCCGCCCGTGACTTCGGCCCGCGCCTCTTCGCGTGGATGGCTGGCTGGGGTCAGGTGGCGTTACCGGGCAATGGCGTAGGGTACGACAACTACTTCTGGGTGCCGATCGTCGCGCCCATCGTCGGCGGCGTCATCGCGGCCTATGTCTTCCAGTTCACTCTGCATCCCATCCTGGAGGCCAAAGCCAACAGCGCCAAGTGACCCCGCGTCTCTCAATCGCCTCAGTGGTTGTGAGGCGATTGAGAGGCAACTCTGTGGTTGGCTGACGTCCCGCGCGCTATCATCCGGATGAGCGGCCATTCGCGATTTACCTGATGATGGCGCGCGTGATACCCCATCCCGTCTCGCGGCCTGATGGAGCGGCGTCAGACGGCCATCACGCGCGGGACTGTGCGGAATGAGCCGAGTCGAGGAGGAACTCACATGCCACCACTCAACGCAACGACACGCTCTGACTATCTCGACCGCATGGCCACCGAAGCCTTCGACGTTCTGGTAATCGGCGGAGGCATTACTGGACTGGGAGTCGCGCTCGACGCCGCCGCTCGTGGCTATAGCGTCGCGCTGGTGGAAAAGGGCGACTTCGGCGGCTCGACCAGCAGTAAATCCACCAAGCTCGTGCATGGCGGCATCCGCTACCTGCCACAGTTCGACTTCGCGCTCGTCCATGAGGCGCTGGTCGAACGCGGGACGCTCCTGCAGAACGCTCCCTATCTGGTGCAGCCGCTGCCGTTCCTGCTGCCCCTCTACGAAGACGCGAAGAAGCCCCTCGGCATCCCCTTCACGCTGCCCAATGGACTGGGCATGGGGCTGATGCTGACCGCTGGCCTGATGATGTATGACACGCTGGCGGGCGGCCACGGCTTCCCCCGTCACAAGCGCATCTCCATCGAAGAGGCGCTGACCCTCGCGCCACATCTGCGCGGTGAGGGCCTGAAAGAAGCCTTCATCTACTATGACGGCCAGACGAATGATACACGCCTCGTGATCGCGGTTTTGCGCACGGCGACTCGCTTCGGCGCCGCCATCGCCAACTACACCGAGGTCACTGGCTTCGAGAAGCGCGACGGCAAGCTGGTCGCGGCGCATGTGCGCGATGTCCTGAATGACCGCGAGATCACCATCCGCGCGCGGCACATCGTCAACGCGGCGGGCGTCTTCGCGGAGCGTGTCTCGGCGCTGACGGGCGACGAGTCGAAGGCGCACATCGCGCCGAGCAAGGGCGTGCATCTGGTGGTCGCGCGCGAGAAGGTTGGGGTGGCCGATACGGGTGTCGTGCTGCCGGAAACCGACGACGGGCGCATCCTCTTCATCGTCCCGTGGGAAGACCGCGCGATCATCGGCACGACCGACACCGGCGACGGCGATCTCGATCACCCGGAAGCCTCGCCCGACGACATTGATTACCTGATTCGCCACGTCAACCGCTATCTCAACGTCAACATGACGACCGATGATGTCATCAGCGTCTATGCGGGCTATCGTCCACTGGTGCGGTCACGCGCCAAGCCATCCGCTAACCTCTCGCGCACGCATGTCGTGCTGGAGGAGGACAACGGGATGGTGACGATTGTCGGCGGCAAGCTGACCACCTACCGTCGCATGGCGCAGGATACGATGGATGTGCTGGTGAAGCGCGACGCGATGCCGGTGGCCCACCCCACCGAGCGGCTGGCGCTCTCTGGCGCGATCAACTGGAAGCAGGCGCGGGCCGACCTCGCGCGCCGCTGCGCCACCCTCAGCCTCGATCACGAGATCGAGACATCGCTGGCCTTCAACTACGGTGGTCACGCGCTGGAGATTCTCGACCTGGTGGAGCAGCGCCGCGAACTGGGCGCACGTCTCATCCCCGACCTGCCCTTCATCCGCGCGGAGGTCATCTACGCCTGCCGCGATGAGATGGCGATGCGGCTGGAGGATGCGCTCGCGCGGCGCATGCGTATCGAGCTGGAGGACCGCGCGCGTGGCGCGGGCGCCGTGGCCGAGGTGGCGGGCCTGATGGCTACCGAGCTGGGGTGGTCGCCGAGCGTCGTCAGCGCCGAGATCGAGCAGTATACCTCGGCGGTGCGACAGAGCCTGACCGACGAGGGGCTGGCGCAGATCGCGGGCCAGTAGGGCGCGCCCCCTCCCCCAGCCCCTCCCCCGCGCGGCGGGAGAGGGGAGTGGCGCCGCCGCGGGGGTGGCTTCTGTGGGGCGATGATCGAGAATGCGGGACGAGAATGTGGCGCTGAGCCGCCGGGAGGTTACGAGATGGCAGTGGATAGCGCGGCGGTGTTTGCCTGGCTCCAGCGGGCGGCGGCGAAGCTACGTGAGCAGCGCGACTACCTCACCCAGCTTGATTCGCCCATCGGTGACGCCGACCACGGAGCCAATATGGATCGCGGATTCACCGCCGTCATGGCGAAGTTCAACGCCGAAGGGACGCCAGCCGATATTGGCGATGTCGCTCAAGACGGTCGGCTCGACGCTCGTCTCAACGGTCGGCGGGGCCGCTGGCCCGCTCTACGGCACGGCCTTCCTGCGCGCGGGCATGGCGCTGGCGGGCAAGGACTCGCTGACGTCCGGCCGATCTCGCAACCGCCTTCACGGCTGCGCTGGAGGGCATCAAGGCGCGCGGCAAGGCGCATGCGGGCGAAAAGACGATGATCGACGCGCTGGAGCCTGGATTCAACGCATTTTCCGCCGCCATCCAAGCTGGACAGGAGACGTCGGCGGCGCTCAAAGCGGCGGCGGATGCGGCGGAGCAGGGCATGCGCGACACCATCCCGATGCTGGCGACGAAGGGGCGCGCCAGCTACCTCGGCGAGCGCAGCATCGGCCACCAGGACCCCGGCGCCACGTCCAGCGCGCTGCTGCTGCGCGCCATGACCGACGAGGGGTAAGCGTATGACGGTGGGTATAGCCATCATCGCCCACAGCCAGGTTCTGGCCGATGGGGTCGCCGAGGTCGCGGGGCAGATGTCCCACGGCGAGGTCATCATCGCCGCCGCTGGTGGCACAGACTCTGGCGAGCTTGGCACGTCGCTGGAGAAGACACTGCGCGCGTTGGAGGCCGCCGACAGCGGCGAGGGCGTTCTCGTGCTGGTGGACCTTGGCAGCGCCGCCATGATCGCGCAGACCGCGCTGGAGCAGCTTCCCGCTGAGCGCCGCGCCCGCATCATCCTGAGCGATGCGCCGCTCGTCGAGGGAGCCATCATGGCAGCGATTCAGGCCAGCATGGGCAGTGATCTCGCCAAGGTCGCCGCCACCGCGAAAGAAGCGGCGACAATGGACAAGGGTGTGTGAGGTCGGGGGCGGGGGTAGATGCTGGCGAATGAATTCGCGCCTTGAGGGCCTGCGGGCCGCAAAGCCCGCCTTCGCGGGCTGGGTCTCGGCGAACATGGTAGCCGATGGGTAGACGGATCGCCTCGCGCCGTCCGATTCCTAGTCCGCGAAGGCGGACTTCGCGGCGGAACGCCATCCAGGCGCGGTTTCAACCGCCAGCCGCTCCACGCGGCGCTCGCCTCCATTTCTAAAACATCACCAGCCGTCCTGTTGTCGTGTGACGAAGGAGGAGCGCAATGGACGAGTCGCAGGACGCCGCATCCGTGACGCTGCGTGGCGTGGCGGCATCGCCGGGCGTGGCGCTCGGCCCGGCGCTGCGCTTCTCGCGGGCGGTCGCGGCCGCGGCGCCATCCTCCCGCGCCATCGCCGCCCCTGCCGAGGAGCAGCGGCAGGCGCACGCGGCCCTGGCCAGCGGCGCCGAGGAGCTACGCGCGCTGGCGCAGGAGGTCGGGAAGCGCGCGGGCGCCAAGGAGGGCGAAATCTTCGAGGCGCAGGCGATGATGCTGGAGGATCCCGACCATTCTCGACCGCGTGGATGAGTTGATCGCGGCGGGCGGGGTCAGCGCCAGCGACGCGCTGCGCCAGGCGGGCGAGGAGCAGGCGGCGGAGCTGGCCGCGCTGCCCGATCCGCTCTGGCAGGGACGCGCCGCCGATGTGCGCGACGCCATCGGTCGCGCCATCGCCACGCTGACTCCCGCCGCCGAACGCGCGCCCACCCTGGCCGAGACGCTGGCCCAGCAGGCGGCGCCCGTCATCGTGCTGGCCGAAGACCTCGCGCCATCGGACACCGCCAGCGCACAGCCGGAGCGACTGCTGGGCATCGCGCTGGCGCAGGGCGGCGCCACCTCGCACGCCGCCATCCTCGCCCGCGCGCTGGGCATTCCCGCTGTCGTGGGCCTGGGCGCGGCGCTGCTGCGTGATGCGCGCGACGGCGACCTGCTCGCGCTGAATGGCGACGCTGGCGAGGTCATCATCCGTCCCGATGCGGCGGCGCAGGAGGCTATCCGCGCCGCGCGCGACGCCAGCAAGGCTCGCCAGGCGCAGGAGAGCGCGCTGCTCATCGTCTGGCGCGACCGCGCGGGCGCCACCCGCGACGGCGTCCCTATCCGCATCATGGCCAACGTCGGCTCGGTCGCCGAGGCGCGCGCCGCCGCTGAGGTGGGCGCCGAGGGCATCGGCCTGCTGCGCACGGAGTTCCTGTTCGCGCGCAGTGAGCGCCTGCCCGACGCGGAGGAGCAGGCCAACCTCTACGGCGAGATCATCGCGGCGCTCGGCCCCGCGCGCGGCCCGGTCGTCATCCGCACGCTCGACGCGGGCGCCGACAAGCCGCTGCCAAGCCTGAGCGCCTTCACCAGCCAGCTCGCCAGGGAGGAGAATCCAGCGCTGGGTGTGCGCGGGCTGCGGCTCCAGCTCCGCTTCCCGGAGCTGCTGGCCGCGCAGATGGAGGGCGTGGCGCTGGCGGCGGCGCGCACGGAGACGAGCGTGCATCTGATGCTGCCGATGGTGACGACGGTGGAGGAGATCGAGGCGGCGCGGCAGGCGCTGACCGAGGCGCAGGAGCGTGTGGCGGAGCGGGGCCTGGAGCCGCGCCACATCGCCCTGGGGATCATGGTCGAGACGCCCGCCGCCGCGCTCAACGCCGCCGCCCTGGCCCGCCACGCCGCCTTCTTCAGCATCGGCGCCAACGACCTCGCGCAATACGTCATGGCCGCCGACCGCCTGCATCCCGACCTCGCGGAGCTACGCGCGCCCACCCAGCCCGCGCTGCTCCGCGCCATCCAGCAGACGGCGCAGGCGGGCGCGGCGCATCACATCCCCGTCGCGGTCTGCGGCGAGATCGCTGGCGAGCCGACGCTCGCCGCGCTGCTCGTCGGCCTGGGGGTGACAGAGCTGAGCATGACGCCGAGCCACATCCTGCCCACCCGCGCGGCGCTGGGCGGCTATCGCAGCGCCGACCTGCGCGCCCTCGCCGAGCGCATGGTCGCCGCCGAGACCTCCACCGCCGCCGCGCGCATCCTCGCCGACCTCACCCCGCTCGCCGATGGCTATAGCGGCGGGGGTGGGGGATAGTGGCAGATGGCGCGGGGAACCTCACCCCCTGGCCCCCTCTCCCGCGAGGAGAGGGGGCCAGGGGGTGAGGTTCCCCGCTCCGCGCTACATGCTCGCCGTGCGCGGAACCCCCACCATATCGCGCGCGACCTGCTTGATGTGGCCAGGGGTCAGCTCGTACAGCTCACGGAGGATGGAGACGGCGCCATGCTCGATGAACTTGTCGGGCAGGCCGATGATCTCCAGCTTCACCTCGCCCAGCAGACCGCGCGCGTTCAGCAACTCCAGCACGGCGCTGCCGAAGCCGCCCGCCGCGATGCCATCCTCGATGGTCACGAGGCGGCCCGTCGCCTTCGCCAGCCGCACGATCAGCTCCTCGTCGAGCGGCTTGGCCCAGCGCGCGTTCACCGCCACCGCGCGAATGCCATCCTCGTCCAGCAGCTCCTTCGCCGCCTGGCTGCACGAGCGCGACCATATGTCCATAGCCCAGAATCGCGACCTCACTGCGCGCGATGTCAGCCTCTGGCGTCAGCACCTCCGCCTTGCCCACTGGCAGCAGGCGTAGCTCCTCGTCCATCGGCACGCCCAGGCCACCGCCACGCGGATAGCGCAGCGCCACCGGGCCATCGAGCTCCAGCGCGGTGTAGAGCATGTGGCGCAGCTCGTTCTCGTCCTTCGGCGCCATCAGCTTCATGTTCGGCAGCGTCCGCAGCATCGCGATGTCGAAGACGCCCTGCTGCGTGTGCCCATCCTCGCCGACGAGGCCCGCGCGATCCATCGGGAAGACGACGTGCAGATTCTGCACGCAGACATCGTGGATCACCTGGTCATAGGCGCGCTGCATGAAGGTCGAGTAGATCGCCGCGACGGGCTTCATGCCGCCCGTCGCCAGGCCCGCCGCGAAGGTGACGGCGTGCTGCTCGGCGATGCCGACATCGAAGAAGCGCTCAGGGATCGCCTTCTGGAGCTTGTTGAGCGAGGTACCCTCAGACATCGCGGCGGTGATGCCGACGATGGTCTTGTCGCGCTTGGCCAGCTCCACCAGCGTATTGCCAAAGACTTCCTGATACTTCGGCGGCTCGCCCGGCTTCTTCTTCAGCTCACCCGTCTGGAGGTCGTAGGCGCCCGGGCCGTGGTACTTCGTCGGGTCATCCTCGGCCCACTTGCAGCCGCGTCCCTTCTGCGTCACCACCTGAATGATGATCGGGCCTTCAATCGACTGCGCCTTCTGGAAGATATCCACCATCTGCTGCGTGTCGTGGCCATCGAACGGGCCAAGGAAGGTGTAGCCAAGCTCCTCGAAGATCACGCCGCTCTTGCTGGGCAGCACGAACTCCTTGGCGCTGCGGGCGGCGCGCTTGGCGACCTGCTTCGCCAGCGAGCCACCGGGCGCGTGGTCAAGCGTATCCTCGGCGGCGTCCTTGATGCGGCGCACCGTCGCATGCTCGCGCAGTTGGCTGAGGTGGGCGTGCAGCGCGCCGACGTTATCCGAGATGCTCTTGTCGTTGTCGTTCAGGACGATGATGAGCCGCTTGTGGAGCGCGCCCGCGTGGTTGATCGCCTCCAGCGCCATGCCGCCGGTCAGCGCGCCATCGCCGATGATCGCCACGACATTGAAATCCTCGCCCTTGATGTCACGCGCGGCGGCCATGCCCAGCGCGGCGGAGATCGACGTGCTGGCGTGGCTCGCCCCGAAGGCGTCGTACTCGCTCTCGGCGCGGCGCAGATAGCCAGAGATGCCGCCCAGGGTCTTGAGCGTGCGGAAATCCTTGTAGCGCCCCGTCACCAGCTTGTGCGGGTATGCCTGGTGGCCGATGTCCCAGACCAGCAGATCGTGCGGGGCGTTGAACGCGATGTGCAGCGCCAGCGTCAGCTCGACCGCGCCCAGATTCGGCGCGAGGTGGCCGCCTCGTAGCGAGACGGCCTCGATGATTTCCTGTCGAATCTCCTCGGCGAGTTGTTCCAGTTGCGCGGAGGACAGCTTCTTGAGCTGTGTGGGGGAATCAATTGTTTCGAGTATGCGGCTCACAGATCATTATCTCCTCAGGTGGTCAACGTCCAGTCGCGCTTGGCCGTCCACGCCGACACACCTAGCCCGCACTCATCGCTTTCGCTATCACATCGCCGCGAACATCGTCCGCGACTTTACGTATCTCGCTCCCATTATACGACTGTGTAACAAGAAGGTTCCACTGCTCTAGGCCTGAATTCATGCGGGTTAGGTGCCATATTGCCCGCACATGCGACACTGGTCGCTCGCACCTGAGTGCAAACGACCAGTGAGAGACCTCGCGAAGCTACGCTCCCTGCTCCACCGCCTGGCGCGCGGCGAACTGGCTGTTGTAGAGGTCGGCGTAGAAGCCGCCCTTCGCCAGCAGCTCTTCGTGCGTGCCCTGCTCGACGATGGTTCCGTGATTCATCACCAGAATCAGGTCGGCGTCGCGGATGGTGGAGAGCCGGTGCGCGATGACAAAGCTCGTGCGCCCCTTCATCAGCTCCGTCATCGCCTGCTGAATCAGCACCTCCGTGCGGGTATCGACGCTGCTGGTCGCCTCGTCGAGAATCAGCACGGGCGGATTCGCCAGCACCGCGCGGGCGATGGTCAGCAACTGCTTCTGGCCCTGCGAGAGGTTCGACGCCTCCTGGTTGAGGATGGTGTTGTAGCCCTCTGGCAGCGTGCGGATGAAGTGATCGGCCTGAGCGGCGCGCGCCGCCTGGATGATCTCCGCCTCCGTCGCGTCCTCGCGCCCATAGGCGATGTTGTCGCGGATCGTGCCGTTGAAGAGCCACGTATCCTGCAGCACCATGCCGAACATCTTGCGCAGCTCATCGCGGCGCAGCTTGGTGATGTCCACGCCGTCCACCAGGATCGCCCCGCTGTTGAGCTCGTAGAAGCGCATCAGCAGGTTGACGAGCGTGGTCTTGCCCGCGCCGGTCGGGCCGACGATGGCGACGGTCTGCCCGGGCCTGGCCTCGATGTTCATGTCCACGATCAGCGGCTCATCGGCCTTGTAGCTGAACGAGACGTGCTGGAACTCGACATGCCCCTGTGGCGCGGCGATGGTCGCCTCGACCGTCTCTGGAACCTGCTCGTGCTCGTCGAGCAGCTCGAAGATGCGCTCCGCCGACGCGATGGCAAGCTGGATGGTGTTCGAGAAACTGGCAAGCTGGGTGATCGGCTGCGAGAACTGGCGCGCATACTGGATGAACGCCACCACGTCGCCGATCTGCACGGTTCCCTGCGTCACCAGCACGCTACCGACCACGGCGACCCCGACAAAGCCCAGGTTGCCGATGGACATCATCAGCGGGAAGATCATGCCCGAGACGAACTGCGCGCGCCAGCCAGCCTTGTAGAGCTCTTCGTTCATCGCGTTGAACGCTTCGACTGACTGCCGCTCGCGGCCAAACGCCTTGACGATGCGGTGGCCGGTGAACATCTCCTCGACATGGCCATTCAGCTGGCCAAGCGCGTTCTGCTGGCTGGAGAAGTAGCGCTGCGAGCGCTTGGCGATCAGCAGGGTGACGCCGATGCTGATGCGGCAGCGTCACCAGCGTCACCAGCGTCAGGATCCAGTTGATGGTCAGCATGAGGATGATCATGCCGACGACCGAGACCAGCGACGTGATGAACTGCGTCAGGCTCTGCTGCAGCGTATTGCTGATGTTGTCCATGTCGTTGACCGCGCGGCTCATGATCTCGCCGTGGGTCTCGGAGTCGTAGTAGCGCAGCGGCAGGCGGCCCAGCTTCTCCTCGACCTCGCGCCGCAGGTTGTAGACCACACGCTGCGAGACGCCCGCCATCGTGAACTGCTGGACATAGCTGAAGATCGAGCTCAGCAGATACAGACCGAGCATGATCAGCATGATGTCGCCGATGTAGCCGAAGTCGATGGACGCGCCAGGAATGTGCATGTAGAACTTTTTGACGACGCCCTCAAACAGTCGGGTGGTCGCCAGGCCAAGGATCTTCGGGCCGACGACGGTGAAGACCGTGCTGATGATCGCCGCCACCAGCACGAGGATCAGCTTCCACTTCTCCGGCCTGAAATAGCCCAGCAGCCGGAACATCGTCCCGCGAAAGTTTTTGGCCTTCTGTCCGGACATGCCGAGGCCAGCCATCGGGCCGCCACCCATCGGGCCGCCACCCATCGGGCCACGGGGACGCGCGCCAGGCCCCATCGCTCCTCGATTCGCGTTCATGCGACCTCCTCTTGCGAGAGCTGCGACAGGACGATCTCGCGATAGACTTCGTTCGACTGCATGAGTTCTTTGTGCGTGCCGATGCCCGCCACTTTGCCTTCATCCAGCACCACAATCTGGTCGGCGTCCATGATCGTACTGACACGCTGGGCGACGATCAGCACCGTGGCGTCCGCCGTCACTGGCTTGAGCGCCGCGCGCAGGTGGGCGTCGGTCGCGTAGTCCAGCGCGGAGAAGGTGTCGTCGAAGATGTAGATTTCGGGTCTGCGTACCAGCGCGCGCGCAATCGAGAGGCGCTGCTTCTGGCCGCCAGAGATATTCGTGCCGCCCTGGGCGATCACCGTTTGCATCCCCTCTGGCATGGCGTCGATGAACTCGGTGGCCTGGGCGATCACTGCCGCCTGGCGCACTTCCTCATCCGTGGCGTCGGTCTTGCCATAGCGGATGTTCTCCGCGACCGTGCCAGAGAAGATGACCGCCTTCTGCGGGATAAAGCCCATCTTCGCCCGTAGCGCCTCCTGCGCCTGCTCGCGCACGTCCACGCCATCCACCAGCACGGCGCCGCTATCCACATCGTAGAAGCGGGGAATCAGCGTGACCAGAGACGACTTGCCCGCGCCAGTGCCGCCGATGATCGCCGTCACCTGGCCGGGGCGCGCGGTGAAGGAGATGTGCGAGAGCGCAGGCTCTTCGGCGCCGGGATAGCTGAAGGTCACATCGCGGAACTCCACGACGCCATGCTCAGCGGTCGCCGGGCGGGTCGTCGCGGCGTCGTTGATCTCCGGCTTGATGTCCAGCACTTCGTTGATGCGCTTGGCCGAGGCGGCGGCGCGTGGCAGGAAGATGAACATCATCGAGAGCATCAGGAAGGCGAAGAGAATCTGCATCGCGTACTGCAGGAAGGCGATCAGCGCGCCAATCTGCATCTCCTGGGAGGCGATCAGATTGCTGCCAAACCAGAAGATGGCGACCGTCGTCACGTTCAGCACGAGCATCATGAACGGGAAGAGGAGCGCGATCAGTCCGGTAGACGCTGATGGAGGTATTGGTCAGGTCGAGGTTGGCGAGATCGAAGCGTTGCTCCTCGTGCGGCTCCCGGCCAAAGGCGCGGATGACGCGCACACCTGTCAGCCCCTCGTCCAGCACCAGGTTGACCTTGTCGATCTTGACCTGAATGGCCTGGAACAACGGAATCGCCCGACGCATGATCAGCAGAATGACGATGATCAGCACGGGAATCGCGACGGCCAACGTCCAGGTGAGCGTCGCATTCTGCTGGATGGCGAGGATGATGCCGCCAATCGCCATCATCGGCGCGCTGACCAGCATCGTGAGCATGATGACCAGCACCGTCTGCACCTGGTTGGTGTCGTTGGTGGTACGGGTGATCATCGAGGCCGTGCCGACGGTATCGAACTCATGCAGGGAAAACTTGCCAACGTGGGTGAACAGCCGTGCGCGAACGTCGCGCCCGAAGCCGACGGCCACACGCGCGGCGAAGAAGGCTGAGCCGATCGCGGCAAGCGCGCCGCCGAAGGTAATCAGCAGCATAAAGCCACCCGCGCGCAGAATGTAGCCCTGGTCGTTCTTCACGATGCCGTTGTTGACCATATCGGCCAGCAGCGTCGGCAGATAAAGATTGGCCATGCTCTGTAGGAAGACCAGCGCGAACACCAGCAGAATGAAGCCGATGTAAGGCCGGAGAAAGCGAAACAAGCGAATCATAGGTCATCGCCTCCATCAACGATGGGCGGATAAGGCGCGGCCATGCAAGGCCAGCGCGCGAAACGTGGCCACAGATGGCCAGAAAGCGCAAGGATAGGCGCGTTATGGGGCGATAGGCGGTTTCGCACCCACCGGGAGCGATTCCCTTGAAGAAGAATCGGCTCACGCCCTCGGCGATCTCGGCGCTCGACATCCCCTCCTCGGTCACGAGACGCCGGTAGCTATGTGGGGTAAGCAGGCTCATCAGCAGTTGCAGAATTAGCGGCGTTGGCAGCGTAAGATCAAAGGCCCCCTCGGCCTTGCCTTGCTCGATCACGTCAGAAAGTCGCCGACGCGGCTCATCCCAGCGCTGGCGCATCTCGTCCTGTCGCTCCGCCAAACGACTATGAATCTCCGGCGCCTGCATCATGGCTCTAATCACCTGAAAACGGTGGTCGGTCATGCTGTTGGAAACCTGACCAATAATCGCGCGCAACTTCTCCGTGGGAGTAGCCGAGCTGGACAACGTTTCATCGACCACGCGAAGAAACGCGCTCATTCCCTGTTCCAGAAGGGCGATGACCAGGTCTTCCTTGCTCGCGAAGTGCAGATAGATCGTGCCCTTCGAAATGCCCACGCGGGCCGCGATATCGTCAAGCGACATCTCATGATAGCCACGCTCCACCAGTAGATCAGCCGCAGCGCGAAGGATCAATGTCTCGCGCTCTTGCCGCTGGCGTTCTTTCAGGGACTTGGGGTGTGACGCGGATGCCATCAACCTCTCACCTGCTCCCATGTTGTGTTAACGCGGTGTTTATATTTTGACTGCATAGTCATTATTTTATCAAAAAGGTCACCCTCATGTCAAGAGGAGGGGAGACACTGGTTCTACCAAAAACCGGGGGTCTGGCGGCAGGCAAGCTGGCGAATAAATTCGCGCCTGGAGGGCGTTCCGCCGCGAAGCCCGCCGACGCGGACTCGGAACCAGACGGCGCGAGACGATCTGTCTGCCCCTGCGTGCGAATGCTCGTCGAGACCCAGCCCGCGTCGGCGGGCTTCGCGGCCCGCGGGCCCTCCAAGCGCGAATTTATTCGCCAGCTTGCCAACCCTCGGTTTTTGGTAGAACTGGAGACACTGGCGTGGAAAAGTTCGTCTGCCGCCAGACAGTGTTGGCGGTGCGGCGTCGACACGATCATGCCAGTCGCTGGAAGCGCTCGGCTTCGATGCTCGCGGCATACTCCAACTCGGCAGGGAGCCACGCGGCGGGGAGCAGTGCGACGCCGTGGCGCCGGGCCAGCGCGCCCTCGACGGCGGCGATGATGGCGCCAGCGTCGGGCGCCGCGCTGAGGGTGGCGTCCAGGCCAACGGCGGCGCGGGCCAGCCGCTCGGCCAGCGCGGCGCGTTCGTCGGCGGGCGGGGCAAGCAAGGCGGCCAGGGCGGCGGCATCGAAGCGCAGGTAGACGCCGATCTGGTAGAGCGCGCCGTGGCGGCGACGAATCTGGCAGATGCCGACCAGCTTGCGCGGCGGGTCGCCCACCACCACTTCCCAGGGCGAGAGTGTCCCGTAGCAAGCCAGCCGCAGCGGATCGTCCTTGGGCAGCGCGGCCATCTCGCGCGCCTCGGCGACGGGCAGCGCGCGGGCCTCCGTGGCGCCCAGCCCGCGCAGCGCCTCGGCCCAGAGCGCGCCGACCCACTCATACGCCCGCACGACATCGCCCGTCGCCAGCGGATGCGTATGGGGCAGGGCGATGTCCAGGCTGAGCAGAGTCGCATCCACCAGCACCGCCGTCCCGCCGGAGTGCCGCTTGTAGAGGGCGACCTCACGCGCGGTCAGCGCCTCGGTATCCACGACCGCGCCGCGCTGTCCATTGCCAAGCACCACCGCCGTCTCACGCGGGATATACCAGCGCAGCGCGGGGGCGCCTGTCTGGTCGAGGGTGGCGAGCATGCCCTCGCTCAGGGCAAGCTGACGCCCCATCGGCGCATCGGAAGAGGGCAGCAGGCGCCAGGGATCGCCCGCATCAGGTTGGAGTGGAGTGGTCGGCATAAGGACATTCTACCTCACGCGCGCACCGCATGCGGGCGCTGGCCTCAGGTATGCGCGCCCGTATGTGTGACCGCCAGATACAGCACCGCGACAATCCCCACCATGACCGCCAGCGCCACCAGCGCGCCAATCCCCAGCACAACGAGGACGAGTATCCGCGTAAAATTGTCGAACAGCCTGCGCATCGCTGTGGCTCCTTCTTGTCGGGCGGCGCGAACCAACCTGCTATCACTATGCCACAGCGCCTCCCCGTTTCACAGCAGCGTCGCGAGCGTCTCGGCGCGAGCGATGGCAGGCTTCCATCGGTCGCCTATCTCATCCTCCACATCCCACGCGGCGGAGAGAACGCCCTGGACAAAGCCCCACGCGATGATGCGCTCACGGGGATAGTCTAGCCGCTCGGCGAGGATGTCGGCGCGGCGGGCGAAGTTGTGCGCGGGGTCAGGCCACGACTCGAACCGCCCATACGGATTGTTCATGAACGGCCCAGTCTCATAGCCGGGATCGCCCACCAGCCCTTTCGGGTCAATGATGAGCCACGGCTCGCGCTGCGCCGAGACGATATTGTCGTGGTGCAGGTCGCCGTGCATCAGCCGTTCAGTGGGCGCCGAGGCCAGCAGCTCGCGCCCCAGCGCCTCCGCCCGCGCCATCGTCGTCTCTGGCAGCGGCCCCGACGCGCCACTATATAGCGCTCGCACACGCCCAAAGCCCAGTAGCCAGCCCGCCACTGTCGGGAAGGGATGCGTGGCGGGTACGGGACGCCACAGCTCGCGCATGACATCCGCGCCGATGGCCGTGGCGGCGTCGTCGTCCTCCAGCAGTGCGAGTGGCGCGCCCGGCAGCGCCCGCTCCATCAGCAGCGCATAGCGTTCGGTGTCGGCCTCCAGCAGACGCACGGCGCCGACGCCAGCGCACATGCGCAGGAACTCGATGCCCGCAAGAAACTCATCGCTCGGCAATCCTACCTTCAGCACAGCGGGCGAGCCATCGGCGCGTGTCACCGGGGCGACGTAGTTGTAGCTCAGGTTGAAAGGAGCCGCCAACGTCAGCCCCCACTCGCGCGCAGAGACCCCGCACGAGCGCGGGGAGCGCGGCCAGCCAATCATCGCCTTCTTGTCCCGCAAACTCCCGCATGAAGGCGGCGAAGTCGTCGGGGATCAGCAGGCCTCCGTTAGCGTTATCATCGCTCATGTGTCGCTACTTCAGGCCCGCGCTGGCTTGCAGGCCGCGCAGGAAGCTCACCGCCGCCGCTACCCGCTCATCCGGCGCGGCGGCGTCCACGGCGTTGATGAGCGCGCTGGCGACCACCGCGCCATCGGCGATCTTGCCAATCTGGGCGATATGCTCTGGCTTCGAGACGCTGAAGCCGACCGCCAGCGGCAGGCTGATCCTGGCGCGCACCCGCGCGATGAAGGCGGGCAATTCCGCTGGCAGACTCGCGCGCGCGCCCGTCACGCCGCTGAGCGAGACGCAATAGACGAAGCCGCCGCCTGTCTTGCCAGCCATCCGCGCCACCTGGGCGATGCGCGTGTCGGGGCTGGTCGGCGTCACGAGGAAGACTAGCTCGATGCCCTGCGCCGCCGCCGCGCTCCGCAGTGGCTCGGCCTCCTCCGGTGGCAGGTCGGGGACGATCAGGCCCGCCACGCCAGCGGCTGCGGCGGCCTTGCAGAATGGCGCCAGGCCGATGTTGAGGATGGGATTATAGTAGCCCATCAACACCAGCGGCGTCGCGATGCGCGCATGGATGCGCCCGGCCAGCGCCAGGCTAGCGACGCAGCGACATCCCCTGCTCCAGCGCGCGCTGGCTGGCATGCTGGATGGTCGCGCCGTCCGCCAGCGGATCGGAGAATGGCACGCCAAGCTCCAGCACGTCAGCGCCCGCCTCGCCCAGCGCCACCGCGATTTCCTCGCTCGCCGCCTCGTCAGGATAGCCCGACATCACGTAGGGGATGAGCGCGACCCGCCGCTCAGCGCGCGCCCGCGCGAAGGCCGCCGCGATGGGCGCCGCTGTCGCTGTCTTTGCCATGCCATTTGCTCCTGATATTTCTGAGATTACAGCATCAATGCGAAACGCCAGGAGCGACGGAGCAACCTGGCTCCCCTCTCCTTGTGGGAGGGGGACCCGCGAGCTAGCGGGGCGGGGCTGGGGGTGAGGTTTGCGCCTCAGAGCGAGACATCCAGCGCCGCCGCGACGGTGTTGATGTCTTTGTCGCCGCGCCCCGAGAGATTGACGATGACCACCTGATCTTCGCGCAGAGTCGCCGCGCTCGCCCAGCGCCAGCAAGCTGCGCCACCGCATGCGACGACTCCAGCGCCGGGATGATGCCCTCGTCGCGACAGAGCGATCTGGAACGCTCGCAGCGCCGCCGTCGTCATCCACCGCCTCGTAGGTCGCGCGCCCCGTCGCCTTGAGGTAGCTATGCTCTGGCCCAACGCCGGGATAGTCCAGCCCGGCGGAGATGCTGTGCGTCTCGATCACCTGGCCGTCGTCGTCCTGCAGCAGGTAGCTCATCGCGCCGTGCAGCACACCGGGCGGCCAGCCACCAGCGTCGCGCTGTGCCGCCCGGTCGCCACGCCATCGCCGCCCGCCTCCACGCCGAGCAGCCGCACGCCCTCATCGCCCGCGAAGGGATAGAACATGCCGATGGCGTTGCTGCCGCCGCCGACGCACGCGATCACCAGGTCGGGCAGGCGGCCCTCCACCTCCTGGATTTGCGCGCGCGCCTCCTGGCCGATCACCGACTGGAAGTCGCGCACCATCTCGGGTAGGGATGCGGCCCGACCGCCGAGCCGACGATGTAGAAGGTGTTGGCCACATTCGTCACCCAGTCGCGCATCGCCTCGTTGATCGCGTCTTTCAGCGTGCGGCTGCCACTGGCGACCGGGCGCACCTCAGCGCCGAGCAGCTTCATGCGAAAGACATTCAGCGACTGGCGGCGGATGTCCTCCTCGCCCATGTAGACGACGCACTCCATCCCCAGCTTGGCGCAGACGGTCGCGGTGGCGACGCCGTGCTGCCCCGCGCCCGTCTCGGCGATGATGCGCCGCTTGCCCATCCGCTGCGCCAACAAGCCCCTGGCCGAGCGCGTTGTTGATCTTGTGCGCGCCGGTGTGCGCCAGGTCCTCGCGCTTGAGGTAGACACGCGCGCCGACCCGCTCCGAGAGGCGCCGCGCGAAGTAGAGCGGAGTCGGGCGCCCCGTGTACGTGCGCTCTTGCAAGCGGAGTTCCGCGAGAAAGGCGTCGTCAGCCTGGGCGCGATGAAACTCGCGCTCCAGCTCATCGAGCGCCGACATCAGGCTCTCTGGCACGAAGCGGCCACCGAACGCGCCATAGCGTCCGCGCTGGTCAGGGTAGACCGCGTGCTGATACTTCGCTTTGTCCGCTGTCTGGGATCGCTTGCTCACGGCTACACCTTCTTCTCTGCTGACACGCTCCGCGCCTGTGAAATGAACGCCTCGATCTTCGCGATGTCTTTGGCCCGGTCGCTCTCGACGCCGCTGCTGACATCCACCCCGCGCGGGGCCACGGCGCTGACCGCCTCGGCCACATTCGCGGGGGTCAGCCCGCCCGCCAGGATGATGGGCCACTGCTCCGCCACACGCGCGGCCAGCGCCCAGTCGCCCGTCTCGCCCGCGCCGCCATAGAGGCCGCGCGCAGGCGTATCGAGCAGCAGCGTGGCGCCCACGCGGATGTAGTCGTCGAGGCGCGCGAGGTCGTCTTCCGCGCGCAGCCGCACCGCCTTGATGATGGGCAGGCCCGTCGCCGCCGCGATCTCCGCGCACAACTCCGGCGTCTCGTCGCCGCTGAGTTGAATCGCCGCCAGCCCAACGCGCGCCGCAGCCTCAGCCACCTCATCCACCGTCGGATTGACGAAGACACCGACGGGGGTGATTGTTCCCGGCGCGACGCCCGCGACGCACGCCAGCCGCCTGCGCGACCGTGACGCGGCGGTGGGCGGGGGCCATCGGCGCGAAGACCAGCCCGAAGGCGTCGGCGCCGAAACGCGCGGCGGCCTGCGCCTGCTCTGGCGTCGCCAGCCCGCAGATCTTCACGAAGGGTCGACCCGCGCTGGCGAAGAGGCGCGCCGTGGCGCCGCCGGGAGCCGTCGATAGCTCGCGCGCCTTCGCCACGGGGTCAGCCGCGCGCATCAGCGCCTCGCCCACCAGCACGGCGTCCGCGCCCCAGGCCCGCGCCTGCGCCGCGCCGCGCCAGTCGTTCACGCCGCTCTCGGCGATGAAGATGCGGTCGGCGGGAACCAGCGCCCGCAACCGCCGCACGACCGCCGTATCCACAGCGAAGGTGCGCAGGTCGCGGCTATTCACGCCGATGACGCTCGCGCCCAGCCGCACGGCCCGCTCCACCTCGGCGGCGTTGTGCGCCTCGACCAGCGCCTCCATCCCCAGCGAGCGAATCAGGCCGAGCAGGTCAGCCGCCAGCGCGTCGTCGAGCATCGCCAGAATCAGCAGCGCGGCGTCAGCTCCGGCGGCCCGCGCTTCGTAGACCTGATACGGGATCGAGCAGGAAGTCTTTGCGCAGGACAGGGACGGCGACTGCGGCGCGAACGGCGCTGACAGATGCTCCAGCGCGCCGAGGAAGTAGCGCGGCTCGGTCAGCACGCTGATGGCCGCCGCGCCGCCCGCCGCATACGCCGTCGCCTGCTCCACCGGCTCGAAGCGCTCGGCCAGCAGCCCCTTCGAGGGCGAGGCGCGCTTCACCTCGGCGATCAGCCGCGCGGGGCGCGCCTGGCTGCGGACGCAGCGCCGCCGCGAACGGGCCGTGGCGCGGGGGCTTCAGCCGCGCGGGCCTGCATCTCCGCCAGCGGGGTACGCGCCTGCCGCGCCTCCAACTCCTCGCGGGTGGCGGCGATGATGCGCTCCAGGAATGTCTCTGATGGTACGCTCACGCTAGGCCTTCTATCCTGTTTGTCGCGTTCACCGCTGCCGCGCTAGGCGACGCTCGCCGCCAGCCGCTGCGTCGTCGTGGCCAGCGCATCGAGCGTGCTGACAGCCGGCCCGCGCGCAGGGCGTCTTGCGCCTGCCGCACGCCATCCGCGATGCTCGCGGCGCGTCCGGTGACGTAGAGCGAGGCGCCCGCGTTGAGCGCCACCGACTCCGCGGGAGCGCCCGCTTCCTCGCCGCTGAGGATGCGCCGGAGCAGCGCCGCGTTATACGCCGCGTCGCCGCCGCGAATCTCCTCGCGCGAGCGCTGGGTCAGGCCGACGCTTTCGGGCGTCACCTGATATTCGACCACATCGCCGCTCTCGCCGCGCACCTCGGCCACCAGTGTCGGCCCGCTCAGGCTGAACTCGTCCACGCCGTCCATCCCGTGAATGACCAGCGCGCGCGCGCAGCCCAGCCGCAGCAGCGCATGCGCCATCAGCGGAACCAGCGCCGCGTTCGCCACGCCCAGCGCCTGATACTGCGCCCCGGCGGGATTCGTCAGCGGGCCGAGGATGTTGAAGACCGTGCGGACGCCGATCTCGCGGCGCGTCGGCCCGACATGGCGCATGGCGGGGTGATACGTCGGCGCGAACATGAAGCCGAACCCCGTCCGCTCGATGCACTGCGCGACTGCCTCCGGCCCAAGCTCCAGCTTGACGCCGAGCGCCTCCAGCACATCGGCGCTGCCGCAGCGGCTCGACGCGGCGCGGTTGCCGTGCTTGGCCACTGGCTGACCGAGCGAGGCCACCAGCAGCCCCGCCGCCGTCGAAACGTTGAAGGTGTCCGCGCCATCGCCACCCGTGCCGCAGGTATCAACCGCGTGGATATGGGAGGGCAGCGGGACATGCACCCCCGCGTGGCGCATGCCTCGCGCCATGCCCGTCACCTCCTCCACCGTCTCGCCTTTCATCCGCAGGGCCACCAGAAAGGCGCCCAACTGGGATGGCGTGGCGCTGCCCACCATGATCTCGTCCATCGCCGCCATCGCCTCGGACTCACTGAGTGAGTTCCCCGCGACGAGGCTCGCTATCGCCTCGCGTATCATTCGCGCCCTCCCGTCGTCAATGCGCCCTGAGCGGCGCGACTCTCGCCAGCGGCCCCGCCGACCAGCGCGGTCGCCGCGCCTGTCTCCGCGAGGAATGCGCGCAGGATGTCTTTTCCCACGCGCGTCAGAATGGATTCAGGATGAAACTGCACGCCATACGTCGGATACTCACGGTGGCGCAGCCCCATGATGAGGCCGTCCGTCGTCTCAGCGGTGATCTCCAGCGCGGCGGGCAGCGTCGCCCGCTCGACGATCAGGCTGTGATAGCGGATCGCCTCGAATGGCATGGGCAACCCCCGCAGGATGCCCGCGCCAGTGTGCTGGATCAGCGATGTCTTGCCATGCACTGGCTCGGGCGCGCGCACGACGCGCCCGCCAAACACCTCGCCAATGCACTGATGCCCCAGGCAGACGCCCAGCAGCGGGATGCGCGGGGCAAACGCGCGAATCAGCGCATTCGAGACGCCCGCCTCGCGTGGGGCGCATGGTCCCGGCGAGATGACGATATGCGAGGGGGCCAGCGCCTCGACCTGCGCCACCGTGACCTCGTCGTTGCGCCGCACGATCACCTGCGCGCCAAGCTCGGCGAGGTACTGGTAGAGGTTGTAGGTGAAGCTGTCGTAGTTATCGAGCAGCAGAATCATCGTGCGCCCCCTCTCGTTCGCGCCGGAGCCGCCGCTTGCGCCATGTCGAGCGCCCGCATCAACGCGCCGAGCTTGTTTTCGGTTTCCTGAAACTCGGCCTCTGGCTCGGAGTCGACGACGATGCCGCCGCCCGCCTGCGCATAGGCCACGCCGTCTTTCATGACCAGTGTGCGGATGGCGATGCAGGTGTCGAGCGCGCCATCGAAGCCGATGTAGCCGACGGCGCCCGCGTAGACGCCGCGCCGCTGCCCCTCCAGCTCGGCGATGATCTGCATCGCGCGAATCTTCGGCGCGCCAGAGACGGTGCCCGCCGGGAAGCCTGCCCGCAGCGCATCGTAGGGGGTCAGCCCCGCGCGCAGGCGTCCGGTGACGTGCGAGACGAGGTGCATGACATGCGAGTAGCGCTCGACATCCATGAATTGCGTCACCGCGACGCTGCCCGGCTCGCTCACCCGCCCGACATCGTTGCGCCCCAGGTCTACCAGCATGACATGCTCGGCGCGCTCCTTCTCGTCCGCGCGCAACTCCGCCTCCAGTCGCGCATCGGCCTGTGGGTCGGCGTCGCGGCGGCGTGTCCCGGCGATGGGATGCACCGACACCTCGCCATCCTCGACCCGCACCAGCAGCTCTGGCGAGGCGCCCGCGATGGCCATGTCATCCAGCGCGAGATAGAACATATAGGGCGATGGATTGATCGAGCGGAGCGCGCGATAGACCGCGAAGGGCGGCGCCTTCAGCGGGCGCGCGACCCGCCGTGATGGCACGACCTGAAAGCAGTCCCCCGCGCGCACGTACTCCTGGATGCGCCGCACTGCCCCGGCGTAGGCTTCGCGCGGCTCCAGTCTGCTCGCCGCGACCGGGCGCCGCGCGCCAGCCGTCCGACGCGGGGCAGGCGCCTGACGGGGGGCCGCGCGCCGCAGCCGTCGCTCCATCGCATCGAGCCGCGCCTGCGCCTCAGCCTCCGCGCGCTCCTCATCGCCCGCCGTCGCCTCGCTGTCAGCCCAGGTCAGCAGCAGCGCCGTGTGCCGCGCATGATCGAAGACCAGCAGCGTATCGCTGAACATGAAGACCGCTTCGGGCAGGTCGAGCGGATCATTCTGCGGGATGGGGACGGTTGGCTCGAAGCGCGCCGCCGCCTCATACGCCAGGTAGCCGACCGCGCCGCCGTGGAAGCGTGGCGTCTGCCCGGCCATCGGCGCCAAGGGGCGCCGCTCCAGCTCCGCGCGCACGGCCTCCAGCGGGTCGGCGCAGGCAAGCGATTCCGTCTCGCCCGCGCGCGGCCCACGCAGCCAGCGCCACTCCGCCACGCCATCGCGCGCCCGCAGCACGGCATACGGGTCGGCGCCGACGAAGCTGTAGCGCGCGACCCGCTCGCCGCCCTCCACACTCTCCAGCAGGTAGCCGTAGGGGCCACGCGCCAGCTTGAGGAAGGCGGAGACGGGCGTCTCCAGGTCAGCGGAGACCTCGCGCCAGACCGGACGGAATGTCGTCGCAATCCGCCGTTCCGCCGTGTCTATCGTGGGAGCTGTCATCTCCGCACTCCCTTTCGTTTGCGCCCATTCGCTGTTTGACGCGCCATCCGGGTTCGCCAGCCCCCTCCCCAGCCCCTCACCCGCATACTGGAGAGGGGAGTTCCGGTTCCCCCTCTCCCGCCGCGCGGGGGAGGGGGTTAGGGGGTGGGGGGCGCAGGCCAGGACATGACTGGGGCACATCCCAACCTGCGCCAGCAGACCCCTCAGACGCGCCGCCTGTTCGTCCGCTACAGCAAGCCCATGCGCTGCTTGACCTGCGCGAGGGTCTCGCGCGCGATAGGCCGTATCCGCTCGGCGCCCGCCTCCAGCAGCCGGTCAAGCTCCGCTGGGTCGGCCACCAGCGCGTCATAGCGCCGCTGAATCGGTTCGAGTGTCGCAACCAGCGCATCTCCCAGCGCCGCCTTGAACTCCTTGTAGCCTTTGCCATCGAACTCGGCTTCGATCTGCTCGCGCGTCTGTTCGGTGAGCAACTGATAGATGGTCAGCAGGTTGAAGATGCCAGGGCGGCTCTCGTCGAAGACGATGGTGCGCTGCGAGTCGGTTGTCGCCCGCGCGATCTTCTTGCGAATCACCTCTGGCTTGTCGAGCAGCGCGATATAGGAGGCGTCCGCGCCGCTCTTGCTCATCTTGTTCGCGGGATCATCCAGCGACATGATGCGCGCCCCGACCTCGCGAATCAGCGCGCGTGGCTCGACGAAGGTCTCACCGAAGCGCGCGTTGAACGAGTTGGCGATGTCGCGCGTCAACTCGACGTGCTGGCGCTGGTCGTCACCGACGGGCACCGCGTCCGCCTGATAGAGCAGGATGTCCGCCGCCATTAGCACGGGATAGTCGAAGAGGCCAACACTCACCGCCTCGCGGTCGGCGCCCGCCTTGGCCTTGAACTGCGTCATGCGGTTCAACCAACCCATCGGCGTGACGCAGTTGAGCAGCCACGCCAGCTCGGCATGCTCGTGGACATGCGATTGCACGAAGAGCGCGCTTCGCTTCGGGTCAAGTCCACAGGCGAGCAGTGTCGCCGCGAGCTGGCGGATATTCTCTCGCAGTTCTTTCGGCTCCTGCGGCACGGTGAGGGCGTGCATGTCTACGACACAGTAGATGTTGTCGAAGACATCCTGCTCGGCGACCCAATGCCGGATGGCCCCCAGATAGTTACCGATGTGCGGCGCTCCAGATGGCTGGATGCCGGAGAATACGCGCTCGCGGGCGCGCTTCTGGTGGGACTTCGCGGCGCGTGCCGCTGTGCTTGGGGCGCTCATTGCTCGCCACTCCTCTCGATTCGACGCCAAAACAAAAGCGCCTCTCATCCGCGATTAACGGGACGAGAGGCGCTAGACCTTCGTGGTACCACCCAGTTTCGAGTCACACTGCCCAGGCCGGAAACCCACCCAGGGGGTTCGACCGACGCGCGGGCGTCTGACTCCTCTTATGAGCACGGGCCGCAGCCGATGCTCTGCCTCTGTAACGGGAGGCTCCCGGCGATACCCTACGGCGCGTGGCCGGTCGGGTCGCCGCTCACAGGCCCATTCGGCGAGCGCACCCGCGCCGGTTTCCACCATCTCCGGCTCGCTGGGGCAAGGCGCTTGCTCGCGTACTTCTCCTGATCGCTGCTAGCTACGCTATGCGGTTGTTCTGCTCGGGATGATACGCGCCTCACCGCCACGCTGTCAAGCGCAACCACGGCGCGATGAGGCGCTCCAGCTATCCAGCGGCCCCGCTGGGCGTCGTGATGAGAGGCGCCGCAATGATGGCGCCGCCCGAACGGTAGCGCCAGACCTCCGCGCCAGTGGCCATATCGAGCGCCACCACATCGCCGCCCTCGGTAGCGACAAAGAGGGTATCATCCAGCACCGTCGGCGATGAATCAACCGCGCTGCGCAACGCGACCGTCCACGTTGGCTTGCCCGTCGCGGCATCGAGCGCATAGACATCGCCGCCCTGGCTACCAACGTAGAGTCGCTGGCCATCCAGCGTCATGCCGGCGCCAGTGGAAATGAGCGCTGCTGGCGCGTTTCCAGATGTAGCGAATGTCCACACGAGCGCATGGGTAGTCGCGGAAAGCGCGGAGATATGGCCATCCGCACCTGCTACATAGATCAGGTCAGCGCTGATGACGGGCGCCGCATGCGCCTGTGACCCCAGGTTGTACGACCAGAGACTGGCGCCCGTTTTCGCATTGTAGGCGTGGAAGGTATCCGGGTCATTCGCGCCAACGTACAGCGTATCGCCAGCAACCACTGGCTGGTCATCAAAGCCGCCCGCCTGCGACGCGCTCCAGCGGAGCTTGCCAGTTCTGGCGTCGAGGGCATAGACGGCGCCCGTCAGGCCACCGCTGGTCACGTAGACCAGGCCGAACGCGACCACCGGCGTCGTGTAGATGTGGTCGCCCGTCGTTGGCAGTGTGTAGAGCCAGCGCTGCTTGCCCGTGGCTGGGTCGAGCGCGTAGACCGCCCCTCCGTCACTGCTGACATAGAGCGTTCCGCCACTCAGCGCGACATAGCCATCCTGCCCCTGCTGCAAGCTGACGCCAACCTTGCGGGTGAAGCTCCAGCGCGGGGCGCCCGTCGCCGCGTCGAAGGCGCGCACCGTGCCATCAGCCGCGCCGATGTAGAGGTTTCCCTGCGAGACGATCGCCTCTCCCGCTGTGACCGCCGTTGACGCTTTCCACAGTGGCAGGCCCGACCGGGCATTCAGCGCCACGACATAGGCGGGAGTGGGCACGCCTACCCCCACCGTCACGTAAATTGTCTCCCCGCTGAGCGCGGGATTCGCCACAACCGCCGTAGCTGTTGGCTTTGGGGCGGCTGTGCTTTGCGCGCACCCCGCGATTCCCAACGCCGTCAGCGCCACCACCATCAGAGGCATGCTCCATCGTCCTACGCCGCGTCGTCCTGTTACGCCTCGCATGCTCGCCTCCTGTCTCGCCAGCGTTTACCACGGCGACCAGCGCCGTGATCACGCCTACAGAGCATGGGACGATGCGCTCGCGCGGCGTTTTACAGCCCGCTGGCGAGGGTGGCGCTAGCGCGGCTCGTTGCGCCGCGCCTGGCGGCTCTTGGCGTAGGTGTAGGCTTCGAGCAGGCCGCCAAGATACAGCCCGCCAAAGAGATAGCCCGCGAGGGTATCGCTGGGCCAGTGCGCGCCAAGATATACGCGCGCCGGGCCAATCAGCGTGATCATGCCCGCGCTGCCAACGGTAATCAGCGTGCGCACGGGCGAAGGTTTGGCGTTGGCGATGGTCGCGGCGGTCAGAAAGCCGAAGACGCTGACATAGTTCATCACATGGCCACTGGGAAAGCTCGGCGCCTCGATCACGCGCAGCACCCGCGCGAGTCCATCCGTCGGGCGCTTGCGGTGGATGAGCCGCTTCAGCGTCACATCCACCGCCGTCACGCCGCCAGCCGCCGCCAGCAGGAAGCCTGCCTCCAGCCGCAGCCGCATAAGCCACAGCGCCACCGCGCCCGCGCCCAGCAGCTCGACGGAGAGCGGAGGAAAGCCCGGCGCCGCCACCGCTGTCATCACGCGGTCGGCCAGTGGCGAGTGTGCGCGCTGCACCGCGCGCAATACATGATGGTCGCCCGGCAGCGACTCCCAGCGCCGCACCGCTACCGCCCCGACCAGTCCCAGCGCAATCCCTGGCGCGTAGACCCAGCGCATCCTCCGCAGCGTCCGCACGGCATGGCTGGGCGAGGTGAGCCGCCGCTCGACGCCCTGCGAGACATCCTCGGCGACCGTCTGCGCGGCCCCCTGGACGGCCTGGGCAACGTCCCCGACCGTTTGCGTGGCGTCTCCGACCGTCTGCGCCACTGACTGGGCCGCTGTCGTTGCCGCTGCCGTAGCGGACTCCACCGCATTGCTGGTGAGCGGCGAATTGGCGGGCAGCAAGCGAGCCACCGTCTGGAGGGCAGGCTCCGCGACCGCCGCGCTACCCGTTGGCGGACGCTCTGGCGCGCAGACCCGCAACGCCCCCGGCTCGACCCGCGCGTCTACATGCCGCCGTTCCTCGCCAGGGCCATATTCGCCCTGATAGGTTGCGTCCATCTGCAAGGCCCAGGGGGTCACTTGCTCGATGCGCACCCGCCGCGCCTGGAAGATGCGCCGACGCTGGCGTGTCATGCGGCGCCCATCGCGGCGCGCCAGCATATCCCAGAGCATCCGTGGACCAGAGACACGATCATCCACCACCACATCGAGCAGGCCATCATCTATCCGCGCATAGGGCGAGAGAACGATACGCGCGCCATGCGATGGTGTGTTGCAGAGCGTCACCTGGAGCGCGCGCACAGGCACACGGCGTCCATCCAACCACAGCGTCAGCCGCTCCGACTGGGCCGCCATCAGCTCACGGACGCCCCGCACGAGGTCACCGCTGGCCCGCAATCCATCGCTCTTGACCTGCTCGGCGATGGGGAACAGCCGCGCCATCAACCCGACACCCGCGACCTCGACAAATGGCTGCTCACCGATCATCCCGACATCCATGGGGAAGAAGCGTTGCTCCCGCAGACACCCCGCCAGCAGATCGAGTCCGGCGTCCAGATCTTCCGGAATGCCGAACGACGCCGCGATGTTGTTCATCGTGCCGCTCGCCAGAATGCCGAGCGCCGGGCGTGGCTCAGCAACGCGCATCAGCCCGACGACGACGCTCCGCACCGTCCCATCGCCACCCGCCGCCACAACGACCTTGACGCCTTCACGCGCCGCCCGCGCCACCTCAGCGAAACACGCTTCTTCCGATTCAGTGGGCTGCACCCGGCCATGCAAGCCACGCGCGCGCATGGCCTCTTCCAGCCGCTCATCCGCGAGGCTCGCGTCGCCACCCATACGCGCATTGGCGTTCACAATGACGACGACATCGGCTGTCGGCTCGCGCTGATTCACCTGGTTCGCTACAGTTTCCATCTACCCTCCTGCGCGGTGTCCCGCGAGCTGGTGCGTAAGAAGTATCAGCGAACACCTTAGCAAGCTCCAGGCCAGACAGCCGATCACCGTTCTATTGCTGTCACAAGCCGCTTTGACAGGCACGCGCATGGCGCATACAATATGAACCGAAGGCGCCTGTATGAGGAGCGGCAGCGTTATGAGCGAGCATATGACCGCTGACGCGCGCGGCTATCCGGGCAGCGTCACCTATCCAGCATCACGGCTACGGCGCGCGCTCGCGCTGCCCTTGCTGTACAAAGTGCTGTTCGCGAATAGCGTCGTCATCCTCCTTGGCGCTACCCTCGGCACCTACCTCGCCACCCGCATTAATACCGCTGGCGGCCTGCCGATGCTCATCGGCTTCATCGCCAGTGGCTTGCTTATCAGCGTCCTGATCAACTTCGTGATGCTCAAGCTGGCGCTGAACCCCATCACCCGCCTGCGCGAGACGATGCGCCAGGCGCAGGCGGGCGACCTGACCCTCAAAGCGCCGATCACCGGCCACGACCCTGAGGCGGATCAGCTTGCTGGCGCCTTCAACGCGATGCTCCAGGCGCTCGACGACCTCTCGAAGTCACGCGCGCGGCACATCCTCCACGCGCAGGAGGAGGAGCGCAAGCGCATCGCGCGGGAGCTACACGATGAGACGAGCCAGGCGCTGACCTCTCTGCTCATCAGCCTGGCGCTACTCGAAGAATCCGTCAGCGATCCGCATGGACGCGAGCGCATCAATGAGACGCGCACACTGGCGCACCAGACGCTGCGGGCCGTGCGCAACATGAGCCTGGACTTGCGCCCCAGCGCGCTCGATGACCTCGGTCTGCTGCCCGCGCTGCGCTGGTATGTCAAAGAATATCAGCAGAAGTGCGGCATCGAAGCGGAGTTGGCGGTGAGCGGATTGAAAGAGCGCCTCTCGCCAGAAATCGAGACCGCGTTATATCGTATGATTCAGGAGTCTCTGACGAATACCGCCAAGCACGCCCACGCCCGCCATGTCTGGGTGACGCTGACGGAGGATGGCCTGCTCCTGCGCGCGACCATCCGCGACGACGGCCAGGGATTCGATGCGGTCGGCATGTTGCGTCGCCACTGGCAGGATCGCGGGCTGGGTCTGGCGGGAATGCAGGAGCGCGCCGCGCTGATCGATGGCGTGGTGGAGATCGAGTCGGAGCCGGGCGCTGGCGCCCTGATCACCGTGACGATACCGCTGCGGCAGCCGACCCAGCCGCTCACCGCCGCCGCGCTGAGTCTCCCGCACGTCACATCCGACCCGCGCATGCAGCAGCCGCTTGACCAGTCGTTTGGTCAGGCGCAAGAGGAGATGGGATAAACGCCCACCATGAGTGATGATAAAGAGTTGATCGTAGATACCATGCCAGGCGCCGAGCGCGCGCCAGGCCCCAAGATACGGGTGCTGCTCGCGGATGACCATACCATCCTGCGGGCGGGGCTGCGTATGCTGCTCGACGCCCAGCCAGACATCGAGGTGGTCGGCGAAGCCAGCGACGGCAAGCAAGCGCTCGCCGAGGCGCTACGGCTCCAGCCCGATCTCGTCCTGATGGACATCACGATGCCAGAGATGAACGGCATCGAGGCGACACGCCAGATCAAGCGCGCGCTCGATGCGACCCGCGTCCTGATTCTCACGATGCACGAGAACGAGGAGTATCTCTTTCAGGTGCTGCGCGCGGGCGCGTCTGGCTACATCCTCAAAGAGGCCGCTGGCACGGAGCTGATCTCGGCCATCCGCATCGTCTTTTCCGGGCGCTTCTACATGTCGCCCTCGGCGCAGAGCATGATGGTCGGCGACTACCTCCAGCGCGTGCGGTCTGGCGAGGAGCGCGACAGCTACAGCGCGCTGACCGAGCGCGAGCGCGAAATTCTGAAGCTGGTCGCCGAGGGACACACGAACAACCAGATCGCCGAGCGCCTTTTCATCAGCCCCAAGACGGTAGACACCCACCGCACCCACATCATGGACAAGCTGAATCTGCACAGTCGCGCCGAGCTGGTCAAATACGCCATGCGCCGCGGCCTGCTGGAGGACTGACGCCTCGTCCGTCACGTACGTCTCAGTCGAGCGCCTGCGCCGTGAGGATACGTGGCAGCAGATCCAGCTCGCCACTGGCGCGCGTGAAAGCGTCGAGCGTGAAGACAATATCGAGCAGCGGCGCCTGGCTCATCTGCGCGCGGATGCTCTCGCAGAGGTCGCCCTGTCGCGCCCAGAAGAAGACGCCCTCGCCCGTCGCGTCGCGGACACGCAGCCGCAGGTTGCGCCCATCAACGCCACTGCGCCAGCAGGAGGTGATGCGCGCGCCCTGGCAGAGGTAGATCGGCTCAGGGAAGCTGGGGCCATAGGGGGCCAGCGCCTGCTGCTCGTGGTAGATGCGCGGGATGAGCCGATTCAATGTCAGACGGCAATCAACGTTGAGCGGGGCGGCGCCCGTCACCTGATCGAGCGATTGCGCAATCTGCCGCTCGCCGAGGTGCTGGCGCAGGTGATCGAGCAGCGCCGCCACATCCTCGCTCGCCAGGGTGAAGCCCGCCGCCCGCGCATGGCCACCGAACCGGCGGAAGACCTCCGCCCGCGCCGCCAGCGCCTCGCCCAGATTCATGCCATCTGGCCCACGCGCCGAGCCACGCGCCTCGTCGCCATCGCGGCTGATGACGACCGCCGCGCGCTGATGCTGTTCCGCCAGTCTGCTCGCTACCAGGCCGAGCATGCCCAGTGGCCAGCCCTCGCCCACCGCGCTGACCAACGGCCCCGCCTCGCGCTCGCTCGCGAGCTGCTCGGCCACCTGACGCTGCGCGTCAATCATGATGTCCTCAGTGACGCGCTGCCGCTCCTGATTCAGCGCATCGAGATGCTCCGCGAGCGCCTCGGCCTCAGCCTCAGTCGTCGCCAGCAGCAGGTCGAGCGCGGCAGTCGGTTCACCCAGGCGCGCGGCGGCGTTGATGCGTGGAGCGATGACATAGGTGATGTCGCGCTCGCTCAGTGTGCGCAGGTTGACCTCCGCCCGCGCCAGCAGCGCCCGCAGCCCAGGACGTGGCTGCTGGCGCAGACGCTCCAGGCCAGCGCGGGCCAGCGCCCAGTTCTCGCGGGTCATCGGCACGATGTCGCCGACCGTGCCAATCGCGACCAGATCGAGCAGCCGCTCCGCCTCGCTCTCGGCGCGCTCTGGCGCCAGCGCACGCAGCGTCGCCTGCGCTAACCGAAACGCGACGCCCACCCCCGCCAGATCATCGCGCACGCTCCGCTCCACATCCAGACGCGGATTGACCAGCACGCAATCGCGCGGGGTCTCGCCCAAAATCGGGTGATGATCCGTGATGATGACATCCATCCCCAGCTCACGAGCCAGCGCGACCTCTTCCACATTCGCGCTGCCACAGTCGGTGGTGACGATGAGCTGTGTTCCTTCGTCGGCAAGCTGGCGCACGGCGGCGGCGTTCAGACCGCGGCCATCGTCCTCGCGCAGGGGGATGTAGGCGCCCGCGTTGGCGCCGAGCGCACGCAGCGCCAGCAGCATCGTCGCGCATGAGGTCATCCCGTCGCAATCATGGTCGCCATAGACGACGATGCGCTCGCCTCGCTCCAGCGCGACCCGCAGGCGGGCGATGGCATCCGCCTGCCCTGGTAGCGGCTGCGTGACACGCCAGTCGGTCGCCATGAAGGCCAGCGCGGCGTCCCTGCCGATGATGCCGCGATTGTGGAGCAGTTGCGCCTGGAGGGGGGTCACGCCAGATATGGCGCTCAACTCTACGCGTGGCAATTGCTCGGCGACCTGGATCCGCCGCGCGCCTCGGCTGAGCGCGGCGCGCAGGGCATCCAGCGTGAGTGGCTGGTTGGGCGGCGGAGCGCCCGCGACGCCCGAGGCGCTGGCTCCATCGCCGCCACGATTCCCGCTCGCGCCTGTCAGCCCATCTGCCCCCCCAGAACCCATGCTCGCACATCCTTTCCCAACGACCGGTCGCCGCTCTCACTCGCCCGACATCTGCATTTTGGCATAGCGTCTGCGTTCCCACTCAGCAGTCGGGGTCAGCTATGCGCCACGACCACACGCCGCCACCTTTCACGGTACCACACAACGCAGGGGAAGAAGGATATGCGCAAACGCGACGCCTCAGGGCGAGACACCCGCTCGTTGACGCTGGATCCCGGTTTCACCGTCACCGAGCGCGAGCAGCTATTGACCATGCGCCACATTTTTACGGGACACGCTGAACACAGCGAAATGCTCATGGATGTCGACGAGCTGGATTTCGCGCGCTGGCTCTACGAGCATGGACGCCTCAGCGATGAACTGACGCCGCACGACCACGCCAACGCGCGGAATTAATCAGCGGGCAGCAGACGCGCGAAGACTTCATTGCCGACCATACGGCCGCGTTCGGTCAGCCGAACCCAGCCATCCACTTCTGCGAGCAAATCGAGCGCGTTGATGTCGCGCAGCCGCTCATCGAAGGTCGCCCAGAAGTCGGCGCCATACCGCTCGGCGAATGACGCCAGCGAGAGGCCGCGTGTCAGCCGCAGCGCCAGCATCGCCGTCTCGGCCATCTCCAGCTCGCGTGGAATCGCTTCCTGCTCGACAATCGCCCCCGCTGGCAGCGCGCCAGCCTCCCCCGACGCCACCGAGGCGCGCACACGCGCGATGTAGTCGCGGATGGGGCGCGCATTGGTGAAGCGGTGGCCAGCATAGAAGGAGCTGCCGCCCGCGCCCAGACCAATCCAAGCGAGATTGCGCCAGTAGGTCAGGTTGTGCTGGCAGGCATGGCCAGGCCGCGCCCAGTTCGAGATTTCGTAGTGCTCGTAGCCTGCCGCGCCGAGACGCCGCTGGGCAAACTCATACATATCGGCGGCGGTGTCCTCGTCCACCTCGCGCACCTTGCCCCGGCGCACCCAGCCATAAAGCGGCGTGCCTTCCTCGACAATCAGATTGTAGAGCGAGAGGTGGTCTGGCCCCAGCGCCAGCGCGCGTTCGAGCGTCTCCTCCCAGAGTGCCTGCGTCTGCCCGGGCAGCGCAAAGATGAAATCGAGGTTGATATTCGTGAATCCCGCCGCGCGCGCCGCCGCGAACGCCGTCACGATCTCCTCCGGCGAGTGGATGCGTCCCATCCAGCGCAAGAGGTCAGCGTCGAAGCTCTGCGCGCCCATGCTCAGGCGATTCACCCCCGCAGCGCGCACGGCGTCCAGGCGATCATACTCCAGGGCGCCAGGGTTCGCCTCAAGCGTGATCTCGGCGCTCTCGTCCAGGGCAAAGGCTTTGCGCGCGGCGGCGATGATCTGCGCCACCTGCTCTGGCGTCAGGAGGCTGGGTGTGCCGCCGCCGAAGAAGATGGTGCGGCAACGGCGCGGTCGCCCCTGTGGATCGCGCGCGCGACTGCCCGCCAGCGCGATCTCATCCACCAACGCCGCGACATACTGTTCGCGCAGCCCCAGCATGCCCGCGTACGAGTTGAAGTCGCAATAATGGCACTTGGCGTGGCAGAACGGGATGTGCAGATAGAGCGAGATCGTGTCGAGCAACGCGACATCGTGGGATTCATCGAGAGCGGGGAGCGGATAAACGGGCATAAAACCTGATTTCCTGGGGCCATTGGTGGACAGTGAATGAGAAAGAGCGACGCCCCCATACGCTGGGTCGCGTCGCTCTCTATCATCGCACACGCGCGTATCAGCCACCCACGCCAATCGTCGGCGTGATGGCCGGCAGCGCCGCGTTCAGGTCAGGCTTCTTCGGCAGATTGCGCGTGGCTGTCAGCATCGTCGAATTGGCAGTGCTGATCTTCACCGAAGGCGCGACCCGTTGCGCATTGAGCCAGTGAGGGAGCGCGTTATCTTGCGCCGCCTTCAGGGTCGAAGCGTCAATGGCGCGCGCGGGATCAATGCCCAGCACCTGCACCACATCATACGTGCCGCTGGTGTCGAAGATCACCGGGCTGAGGTCGCCAACCTTGCGGTTAGACGCATACGCCCAAAGCTCGATGCCGCCATCGCCTGTGCCATAAGGAACAAAGCCCATATCGCCGCCGATATCCTTGGAGTTCGTATCTAGCGAACTCTGCTTGGCCAGCGATGACCAGATCGCGTCGGTGAGCTTCCCGGCGATCAGTTCTTTGCGAATCTTCTCGGCGTTCGCCTGTGTATCCACCTCGATGCGGCGCAGGTGAACCTGGCGCGTCGGTGACGTGAGCGTGCTCGCAAGATACGTCTGCATCTTCGTCTGGCGCAGATCAATCTTGATGCCGTTGATGACGTCGGAGTCGCTCAGGCCATTCGCGCTGAGGAACTGCGCGTACGTCTCGCCTTTCGGGAACGCCTTCTTGAAGGCGGTCAACGCATCGTTGATCTCCTTCTGGCTCGGCTCAAAGGTCGAGGCGGGCACATGATTCACCTGCTCGAAATGCTGCGCGCCCTGCGTCACCAGGACGTTGTTTTCGAGGAGCGTAATCGTGGATTGCGTGATCTGCGCCTGCGCGTAGTTCGCTTCATCCGCCTGGAGGTGGGTCGTGACGATCGAGTTCTGCACAACCGCCGTGGCGTCACCCGCGGCTACCTTGGTCTGGAGCGCATCGCGCTGGGCGATCTCTGACTGGAGCGTGTTCCAGAGCGTCTGGGCCTTGTACGCTAGCTCTTTGCGATAGGTATCTTGCGAGATGTTGGTGCTGTTGACGCTGACGATCGTCTTGGCGGGTACCAGCACGTTCTCGTTGTACACACCAAAGAGCAGCGTACCGACGATTGCCAGTACGACGACACCAATGAACGACCACGTCGCCATATGCTGATAGCGACTCTTCTGGGCGCGCGTCAGATGGCCGCCCCAGCCAAAAATGAGCGGTTTGCCATCCCTGAGGCCCTCGATGCGCGCCGTTTGCTTGGCGCGAGTCCTGTTGGCGACGCCGCCCACTCGCGACACTTTGGCCGATTTGGTCGGCTGAGCTGTGCGGGAGCGCTGCTTGTTGGAACGCTGCCGGGTTGGAGTACTCATAGGCGCGATCAACTCTCCCTGAGGATGGATAAATACGGCGAAGCGAGTCGCTCGCGGTCAGGGTTGCTCGTGTGGCGACCTCTCCGACGAACGGCTCGACTTCAGCGCATGCGTACGGGTCAACGCCGATCAGACGCCGCGGATGTGAGCCGCTGTATAGGGCATCAACGCCATATGCCGCGCATTCTTCAGCGCGACGCTCAGGCGGCGCTGGTGCTTGGCGCAGGTGCCCGTCTTGCGCCTCGGCTCGATTTTACCACGATCGGAGAGGTATCGGCGTAACCGTGAGACATCCTTATAGTCAATCTCGCGCACATGGTCAACGCAGAACGCGCAGACCTTGCGCCGCGAGCGGAAGTCGCGTCCACGGCCACCGCGCCGCTCACCATCAGGACGGCCAGCGCCATCCGGGCGACCGGCGCCCTCGGAACGGCCAGCGCCCTGATCGCGCCCGCCTTGCATCGGGCCAGCGCCCTGGCCATTGTAATCACGCCTCTGCTGCATAGGAAACATCTCCTGTACGTTTGGGATTACCGACCTGCGCGGAGAGGTTCGCGCTCGTCGGCACGTCTCATTTTGGTGTGCGCTCTGGGCCGCGCCACGAGGGCGTCGGCGTCTCGGCGCAGACATCGCGCACGCAGCGCGTGCGCATTAAATCGGGAATTGGGCGGATGCGCCTGGCATGGCGCGCTGACGCCGGGGATTCCCCTATCAGCGCGCCATCTCGCGGCGCATCAGGCTGCTGGCGCTAGAACGGCACGTCGTCGCCCGACATCTCATCGAAGCCGCCCGCCGAGGAAGAGGACGAGGAAGAACCCTGTCCCTTCGGGTCAAGCATCTGCATGTCCAGGGCGGTCACATCCCACGCCGTGCGCTCGTTGCCGTCTTTGTCGGTGTACTTGCGCGAGGTCATGCGCCCCTCGATAAAGACCTTCGAGCCTTTATGGAGGTACTGATTGCACGTCTCCGCGAGTTGATTCCACGCGACAACATTGAACCAGGTCGTTTCCTCGCGCTGCTCACCGCTCTGCTTATCGCGCCAGCGGCGGCTATCGGCGACGCTGAACTTGGTTACGGCTGTGCCGCTCGGAGTGTAGTTCAATTCGGGGTCACGCCCCAGATTCCCAATGATCATGATCTTGTTCATGTGTGACTCCACTCTCCTGGGACACGCCGCGCCGCGCTCACTTGCCGCGCCGATTGCGTGTCGCTGGTTATGCGTCAGCCTCTGCGGTTTCCAGCGCCTCAGGGGCGTCGTCATTCGCCTCTGGCTCGGCGGCGGGCGCGGGGGTCTCCTCGACCTGGACGCTCTCCTCTTCGGCAGCGGGGGCTGCGGCGGCTGCGGCGGCTGCGGCGGCCTCAGCCTGAACGGCCTCGGCGGCAGCCTTTGCCGCGGCGTCAGCCTCGCGCTGCGCGTCCATCTCGATGTCGCGCTGGCGCTGCTGCGCCACCACGCGCGGATCGCGCAGCTTCATCAAGTGGCGAATGATGTCCTCAATCACGCGGATGTTGCGCTCGATCTCGGCGATGGTCGAAGGGTCGAGGGTCAGATCGTAGAAGAAGTACAGGCCATCACGGAAACGCTGGATCTGATACGCCAGGCGGCGCCGCCCCCAGGCATTCACACGAATCACCTGACCACCATTGTTGGTGATGATACTCGTCACACGCTCAACAATCGCGCGCGCCTGCTCATCACCGACTTCGGGATTGATCACAATCCCCAGCTCATAGTCCCGCGCCATGCGGAATCCTCCTGTGGGTATGCTCCCACCCAGCGCCACGCGCATCCACATCGCGCGCGGCAAGATGGGGCAGGATGTACGGGCGCGCGGCCACGCCTAGCAAAAGCGACAGCCGCGCGATGACGACGAACGCCTGCGATGAGGCTAGTCGCCGGTTGGCCGATGACCAACACCCACTGAACCAAGTCAGCGGGCGCTCTGGCCAGGGCCAGAGTCAGCGGACCAGACGCCTCACGCGCCGGGCCTTCTGGCTCATATCAGAGTAAGCCACCATCGCATTATAACATCGCCTCTAAAAGCCCGCAATCCGCAGCTTTTCTGGCCTATACCTCTCTGTGGAAGAGATATGCCAGTGTTTGGCTGCGAAGATATTCTGAGAAGGAGGCGCAAAAGCGGAAATGCCCAGACAAAACCACGCGAACGCTACTTGCGGCGTTCACCTCGTGGCGTTCGCGTAGCGCACGAATTAGAGGGCGGGGGGAATAGAACTGAAGATGCTACTGATCGTTGGGCCGAGCAGCGTCAACGCCAGAAACACCGCCAGAGCGACAAGAAGAATAATGAGCGCATACTCGACAAAACCTTGGCCACGGCTTACCACCCTCAAGCGCGCCAGATGTGTCACGATGCGCAGTCCGAGCGCTGAGTTGGACGCGTGTGCT
This sequence comes from uncultured Chloroflexia bacterium, assembly GCA_963840335.1. Classification (GTDB taxonomy): domain Bacteria; phylum Chloroflexota; class Ktedonobacteria; order Ktedonobacterales; family JADMIN01; genus JAKAIY01. The sequence continues at coordinate 156,338 of CAWIYP010000009.1, forward strand.
GGATCCATTCGCATAGCTACCATACCCCACAGACATATTCATAGAATCGCAAGTCCCCTCGCGCGACAGTCAGCACACGGGACAGTGTGTCGAACAGACCCATCACTTGCGGATGGCGTGGGAAATCATTGCTTGAGATAGAACGATTGGCTTAGTCAATGTATCACTCGGCGCCCTGTTTTACTTATCTGGATCACAGCGAGATCGAGGACTAGCTGGCGGTAATTCTTTACGCGCCGCGCCAAGGTCGCTATACTTGCCAACAGATGAGGGGAGACGGCGTTTGGCGCCTCCGAAAGACTACGCGCAATGCGCTTGCTGAGGATGATATACGAATGACCGCATCCGACAACGACGACGCCAACGTTGATGTGACGACTGCGCCCACCAGCGATGACGAGGGCGCCCGCCTGCTCGCCGAGCTAGGCGCGACCCCAACAGCCGCAGCGGGCGCGGCCACCGAGACCGCTGCGCCGCTCACCGACGACGATAGCGAGCACTTCACGCCACAAGCGTCTATCGCCTACGCGCTCTCGCTTCACGGGCGTACACTCGAAGACTCCCGTTTGCCCAGCACGCTGATCGCCACGTTTCAGGGAACGATCTACCGCGACCTGGTGAAGGCGACCACAGCCGAGCAGGCGGCTCAGGTTCCGTCGGCGGTCATGGCAGTGGCGCAGGGCAAGATCGGTGAGACGCCCATCGCCGTGCGCAAGCTGGGGATAGGGGCGCCCGCCGCTGTGACCGTCCTCGAAGAAGCTATCGCGCTGGGTGTCCGCGACATCATCATCGTTGGGACAGGGGGCAGCCTCCAGCCAGCGCTACCGATTGGCTCGGTCATCATCCCGACCAGCGCCATCCGCGAGGAAGGCGTCTCATTCCACTATGTGCCAGCAGGCGTTGACCTTAGCCCAGACCCCACGCTGACGCAGGCGCTGGCCGAGGCGGTGGTGGGGCAGGGGAGCATCGTCACCTTCGGCCCCGTCTGGACGACCGACGCGCCCTATCGCGAGATGCGCTCGAAGGTGCTGGCGTATGGCGCAATGGGAGCGCTCGCGGTCGAGATGGAGGCATCGGCGCTCTTCGCGCTCGCACAGTTCCGAGGCGTGCGCCTGGGAATAGTGATGACCATCTCCGACGAGCTTTTTCACGAATGGCGCCCTGGATTCCACACTGCGGAGCTGCGCGCTGGGCAGAAGGTCATCACTCAGGCGGCGCTCCAGGTCGCGGCGCGGCTGGGGCAGCCTGCGGAGGGCTGACGCGGGGCCACGACGGCGCTATTCCACCGGCGTGTCGGGGTTCTCCCAGAGCGAGCGCAGGTTGGGGTCATCGCGATAGGGCAGGCCGAGGTGCTGGTAGGCCAGGCGTGTCGCGATGCGCCCGCGTGGTGTGCGCGCCAGGAAGCCAAGCTGCAACAGGTACGGCTCATAGACATCCTCGATCGTCTCGGCCTCCTCGCTCGTACTGGCCGCCAGCGTCTCGATACCGACCGGGCCGCCATCGAACTTCTCGATGATTGTCCGCAGGATGTATCTATCTGATGGATCCAGTCCGCGCTCATCCACATCGAGCGCCAGGAGCGCCGCCTCGGCGACCTCGCGCGTGATGACGCCATCGGCCCGTACCTGCGCATAGTCACGCACGCGCTTCAGCAGGCGATTGGCGATTCGGGGGGTACCGCGTGCGCGTCTGGCGATCTCAGCGCAGCCTGCGTCATCCATCTCCACCTTCAGGATGCCCGCTGAACGACGGATGATCTGCTGGAGCGCCGCATCATCGTAAAAGTCGAGACGATAGATCGCGCCGAAACGGTCGCGGAGCGGAGCGGTTAGCGCGCCAACACGCGTCGTGGCGCCAACAACTGTGAACGGCTTGAGCGGCAGGCGCACACTGCGCGCCGTCGGCCCCTTGCCAATGATGAGATCGAGCGCGAAGTCTTCCATCGCGGAATAGAGCCGCTCCTCCACGGTCCGGCTCAGGCGGTGAATCTCATCGATGAAGAGCACATCGCGCTCCTCCAGCGCCGTCAGAATCGACGCCAGATCGCCCGCATGCTCGATGGCTGGGCCAGAGGTCATGCGGATGCTCACATTCATCTCGCTGGAGATAATCAGTGAGAGCGAGGTCTTTCCCAGACCTGGCGGCCCATAAAGCAGCACATGGTCGAGCGACTCATTGCGAAAACGCGCCGCCTCGAGGAGGATGCGCAGATTGGCTTTGACCTTGTCCTGGCCAACGTATTCGTCGAGACGGCGTGGACGCAGACCACTTTCCTGGTGGTCGTCGTCTCCCTCGCCTGGCGAGACCAGACGCTGGTTGGTCATAGCGGATTCCTCCCCAGAGGGAATGCGTGAACGTCTGTTCTATTGACGGCTGGCGTCAGTATAGCACATCGGACGCATGGGAGAGGCTAGAGTTCCAGCGCATCACCATCTTGTGGGGTGATGATCGGGCCCGTGAAGGCTTCCGCCGCTTCCGCGCTCGCCATTGCCGTAGACCAGCCCTCCGCGACGCCCAGATGCACCAGCGCTAGCGACTCCGCCGCGCACTCCGCCGCTTGCTGGCCAGCCTGGAGAGCGGTGAGGTGTTTGGCCATATGCGCCATCTGCGCATTCCGCTCCAGGGTCGTGCATTCGGTAATCAGCACGCGCGCCTGCTTGCCGAGGACAGGGATCGCGGGATTCGGCTCAGTGTCGCAGGTGTAGGCCAGCGCGCCACTGGGCAGCTCGATGCGCAGTCCCGCCGAGGGAACAGTGTGAATCATGCGCAAGAGCGTGGCGGGGACACCGAGGAACGTGAGCTTGCTATCTTCATCCACTTCGGTCAGGCTGATGCTATACGGCCAATCACTCAACGTCAGCTCAAACGCGAAGGCGTCGAGCAGCGCCCTGGCCACCGCCATCGTCTCCGGAAGCGCGAAGATGCGCAGCGGGCGTCTGCGCCCCGCCAACCGGAAGCACTCGACCAGCGAAGGCAGGCCACCCAGATGGTCTATATGGGCATGGGTGATGAAGAGGTCACCGATGGCGTCTGGGCCAATCTCGGCGCGTACCAGCGCGCGATAGACGCCGTCACCGCAGTCGATCAGCAAGCCCGGCTCACTGGGATCGCCCATCAGCGCCAACGCCGTGACACCCCGGTCGCCTGTCGGCAGGGCGGCAGCCGTGCCCAGGAAGATGACTCGTGCCATTGCGCTTCTCCCCTCCCGTTCAGCGCCGCGCTCCTCGTTCAGATGCTCGACGGATGCGCGATTTCTTACCAGCGCGGTGTTCGCTCGCGTGACTGTCGCTCGGCCCCACTGGGCGCACGCTCGCGTGGGTCGCGTGGGTCGCGATAGTCTGCCATGGGCTGCGATCCACGCGCAGGTGGCCGCGACGTCACGCCCATGCCCGCGCGCGAATAGGGCTGCTGTCCTGGGCCAGAGGGGCGCCGCTGCCGCATGCGCTCAGCCTGCTCGGCGATGCGCTCCCGTCGCTGCGCGAAGAAGGCGCCCACACCAGTCGCGACCGCCAATATGAGACAGGCGATAAAGCCAACCGCGACCTGCGTCCGGATGGGATGTTCCACCAGCAGATTGGGCAGCGCATCTTGCGCGCCCAACACCTTGATGAACGCTATCAACGACCCGGCGAAGAGCGCCGCGGCGATCAGGCCTGCCAGCCCGCTATCCCAGACGCCACCGCCACGCCCGCCCAGCAGGCCCGCCGTCAGGCCACCGAGCGCGATGGCGAGCAGCAGCCCGCCAGCGCCCATGATGGGGATGAGACTCGGCGAGAGCGCGACGGTATATGCCAGCGCATTAACCCCGACGAGTGGAGCCAGGCTCACGAGCCAGCCACATAAGCCGCCTATCAGGCCCCACATGATGCGCTTGGCCATGTCCACTGCTACCTCCGCGACTCGCGGCCAACATCCCGCGAATGCGTCTCACACCACGAACAATCGTGCGCAGCATAGCTAGTCGCCACCGCTACCGTCAAGCGCTCAGCCAAGGCGTCCTACAGACTTGCGGCGGCCAGACGGTGGACGCCACTCCATGTAGATTGTACTCTCCCCTGGCCGCAACCGCACGCACACCCACACCACAAGACATACAGAGACACACAGACGCCGGGCCACTCATCGCGAGTGATCCGGCGTCTGGAGCATATCAGCGCACAGCTAGCCGCGCATGCGGGCAATGATGGCATCCGCGACCTGAGAGGTGCCGACAGCGGTGGGATCATCCGCGCGGGGCTTCAGATCATAGGTCACGTCGCGACCCTCGGCAATGACCTGCGCCATAGCGCGATCCATTCGGTCCGCCGCCTCGCGCTCACCAAGGTAACGCAGCATCAGCACGCCAGAGAACATCATCGCCATTGGGTTGACTTTGTTCTGGCCCGCATACTTCGGCGCGCTGCCGTGCACTGGCTCGAAGACCGCGTACTTCTCGCCGATGTTCGCGCCCGGAGCGACCCCCAGGCCACCAATCAGCCCAGCGGAGAGATCAGAGAGGATATCGCCGTAGAGATTCGGCAGCACCAGCACGTCATACAGCTCCGGCTTCTGCACGAGCTGCATGCACATGTTATCAACGATGCGATCCTCGAACTGGATGTCTGGGTATTCTTTCGCCACTTCCTGCGCCGTCTGGAGGAACAGCCCATCGGAGAACTTCATGATGTTCGCTTTATGGACTGCCGTGACCTTCCGACGATTGTTCGAGCGGGCATAGTCGAAAGCGAACTTGACGATGCGCCGACTCGCCGCCACGGAAATATACTTGATGCTGATAGCGGCGTCGGTGCTGAGCTTTATCTTCGACGTCCGACCGATGAAGTCAATCAGTTCTTCAAGCTCTGGCGAGCCACGCTGATACTCGATACCCGCGTAGAGATCCTCCGTATTCTCGCGCACGATGATCAGATCAACATTATCGTAGCGCGAACGCAGGCCTTTGTATGTTTTCGCCGGGCGCAGGTTAGCGTAAAGGTCGAGGCTCTTGCGCAAGGCGACATTCGCGCTGCGGAAGCCTTTGCCAACGGGCGTGGTGATGGGGCCTTTGAGACCGATCTTGGTCTGTCGGATTGATTCGATGACGTCTTCTGGGAGCACTGTGCCGGTCTTTTCCAGCACAGCCAGCCCGGCATCCTTCACATGCCAACGGAACTCAACGCCGGTCGCTTCTAACACGCGCCGTGTCGCTTCCGAAATCTCTGGACCTGTGCCATCACCTGGGATGAGAGTTACATCGTAGGCCATATGTCCTCCGTGGCCGCCTCTCGGCGCCTGTCGCGTCGGGTGGCAAAACAGCTGCCTCGCGGTCAGGCGTCACAAGATTCGCGCCGCCGTGAGCCACCAAGGATTATAACATAAGGGCTGGCAATACTGCGTATAGTAAATCGTTATGCTTTCGACGTAGTTTGTGAGCAAACTTTCGAGCGACGATACGAGCGGCGCTGGATACAGCCGGAATCCCCGCAAGAGGAGGCGCGTCATGGACTCGATCAACGGACGTTTGGTGATCGCACACGGCGACATCACGAAGCTGGCGGTAGACGCCATTGTCAACGCCGCCAATTCATCGCTGCTGGGCGGCGGCGGCGTGGATGGCGCGATTCACTATGCGGCTGGGCCAGAGCTACTGGCGGAGTGCCGCATACTTGGCGGCTGCCCCACGGGTGAGGCACGCATCACTCGCGGCTATCGGCTGCCCGCGCGCTGGGTCATCCACACCGTCGGGCCGGTCTGGCACGGCGGCGCTCGGGGAGAGGATGAGTTACTGGCGCACTGCTATCGCAACAGCCTGGCCCTGGCAAGCCAGCATGGCGCGCGCAGTGTCGCGTTCCCCGCCATCAGCACGGGCGCATATGGCTTTCCACTGGCGCGCGCGACCGCCATCGCCATCCGTGAGACACAGGCCTACCTGCGCGAACATCCTGAGATTGCGCAGGTCACATTCGTCTGCTACAGTGGCGCGACCGAGAGAGCGTACTGGGACGAGTTCGCGCGCCTCGCGGCTGATTCGGATGCGTGAGGCTCCTCTCGCGCTCAGACGAATGTCACTGAGCGCAAGATTGGCTCGAAGATCGTCGTATCAGCGGCGGCGAAACCCGTGTCGCTGTCCAGCATCACGATGGCGAATCCCGCCCCCTTGTGATGCCCCGCCAGCAGCGCCAGATGCAGCTTGACGCCGTTCTTGGTCGTCGCCTGATATTCCCGCCGCTGCCAGACATCACCACCGATGGTCTGGGTCGTCGCGGCGCTGGTAATCTCGGTCAGGGTCGAGCCGCCTGTCAGCGCGGTCCGCGCCTCCGCCTGGATTACCTGGAGGTCGGTCAGCGACGTGAACGCTCCCGCCTCCTCGATGTTGAACCGTGTGGCGCCACCAGGCTTCGCGAACAGATAGACAACATCGCACTGCCCCGCGGAAGTCCCCGACTGCGACGACTTTTGCCACCCTGTCGGATAGGTGAGGGAGTAAGCCGTCGTCGCGAAGGGTGTCCCACTGCTGGCGCTCTTCGCTTTAGCAGCTGTTGTCGCCGTTGGCGCGGGCGTTGTTTCCGTCGCGCAGGTGACCGACGTCGTGGCTGGAACGATTCCGCCACTCCGCGAGAGTACGAGGTGATAGATCTTTGGCCCAAATTCCACACCCAGCACGCCAATCAGGGCCAGCGTCACGATCAACGAGAACGCCACTTTCAGCGGGCCGCCTTTGCGCTTCGCGGGTGGCTTCACGTCTCCCTTGCCACCCGTGCGGCGCGGACGAGCGGGCGCGCTGACCGCCGACCACATCTCCGAGCCTTGGTCAAAGCCGCCACGTTGCCCCATGCTGGGCGGATACGCGGTGTAGGGCGCGCTATAGTCGCCGGGAACCGCCCAGCCCTCGCGGCTCGCGTAGTCATCCGCGCCATATGCGGGATCGTACTCCGCCTCCCAGCCACGCGGGCCACTGCGCGCTGGTGGGCCATTGCGCGTATCGCCATTGCCGTCGCGTTGACCCCGTGGCCGCGGATAACCCCGCGCATCCATTTCGCCCTCCGTGTAGCCAGGATAGTCATCCACCGGATACCGCTGGCCGCTGCGCCCGCCCTGCGACGGTCGTTTGCTCTGACCAGCGCCGCGCGCGCCGCGCAGTGGCGAGCGCGGGTCATCCAGTGGGTTGGTATAGTCATTCCAGTCGTCGCGCTGGCCACCGGAAGGCGCCTGGCGACGGCGGGGAGTGGAGTGACGCGAGCTTGCCCCACGACCGCGCGGCTGGCCATACGCAGGCCCCTCGGCGGAAGCGTCATAGGCGCCGTACTCGCGCGATTCGTCGGGATTATACGCGGGATAGGGAGAATAGGCCGGGGCCTCGCGCGAGTCGTTCGCATCGTCGGCATAGCCGTCACGCCCACCACGCAAGCGTCCGCTGGCCGTGCCACGCCCACCGCCACGACCCGACGCGCCCCCAGAGGGACGCATGCGGCGGCCTGACGCGCCATAGCCATCGTCATCCTCTACGGGGCGGCGCGAGCCACTGCCCTTATGGGGGTCGTCTGGCTCATCCAGAGGCCGCGAACGACGCGCGCGCTCACCCCCCTGCCCGCCGCGTGATGAGCTCCATGGATCAATGCCCTGGTCATCATCCTCGTGGTCGCCTGAGTTCTGCGAGCGTTGCAGGCGGCGCTGGAGCGAGCCAAGATGGCGCTCCGAGGGATTCATATCTGGCTGGCTGTTTCGCGATGGCTGTTGGGATTGGCCGCCTGGCACATAGCCGCCAGGGCGATACATCTCAGTCCCCGATGACACTTGATCTACCGGGGCGCCGCACGACGGACATGCTCTCATACCAGAGCGCACTGCTGCGCTACACCGCGAACACTGCATATCGCCCCTCACAGCCACAACGTGATGTTTATTTGTCTCTCGTCCCTGAGCCATATTCCGCAGATCGGATTCGCTGTCCTGCGCATCGGCCCGTATGACATCTCACTATACACGCTCATGGGCGCCGCCGCATGAATACCTACCAGAACGTCTCTCTGAACACGCAGTCTCACTGTAGCAAGTCAGCGGCGCCAGCCATTCCCCGCGGAAAACGACTGCCCGGGTTCTACCAAAAACCACGGGTTGGCAAGCTGGCGAATAAATTCGCGCCTGGAGGGCCCGCGGGCCGCGAAGCCCGCCCACGCGGGCTGGGTCTCGACGAGCATTCGCACGCAGGGGCAGACGGATCGTCTCGCACCGTCTGGTTCCTAAGTCCGCGTCGGCGGACTTCGCGGCGGAACGCCATCCAGGCGCGAATTTATTCGCCAGCTTGCCTGCCGCCAGACCCCCGATTTTAGGTAGAACCGACTGCCCGCGCTACCTTGCGCATCTTCCTATCGTCTTGTACCCTGTAGATGCGTAAAATACCGACTCCCCAATCGGTCAACGCCCTCCTGGAGGACATCCCCATGACACATGCTGAGTTCGAGCATGAACTCGTCGAAGCGCTCAATATGCTGCTCGAAGATGAGCGCGCCAGCGTGGAGATGGAAATAGCCCTCGCCTCCGGCGCGACCGAATACGCCGAGCGTGAAGCGCTCACCGCGATGGGCGTGGAAGACATCCACTTCTGCGCGCAGCTACGTAGTGAGATGGAAGCCGCTGGGCTTCCCGTCACGCCTCAGATCAACGGTGTCGTCTTCCGCGTACTCGGCGCCGACCGCTACGACGACCGCCTCCGTGCCTTCGCGCTGCATCAGCGTGTCGTCTCCGATCATGCGCGTGAGCTGCAGGAGTCGAACCTCGACGGCCCACTCCGCGAGGCGCTGGAGGGCATCAGCGCGACCCATGACCGCCATAGCGCCTGGACAGAGCAACAGGCCGAAGCCTTCGCCGCGACCCGCGAGCTGGAGTTCGGCCCCGCTGGCCAGTCCATAGCCGCCTCGCTCGACGAAACAGCGCCCGCTGATGGTGAAGTCTACACAATCTCAGGAACCATTACCAACGCCGCCAGCGCGCCCGTCGCCGAACCTGCCGCTGAGAGCGAGCTAGCCGCCGCCAATGTTGCGCAGCCCGCAGCCATTGAGGAGTTGCCAGAGGAGCGGCAGCCGAAGCCACGCGCCACGCGCGCCACACCCGCCAAGGCCAAGGCCCCCGCCAAGCCCAAAACCTCCGCAGCCAAACCCAAGGCCGAGAAGGCGAAGCCCGCCGCGAAAGCCAGCCTCAAGGCCAACACCGCCGACGAGCCTGCCCCGCGCCGCACCCGCCGCGCGTCCACGCAGCCCGCCACCGACGAGGCGTAGAAACCCACCCATGAAATCGTCCTGCCTTCTATGCTATAGGTAATGTAGCGCCGTCGCGCGCGCGCCTGGCTTGCCTTGGCGAGCCGCCAGGGGCGCCGCGCAACGCCACAAGCGCCGTCGGAGCGCGTGTCTCCGATGGATTCGGCAGCGACGGGTGGGGAGCGAGCGGCATGGCTACACACAAGTACGATTCGGCGGCAAACGCGACGGCAAAGGATGACGCGCTCGCGACAACAGGCGCCGGGCTGCGACTCTACAACACCCTGACGCGCGCCGTCGAGACGATCACGCCGCTCGAACCGGGACACATCCGCATGTATAGCTGCGGGCCGACCGTCTACCGCTACATCCATATCGGCAACCTGCGCACCTTCACCATGGCCGACTGGATTCGCCGCACACTGGTCGCTCAGGGTCTGCGTGTTACCCACATCAAGAACATCACCGATGTCGGCCACATGCGGCAGGAGGTCGTTGACCGGGGCGAGGACAAGATGATCGCCCAGGCGCTCAAAGAAGGGCGCACTCCCTGGGAAATCGCCGCGTTCTACACCGAAGCGTTCCACCACGACGAGCAGCGCCTCCACATCCTGCCAGCGCATGTCTTTCCCCGCGCCACCGAACACATCCCTGAGATGATCGCGATGACGAAGCGGCTGCTGCAGCGCGGCTATGCCTACGAAGCGGGCGGCAATGTCTTTTTCTCCGTCTCCGCCTTCCCCGCTTATGGTCAACTCAGCGGCAATGTGCTGGAACATCTCGGCCAGGGCCAGCACAACGCGAACGAGCACGACCCGTACAAACGCGCGCCGGAAGACTTCCCCCTCTGGAAGCGCGCCGAGCCGGGACGTGTCATGGCGTGGGAGAGTCCCTGGGGGCTGGGCTTCCCTGGCTGGCACATCGAGTGTAGCGCCATGAGCGCGCGCTACCTTGGCCCACGCTTCGACCTGCACACGGGCGGCGTGGACAACATCTTCCCGCATCACGAAGACGAGCGCGCCCAGAGTGAAGCGGCCAGCGGCCAGCGGTTCGTCACGTACTGGACGCATGCGCAGCACTTGCTGGCCGATGGGCTGAAGATGGCGAAGTCGAGCGGCAACGCCTATACCCTGGCCGATGTCGAGGCGCGCGGCTTCGATCCGCTGGCCCTGCGCTACTTCTACACGATGGCGAAGTATCGCAGCCGCATCAACTTCACTTTTCGCGCCCTGCGCTCGGCGCAGACGGCGCTCCTCCGCCTCCGCGAGCGCGCCTGGCGGCTCTACCAGGCCAGCGACGGCGTGGGCGCCGCGCCCAATGCCGATACCTCCGCGAATGCCTGGCGCCAGCGGTTCCTCGCCGCCGTCTACGATGACCTGAACATGCCGCGCGCAATGGGCGTCGTCTGGGCAATGCTGCGGGATGAGACGCTGGCCCCCACCGAGCGGCTAGGCCTGCTCTACACGATGGACGAGATCCTGGGCTTCGGCTTCGCCGATGAGCTAGCCGCACGCGCGGCGAGCGCCGACGGCTGGCGGCTGGGTGGCGCGCCCGAGGCGGTGGTGGCGCTGGCACATCAGCGGCAGGCCGTGCGCGCGGCGGGTGACTTCGCGCAGGCCGACGTCCTCCGCGAGCGCATCCTGGCGGCGGGCTATCGCATGGAGGATAGCCGCGATGCGCCGCTGAACTGGCGGCTGCTGGCGCGTGGCGACGACGCGGCAGTACATCAGCTCCTCCGGTGACACGCCGAACCGCCTGCGTGAGCCGAGCCGCCACGCCTTCTCCGTCAATCTGCTGGCGCACAACAACGACGACGACCTACGCCGCTGCATCGCAAGCGTCGCGCGACACGCCGACGGACGCGACATCGAGCTGGTCATCGTGGATAACGGCTCGACGGACGCGACCCTCGCCACCCTGCGCGAAATCCAGCGCGCGGGCCAGGCGGAGGGGCTGCCCGCGCGGGTCTACTTCGCAGACCACGATATGGGCTTCGCGGCTGGCCGCAACGCGCAGTTCCACGCCAGCCAGGGCGCGATCATCGTGCAGATCGACACCAGCATCGAGCTGGACGGCGACATCTGGACGCCCATCGCCGCGCTACTAGCCGAGCCAACCATTGGCCTCGTTGGCTCGTATGGACTCGTGACCGAGGATCTGAAAGAATTTCAGGAGAGCGAGGGGCCAGACGTTGACGCTATCGAAGGCTATCTGATGGCCTTCCGCCGCGAGGAGTTGCTGGAGGTCGGCCCCGCCGATGAGAAGTTCCGCTTCTACCGCCTGATGGACATTGACTATAGCTTCGAGTTCAAGAAAGCGGGCTTTCGTGTCGTCGCCAGCCCGGAAATCGCCGCGCGCGTCATCAAGCATCCCCACCGCGAGTGGTTCAGCCTGACCGATGAGGAGCGCGCGACCAAGAGCAAGAAGAACTACGACATCTTCCGGCGGCGACGTCACCACTGCGAAAACCTGCTCGTGATGAACTACCATCCTGGGCAGGGCGCGCCGTGGGGCCACGACCACGAGATCGGCGCCGACGGCGAGATTGATCCACGCTTCGAGCATGGCATGGTCGGAGCCATCGAACATACCCATGAGCACAAACACTGGCCCGACCACTCGCATAGCCACCCCCACAGCCACCGACCTGGCTTGCGGTGGTTTGGCGATGGCGCGCTGGCCCCTTATGTTCCCAGTCTCGCGGACGAGAGCGGCGCACACTGACGATACGCGGGCAAGCGCTCGCGGGAGAGGATGACCCAGGAATGGCGGATGGACAGCGAAACGGCGAACCTGGCGCGCTGGCGCTCGTCGGCTCAGGCGAATACACCGATGCGATGCTGGAGACCGATGCGGCGCTGCTCGGCGCCATTGGCGGGGCGGCGGGCGCGCGCGTAGCGCTGCTCCCCACGGCGGCTGGCCTGGAGGCAAACGGCCCAACCTACTGGAATACGCTGGGATTGAGCCACTTCCAGAAGCTCGGCGTTGGTGAGATTCGTCCGACGCTCATTCTCGACCGCGCCAGCGCCGACGATCCGGAGCAGGTCGAGTTGCTGCGCGGGGTCAACTTCTTCTACTTCTCCGGTGGCAATCCTCAGCACCTCATCGAATCGCTGCAAGGCTCCGTCGCCTGGGAGGTGATCGCGGAGGCGCAGGCGGCGGGCGCGGCGCTGGCGGGTTGCAGCGCGGGCGCGATGGCGATGAGCGGCTATACCGTGCCACTGCGGGCGCTGCTCACCGGCCTGATCTCCGGCGGCCCTGGCGACTGGCTGCCCGCGCTGGCCACCGTGCCACAGGTCGTCGTCTTCCCCCACTTCGACCGCATGCCCAGCGCCGTGCGCGACCCCATGCTGCGGCGTCTCGCGCATGCCGCGCCAGCGGGCGTCACGCTGGTAGGGGTGGATGAGGATACCGCGCTCGTGCGGCTGGACGCGCCCAGAGACGGCGCCGCGCAGACCTGGCGCGTGATGGGGCGCCAGGGCGTCCACTTCTTCCACGCAGGCGCCGCGGCCCAGACCCTCCATGCGGGCGAGGAGGTCGCGCTCTGAGGCGTCCTACTCGCTCGCCCTGCCTGCCGTGCTAGAATGGCGCAAAGAGATAGCGGCGTGGCGCAGCAAGAAGTGAGGCTAGCATGACCGTGGATCCCAAAGCCATCATCATGGATGTGGATACCGGCGTGGATGACGCGCTGGCGATCATCCTGGCGCACCAGACGCCTGGGGCGGAGGTCGTCGCCATCGGCACGGTCTCTGGCAACGTCTCGGCGGCGCAAGCAGCTACGAACACCCTCAAGACGCTCGATGCGCTGGGCGCCAGCACCCCCGTCGCGGTCGGCGCGCCGCACGCGCTGGCCAGCGAAGACTTCTCGCCCAGCACTGTCCACGGCAGCGATGGCCTCGGCGACGCGGGCCTGCCCGACCCGACCCGCGCGCCGACGGGCGAGCATGCCGTTGACCAGCTCCTGCGCCTCGTCCATGAGCGCCCTGGCGAGCTATCGCTCTTCGCCAGCGGCCCGCTCACCAACCTGGCGCTGGCCCTCGAACGTGACCCTGAACTGCCGCATCTCGTGCAAAGAGGTGATGGTCATGGGCGGCGCATTCTTCGCCGCTGGCAATGTGACCGCCGCCGCCGAAGCGAATATCTTCTGGGATCCCGAGGCGGCGGCGCCCGTCTTCGCCGCTGGACTGGCCCGTGACACTGGTCGGGCTGGATGTCACGATGCGCGCCCTGCTGCGGGGAGATGAGATCGCGCGGCTACGCGCCTCCACACGCCCTCTCGCCCAGTTCGTCTCGCGCATCCTGCCCAAATACGCGGCCCTCTACTCGCAGCGATTCGGCTTCGAGGCGGTGGCCATGCACGATCCCCTGGCGATGGCGCTGCTCCTCGACCCCAGCCTCGCGCTGCTCACCGCCCACCTGGATACGCAGGTCGAGCTAAAGGGCGAATGGACGCGCGGCATGACCGTCACCGACCGCCGACCGCTGATCGGCCCCGGTTACGCGCAGCCCCAGCATCCACTCGCCATCCCGCTGGAGGTGGACACGCCGCGCTTCATCGCCATGCTGGTAGACGCGATCCTCGCCTAGCCCCACTCAACCCCTACATCGAAGCCCCCAGCGCGAGCGCGCAGATGACCGCAATCGCCAGCATAATATTGACCGCGATCACCACCCAGAGCGCTTTCACCCAGCGCGGCTCCGGCGGGTCTTCCGCGCCATCCACACCCTCATGCTCCGCGACCGCATCATCGCTCCACAGGTCGGCGCGCTGATGCCAGTGCGTCAGTGGCTCCGAGAACGCGAAGGTAAAGGCGTCATGGGCCATGCGCGCATCCACAGCGGCCTCGGCGAGCGCCCCGGCCATCTCCTCAGCGGATGGGAAGCGCCGCACCGCGTCTTTCTCCAGCGCCCGCATCACCACCGCCTCTACCGCTTTCGGCACATCGGGGCGCAGGCGGCGCAGCGGGTCACATGCTCCGAAACCTGCTGGCGCATCGTCTCAATCGCCGAGGCATTACGGAATGGCACGTCGCCCGCCAGCATCTCGACGAGCGTTACCCCCATGCCATAGACATCGGTGGTGGCCAGAATCTGCCCGCCCAGCGCCTGCTCTGGCGCCATGTACTCTGGCGTGCCCAGCGCCACACCCGCCACTTCCAGTGACTGGTCGCCCGGCGAGTACGCCAGCCCAAAGTCGATCAGCTTAGCATAGGGACCGCGCGCCATCAGG
>CAWIYP010000010.1:0-21351 GCA_963840335.1 uncultured Chloroflexia bacterium
ATCCTTCGCGATATGACCTATGATCTGCTGCGCAGCCAGCAGGCACGGGAGCGCGGAGTAGTCGACACGGCCGTGGTGGAGCAACTCCTCGCCGACCATCAGCGTCACCTGCGGAATAACGCGCGACCGATCTGGACGTGGCTGTGCTTCGAGCTCTGGTGCTCTGTCTATCTGGACCAGGTGAGTCCACAGAGCCTGCGGGTACAGGGAGCCAGCCCCGCAGCGCCAATACGCGCTGGCTGAGACCGAATTGGCGCGATGACGGCGCAACCGCCGTTGCGCCGTAGAAAGGACGTAGCGCAGGGTGTGGGGCTTCTCATGCTGCTGGCGGGCGCAGCCTCGGTTACCTGCATCGACTCGGCGCCATGGGTGCGAGATGTCGCCGCCGACCACGAGACGCCGCTCTGTGCAAGCTAAGGAGTGGCGCGTCCAGCCGTAGTCAATTTCTCCTAACATACGTTGAGTTATGCAAGCGTAAGCAGTTCTGCCCGGGTACTCTTTGCCCATCGCCTGCGAGAACAGGCGCGGTAAGGGAGCAGAGTAGAGAGCAGACGGTTTGCCATGCGCAGATTCAAGGGGCGCCATATGACGGTTGATGCGGACGCGCAGCCGGCGTGGGCGACCAATCCCCTACGCGACGACATTCCAACCATTCGCTTGTCACATGCTGATCATGCTGATCATATGGCGCCACGCGGCCCGCGCAAGCCAGACCATGCTGGCAAGCCGCGCAAACGCATCGCGGCGGGGATCTTCGCCTCTGCGCTGATCGGTCTTGCCATCGCTGTCGCTGTTGGACCGCTCCACCCGTTTGTTCAGATGTGGGCGCCGCTCTCGCTCTTTCCCGTCGAAACGGCTACTAGCTCAAGCTCAATGACGAACACGATCAAGGAGCCCACCCTCACAGCGAATCCGACCATCGCGCCGACTGTTACGACAAGTCAGACCTCTACACCCACGTCTCACACCGGACCTGGTTCCGTTGGCTCACCCCTGGTCAACGCGCCCGACACGACCAGCGACATCCATGCGGGGCTGCCGGCGACGACCAATATCAGTAGCGGGCAGCTCCCTGCTGGACGCGAATCCGTCTGTGCACGAGGTGTGGAATTGGAACGGCGGCGGCAATGTCACCTACTACCCGACGATTTTCGCTGGCAGGTATTTTCCGGTGGACCGACAGCCCGACACGCGGTACTACGCGGGCGCGCAGCCTCTCTCGTGGTTCCAAGCGAACCATCCAGATTGGCTCGAATACAGATGCGACCAGTCCACCATCGCCTTCGAGTTCGGCCAGACGACCGACATCCCGCTCGACACCAGTAACCCGGCGGTCCTCGTCTGGCTGGAGAACACGTTCTATGCGCCAGCGGCCCGGACTGGCTACGACCATCTGGACTTCGACAACTTCCAGATGTCGAACTCGGGAAGTTGGAGTGGGCAGCGGTGTGGGCATTGGACTGGCGCGCCGGGCAGCAGCGCGTGGGTCACGCAGTACAACGGGACGATCGACGATCCCAACTATCGGGCGAATGAGACCGCGATGGCGCGCAACCTCCATACATGGCTGCACGCGAACTTCTCTAGCGTCGCTTTCGCCGCGAACTTCAGCTACGACAACCGCTACCCGACCGACAGTGATAGCCTCATGTCGCTACGTAGATCTGCTCTTCGACGAGCAGGGCTTCAGCAACGGCAATAACGGGCCGCCCTATAATTACACGGGGGCCACATGGATCGCCAAAGCCCAGCACACCTGGAACTTCATCGCGCCGGGCATGGCTGGCAGGATATCAACCAGTTTGGCTCGTCGTTCAGCACGCTGACCAACGCGCAGAAGCAGTGGGCGATCGCGAACTACCTCTTGCTGAAGAACAACGCCAGCTGGATGTACATCTGTGGGTCTCAGGAGTACGGCACGCTGCTGCTGACGCCTGAGTACAATGCGCCAATCGGGAGCCCGACCGCCGCCTACCTCAGAGCCAAAGCGTCTACATGCGAGACTTTACGAATGGGCTGGCGCTGGTCAATCCGTCCGCCAGCGCGAGCTACACCGTGACTCTCTCGGGGACCGCACCATGATCTCTACGGCACGCCGTAGGGAGCCAGGTGACACTTCCGCCCGCCTCGGGCCTGGTGCTCCTGAATGGTTGACTCCTGACAGGCGCCGGATAAACGCCACCGAATATCAAGGCGGCCATCGCGACAGAGGCGCCTCTGGTCGTGATGGCCGCCTTGAGTTGCTCCAGGTCTATGGCGTCTTGGCGTCTTGGACCACGTGGCACTCGGCCTGGGTCGTAGCGGTTCTGGGCGAGAGGCCCGGGTACACTCAGGCGCTCTGCCCATACGGTTAGCGCACGGACGCGCGTCTAATAGGTGACACCATAATGCGTAGACTGCCAGGATCTGCGCCGATGTCGCCAAGCCTACCCTAAAGGTATTCCACAGGATGTCCTTCGCCTCAAGCGTCGCGAACAAGGTCAGTAGACGCCTCGGATTCAACTTTAGCCGATCCGCCAACCTCCTGATCTTCCGGGCTTTGGTCAGCCTCGCCTCTGGTGTGCTGCTGGTCCGGGCGATGGGATTTGTCAATCAAATAGCCATCACCTCGCGCTTTGGCGCGGGCGCGGAGATGGACGCCTATTTTGTGGCCTCGGGACTCCCACTCCTGGTCGCTAGCTTTCTCATTGGAGCCATCGAGGCTTCCATCATTCCGGTCTTCGCTCGCGTGCGCGAGCGGCGCTCGCCCGAGCACTCCACCGCGATCTTCAGCACGCTGGTGAACCTGTTCCTGATCGGCGCGACCCTGCTCACATTGGTCATCATCGTGTTTCGCCGCCAGTTGCTCTTTCTCACCGCGCCCGCGCTGGATCCATCCCGCATGGAGATGGCCGTGCAGCTTGCCCCAATTATCTTCCCCGTGCTGCTCCTGATGCTGATGGCTGGTTTGCTGGAGTGCGTGCTAAATACCGAAGGACAATTTGGCTGGCCAGCGTATGCCGCGGCGCTCGTGCCGCTCGCCACAGCCGTGATTGTGATCATCGCGGGCGCGCGCTTTGGCGTGGCGGCAATCGCGGTTGGCGCATTGGTCGGCGTCGGTCTCCAGTTGGGCGTGCTGATCTACCGTCTGCGGCTCGCGCATATCTCCTACCGGCCCGTGCTGGATTTGCGCCTGCCTGAAATTGGGCTGGTCTTCGTCGCCGCGGCGCCTGCGCTGCTGGGGGCGATGGTGAATCAGGCGAGCCCACTGGTGGACCAGATTTTCGCCTCATATCTGTCACCTGGCAGCATCGCGGCCTTGAGCTACGCGGAGAAAATCTCCGGGCTTCCCGTCGGCCTGGTCTTCGTCACCGTGGGGCGGGCCGCGCTGCCCTATCTCGCGCGCCAGGCCGCCGACCGCGATATGGGGAGCTTCAAGGCGACGCTGCGCCTCTACCTGTGGCTGGTCGGCTTGGGCACGGCGGCGCTGTCGGCGCTCATGCTTGTCCTGGCTCACCCATTGGTCCAACTCCTCTTCCAGCGTGGCGCCTTCACCCCCGAGGATACCAGCCATACCGCGATCACGATGATGGGCTTCGCCGTTGGCCTGGCGCCAATGGGCATGGGCTTCCTGCTGGCGCGCGCTTTCAGCGCGCTCGGCAAGAACCATCTCCTCATGTACGTGACGATCTTCAGTGTCATCGCCAACGCCATCTTCGACTATGTGATGGGCCGCCTCTGGCAGAGTTTCGGAATCGCCCTGGCTACCTCAGCGGTCTACTTTTGCACACTGATCATCCTGCTGATCATGCTACGCCGGTCAATTGGCGCCCTCGACTTACTCACGCCTCCTGTCGAGGTAATCCGGGTGGCCAAGGGTATTTCGACTGGCAAGTATTATCGGGCTGCGCGTATGTGGAAAGAAGAGAACATTCCGCCACTCCACCTGGCGGAACGGCTCCGTATGCCGCTGATGTACGCGGGCGCTGCCGCGCTCGCCCTAATCATTGGCGCGGCTGTGCCGCGCATTGATGCGCAGCTAGCGTTGCGGATCGTGGTCGGGCTACCGATTATCCTCTTGCTGCTCCGCTATCGCTACGCGCTGCTGATCGCCTGGATGGTGGTGGGAGTACTCGTCGGCTCATCACTCTCCATGTTCTCGGGCAAGAACATTGATACGGGACTCACTATCTCAACCATCCTCCTGCTGGTGACGATATCCATCCCTGAGACCCTACGACGCATGCCCGCGCTCGCCATCATAGGCCTCTACCTGGTGTGGGTGCTGGCTGGTATCGCAAACTCGCCGCTTGGGACCACGGATTTCCTGAAGTCCTGGCTGCTCGAAGTGGCTTTCGTCGCCGTCGCGGCGCTGGCGATCACTCTGATCACGACGCGGCGACGCCTGTTGTTGGTCGTGGACGCGATGCTGGGTGTCAGCGCATGCATCGCGCTCTATGGCATCGCCGATTACCTGCAGCATCGCGGGATCAGCGACTACCGCATTCTCTCGATCTTCGCCGCTGCCCCGCCGTTCGCCCTCTTCCTTACCCTGGTGATTCCGCTCGCCTTCTACCGCATCCTCATCGCGCAAGGCACGCTGGTTCGCCTGGCCGCGCTCGGCGTGCTATTCATCCTGCTGGCCGCTCTTGCGCTGACCTTCTCACGCGGCGCGCTCATCACACTTCCCCTGAGTCTCGGTATCATGGCGTTCTTCTTGCCCTCGAAGCGGTTACGGCGCGGGCTAGTGGGAGGAGCCTTAGGATTAGCGGCTCTAGGCGTCATCGTGGCAACTGTCGGCAATATCCCGCTCTTTGCACGGTTCTCCAATCTCGATGTCTCCTCGCTCAACGGGCGCACCTACCTCTGGCAAGCCCTGCTCGACCACTTCGATCCCATGAAGTTCCAGGGCGCCGGGCTTGGATCCGCCACTGAACTTTTGACCAAGCTGAGTCTCGGTACCAATGGCGTGAGCGGCGCCGGCCTGATCGCTACTGCCCCGAGCAATCTCTACATCGGCACGCTCTACGATACGGGTATTATTGGCTTGGCGCTGCTCGTCGCTGCGCTCGCCGCGCTCGGCATCGGTCTCATCATGGGGATACGGAGAACAACGGGTGAGCATCGCCTGCTCTTTACGATGGCGCTGCTCGTGCTCATCAACATGCTCATCCAATCGGTCGAGCAGGATGATCTGTGGTCGCAGGGCGTCGCGCAATACTTCTGGATCGCCATGGCGCTGCCGTTCGCGGCCTACTGGTTCAAGCCGAGCCAGACCAATGAGCTGGCGCAGACACCGACCCGTCGCATACCCACATCCCATGCGCAGAGCATCCTAGCCGCCCGGCCAGCGACAGCCTATCGCCGGCAATCATCTCCCCGAGAGCGGAGGGGGAGCGCGAGAGTGAAGAAGCCCCGCATCTATCTCGTTATCGCCACCTTCTATCCTCAGGTAGGCGGCGCGGAGCGGCAGGCGTTGTTGCAGTGCCGGGCGCTGCGCGCTCAGGGCTACGACACCACTGTGATCACGCTGCGTCATGAGCGCGCATGGCCGCGGCGCGAGGTGATTGACGGGGCTCCGGTGGAGCGCGTCTCGGGCGCGATCCTCGGGAACCGCCAGCGCCTCTCCGCGCCACTGCGAAAGCTGGCGTACATCGTCGGGGTTTTCGCACTGAGTTGGACGCTCTGGCGCCAGCGTCGCAACTATGATCTCGTGCACCTGTATCGGCTCAATGAATTGATCCTGCCTGTGGCATTCGTCTGTCTGGCGACCGGCAAGCCGCTCATCGTGGGCCTGCGCTGCGCCAACTCCCCGCAGGAGACTGTCGCGCCCAATGCCGCCCAGCAGGCCGCGCCAGATGAGTGGCGGAACCGTAGCCGCGGGGATCTGGAGTCCCTGGCGCAACTGGGCGCGCCAGTCATCCGCCTCACCCGCTTCCTGCTTCAGCGCACTCGGGCAGTTATGGTCGTGCTGAGCTCACGCATGCGGAGCGACCTGGACGCATCCGACTTTCCCACAGCAGGCGCGCGTGTGATCCCCAACGGTGTAGACATCCAGCAGTTTTTCCCCGTGGCCCATGACGCCTTGCCCGCTGGACACGACCGCGTCGCGTTGTATGCTGGCCGGCTCGTCTATCAGAAAGGCGTGGACGCGTTGCTGCGTGCGTGGCGCCGTGTGCAGGAGGGGATGCCCACTGGTCAGCAGACACGCCTGGTCATTGCGGGCGCTGGCCCCAGCCAGGCGAGCCTGGAGCGGCTCGCGCGGACACTGGGCATCACAGATTGCGTCGAGTTCGTGGGGTTGCAGCGCGATATCCTCACCTGGCTCCATCGCAGCGATCTGGTGGTCCTGCCGTCGCGCTGGGAGGGCATGCCGAACGCCGTGCTGGAGGCGATGGCGTGCGGCCTGCCCTGCGTCGCGACGCGGGTGAGCGGCAGCGAGGACATCATCCAGGATGGTGTCAACGGGTTGCTGGTCGAGCCAGACGATGACGAGGCGCTCGCCAGCGCGCTGCTCTCCCTCCTGCGCGATCTGGAGCTGTGCCAGCAATACGGCCATGCGGCGCGCGCGACCGTCGAAGAGCGCTACTCCCTCGATTATGTGACGGGGTTGTATCTGGAGCTCTATCAGAAGGTGTGGCGCGACCATACGCAGCCAGCCCCGCACAGACGAGACGATTGACTGGGGCATCAGTTCGGCGGAGGAGGCGACACTCTGGGCGCAGTTCAAGAGCAGCGTGAACCAGTACGCCAACCCCAACGAGGCCTCGCAGATGCTGGGCGACCCCTCACAGGGCATCCCCAATGCGGCGGGCTACGCGATTGGCGACCACATCGTCGCGCTCTATCTGCGGCGCCACCCCGGCGTGACCTTCAATCAGCTCGCCGGGATGGACGCGCAGACGATCTTCGCGGGCTAGCGGCTACACGGGGCTGAGCGGGCGCGCTACACGTCGCCTGGCTCGTCGGCCATCCGCACGATGCGCGGGGTGAACTTGCCGAGGACCTCGACCAGGTCATGCTGCGCCGCGATGACCGATTCGATGTCCTTGTACGCCTGGGGCGATTCGTCGATGCCGCCGCCCAGCAGCGTGACGCCACGCTCGCGCAGATACGTGTCGCGGTCGCGGCGGCTGATGCGGTTGACGGCGGCATGGCGGCTCATCCGTCGCCCCGCGCCGTGTGACGCGGAGTTCAGGCTGCTGGCCACGCCGCGCCCGCGCACGACATAGCCCGCGTCGCCCATCGAGCCGGGGATGATCCCCAGCACGCCAGGCCCAGCGGGTGTCGCGCCCTTGCGGTGGGCGATGACCTCTGTCCCGTCGGGCAGGGTCTCGCGCCAGGCGAAATTGTGGTGGTTCTCGACGACGGCGACCTCCTTCAGGCCGAGGGCCGCCGCGACCCGCCGATGGATGACCTGGTGGTTGGCGGCGGCGAACCGGCCCGCCAGCTCCATCGCCATCCAGTATTCCTGCCCGGCCTCGCTGCCGAGCGCGAGCCACGCCAGCCGCTTCAGGTCGCCCGCCAGCCCCGTCCGCTCGCGCGCCGCGACATCGGTAAAGGTGTTGGCGATTTTGAATCCAACACTGCGCGAGCCGCTGTGCGAGAGCAGCGCCAGATATTCCCCCGCCTTCAGTCCCAGCGCGTCATCGTCGGCATAGAGGCGGAAGACGCCCCACTCGACAAAGTGGTTGCCGCTGCCCGACGTGCCAAGCTGCTGGCTCGCCTTGAACTGCAGCGAGGAGAGCAGGCGTGTCGCCTTCCACGCGGGGTCATCCAGCACGGGATGCTGCGGGTAGTCGCCACGCTCCCACCCCTCGCCTCGGCCAAAGCGGGTGCGCTCCATCAGCGAGCGGCGGAACTCCGTGGCCCGCTGCCCCAGGGTGTAGGGCGAGATGGGGTAGACGGAGAGGCGCATGCGGCAGGCGATGTCCACCCCCACGGCATAGGGAATCACCGCCTCGTGGGTGGCGAGCACACCACCGATGGGCAGACCATAGCCGGGATGCGCGTCGGGCATCAGCGCGCCCGCGACCGCGACGGGCAGCCGCAGCGCCTGCTCCATCTGGCTGATGGCGCCCGGCTCGATTTGCTCGGCGCCCCAGACGGTATAGTCCGCTGGTCGCTCACGCAGCGGCGCGGTCTCCTCCACCACGGGCGCCGTCCGGCGGATGACCTCGCGCGCCAGGTCGGCGAAGCGGGGATCAGCCAGGTACGCGCCGGGTTGCAGGCGTACCGGCTCCAGCAGCGCCAGGATCTCGCTCTGGGCCATGCCCTCGCGCGCCAGCCGTTCGCCAGCGGCCTTGGCCAGCCCGATGATCTTGCCCTCTGGCCAGCCATTGGCCTTGAGTATCTTTCCAGTCAACATAATGATTTGCGTCCTTCACGGCGCCGCTGCGCCAGTCGTCGGGGACGAGGCGTGCGGCGGTGGTTTGTGTGAGTTCCAGAAAATGAGATGAGCGCGAATGCCACGCTGGACATTCGCGCTCATGGGGAGTTGTGGGGCGACGGGCCGTTATGCGGTCGTCGCGCTCGCGCCAAGAGGAGAATGTCGCAGGGCCGCCATGCGCGGGGCGCAGAGTGGCCAGGGCTGGCGTTTCTCTCGCGCTGTGGTCATGGGAACACCTCCACATTCATCGCGTCTGGAACATGATCGGGCGGGCGCATATCCTGTGGGCGCCGCCGTGGTTGACCGATGCCGCGCGCCGTGACGCAATCGTGCGAGCGGTCGGCGCATGGGACTGTACCACATGCGTATTGTGGGGCGCAAGGGTGGCGTTCTGCCGACCCGCCGCTCAGGCGCGGCCCACCACGACGAGGATGCCCTGCGCGGCGAGCTGGCTGGCCAGGCGCATGATGGTTAGCTCGGGCTGATTCATCGCGTGACTGACGGTGAGCAGGGAAGATTTGCCGTCGATGCGGGTGAGGAGGCTCCATTGCTCGCGGGTCACGTGGATGGGGTCGCCGGTGGGGTTGACCTCAGCGAAATCCACGACGCTCTCTGGCGCGAGCGGTGGTGGTGTGCGCACGGTGCTTTCGTTCGCGCGGCGCTGGGCTTGCTCGATCAGCGCGGTAGACCGCGAGGGGCAGCGCCACCCGCCCAGGGGGGATCAGCACGCCTTCCTCGAAGAGGAAATCGCCATCTGGCCAGGAAAAGGCCGACCCCAGTAGCGTTACCGCGTCATCGGTCGCCCAGACACGCAGTTGCTCTTGCGTCAGGATGCGCGCGACGGTGAGCGCCCGCACGGCCTGCACATCGGGCAGGGTCTGCGCCTGGGCGACCGGCAAGCCAGTGGCCTGTTCGAGCTGCTCAGGCGTGATCAGGCCCGCGCGCAGGAACTGTTGCGCCAGCGAGAGGTTCAGGCCGGAGCGCTCGACGAGCAGCAGCCGCCCACCAGAGAAGTAGATGCCGCCTTCCAATCCGTTGTAGGCGAGGCGCAATCGCCCCGTTTGCTGGCCGCTCTCGATGGCATGCAGGACGTTGGGCAGCGAGAACTGGCGCAGATTTCCCATCAACGGCATACGGTCGTTCCTCCTGAGGCGCTGGGGCGGCGAGCAGGCTCATGGCGCGCGCGCATGGCGGCGCGTCTCTCCGAGTATACCGCATGCGCTAGCCGCTGGCCCCCTGAGATGTCTGGCGCGCCTCTACGCCGCCTTCTTCGCCGCGCTGGTCTTGCGGGAGCGGCCACCAAACAGGCGCATCAGCGCCAGGATGGCGAACGCGCCCGCCGCGCCCGCGTAGATGCCGCGCATCCACGGCTCGTTGGTGTCGCTGCCCGCGAGCAGGCCGTGCGCCGTGACGAGGATGAAGGCGACGAAGCTCAGATAGTGCAGCACGCGCCAGAAGGTGTAGGGCAGGAAGGCCCGAAACCATGAGGTGAAGAGCAGCGCGATCAGCGAATAGAGCGCGAAGACGCCGAGGATGACGGCGAACGGGCGATACGGCTCGTCCAGCGGGCAGCAGCAGATTCTGCCAGGTGAACGGCAGGTATGGGTCGAGCAGCAGCGTGATCAGATGCCCCAGCACCAGCGTCGCCGCCAGTGTCGCCAGGAACTGATGCAGCTCATCCACGACCCAGCTCACGCTTTCGCGCGATTGCCGCGCAATGCTGCGCAGCGCGCCGAAGAGTATGGAGACGGTGAGTGAGACGTAGGCTCCAACTGCCAGAGCGCGGGTTATATACCAGAGTGTCGGGCTGGCCTGCGAGGGGCCTGCTGGGATGAGCGCCAGCAAGACGCTCCCCAGCGAGCCAGTCGCGATCAGGTGAGCCATGTCGTTCCCCCACCGCCATATGTTGTGAGATAGTCGTCCAGATTCGCCGACGAAACCACTTCGCCGGTACTCAGGGTCAGGATGAGCGCGACGGGCGCGGCGCCGTAGCGGCTGCCCTCCGTCTGCTCCTCCGCCGTCATGCGCGCCCAGGCATCCTCGACTGTGCGCAGCGCCTGCGGATACCCCTGTATGGCGGCCACCTTCGCCGCCACCTCGGCGTGCGCCGCCGTTGGCGCAAGCGCGGCCGCCGCCACGATCAGCGGCTCGCCCGTCGCGTCGTCGTCGTCCGCGTCAATCCACAGGCGCGCGGGGCGCCCGGTCTGTGGGTTGATGAGATGGTGCTGGCGCGTACCATTACGATACCACCAGCGCTCGACCGCGCCGGAAACCGCTAGCCCACCCGCGCCAAGTGTCACGACGGGCAGCGATTCAGGATCGGCGCTCAGCGACTCCTCAGAGGTTCCCAGGCCCACTGGCCACAGGGCGCCCTCCTCCGGCCCGCCGCGCACGCGGATGTCGCCGCCGACATTGATGAGCGCGTGGTCGGTCGGCGCGAAGAAGCGCTCCAGCGCGACATCGGCGGCCCAGCCCTTGGCGATGCCCCCCAGGTCTATGCGCACGCCAAACGGCAGGCGCACCCGCCGACGGGCGGCGTCCAGCTCGATGGCGCGCCAGCCGCCGGGCGCCGCGCCGCCCTCGCCCACCCAGAGCGCCGAAGCGCCAGGGCCGATCTCCTGGTGGCGAATCGCGCTGATGTCGCGGTCGTAGCCCAGCGCCTCCATCAGCGCCAGCAGCGTCGGGTCGAAGAGGCCGTCGCTCGCCTGCGCCGCCAACAGCGCCTCCGCCAGCGCATCGAAGAGCAGCGACGAGACGGCGCGCCAGCTTCCCGCCGCCGCGTTCAGCCGCTGTAGCTCGCTGCTCTCGTTGAAGCGGGTCAGGCGTGTCTCGACCTCTTGGAACCACTCCATGCACGCGGCGATGCGGTCGCGCGCGGCGTCTTCCGCTCCCGCCTCCGCCAGCGCATGCACGCCCACACGGGTCGCCATGATGCGCTCATAGCGTTCTACCTGCCGCATACTGCCATTGCTATCCACTGTTAGGCGCGTCAGCACGTCGAGCAGGTCGCGGTGGCGGTCGGCTTGGGCTTGGGCCGTGGCGTCGCGGTGGGTTTGGGCGCGGGCGGCGGCGCCGTCGTGCCAGACGATGCGGAGTTCGTCGCAGTGGGCCGTGGCGTCGCCACCTTGCGCGTGGTCGGTGTCTTCGCGGGGGCGGCGGTCGTCGGCGTCGCGGCGGGAATGATGGCATTCGCCCAGCTTGCCGGACGATGATCTGTCATATTCCACGAGGCGAAGACGAGCGCGCTGACGCCGACGAAGGCGCCGAGCCGCACCAGCGCCTTCGCGCCTGTGTTGCCAGCGCCCACCATGGCGCCTGCGCCGCCTGGCCCCGCGCCGGCCGCTTGCAGCGTGACATCGCCGATGGGATGCGCGATGCAGCTCAGCACGTAGCCATCCGCGCGGTCGCGATCGGAGAGCGCCTCGCCGACGGGGTTGACCTGGCCGGACAGCACCTTGAGCTTGCAGGAGCCACAGGAGCCGACCCGACAGCTAAACTCCGGGTGGTAGCCACTGCGCTCCAGCGCGGCCAGCAGCGTCTCTTGCGGCTGGGCTTCGACTGTGTCACCCGTCGAAGCGATGGTGATGGTTCCACCGACGCCGCCGCTGCTCTCGACCTTGTAGGCTGGCCCAGACTTGGTGGCGAAAACCTCTGAGTGCGCGTTGCTGCGCGGGATACCGATGCGATTGAGGCGATCCTGCAGGTCATGCTTGAGCGATTCAGGGCCACACATGTACCAGTGCGCGCGCTTGCCCAGGCCGCCAGAGCGCGCCATGACAACCTCAGGCGTCAGCCGATCACCCTCCGAGGAGAAGTAGTGCGCCTGTTTCAGCCAGGTGTGGTCGGGGTTCATCTCCGCCAGCTCATCGCCGAAGATTTCGACATCCGGCGAGCGTGACGCATAGTGCAGATGCACCATCGGCTGCTGGTCAGGTGGCATGCGGTTGATCGCCCGCAGCATGCCCATGATGGGCGTGATGCCGCTGCCCAGCGCGACCATCACCAGCGGCGTCTGGGCGCCCGCTCCCGCTGGCAGGGTGAAGGTTCCACGCGGCAGGCTGGCGTAGAGCAGCGTACCGGGAACCACCGAATCGTAGAAGTAGGTGGAGACGGCGCCCATCTCCATGCGTTTGATGGTCAGCTCCCACGGTCGCGACATGTCGCCGTCGCCACAGAGTGAGTATGAGCGGTAGAGCGTGTCGCGTGGCGTGGGGAGCGCCAGCGTAACGAACTGGCCCGGCAGGTACGGAGCCGGAGCCTGACGCGCGCCCGGCAGCACGATGAAGACCGAGACGACATCAGGCGCGACAACCTCGCGGTGGATGACCTGTACCGGCAGCATGTTCGCTGGCGAGACGATGGGCAATCCTTGTGTTGGACGCGATTCATACTCCATGCGCGTTCCTCCCCATGCGCCCCTGCTATGACAATGGGCCAGCGCCACCCCGCGACGCTGGCCGTAGGCTTTTTGGCTGACAGGGGCTACAAATACGACACGCCGATGCTATCATGCGAACGATAATGGGTCAAACCGTGGGGACTTCTGGCGCTCTGGCGCAGGGGGGAGAACACCAGATGAAGTTGAATCGTAGCCGCATGACCTTCGCGCTCATTGCCTTGCTGCTCGTTGGTGGCGGCAGCGCGGCGTTCGCGGTGCTGACGACGCCGCAGCCAGCGCGGGTGGCGCTCGCCGATGTGCGCAAGGGCAATCCCGCGCCGACGGCCACAGCGACGGCCACGGCGCCTGTAGAGATCGCCACCGCGACGAGCGCAACGTCATCCGCCGCGCCGACCGCGACCACGCCGCCAGCGCCGCAGCCCACCAATACGCCGTTTACCCTTGTCCCTGGGCAGAGTGTTGATCTGAAGGGCACAGGTGTCGAACGTGAATGTGAATGCGGGAACCTTTACGCTGACGACGCGCAACGGCAGCGTGACCGTCGTAGTCAACAGTACGACGCCTCCTAAGACTTCGTTCTCTGGCAACGCGACGAGCCTGAGCGATCTTCACAATGGCTGGTTCGCGGAAGTCCACGGCGTCGTGCAGGGGAATGGGTCTCTCCTCGCGACGGAGGTCGAACGCGAGCAGCGACAACTGAGACCGCGATAGCCTGACCGAGCGCTGGCGGCGTATGCGGGCTATTCTGTAAGC
This sequence comes from uncultured Chloroflexia bacterium, assembly GCA_963840335.1. Lineage (GTDB taxonomy): Bacteria > Chloroflexota > Ktedonobacteria > Ktedonobacterales > JADMIN01 > JAKAIY01. Next base: position 13,521 of record CAWIYP010000010.1, read on the forward strand.
GCCCCGTTTCTCTGAGGGAGAGGCGGGGCGCTTTGTTATGGGTGTGCTATGGGCGCATATTGGTGTAGACGTTATATCAGCCAACGGCGCGTCGTGACACTGTTGGTAGCGAGCCAGGCGCGCGGGTGACGGATTTGTGAGTGTGGGCGATGACAATTGAATCACGATGGAGCGATACCTGTGGCGTCGAGTTGGGTTGGTCTCGACTGGGCGCCCAGTGGAAGGCGTTCTGAGGAGGACAAGCCATGAGTAACCAGATGGAACCGATGGATGTATTCACCCCGTTGCGTGAAGCTGTTTCGCGCATGTTCGATGAGGGCGCGATGACCCCGGAGCGGCTGCTGTATTTCGGGCGCTCCATTCCCGTAGACGTCATTGATACTCCTGAAGAGTATGTGATCGAGGCGTCGTTGACGGGTGTGCGGCCCGAGCATGTGCAGGTCAGCGTCGCGGACAACACTGTCACCATTCGTGTCGGGCGCAAGGCCTATGCGCGGCATGAAGAGGATGTGGTCTATCTGCGGCACGAGCGCATCGAGCGCCCCACGCCAGAGATGAGCCGTGTGATCGCGCTGCCCGCGAAGATCGATCCGGATCAGGTGGTAGCGAACTACGAGCATGGTGTGTTGACGCTCCGCATTCGGAAGAGCGAGGAGTCCAAGTCGCATACGATTCCGCTTCACATCGCGAAAGAGCCAACGAAGCGGTAATACGCGCGCGTTGGCGCCGCCCTGAGCGGCGCCAACGCGAAGGTCTCCATGAGCGCGGGCGATCAGGCGCGCGGGGCATCGGTTTTGGCCGAGAATCCGCTGACCGCCTGGTCGCCCGCATGTTGCCTCTGGCCTGGTGAGGTGGGTAGCCCGATGTATCAACCTGATGTCGCTGCGCCGCCGAAGCGCGATGTCGCTGAGTCGCCGAGCGCAAGGTAGGCCGGACGAACCGCTATCGTCAGATCATCGAGATTTTCGTCCGAAATGGGTTCGGCTTCCTGATCGGCCGGGTGGGCTGGGATCGCCAACGGCTCATGCGTACGCTCAAGCCGAGCGCCACCGAGGCGCATGTGAAGGTGCGCGCCGTGGGCGCTCCCGAACGACTGCGGATACTTATCGAAGAGCTTGGTCCGACGTTCATCAAGCTCGGGCAGATCATCTCTACCCGTGGCGACCTGCTGCCAGAGGAATATCGCAGCGAGCTGGCGAAACTCCAGGATAGCGCGCCCCCCGTGCCCGGCGATCAGATTCGCGCGCTCTTCGAGGAGGAGTTCCACTGCCCGGTGGAAGAGGTATTCGCCAGCTTCGACATCCAGCCAGTCGCCGCCGCCTCCATCGGGCAGGCGCACGCCGCCACGCTCCCCGATGGCGCGGAAGTGATCGTCAAGCTGCGGCGCCCACATATCATCGAAGATGTCGAGGAAGATTTGCGCATCCTGCAGGATCTCGCTGAGCTTGCGGCGCGGCATTGGGAGATGGCGCGCTACTATGATGTGGTGGCGATTGTCGAGGAGTTCACGCAGACACTGCGCTCGGAGATGGACTACCTCCACGAGGGGCACAATCTGGAGCGCATCGCGGAGAACTTCGCTGGTGACCCCGACATCCACGTTCCCAAGGTGTATTGGGACATCACGACCGCGCGCGTGCTGACGTTGGAGCGTATCCATGGCGTCAAGATCACCAATGTCGCCGACCTGGAAGCCCAGGGGCTGAATCGCACCGACTGTCGCGTATCGCGCGACCCGCATCCTGCTGACGATGATCCTGCGCGATGGCTTCTTCCACGCGGATCCGCACCCTGGGAATGTATTCGTGGAAGATGACGGCACGATTGGCCTGATTGATTTTGGCATGGTCGGCGAGGTTGACTGGGCCGGCCAGCAACACCTGATGCAATTGATGCTGAGCATCACCCAGCAGGACGCCAGCCGCCTCGCGGATACCCTGCTCGATCTGAGTGTCGGGGAAAGCGCCGTGGACCGGAACGCGCTGCGACGCGATTTGCAGAAGCTGATGGCGCGCTACTGGGGCCGCCCGATGGCGGATGTCCGGTTTGGCGCATTCATCGCCGATATGATGGAGATTCTGCGCGCGCGCCATCTGCGCCTGCCGCCCGATCTCGCGCTGCTGCTCAAGACGCTGGTGATGGGCGAGGGTCTGGGCGAAGATGTTGACCCCACCTTCGACCTGATGAGTGTCTACGTGCCGTTGACCGAGGAGCTCATCCAGCGGCGCTTCACGCTCAACGGGTGGACACGGCAGTTTCTGCTCTCGGGCATTGACGCACTGGAAAGCGGGCTAGAGATTCCCAAGCGGCTGCGTCATATCCTGAGCGACATCGAGCGCGGCGGCTTCGAGATCAATATCCAGCCGTCCAGCTTTGACCCCTACTTCACGCGGCTGGAGCGCCTGGTCAATCATCTGCTGATCGCGCTGCTGGCCGTCTCGACCACGATCTCAGCCGCCTTCCTGCTCTCCACCTATCATCCGGCGGGCCTCAGCACGCTGGCCGAGATATTGTTCCTGCTCGCCCTGCTCTTCACCGCCATCTTCGGCACGTACGTCATGCTCCTGTTGTTCAGCGGGCGGCGAAGAAAACTGTAGGACGTGTATACCAGGGTGGCATACGCGCCCTACAGCGAGTGAAAAGACAGGTGTGCGCTAGCGTTATCGCGTGATGCGTGTCATGCCGTCGCTTTGATCATCCCCAGCGCGCCCATGCTGGCGTCCATGAATGAGTGGGTCAGGAACGGATACGTGCCCGCGTTGGGAATCGTCAGCTCCATCACCGCAGCCGCCGCCCGGCGGAATCGTCACGGTCTGGTTCCCCTGCATCCGGTTGGCGGGGTTGCCATCCGCGTAGGATGAGCTGAAGATCGCGCCGATCACATGGAAGGCAGAGAAGCGCGATGGCCCGGCGTTCACCACGAACAGGCGGATCGGGCTGTCCCGACCTTCACCGTCAGGGGCGTCTGGGTGTACTGGTTGACGTAGCCGTTGAAGACCACGTAGTCGGGCATGTTCTGCGACATCTTGGTCGTGCTCAGGCCATAGGTTCCGTCGCTGTTGCGCTGCGTGTAGAACTCGCTCTGCACGAGGACGAACTCCTGCGCCTTCGTCGCCCAGCCGTTCGCCGGATCAACGATGATCGCGCCGTACATGCCGTTGGCCATGTGCTCCATCACCGGCGGTGTGCCGCAGTGATAGAGGAAGGCGCCGGGATAGTCGGCTTTCCAGGAGAAGGTGAGGCTCTTGCCGGGGGCCACTGGCTGATAGTTGACGCTCCAGGCGGTCTGCGCCGCGTGGAAGTCAATCGAGTGCGCCATCATCGGGTCATCGTTGGTCAGCGTGAAGTTGATCGTCTGCCCCTGGCGCACATGGACAACCGGGCCGGGAACTGTACCGTTGAAGGTCCAGGCCTTGTAGGCGATGCCAGAGGCGATGGAGAGCGTGACCTCTTTCGCCACCAGATGCACGTTGACCACGTTGCCCTGGAGCGTCGCGGGCATCGCGGGATCGTAGAGCTGATGCGCGGGCGCGTTGGGCGATGACGAGTTGCTCATCGTCATCGTCTGGTTCGTCGTCTTCGCGCTCGCGGTCGCGGCGACGTTATGCAGGCCAAACCAGCCCATCGCCGACGAGAGCGGCAACACGAGCAGCACGACTACCAGCGCCATCACGAATTGGGTCAGCGCTGTGCGGGCGCCCCGTGGCAGGGTGGTGTTCCACCAGCTCGCCAGGCGCTCGGCCGCCGTCGGATTGTTGTCTATCGGCGCGGTGGGGATGACATATTCGATTGCGGACGATGATGGCTGCGTGGGCTGCGTTGCGTCGCCGCGCGCCGCTGGCGCGGGCGCGGCTTCGGGTTTGGCGTCGAGATGTGGGGCGGTCATGGCGGATACCTCCTCGTACCACTGGTATCAGCGGGTTCATCTCACCACTGTGCGATGACAGGGAGAGCGTTCGATTTCGTTATCGCAAGCATATCTGGGCGACCGATGCGGACCGTGTGACGAAAGTCGCTATCTCTGGGCGACGTGGGGGTGTGAGAGGATTTTGTGAGCGTTTTGTGATATTTGCGCGCTGTGCGTGTGATGTCGGCGCCGAGGATGAGGAGAGCGGCCAGGTGGGGATGTGGGATGTTCCCGGTGGCCGCTGTCGCGTGATGTTCACCAGTGGCGGGACTGGGGCGTCCTTGCCTCGCCCGCGCTATGGGCTATTGGAGGCAGCGATTCTGAGTGCTCAGATCGCCGAAGCAATCGCCGCTTTGCGTGAGGATGACGACCTTCTTGACCTCCGGGAACTGCTTGAGCGTCGCGTTGATGTCCGCGGTGATGCGGGCGTCAGCCCCGATACCCGGCGAGGCCGTCTCGCGGCAGAGCTTGACGGTGTAGGTTCCCTGCTCGGTGGTTGAGCCTTTCATGTTCGCCGTCACGACCAGATCAGGGCCGGTGTGATACTGCGACGCGCAGGTCGAGGCGCCGCTCATGATGCTGTTCAGCTCGGAGAAATAGCCCTGACTCCGCTCCTCCGGTGTCGGCCCGGCGATCAGAAGTTGCAACGCAAAGGTCTTCAGGTCTTTGCTCGGCGACATCCGCTCGACGGGGAACACGGTGGGGAAATTATTGAGCGAGTCAGGGTCTTTCGAGAAGTACACCTTGATGGCCGTCTCGCCTCCTGTGGGTGTCGCGGTGACAGCGGGCGTCGTGGTGGTGGCGGGTGTCGGCGTTGGCGTGGACGTTGCGCCGCCGAGCGTACACGCCGACAGCGAGAGCGCGACCAGCGCCACCAGCGCCAGCGCCAGATGCGGCGCGCGTAGGTGTTTGCGGTTCATGTTTTTGCTCCTTCATGTGATGAGCGACAGGGTGATAGCGCCTGGAATGGCAGTATCAGTTGCGTTATCGCTCGTTCTCCGCTCGATGCGCTCACGGTTCGCCTGGCGTCTCCTCTCAGCCAGGTCACGGTTGGTTCGTGGCTGGCTGTGGCGCCAGTGTGAGCGCATCTTCTCCACATATTCGGTATCTATTGTGCTGATAAGGAGCGTGCGCGGGTAGCGCAGTCGGCCCGTCAAGCGCGCTCTTCTCTGAGGCGCCGGGCTGGTGACGGCGCCGCACGCCCTGACCAGACGAGCGAAAGCATGAAAGGGGCCAGAAGATGTACATGGAGAGAACAGCGGAAGAACTCCTGGCGGCATATGCGCGTGGTGAGCGCGACTTCCGCTATTGGCGGCTGGCGGGCGCGGATTTGGCGGGCGCGAACCTGCGTGAGGCGATCCTGACCGGCGCTGACCTGACCGAGGCGAATCTGGCTGAGGCGGACTTGTGGAACGCCGACCTCAGCCGGGCGCAATTGTCGGGCGCCATCCTGGAGAGCGCGAGCCTGACGGGCGTCTCGCTGGCGAACGCGCATCTGACGGAGGCGCGGCTCGTGGAAGCTGACCTGCAAGACGCCGACCTGACGGGGGTTGACCTGACGGGCGCCGATCTGACGCATGCGGATCTCACGCGGGCGAATCTGACGCAGGCCAACCTGCGCGGAACCTACCTGGCGCGGGCCGATCTGACCGAGGCGCAGTTTACGGGCGCGAATCTGGAGAGCGCCGATCTGCATGGGGCCAATCTGTTCGGCGCTCAGCTCACCGACGCGATTCTGCGCGAAGCGAATCTGGAAGGCGCGAGCCTGGAGGATGCGGATGCCAGCGGCGCCGACTTCTCCGGAGCCGATCTGACGGGCGCGAATCTGCGCGGCTCTGGCTGGGAGACCGTCTTGCCGCCAGGCGCGTTTGTCCGCGAGGAGACGCTGCCAGAGTTCGAGACACCAACACCAGAGGAACAGGCGCCGACCCTCTGGGCTGCGGAGCCAGCCGAGTGGCCTGAGGAACGCGAGAGCAGCGAAGAGGAAGAAGGCTGGCCATCCACTGAAGCGGCGGTGAAAGAGTACGAAGCGCTGGCGGCGGAAGAGGAGTGGACAGCGGGTACGGTGCGGCCACCACTGGCGCCGGAAGAGCCAGAGTGGGAAGAGGAGCCGCCGCTCGGCGCCACGGCCCCAGAGATTGACCTGCGGGACGCCGAGGACGACGCCAGGTACGGTGTGTGATCGCGGCGCCAGACCTCACCCCCAGCCCCGCCCGCAGCTCGCGGGGTCTCCCTCCCACAGGGAGAGGGGCGCCATATTCCCCCTCGCGGGAGGCCGATGCGCCGCAGCAGGTAGCGCTCCCATAGGGAGCGGAGCGGCGGCAGGCCGAAGGCCGGGGGTTAGGGGGTGAGGTTCCGCCCCTGGGGGCGCGCCGCCGCGCTGGCATCCGCGCTGGGGTGGCTGTGGTCAGGCGCGATCATGCTCGGCGGGAACCCGCGCACGCGCTCAGCGAACCGGCGGAGTACCTGTCCGATGCGCTGATTCACCGTACCTTCCGGGAAGGCCCCGCTCGCGTCCTCCTGGCCAGCGGGCACGCCTGTCAGCAGCTCGATACCTTCGTCAATCGAGCTGACCGCGTAGACGTGGAACTGACCCGCGCGGATCGCCTCCACGATATCCTCGCGCAGCATGAGGCTGCGGATGTTCGCGTGCGGGATGATGACGCCATGCTCCCCCTTCAGGCCACGCCGCCGACAGACATCGAAGAACCCTTCGATCTTCTCTGTCACCATCCCCACTGGCTGCACTTCCCCGCGCTGATTGACCGATCCTGTCACGGCGATGGACTGTTTGAGCGGCAGCCCGGAGAGACTCGACAGCAGCGCGTACAGCTCGGCTGAGGAGGCGCTGTCCCCTTCGATCTCGCCGTAAATCTGCTCGAAGCAGATGCTGCCCGCGAGGCTGAGGGGAAAGTCACGCGCGAAACGGCCAGAGAGATAGCCGCTCAGGATGAGAATGCCCTTGGCGTGGGCCGGCCCGCTCATGGCGATCTCGCGCTCCAGGTTGACGATGCCCGCCAGGCCAGGCGCTGTGCGCGCGGTGATGCGGGCGGGCTTGCCGAACGCATTGCCCACGTCGGCCATGATCGTCATGCCGTTCACCTGGCCGACCACGTCGCCCTCGGTGTCGATCATGATGGTCTGCTGGTCGATGAGCTCATCGAGCCGGTCGGAGACGACGCTCATCCGCAGTTTGCGCGCGACCAGCGCCTGCGCGACATATGGTCGGGTGGTGATGGCCGCGCCCGTCGCGCTGGGCCAGCCGACCTGCCTCCAGGATGAGATGCTGCACGCTGCGCAGGCGGGCGGAGACGCGGCGCTGGTCACCTACCCAGCGGCTCCCCTCCTCGACGAGCAGGGCAACGGCGTCGGGCGCCAGGCCCGGTATCTTGGCGGCGCGGGCGACATAGCCGGTGAAGTCGGCATAGAACCGCTCGACTTCGGGCGTCCGGGGCACGTCCGACTCGAAGTCCGCGCGGACGGTGAACAGCTCGGAGAATTCGGAATCGAGCGCCATGAGCGCGCCGAAAATCTCCGGCTCGCCGATGAGGATGAGCTTCATCCGCACGGGGATTGGCTCAGGGCGCAGAGAGGCGCTCGCGGGCATCGTCTGTAGCTCGCCGTCGCTCTCGATGCCGATCACGCCAAAGCGCAGCGCCCGCTTCACGGCATCCCACGAGCCGATGTGGCTGAGGAGGTCGCGCGCCTGCAAGATGAGATAGCCGCCGTTCGCGTGGTGGAGCGCGCCCGCCTTGATCATCATGTGATCGGTGAATGGTAGATCCATGCGCAGGCCAAACTCGACACGGCCCAGCAGGTTTGGATACGTGGGGTTCAGTTCCTGCACGACGGGCGCCTGGTCGGTCGGGTGATGCGTCACGAGCGTGTTCACGCTGTAGCGCCGGAGCAGCGCGGCAAGGGCTG
>CAWIYP010000011.1:0-135912 GCA_963840335.1 uncultured Chloroflexia bacterium
GAAACTGTCTGAAAACACCTCAAAGCCGAGCGAGCCGGCGTAGCATGAGACGGATCATCGCCAGATAGATGAGCGTCTCGCTGGTGGGGCATAACCGCTCATAGTCTTTGCTGAGTCGACGGTTCTGCGATTGCCATGCGAACGTCCGCTCGACCACCCATCTTCTGGGAAGCACACGGAATCCCGGCGGAGGCAGATATTTCGACCAATCGATCTGGTCATCGGGCAGATCGTCGAAGATCCAGACTTTGGAAGGGCGGCGTGGATGCGCCACGATCTGCGCCGTCCAGCCAAAGGTCTTTTCAATCCAGTCCTTGCCCTTGTCCCGCCCATTGTAGCCGGTGTCGAGCCACACGTGCCGCAGACGCGGGAACGCGGTGGGGATTGACTCCGTCAGGAGCAGCTTGACGCCATCGCGATCCATGATATCGGCGGTGTGCACCGACGCCTTGAGCACAAAGCCTTCGGTATCGACCAACAGATGGCGCTTGCGTCCCTTGATCTTTTTGCCGCCGTCATACCCGCGCGCGCCGCCGACACCAGTGGTCTTGACCGACTGGCTATCGATGCTACCCGCGCTGGGCTGGGGGTTACGGCCCAGTTGGACCCGCAGCCGCTCGCGCAGCGTCGTATGGAGGCGCTCCCACGTTCCATCGATGCGGAACAAGCGAAAATAGTGGTACACCGTCTGCCATGGGGGCCACTCTTGTGGCAGAAAGCGCCAGGCGCCCCCGGTACGCAGTTGGTAGAAGATCGCGTTGAGCAACGTGCGCCACGAGTGCAGACGAGGCCGGCCAGTATGCGTCGGGACAGGCAACAGGGATTGGATGTGGTCCCATTCGGCGTCGGTCAGATCGGTGGCATAGAGCTGAGTAGACATGTCTCAGCCTATCCCACTCTGCCGTCTGACCCCTTCTCAGGCGTTTTCAGACAGTCTCTGATACTAGTTTCGTCTGGGGCCTTGTCGTCTCCTGATGCGTTGCGGCCACCAAGGGAAGAGCGTGGCGGAGCAGATCAGATCAGGACGTGCCTGGAGCGCCACACAGCGGGCCGCCTGCGCGTCTTCCAGTTCGTCTATCGAGACGAAGTGGCGGTTGGCCAGCGCGGTATCGGTCAGCGCCCAGAGATGCTCCGTTGGCTGGAGCTCGGGCGAGTAGGCGGGCAAGAAGAGCAAATGCACGTGGTCGGGAACCCGGAGCTTTGGGCTCGTGTGCCAGCCTGCCCGGTCGAGCACGAGGACAATCTGCTTGGTGGGACTCGCTTCGACCTCCCGCGCGAACGCGGCGAGTTCTACTTCAAAGAGCGGGATGTTGACGGTGGAGGCCAGATGGAAGATGGTGCGACCCGAGGCGGGATGGACAAAGCCGACGAGGTAGCGCCATTCATAGCGGTGCTGCACCGGCGCGAGCGGGCGTTGCCCGTCAAAACACCAGACCTTGTGCAGGATCGGCTTGAGGCCGATGCGATGCTCGTCCATCGCCCACACCTCGACCTGCGCGGCGGGGTAAGCGCTCGCCACCGCGCGCAGCAGCGGCCTCAGTTTTTTTTGAAGGTCGCTTGCGCCGCCGGATCCGCCTGCACGTGGCGCGGACGGGGCGTGCGGCGCTTGCCCTGCAGCCGCACCAGGTACGCCCAGCCCAGTTGGACACTCACCGGGCGTCCCAGTCTGGCGCTCATCCAGTCCGCGACCGTGCGGCCAATCCAGTGGTCGCCTGCGGGCGCGGGCCCACGCACCGCCTCAGCGAGTTCGGCCATCGCCTCAGGCGAGAGGGTGAGCGGCGCGCGCCGCGAGTGCGTGTGCTGGCGGTTGACCATGCCAGCGGGTCCCTCGACGTTGTAGCGCTTGGCGACCTGGCCGATCCAATAGCGCGAATAGCCCGTGCTCTCGGCAATCTCGCGCGCTAACTGCCCTTTGGCCAAGAGCCAGAGGATCTGCCACCAACTGCGCTCGTGCGGTTCCTTGGCTGCCCGGTAGCGCCGCTCGAGCTCATCCACCGCCATATGCGGTTCCAGGCGTATGCGTCGTGTCATGCTCCATAGAGTACAATATTTCACTCAAAATTGGTATTACGTATGCATAGCTAATACTTACGCGCGGAGGGGTAGCAGCCAGGCGCTGTTTCGGGTAATGCGAGATATTATTGGCGGCTCTTGTCTCCCAGGCGCTTCTGGTTCGTTTGCCTCTCACCGATGAATACCGCTACAAGGCTTGCAAGCTCAACAGCGCCAAATACCGACGCGACGATGGGCTGCTTGATCCACGCCGAGAAACCTACAAGCACAAAGCCACACAGGGTCACGACGAATGCAAAAATGAGGCCGAGGAAACTTCTATGCGCATCCTGGTGCACTACGTACGATTCGAGTCCCTGTCGATGTTCAGACTGATTCTCCACGAGAGACATGAACCGCTCTGCGCCATTAGGGATGAGGGTGTTGTATCTCTCAAGGATCTCAGGAGATGGAATTGGGCTTGCACCATATTGCTGCCATGATTGCTGCAGCGACATCTCAGCATGCATATACCTTGGTGCGTCGATGGGCACAGAAGGGGGGCTTTTGAAGGTGAAACCGGCGCTCCTGATCGCAGTTTGCCGTTGGCGCCTCGGATTCTTATTAGTCACGCGGACGCTTTCGCCATCTGCTCAAACTGAATGGAGGCGGCTGCGAAATCCTGATAGATCGCGTTGAAGTCTGCTATAAAGGCGCGGCGATCTGCCTCAGCTGGCGAGAAATCGAAGTTGTACCTGGGGAAGTTGGCGTGTGAGAAGGATAATAGCGACGCAAAGCCTTCCCACAATGAAGGCTGTACAAACAGGCGCGTGGTCGGACTTCGATATACTAGCTCTCGCTCAGCGCGTCCGATGGAGCGGCGTGATCGTATTTTCGCGTTGTCCTTTGACATCCGCTTAGCCATCGTGGTTCCTTTCTCTCAAGCCGCATTTGAGTAATGCGGTGAGACACAACGCCATAAAGCCTGATACTTTTACCATAATTACTGTGTTTACTGTACCACAGTATACCGTCAATGACTATAGAAGCGCGAAAAAGACTTGCGCAAGGAAACGCCCACTTGGTAGTGCGAAGCTAGACGGGTTTGGTGTATTGGTCAGTTCGCGCCACTGATGATGAGCGCCCCCATCGCGCTGGCGGCTTCTTGTTGCATGTCTGGTAATGCGTGCGAGTAGATATTGAGCGTGATGTGAGAATTCGCTGAGGGCGTGTCGCGGCGTCGCGGGTTGGCGCACAAATCGCATATCATATGGGGCAGAGGGCGCGCGCATGGAACGCCGCCCCGCCCCGCATCGTGTGCGGTGGCCGATGGAGAGGAAATGGGAGCGATGGCGAGTCCGGCAAGCCCTTCGGGGGTCAATCCCAAGATCTTTGGCGCGTATGACGTGCGCGGCGTCTACCCGACCGATCTCAATGATGAAGCCGCCTATCGCATCGGGCGCGCCTTCGCCCAGTACATGGACGCCGAGCGTATCGCTGTGGGACATGATATGCGTCTCAGCTCGCCCGCGCTGGCGGCGGCGTTCATGCGCGGCGTGACCGATCAGGGCGCCGATGCGATTGACCTCGGCCTGACGACGACCGACGAGCTCTATTTTGCTGTCGGCAAGTATGGCTACCCCGCTGGCGCGATGATTACCGCCTCGCACAATCCGAAGCAGTACAACGGCTTCAAGCTGTGCCGCGAGAACGCGATCTCGATCAGCTCCGAGTCGGGCGGATTCGATATTCGCGATCTGGCGGTGGCGGGGGTCTTCACCGAGCCAGCGCGCAAGGGGCAGATTGCCCAGCGCGATGTCTCCGACGCCTACGTGGAGCACTGCCTCTCGTTCATTGATGTGGCGAAGATCAAGCCCTACAAGATCGCGGTGGACGCAGGCAATGGCATGGCGGGCATGATCGCGCCGCGCGTCTTTCAGCGGCTGCCCTGCGAGCTTGTGCCGCTCTACTTCGAGCTTGACGGCACATTCCCCAATCATCCCGCCAGCCCCATCGAGCCGGAGAACACCGAGGAGCTACGCCGCATCGTCCCGGAGCAGCGCTGCGACATGGGCATCGCCTTCGACGGGGACGCCGACCGCATGTTCCTGATCGATGAGCATGGCAAGCTGCTGGGCGGCGACATGGTGACGGCGCTGGTCGCGCACAGCCTGCTCCAGTCGCATCCTGGGGCAACCATTCTCTACAACCTGATCTGCTCGCGATCCGTACCAGAAGTGATCGAGCGCGATGGTGGGCGCGCCGTCCGGACGCGCGTGGGCCATTCGTTCATCAAAGCGCAGATGCGCGAGGAGAACGCCGTCTTCGGCGGCGAGCACTCCGGCCATTTCTATTTCCGCGACAACTGGTACGCCGACTCCGGTCTGATCGCGTTTCTGATCGTGCTGGAGCTGGTGAGCGTGAGCGGCAAGACCGTCTCGCAGTTGGTCGCCGAGGTGGATACGCGCTATCGCAGTGGCGAAGTGAATAGCAAAGTGGACAATCCGCAAGCGCGCATGGCGGAGGTCGAGGAGACCTACGCCGCGCAGGGCGCCGCGCTGGATCATCTGGATGGCGTGACGTTGAGCTTCCCGACGTGGTGGGCGAATGTGCGCCCCTCAAATACGGAACCACTCTTGCGTCTGAATGTGGAGGCGGATACGCCAGAGGAGCTGAAGCAGCGCACCGAGGAAGTGCTGGCGGTGATTCGGCAGTAGCGCCAACGAATCGCGCACTGTTTCAGCGTGTGTGTCGCGACGCGGGCGTTGATACTGGCGCCAGGGACGACATGGGGGCGGCGAACGGTAGTCGTAGTCGCGGCCCAACAAAGGAGGCTCAGCCGTGGGTGTGCTTTCACGTTTTACAACCTACATGAAGTCGTTGTTCAGTTCGATGCTCGACCGGGCGGAAGATCCCGGTGTGACGCTCGACTATTCCTATCAGAAGCAACTGGAGCAGTTGCAGAACCTGCGTCGCAGCATCGCCGATGTGGTGACCAGCGAGAAGCGGCTGGAGCTTCAGAAGGCGCAACTCACCCAGCAGGTGGGCACCTATGATGACCAGGCGCGGCGCGCGCTGGCGCTGAACCGCGAAGACCTGGCGCGGCTGGCGCTGGAGCGGAAGCAGGGCATCCAGGCGCAGCTCTCGGGCTTCGATACGCAGATCGAGCAACTCAAGGGGCAGCAACAGAAGTTCCTCGATATGCAGGAGCGGCTCCAGGCGCGTGTCGAGACCTTCCGCAACCAGAAGGAAATGGTGAAGGCCACCTACGGCGCGGCACAGGCGCAGGTGAAGATCCAGGAGGCCGTCACGGGCATCTCGGAGGAGATGTCGGACGTAAATCTGGCGGTGCAGCGCGCGCAGGACAAGGTCTTGCAGATGCAGGCGCGAGCCAACGCGCTCGATGAACTGACCTCGCAGGGCGCCCTGCCAGAGATCGGCGCGCCGGGCAGCGACTCGATTGACGCGCAGCTTCAGGCGATGTCGAGCAAGTCAGCGGTCGATAGCGAGCTGGAGGCGCTGAAGTCGCAATTGCAGCTTCCCGCCGCGAGTGACCAGCAGGCGCAGCAGGCGCAACTCCCGCCAGCAAACCAGTAGCGGATGCGTGGTGTCATGCCAGGGTGGGGCCATACGTCGTGAGGTGTGTTGACCCGCCCCGTCGATAAAGGAAGGTAGCCGTATGATTATACGTATTCACATGGAAGACCAGTATCGGCTCGACGAGACGGATGTAGCCGCAGTGGATAAGCTGGACGACGCGCTCTTCGCCGCCATCGAGGCGGGCGACCAGACGGCGTTCAGCAGCGCGCTGCAAAGCCTGTTGACCTATGTGCGCGCGCATGGGGCAAAGGTCGCCACTGATGAGATCGTGCCGTCGGATGTGATTCTGCCGTCGGAGGACATGACGGTGGAAGACGCCCGCGCGATCATGGACAAGTCGGCGACGAATCCGGCGGCGCAGGCCCAGCCCCAGGGCTAGCGTGGCCTGGCGCGAGCGTGTGGGCGGCGGCGTGGATCATCCGCGCCGCCGCCCACGCTTTCTATGCGCAAGCGGTATGATGGAGTGGGCTGGCCACCGTATACCTGGAGGAGCGCCTATGTTCGCCGAATATCTGCGGGCGGCGATGTCTCACGCCGTCTATGAGCAAATCGAAGATGGAACCTATTTTGGCTCGATTCCTGAATTTCAGGGAGCCTGGGCAAATGGCGCAACCTATGAGGCATGCGCTAAAGAACTAGAGTCAGTTGTCGAGGGCTGGATTCTGCTCGCTATCGCTGACCATGAAGAGCTGCCTGAGCTGAATGGCCACAGACTCGTAGTGAAAGCGAGTGTGTGATGCCACGGATGGGGCCGATCAAGCGTCGTGATCTCATCACCTATCTCAAACAGCTTGGTTTCTCTGATCCACGTCCAGGTGGAAATCACGAATACGTGAAACGCGGCCAGGCGCGTGTGAATCTGCCCAATCCTCACCAGGGCGACATCAGTCAGTCGCTGCTTCTGCGCATCCTCAAACAGGCTGGCGTCTCTCGCGAAGAGTGGGAAGCCCTCTAGCCAGCCACAAACCGCCATTCGCCCTCGGCGATGGCGTCGCCAAAGCGGATGTGGTTGGCGCGCAGACCAGCGCGCGTCACGGGGCGCATCGCTTCGATGGTGGCGAGCGCCCGCTCTGAAGAATAGCCGGTGACACGCAGCAGCGCATAGCCGATCATGCCCGTGCGATGGATGCCCACGCTACAGTGTAGCGCGAGGGATTCGCCCGCGTCGAGGCGCGCCGCCAGCTCGGTGAGGCCCTGCGCGACCCGGCTCCATGCGGCCTCGTCGGTGGGCGGACGGCCAGACTCCAGCGGCAGCCATGTCCACGCCAGCCCCGCCTCCTGTGCCAGCGCGCCGATGCGCTCGGCGCCCTCGCGCGCGGCAAGCAACGTCACGAGGCGCGCGCAGCCCTCCGCCCGAAACTGTGGCAAGCCGCGCAGTTTCGGGCGGTGCGTCAGGGCAAGGCGGCCCGCGCCCACGTTCGCCCAGCGGAGCATAGGCGCAGGGGCGCTCTGGGGATCATCCCCAGGTGTCGCATTGACCATCTACACCGCCTTTAGAACGACTGCAGCTCGGCGGCGCTTTCGATCGCTGAGAAGGTGATGATACGCACGACATTGGGCAGTTGCAGTACCACCGCATCATCGCTGACCGAGGCGACGACACCGGTGTAGGAGCCACCTCGCTCCACAGGCAGGAGGGTATCGATCGTAATGCGCTTGCCAACGCGCTCCTGGAACCAGTCTTTCATGCTGACGCCCTTTCAACGTTGCCGCGCGCGACAATGCGGGCGGCTCAATGTCGTGGGGAAGCGCCAGGACTGACGCGCAAGGGTCTCCGTCGTGCGCCACTCCAGACCATCCGCCACCTTCACGCTCCGCGCCGGGAAAAACCTCGGCAGTATTGTATCGCGCCGACGCTCGCTCCTCAACTCCGCAGTGCCACGCCACTCCACATCTCCCCTCAGCCCTTGGCGAGCGCCCCCAGACGCCGACGCCACCTTGGCGCGTGAACGGCTCAGCAAGGCCGATTCCCCTTGCGAATTCTAGAACATCTGACCTACACTTCCTGCTGTCCGCCGCGATGGACGAGCATCGGCGCCGATTGGCCGGAGACGCTGGCGCGGCGGCAGTGTGTATAGGAGGGTTGGGGTGAGTGAGCCAATGGAGCAGGCGCGCGGCGCGGCGTCTGAGGTGACGCTGGTCGGCTTCGCGCCGATCACGCGCGTGGATGAAGAGCGGCGCGAGATCGAGCTATGCGCCACCAGCGAAGCGCTCGACGCGCACGGCACGATCTTCGACTATGCCGCCAGCAAGGCGGCGTTCGCGCGCTGGCTGGGCAACGTGCGCGAGATGCACGAGCGGCGCGCGGTCGGGCGGCGTGTGGCGGTGCGCTACGATGACGAGGCGCGGCGGGTGTATGTCCGGCTGCGCATCTCGCGCGGGGCGCAGGATACCTGGGAGAAGGTGCGGGATGGCACCCTGCGCGGCGCCAGCATCGGCGCGAGCGATGTCACCTGGCGGCGTGAGCGGCGCACCATCGCCGGGCGTAGCCGCTGGGCGCAGGTGGCCACGCGCTACGACCTCGCGGAGCTGAGCCTGGTGGACAATCCGAGCAATCCCGACGCGCTGGGTGTCATCTTCGTGCGTGGCGCCATGCCCGACGAGACGCTGCTCGATCCGCTGGAGCCAGACGCCGCCGAGGAGCGCGCCGAGCCAGCCGAGACGGCGGGCGCGGAGCGGGCCGGCGAGGTGCGAGGCGATGACGGCGCCGGCGGAGCGTGAGCGCCAGCCGCTGCACGAGGCGACGCGCGCGCTGCTGGCGGGCTGCGGTTGCCCGCGCTGCGAGACGGCGCTGGCCACGCTGGCGGATGAGCCGGACGCGGCGGCGGGCGCGCGATCCGCTGACCCGCGCGCTGGCGGCGGGGCTGCGCTCAGCGCGGCGCGACTGGAGCGGATGGACGCGACGCTGCGCGAACTGGCGCTGGCCCTGCGCGAGCAGAGCCGAGCACGGCGATACCGCGAGCCGCGCGGCGGAAGCCGGGCGCGCGGATGCGGATGCGGCGGGGTGTGGTGGAGGAGCTGCGGGCGCGGGTGGCGCGGCTGGAGGCGCAGCCCGCGCCGGGAGGCCCAGCGGCGCGGGCGGTCGAGAAGTCGCTGGGCGGTGCGGAACATGGCTCGCCGTCGCGCCGGGCGATGAGTTCCGCGCGCTGGAGGCGCTGGCCGGACGCCTGCGCGATCCCCAGGCGCAGCTTGCCGTCGCGGCGGAGATGATCCGCCTGCAACAGCGCGGTGAGTGACCGACGATTCAGGTGATGTGTGGATGTGTGGATGGATGAGGAGATGTGGCGATGACGAGCAATCTTTACATGGCGGGCGCGGGCGCGCCGACGATCAGCGACGAGAGCGTGACGCTGGTGCGCGAGGCGATGGGCGACGCGACCCGCGCCATCACGACGGCGACCGGGCTGACGGGCTACGAGCTGGAGCGCCCGGCGAAGGTGATCGTGCCAGTGGTGACGCCGCTGGTCAATCTGCTGCCACGGCGACGCGGCGCGGGCGTGGATGTCGTTCACTGGAAGGCGATTACCAGCTTCGACACCGCGCGCAACTGGGGCGTGATGGCCGAGGGCGCGCTGCCCAGCCAGGTCAGCTACGCGGTGGCGCCGATGCAGAATACCGTGCAGACGATCGGGCTGATGAATCAGGTCAGCTTCCAGGCGCAGTGGCGCGGACGCTCGCTGGAGTCCGACGTGCGGGCGCGGCGCATCGCGGAGCTGCTCTATCAGGTGAAGATGACCGAGGAGCGCTGGATTCTGGGCGCCTCGAGCCGCGCTGATGGTTCCCCCGGCGCCGGCGCTGGCGACCGCGGCCAGCGGCGGCACGGTCGCGGCGGGGACGTATTGGGTGAAGGTGACGGCGAAGAACGCGCAGGGCGAGACGACTGGCTCGGCGGCGAGCAAGATCGTGACGACGGGCGCGACCTCGGTCATCACCATCACGCTCTTCACCGTGCCGAACGCGACGCAGTACAACGTCTACGTCGCCAGCGGCGCGAGCTATCCCGGCGACGCGGCGGCGTGGCTCCAGGCGGGCATCTCCGGCGCGAACGCCGCGCAGCCAGCCGTCGGCGCGACGGTGACGCTGGCCGATGGCGTTACGACGATGCCCTCTGGCGAGGTGAACCCGGCCATCCTGACGCTGACGCTCTCAGCGCCGCCCGCGACCAGCGGCACGGCGCTCTCGACGGTGACGAGCAACACCGCGAAGACCTTCGTGGATGGCTCGGGCAATCCGCTGATGTGGGATGGGCTGATCGCGCAGGCGCTGAACAACGCCTCCACCGCGAACGGCGCGACGCTGGGCGCGCAGGTGGCCCAGCCCGCCGACCCCACGGGCAAGCTGGCGCTGGCCGACATCGACAACCTGCTGGCGGGGATGTACCTCCAGGCGGCGGGCGACCCCGACTATCTCGTGATGAATCCGCTGGACAACGTGCGGCTGACGAATCTGGTGGTGGGCGCGGGACAGTTGCGCTATGTCGTGCAGGCGGGCGAGAGCGCCGACCAGGGCCAGCTCACCGCGCAGTATCGCGTGACGCGCTACCTGAACAAGTCCACTGGCAAAGAGATGCCGATCATCATTGATCGCTACTGCCCGCAGGGACATCTCGTCTTCCTGCCGACGACGATGCCCTTCCCGACGCCGGATGTCGGCAACGCCATCGAGATCGAGACGAACCAGGAATACTGGGGCGTGGACTTCGCGCTGACCGACAGCAACTACAAGTTCGCGGACTACGTGGACGAGACGCTGAAGGTCTACTTCCTCGGCGGGCTGGGCGTGCTGCGCGGCCTCTATCCCAGCTTCTAAGCGGGGCGGGCTTGCGATGTGGTGAGACAGGGGCGGGTAAACCCGCGGCAGGGGCGTGCGCGCCACAAAGGCCGCCTGCGCGGCCTGGGTAGGGCGGAGGCTGCGGTCGGCAGGCGGTCACTTCTGCCACACGCCCGACAGGAACTTGAATGACCCAGCCTGCGAAGGCAGGCTTCGTGGCGCGCACGCCCCTAGCCGCGGCGCCGACCCGCCACGGCCCTACGCGGGATGGCGGCGCGATGACGGGACGAAGGGAGGAGGAGGTGGCATGGCGATACAGGCGACGACCTATCTGGACATTGGCGACTATCTGCGCGCGGCGACGAATCAGGAGACGGCCTCGCTGCTGGGGCTGAATACGACGCTGGCGGCGGGGTCGTGGCGGGCGCGGTGACGCTGCCGGTGGCCAGCTCGGCGGGCTGGGCGGCTGGCCCCGTCTGGCTGCTGGATGGCCCCTGGGCTGAGGTGGCGCAGGTGACGGGCGCCCCCGATGGCGTGACGCTGACGCTGGCGGCGCCGGGCGTGGGGCTGGCGCATGCGGCTGGCGTCTCGGTGAGCCAGGCGGGGAGCGGCGGGCGCGCTGGCGGAGACGCTGCTGCGGGCGAGCGCGTGGATCGAGAATTACTGTCGGCAGGGGACGCCGGGCGACCGCTCGCTCTACGCGCTGCCACGCGCGGAACGCTGGCGGCTGCCGGGGCCGCGCGCATGGCTGGAGCCGGATGGCACGCTGGCGCTGCGACCAGGGCGCTTCCCGGTGCAGGCGGTGACGGCGCTCAGCGTCGAGACGTTCCCCGGCGCGGCGGTCGCGCTGGACGTGACCCAGGCCGAGCTATCCGCCGATGGGCGGCTGATCGAGCTGCCAGCGGCGAGCCTGGGCGGGCTGACACGCGGCGCGCGGGCATGGGTGACGGTGAGCTATACGGGTGGCCCGGCGACCCCCGGCGCGGCGCCCTATGACCTGCGGCAGGCGTGCGTCTGGGTGGCGAGCGATCTGCTGGGGCAGCGGCGCAACCCGACGGGCGCGGCGGAGGTGCGCATGGGCGGCTTCACGCTCCAGGCGCGGCCCCGCACCGATCCGACGGGCGATTCGCTGCTGGTGATGCGGGCGAAGGCGGCGCTCCAGGCGTATCGCATGGAGATGTAGCGCGAGATGTAGCGGTGGAGGGGTGGTGAGCGGATGATCTTCACGACGGTGCGGGTGGAACGGCCAGAGGGCGTGGTGGTGGCGCGCGGGGTGGGCGCGCTGGTGGAAGCGGCGGATGGCGCGCCGGAGGCCGAGCGTCTCGACTTCGACGGCGCGCGCCCCTACGATCTCGTGCGCATCTCCTCGACGCAGGGGATGCCGCTGGTTCCCTGGCGCCGCCGCGACACGCTCTTCGATGAGGTGAACCTCGACCCGGAGACGGGCGCGCTGGCGAAGTATCGTATCGTCGGCCCGGTCGAGAGCTTCGATGGCGACCACCAGGAGGCGCTGTGCGAGCGCGTCGTTGGCGGGTGATGGTGTGGGTGGGGTGGAGGCGGAGTCGGGCGGATGGAGGGAGCAGGCGGTTGAAACCGCGCCTGAAGGCCTGCGGCCACAAGGTCCGCCTACGCGGACCCCAGCCGTACCGTTCGTGTAAGGCGGACGGAATCGTTCCACGCGCAGGAACGGCGGCATAGGCCGCACGGCGGGTCTCGTGGCGGCGCTAGCCGCCTCAGGCGCGGTTTAACCGCCAGGCTGCTAGAGAGAGGCGGTGAGTGAGCGATGTCTGGAGCGCGACCGACGGGGCGGGCGCTGCCAGCGCAGCCCGATACACTGGGGGCGCTGGCGGCGATGCGGACGATCATTGTGAGCGAGTGTCTGGTGGGCGGCGTCTCGCCGTTCGCGGCGCTCTCGGCGGCGGACGCGGCGCGCTACGGCGTGAGTGTCGCGGCGTTCATCGGGCGGCCCAAGGACTTCAACGACGCCTATCTGCCACAGCTCAACCTGTGGATTCCGCCGGAGCCGGAGGGCGGCGCGCAGGCGGGCGGGACGGCGGCGAACGAGGTGGCGCTGGTCGGTCTGGTGGGGCGCGCCAACGCAGAGTTCGAGGCAATCGTACAGGTGATAGTGGATATGCGCGCCGACTGGTACGCGGGCGAGCAGCAGGCGCTGGCGATTCGCGATGCGCTGCTGCCCGCGCTGCTGCGGCACGAGCGGCTCGCGGGGCTGGCGCCCAGCGTGACGGCGAGCGAGGCGCGGCCCGGTCGTGGCCTGCGCTATGAGCAGATCGCGGGCGTGGAGTATCGCGTCTTCGAGGCGCGCTGGTGGGTGCGGCAGGAATGGCTCATCAGCGGCGGGCGCGTGGTCTGACACGGAGAGAGAAAGGATTGGCGCGTGGGGTTATCTGAGGAGATGGAAGCGGAGATGGAAGCGATAGAGGCTGATCGTGCAGGACATCGCGCCGACACGCGCCGGAGGAGACGCTGGCGGCGACGCGCACGGTGCGCGTGATGACCTACAACATCCTGGCGGGCGGCTGGCGGACGGTGGACGCGCTGGCTGAGGTGATGCGTGACGCGCGGCCTGACATCATCGGCATTCAGGAGGCGATGCCCGCGACGGTGAACGACCTCGCGGAACGGCTGGACATGCGCGGCGCCATCAGCCCCTCGCGCTACGGCGCGCCGGTGGCCCTGCTGAGCCGCTGGCCCCTGCGCTCAGTGAATCTCCACGCGGGGGCGCCCATCCGCAACGCGCTGCTGGAGGCGGTGGTCGAGCCGGAGGACGCGGCGCCGCTGCGCATCTTCGTGGCGCATCTCTCGGCTGGCTATTCCCACTGGCGAGGGGGCGAGAGCGTCCGCCTGCGCGAGATCGCCGTCATCCTGGAGCGGATGCGCCCCACGGCGGGCGAGGCGCAACTGCTGCTGGGCGACTTCAACAGCCTGCCGCCGGGCGAGCGGCTGCATGGCCTCGCGGCTGCTGCTGCATGTCGCGCGCAACGACGAGCGTCGCGCCAAGGGCGAGGATATGACGGGGCAGCCGACGATGCTGGGCGTGCTGCCGCGACCCGTGCGACCACTGGCGCGGGCGCTGGCGGCTGGCGTGCGCATCCCACCGCTGGCCTGGCTCGGCGATCAACTCATGGGGGCGTATGTGCCGCGCGCGGTCATCCGCCAGACACTCGCGGCTGGCTACCGCGACCTCTACGCCGAGGCGCATCCCGATCCGCGCCAGCGCGACGCGAGCTACTCCTCCAGCGTCCCCGCCGGGCGCATTGACTACATCTTCGCCAGCCCCGCGCTGGCCGCTGGCCTGGTGGACTGCGAGATCCTCAGCGAGACGCCGACGCGCCCCATCGCCCGCGCCTCCGACCATCGCCCGCTGCTGGCCACGCTGGCGCGCCACCCGCGCGGGAGTAGCGCGCCTCTCGTCTCGGCCCACGTCGCCGACTGGTTTCGCCTGGGGAGTATACTGGCGGAAAGAGCGCGATTGTTCGGCAAGCGAAGGGGAGTTGGCTGTGATGGAGCGGACGCGGGAGGGAAGCGGGGCGGTCGCCTGGCGTCGTGTGTGGTGGCGACGGGCGATCCAGCGCACGCTGACATCCCTGCATATCGCCAGCTACCGCGCGACTGGCGGCGTCATCGGCCATCGCGTGGGGCCGCTGCCGAACCTGCTGCTGACGACGACTGGCCGCCAGTCGGGCAAGCCGCGCACCTCTGTCCTGACCTACATCCGTGTGGATGAGCAGGTCGCCGTCATCGCCTCGAACTTCGGCAGCCGCACGGCCCCGCAGTGGTACCGCAACCTCGAACGGCGCCCTGAGGCGATGGCGCAGCTCAAGCGCCGCCGCTGGCCCGTTCGCGCGCGGCTCGCGACCCCCGATGAGCGCGCGCGTGTCTGGCCCGCGGCGCTGGCGATCTGGCCCGCATGGGCGGGCTACGCCGAGCGCGCGCAACGCGAGATCCCCATCGTCATGCTGGATGCCGTGGAGTAAGCGAGCAGGGGCACCCTCTAGCGGTAGCTCAGGCTAGCCGCCGCAGCGCACCCTCGCCCGCGCCTGGTGCCCGCAGCAGGGATAGCTACGTGGACGTCTTTTCCACAAGTCCACTGACAATACCGCAAGTCCACTTTTCGTTGACATGGCAGCGCATGGCGGCTATCATCCATCCAAGCAAGCATGACGCAGGGAGGGGAATCATGGGGCACCTGCGAGATAGTCTTCTGGTAAACACACTCGCCCGCACTACACACGCACATGTAGCAGGTGGCGCTGGCGCCAAGGCAGGACTTGAGTTTGAGCAAGCGCTCTATAGTGACTTACTCAATGTAGCCGACTGGAAACTATCGGCTGGTCCTGATGAACTGGACATGAGTGGACTGGTGCGATCCCAAACGGGTGTGCGTTATGAATTCGACTGCGCTCTTCTCGCTGCTGACGCGCTTTACATCATCGAGGCCAAACGTCATGCGCGTATTACACGTCAGCAGCTTGGCGAATTCATAACCAAGCTACTAGACATCGCTTTAGGAAGCGCCGATGAGATAGCATCACTTAGTATCAAACCAGTATTTGTGAGCGGTCTTCCAAATATTGATACAGCCGCGTGGAGTTACGCTGTTTCCTGGGGCGTGCTGCTCATTGCGCCATCACGTCCTACTCCCTGGGAACTGATCGCTTCGATAGAATCAGCCCAATTGAGCGACGAGGGGAAGCGGCGTGTCGTGGATGATTGCAACGCCGTAGGTGATCAACTCTGGCGACCGTTCAATGCCATTGTTTCGTTAGCTGATGCACGCGATCAGAGGTTTAATCTCAGCGCCCGTGCGATTTATGATGCTCGGCGCGCCGCCGAGGTGTTGGATTACTGGACTGAGTGCCAACGCGCTGTCGAGATATTGACGAACGTGCGCCACGCACTATAACAGTGATCAGTTGCGTAGCACATGCACTCGGAACGAAGGGAGTCATCCCATGCCGTCAGGACCCGCGCTTACATTCGACCCTCGATACGTGATAGGCGCAATTGATGCGTGGCGCGATCAGGGACTTCAATCTATTCCCGTGGCCGATCTGGAGCGCGAAGTCACGCATCTAATGCGAGATCGTCTTGTTGCCTGGAATATCATGGGGATGCGCGAAGAGAAGGTCTCGTCAGCGGCCGTCTCAAAGGCAATCGGTATATTTACCACGCTCAAACTTGCAAAGAAGACGACCAAAGGCAAAGGCGAGACGAAGATTGTCTTGCTCGCGCCTACTGCGGATGGTCGCGCTATCCTGTCTCAGGAGCCGATCGATGGTGCGCTCTACCCGCATTTTGCAGAATGTCTTGCCAGCGCTAGCCCTGATTTGCGCAATATGCTCGATTCACTAGCTCAGAATGGGCCATATACACAACCCGTCTTTGGCTTAACGCCAACAGCGCCCCGACGAGGCGCCGCGTATAAAGCCGCTATTAGCGAAGGGTTGCGCGACTATAAGAGCGAAGTAGCAGCGCCTCTGAGCACGCCTCGCATTGCGTATGAGCCAGAATCCCCTAAGGCTACTCCCGCCCAGCACATAAAGGCGGCTCAGCAGTGGGCGATGCAGGCGCATCCTGTTGGCGCGATGCGACAACTCGACCGTGTACTGACAATAGGACTTGCTTTCGGGCTGCTCTGGGTAGATGTTGCCCAGGTCAACGAGGTCATAGCCGCAAAGTCTGTTGGCCTTGCAGCGGAAAAAACTGATAAAGGTTATAAACCTCACATCCTCAGATGGCCGAACGACAGCAGAGTTTTCATTCCAGCGCTTGTCAATGCCATTGTCACGCGCGCGAACGGCTCTGGATTCGCGACAATTCAGGAAGTACGTGGCGCGATTGGGCGAAAGCTGAGCCTCTCTCCTATCGCCGTTGACGCACTGCTCCGCGAGGCGCGCGATGCAGGTGATCGTCATGAGATTCCTATGGAATTGCAATTCGAGCCAGATGTAGACCAAATCTATGCAACTCAACGTGACCCACTTGTCTGGCGCGATGGGGCTTTCGAGTTTATTACAATCATGCGCGGTGGGCGCAGTTAGATTTTGGCGTAGGGAGGTTCTCCGGAGTCATCCATCGCAGTTGAGCCAGACTCTAGCACAATCAGGGAGTCGAACTATGCCCAGACAGAATCCTGTTATCAAGCAACAACTTGCCACATGGCATCTGAAGCGCGTGCCATTTCCGTCAATTACCTACGTAAGTTATTTTAGTACTGATCCCTTGGTCAATGGCTCAGTGTTCGCGCCTGATTTGCGTGAACATCAGCTTTACCAGATACGCCATGACTTGCTAGCTGAGGGATTCCCGCAAACTGTGAAACGCTGGAACTGGATATGGGCGAAAAAGAACATCGGTATGTCGCTCGGCATGGGAAAGACAGCGCTTCTCGCATACGTCTGCGACCAAATCAACAAAGATTTTGGCAAAACTTTCTTTGGTCGCTCCGCTAACTGGCTTGCGCTGTATGTGAAAGTGCAGCCCGGCGTCAAGTCAATAGATGAAATTGCCGCGTGTGCGCTGGAAAGTCTATGCAACGAATCACATGGTATTAGTATTGAGCGTCACCTGCTTGCGCGCCTGCGCCATCAGATCGTCGTGCAAAATCACAGCGGCCAATATCCCACCGGCCTTGCAGGCAAGGTATGGCACAATTTTCAGAATAACTCTTGGATCGAGAGTCTAGGTATAGACTTGGCTACACTGGATGCGGATGTCGAACACCTTCTGCGCAATAGCCATGTATCCGCTCATGTTGCTACGGCAATCTCCAAAGGCGCTCTGAGAAGAGTATCTCAGCAACCTCAATGACAGCCCTTACCTTTTCCCAGCAAGTGTTAAGCTGAAGGGCAAGGCGTTGGGAATCCTGCTAAATGACATTGCATGCGTCTGATGAGCGGCTAATATCGCCAAAATCACACTTGTTCTGGATGACTTCTATTACGCAGTGCGCGCATTATCACCGCTCGAACGACCATCTTTTGCCGCAAAGATTCGGAGTGCTGCAATCGATGGCCCATATGCATCCGCGCGCTCAGGTATATTCAACTGGATCGCGGTAATGCATACCGTCACCGCTCCGAGGTTTGCTGCTGCCTGGTCTGAGGCAGGATTGGACACAAGTGCTCCGGCTAGGAACATGAATTCAGCCAACAGCGTTGTCTTGCGAGGATTTAGCCCTGAGCAGGGCCGCGCATTATTGCGGGCATACCTTACAAATAGCTCCAGCCGAGCTTCTGGATCCCCAACAGACGTCTATCCATTCTCATCAGATGCGCTGAGTGTGATTGCGAATGCGGCTGGACAAAGGGATGTTTCAGCCAACGATACCTCAATAGTTCCGCGTGGGCTTATCGATAGAGCATACGCTGTATTCATGCGCGCACTGGATGAAAAACCTCAAGCGCCTATTGGCCCAGAGTATGTGGCGCATGTTTCTCGACGGCGTACCTCTTCCGACACCAACCGAGGATGACGAGATGGAGACGGCGGACACCGAGGAACCGCGCGCATCTATTCTGTGTCCTTGTGCATGTCATGACGAGCAGGAGGTAAGGGATATCATAGGTGTATTCAGTGGCGTCAATGGCACACGCAGCCTCATCCGCAATTACTGCCAAAATTGCAACGATGAAATTGTCATCGAAGCACAAGTTGGCTAGGTCGAAATCATAGCGTCAATGCCGAGGTAAACAGACAAAGTCAAGAGCGGCCAGTACTGGCCGCTCTTTTTGTTCATCCTGTTACCTAGCCGTGTAGCTGCCGCGCCGCATTGTGAGACGCCTGTTAGCGCGGGCTGGTTTACTTGCTCATGGTGAGACCAGAACACCCCTGGGGGGTGGGGTGGTCTACAGAAGAGCGAGGCGACCTATGCTCACAGCCGATCAACTCGACGCCGAGACCTGCGCCAGCCTGACGACACGGCTCAAGACCATCGAGGGGCAGGCGCGCGGCATCCAGCGGATGCTGGAGGAGCATCGCGCATGTCCAGAGATTCTCGATCAACTCGCCGCGTTGCGGGCCGCCTCGCATGCCGCGACCATGCAGGCGCTCGAAGGGTTCGCGCTCCATTGCCTGCGCGAGTCGCCCGACGAGCCGGAAGCTATGATGGCGCAGTTGTTGAGCGTCATGACGCGGTGACGCGGTGACGCGCAAAGCCGCGTGGCAGACGCTCGCGCGGTGTTGGACGGACGGGAACAAAGGAGGCCGTGATGGCCACCACAGAAGCCGACCGGGAGCACATGATTCTCTCGGTGGATATGGAACAGCTCATCCGGGAGCGTGTGGATCAGCTCGCCGGAGAGCGCATCACTCAACTCGTCAATGAGCGTGTCGCAGAGGCGATGAAGAAGGATCCCGCCAAGAACAAGATCGCGATCATCGCCTCGAAGGGCACGCTCGACATGGCCTATCCTCCGCTGATCCTGGCCGCCGCCGCCGCCGCGATGGGCGAAGATGTGGAGGTCTTCTTCACCTTCTACGGGCTGGACATCGTCAAGAAGGGCGGCGCGGATCGCCTCCAGATCGCCCCTATCGCCAATCCCGCGATGCCCGTCCCGATGCCCAATATCATTGGCATGCTGCCGGGCATGACGCCGATGGCCACCTGGATGATGAAGAGCATGTACTTTGGCAAGCACAATGTCGCCACCATCGAGGAACTGATCGACCAGTGCAAAGACCTGGGCGTGAAGTTCATCGCCTGCCAGATGACGATGGACGTGATGGGCATCAAGCGCGAAGACCTGCTCGACTGGGTCGAGGTCGGCGGCGCCGCCACCTTCCTCAACTTCGCCAGTGAAGCGCATACCACCCTGTTCATCTGATGCGCCGCGCATCAGGACGCGCGCCACATTGGCGTGGCGCGCGATGAGCGATTGATGATAGATCAACGAAGGGACTACGCTACCATGACACCCGCCATACATGTAGACCGCGCCATCGATGCGAAGGGCATGATGTGCCCGATGCCCGTGCTGACCCTCGCCCGCACCATCAAAGAGCTGGCGTCTGGCCAGGTGATCTCTATCAGCGCGACCGATGAAGGCGCCCGCCGCGACATCCCCGCCTGGGCGGAGAAGACTGGCAACACGCTGCTCGACATGACCGAGGAGAACGGCGTCCTCACCTTCTATATTCGGAAGGCGTAGACCCCGCGATCCCAACTCAGTACATAGCAGACCATCTGGCCCTCTTCCCTGCCAAAGAGAAGGGGGCCAGATGGTGTCTTGTCCCGCCATCTGCGCACGACTCAATGCACGGTGGGGGTGGCCTCGCGCCCACGCTGCCGCTCGTGGGCCTGGGCCAGGATGGCGCGCGCCCCGTCGGGGGTGCAGGGCAGCGCCAGCACGGGAATGCCCAGGCGCTCCAGCACGGGGCCTAGCACCGTCTCGACCACCTCCGGCGTGCGTGTCAGGATCAGCGCCTCGTGCCGCTCGCCGTAGGATGGCTCGCGGAGGAACAGCCCCAGCATGGCGACATCATCCGGCTGGGCCAGAGTGTCGCGCTTCAGATCGATATGGGTCAGCACCAGCGTCGCGGACGTCTCCAGCAGCGTCCGCTCGACATCGCCGTCTAACGACTCCACGGTGTAGACCGCGTAGCCATTCGCCGCCAGGATGGAGTGCAGCGCCTCTGGATCGCGCGCATCGTTGCTGAGAATCAACACTGATTCCTGCATGATCTCTGACATGACCTGCCACCTTTCCTCTCGCCCGCGCTGAGTAGGATTGCCCGCCCCGCACAGGATGCCCGCCCAGGCATGCCATACCCGCATGCCTGGGCGCATGACTGACGCCCCTCCTATCCCTGTGTCGTCGCCTTGTTGGTCGGCGGATGCTGGCCGTCGGCGCCATGCTCAGGTTCCGGTGTGAGCGCCTCCGCCAGCTCGACATAGGTGTGGTAGTGCGTGTGGATGTCCTCTTGCGCTTCCTCCAGCAGACGCTCGGCGCGCACGCTATCCATGCGCTGGAGCGCCTGGAAGCGCGTCTCGTGCTGCTCGTACTCCGCCAGCGGGACGCTCCCCTCCTTCGAGTCCAGCGTCAGCGGACTCTTGCCCTGCTCGGTCAGGCGCGGGTCGAAGCGATAGAGCGGCCAGTAGCCCGTCCGCACGGCCATGCGCTGCTCCTCCAGCCCCTGGCTCATCTCGATGCCATGCGCGATGCAGTGGCTGTAGGCGATGACCAGCGATGGGCCGTCATACGCCTCCGCCTCCATCAGCGCGTTGACCGTCTGCTGGTCGTTCGCGCCCATGGCGATGCGCGCCACGTAGACGTAGCCGTAGGCCATCGCCAGCATGCCCAGGTCTTTCTTGGGCAGACTCTTGCCGCGCGCCGCGAACTTGGCGACCGCGCCGCGTGGGGTCGCTTTCGACGCCTGGCCACCCGTGTTCGAGTAGACCTCGGTGTCGAGCACCAGCACGTTGACGTTCTCGCCCGAGGCCAGCACATGATCCAGGCCGCCGTAGCCGATGTCATACGCCCAGCCATCGCCGCCGACGATCCAGACACTGCGCTTGGTCAGCGACTCCGCGACGCTGTTGAGCTGGCGCGCGCGCTCGGCGGTGACGGCGTCGGCGCGGCCATCCGTTAGCAGCGCGAGCTGGCGCTGCAATTCGGCGACGCGCCGCTGCTGCGCGTGGATGCCAGCCGCGTCGGACTGGTCAGCGGTGAGCAGGTCGTTCACCAGCGCCGCGCCGAGGGTTGGCTCGAACGCGCGCAGCAGGATTTCCGCCTGCCCCTTCTGGTGGTCTACCGCCAGGCGCATGCCCAGCCCGAACTCGGCGTTGTCCTCGAAGAGCGAATTCGACCACGCCGGGCCACGTCCCGCGCGATTGACCGACCACGGCGTCGTCGGCAGATTGCCACCATAGATCGAAGAGCAGCCGGTGGCGTTGGCGACGAGCATGTGATCGCCGAAGAGCTGGGTGAGCAGCTTGAGATACGGCGTCTCGCCGCAGCCCTCGCACGCGCCGGAGAACTCGAAGAGCGGCTGCATCAGCTCCACGTTCTTGATGGCGCGCAGGTTGAGACCGTCCGGCTGCACCTCTGGCAGCGTATCGAAGAAGGCCCAGCGCTCCGCCTCGCGCTCACGGATGGGCGGCTGCGGCGTCATGTTGATGGCTTTGTGGGTCGGCTCCAGCTTCGACTTGACGGGGCAGGCGTCCACACAGAGTGTGCAGCCCGTGCAGTCTTCCGGCGCCACCTGCAGGGTGTAGCGCTGGCCAGGGAACTCCTTGTAGTGCGCGTCCACGCTGAGGAAGCCCTCAGGCGCGTCCACCAGCTCCGCCGGGTCGTAGACCTTGGAGCGAATGGCGGCGTGCGGGCAGACCAGGAAGCATTTGCCGCACTGGATGCACAGCTCAGGATCCCACTGCGGAATCTCCTGGGCGAGGTTGCGCTTCTCCCAGCGGGTCGTGCCGGAGGGGTACGTCCCGTCGGCGGGGAGCGCGCTCACGGGCATGCTGTCGCCCTCGCCAATCATCATCGGGCCGAGCGTCTGCTTGACGAACGCGGGCGCCTCGGGCGGTGTCGCCGGGCGCCGCCGGATGACGGGCAGCGCCACGCGTCCCGCCGCCGCATGCGCTGGCTGCGCCCCTGCCGCCGCGCCGACCGCGACCGGAGCGGCGCCCACCTGCGCCAGCGCGAATGGCTCGGCGAGCGGAATCCGCACCTCATAGCAGATGCGCCAGCGCCTCGTCCACCGCGCGGAAGTTGCGCTGCACGACCTCTGGGCCGCGCTTGCTGTAGCTCTTCTCGATGCTGTGCTTGATCTTCTCGATGGCCTGCTCGCGCGGCAGCACGCCGCTGATGGCGAAGAAGCAGGTCTGCATGATGGTGTTGATGCGCGCGCCCATGCCCGTCGCGTTGGCGACCTTGTGTGCGTCAATCACGTAGAAGCGCAGCTTCTTGGCGATGATCTCGTCCTGCGTCTCCTGCGGCAGGTGATCCCAGACATCATCGGGGCCATAGGGGCTATCCAGCAGGAAGATGCCGCCAGGCGCCGCGAGCTTGAGCGTGTCGTAGCGTTCCAGGAACGAGAACTGATGCACGGCGACAAACTCCGCCTGCGTGATGAGATACGGCGCCGTGATGGGATGCGGGCCAAAGCGCAGGTGCGAGGTGGTGACGGTCCCCGCCTTCTTCGAGTCATACACGAAGTAGCCCTGGGCGTAGTTGTCGGTATCCTCGCCGATGATCTTGATGGAGTTTTTGTTCGCGCCGACGGTGCCATCTGACCCCAGCCCCCAGAAGACGCAGCGCACGGTCTCGGCTGGCTCGATGGAGAACGTCGGGTCGTAGTCGAGGCTGGTGTGGGTGACATCATCGTCGATGCCCACGGTGAAGCCGTTGCGTGGCTCCGCGCGGGTCAGCTCATCGAAGACGGCTTTCACCATCGCGGGCGTGAACTCCTTGGAGCCGAGGCCATAGCGCCCGCCGATGACGCGCGGCTCGCCACGCGGCCCGGCGGCGACGCCGCCACGCGCGGTGATGTGGCGCTGGCTCAGCGCGGCGACGACATCGAGGTAGAGCGGCTCGCCCGCGCTGCCTGGCTCCTTGGTGCGGTCGAGGACGGCGATGGAGCGGGTCGTCGGGGGCAGCGCGGCCAGCAGATGCGCGGCGGAGAACGGGCGGTACAGGTGGACGGCGACAACGCCGACCTTCTCGCCACGCGCGTTCATGTACGCCGCCGTGGCCGCCGCGGTCTCCGCGCCTGACCCCATCAGCACGATCACGCGCTCGGCGTCGGGCGCGCCCGCATACTCGAAGAGGTGATACTGGCGGCCCGTCTGCTGGGCGAAGCGATCCATCGTCTCCTGCACGATGTCGGGGCACGCCAGGTAGTAGGCGTTCACGGTCTCGCGCCCCTGGAAGTAGACGTCGGGATTCTGCGCCGTGCCGCGAATGAAGGGATGGTCAGGCGAGAGCGCCCGCCCACGGTGCGCCCGCACGAGCGCGTCATCCACCAGCGCGCGGATGTCCGCGTCGTCCAGCGGCTGAATCTTGGCGATTTCGTGCGAGGTGCGGAAGCCGTCGAAGAAGTGCAGGAAGGGGACGCGGGCGCGCAGGGTCGCGGCATGCGCGATCAGCGCCATGTCGTGCGCCTCTTGCACGGAGCGCGAGGAGAGCAGCGCGAATCCGGTCATGCGCGCGGCCATCACGTCCTGGTGATCGCCAAAGATCGAGAGCGCCTGCGCCGCCAGCGAGCGCGCCGCGACATGGAAGACGGTCGCGGTCAGCTCGCCCGCGATCTTGTACATGTTGGGCAGCATCAGCAGCAGCCCCTGCGACGCGGTGAAGGTGGTCGTCAGGGCGCCCGCCTGGAGCGAGCCGTGAATGGCGCCCGCCGCGCCGCCCTCGGACTGCATCTCGATGACGCGCGGCACGGCGCCCCAGAGGTTTGTGCGCCCCTGCGCCGACCAGGCGTCCGCCAGCTCGCCCATCGTTGTCGAAGGGGTGATGGGGTAGATGGCGATGACTTCACTGAGTTTATGCGCAATGACGGCGGCGGCTTCGTTGCCGTCAAGGGTAATTGATGCGCGCGTATCCGTGTCCATAGCGTGTCCCTCCAGGTGAGCGCGGGTAGCGCGCGGATGGCGCTATGAAGCGGATTGCGGCTGTTGCGCCGGGCTGCGCGTGTCACCCTGGTAAATCTGGGCCAACGCCAAGCGCGGCGCCCGCCCTGCTGATGACATCGTAACGGCGCGCTCTCACAGACACGTCACGGCGCACGATTGTAGTGTCACAGGCGCGGCGCCGTCACCGGAGCGGTCGGCGTGGGCGGGAGCGCGAAAAGCGCCCGCCCAGCTATCGATAGCCGCACGGGCGCTTATACTGGCGCCTTCGCCACGTTCAGGAGAACACCGCCACAAGACATCCTCAAGCTGGCGCTCCTGTCCATGCGTCGGCTTGAGCTTGTACTTGTAGGCTTTGCGCACGCGCTCTGGCATGACTACACGTCGTCCTTCTCACGCGTATGCCGCTCGGCATACGCGCGTAAGGCCCAGATCACTTCCCCGTTGAACGAGCGTTCATGCTGCTTGGCGAGCGTGCGTATCACGGCCACCACGTCCAGCGGGAAACGTATCGAGATGCGCCGCTCACGTCTCTCTGTATCTTCCATGTATTCATTCTATCATAGGATAGGATACACGGTAAGACGAGCGGACTTCTGGCTAAAGCCACGAGCGCCTATCCGCGCGCCCTCAAGGGACGGCGGCTTGCGGCGGGCTAAAGCCCTTTCATCGTCAGCGCCCATCTACTTCTGGGGAGAACCACCGAAGTGGATCAACTTCAGCCTTGCTCCACGTCTGCGTTCAGCGCCTGTGATGAGTCGCTGGATGTGGCCGCTACCTGTTGGCCCTCTGTGAAGAGCGGGAGCACGATCGTGAACACGGCCCCGTGCCCTTCGGAGGAGCGCGCCTTGATTTCGCCGCCGAGCGCTCTCACCAGTTGCTGCACGACATACAATCCGAGGCCTAATCCGCCATGATGTGACTCGCGGTCATGCGTCGCTTGATAGAATGGGGTGAACAGGAATTCCATGTCCTCCGCGGCGATCCCTGGTCCATAATCCTGCACCTCAAGCTCCGCCTTATCGGGGACGCCTTGTTTGTGGGCGCGCCTCACCCGCACGTCAATTCGCTTGCTAGTCGGCGCATATCTCAGCGCGTTTGTCAGCAGGTTCTGCATAATCTGCTCGATCCGCACCGCATCGCCCAGGATGAAGAGCGGCTCATGTTCAGGCAGCGCCTGCACGACGATCGGCGGATGAGGCCGATTCGGAGACTGTGAGAGTTCCACATCATTCACTGTCTGATGGACGAGCGCAACGAGGTCTAATCGCTCCAGTGTGAGTTCGAGCTTGTCATGCTGTATGCGCTGCAGATCCTTGAGGTCATTCGCCATGACGTCCAGTTGATGCACATAGCGCATGGCATTCTCAGCCAAGGTTCGCAGGCTCTCACGGTCTGTGGCTTGTAGCTGTTTCTGGATCATCTGAATGGTGATCATGAGCGTGGTCAATGGATTCTTGAGCTCATGACTCGCCCTTCCCAGGAATCGCTCATACAAGCCACGTATGCTGCGGTCGGAGAGGTCGCGAATGGTCACTACCCCTCCCGATGCGCTCGTGCCGACACGAATAGGCTGTCCATTGGCTTCGAACCAGCGCCGTGAGCCATCTGGCGCGTGGATCGTAAACGCGAGCGTAAATGGCGTGCCTTCACCCACACGCCGCCAGGGAGCCGCCTGAGGCGGCAGCGGGTTGCCAAACACGTCTTCGAGCGCCAGGTCGCCGTTCACGTCACCTAAGAGGCGCTGATAGGCCTCGTTCGTCAGTGTGTGCTTCCCGGTCGCGTCCACCGCGAGCAGCGCATCTCCCATGCTCAGCAGGATGGCTTCCAGTTGCGCGCGCGCGCGTTCGCTGGCCTGGCGCTGCGCTTCCTTCTCTTGCGCCAGGGTTTGCAACTCCTGGGTACGCGCCAGCAGGTCGTCATTGGTCGTACGCAGTTCCTCAACCGTAGCTTCCAGCTCCTCGTTGAGCGTCTCCAGCTCTTCGTTGGTGGCCTGCATCTCCTCATTGAGCGTGATCGTTTCTTCTGACGAGGCTTGCGCCTCCGCCTGAACGATAACAAGCTCTTCGTTGGCGCGTCTCAAGCTGTCGAGGCTCTCGCGCTGCTCCTTGTTCGCGGCGCGTAGCTCCTGATTGAGCGCGCGCTCCGCTTCGAGTAACTGCGTCAGGCGCGCAATCTCTACCTCCGACGGAGTAGATTTCCGCCCTGCGCGCTGCATTCCCTCACCGCGCGTGGTCGCTGCGCCTCCAGGCGCAGCGGTCGGGCCTTTGGCATGTGGGGTTTCCGAGATGAGCAGAATCACAGCCTCTATGCGAGGGGCGGCGAGTTCGCTAAGCGCGCTCTCCGCGTGGCTATCCACACGCAGGGAGGGATAGCAGGTGAT
Source organism: uncultured Chloroflexia bacterium (assembly GCA_963840335.1). Taxonomy (GTDB): domain Bacteria; phylum Chloroflexota; class Ktedonobacteria; order Ktedonobacterales; family JADMIN01; genus JAKAIY01. Next base: position 26,340 of record CAWIYP010000011.1, read on the forward strand.
CTGCAGGGTGTGGCTGTCCTCCTGGTCGCTCATCTCTAGCTCAGTAGTGATCGTCACTGCGTCAGCCGAGGTTGCGCTTTCCCCCACCTGAAATACCGCGTCAATCGCCGCCCGCAGCGGTTTGGTGGGGACGCGCGTGGCGAGATGCAGCAAATCTTTGCCGATTGCGGGGCGGTGGATGTCCAGCAAGGTGTAGGCGGTGTTATTGATGGTCTGGACGTCGTAATTGTGATCAATCACGACCACACCCACCGGCAAGCTGAGGATCTGGTCAGCGAATCGCTCCCGCGATGTATACATCGTTTGCCCAATCTCACGAGCAAGGATTTGCTCACTACTCGTCTTCAGACTAGACGCCGCCTGCTCATCGCCGGGCGCTGCGCGCAGCCCTCCAGAGGAGACAGTGAGGGTATCGGGCGGCAGGGTCTGATAGGATTTTCGATCCCTCTCAAGGTTGCTGGGAAGCGGTGGTGGCGCCACACGATTCCCCAGGCGGCGATATACCCTGAATTGGGGATGGACAAGACTGAAGTAGGCGCTCAGCGCGCCGGCGGTTTCGGCGTTCCCCAGCACAAGGTAGCCGTCATTTCGTAGCGAGAACGCGAAGAGCTGGAGCGTATGCTTCTGCAGCTCAGTCGTGAAATAGATCAGCACGTTGCGGCAAACCACCATATCCATATGGGGAAATGGCGCCCGTTGCCCCAGGTCGTGCTCGCCAAAGATCACCATATTGCGGATGGATTTTCCGACCTCGTAGCTGTGCTCAGTCGGGGTAAAATAGCGTGCTCGCAGGTCATCTGGCATGTTCGCGAATGACGCTGCGGGGTAACGACCTCGGCGCGCGAAGGCGATTGCCTCGGCGTCTACATCTGTGGCGAAGATGCGTATGGTGAACTGGAGCGCCTCAGTGCCGAGCGCTTCCGCCAGGAGCATGGCGATGGAGTAAGGCTCTTCTCCCGTCGCGCATCCTGCCGACCAGATGCGTATCGCTTTGCCCTCCGTGCGCGCGCGCATGATCAGATCGGGGATGACGTGCTCGCGGAGCAAGGTGAAGAGTGACTGGTCGCGAAAGAATTCGGTCACATTGATCAGAAAGCTCGCGACCAGGCGCTGATATTCTTCGGGGTGTTCATCAAGGAAGCTGTCATAGGAGCCCAGGGTCTCAGCGCCCGTCGCCGCCATGCGACGATGGAGACGCCGCAGGATGGTCGGACTCTTGTACTTGGTAAAATCAATGCCGGTATGCAGCCGTACCTTTTTGAGCAAGTCAGGCAAGAGATCAGAGGCGCTCTGACTCGTCAAGTTTTGCGCGCCACTGATGAGATCGGTGAGGATCGGCCCCATGCGATTCAGATCCACGACGAGATCAACGGTGGTCGGGGAAAGCGACGCGGGCATCGCCGGATAGCTGGCCGTAGCGGGGTTTTCGATCAGCACAGCGCCGCCAGCCGCTTTCACCTCGCGCGCGCCCATCGTTCCATCCGACCCGGAGCCGGTGAGAATGACGGCAATGACACGCTCGCCGTAGGCATGCGCGGCGCTGCTGAGCAGCCGGTCAATGGATGGCAGAGGGTGCTGGCCCGCGCCTGGCAGCAAGTGAACCACATCATCGGTAATCTCGACATCGCAGTTCGCTGGGATGACGTAAATCACACCATCCGCCAGGTGTTCAGGCGCTGCTTCTCCTATGGTGCGCACGGGAAGCTTGCTGCGTCTGGTGAGGATTTGGCCGAGATGGCTGGTCGCGTTCGGGTCAATATGCTGTGCGATGACGATTGGTACAGGCAGGGACTCTGGAAGCGTCGCCACGAGCAGCGAGAGCGCCTCGATGCCGCCGGCTGAAGCGCCTATTACCACCAGATCGTAGAGCCGTTGCTGCTTCGTCATTGTCGCCTCATTCTCACTGCTAACGGACAGTTATCGTGGGCGCAGACCCAACTACCTGGCAGAAACACAGCGGCGAGGCGAAACAGCGCACGAGCAATTCTCGATCAAGGATTGAGGGAGCCTGCGCTCACGTATTGGAGAAAGATATGCCAACTATGTCAACCTGTCAACTATAGCACATGGCCTAAACATACAGCCAGACGCGCGGCAGCGAGCGAGTTCTACCAAAAATCGGGGGTCTGGCGGCAGACAAGCTGGCGGCTCAAGCTGCGCCTGGAGGGCGTTCCGCCGCGAAGTCCGCCGACGCGGACTCGGAACCAGACGGCGCCAGACGATCCGTCTGCCCCTGCGTGCGAATGCTCGTCGAGACCCAGCCCGCGTCGGCGGGCTTTGCGGCCCGCGGGCCATCCAGGCGCGAATTTATTCGCCAGCTTGCCAACCCTCGGTTTTTGGTAGAACCCAGCGAGCGAGGCCGATAGGGGCGGTATCTAGGGGCAATTGTCAGTGCTGGGGTATGTGGAACTGGCGGCTACGAGCGGGGGCGGCGATGGACGACGCTCGCCGAGACCCCATGTGCGCCCCAATGGCAAGCGCTAGTGGTCGTCTGTTGACCAGGCATCGGCCCAGCGGTTGGCGGCATCTCTGACAGATGGTTTGGGGGCGCTGGTTGGGGGCAGGCTCGGTTGCGCGGTCAGCGGGAGGGTGCGCGGAACGGGTTTATTGCGGCAGGGAGCGCACAGGATGTAGGATTCGGTATGCATCGGGAGACGCGCAAGCATGCCCTGATGCGTCGGGTACTCCGATGGTTCGTCACGTCGCTGGAGGACGAGCACTCCACAGTGCTGCGCGCAGAACCGCCGTCCGCAGCGGTCACAGGCAGTGGTCGCGGGTAGCTCACAGGTTTTGGCGTAGCAGCTATCGCTCGCGCCTTCCGCCGCTACCGGATCGCTCGTATCTTTGGCATCCATCGTTGCTGCCCCCGCGTAGACCTACGTCCCGTACAATCAGCGATATCCCTCGATCGTCGGAAGAGGCGTCGCGGGTGTGCGCATGGCGCTCACGCAAACGGACAATGACGGGTCACATGTGGTGAGCCATCATGTTGCTGACGACAAAGCGTCCTGCAATGCGCCTGGGAGAGCGCTCTGGTCTGCTGATATGGCGCCGATACCCACTGGACAGTGGCGGCATGGAAGTTGGCTAGCGTTGGCTGGAGGTGAAAGAGGCGCGATGGGCAGCATTTACGCTGCCCATCGCCGGGGGAGACCCTGGTAGAGGTCTCCCCAGAGGGGCTACCAGCCGCCGCCATTTGAGCGGTCATCGCGGCGCGGGCGGTCACTATAGCCGCCGCCCGATCGCCCGCCGCCACTCGAGCGACCACCGCTCGGGCGCTCGGACGCTTCGTCTAGGCGCAACGCCCGGTTGTCGAGCATCGTCCCATTGAGCTCGGAGATCGCCTGGCGAGCGGCCTCTTCTGTGCCCATCTCGACAAACGCGAAGCCCTTGCTCTGGCCAGAGTCGCGATCCGTGATGACACGAACCTCAACGACATCGCCATACGCACTAAACATTTGAGACAACTGCGCGTTGTCGGCGGAGTAGGGCAGATTCCCTACGTAGATGCGGGTTCCCAACTATGTGGCTCCTTGGATTCAGGCATGTGTAGCTCTGACGAGGTACAGGCATACCGTAGTACGGTATCCATCAATCAGTGCGCCACTCGCCTCACATCACATAGTGGAGGGGATTTGGATGGAGGTGGTACAAAACACAATGGAGACGCTGCGCCATGATGTCGTGCGACTCCACACAAGAGGTGCGTACGCGATCGAAGACGAGCACAGTATAGCACAAAACGCATCGTCTCCGTTTGATGCGCTATGTAGCCCAGGACGGTGAAGTGGATCGAGAGGTTTATGATGTTCCCGCGAGTGCACGGCGTCAACCTGGAGCGGCGCTCCTTCACGTTGCCCGACGATTTCGATGGGGAGCGCAATCTGGTCTTGATCGCCTTCAAGCGCGAGCAGCAAGACCAGATTGACACCTGGATCGCGACGGCGCAACGCCTTGCCCAGGAGCACACCGACTTCCGCTATTATGAGTTGCCGACGGTCAGTCGTAGCGTTCCGCTCGCGCGCTGGTGGCTGGATAGCGCCATGCGCGCTGGCATCCCGGACCGCGCGGCGCGGGATGCGACGATCACGCTGTACCTCGATAAGGGCGCGTTCCGCGATGCGCTCCAATTGCCCGACGAGGACAAAATCTATGTGCTGCTGGTGGCCCGCACAGGTCGTGTGTTCTGGCGCACCGAGGGGGTAGCCACGGACGAGAAGGCGCGCGAGCTACAGCGAGCGCTCGACGATCACGAGAGCGCCGAGGCTCACTAGGCTGGCAAGCGGCAAATCGCGGCGATGGGGATAGGGCGGCTACGCTCTGCTTGCCACAGGCGCTTCCCGCTCACGTTCGACGCGCGGTGATGGGCGGTGAGAAGAAGCGCGGCGGAGCGCTACCGCATCGCGCAATTGCGCGAGCGCCCAATCCACTGGCGTCTCCGCCTCGACGGTCGCGCGGGCGCGCTCGGCCCGCTGCGCGCGCTCGCGGCTGGACATGCGCAGCGCCTCGTATAGCTCGGTCGCCGTCTCGTCAATGTCGGTTGGCGTGATGGGCAGCGCCACATCACCGAGCTGCTCGAACGCGCCTGCAGTGCGTGAGAGCACGAGCGCGCCATCGCGCTCATTGACCGCTGGCCCTTCTTTGGCGACAAGATTCATACCATCAATAATGGGATTGACGAGCAAGACATCATAGCGCCGCATGGCCGCCAGCGCGCGGGGCCGGTTGTTTTCGAAGAAGGCGACGATCGGCTTCCAGCCACCGGCGCCAAACTCGGCGTTGATGCGCCGGATCAGCGCCCGCACGTCGCGCTCGTACTTGCGGTAGATCGGCAGGCCCTGGCGCGAGGGGATGAGGAACGCCAGGAAGCGGACGTGGCCACGGAGTTCGGGCCAGCGCCGTAGCAGCGTCTCATAGGCCAGGAAGCCACGAATGATGTTCTTGCTTGGGTCGAGCCGATCCACCCGCATGATGACCTGACCCTCATCGCCGAGGAGGTCGCCAAGCTCCTGCGCGCCAGCGCGCGCGGGCGCGGTGAGGAGTGTGCGCCGAAGCTCGTAGACATCGGTGGGAACGGGATAGACCCGCGCCACCAGGTGGTGTCGGCGCCAGACGACGGTTTGGCGGTCGAAGTCTATCCGGCTGCCCGCGAGAAACGCCTGCGCGCCGACCAGGAAGTTTTGCAGGTCGGCTGCGGTCTGGAACCCGAGGACATCGTTTCCTGCCAGCCCCTCATAGATCTCATGGACAAAACGGTCGGGCAAGAGCTGCCAATAGCGATTTGCTGGCCAGGGGATATGGATGAATTGCTGGATGGTCGCCTGGGGCAGGCGCGCGCGCACGAGCGCGGACGCAAGGTACAACTGGTAATCTTGCAGCAGCACAATGGTGTTGGCGCCATCGTCGCCCGCATGACCGGCTGCGTGGCCAGCGAGCGCCTCATCCGCAATCGCCTGCGCGAGCGCTTCATTGACCGGGCGGTAGCCTTCATCCCAGTTGCGGACGTGTTCCTCGCCGAAGTTTGGCCACTGGATCGGACTCCACATGTAGTGCTGCAGAAACCAGAGAACGTCATTGCTGATGTCCTCATAGTAGCGCCGATACATATCGGGGGGAATCGGCACGTAGCGCACCTGCAATGGCTGTCGGCCCAGTCGCACGGTGCGCGCGGGGGCCTGCGCATCGGCGAACGCATCGCGATCCGCCGCCGACATGGTCGCCGCGACCCACGTTAGCGGCACAGCGCGCGCAAACGCCGCCAGCGCTGTGACCACGCCGCCCGCGCCACGCTTGGTCAGGAGGCGCCCGTCCGCCGCATGATAAAACTCGACCGGGCCGCGATTGCTGGCGATGATGATGGTATGCCCCGCGGTGAGGGTTGCGATCTCATGAGCGACCGCCAGTGCGGCCGCATCGCTCTCGTGAGGGCGTACTGGCATCGAGCCTCTCTCCGTTCCAGGGCGGGCGCCCAATTCGCGCTAGTTCGCGATAGTTCGCGACCATGCGCGAAGGTTCCTGCTGGTTGACGATGGCGTCATCACAGCGGCGCACGCTTTGTGCCACAAACGCTATGGCGTGGAACAGAGGCAAACATGGCGACACTGCCCAGCCAGCGGGCGTAGCGTCCGCAATGATCGCTTCAGGTGGAGCGCGCAGATCCGCTCGCGCTATCGCGTGAGGCGCCATTTGCTGATCGGCCCCCAATCACCCTTCGTCATATTCACGAGCATACCGGGTTGGAGCTGCTCATATTCTTGTCGTGATACGACAATCGTCTTGTCATCGCCCAGTGCGGATGCGCGCACAACAATGTAGCGCACTCCCATAGGGCTGTTGTCGGCTTTCCGAATGATTGCCGCAGTGACGTTGCTGGACATGTTCTGTACCTCGCGTCTGTTCACAGCCGGATGGCTGAGAGGTATCAACGCCCATCTCCCGATGATGCGCGGAGCTGTGTGGTCGAGTTGGGCATCTGGCGCCGCGCAGCCGACTGTCATAGTCGTTAAGCGCCCGCTACGGCAGTCCGTAGGCTGGTGAGAATGGGGAACCGGGGAAATGGTACGAAGGTTGGCTGGCGCTCATGCCATTACCCAATCAACACCATAAACACCAGCAGTCCACGTCCGCATGCTCTGGTCATTTCAAGGCCGAGAGAGGCGTTACACGCTGCCGTTTCCGCGGCGGCGCAGTGGACAAGGGGTCTGAGCATCGGCGGCGGGCATGTGCTATACTTCCCCATACTACAACTATTTGTAGCTTCCTCGAAATGTTTCCTGGATTATCCCCTTCGTTATCGCCAGATGCCCACCACATCTGACCCGTACACGCGCTGAGGCTCAGTCGCCTCGTGCCGCTTCGTCGCCACGCTTCCATAAACAGGAAACAGGTGACGCCAGCGTGTGCGCCGCGCGAGGCGAGACGCGGCAGTGCGCGTGATAGCGCCAGTTCGCCGCAGCCATAGCGAGCATGTGGCATGCGCGTGCTCGCAAAACATACCGCGAAAGATAGGAAGAGCACTATGGAACCCACGACAGCGCCGCGCGTGGTCAAACTGCCTGAAGTGATGACCGAAGCGATGATCGAGGCGATGAGCATCGAAGAGCTACGACTGCTCGCGCGCCGCCTGCAGGCCGAGAATGTGGCGATGCGTCCGATTGTGCTGCGCATGGCTGAGGCGCGCATCTGTCGCGACTCTGTGACGATGGTCGAGTCGTGCCCGCAGTGTTCACTCAAGCGCGGCGGAGCCTTCGGCTACAGCGGCGTCCACGATGATGACTGCATGGTGACCCGTGCGCGCCAGCTCGGCTTTTGACCTGCGCGCCTGTACTGTTGGGCAGACAGTGGTAAATGCGCCGCGCGTCACACCGTCCGCTGAGGTGATTTCCATGCTGACGATGCTGGTTATGCCGCGCTGACCGCCCCTTCACCAGCCAGCGAGCCGCTTGCGCCTCCGCAGCCTTTGCTATACCACGAATGCGGATCACCGCACGCGCTCGAAACACGAGTCTCTGCGGCAGTTCGCTGCTGACTATGGTGTTTCACACGAGGCCATCCGGCGGATTCTTCGGGCGAAGAAGGAAAAGCAGCGCGAGTGCGTCACGTCCGACGCCTACTCTGAAGGCTCGACCGTCTCTTCCGCTAGTTCCCACAGCCCCCCGTCAGGTTCGCGAAGCATATTGCGCGGACTCACGACAGCGCGCCCTGTTGCGGCCTCGATCTGCCGTCTCGTGTCACCAACGATCCGCCCCGCCACATCCACATCGCCGCTGATTTGCTGGAAGCCGCGCGAGTCATTCGAGACATGCAGTTCCCGCGCTACTGTGCTCGCCAAGGCATTCAGGGCAAGCTCCGTCGCCGTCATCGCGGGCGGCAGATCGCCTTTGTACATCGGTTTCTTTCCGCGATAGGTGACCTCGAACTCCTTGAGCGCTTTGTGGTCGGCAATCTTGAGCCCAAACGCGCCCATGTGCAGTCGATCGGTGAGGATGGGATACTCTTTCTCCGCGATACCACGCACGTTCCACGCATGCGTCAGGGCATTTCGTGCGGCGATATCGTCCACCCGTCGCTCGGCCCACTCGGCGCTGTAGCCATGCGCCATGTAGGACAGGATAGCGCGACTCCGCCACTCACGAAAGGCCAACTCGGGGTCAAGGAGTTGCTCTGCGTCATCGACCCGATCGGAGAAATAGGTGCGCGCCTGGGCGGCAGCGGAGCCGGTTGTTTGCGCCGTCATCGTGATCAGGCGGCAGGCATAGCGGGTGAGGCGGTAATCCTTCTGCTTCGGCCCGCGCTTCCCCGAAACTTTCGCCTCAAGGTGAAAGTTTTCCTCAACATCACGGCCCGCCTTGGCGCAGTCGGACATCGCCCGCTGAATGGCTTCCTCAAAGCGTTCCCAGCGGCTGTATTCGAGAAGTGGCAGCAACTCGCGGGCAGTCCAGAAGTCACCTGACGTGTCGGTGTGGCGGATCGCTTCAAAGGGACTGGTGGGAGCCGGAATCATGTCATCCATCGCACTGTCCTTCTATGAGGATGCTGGCTGTGTAATTACAAGCGTACCACATAAGCGTCGAGGCGCTGAGTTTCAGCTTGGAATGTGCTTCCCTGCACAGCGTCCGAATCTGGCTGAGCTTGCGTGTCGAGCTTTCCCCTAAATCCTGGAAACGTCAGGCGCGGCGCCGTCGCCGTGCGGTCGGCGCAGGCGAGATAGCGTAAAGCGTCTGCCAGGCGAGCGGTAGTGAGGATGGGCGTTCGCCTGGTTCTCCGCGCCGTGTTCAGGCGAACGACAGGAGGGCGAGGGATGCGTCAGAAACGGCGAACGGGTCGTGGTGATGAAGCCACGACCCGAACGTTTGAATAGGCGCTATTGGCGGACCCGACGGGGTTCGAACCCGCGATCTCCGGCGTGACAGGCCGGCGTGTTAAACCGCTACACTACGGGTCCACGGCTACGCTCGCACGCAGCAAAGAGAGAATACCACGGCGCTCGCGCCCATGTCAACCGCAACCTTGGCTGCTTCCAGTCGCGGGGGCGCGTGGCGCGTCTGTGGCGCGTCTGTGACAAGTCTGTGTCGAGCGTCTGCGCTAGCTCTGGAAGGCGAGGCTCGCCAGCAACGGCTGGAAGTAGGCGCTGTCGGCGTTGACATAGGCGGCGCTCGTGGTGTCGGCTGAATCAGTCGGCGCCAGCAGGACGATGGTGTAGGCGTAGTCGCCGTGGATGGCTGAGAGAATCACCACATGCGAGTAGCGCGTCGGCTGGCCGCTGGCCCCGACTAAGGTCACATCGGCAGTGGTCGGCGTCCACTCCTGCCCACCGACCGTGACGCTGGCTGGCGAGGGGTCAATGGTCGGCGTCGTTCCGGGCTGGGCGAGCGCGCGGAGGAACTGTGCGTTGAGGTCACTGAGCGTGGGTACGTTCGCGGCCTGCTGCGCCTCGATGTTGACGTTGGCCTTGCCCTGTGGCGCCGAGAGCAGCGCATAGTAGCTCTGCGGCGCGGCGTTGCGCTGCTGGACGGTCCAGCCCTCGGGATAGGCGATCTGGTAGAGGCCCGTGACGCCGAAAGGCTTGAGGAGGGGCGTGCCCGTGGGGACAACCTGTGTGGGCGCCGTCGTCGCCGTCGCCTGCGCGCCGCTCGGCCCGCCGATGGTGATGACGCCATTCGCCGCCAGCGCCGCCACTACGACTACCGCCAGCAATGTCAGCGCGGCCAGCGTCAGCGAGAGTGTGCGCAGAGTGTCCGCCGACTTCGGCGGGGTGGATGGCTCTCGTGGTATCGCCGAGAGCGGCATTTCGTGCGTGGTATCGGGTGGAGGCGTGTTGGGCAGCGCGCGGGTCGTCTCGTCGGCGGGCGTGGCGCTGGGGATGGACGGCGCCGTATGCGCGGTGACGGCCTCCGCGAGAATGGGCGCCAGCAGCTCTGGTGCGACTGGGCGCGTGGCGCTATCATCCTCCTCGCGCAGATCGCGAACGACGGCCTCTTGCACCACGAGCGGATGCGACCGTGGTGCGCCACTGGGTGCGCCGCCTGTCGCCGAGGTGAGCAGCGCGCCACAGACCGGGCAGCGGAGGGGCGCTGTCGAGTGATCGGGCGCGGTGAGCGAACTACCGCAGTGCGGGCAAGTCAACGAAGGCATACCATCTCGTTTCCACTCTGGCGCCCTCTGTGCGGGCGGTAGGTCACTTGTCTATGGCGCCGTAACACACGCGCTGCCATGCGTTCTATCTAGTGATGAAGTTGAACATACAATTCTGTGGCCGCTCACGATCGACCAGACGCTGGAGCGAGGCGCCTGTTCGCACGCGGCTCATCAGGACTTTTTTCTCGCTCTACTGGTGAGATACGCACGTAGGTCGTTCTCTATATAACACAGGACGACAAGATGCGTGTATCATATCTCCCGTAAACAGTATCGCATCTGCCAGTGCGAGCGGCAGCGTCGCGAGCGGGATGTCGCGATGACGCTCCGCGACGATTATGCCCCTTTATCTCTAGACAGATTCGTAGCCTTCGAGATGGCGTCTTGCTGTGAGCCAGCGGCGACCTGTGGCGGCTCAGTCAGCGCAAACATCGGGTAGGAGTGGGTTGTGAGCATGTTCAGGCGGGGAGACGACCAGGATGGCGCCGGACCTTATGGCGCCAATGACGACGCGCGCGGCCCACTCTCCGGCCGCATTGGCAATTCTAACAATGGGGCGGGCGGGCCGAGCTCGCTCTTCTCTCCGGGAGCGCGTGGGAATGGCGGAAACGACGCCAACTCGCGCTTCCCCGCGCCTGCGCAGAATCAAGCCGCGACCGCGCGCGAGAACAACCTGTTTGATCTGAAGCGCAAGGTGCAGGCGGCGCTGATCTCCGAGATGGATCCCAAGATGGATCTCTCGCAGACCGCGCAGGTACGCCGCACCATCGAAGAGTTGTTCAACCGCATTCTCGAACAGCAGAGCGTCGTGCTGACGCGGCAAGATCGCACACGCCTCTTCGAGGCCATTGCCGCCGAGATTCTCGGCTTTGGTCCGATTGAGCCACTGCTCAATGACGACAGCGTAACTGAAATCATGGTCAATGGGCCACGCGCCGTCTTCGTCGAACAGAATGGCCGCATCTTCCGGACCGATATCCGCTTCCGCGACGACGAGCATGTGATGCGCGTCATCGAGCGCATTGTTTCGCCGCTGGGCCGCCGCGTGGACGAGGCGCAGCCCTACGTGGACGCCCGCCTGCCAGATGGCTCGCGCGTGAACGTTCATCATTCCGCCGCTCTCACTCGTAGGGCCGGTGCTGACCATCCGAAAATTCTCCAAGCGCCCGCTGACACCTGATGATCTGGTGCGGTTGGGCAGCATCTCGCAGCCGATGGTTGATTTCCTGCGGGCATGCGTCGAGGTTCGCCTGAACGTGGTGGTCTCCGGCGGCACGGGTAGTGGTAAGACGACCCTGCTCAACGTGCTTTCGGGCTTCATCCCCGGCGACCAGCGTATCGTCACCATCGAAGACGCGGCTGAGTTGCAGTTGCGCCAGGAGCATGTCATTCCCCTGGAGGCCCGCCCCGCCAACATCGAGGGCAACGGGCGCATCGCTATCCGCGATCTCGTGGCGAACTCGCTGCGCATGCGGCCAGACCGCATCGTCGTCGGTGAGGTTCGTGGCGCGGAGGCGCTCGACATGCTCCAGGCCATGAATACTGGTCACGATGGCTCGCTGACGACGCTGCACTCCAATTCGCCGCGCGATACCACACGCCGCCTGGAGACGATGATCATGATGGCGGGAATGGAGCTTCCGCTGCGCGCGATTCGTGAGCAGATCGCCAGCGCCATCAACCTGATCGTCCACCAGGAGCGTATGCGCGATGGCACTCGCAAGATCACCCACATCACCGAGGTGGTCGGCATGGAGGGTGATGTCATCACGCTACAGGATCTCTTTATCTTCGAGCAGACCGGGTACGATGACGGGAAGGTTGTGGGTCGGTTACGGCCTACGGGCATCCGGCCATCCTTCATCGAACTCTTCGAAATGGCTAATATCCATCTGCCAGCGCAGATGTTTGGGTATGGCGAAGGCGGGGCATGGCGGGGCTAGCAGCCTCGCATGCCCTGACCCGCTGTCCCGCCCAGAGCACTCTTGAGGTCGCAGGTTATGAGCGTAGTCTTGACCGAAAGCGCGTTTAGCGCGCTGCCCATAACATTCGCCGCGTTGTTCACTACCCAGGCGTTGGTGATCGGCGGGCTGGTGTTCGCGGGCATTCTCCTGCTCTTCCTGGGCATTCAGCGCGTCGTAGATTCGCGTACTCGTGACTTTGATGATCGCATGCGCGAGCTGGGCGTCATAGGCGCCGGGCCAGATGTGGGTGGTAAGCGCGACAAGCGCGACAAGCGCCAGAAGGGGCCTCGGGGCAAAAAAAAGCAGCTCACGGGGGAGCCGCAAACCGGCTATACCTATCGTCTGGCGAGCGAGCTTGCGCAGGCTGACCTGCGCATCACGGCGGGTGAGTTCATGACGCTGCGTGGCGTGCTGGCCAGCGTTGGCGCACTGCTGGGCCTGGTGCTTCCCGTGGGCAATCCGTTTGTGCTGGCGCTGCTGTTGCTCCTTGCGGGCCTTTACGGGCCGATGATCTGGTTGCGCCGCCGCAAGCTGGCCCGCCAGCGCAAATTCAACGAGCAACTCCCCGATCTCATCAATCTGATGTCGGGCGCGCTCCGCACAGGCTATAGCTTCATGCAGTCGCTGGAGTTGGTCGCGCGTGAGGGCGTTGAGCCCGCCAAGAATGAGTTCGGGCGTGTGGTGCGCGAGGTCGGCATTGGCATCCCTCCGGAAGAGGCGCTGACCCATCTGGTGGATCGTATGCAGTCAGAAGACCTCAATTTGCTCGTCACGGCGGTGAATGTGCAGCGCGAGGTCGGCGGTAATCTCGTCGAGGTGCTGGAGATCATCGCCACGACGATTCGTGAGCGCATCAAGCTGATCGGTGAGGTCGGTGTCCTCACGGCGCAGCAGCAACTCTCTGGCTACATCATCGCGATGTTACCAGTGGGTCTGGGCCTGATGCTCTTCATCATCAACCCTTCATACATGCTGAGCATGTTCACGACGACGCACTGGTTTGGGTGGACAGTTGTCTCATGTAGTGGAGTGATGGTCGTCATTGGTCTCGTCATCATCCGCCGGATTGTTGACATCAAGGTCTGAGTTCGGCGGAGACGAATGGGGAGAGATCAGAGGACATTATGATCAGTCTGTTTGCGCCATTGTTTGCGCCTGCCGCGGGCTTTCTCGTGTTTTTCGGCATCTTGCTCATGCTGCTGGGCATTGGCGGCTCACGGCAAGTCCGATCCGGTGATTGATCGCTTCCAGATGGCGGCGCGTGGCGGTCGTCTACGCTCGACGATGAGGAGATGCAGGCGTCGTTCTACGATCGCTTCTTCCGGCCACTCGCGGCGGCGCTGGCAAAGGGCCTTGCGCGCCTGACTCCGACGCAGAGCATCGATAGCACGCAGAAGCGCCTGTTGAACGCAGGCCTGATGGGACAGATGCAGGTCTCCGATTTCATCGGCCTGAAGGGTCTTGGTATTGTGGGTGGGCGGGCTTTGGCAGGCCTGTTCATCTTGCTGGGACACACGAGCACGGCGGCGAGTGTCGTCCTCGTGCTGATGTTTACCATCATCGGCTATGTCGCGCCTGACCTCTGGCTGCGCAGCAAAACTTCGCAGCGCAAGATGATCATCGCGAACGCGCTACCCGACGCGATTGATCTGCTGACCATCAGCGTTGAGGCTGGCCTGGGATTCGATCAGGCGCTGGCCCGCATCGTCGCGAAGGCGGACAATCTGCTGACCCGCGAGTTCGCCCGCGTGCTGCAGCAGATGCGCCTCGGTGTCGCCCGGCGCGATGCCCTGCGCGAGTTGGTGGATCGCACTGGTGTCGAGGATCTGAGCCAGTTCGTCGGCGCCATCATCCAGGCGGAGCAGCTTGGCGCGAGTATCGGGCGCGTGTTGCGCATTCAGTCGGCGGAGATGCGCGTGCGTCGCCGTCAGCGAGCGCAGCGTCTGGCCCAGCAGGCGCCGATCAAGATGCTCTTCCCGATGGCGTTCCTCATCCTGCCATCCATCTTCGTGGTGGTGCTGGGGCCAGCCGTCCCGAAGATCGTCCACGTCTTCGCGCCAGGCGTCCCGCTCTGAGCGGACCTCGCCAGCGCCACAGCGCCCCGCTCTCAGCCTGAGAGCGGGGCGCTGTGTTTTCCTCGGACAGATGTGGCCGCGCTCAGAGCCGCTCGATGACGGCGGCGATGCCCTGGCCCACGCCAATGCACATCGTCGCCAGGCCATAGCGTCCCTTGCGTCGCCCCAGTTCATGGGTGAGCGTCGTCACCAGCCGCGCGCCGGACGCCCCCAGCGGATGCCCCAGCGCGATGGCGCCGCCGTTGACGTTGACCCGCTCGTGCGCCAGGCCAAGCTCGCGCATGCAGGGGATGGACTGCGCGGCGAACGCTTCGTTCAGCTCGATCAGGTCGAGGTCGTCGGCGGTGAGGCCCGCGCGCTCCAGCGCTTTGCGCGAGGCGGGAATTGGCCCCAGCCCCATGACAGCGGGATCAACCCCCGCCACCGCGCCGACGAGCACTCGTGCGAGTGGCTGCGCGCCGTGCGCCTCGGCCCAGCGCCGCGACGCGATCACCAGCGCCGCCGCGCCGTCGTTGATGCCCGACGAATTGCCCGCCGTCACCGTGCCACCAGCGCGGAAGGCGGGCTTGAGCTTCGCCAGCCGCTCCAGCGAGGTGTCGCGGCGCGGCTGCTCGTCCTGCGAGACGGTCACGGTCGCGCCTTTGCCCGATGTCACATCCACCGGGACGATCTCCTCGGCGAGCCGCCCTGCGTCGATCGCGGCGATGGCGCGCCGGTGACTCTCCAGCGCGAAGGCGTCTTGCTCCTCGCGGGTGAGGTGATAGCGCTCGGCGACGTTCTCCGCCGTCTCGCCCATCGTGTAGGGATGGTGCATCTCCGCCAGCTTTGGATTGATGAAGCGCCAGCCGAGCGTCGTATCCTGCAAGGTCATGCCGCCGCGCGCGAAGGCGGATTCCGCCTTGCCCAGCACGAAGGGCGCGCGGGTCATGCTCTCGACACCCCCCGCGACGAAGACCTGCCCCTCGCCCTGACGAATGGCGTTGGCGGCGGTGATGATCGCCTGCATGCCAGAGCCGCAGAGCCGGTTGACCGTCTGGCCGCCGACAGCGATGGGTAGCCCCGCCAGCAGCAGCGCCATCCGCGCGACATCGCGATTGTCCTCGCCCGCCTGGTTGGCGCAGCCCAGCACGACATCTTCGAGGTCGGCCTCGATGCGCTCGCGGTCAATTCCGGCGCGCCACACCGCCTCGGCGATGGCCAGCGCCGCCAGGTCATCTGGCCGCACACTGCTCAGCGCGCCGCCATAGCGCCCGAACGGCGTGCGCACAGCGGAGAGGATGACCGCCTCGTCCGCCGCTCCCGTGATCGTTGGCATGCGCGGGTTTCCTCACTTCCCCTCGAACTTCGCGGGCCGCTTCTCCAGGAACGCCGCCATGCCTTCTTTCTGGTCGGCGGTGGAGAAGAGCAGCGAGAAGAGCCGCTTCTCGTGGGCGAGGCCCGCCTCCAGCGGTGTCTCCAGCGCGGCGAGGATGGCTTCCTTGGTGAGCAGCGCGGCGACGGGGGCCTGCGCGGCGATCTTCTGCGCCAGCTTCACGGCCTCGGCCCGCGCCTGCCCGGCGGGGACGACGTGGTTGACGATGCCCCAGGCCTCCATCTGCTGCGCCGAGACAGACTCGCCCGTCAGGCAGATTTCCATCGCGCGGTACTTGCCGATGGTGCGGGTGAGGCGCTGGGTGCCGCCCGCGCCCGCCATGATGCCCAGCAGAATCTCTGGCTGGCCGAACTTCGCCTTCTCGCTGGCGATGATCATGTCGGCGTGCATGGCCAGCTCATTGCCACCACCCAGCGCGTAGCCCTCGACCGCCGCGATGATCGGCTTCTTGATGCGGCGGATGCGATCCCAGCCCTCGAAGGGGCCGAGCGCCATCTGCGCCGCGCTCGCGCCAGACATCTCGGCGATGTCGGCTCCGGCGGCGAAGGCGCGCTCGCCCGCGCCCGTCAGGACGATGGCATGGATGGCGTCGTCATGGTCGAGGGCCGCCAGCTCATCGGCCAGCTCGCTGATCAGCGTCCAGTTGAGCGCGTTCAGCTTGTCCGGGCGGTTGATGATGACTGTGGCGACCGCGCCCTCGCGCTCCACAAGGATATACTTCGTCTCGTCGCTCATAGTATGCGTCTCCTCACGTCTCTGTGCGGCATAGCAGGCGCGCGACGCTTCGATCGCCCCTCTCCTGGTGGGGAGTCGGGGGTGAGGTCGCGCCAGGCTCAGTATAGCATCGCGCACGCGGGAGGAGACGGCGCCCATCGCGCATCCTTGCGCCTGGGCGAGCTGACACCGAGCGCGGGCTACTTGCCCCTGGTCGCGGGCGCCACGCTCCATGCGCCGTTGCGATAGAACCAGAAGAGTGGCATTGGGAGAACCTGGCTATTTGGGTAATTCGCACAGTCCGCCGACTGCCCACAGTGACGCCATCTGGGGCGACAGTCTATACTGAGGATCATCGCCAGGTTTCCCCCAGTGACGGATATGCTTGGCGTCACCTGGCTCCAGCTTGCGCCATCGTAGTGGAGCAGCAGCGATGAGATCTGGAGGCCAGTGGAGGTTACCGCGTCGGCGCTCGATCGGCCACTGGCCCAGATGTCATTTGGCCCGGTTCCGACGATCTGCTGGAGTGAGTCATTCTCTGTGACTGTCCCCAGCGGCGCGGTCACCTGTGTCCAGCGATGGCCATCATAGCGCAGCAGCAGCGCATGCGAAACAGTGGTGTATCCTTCTGAGGACTGCTTGCTCTGATGCGCGCCTCCGACAATCCAGCCGCTGGTGGAACTGGTCATGTAAATGCCGTACGGATCCAATTCGGTTGAGGAATGGATGCTATTCAGCGCGGTCGCCACCTGCCATACGCCATTCACGCGATGGAAGATCAGTCCGACGCCCGACAATGTTGGCTGCGGGTTAGCTGGCGGCGCCCCGCCGACCGCCCACATGTCACCCGCAGGTGTGGCAGTGATGACTGCGATGGCAAGTTGTCCAGCGTTCACATCAGTGGGCAAATTCGCGATTGTCTCTAGCGTCCATTGCGCGCCATCGTAGCGTGCGAAGCGTGTCAGACCACTGTTCGCGGGGCCTTCGTTGACATCCACCGCCGACCCAGCCCTGCGGTTGGCGAAACCATGTCAATCGTCTGAATGTAGACGTGCGTTCCGCCGGGAATGCTGATGGGGGCCGCACGCCAGGCTGTCCCATCGTAATGCAGTAGTGGCTCCCGGCACCATCGTAGGCCCAGCCATCGGTTGGCGAGAGCATCTTGAGGTAGGGGTCGCCGCCGACGCCAGTCGGTTCGGAATCCCCCGAATGTCTCCATTCCTGTACCCACTCAGAGCCGTTGTAATGGTAGAAAATGACCACACTCGATGGCGTGGCACCTCCCGCTGGCGTCGGATACGTTCCCGCCCAGCAGGTATGCCAATCGCCCAGCCGTCCGTCGGTGAGTCCATCGAGACGGCCATCACGGACGCCGCCAATCGCGGCGCCAGGATGGCTCTGCGCCTGCGCTGTCTGGGTGGCGCTGACGGATGTGCTGCTGGCGCCGCTGGGGTGTGGACGCATGTTGAACAGCGTCACGGCGACGACGATGATGATCAGCGCCGCCGCCGTCGCGCCGAAGCTGATCGTCCAGCGCTGCCAGCCAGCGCGCGTGTCTGTGCGCAGCGATGGAATCGGCGCGGCGCGGTGGGTGCTTGGGCGTGTATCTGTGCGCCGCTGGTCGGTGGTCTGCCGTCCAAAGTCGTTCACTGTGTCCTTCCCTCCGGTATCTCCAAATGCGCCGAGATCGACAACGCTGCGAATCGTTGATTGCGTGGGCTGTGTGGCCGGGCGTGGCGCGGGGCTGGCTCGTGGGTGGCGCCGATGGCCGCGAGCAGCTCCGCCGTGCGCAGCGGTGAGGCGGCCTGCGCCCCGAAGGTCGCGCGCAGGGCGGTGTCCATCCGCGCATAGGCGGCCTGGTCGGCCTGGCAGTGCGCGCAGCCCGCCAGGTGGGCCAGCGCGGCGGCGCGCTCGGCGGGGTCGAGGTCGGGCGTGTCGAGCATGGCCAGCGTCGGCGCGAAGCGTTCGCAGGCATTGTGTGCGGCGCCGTTCCGCTCACTCATCGCCATCACTCCTTTCGCTGCGCGCCATCGCGCCTGTTTCCTCTGGTGGATTTTGCTGGAGATAGATCGCCCGCAGGCGTCGGCGGGCGCGCGAGAGGCGCTGGGCGACGGCGTCACTCGTCACGCCCAGGATGCCAGCGGTCTCCGCCGCGCTGAAGCCCTGCGCCACCCGCAGCAGCAGGCACGCCGCGTCATCGGGCGCCAGCCGCGCCAGCGCCGCCCGCAGCGCCGCCGCCTCCACGATGCGCTGCTCGAAGCGCGCCCCGCTGTCGGCCATTCCGGCGAGCGCGGCTGGCTCCCGCGTCTCGTCTGGGCCATCGAGCGAGGTCCAGTGGATGACCTTGCGTCGCCGTAGCTGCGAGATGGCGCGGTGATACGCCGCCTGGAAGAGCCAGCGTCGCCGCTCCTCGCCATCGTGGGCGGTGGTCCACGGCGCCGCGCAGGCCTGGGTCGCGCGCCAGGCGTCGTGAAAGGTGTCCTGCGTGAGGTCGCGCGCCTGCTCGGCGTCGCCTACCAGCCCACGCAAGAAGGCATAGAGCGCCGCCTGCCGCTCATCCACCGTCGCGGTGAAGGCCGCCAGCGAGAGTGGCGCCGCCGTATCGCCAGGGGGAGGCCCGCGCATCGCTGCTCCTCATCACGATTCGTTCGCACGATTCGCTCGCGGGGAGCCGCTGCGCTCCCTCTATGCTGTACAGCGCACGAGCAGGCCAAAACTTGACAGGCAATTTTGGGGAGAGGAGGGAGGTTGATTCGACGCTCGCGTCTGCCCGTCGCGGCGGGGGGGCAGGCGATGCGGGGGATGGCGGCGCAGAGAACGCGAACGTGGCGGATGGGACGCTCTTGCCCATCCGCCACGTTCAGATCGCGTTGTCAGAAAATCGATGAGAGCTAGTGTCGCCGTCTCACATCGAGCGTCCAGAGGCGCCGGCGAGACCATTCGCCGCCGTTCGCACAGCGGCGGCCAGCGTATCAATATCGAACGGTTTGAGCAGCAGTGGAATCTTGGAGTCTTCCATCAGCGCCTGCGCCTGCTCCGAGAGGCGCTGCGGATTCGCGGTGATGACGATGAAGGCGAGACGATGCCAGAGAGCGATCTGCTCGGCTGCGGCGAAAAGGGTCTCCTCACCGCTCATCAGCGGCATCCACATATCGAGAAGTGTCACCATTGGCTCAGTAGTCGCTCGCATCTGCTGGAGCGCGTCCATTCCATTCGCCGCCTCGTACACCTCGTATCCCTCATCGCGGAGCATCACGCCGAGCGTCTCACGGATGCCCACGTCGTCATCCACAATCAATACGCGCACGTGACGTTACGTCCTGTCTAGTGTTCGGCGTGGAGCCTCGCCCACACATCGGGCAATGCCCTGGCCCACACGCCATCCGTCGCCGCGTAACGCAACTGCGGCGCCGATTACGGTGATTGCTGATCCTGTTTGAGCTGGAAACAGGCAGGCGGCCAGACACGTGATGTCCGCATCTGACCGCCTGCGTGGCGGACGCCTCAGATCGGTGTTAGCTTTGTTTCCCCTGGGCCTTGGCGCCCTCGGCGGAGTGGCCATTGCGTCCCGACTGCGCTGGGCGTCGCGCCTGCGCTGGTCGTCTCAGCCGTCGGGGAGAGTCGGTCAACGCCCTGTTCTTCGGCGCGGCGGATGGACGCGCCGATGAAGCCCCGGAAGAGCGGGTGCGGGCGCGTCGGGCGGCTCTTCAGCTCTGGGTGGAACTGGCTCGCCACGAACCACGGATGGTTGGGTAGCTCGATGATCTCCACCAGCCTGTTATCCGCTGACTTGCCGCTGAAGCGCAGGCCCGCGGCCTCCAGGCGGCGATGGTAGGCGACGTTGACCTCATAGCGGTGGCGGTGGCGCTCGAAGACGATGCTATCGCCATACGCCTCGGCCACCTTGCTCCCCGGTGTCAGGCAGCAGACCCATTGGCCCAGGCGCATCGTGCCGCCCTTATCGGCGACGCCACGCTGGTTGGGCATCAGGTCGATCACCTTGTCGGGCGATTCCGGGTCGAACTCGGAGCTATTGGCGTCGCTCAGCCCCAGCACATTGCGCGCGAACTCGATGACCGCGACCTGCAAGCCCAGGCACAGCCCCAGGTAGGGGATGTTGTGGGTGCGGGCGTACTGCGCCGCGCGAATCTTGCCCTCGATGCCGCGATGCCCGAAGCCGCCGGGGACGATGATGCCATCCGCTGAGGCCAGCCGTGGCTCGTACTCCTCCCAGTCGGTCTCCAGCTTCTGCGAGTCGATCCAGTCGATGCGCGTGTCCACGCCGAGCGACCAGCCCGCATGCGAGAGCGCCTCCACCACGGACATATAGGCGTCGTGCAGCTCGATATACTTGCCCACCAGCGCGATGCGCACGAACGGCTTCTCGGCGTGGATGCGCGCGACCAGCTCGCGCCAGTCGTCGAGCTGCGGCGCGTGGGCCTGCTCGCCCAGCCCCAGCTTCTCCACCAGGAATTCGCCCAGCCCCGCGTCCTCCAGCATCAGCGGCACTTCGTAGATGCTGCTGGCGGTCACCAGCGGCACCACGGCGCGGCGCTCGATGTTGCAGAAGAGGGCGATCTTGTCGCGTAGCTCGTCGGCGACGGGATAGTCGGAGCGGCAGAGGATGACATCGGGCTGGATGCCAGAGCGGAGCAGCTCTTTGACGCTATGCTGCGTTGGCTTGGTCTTCAGCTCTTTGGTCGCGCCGATGTAGGGAAGCAGGGTGACATGCAGATAGAGCGTGTTGTCGCGGCCCAGGTCGTTGCGCATCTGGCGGATGGCTTCGAGGAACGGCTCGCCTTCGATGTCGCCGACGGTGCCGCCGACCTCGACGATGATGACATCGGCGTTGGTCTGCTCCGCGAGGGTGCGCATGCGCGCCTTGATCTCGTTGGTGATGTGGGGGATGACCTGAATCGTGCCGCCGAGGTAGCCGCCGCGTCGCTCCTTGCCGATGACCGCCGCGTAGACCTGGCCAGTGGTGACGTTGCTGGCCTGGCTGGCGCCCTCGTCGGTGAAACGTTCGTAGTGGCCCAGGTCGAGATCGGTCTCGGCGCCGTCATCCGTCACGAAGACTTCGCCATGCTGGAACGGCGACATCGTGCCGGGATCAACATTGATATACGGGTCCAGCTTCATCAGGGCTACCGTCAGCCCACGGCTCTTGAGCAGTCGCCCGATGCTCGCGACGGTGATGCCCTTGCCAACCGACGAGACAACGCCACCGGTCATGAACAGATACTTCGGCATGTCCTCTTCCCTCTGGAGCGACGCTCCGCTCACAGCGCGCAGCCCTCATCCGCGCGCCGCCACTCCACACACACCGCGCCCACCATACGAACACGGCTCCAACAATAGAGAGAGGGGCCAGGTCTCCCGTAGTGGTGTGACCCTGGCCCCTCTGCGCATTTGACTATCCTCGGTAACTCAGCAGCGTGATTTGCGTTTCCGCTGGGAGTGTCGACGTGGTGATGGAGAGCTTGGCTACCGGTTCTGGCGGCTCGACTCCCATCTCCTTACAGAATCTCTCGACCCCCTCCAGCGGCGACCCGTTCGCCTTATAGGCGGGCGTCGCATAGTGCATGGGGATGATGAGACGTGGTGACAACTGCGCGACGACTTGCGCGGCCTGTGCGCCATCCAGCGCATTCCCCCCGCCAACCGGGACGAGCAGCACATCGCAGCCTTCCAGCGCCTCCTGGGCGCGGCTGTCGAGCGTCTCGCCCAGGTCGCCCAGGTGGCAGATGTGAATGTCGTCAATGGTGATTAGATAGGCCGTGTTGCGTCCTAATCGTTTACCGCGCTCATTGTCGTGGTAGGTCTGGACGCCTGAGATCAATATCTGCTTGATCTCGTATTCGCCTGGCCCATCCACGATCATCGGCTCGCCCGAGACGCCTCCGACATGACTATGCCCGGGATGCTTGTGGCTCACGGTGATGATGTCGGCGGAGAGGCGACCGATAGAGTAGCCGGTAGATGGCGCCGGAGGATCCGTCAGAACGGTGGCGTCTTTCCCACGTAAACGAAAACACGAGTGACCTAGCCAGGTCAGTTCCATGAAGAACAAGCTCCCTGCTGGCTGCGTTACGCGCAGGCCCCTGACATAGCGGTGGGCGGGGTCCTGCCAACGCTGCATGCGTCGGGCCCCGCCCTGACGGTTAGTGTATCATATTCTCACACAAGGCGCCAGATACTATTTTGAGGATTTTGGGAGGCGCCGTCGCGGCCATCATGGCCGACGCACGGGACGATTGGGGCTGAATGCCCCTGGAGGCGCCGCCACGGATCGTGGTGTTATTGGCCTTCAGTTGGCCTTCAGGTTGGCCTTCAGGTCGTGTCCGCATGCGCCGACCTTTGCAAGGCCGAGAGCGCCATGAGGAGCATGGACGATGGACAGAGGAAGACCTGCCCATAGCGCCAGCGGCATATAGCAGACCGCCGACGGGCTACCATTTCGTGGCGCTACAGCCGGGGACGCGCTACTTCGCCGACGCCGTGCGGCTGTATGTGGAGACCTGGCCCGATGAGCCAGCGAACATCACCGATTTCTTCTTGCGCTATGCCCGGCTGCCCGACTACCACGGACTCGCCGCGCTGCGTGATGGCGCGCTGGTGGGTTTTGGCTTTGGGACGCGCTCGCAGTCGGGAACTGGTGGCATGACCGCGTCGCCGCGCATGTCGGGATTGATCATCCCGCGCTGCGAGACGCCTGGGGGCTGGTGGATCTGGCTGTCGCCGCCGCGCATCGTGGGCGTGGCATCGGCACGGCGCTGATGGAGACGCTGCTGGCGGCGCAGCCCTGCCCACGCGCGCTGCTCTCCACCGAGATCGAGAATACGGGCGCCCAGCGTCTCTACGCCGCCACGGCTGGCGCGTGCTGCACCCTGGCTTCGCCTTCAACCCCGGCGACAAGGTGTATGTCGTCATGCGCAGGGAGCTACGCGCCGAGAGATGAGACGGGCGCGCGGGAATGGCGGGCGGGAATGATAGAATGATGGGGCGAGATTCGCCCAGTAGCAAGCGAGGCCGTCATGCCGCGTATCGCCTTCTTCACCCTCAACGTCGCGCGTGAGCCATTCAGCCAGCCACAGATGCGCGGCTTCGTGGAGCGCATCCCAGTGATCTTCGCTGAGGCGAGCGCGGCCCCTGGCTTCATCGCCTTCGCCCCCGCCATGAGCCTGCCGCCGGATGACCCCGCGATGGTCTGGCCCGCCGCGAAGCCCGCTGACCATGAGGCCGCGATGACGCTCACGCTCTGGCGCGATTTGGAGTCCGTCTTCGCCTTCGCCTATTCGCGCCTGCATGCCGAAGCGCTTCAACTGCGGCGCGAGTGGACTATCCGACCCACATGGCCCAACTACGTCGCCTGGTGGGCCGACGATGACGAGGAGCCGACCTGGCGCGACGCGGCGCAGCGGCACGCCTGGCTGGCCGCGCGCGGCTCGACCCCAGACGCCTTCGACTTCCGCGCACCCTTCGACGCGCAGGGACGCCCCACACCGCCCGCGCGCAAGCCGCTGGGCCTCGTCTCCGCCGCGCAGGGCAAGACGCTCCGCGTGGCTAGCGCCCTGCCGCCGATGACGCTGAGCGGCGACACGCCTCCGCGCTAAGCAGGGGCGGGTAAACCCGCGTCTAAGGGCCTGCGGGCCACGAAGCCTGCCTTCGCAGGCTGGATATCCGGCGTGCGTTGAGCGCCTGGCAATGTCTCAGCGACTGCGAAGGCGGAACCCAGGCCGCGCAGGCGGCCTTTGTGGCGCGCACGCCCTTAGCCGCGGCTTCAGCCGCCCTTGGCGCGCGCTAATAGACGCCGCCGAGCTTCGTGTGATCCCACGAGGCGACGCTGGTTGGCTCGACGATGACGACGATGCGCTTGGGGGCCTGCGCGGCGATGAGTCTGGCGCTGGGCGGGAGTGAGCTGGCCGTCGGCGCTGGCGTTGCGGCGGTAGATCGCTTCACCGACCTCGCGCACCTGCTCGGCGTCTTCGATCAGCCTCGCCACGCCGTGGATCTGCACGCCGCGCAACTCTTCGTAGGCGTCGCCAGACTCCAGCATGCAGGTCAGGCGCGGGTCACGCCGCAGGTTCGCGGCCTTCTGCGACTTCCGATACGTCCAGAAAGCGATCTTGCCGTCTATCAGCGCGTACCACATGGCCACCAGATGTGGCGCGCCATCGGGGTTGATCGTCGCCACGGAGAGTGTGCGCCCCTGCGCGAGGAATTGCGCGATCTCCTGCTCGGTCATGCGAATCTGGTCTCGTTGGCTCATGCGCCGCTCCTTCTCGCGCTCTCGCTGGCTTTGCTAACGGGTGCTCCCAGTCTACACCAAACAGCCATCCAGCGCCCTGCCATGACAGCCTAGCCCCGCTATCGCGTACCATCAGACTCAGAGATGTGTCCGTCCGCCCTGGCAGCGGGCGCGCGACACCGAGAGGAGGCCGACGCCACATGGACAGCTCGATCCTGCTGGAGATTGCCATCATCTTCGCGCTCATCGTCGCCAATGGCTTCTTCGCCGCCTCGGAGATCGCCCTCGTCTCCGCGCGCCGTGGTCGGCTGGAGCGGCTGGCCCAGGCAGGCTCGCGGGGCGCGCGCCAGGCCATTCTCCTCTCGGAAAACTCTGACCGTTTCCTCGCCACGGTGCAGGTCGGCGTCACGCTCATCAGCACTGTCGCCAGCGCCTTCGGTGGCGCGCGGCTGGCAAGCGCGCTGGCCCAGCCACTCAGCACGACGCCGTACATCGGCCCCTATGCCGAGGCGGTCTCGTTCACCATCGTCGTCGTGCTGCTGACGTATTTCACGCTGGTCATCGGCGAGCTGGTTCCCAAGCGCCTCGGTCTGAATCACGCCGAGGGTATCGCTGTGCGGGTGGCGCCCGCGATGACGACCATCGCCACCATCGCGCGCCCAGCGATTGCCGCGCTCACCTTCTCCGTCCGCGCGGTACTGCGGCTGCTGGGCCAGGCTGGCCCCCGCGAGCGTGACGTGACGGAGGAGGATATCGTTGATCTCACCCACGCGGGCGCTTCGACGGGCGCGGTCGAGGCCGCCGAGGAGCGGCTCATCCAGCGCGTCTTCAAGTTCACTGATCGCCGCGTCGAAGAGGTCATGACGGCGCGGCCAGACATCATCGCCATTGACGACAGTATGCCACTTGCGGAGATTCGTGAATTGTTCCTGGAGTCGGGGCATAGTCGGCTGCCCGTCTACACCGAGAAGCTCGATGATGTCATCGGTGTGTTGCTGGCCAAAGACCTGCTCCGCGCGCTGGCTCCTGGCGAACCTGCGCCAGACATCCACAAGTTGCTGCGTCCGGCCACCTTCGTGCCAGAGCGCCAGCGCATCGCTGACCTGCTGGCGGTCTTTCGCCGCGAGGGCGCACACCTGGCGATGGCTGTGGATGAGTATGGCCAGATAGCGGGCCTCGTCACGCTGAAGGACATCCTGGAGGAACTGGTCGGCGACATCCGCGACGCCTACGACACGGACGAAGATGACGACGAGATTCGGCGGCTGGATGATGGCTCGTGGCTGGTCAGTGGCAGCGCCGCGCACGATCTGGTGCGCGAGCAGATCGGCCTCTCCGCGATCCCGGAGGACGAGGAGGGCGAGTATACCACCGTCGCGGGCCTCGCGCTGACCCGCCTGGGCCGCATCCCCACGGCGGGCGACAGCGTGCGCGATGGCGACTTCATCCTCGAAGTGATGGACATGGATGGCCGCCGCATCGATAAGCTGCGCATCCGCCACGCGCCGCGCCAGCGCACGACACCAGCGCCGACGACGCCGAGACGCAGGGGCTGGCGTAGGGGTGGGGGAGGTGGAATAGGGGCGGGATTATGCAGTGTGCTTCACTGTGCAAGAGTTGGTTTTAACGACATCTTAGCAACACACATTATCCGACCTGGCGAGGGAAAGGAAGCGTATATGCGAACAATAGATGCGAATGCCAACAAGCGGTCGCAGCGGTCGCAGCGGAAGCGCCCCACGCTCACCCGCCGCGAGGCTGCGAAGCTCACTGTCGCAGGAGACGCCATCACCCCGCAGCGTTTCCCGAAGATGTCGTCGGCGGCGCTCACTTTCGTACAGTACATGCAGGAATCTCCCCATGTGCAAGCTGCCATGCGCGATCTCGCTGACAAATAGCGCATGACCGTTCGTACGCGCCAACGAATGTCAGGAGGAGGAGCTGTGACTGATCGCAACCCACTGACGTCTGTTCCGCTCGTCCCACACCAAACCAACAGCGAACGAGTGTCGGCCTACCAATTGCACAGCCACCAAATCAGGCGAGGGCTTGGCTTGGGCCTCGAGTTCGTGGGCGACCTGCTGGTCATCGTTGCCTTATTCGAGCCGTGGCTCAAAGTGTTCGGAGTCCCTGGCCTCCCTTTCCCCACTCGGAGTTATAGCCCCTGGATGGCGCTCCAACGCGGGCACGGCGATGCCCTGGGTGTGGCGACGGGGATCTTCTTCGTGCTCACCCTCGGGCTGGTACTCGCCACGCTCGTGCAAGCCTTCACAGCCTGCCGTGCGCGTGCGATTCGGAGCCAGTGTCATCGTCGGAGTCGTGGCGCTCGTGAGCCTGTGCATGATGGGCTTTGCCCTTGTTGGGATCCCCATGGGCCTCGCCCTGGATTACCCGTACTACCACTCCGAGATCGTCTACGGCGGAGGGCTTGCGGCCGTAGGGTTCGCGATCGTGCTTGTCGGCGTCGCCATATGAGAGCCCTCTCGCTCATTAGATTGAGGGCGGCTCGGCGCATTACCCAACCCTCGTCTGCACGTTTGGATAACGTCTAGCTCACCAGCCGTCCGGAGCCAGCGTCCCCTACGCCAGCTCCGCCGCGTGCCCGGCGCCCTCCTGTTCGCCGGTCTGCCATAGCTCGCGCATCTCCGGGCTGGTGGCGAGCAGGCCGTCGAGTGTGCCTTCCGCCACCACCGCGCCATCTTTCAGCACGATGATGTGGTCAGCGCGACGCAGCGCCGCCCGCCGGTGCGAGACGACCAGGCAGGTCGCGTCGCCCTGCGCGAAGATGCCCTCCCACAGCCGCTGCTCCGTCTCGACATCGAGCGCGGAGGAGAGATCGTCGAAGACCATCAGGTCGGCGCGGCGAGCGAACATCCGCGCCGCCGCCGTCCGCTGAACCTGCCCGCCAGAGAGGCGCACCCCGCGCGGCCCGACGAGCGTCTCGGCGCCCGTCTCCATCTCAGCGATGTCTGCCTCCAGCAGCGCCAGCCGTAGCGCGCCGTCGAAGTCCGCCGCCTCCGCCGTCTCGCCCAGCAGGACGTTGTCGCGCAGCGACTCGCTGAAGAGGCGCGGCGCCTGCGAGGTGTAGGCTACCCGTGGCGGGGTGAAGAACGTCGCGGGATTCTCGATGCGCGCATCGTTCCAGCGCGTCTCGCCGGACTGCGCGTTGATCAGCCCCAGCAGCGCCCGCAGCAGCGTCGTCTTGCCCGCGCCGATGCGTCCCGTCACGACGACGAACTGCCCACGCTTCACGCTGAGCGAGATTCGCTCGACGCCGCGCTTCGTGGTGGGATGGATGTAGGTCAGGCCGCGCGCCTCCAGCGAGACGAGCGGGCCAGCCGCTGCGATCTCCGCTGTGCGCGTGGGACGGTCGTCGGGCTGCTCCTCGCGCCGCCACTTGCCATAGAGGCCCATCGCGGCGGGCGCGACCAGCGCATCGGGCGCCGCGCCCGTCATCACCGCGCCCATGCGCTCGAACGAGACGCCGACCTGCCGCAGCCGCGCAATCGTCGCGCCGATGAACGACATCTGCCAGGATAGCCCGGCGAGATACGTCACGAAGATCGCGAAGTCGCCTAGCGTGAAGTTCGTCCCCGTCACCTGGAGCGCCGCCAGCAGCAGGACGATACCCGTGGCGATGCCGCCCATGCTGTGGTTGACCGTCTGCACGAGCGCCGTCGCCGTCGAATCGCGCACGGCGGCGCGGCGGCGGGTCTCGTTGACCGTGCGGAACCGCTCGACCACGCGCCGCTCGGCCCCGGCGACCTTCACCGCCTGCGCCGCGCCGAACATCTCGCCGATGTAGCCGGTCACGCGCCCTGTCGCCTCGCGGTTGTCGCGGCGCAGACGCGAGAGCAGCCTGCCAGCCAGGTTCGTCGCCACCAACACCGCGATGAACGGCGTCAGGACGACCACCGTCACCAGCGCATTGATGCGCAGCATGATGATGATGACGCCGAGGACATAGAGACCGATACCCCAGATGTCCACCACATTCTCGAAGGCGCGGCTCACCTCGTCCACGTCGTCGCGGAAGCGGCTCATCGCCTCGCCAGAGGAATCGGGCAGCCGATGCGCCCCAGGCCCGCGCATCACCCAGGAGAACATGTTGCGCCGCAGCAGCGCCTGCATGCCGAAGTAGTAGGCGAACCAGGTCACAGCGGCGCTCGCGAAGAGCGACGCCCGCGCGACGCCGACCGCTGTCACCAGCGCGACTATCGCCCAGACGCTCAGATTCCACGGCGCGCTTCCAGTGAGCGCGTTGAAGAACCAGCCCGCCAGTAGCCCCGGCAGCAGCGGCGCCGCATGCTCCAGCGTCCACAGGATCAGGTTGATGATAAAGAGCGCGGGATCATACCGCAGCAGCCGCCAGAGATATTGCCGCGTTGTCAGCGGCGCGCGCGGCGTCTCTGGCGTGGGTGTCAGCCCGCGCTCGTCGCGTCGCTCGGTTGTCGCTGAGGTCATACCAGCGCCCTCTCTTCCGTCGTCGTCAGGTCTTCATCTTCCATGCCCATGCGCAGCAGCGCCGCGAAGTGGGAATCTGGCTGGCGCTCCAGCGCCTCGCGCTTGC
Organism: uncultured Chloroflexia bacterium; assembly: GCA_963840335.1. Lineage (GTDB taxonomy): Bacteria > Chloroflexota > Ktedonobacteria > Ktedonobacterales > JADMIN01 > JAKAIY01. The sequence goes on from CAWIYP010000011.1 coordinate 55,420, forward strand.
CCAGTTCCACCACACGCCCGCCGCTCAGCGTCATGATGACATCGGCGCGGCGCACGGTAGCCAGACGGTGCGCGATGATGATGCCCGTGCGCCCGTCGAGCAACGCGCGCATGCCCTGCTCGATCAGCCGCTCCGTCGCCAGGTCGAGCCGCGACGACGGTTCATCCAGAATCACCAGGCCAGGGTCATTCAGGAACACGCGCACGAAGGCCAGCAACTGCGCCTCGCCCGCCGAGAGGCCGCCGCCGCCCGCGTCGAGTTGGGTGTCCAGCCCATGTGGCAGGCGCGCCAGCCACTCGTCCATCCCCAGCCGTGAAAAGACCTCGTAGATGCGCTCATCCGGCACGCTGGCATCGAAGAACGTCACGTTGTCGCGCACGGTCGCCTGGAAGAGCTGCACATCCTGCGTCACCAGGCCCACATGCCGTCGCAGCTCCGCGAGCGGCAGGTCGCGCACGCTCACGCCATCCAGCCGCACAGCGCCATCCACCACGTCATACAGGCGGAAGAGCAGGCGGCTGATGGTCGTCTTGCCGCTACCCGTGCGCCCAATCAGGCCCATCACCTGTCCAGACTTCAGCGTCAACGAGACATCGTGGAGCGTCGGCTGATCGCCCGTGGGATAGGTGAAGGTGACATGATCGAAGTCCACACGCAGCCCATGCGTCCCGCTCGCCGTCCTGGCGGCTGCGGGCAGGTGGGAGGCGCCGTCCACGATCTCGGTGCGCAGGCCGAGCAACTGGCGCACGCGGATCAGGCTCGATGTCGCTTTCTGGAACTCCTGCATCTGCTGCGAGATGTCTTCGATTGGCCCTTGCAGCAGGAAGGTGTACTGGACGAACAGGTAGACGACGCCGATGCTGATGCTATGGGCGACGAGATAGAGCCAGGCGCTCAGGCCGAGCGTCAGCCCCAGCCCCAGGCCGAAGATCAGTTCTGTGACGGCGAAGACCGAGACGCGGCGTGTCCACGCAATGACGCTCTTGCGGAACCAGACCCGCGCGGCGCCATAGAAGCGGCGCATCACATAGCCGCCCGCGCCATTCGCGCGCAGATCGTCCACGCCCGCCAGCCGCTCTTCGAGGAAGCCGAGGAACTGCGCGCTCGCTTCGCGCTCGTTCACGCCCGCCGGCACCGCGATCTTGCGCATCGCGATCAGCGCCACCAGCGCCACCAGCGCGAACGCGCTCAGCGCCAGGCCCATCTGCCAGTCGGCCAGCAGCACGGCGATCAGCGTGCCGACCATCAGCAGCGCCCCGCCGACGACCTGGATCAGCAGCACGGAGAACGAGTTCGAGAGCGCGCTGAGGTCGCCATCTATGCGCTCGATCAGCTCTCCTGGCGTGCGCAGATTGTGGAAGCTCATGTCCTGGCGCAGCAGCCAGTCGGCCAGATCCTCGCGGATGTGGTTAGTGGCCGACCAGCCGATGTCCTGGCCGAGGAACGCGGCGGCGACACCGGAGAGCGCGTTTAGCGTGGCAGCGACCAGGGCGCCCAGCGCGAGCGCCAGCAGCGCCGTCTCGACGGCATGCGCATGCTGCGCGTCAATGAAGCGCTGGGCGAGCTGTGGGCCGAGCGTCTGCAGCAGCGTTCCCGCCACGAGCAGCCCGCCGAGCAGCGCAAAGCGGCGCCAGGAGGGGCCGAGGTAGGCGCGCGCGAAGGCGCCCCAGCTCCGCGAGGCGGGGTGTGGGCCGTGCTGTGGGTCTGGACTATCGCGAGCCAACTCGTCGCTGGCAGTGTGGTAGCGCAATGAGGCGCACATGGCGACCCCTTTCGTGATGATGTTTAACAAAATAGAGCTCGGCTGGCGAATAGTGATGTTTGGAAATGAACGCGAGCGCCGCGTTGGGCGGCTGCGGTTGAAACCGCGCCTGGATGGCGTTCCGCCGCAAAGTCCGCCTTCGCGGACTAGCAATCGGACGGCGAAAGACGGCTTGACTGTCCTTTGGCGCCACTGCACGCCAAGACCCAGCCCACGAAGGTGGGCTTTGTGGCGGCGCCAGCCGCCTTCAGGCGCGGTTTCAACCGCTGGCGCCGTTGGGCGCGTAAAGAGCGGGCGCGAGACATGACCTGGCACGGGTCAACGTGCGATTGGGGTGGAGGACGAGGGAAATACTCGTCAGGTGTTCCAGCGTGAGCGGAGAACGAATCACCACGAACCCATACAGAACCAGCGCGCTCGCAAGAGGATGCTGAGCTAGCGCCGGAACGTATCCGTGGCTGTCGCGAGATGCCTGCTGGAAACTGCGCGCCGCCCGACCATCTATGCGGGAGAGGCGAACGCGAATGCGTTGGGCGGTCACATGCCCATGTGGCGACAGAGGAAGGAGACGTTCCGGTCTAGCGAGCGATTCCTCGCATCCAGACCATCGGAGTTGCTGTCATCGGACTGTGCCTCCATCTCGTGCGGAGCGGTTCGCTGTAGAATCCACTCGCCAAACAGGGCGCGCGCAGCGCGCGCGACGCTCTTTTCTCACCATATCACCCCAGATACGCCCAGCGCAAGGTGAAAGCGCCCGCTCCGCTATTGCGAGGGAGGCGCGTTTCAGTGATAATGCGGGAAAAGCGCGATGGCTGCCAGCCTGTAGAGGAGTCCGCGCGATGGATAGCTGAAGGGAGGAGCGCCATGCGCCAGGCTGACAGTTCCCCTGCGCCGACTGCGAATACGCGGGTAGCGCGCGCGCTAACATTCGTGGGGCTTTCGGCGCTGCTCGTGGTGGCGCTGATCGCGGTGGATATCGCCGTGCTGAGCGCGAATAGCCCGGCAGAAGCGCTCAGCCCCCACTACTATATGGCGCTGGGCGACTCACTCTCATTCGGCTACCAGCCCAACCTCGACTTCAGCGCTGGTTTTGTGGATGACATCTACAAGGCGCTGCGGGGAGCGAATGTCACGAATCTGGTCAACGACGCCTGCGCGGGCGAGACCACCGAGACGATGATCAACGGTGGCTGTGTCGCGCGGTTCGCTCACCACGGCTCCTACACCGGCGCACAGCTCGACGCCGCGCTCAGCTTCCTCAATGACCCACGGCACAAGGGGCGTGTCAGCCCGGTCACGCTGGAGATTGGCGTCAACGATGTCTTCAGCGACTGGAATCCGACCACCTGTAGCGTCAGCGCCAACGCGAACAACGACCTCGCCACGATGGATAAAAACCTGACGACGGTGATCCTTCCCAAGCTGGTTCAGGCGCTGGCCACACCGACGGGGGCGACGACAGGCGACCTGCACCTGCTCAACTACTACAACCCCTTCGCGCAGGAGTGCGCAGACTCCACGCAGTTCGTCAGTGAGCTGAACGACCACCTGCAAGCTGACGCCGCGCAGTTCCGCATCCCCGTGGTGGATGTCTACGGCGCGTTTGGCGGCGACGCGGGCATGGCGGGCAATCTCTGCGACTATACCTGGATGTGCAATGCGAAGTATCACGACATCCACCCGACAAATGATGGGTATCTGAGGATTGCGCAGGCTGTCTGGGCGGCGCTGGGCTTGCCAGGGGCGGGACCAGTGGCGCCTGGCTCGTCGGTCGCGGCGCCGCGGCGCTGGGTGGCGCTGCCAGGGGCGGCGTGAACGGGCGCGAGCCATCTTGAGAGAGTGTGACGCGAACAAGAGCGGGAGGCGAAGATGCTCAAAACGGCTGCGTTCCAGCGCAATGATATTGTGCGGCTGATTGCCCTGGGGGCGCTGGTGATTCTGGAGGGGCTGGCCGTCATCAGCACGGCGCTCGATCTGGTATTCGTCCCGATAGGGACGTTCTATCCCAATATCGCCTCGGTGGCGGTCCTGATTCTGCCGGTCATCATTGGGCTGGTCGCGCGGCGGCTGGAGGTCGCTATCGTCCTCGCGGTGACGCCGTTCTTCATCCTCGCGGTAGTCTACACAACCATCTACGCGCCCGTGTGGAACATTGACCTCTTCCAGCTTGGCGTGTTGGCGGGGCGTGTCGCGAGTGGCGGGTTCCTGCTGGGCGGGCTAGGCGCGTTCGGCTGGATGATCCGCAAGATCTTCATTCGCGCCTCGAATAAGGGTGTGGGCAGCGCGGTCTAGCCGCGCGACCGCAGCCAGGCCTCGGCGGCATCCTGCGCGGCGATGAGCTGTGAGGGCTTCGCGGGTAGCTGCACCCAGCCGACGCAAGCGGCGCTGGTCTGCGCGATTCGCTCACGCATCACGGCCAATCGGTCGCCGTCCAGCGCGCTCGACACCACGAAGGCATGCGTCGCGGCGAAGTCCGGGTTGGCGAGGAGTTCGAGCAGCATCGAGCCATAGTCCTTGCCGGGGATGATGACGTAGGTGTTCGTGTGGACAACGAGCGGGTGTAGCGACGAGCGCAGCACCGCAACCGCCTGGTCGTAGTCCTCTGCCAGCGTCACCCGGCGTCCTGCGCGTCGCAAGACGACTTCGGTGATCATCCGGTATGCGCTGTGTTGATCGATGACCAGGACATGCTGGCTGAGTTGCGCCATCTCATTGCCCTCCTGTAGCTTCCCCAACCTGCGCATGGCCGCGCGATTGGCCTTGCAAGGCTAGCCGCGTGTCTTCAGCCAGGCTTCGGCAGCTTCCTGCGCGGTGAGAATCTGCGAGACTTTCGCGGGCAAGCGCAGCCATTCCATTGAGCCAGGGCTAATCTGTGTGATGCGGTCGCGCAGAGAGTCATCGTGATCAGCGTCGAGCGCGCTGGTCGCGATGAAGGGGTGCGTCGCCGCGAACTCTGGGATGTTGAGCAACGCGAGCAGCAGTGATCCGGGCGCGTCGTGTTCCAGATACATCGCGGCGTTGACGTAGACGACGAGGGGGTGTAGTGACGAGCGGAGTACCGCTACGGCTTCATCGAGGTTCTTCGCGATGGTCGCCCGGCGTCCTGTGCGCTGCATGATGAGTTCGAGGATCGCCTGGCGTGAGATGCTCTGCTCGACAATCAGGACATGCTGGCCGCGTTGCCCCATGTTCTCCCTCTCAAATCAAAGTTATTCCACACGACCACGAGGGCCGTCTCCCGCTGGCCTACCCGCGTGTCGCCAGGTAGCGCGCCGCCTCTTCCTGCACGATTCCGATGTTCGCCGTGACGGTCGGCAGCCGCAGCCAGCGTACGTAGCTTGCGCCACTCTGTTCGATCTGCTCACGGATATCGGCGCGTACTTCTGACAAGCCGCTATGTGTAATGATGAAGGCGTGGGTCGCGGCGAAGTCTGGATTGCCGAGCAGATCGGGCAGTTGCGAGCCATCACAGCCAATATCTGGCTTGAGTTGCAGGTTGACGAACACGATCAGCGGATGTAGCGCCGAGCGCAGCACTGCCATCGCTTCATCGAGATTTTGCGCGAGCGTAGCCCAGTGTCCCGCGTCTGTGGCTATTTCCTCGAAGATGCGCCGCCGCCGAACAATGGTATCAAAGATCAGGACATGCCGACCTGGCTCCGCCATCCTGTCCCCCATTCCCCGCATCGCGGGCCGCTCGCGCATCCTCATACCGTGTCCGCAGCGCCTTCCTGCGCATGCGTTTCGCCCACCGCTTCACTATACCGCGAAAAATACGCTGAGAGCAGGCGTAAGTGATCGGGGCGACTTAACTGCGATGATCCACGGCGAGCTTGCGCGCCTCGATGAAGCGCTCAACCGCGAGGGTACCGGGAATGGTCAACAGGCGAGTGGCCTGGTCGCGGCGCAGGACGAAGTTGTACGCGGTGCGCGAGTCATCCGCCGCTGACCAGAGGGGGCGCGCGAAGATGGGCTGCACGATCTCCCAGCCATCTGCCAACGCCTCGCGCAATTCACTGAAGCGTCGGGCGTTGCTCGGCTGTCGCGGGCGCTTCGGCGCGGCGGGCGTCTCGCTGGGGATGGGCGCGGGGGTGGCGCTGGCGGCGGGCTGCTGGCGCGGGCGTGGCGTTGGGTTCGAGCCGTTGGCTGAGGCGAGGCGTAGCTGTGTGGGTGGCGTGGCGCGGCGCTCGCGGCGTGGCGCGGCGGACGCGGCGGGAGAGGGCGTGGCCTCGCTCGCGACCATGCCGGGAAGCTCGCGCTGCGTGGCGGCGCGCCGCTTGCCCGCTGCGGCCTCCGCGCCAGTTCGCACTGTCGTTGCGCTCGTTCGCTTCGCCATATCCCTGCCTCCGTTCGCTCTCCGCCGTGCCAGATTGTTAGCCCAGCCGCTCGGCCACGCGCAGCTTCGCGCTGCGGGCGCGCGGGTTCGCGCTCACCTCTGCCTCGCTCGCCGTCAGCGGATGCCGTGTGATGATGCGCAGCCGGGGCGTGTGCCCACAGACGCATTGCGGCGCCTCAGACGGGCAGATGCAGCCACGCTGCTCACGCTGGAAGTACTGCTTCACGATGCGGTCTTCCAGCGAGTGAAAGCTGATGACCGCAAGCCGTCCGCCCGGCTTCAGAACCTCGACGGCTGCGGGCAGCGCCGCCTCCAGACTCCCCAACTCATCGTTTACGGCGATGCGCAGCGCCTGAAAGACCCGCGTCGCTGGATGCACTCCCCCCGGGCGCCCATGGATGACGCCCGCCACCAGCCGCGCCAGTTCGTCCGCCCGCGTGATCGGCTCGCGCGCGCGCGCCTCGACGATGCGCCGGGCGATGGGCCGCGAGAAGCGTTCCTCGCCATAGCGCCAGAAGATGTCGGCCAACTCGGTGGCGTCGCGGCTATTCACCAGGTCAGCCGCCGACTCGCCGCGTGTCGGGTCGAACCGCATATCCAGCGCGCCATCCGCCGCGAAGCTGAAGCCGCGCTCCCGCGCCGCAAGCTGGTCGGACGAAAGCCCCAGATCGAGCAGCACACCATCCACTGGCGCGATGCCCGCTTCCGTCGCGAAGGTGGCTCAGCTCGCGAAAGTTGCCGTGGCGCAGCAGCAGCCGCCCCTGCGCGATGGCCTCGCCCAGCAGCGCCTCCGCCCGCCGCAGCGCCGCCGGATCAGCGTCAATCGCCAGCACGCGCCCCGACGGCCCGATGCGCTCCAGCAGCAGGCGCGTGTGCCCCGCCCCGCCGAGCGTGCCATCGATGAAGACGGCGCCGGGCTGCGGGCGGAGGGCGTCGAGCGTCTCCGCGGGCATCACCGAGATGTGCTGCGTGGTCTCGCCAGCGGCGAGCGCGCCATCGGATGCGATCACAGGCTCTGTCGTGCGCGTGACTCCTCGTCTCGGCGCCACCCTGCTCATATACTAGAAGGGCAGGGGCAGCGCGCTCAGGTCTTCGTTCTGTGTCTCGCTGAGGTAGGCCTCCCAGCCCGCGACACTCCAGATCTCGAAGCGGTCGCGGGCGCCGATGACCATCGCCTCGGCGCTCAGTGTGGCATACTGACGGAACTTCGCGGGAATGACGATGCGTCCCTGGGCGTCTAGCTCCAGCTCGTGGGCCATGCCGAAAAATCGGCGCTCCACCAGCCGCAGCAGGCGCGGGTCGGTGATGGCCGCGCTCAACTCGCGCGCCTTCTCCTCCCACGTCTCCATCGGGTAGATATAGAGGCACGGATCAACCCCGCGCGTCAGCACCGCCCCGCGCTCGATCTTCGAGCGGAAGCGCGCTGGCACGGCGACCCGGCCTTTGCTATCTACGGTATGGAGATACTCACCCAGGAACATGTTGGCCACTCCATTTTGCCCCACTTTGCCCCACTGGAGGTAGTATAGGCCTCCCATTTCAGGGCGCATACCCCTTTATCCACGACTTTCTCCCTATGCCGTGGATAAGCCAGTGGATAACCCGTGGACAACGTCAATTTCTGGCAAACTGGGACACAAGGCGACATGCTTCAGACCCTTGACATGGCGATACTTTAGCGCTAAAGTATTTGTAGTGGCTGACGGATACTCCAGTTGGCCAGCGACAGGAGGCGGGCATGGGATACGCGGCGGATATCGTTGGCGTTCCAGCGGATGATCCAGCGGAGGTCTCGGCAGATCGCGAGCGGCGGCTGGGCGTCGCGCTCTGGGCGCGCATCGCGCGCATCTATGGGCGCAACATCCGGCTGGCGGAGGCGCGGCTGCGCTTGGCTGGCCTGAGTGTCGCGCAGTTTGATACGCTGGCGACCATTGGCGCGCACGAGGGCATCTCGCAGCATGAGCTTGCGCAGGCGCTGCTCGTGACGCAGGGCGCCATCACCCAGGTACTCGATAAACTCGAAGGGCGCGGCCTGTTGCGCCGCTGCCCGGAGGGGCGCGTCAACCGCCTGACGCTGACCGACGAGGGGCGCCGCGTGCGCGAGCAGGTTGTCCCCGAGCAGGAAGGCTTCCAGGCGGAGCAGTTCGCCGCGCTCTCACTCGCCGAGCGGCGGCAGTTGCTCGCGCTGCTCGGCAAACTCCAGCGCAGCCAGCGCGCACGCTAGCGACTACCCAGCCACCAACGATACGAGCATTCAGGAGCACACTCCACATGAGCGATTCATTGACATTGACAGGCTTGCACCACGTCTCGGCGTTGACGGCGCTTGCCGCGAACAACGTCGAGTTCTATACGCGCACACTCGGTCTGCGCCTCGTCAAGAAGACCGTCAACCAGGACGACACCTCGTCGTATCATCTCTTCTATGGTGATGAGCGCGGCAATCCTGGAACCGAAGTGACCTTCTTCGACATCCCACATGCGGCGCCGACCCGCCACGGCGTCAGCAGCATCTCGCGCATCGCGCTGCGGGTGCGTGGGCAGGACACCCTGCGCTGGTGGGAGGAGCGTTTCGCGACGCTCGGTGTCGAGCATGACGGCATCACGGATGAGGCCGGGCGCGCCGTGCTGGCCTTCCGCGATCCGGAGGGGCAGCGGCTGGCGCTGGTGGATGACACCGACGCGCCTCTGCCCGGCGGCACGCCCTGGGAGCGAAGCAGCGCGCCTACGGATAAAGGTATTCGCGGGCTGGACGCCGTGACGCTGACCGTGCGCAACCTGGAGCCGACCGCGCGCGTGCTGACGGAGCTTATGGGGTTCACGCGGCAGGGTAGCTACGCCGCCAGCGATGATCCGCAGCGGCAGATCGTCGTCTATGGCACAGGTGTCGGTGGCCCCGGCGCCGAGGTGCATGTGGATGAGCGCCACGACCTCCCGCTGGAGCGCCTGGGGCGTGGTGGTGTGCATCATGTCGCCTTCCGCGTGCCGACGCCAGAGCTGCATCTGGCCTGGCTCGACCGACTCGAAGAAGCGGGCATGCGCACGTCGGGGCTGGTAGACCGCTTCTACTTCCGCTCCATCTACTTCCGCGAGCCAAACGGCATCCTCTTTGAGCTGGCCACGGATGGCCCCGGCTTCGCGACGGACGAGGATGAGGCGCGTCTGGGTGAATCGCTGGCGCTGCCGCCGTTCCTGGAGCCGCATCGCGCCGCCATCGAAGCGCAGCTCAAGCCGCTGGACACGCGCGTCTCACAGGCGTGATCGCCAGGCTAGCCGCCGCCGTCAGGGGTTGGGAGGAGACTTCCAGCCCCTGCTTTTTTCGCGGATCCGCAAGGATGAAGCGGTTGGGTGTTAGACAGGACTTGACAGTATGTGCGCTTGACCCGCACAATACGGCATATTCACTGTGCTAGCGCACGTCTCCGATTTGTGGCGTGGAGTTGAGCCAGTAAGCGGGCAGGCGGGTAGAACCGCCATCCATGCGTATCACGTCGCCAGGCCACTCGCCGCATCGGAGATTTCACCATGCGACAGCGGCTGTATCGACTGCGGGTGTGTTTCTCCCAAACTCTTATGGCCCTCTCAGGTGGGAGGGTGAGAAACTCCCACATTGCGACGTAGTAACGCGTGAGATGGTCTACAGGCTCATAGCCCCACCAGATACCACGAAACACAAAAGACGACGCTGTAGTCGTCAGCTATCAATCAGATGAACGATAGCGCGCTCACCTGGCGATGAGGCCAGATGACGCAGGCGTATTCAGGAGTGGCATGGTGCAAGACGATTGGCCTGATGACGCTCTCTACGCAGGGCTTATCGCACGCGACTCTCAGGCGCTCGAAGCGCTCATTCGACGGTACGCGCGCGAAATCACCTATTTTATTCGCTTGTTGTTGAATGGAGTAGGAACAGCCCAGGACGCCGAGGAGTGCGCAAACGATCTCTTTGTCATTGCCTGGCAAGAGATTGGCTCGTTCACTCCAGCGCGTGGGTCGCTGCATACGTGGCTGACGATGCGAGCCAAATACATCGCGCTCGACCGTCGGCGCCAGTTGCAGCGACGTCAGGGGGCAGTCACATCGCTCGACGGCGAAACGACTGTCAACCGCAATGGCGAGTCGCGCTCTGGTGACCGCCAACTCGCACAACTGACTGACCACAATATGGAAGGCATCCTCGAGCAACGAGAGCGTCGTGAAGAACTGGCAGCGGCCCTGGAAGCGCTGCCAACCCTGGACCGCAAACTCGTGTACATGCGCTATTTTCGACTGGCGAGCACGGATGAGATTTCCGAGAAGACGGGTCTCTCTCGCCACGCGATAGATACGCGTCTCTGGCGAGCGCGCAAGACGCTACGCGACGCCCTTGAGGAGCAGACTTATGAGCGGGTTCGAGCGCTCAAGCGATCCGGAAAGGCATGATGCGCCGGACTGGAGCGGACGGCCCTGGCCTGACGACTTCAACCAGATGGAAAAGCGTCTGGCGCGCTCCCTGCATGATGTTTTTCCCATCGAGCAGGGAGACTTTCCCCCACGCTATGCGCAGACGCTGCTGGAGGACGTCGAGGCGTCGCTAGACGATGAGATGCGCACGCCGCTGAGCAAGAGCGACATTCAGCGCATGACCTATAACGTCAAGCGGCAAGTAGGTGTGCGCACCCCGCTCTTTACGCGACAGTGGGCGCTTTCCACGTTGACCGATCAGATCTCGGTAGAGTCGCTCAGCGCCGCGCTCAAACGCGCGGGGCGGCCTTTCGTGACATTGGTCACGCTCCTCATCGTCGTCATGCTCGGCAGCGTGTTCTTTACGTCGCCGTCGTTCGCGCAGGGACTGCGTTTGCTCCTCGGCGAGACCGGCGTGCAGCAGGTGGCGCACTATCCCCGCAATGTCACGACGGAGAAGCGCGCGACCGTCTCCAAGTCGCAAGAGTCTGCCATGCCAACCTTCTGGCTGGGAACCTCGTTGGGGAAATATGTCTACCAGGGCATGCGCGCGCTCGCGCCAGAGCAGTACTCCCAGGGCTCCATCATTGATCTGCAATATGTGTTGAGTGAGCGCACTGCGCAGCAGAAAGGCTCTGGCGTCATCGATATTCGCGAGTTCGCGATATCGGACTCGTTCAGCGCTGTCTTGCAGAGTGTGCAGGAAGGCTCGACCAGTTCCGCCAGTGTCAATGGGCTGCCCGCCGTCTATGTGGACGGAATGTGGGTGATCTCCCAGGGCCAGCGCAAGACCTGGCAGTCGGGTACACGCAGCATGCTCATCTTCGAGCGCGATGGTGTCATCTTCTGGATTGTCGGTGACCAGCGCGACGGTGTGGGCAAGGCGCAATTGACGCAGGTCGCGAGCCATATGGTTCCCGTCTCGATGATGTCGCTGATGCGGTCTAGTCTGCTGAATGTCCGGCTGATCGGCGCGCAGTTGAGTTCTAGCCTCCGTGACCCTATCGGCTACAACACTGAACTGCTGAAGGTCATCCCTCGGGATGTCTCGCCTGACACTGCGGTTGGCGAGTTTGTCTCGCAGGGGCAGCCGCCCCAGTCATCGCAGTCGCCGCTCAACTGAGGATGCGTACTCCCAGTTCTCGCCGCGCCCGAAGCGCCCGGCGGTTTGGCGCGCTTACCACGCTGGCGCTCACGCTGGCGTGCATCGCGCTGACCGCCGTCTCGTGTGGCTCAGGGAGTCATGTCCAGGCGCCCCAGCCCTTGCCAGACGCGCTGCAGATCCTGCGTGCGCCGCTTCTCACTGGCTACACCAATCATGCGGGCGCCCCAGATGTGGCGAGCTATGATCCCGCGCTGGCGACTGATGCGGCTTCGGCTACGATTGACACGCTCATCTATCCGGCGCTGGTCACCCTCGATAGCCATCTCACTGTGCGCCTCTGGGCCGCGCAGAGTATGAACATCAGCGCGGATGCCCTCACGCTCACCTTCACCCTGCGCTCTGGAATGCGCTTCAGCGATGGCGAGCCGATTGATTCTGACCGCGTTCGCCTATGCGCTCAATCGCACGCTCGATCCCTGCACGCGCTCGCCAAACGCCGCGTATCTCTACCCCATCGCCAACGCCTACGCCTTCAGCCGCGAGGCATGCGCCGCTCCGCGCGAAGATGTCGTTGCTGGGCCAATCGCCTCGCTGATCGGACATGGGCAGCCCATCGACCCGGTTGATCCGCTGACCCTGGCGCTGCGGCTGTCGCAGCCAGCGATGCGCATGCTTACCGTTCTGACGATGCCGCTCGCCTTCGCCGTGCCCCAGGCGCTGATCATAGAATATGGTAGCCTGTGGACCGAGCATCTAACTGATCACGGCGGATTGGGTGGTGGTCTCTTCAAGTTGACCCAGACCGTGTCAGATGGTGGCCTGCGCTTGACCCGCAACACCGCCTTCTGGGGCGCGGCGACACGTCTGCGCGAGGTGGATTACACCCTCTCCAACAGCGCCGCGCCCGCGTGGAGCGCCTACCAGGCGGGGAAGCTCGACATTGGGTTTCCCTCCGCCGCGCTGGTGGCCGCCGCGCCCAAGAGCGCGCTCTTCCCGTCCACGCCGCTGCTGAGCCTCGCCTATCTCGGCATCAACTGGCGCATTGCGCCGTTTACCGATCAGCGGCTGCGCCAGGCGCTTGCGTTGGCCATCAATAAGCAGGCCATCGCTTCCCAGCAGTTCAATGGGCTGGTCACCCCCACCAATCATATCGTGCCGCAGGGAATGACCGCGTATAATCCAGCGCTCGTTGGCCCAGACTCCTCACAAAGTTTGTCGGGGAACACTGCCGAGGCTGTAAATCTCGCGCGCTCGTTCGCGTCTTCCGCTTGTAAGGGGAAGTTTGCGCTCTGCCCTGCCATTACCCTCGAAGTCTCCGCCGCGGACACCACGGCTGATGTTGTCGCGGCGGAGGTCGCGCGGATGTGGCAAGCGGTCGCTCCCGGCTATCCGCTGACGGTCAAGGTCGAGCCAGCGGCGACGTACCAGCAGCGGATAGCGCAAGGCGCGGCGCAATGCTACCTGGGCATGTGGACGTCCAACAATCCCGATGCGCACGACGCGCTGGGACGATTCGCGTCCACATCGCCTGGGGTGAGTGGCAGTGTTAACCTCCTCGATGCTACTGCGTTACTTATCACGGGTGAGGCTGAACAAGACCCAACCCAGCGCGTGAAAGACGAGCAAGCCGCCGAGCAACTGTTCGTCAACGCAGTGGCGGTCATTCCGCTGTACCAGCGTCAGTTGTTCTGGCAGGCGTCCACGCGCGTACAGAATGTCGCGTTTGACCCGCTGGGGCAGATGTCCGTGTATGACACCTGGCCGACCATTATCATGATGGGTGAAGGGTAGTCTTGTGGCAGGCGCCCAGCGGGACGCGCCGCGAGACATGCGAAGACATGCGAGACATGCGAAGACAGGCAAAGACATACGAAGGAGAACCAGAAGGGGAGTGAATCGATGGTGGCGGGCGGGGAGGCGCGCGACGCGTCTGCTTGTGGCGAGCCGCCAGCCCTGATGTAGTGGTGATTTTGGACGGGTACACCCGCCCTGTGTATGGTATAATGCTGCACATCCCGCCCTAGTCTGTTGAGCGCCCGCGAAATGGTGTCGCGTTTCAGTACAACCCCGACGCCATGCGTGTTCATCTACACGCGAATTTGCGGTGAGAAGACAGATGGGGAGGCGCAAACTGGCCGCGTGGCATGTGGCGCGAGCAGCGAGAAGCCCATGCTACAGCAGACCAATGAAAGGCGACGTATGGACCAGATTCTCTCGAATCTCCCAGGGCTTATTCTCGCGGCGCTCATCGTGGCGTTCCTGGTATATACTGGATTCCGCCTCGGCCCGCGATTTCTGGTCCGCCGCATCGCGGGCCTCGTGTTTGTGATCCTGGGCGTCTCGTTCATTACCTTCATCCTGGGCTTTTTTGCCCCAGGTGATGCGGTCGTGAACCAGTTGGGCGTCCACTACACCCCCGTTCTCGCGCGTGCGTTGCGCCACTTCTATGGTCTCGATCAGCCGTGGTATGCCCAATATGGCGCATTCCTCAATCGCCTGGTCCACTTCGATCTTGGCATTTCCTGGGCGGATCGCACGCGGACGGTCTGGAGCGTCCTCCAGCAGTTTGTGCCAGTCTCGGCGACGCTGGGTCTGAGTAGCCTGGCGCTCGCGATGGTGCTGGGCATTCCACTCGGCATGTTGGCCGCTGTACGCGCCAATACCCGCTATGACACCGTTATCCAGACGTTCTCGCTCGTCTTCTATGCGCTGCCTAGCTTTGTGATCATCCCCTTCTACGACCTGGTGATCATCTGGATGGCCAACCAGGGACTGCCCCACTTGCAGGTTTCCGGCTGGGGCACCTGGGATACAATGACCGCCCCCATCGTGATCACCGCGATCAACAGTTTCGCGGGCTATCTGCGCTTCACGCGCACCAGCCTGATGGAAGTGCTCCGCCAGGACTACGTGCGCACCGCGCGCGCCAAGGGCCTCTCTGAGCGGCTCGTCCTCTGGCGCCACGCCTTCCGCAATGCGCTGCTGCCAATCATTACCATCACTGGCCCGTCCATTGGTTTCGTGGTGACAGGTCTGTTCATCACGGAAAACCTCTTCAACATCCCCGGCATCGGCTCGGCGTCGATCAACGCGATTATCTCGCGTGACTTCCCCATCGTGCAGGGGACGACGATTCTGCTCGCGGTTACGGTCGCCCTGATGAACCTGGTTACTGACGTGGTCTACGGCATGGTGGACCCGCGCATTCAAGTTTCGTAGCCTCTGGGCTGCGACTCGCGACCTGTTGAGGATACAGAGGATATCCCCCGGCGCTATGCTTTCAGGCCAGGTCCGGGTGAGAGGAGTGTCGTATGATTGAAGAGACACCTGATAACTTTCAGGCGCTCGATACCTCAAACGCAGCGAATATTCCCGCAACGCCTGAGGGAATGGCTGCGATGGGCGCACTGGAGCCACAAGCCCCGCAGGGTGGCGACCTGTCGCAGGCCGAGCTCGATATTCGCGCTGAGCGCGATACGCGCGAAGCCATCACCGAAGGGCAGTCACTCTCGCCCTTGCAGGCGTCGTTGCGCCGCCTGGGACGCGACCGCCGGGCGATGTTCTTCCTGGCGCTGGTGCTGATCATCATCGTCGTGAGCTATGTTGGCCCGCTCATCTACACCAACTATGGGCCGACGATTCTGGGTGGCGCGACAGGGTTGATCAAGTACGGCCCCTCGTCCTACCACAACTACACGTTTGGTGATCTGAGCCGTCCGGACTCCCCCAGCACCTCACTACATCCCCTGGGCACCGACGCCATCGGGCGTGACATTCTCGCGCGCATCATGGCGGGTGTGAACGTCTCGATCGAAGTGGCGTTGCTCGTGGAGTTGCTCGACATCTCGCTCGGCGTCGCCATCGGTACGCTGGCGGGCTTCTACGGAGGCTGGCTGGCCACCTTCCTCGACCGCTTCACCGACCTGATGTTCGCCTTCCCTGGCCTGCTCTTCGCCATCCTCGCCGCTGCTACGCTTGGCCCTTCCTTCCAGCAGAAGTTAGGCCTGCCAGGACGACTGATTCTCGTCGCGCTTGCGCTCGGCATCTCCGTCTGGCCATTCATGGCGCGTCTCGTGCGCGGCCAAACCCTCCAGTTGCGCGAGCAGCAATTCATCGAGGCGTCGCGGACGGTGGGTAGCTCGAATTTCACCATCATCATGCAGCACATCGTGCCGAACCTGTTCAATATCGTGATCGTCGCCGCCGCGCTCGACGTGGTGAATACGATTGTGAGTGAGGCGGTTATCTCGCTGCTCGGCCTGGGTGTGCAGACACCTGGCTCCAGTCTCGGCCTGATGATCAACGATGCCGTCAGTCAGATTGCCCTCAATCCATGGGAGGTCATCTGGCCGACCGCCTTCCTGACGATTCTCGTACTGGCTTTCTCGTTCATCGGTGACGGCGTGCAAGACGCCTTCAATCCGCGCACGAAGGATTAGAGGAGCCGCCAGCGCGAAGAGCCTGAGAAGAGCCTGAACTGTCTGACCAGGCGCCGAACTGTCGTTGTGTACTGGCGTTTGGGTCGTTGGGCGCCCGCCGCGCGCTTGGGGAGCATGACTCCCGTTCGCGGTGGGACGCCTTCCAGACGCCAGCGTCACATCACCATTCAGAGCCAGAGATGGCGGAGCACATTGGAGCATGTCAGAACGACTGCTAGACGTACAGCACCTTCAGACGCACTTCTTCACCCGTGGTGGTGTCGTCAAGTCCGTCGAAGATGTTTCCTTTTACATCGAGGAGGGCGAGACGCTCGGCCTCGTTGGTGAGAGTGGCTGTGGCAAGAGTGTCACCTCACTCTCTCTCATGCGCCTGATTGAGAGTCCTCCGGGCAAGATCGTGGGTGGCAAAATCTTCTTCCAGGGCGATGACATCGCGCAGATGGAGGAGGAGGATCTGTATAAGCTTCGTGGTGGTAAGATCGCCATGATCTTCCAGGATCCCATGACTTCGCTCAACCCGCTCTTTACCGTGGGTTTCCAGATCGCTGAAGCGGTCAAGACGCATCTCAAGCTGGACGACAAGGCGGCCAATGACCGCGCTGTCCAGATGCTCGATCTCGTCCGCATCCCTGAGGCGCGTCGTCGCCTCGACCACTACCCGCACGAGTTCAGCGGCGGCATGCGCCAGCGCGTGATGATCGCCATCGCGCTCTCGTGCAATCCCAAGCTGCTGATCGCCGATGAGCCAACCACCGCGCTCGACGTGACGATTCAGGCGCAGGTGCTCGACCTGATGAAGGGCCTTGCGCAGGAGTTCAATACGGCGACGCTGCTCATCACGCACGACCTCGGTGTGGTGGCGGGCACCTGCGACCGTGTGTCTGTCATGTACGCTGGCCGCATCGTCGAGAGCGCGCCCACACCTACCCTCTTCAAGAATCCGGCGCATCCCTACACGCAGGCGCTGCTCCACGCGGTGCCGCGCGCCGATACGCCGCGTGGCGCCAAGCTCGCCGCGATCGGTGGGCAGCCGCCAAACCTGGTCAATCTGCCGAAGGGCTGTCCCTTCGCCCCGCGTTGCCGCAAGGCGCAGGCGCGCTGCCGCGAGGAGCTACCACTCCTCGAAACAGTCGGGCCGAACCAGCAGGTCGCGTGCTTCTATCCCTACTAATCCGCCATCTACCCTGCTGAGCAGGCAGTGAAGGGAGCGTTACCGTTGGCGACGACTATGCCACAACCTGGCGCAGCCGCCCCATCTCAGAACGATGTTCTGGTTGATATTCGCGGCCTCAAAGTCCACTTTCCGATTCGCGGCGGCCTGCTGGGGCAGACAGTCGCTTCCGTCAAAGCGGTGGATGGCGTAGACCTCCAGATCAGGCGCGGCGAAGTGCTGGGCCTGGTCGGTGAGAGCGGCTGCGGGAAATCAACGCTGGGGCGCGCGGTCTTGCAGCTCATCAAACCGAACGCAGGCACGGTGACGTTCGACGGCGAGGAGCTGACGACGATGCACACGGGCGCCTTGCGCCGCAAGCGCGCCGACATGCAGATGGTCTTCCAGGATCCTTACAGCTCGCTCGATCCGCGTTTCACCGTTGGCGCGGTCATCAGCGAGCCGCTGATCAACTTCAATTACGGCACGCGCGAGAAGATCGACGAGCGCATACGCTATCTGCTTCGGGTCGTCGGCATGAGTCCGAACATCCTGAACCGCTATGCGCACGAGTTCAGCGGTGGGCAGCGGCAGCGTATCGGCATCGCGCGCGCGCTGGCGCTGAACCCGAAGTTCATCGTCGCCGATGAGCCGATCTCGGCGCTGGATGTCTCGATTCAGGCGCAGGTGCTCAATCTGCTGGCCGACCTCCAGAACGAATTCAACCTGACCTACATGTTCATCGCGCACAACCTCTCGGCGATCAAGCACATCAGCACACGCGTCGCGGTGATGTACCTGGGCCATATCGTCGAGCTTGGCTCAGCGGATGAGGTCTATAGCAACCCGCAGCACCCCTATACGATTGCGCTGCTCTCCGCCAGCCCATACCCTGATCCAGAAATGGAGAAGACCCGCAAGCGCATCATTCTGACGGGTGATGTGCCTAGCCCGGTCAACCCGCCGTCGGGATGCCCGTTCCATCCGCGCTGCTGGAAGGCGCAAGCCATCTGCAAGCAGGAGTATCCGCCGCTCCAGGTCAAGCCTGCGAGCAGCCCTACCCACCTGACGGCGTGCCACTTCCCTGGCCAATAGTCAGGCAGCGTCGGTTCAGTCGCCACGGCGGCTCAAGGGGACGCCACGAGGACGCAGATCGCCTCGTGGCGTCTTCGTTGTTGGATGGCAGCCACCCCACCTGGAGAAGGAGTAACCCATGCCCACACGCGACGAGATCAGCGCGGCGCTCGCGGCGCAGCGTCAGCGGGTCGAAGACTGGTTCCGGGCGGCGTCGGACGCGGAGATGAGCCGTGAGGTGACAGAGAGCGAGGTTCCTGGCGCCGCGATGTGGACACCCAAAGACCATCTCGCGCATGTGCTGGGAGTCGAGCGCTTCTTTCAGGGCGCCATCAAGCGGGCGCTCGATGGCGCCGACGATCCGCTGGGCTTCTTCACACAGACTGGCTCGGATGACTCGAAAGCGCACAGTGATCTCATCAATCAGGCGAACGAGCGTGGCGCCAGCAGGTATCGCGCGGAGCCAGCCGCGGCATTGCTGGCGCGCTTCGCGGAGACGCGGCTGGCGACGCTGGCGCTGCTCGATGCGCTCGACGATGCGCGCCTGGCGCAGCCGGTCGCACACTCGCCCTATGGGGCTGACACGACGATTGGCAGCCTCTTTGCCACCATCGCTTCGCATGGCGTCAGCCACATTCAATGGCTCGACACCGCCATCGCTAAGCGCGACGCCAGAAGCGAGTAGCCGCTGCTACTGTGTGGCTTACCCCATTGACGCCCGCTAGCGCCCGCCGACATAATACAGTGATTGCGGCGAAGGGAGTAAGCCCTGTGTAGCGGCGTCGGAACGCAGACGGCGCGTGGCGGGAGGTGCGGCAATGGCGAATTGGCCAGCACGACGAGGATCTGGCGGCAACGACCGCGACACGGCCCGGCGGATGCGCCAGGTCAAAGAGATGGTACGCCTGGGAGCCGCCCTGCGCGCTGAGATGGGGCTGGAGAGCATCTTCCGCCAGCTCGTCGAATCTATCAACCTGGCTCTGGGCTTTCGTGTGGCCGCGCTCAATATCGTCCGCATCGATAGCGAGTTCCTCGAAGTGGTGGCGACGGCAGGCCTGAGCGAGCCGAACAAGCGCCTGCTCACGGAACATCCACCGCGTCTCCAGGCGTTACTCGCAGGCATGCGCCCGGAGTTTTGCCGCAGCCATTCGTATTTCATTCCGCACCAGTACCGGCATGTCCTCGAATCCGCTGGCGGCGTTATCGAGCCACCCAAGCCAGGGCAGTCCGCGCTCCACACCGCGAATCCGGCGCAAGCCTGGGATCCGGAGGATGTGCTGCTGGTGCCGCTCATCAGCCCGCGCGACGGACGGCTGCTCGGCGTGCTCTCGCTGGACCAGCCCGATGACGGCCTCATCCCCTCGCTCGAAACCATCGAGATCACCGAGCTTTTCGCCAACCAGGCCGCGCTGGCGATTGACACCAGCCGCATCTTCGCCGAGCGTGAGCAGGAGCGGCAGATGCTTGGCCAGGGGCTGCGCCACTTGCGCTATCACCTCGAACTGGCGCGCAATCGCGATCTGCGCCTGCCCGTGCCCCCGCTGAATAGTGCGCTCGATCCGCTCGTTGTCTCGCTCAATGATGTGCTCGACGGATTCAATGCGATTCTGGCGGAGGCGCAGGCGGCCAGTGAGATGGTAAACCAGCATGCGACCGAGGTGCGGGCCGCCGCCACGTACCTCTCGGAAAGCGCGTCGGATCAGGCGGAGCGCATCATGGAGCTTTCGGCGGCGGTGGATGGCATGTCGCAGAATGTGCGGCACATCGCCACGACGGCAAGCCAGTCGAGCATCGCCGCGCGTGAGGCCAGCGAGTTTTCGCGCGCGGGCAGTGAAAATACCGCGCTCGCGGGTACGGGGATGGCGAGCGTGCGCGAGTTGACACTGCAAACGAAGAAGAAGGTCAAGCGGCTGGGCGAGAGCGCGCAGGAGATCGGCGACATCGTGCAGCTCGTGGCCGACATCTCGGCGCAGACCAATATGCTAGCCCTCAACGCCAACATCGAGGCGGCGCGCGCGGGCGACCACGGGCGCGGCTTCGCGGTGGTGGCGCAGGAGATCAGGCATCTGGCGACGCGCAGCGCCGAGGCCGCGCGCCAGATTCACGGGCGCATCCAGGGCGTGCAAAACGAGACACATCAGGTCGTCGTGCTGATCGAGCACAGCGTCGAGCAGGTGGTCATGCAATCGGATCTGGTGACACAGGCGGGCGCCGCTCTGGCCGAGGTGGACAAGCTCAATCAGCGGCTCGCTACCGATGTGCAGCAGATCAACGACATTGCCAGTGAGCAGGCGCGGGTCGCCACGCAGGTGGCTTCCGTCATCAAAGACCTGGCGAGCGTCTCGACGCAAACCAGCGATAGCATGGAGCAGGCACGCGCCTCGATGGACTATCTGGTCGATCTGGCCGAGGCGCTCCAGCGGCAGATCAGCGTCTTCCAACTGCGCGAGGAGGCGCGGGGCGCGCTGCTCCAGACATCCACAAGCTCACGTCCGCTGGCGCCGCCTGAGGCTGCTCCGCTCACAGGCAGGCTCCATCTTCCAGGTGGGATGGCCCCGACCATGCCGCCGACATGGCGCAGCGACGCCGCCGACCCCACCACCCTGCCGATGGCCGCGGTCAGCGCGCCGCTCAGGGCGTTGCCTCAGGAGCCGAGCGTCCGCGCGCTGTTGCAGGAGACCGTGCCTGGGCCAAGTGTCTCGCGGATGGCGCGCCCCCAGACGCCCGCCCAGCCCGCGCCGCCCGCGCGTGTCTCTGGCGGCCTGGGCGCTGTGGCGCGCGATTCCGCGCCGCTGAGTTCGGGCGCGCTGGTGGCAGGCGCGCCCGACACGGGCGGGCTGACTGGCTCTGGGCGCCACAATGTGGTCATCGCGCCACCACGCCTGATTCCCTATGCGCCCACGGAGCCAATGCCGTCGGTGGAGCAAGCGGCGACGGAGCAACTGTCCGATGCCGCCACAGAGGCGACGCCCGAAGCGCCAGCGGAGACGGCAATCACCCCCACGCTGGAGCCACTGGCGAGCGCGGAGCCTGGCGTCACATCGCCAGCCGAGGGTGAGGTGTCAGAGGCGCGTTGAGCGGGCATAAAAACAGGACGCCTGAGTGGGCGCCCTGTCGTATTCCTTTATGTGATTGGTTTTCCCGAAATGCCTGGAGCGCGAAGACTACAGGCTGGCGGGTGCGGCGCCCACCAGATCGGTGACGGAAGCGCCAAGCGCGCGGACGAGTCGTGCCAGCGCGTAGGGCTGTGGCTCCTCACGGCAGTGTTCCAGGTGGGTGATCGTTTCCCTCCGAAGACCCGTCAATTCGGCCAGTTGGCCGATACTCAACCCGCTTTGCTGTCGTGCATGGCGCAATCCACGTAACTTCATAGCGTCCTCCTCATTGAGGTGTTTGCGGTTGGGCTGGGCCACGCTGCCCAGGCCAACCCAAGCGCTCCACGGGCGCCTATCCCACGCCACGCTTCGCTCTCTGCTGACATGATACCAGAGTGTGGCGCGGGGCGCCAGTTGCGCGGCGAGAGGCCACCCACGCTAGCGTCAGCGTGTGGTGGCCTCTCGATGGTTGTGTGTGAGTCTGTGGCAGTCGAGCGCCTGCGCGCTTATCAATAGATGAAGGCGACTCCGGATCCGGTGTGGACGTAGCGGTAATCCACATGTCCCCAGCCGCCGCCATTCCAATAGAAGTTCATCTCCGAGATGATGAACCAGCCGCCGCTGAGCAATTGCACGACATGGCCAACATGACCACTGCTGCTCGCCCCCTGCACCCCCGGCTGAAAGACCACCGTCGCCCCGACGGCAGGCGCATAGCCCGTGCGCATGCCCTTTGCCCGCGCGGCGTTGATCCAGTTGGAGGCGTAGCCGAGGTAGCCAAGTTGTGGCTCATCGCGGCGCGTATACCATGCCCACCAGGTGCAGACACCAAATTCGCTGCTATGCGGATCACCAGCGAAATCACCCATCGAGTAGGAGGGGTGTCCGGGGACGGGTGTCCACGGGCCGATGCCTCCTGGCGCGACAGGGGTATACGCTGTCGAGGCCGCGGGCGCCGCTGTGAAGGTCGTGACCTTCTTGCGGCTCATGTGTACGGACTTGATCTGAAGTGTGGTGGTGTGGGATATTCCTGCGAGCGCCAGCTTGCGCGACGAGGCGCGGAGCGGCGCCTCCAGCGTATTCTGGCTCATCGCGGGCCATTCCCCGGTGGGGTTCGGCGCCCACGAGGGAGCGTCAGAGATGAGCCGCCCATCGGCGCCGACATGCCATTGAGTCGTGCAGTGGGTGACACCGTATGGCTGTCCCTGCCCTAGCGCGATCGTATCGAACGAGCGCGCGCCGCCCATGAACTCCGCCTTTATGGGTTGCTGGCTTGTGGTGGAGAGCGCCAGCGGAACCATATTGGCGGTTGGACTCATGACGATAGGGGGAATGCTCGCGGTACTGGCGGCCAGCGCGTCGCTCCAGGTGCGACAGAGCCAGCCATGCTCAAGGGTGAGCCAGGTCTGCGAGGCGGTATTGTGGCTGTGGATGTCCATCATTTCGATGGGAATGCCCGAGGCGTTGAACGCCAGGCCACCACCAAGCAGCGCGACTGAGAGCAGGCGCCCTCCATTCCTCCATAGCGCGTCAGATCGAAGCAAGATCCAATCCTCCTCTTGACGGGGGCCTGTGGCGCGTCCACCACAGGCGCCCATCGCAGGAGACGTCAATCCTCGTAGCCGACTGTCCAGCGACACGCGCTCTCCCCTGAGGGCCACGCGCCGCTGGACACAGGCGATCAGGCGCCTGCGCCATAGGTCGGGCGAGTCCTGTACGACGCCTCCTCTTACCTCCGCTCTGGGACGGTTCCACGCGCTTTTTGCGTGTGGGCGATGCGCATCAGCCCGTTTGCTCCGGGAGCCGTCACTACGACCGGAAGGCTGTTCGCGCGATCCATCTCAGAGAAAGGCCCTGCTCCAACTTGGAACAGATGTACTTGAACAATACGACGTGCCAACTATACCCGATTGAGCGAGAAAACGTGTTCTACGCCCACTTGGTTAGTACTTTCAGACTAGTTTGCGCTAGTCTTTCCGCCCTTTCCGCGCGGGTATGCGGCATTCACCACGATGTCAAGCGGTTGGCGCTACAGATGCTTGACTGCCAAAAGTGGCGTAACTCACACTTTCCGCCACTATCTAAGGCCTTCAACGATGATGTGACAGCTTTGGTCACACTCGGTTGATAGCGCTGAAATAACCTGTTGTTTCCTGTAGCCATAATGGCGGGAAGCTGGCGCTGTCGCTTGCGGATGAGGCTGCGCTGGTGTGTCACTATCGGTATCGAGCTGTGCGGCGTGTGGGCCGATGGGACAGACGGATGAACGATGGAGGAGCGAGAGCATGGGTGACGCGCAGGTGGCGCGAGCGATACGGCGGGACTATGCGGCGCTTTGGGATGTGGACGGCGTGATCATCGATAGCGCCGAGCAGCATCGCAGCGCCTGGGAGATGCTGGCGCGCGAGGAGGGTCTACCCTACTCGGATGAGGCGTTCTGGGCGTCCTTTGGCATGCGCAACAGTGACAGCATCCCCTTGCTCTTTGGCGTGCGTGACCCTGCGCGCGTGACGGCGCTGAGCGAGCGCAAAGAGGCGCTCTATCGCGAACTGCTGCGGCGCGAGGCGACGGCGCTGCCGGGCGCGCGGGAGCTGCTGACGGCGCTGCATGCGGCGGGCTATCGGCAGGCGCTCGGCTCCTCGGCTCCTGTCGCCAATATCGAGGTGATCATCAGCTTGCTGGATATCGGGCCCCGTGCTCGATGGCTTCGTATCTGGCGAGCATGTGGCGCATGGGCAAGCCCGCGCCAGACATCTTCCTGGCAGGGCGCCGCGCTGGTCGGGGTCGCGCCCGTGCGCTGCGTGGTTTTCGAGGATGCCCCCGCTGGCGTGGCGGCGGCGCGTGCGGGTGGCATGCGCTGCATCGCCGTGCGCCGCGCAGGGCAGCCCGACGCGCCCGGCCTGGAGGCGGCGGATCGCATCGTCGATTCACTGGCTGAGGTGAGCGTCGCCGAGCTAGATAATCTGCTCGGCGTGGCGCTGCCCTGAGCGCATGGGCAAAACAAAGCGGGCCAGTCACGCGACTGGCCCGCTCGTTGTTGGCTCCGGGACGTGGATTCGAACCACGGCTGGCTGATCCAGAGTCAGCTGTCCTACCACTAGACGATCCCGGAATGTTGTGGTGATGAGACGCTAGCGCCTCACCCCTCAGCCCCCACATCTTATCATAGGCGCAAGCCAGGCGCAAGGGCGATAGCGCGAGCGCGTTGACATGCCTATGTTTTCGGTGCGAACATTCATCCTTGGGACATGCGTCAGGGCATTCCCACCCCTCGCCGCAGCCTTAGCGGCTTTTTCCGCATCCTGGGCGATATGACAGAGGAGTTTATATGGCGCATTCAGGCTACATCCGATTTCCTACTATCTCTGGTGAGCATATCGTTTTTACCGCTGAAGACGATCTCTGGCTGACCACACTCAGCGGCGGGCGCGCCGAGCGACTGACGGCGGGCGTTGCGGAAATCACCAATGCGCGCTTCTCACCAGATGGCAAGACGCTGGCCTTCACCGGACGCCACGAAGGCCCGGCGGAAGTCTACACCATGCCCTACGACGGCGGCGAGGCGCTGCGCCTGACCTACGACGGCGCTGGCGCGCGGATCGCCGCGTGGCGCCCCGATGGCTCGGCGGTCATCTTCTCCAGCCCCGCCTATCAGCCGATGCGGCGCTGGTGGGCGCTCCAGGAAATCGCGGCGCAGGGCGGCGCGACGCGCACGCTGCCCTATGGCCCCGCGCACTCCATCGCCTTCGGGCCAGGCAGCGCGGTTGTTGTCGGGCGCAACACCGACGAGCCGGCCCACTGGAAGCGCTATCGTGGCGGCACAGCGGGCTACCTCTGGATCGACCCCGACGGCTCTGGCGCGTTCCGGCGTCTGCTCGACCTCGACAGCAACATCTCCTATCCCTGCTGGGTGGGTGAGCGCATCTACTTCATCTCCGACCACGAGAATATCGGCGCCGTCTACTCGTGCCTGCCCGATGGCGGCGATCTGCGCCGCCACACCAACCACGCCGACTTCTACGCGCGTGGCCTCTCGACCGATGGCGTGACGCTAGTCTACCATGCGGGCGGCGACCTCTATGCGCTGGAGCCAAACGCGACGAGCGGGCGCAAGATCGAGGTGGGACTAACAGGCATGCGCACCCAGCGCGAGCGCCGTTTTGTCCCTGCGGGACGCTGGCTGGAATCGTGGACGCCCAGCCAGCAGGGCGACCGCGTCACCTTCACCACGCGCGGCAAGGCCTTCAGCATGGGCGCGTTCGAGGGCGCGGTCACGCAGCACGGCGACCCCGAAGCCACGCGCTATCGCATGATCGCCTGGCTGGCCGATGGCAAGCGCCTCGTCGCCACCGCCGATCAGGGCGATGAGCCGAGCCTCGTCGTCTTTTCCGCCGATGGCCTGGCCGAGACGCGCACCCTTGCCGACGCCGACATCGGCCATGTGCTGGAACTGGTTCCCGCGCCCGTCGGAACGCAGGTGGCGCTCTCGAATCATCGTGGCGACTTCCTCGTCGTGGACGCCGAGACGGGCGCCGTCAAGCGCATTGACCATACCGCATTTGGCCGCGAAGAAGACGCCATGCACCAGCGCGGCCTGGCATGGTCGCCAGATGGCCAGTGGCTAGCCTATGCCTACGCCATCAACCCGCGCCAGGTGGCGATCAAGCTGGCGCGGGTGGCCACCGGCGAGACCTGGCAGGTCACTGAGCCAGTGCGCTACGACATGCAGCCAGCCTTTGACCCAGACGGCAAGTACCTCTACTTCCTCTCTGGGCGCGAATTCGACCCCGTCGCCGACAACCTCCAGTTCGACATGAACTTCCCGCGTGGCATGCGCCCGTATCTCGTCATGCTCAAGCGTGACGAGCGCTCGCCCTTCACCCCCATCCCCGCGTCAGCGAAAGACGACGTAAAGGAGACGGTAAAGGCAGAGGTGAAAGACGACGCGGCGGATACGGGAAATGCGCAGCAGAACGGCAAGCAGAACGACGCCAGCGCGGAAGCCGCAAAGCCTGAAGACGCCGCGAAGGCTGAGAAGAAGGCTGAGAAGAAAGGCGACGAGCCGAAGCCTGTCGAGATCGACCTGGATGGCATCAGCGCCCGCATCGTCCGTTTCCCAGTCTCCGATGGTCGCTACAGCCGTATCGCGGGTATCCCTGGCGGCGCCGTCTTCACCATTGCGCCAGTCGAGGGGACACTCAACGAGAGTTGGGACACCCTGACGCCGCCCAGCAATAACACACTCTTCGTCTATCGCTTCGAGAGCCACAAGGCCGAGCATCTCGCCGATGGCATGGCCGACTTCGAGGTGACCGCTGACGGCAAGTGGCTGCTCTATCGCTCCCATGAGCGGCTCCGGCTGATTCGCGCGGGCGAGAAGCCCTCGGATGGCCCCGACGCCGACGCGCCAGGGCGTTCCTCTGGCTGGCTCGACCTCGAACGCGCCAAGGTCGCCGTCTGGCCGGGCGCTGAGTGGCGCCAGATGTATTACGAAGCGTGGCGGCTCCAGCGCGAGCAGTACTGGAACGCCGACATGAGCGGCATTGACTGGCTGGCGATCCGTGACCGCTACGCGCCGCTGGTGGAGCGCGTCGCCTCGCGCTCCGAATTCTCCGACATTATCTGGGAGATGCAGGGCGAGCTTGGCTCCTCGCATGCCTACGAGTTTGGCGGCGAGTACCGTGACCATCCCAACTATGTCCAGGGGAGTCTGGGCTGCGACTGGCGCTTCGATGAGGCCAGTGGTCGCTACATCATCGCCCGCATCGTCCAGGGCGATCCCTGGGCGCTCGACGCAACCTCGCCCCTGCGCGCGCCCGGCGTGAATGTGGCGGAGGGCGACGCCGTGCTGGCGGTGAACGGGCAGCGCGTCACCCGCGAGCGCAGCCCGATGCGCCTGCTTTTCAACCAGGCGGGCAACGATGTCGAGCTGCTGATCCAGCCAGCGGCGGGCGGGGAGCCGCGCATCGTGACGGTCTGCCCGACAGGCAGCGATTTCCTGGCGCGCTACATTGATTGGGTGGAAGGGAATCGCCGCGCCGTGCATGAGCGCTCTGGCGGGCGTGTGGGCTATATCCACGTCCCCGACATGGGGTCTTTCGGCTTCGCGATCTTCCACCGCTACTACCTGCAAGAGTACGACTACGAGGGACTGATCGTGGATGTCCGCTGGAATGGCGGCGGTAGTGTCTCGGCCCTTGTGCTGGAGAAGCTGATGCGCCCGCGCCTCGGCTATAGCTTCCAGCGCTGGAGCGGGGCCTCGCCCTACTTCGGCGAGTCGCCGCGTGGCAATATCGTGGCCCTCACCGACGAGAACGCTGGCTCCGATGGCGACATCTTCAGCCACGCCTTCAAGATGCTGAAGCTCGGCCCGCTGGTGGGCAAGCGCACTTGGGGCGGCGTGGTGGGCATCAGCCCCTACATCGCGCTGGCGGATGGCTCGCTGACGACGCAGCCAGAGTTCAGCTTCTGGTTCCGCGATGTCGGCTGGGGCGTGGAGAACTACGGCACCGACCCCACCATCGAGGTGGATAACACGCCGCAGGATTACATGCAGGGGGCCGACCCGCAGCTCGATCGCGCGCTGAGCGAGGCGCTGCTGCTGGTGGAGGCGAATCCGGTGAAGACGCCAGAGCCGGGGCCACGTCCCCAGCGCGGCGTCCCCGCGCCAGCGCCGACGCCGACCAAGCGCAAGAGCTAGGCGAGCGCGACGCATAGCGCGCCAAACAGACGTCCAGGTGGCACGGAGGTTGCTCCGCCTGGGCGTCTGTTTTTGCTGTTCGCGCGCTTTTCTGGATGCGTCGCGCATGCCCACAAATGCCGATGAAATGAGCGTTTGCGGGCTGCTGGAACAGGTTGGCGCCATTCTTGCCTTTCCTCTCACCAAATATGCGCCTCACCGGGCCGCCACAAATGTCTGCCAGACGCGGACGCATGACCCTCCTGGTGAGTGGCACAAGGCGAGAGTGAAAGGACGAATACATGGGTCGATTTCAAACACACGAATCAACGTCAACCGCCAACACAGTGACTGATGGCGCGCAGCAAGTCGCGAATCAAGCGGAGAATACGACACGCGAGGCGATACGCACGCCCTGGTTTGGTGGGCTGGTGCGCGTCGGGTATGCGGCCAAGGGCCTGGTCTATATCGTGATCGGCTGGCTCGCGCTGATGACAGCGGTGAGCGTCGGTGGTCGCACGACGGACCCCCAGGGCGCGATCACCACGATCTATGCGCACCCCTTTGGCAAGTTTCTGCTATTCATCACCGTTGTCGGCTTCGTCGGCTATGCGCTGTGGCAGTTCGCCCGCGCGATCTTCGATCCTGATGCGCAGGAGCGCGACGCGAAGGAAGCTGTGCGCCGCATTGGCTATGCGGTGGTCGGCGTCTCGTACCTGGGCTTCGCGCTGGCCGCGCTGCGGCTGATGACGCAGAATGTCGCGCCGAAAGGCTCGAACACCGCGACGCAGGACTGGACCGCGCGCCTGATGTCCGCGCCGGGTGGCGTGGCGCTGGTCGTCGTGGTCGGCCTGATCGTCCTGGGTGTGGCGATCGGCCTGTTCTATGAGGCGTGGAAGCTGCGCTTCGAGCGCTATTTCCCGCTGGGGCAGATGAACGAGGGCGAGCGCAAGCTGACGCGCTATCACGGGCCGCTATGGCCTGAGCGCGCTCGGCGCCATCTTCGTGGTGATCGCCATCTTCCTGATCGAGGCGGCGCATCAACCACGATCCCCACAAGGCGCAGGGTCTGGCGGGCGCGCTGGCCACGCTGGCCGCGCAGCCGTTCGGGCCGCTGCTGCTGGGTCTGGTGGCGCTTGGCCTGGTCGCCTACGGCATCTACGGCTTCGTCGAGGCGCGCTACCGCCGCATCTCGGCGTAGCACAGGCGCCCCCTCACACCAGACTAGAGAAGCCTTCGCCCCTGGGACGCGTTCAGCGCGCCAGGGGCGTCGTGTGTTGGAGGCGTCAGGCGCGCTGGAGCATGGCAATGACGGCGTTGGTCATTTGCTCGGTGTTCGCGTCGCCGCCCAGGTCGCGGGTGCGCGCGCCGCTGGCGAGGGCGTCTTCGAGCGCCTGGAGCAGCCGCTGCCCCGCCGGCGCATGGCCGAGATGCTCCAGCATGAGTGAGGCCGCCCAGATGGCGCCAGCGGGGTTGGCGATGCCCTGTCCGGCGATGTCGGGCGCGGAGCCGTGGATCGGCTCGAAGAGCGACGGCCCGCGCCGCTCCGGGTTGAGGTTCGCCGAGGGCGCGATGCCGATGGAGCCGGAGACGGCGGCTGTCACCTCGGAGAGGATGTCGCCGAGCAGGTTCGAGCCGACGATCACATCGAAGATCCGCGGGCGCAGCACCAGTTGCGCGGCCAGCGCGTCGCTGTGCATGAGCGTCGCCGTCACATCGGGATATTCCTCGCCGACCTCGCGGAAAATCTCATCGAAGAAGGGCATCGTGATGCGGATGCCGTTCGACTTGGTGGCGCCGGTCACCCGTTTCTGGCGGGTGCGTGCAAGGTCGTAGGCGTAGCGCACTGCGCGCTCGACGCCATACCGCGTGAAGATAGTCTCCTGCACGGCAATTTCGCGGTCCGTGCCAGAGAAGATGCGCCCGCCGACATCAGAATACTCGCCCTCGGTGTTCTCGCGCACCACCGTGATGTCAATCGCGCCGGGGTTGGCCAGCGGGCTGCTGACTCCGCGCAGCAGCCGCACAGGACGCAGGTTGATGTACTGGTCAAAGCTGCGGCGGAACGGAATCAGCAGCCCCCACAGCGAGATATGATCGGGGATCGTCGGCCAGCCGACCGCGCCGAAGTAGATCGCGTCAAAGCTGGCGAGCTGCTCGATACCGTCTGGAGGCATCATGTGGCCATGCTCCAGATAGTAGGCGCTGCCCCAGGGAAACTCGGTATACTCCAGGTCCAGCGCGCTGTCGAGTCGCTGGAGCGCATCGAGTGTACGTCTGCCTGCGCCGATGACCTCCGGGCCGATACCATCCCCTGCGATCACCGCGATACGCTGCGTAGCCACCCTGTCGCCTCCTCTCGGATCGTCGCGTATGTCTTCAGCCTGTCTCCGGTCTGTCTTCCGCTGCGGATCACCTGCGAGCGCTGGCCATTGCAGCGCGCACTAGCAGTATCACCCAGCGATCAGGCGGAGCGCCAGCGGGCCTCACGCGCCCAGCAGTCGCGCCAGCTCGCCAAAGTCAGCGGCGACGAGATCCACTTCTGGCTCGGCGATGGTCGGCGGTGTGGCATGCGGGCCAGCTTCGAGCGGGCGGGGGACGAAGCACGTCCGCAGCCCCTGGCCACGCGCCGCGCGCAGGTCGTCGGGATGCGCCGCCACCAGCATCACCTCATCTGGTCGCAGATCCAGCAGGCGATAGATCATCTGGTAGATGCGCGGGTCGGGCTTATAGGCCTGAACCAGCTCCGCCGAGAAGATAACATCCCAGGGCAGGCCCGCGAGCCGCGCCATATTCACCAGCAGCGCCACATTGCCATTCGAGAGCGTCGCCACGATGTACTTCGCACGCAGGCGTATCAGCCCAGCTACGGCGTCGGGCCACGGGCGCAGCCGATGCCACACGCGATTCAGCCGCCGCTTTTGCTCCTCGCTCAGGTTGGTCACACCGAACTGCGCCAGCAGCTCATCCAGCGCGAGGCGATGCAGCGCATCGAGGTTCATCCAGGGAAGGTCGCCGCGCGCCACGCGCTCCATGTTCGGGCGATAGCTCCCGCGCCAGGCGTCGGCAAAGGCCGCCCAGTCCACCGCGAGGCCGCTGCTCTGATTCAGAGCAGCGCTCTCCGCGATGATCGCGCCGCGATAGTCCACGACCGTCCCGAACACGTCGAAGGCCAGCGCCTTCACGCTCGCGAGATCGTCTGCCGCCATGCGACTACTCTCCTCTGACCGCGAGGTCAGCGGCGCGAACGGAGGCCAGCCCACCCCGCAACGTGGCCATCGCGCCCCTATGCGTTATACGCTAGAATCGCTTGCGAACAGGGCGCATACGTCGTCCGCCAGCATTAGCCAGCATCGTATCACGCTGAAGAAAGAGCGGAGAGCCTGTGGCGCATTCCATCGTCGAAGCCGTCGCGGATCATGCGCGGCGCAAGCCTGAGCGTCCCGCGATCATCTTCGATGACACAATAGTCAGCTATGGGCGGCTCTACGCCGATGTCGAGCGGTTCGCCCGCGCCCTGCGCGCCGCCGGGTTGGCGGCTGGCGAGCGTGTCGGCCTCTTTCTGGAGAATAGCCCCGCCTTCGCTGTCGCCTACCTCGGCGTCCATCTCGCGGGCGGCGTGGCCACGCTCGTCAACACAGCCTATCGCCGGATGGAACTGGAGCACATCTTCACGGACGCCGATGTGCGCGTCTGTGTCACATCGCCAGCGGGTGTGGCGGAGCTGGCCCCGCTGGCGCTTCCGGCGCTGCGGCTGCTCATCGTCGTCGGAGAGGATGCGGGCGCCGCCACGGATGCCGCGCCCATGCCTGAGCGCATCGGCTATGCGGCGTTCCTGCGGCTGGGGGATGCGACGGCGGGGGAGGCGCTGCGTCTGCCCGCTAGCGACGCGCCCGCCTCCATCGGCTATACCTCTGGCACGACGGGGCGCTCGAAAGGGCGCGCTGATGCTGCACCGCAACCACGTCGCCAACACCATCGCCATCACCACCGCCTGGCGCTGGACGCCCGACGACCGGCTGTTGCTCGCCCTGCCGCTCTTCCACACCCACGGGCTGATGGTCGGGCTACATGGCGCGCTCTACATGGGCGGCAGCGTCTCTTGCGCCGCAAGTTCGACGCCCCCGACGCGCTGGCGACCTTCGACAGCGACCCCGCGATCAGCTTGTTCTTCGGTGTGCCGACGATGTATAGCCGTCTCGTGGCGGAGGCAGAGCGACGTGGCGCTCCTCAGCGGCGACTACGGCTCTACGTCTCTGGCTCGGCGCCGCTTAGCAGCCAGCTCTTCGGCGAGTTCGAGCGCGTCTTTGGCCAGCGCATCCTCGAACGCTATGGCATGACCGAGACGGGCATGAACCTGACCAATCCCTACGATGGCGAGCGCCGCGCGGGTACGGTGGGCGGCCCCTTCCCTGGCCAGGAGGCGCGCATCGTGGATGTCAGTGGGCGTCATCCGCTGCCCGCCGGGGTGATCGGTGAGATCGAGGTGCGCGGCCCGCACGTCTTCGCGGGCTACATCAATCGCCCGGACGCCACGGCGGAGGCGTTCGACCCCGACGGCTGGTTCAAGACGGGCGACCTCGGCTGGGTCAGCGACGACGGCTACTACACCATCACTGGGCGGGCGCGTGAGCTGATCATCAGCGGCGGCTACAATATCTATCCGCGCGAGATCGAGGAGGCGCTGGCGGGCCATCCCGCCGTGGCGGAGGTGGCTGTGCTGGGCGCGCCAGACACCGAGATGGGCGAGCAGGTGGTCGCGGTGATCGTAGCGAAAGCGGGCGAGGCGCCGGACGCCGACGAGATCATCGCCTATTGCCGCGAACGCCTGGCCAGCTACAAGAAGCCGCGCCGCGTTGTCTTTGTCGAGGCGCTGCCACGCAATGCGATGGGCAAGGTGCAGAAACATCTCCTGAGCGCGCAGTTGCTGCCGATGGAGCAAGCAGGCGAGTGAATTCGCGCCTGGAGGGCCGCCATTCAGCCGGGCGCTGCGGGAGCGGTCGCATGCGCTCGCAAGCATCCGGGCGTATTGGGGGGCGTCGGCAAGGCTGCGGATGCCACTACTGGTCTTCGCCGATCCGCGTGACCGGCAGGTATTTCATGTCAAACGTTTATGCCCCGCAGTCAACATGTGTGGTGGGGTGATCGTTGCAGTAAGTGATGGGGCCGACAGCGTTGGGTGTATTACTGGTGTCAATTATGATCATGTCTATCCCCTGTTTGCGAATTGGATAGACAGTTCCGTTGGGGATGCCTGACGGGCCCTGTTGAGTATTAAAGTTCGCATCGCTGTAGCTGGCGTTGCTACTTGTAACAGTCGCAAACGCTCTGGCGTTCGTGACCGTGATCTTGATTTGCTCGGAGATAGTGCACATGAAGAAACCGCTGGTGTCACCGAAGGGACAGGTGTCGTAGTTGCGGTAGGACATCTCGCCGGAGCCGTCAGCATTAATGGTGAGCCCGCCTGAGTGGGTGTACCAATGACCCACGTAGGGCGAAAGCCTGATTGCTGTCAGGTAGCGCATAATGGCGTTCGTCGTGGCGCGTTCGGCCGCAGGATTGTTGGGCAAAGCCTTGTGCCAGCACGGTGTGCTCAGGCTGGCGAATAGCATAGCACTGCAAGAAATAACGACCTGCCCACCGCCTTCATCTGGGAGCGCCTGCTCTGATAGGGCGGACTTCTCACTCACAACAATGTCGCTCTTCGTGTCCTTGCGCAGCGTGAGATGGAATAGAGAGACGGAGATGGTCTCGTCGCCAGCAATCGCCAGCACGGGGATGCTGGACGGCATCTTGGGCAGTTTGTCGATTTCTTGCGATCGATCCCGGAGACCATTCAGCGAGTCAAGGTAGGCGCACAGTGAACGGTTGGAGACGGTAAACTGATATTCGATGAGAGTGTCTGGGTGGCAGATCCCAAAAGCCATTGGGCCAGCGATATTCGCCCAGCCACTGCCCAGGTTGGGTGTGCCAATAGTGACCACAAGCCCGATGTCATGTGATACGGGCTGACCACCTACAGTCTGAGAGGCAGCGAAGCGTGCGACGAGCCCGCCCATAGAGTGAGCCACGATGATCACCTTCCCGAAGCCACCGGCCTGACGCGACGCTGCCGCAAGACAGGCGATCCGCTGGGCGAGTGCTGGCCCCATGGCGGGGTTGTCCACCCAGGCGCGGTTGACTTGGCTATAGTCGAAGGGCGTGTCGACGTAGACGTCCGCTAGGGCGCTGAGGGCATGATACATTGATGATGGGTCATCCTTGCTGCCCCACACACTTCCATTGCTCCCCAGACCGTGCACCAGGATGACAGGTGTGCGCGTGCCAATACCTGGCGCGCAGCCTCCGGCGCTTATGTCTGCGTTGGCGTGGGCAACTGAAGTAGGGCTTGAGAACCATCATAACAACAGCGAACAGTGCAAAGAGCGCTGACGCCCATCTGTTCCAACACATGCTCATAGTGTCATTGCTCCTCGGTGTAGAGGAGTAACCATGTCCCGTCTTCCCGGACAAGGTGAAGCAAGTATGTTTGCCCGCCAGAGGTTTTGGCGGTGATCACGCCTGTGTCATCTTCGCTGCTTATCAGGAAGGTTCTCGGTTCAAGGGTGATTGAAGTTCTAGATGGCAGCATAGGCTTATCCTGAGTTAGAAATGCATCGCGCAGCTCAGGCGCGAGCGCTTTTACCTCCTTAGTAGGGTCAGGACTGCTAAGAGCCGTCTGAAGTAACGTGAGGTTAGCGCTCGACATAGTACCATGATGGGGTGTGAATGATGCGACCCCAGTAGAGTGTGATCGGCTGGTCATGGAGATGCCAACGTATATCGAGAGGGCGAGAACAAGAACGAGAGCGGCTACGATGCCGCCAACCATGAGCGTTCGTTTTCGCACGTGTGTCACCTCTCCTCTTGGCCTTTTTGATCCTGTTTGAGTCGAGTGAACTGCCCGTGGTCAGGTGCGTAGAATGATAGGTAGTCAGTCGTCCGTTGATGCCCATCTGATAGAACGTGCATAATGTTCTTCGCCCCTCGTCGTCTACTGTAAAGAATTCGTAATGATTCCACTTAGACGCTGCCTTGTCAGTCAGGGTTTATAGGAAAGGGGCGCGTTCCCAACAGTAATGCCAGCATACTCTGGAATCTGAGCGCCGTCAATGAGTGTTTGGTTCCGCTATTGAGCCTGCGAATTACTGGTGAAATCCGACCTTAGCTTCAACGTTTGGTATGAAATAGGAGAGATTGGCCGGGAGGTCTCGCCCGCTTCACTGAGCGCTATGAAATTTTTCGGCGAAAAGGAGCGTTCAGATGGTCGCTATCGAGAACTTCGTGGCCATACACTACGTGGTTATTGACGAGTTTGCCTGGACCCAGCGCCACCTTGCGCCCGGCTGAACGGCGGCGGCGAGGCTGCACAATTTCTGCTGCTGGCTCAATCGCCAGCGCGGATGCCCACTGTGAGTTTTCGCCGATCCGCTTGGCAGGCGGGTAGTTCATGCCAAATGTTAACCGGCCAGCTTGCTAGTCGCAAAACTACGATTTAGGTCGAATTATGCTGTGCCGTGTTAATAGTTTGACAAAGATGAACTATTGTTTTAAGTTAAATAGGTCGGCATACAGCAAATGTTATCTGGAGCTAGCCGAATGATGACAGACGAGCAGCGCGAGCAGTTGGAGCCACAGGTGCGCGACGCGCTCGACGCGCAGCACGCGCTCTTCCATGCGATTGCGCGCCTGAATGCGCCTGACTGGCTGGAGCTTGACCTGCCTACAGGGCAGTTGAAGGCGCTCGTCACGTTGGGCATGCGTGAGGGCATGACCGTGAGTGAGGTCGCCGACGCGCTGCACCTGAGCAAGCCCTCCGCCAGTATGCTGATCGATAAGCTGGTGCAACAGGGCTACGTGGAGCGCAGCGAGGATCCCAGCGACCGCCGCCGGGCCATCGTCGTGCCGAGCGCGACAGGGGCGGAACTGGTGGAGCGGCTGCGCCAGGGCGGCAGTGGCCCCTACCTGATGGCCCGCCTCATCCAGCAGTTGAGCGGCGATGACCTTGCCGCGCTCACCCAGGGCATGCGCGCGCTCGCTGAGGTTGCCGAGCGCGAGGCGCAGACGCTACGAGACGCTGCCGATCATGCGACGCCCGCCCCACACACGAGCGGCGAAGCTGCCGCCTACCCGCAATCTACGCGCTGATTCAGCGCGATCATCATCCGTACACCGCGGCGTCCGTCGCGGGAGGAGGAGAACCCTATGGCGGATATGGCGGAGAACCTATCGGTCGCCGCGCCACAGATCGCGACGACGACCGATATCCGCGCCCCACAGAGCGCGCCACAAGACGCGCCGCAGTACACCACACCGCAACTCGGCCAGGGCCGTCGCGCGCCTATCATCATCGGTCTCATGCTCGGCATGCTGCTGGCCGCGCTCGACCAGACGGTTGTTGGCACGGCGATGCCACACGTCATCGCGGAGCTGGGCGGCCAGAATATTTCCTGGGTCTACACATCCTATCTGCTCGCCTCGACGGTCGCTGTGCCGATCTATGGCAAGCTCTCCGACATCTATGGTCGCCGTGTCTTCTTCATCGGGGGCATGGTACTCTTCCTGCTTGGCTCCGCGCTCTCGGGCGCCAGCCAGGATATGAATCAGCTCATCATCTTCCGTGGCATTCAGGGGCTGGGCGCGGGCGCGCTGATGCCCATCGCGCAGGCGATCATCGCTGACATCTTTCCGCCATCGGAGCGTGGCAAGTGGCAGGGCCTCTTCATGGCCGTCTTCGGATTCGCCACCATCATTGGCCCGCTGCTCGGCGGCTGGATCACCGATAACTGGACGTGGCGCTGGGTCTTCTATGTCAATATGCCCGTCGGCGCCATCGCGATCATCACCGCCGGGCTGACCATGCCGCGCATCATCTCGAATCGCAAGCACAAGATTGACTACTTCGGCTCGGCCTTCCTGATTCTGTGGTCGGCGCCGCTGCTGCTGGCGCTCTCCTGGGGCGGGACTCAGTACGACTGGGGCTCCTGGGAGATCATCTCGCTGTTCGCCTTCGCCGCGGTGATGCTGATCGCCTTCCTGCTGGTCGAGCTGCGCGCCGCTGAGCCAATCATCAGTCCGCGTCTCTTCAAGAACAGCATCTTCAGCGTCTCGATCATCGCCACCTTCCTGCTGGCGGCGGGCATGTTCGGCGCGATTCTCTACCTGCCGTACTTCGTGCAGGATGCGCTGGGTCAGTCGGCGACCAACTCTGGCGCCATCCTGACGCCGATGATGCTGGGCTTCATCGTCAGTAGCATCGTTGGCGGGCAGATTCTCTCGCGCACCGGACGCTACAAGATCATCGCGCTGCTGGGCTTCGTGGTGGCTACCATCGGCATGCTCCTGCTCTCGCAGATGACGGTGCATACGAGCACCCAGGAACTGCTGCGCAACATGATCGTGACAGGCCTGGGCATCGGCGTGATGATGAGCCTGTTCACCATCGTCGTGCAGAACGCCTTCCCGGTGAACAAGATCGGCGAGGTCACCGCGTCGCTGGCCTTCTTCCGCTCGATGGGCAGCACGATTGGCCTGGCGGTGCTTGGCTCCGTGCTGACCAATACCTTCGCTAGCGACTTGCAGGCGAATATGCCCGCCGCGCTCAAGGCGCTGATTCCGGTGGGCCAGCTCAGCATCGGTTCCAGCCAGGCGAATGCGAGCGCGCTCCAGGCGAAGTTCGCGCAGTTCGGCCCGCAGGGGAAGATCCTCTACGAGCAGCTACAGGAGGCGATCAAGGTCAGCTTCGCGTCCGCCGTCACCGAGGTGTTTGCCATTGGCGCGGGCATGATGATCGTGGCGTTCATCGTGACGCTGTTCCTGCGCGAGATTCCGCTCCGCAAGAGCAATCACCACGATCACCAGGGCGCCACGCCAGCCGAGGAGGCCGCGCCGCCGCTCGACCTGGCGCTGTAGCCGCCGCGCGTGCGGCCACAGAGACGAGGGCCACGCGCCGATCTTCTCCGCACGGAGGAGGTCTGGCGTGTGGCCCTTGTTGTTTGTCTGGCGCGCTCGCTAGCCGCGTGTGCGCCTGCGGTCGAAGAAGACGATCAGGATCGCGAGAACGAAGAACACCGCCGGGATGATCGCCCAGGCGCCGACGAGGAAGAAGAAGGCGACCGCCGCGATGAGCATCATCACCACCGAGGCTATCGGCAGCGGATCGGCCAGGAACGCGCCGACGAGCCCGAACATCGAGACGATCAGCCCGATGAAGAAGTAGGTGGTGTTTGCCGTGCCATGCCCCGCCAGCTCAGCCAACGTGCGCGCCAGCGAGTACAGGATCTCGATGATGAGCATCAACGCGCTCGCGAGCAGGCCAAGGATCATGCCGATGGTACGCATTGCGAGTTTGAACATCGTTCTGAACCTCCTCTGCGCTGGTGGGAATCAGCGTACCCGATGCGCCCCTGCGAGCGGCGCTACGCCTTGCGGATCGCGTGGCTGAACGAGGTCAGGCCCAGCACCGCATGCACGAGTGATGGCAAGACCGACAAGCTCAAGCCAAAGAACAGGGTTGGGCTGATGAAGCTGCTCAGTGATGCGGGCGTGCTCTGGAGCAGGTTGATGCCGAAGCCCGCGCCGATGCCGATGAGGCCCGCCACGCCGAAAACGATGCCGATGATGAGGTCATACCAGCGCGAAAACTTGCCATCCGCCAGCCAGCTCGCGCCGAAGATCATCCCCAGCAGGCCCGTGACGAGCAGCCAGGTGGACTCCGGGTCGATCGAGCCGTGGTGTTTGACGTAGAAGATGGCGCCGGAGATCAGGCCGAAGAAGATGAACCACAGGAAATAGTGCGTGTCGCGGTGCTTCACAGGTATCCCCTCTCTGGAGGCGCGGCCCCGCGTACGGCACGTCGCCGCCGCTGCCGCTGCCCCCTCGCTCACCAGTATATACGACAAGCGATGGGCGCGTCTTGTCTAGCATGCGTAACGTTGCGGCAGTCGTGAGCGCGCGTCTAGGAGTGCGAAGGGTCGTCTGTGCGGTGGTTGGCTGGCGATGTTATACTCAAGACTGTGGCGCCTTGCGCTCTACCAACCGCAGATCCCCTAGCACCCGCTTTGAGGCTAGTATGAACAATCTTGCCGTATTTACCGGCAACGCGCACCCCCAGCTCGCCAAAGACATCTGCCAGAATTTGGGCATAACGCTCGGTGATGCGCAGGTCTTTGAATTCACCAACGAAAACATCTTCGTCAAGATCGATGAAAACGTGCGTGGCTGCGATGTCTTTGTCGTCCAGCCGCTCACCACGCCCGTCAACCGCTCTATCATGGAGCTGCTCATCATCCTCGATGCGTTCAAGCGCGCGTCGGCGAAGCGCGTGACCGCTGTGATTCCTTACTACGCCTATGGTCGTACCGACAAGAAAGACCAGCCGCGTGTCCCGATCACCGCGCGCCTCATCGCCGATTGCCTCACCGTCGCGGGCGCGGGGCGTATGCTGACGATGGATCTGCACGCTGGACAGATTCAGGGCTTCTTCAATATCCCAGTGGATGAGCTGACCGCCAAGAATCTGATGGCGGACTACATCAAGCAGCGGAATATCCCAAATCTGACGGTGGTGGCGACGGACGCGGGCTTTGCCAAGAAGGCGCGCAACCTCGCCGAGTTGCTCGATGCGCCGCTGGCGATTGTCGAGAAGCGGCGCACGGGCAACAATGACCAGGCCGAGGCGATGAGCCTGATCGGCGCGGTCGCTGGCCGCAACGCGCTGATCGTGGACGACGAGATCGATACCGCAGGCTCACTCTTGCAGGCCGTGCAGGTGGTGCGCGAGCATGGCGCGGGCGATGTCTACGCCTGCGCCTCGCATGGCGTGCTGAGCGGGCAGGCGCGCGAGCGGCTGAGTGGGTCTGGCCTGAAGGAAGTGATCCTGACGGATAGCGTGCCGTTGCGGCCAGAGATGGATCTGCCGATCATTACGACGCTCTCCATCGCGCCGCTGCTGGCTGGGGCCATCCTGCGGATTCACGAGGAGCGCTCGGTCTCTGAGCTGTTCGACGGCCAGCACGAGAACAGCGACAAGTGACGACTCCCTAGCGGCGCC
Organism: uncultured Chloroflexia bacterium; assembly: GCA_963840335.1. GTDB lineage: Bacteria > Chloroflexota > Ktedonobacteria > Ktedonobacterales > JADMIN01 > JAKAIY01. Next base: position 95,594 of record CAWIYP010000011.1, read on the forward strand.
AGGAGGTGAGGGCGATGGGGTCTGGTCGGCGACGCGGATGATCCGCGGGCGGCGGCTGAGCGGCGCGCATGGGAAGCGTCGCTCGACGCCGACGCCGACGGCGCCACGCCCGAAGACGCCGCCGCGCCCGCCGAGGAGATCTTCGACCCCACCCCCGCTACCGCCGAGGACGCCGCCAGCGAAGACGCGGAGGCGTCCTTCGCCGCGCTGCTGCGGAGCCTGCGCGCGCTGCCTGGCCCCTGCGCGCCACCCGTCGGCGAGGGCGCGTTCGACATCCTCTACGCCAGCGCCCGTGAGATCGTCGTCTGGTATATCCCCGCGAAAGATGGCGTGGAGCAGCGCGAGGTGGCGATACCCGCGCGGCTGGCGCGTGCCGCCTGGGAGACCCTGCTGCGCGGCGACCCGGTGGATGAGGCGGCGCTCTGCGCGCTGGCGGGTGGCCGCAAGGGTGGGCGCTGGCTGCTGGCGCTCTTCGCCCAGGCCCCGGCAGTTGAGGTGCGCCGCGCATCCCCTGGTGATGCGGAGGCAGACGCCGCCAGCGTCACGCTTCAGTGGCGTGGCGTTGGCGAACGCGGGGGCGGCTGACGCTGCCCCCGCGCTCGCTTAGCTTAGCTAGGACTGGTACGGCTGGTAGGGCGTCGGCGGGCGCTGCGCAAGCTCGCTCAACACCTCCGCCACACGCGGATGCTCGCGATTGAGGCGCAGGTTGTGATTGCCCATCTCGTCAGGCGAATCCTCCAGGATGCCCTGATCGATGCAGAGGTTCAGCAGTTCGCGCGCGGTCTCGCGGGTCAGGCGCCCACGGAAGCGGTTCTTCGGATTGTACGGGTCGCCGATGAAGTTCGCCACGCCGCCAATCGTACGCCATGACCAGTGCCGGTCAATGTAGTCAAGGAACTGGATGAAACCTGGTTCCTCTGGGTCAACTGGCGCGAGCGCGCTGCCATAGGGGGCGCCGGGTGTGTAGGGGCGCTGATAGCCCGGCGCGCCTGGCCCCAGCGGGTTCGAGGTGAGCGGGCTGCTCGTGTAGCTGCCCTGGCCGTAGCCGACTGGCGCGCCACTAAAGCCCAGCGGTATGAACTGTTCCGCCGCGCTGATCAGGTCACGGCTCACGGTTCCCGGCACCCCAACGACGATCACGCGCTTGTTCAAGCGGTGCTTCAGGCGGGCGCAGATGCGGGTGAAATCACGGTCGCCGGTCATCAGGACGTAGGTGTTGATATTGGGTCTATCGAACACTGTTTCTATGATATCCATTAGCATGTTGAGGTCAACAGTGCTCTGCGTGATGATGGTGGAGGGCTGTTGCTGCTGCTGATAGTAATTGGGTGGCTGCTGATAGCCGTACTGGTCATCTGGGCGCCGTCGCTCGCCGCTTACTTCCAACTCATCGGCATTGCGCTCGAAGTCCTCGTCGTCGCGCAACTCGGTCTCAGCGCCCGCTTCCTCTAGCTCGGCCTCATCGCCAGGCAGTAGCTCCTGCTCGTCGAGTGGCTCCTCGTTGGTCTCCTCGTAGGGATACTCAGGATTGGCTTCGTTGTTCTCACGCCATCGCTGGTTATATTGCCCTGGGCCAGTGTTGTTATAGAACTGCTGATTCTGGTTCTGCCGGAAACGTTCACGAACCTTAGCTGGACAATCTACCCGATCAATCATCGCGGCGGTCAGGCTGCCCTTGAAGAAGTCAGGCTGTCGCGCCCAGTCGGCATAGGCCCGCGCGACCATGACCGCGCCAAAGCGCCCGGCGAGGGCGATCAACTCCTGTGGGTCGGGTTCGCGTCGCTGCACATTGAGCAGGCTGTAGCGAATGTTCTCGAAATCCACAAACAATGCGATTTCATCTTGCATTGTAAATACTCCCAGTGTAGCTGCGTATTATACTCAAAGTGCTATGATACGCGTGTTCAGTAAGGGTCTAATCGTTCTGAGGGACGGGTGATCACGGTATCCTGCCGAACGACGCTATAGCGCGCTCACTCACAGCAACGCTCAATATGACTCAAGGTCGAGTGGCGCCCCGTAATCTTGATCGGTGAAATGCGTGTAGTAACGACATTGAACACACGAGCGAGCAGTGGTAGAGTAGCGACCAATGTAACCGAAATCAAGTCATATCTCGTGGGATTTTACCATAGTAGAACAGCTTTTATCAAGATCGGCGGTATGATGCGGTATGATTGCGTATCAAACTGCCTGAGAGTAGGCTGTGTTTTATCCGCGCGGTAATACGCGGTAATACTATATATCTCATATCGCTGGGCCTGTACGCCGTGTGAATGCTGACGATTTCAAGGCTGGGCGCGCGCAAATAGAGTGTGTGGACGCAGTTGCGGACGTGGTACACTTAGCTTTGGCTATAGGGCGCGCCTCTGGGTTCGGGTGGGGCGCCTGATAGCCCGTCAGGGGGGCCGCGCGTGGCGGCTGCCCCGCATAGTGGCGTGCGCGTCAGATGGCGTCTGGGGAGCTCGTGGCGGTGAAGCTGATCGTTGGGCTGGGGAATCCGGGGGCGCGCTATGCCCGCACGCGCCACAATGTCGGCTTCGACGTGGTAGACCTGCTGGCCAGCCGCTACTGGCTGGGCGTGGGAGCGTCACCGTGCGAAAGCGCTTGTCGCCAGCGGCTCGCTGCGGGTTCCCATCACCCCTGCCGCGCCTGGCGCGTCGCCCGACGCCATCCCCGCCTATCGCGATGAGAAGACGCTCCTGGCCAAGCCGCAGACCTACATGAACGAGAGCGGGCTGGCTGTGAGCGAGTTGGTGCGCTTCTACAAGCTCGAATTGTCTGACCTGCTGATCGTCTGCGATGATCTCGATCTACCGTTGGCGCGGGTGCGGCTGCGGTCTCGCGGCGCGGCTGGCGGGCAGCATGGGCTGGAGTCCACCATACGCCAGCTTGGCTCCAATGCGTTCGCGCGCCTCAAGATTGGCATCGGGCGCCCCACACATGGCCGCGCGGAGAACGTGGACTTTCTGCTCAGCGCGCCGCGTGGCGATGAGCGCGCGCAACTCGATGAGGCTATCACTACCGCCGCCGAGGCCGCGCTGCTCTGGGTCGCCGAGGGCGTCGAGGTGGCGATGAACCGCTACAACGGCTGATGGCGTGACGGCGCCCTGGCGCTACGCATTGATTTCTGGACGGAGGACGCTTGTGTCGCTGCGTGGACTACTCCCTCTGCTGGAGGGTCGCCCTGAAGTGCGCCGCCTGAGCGAGCGCCTGAAGGCCTCCGTCGGCGTAGGCGCGCGCTGCCCGCCATCTCTGGCGTGAGCGAGGCCGCCCGCCCGTATCTGGTGGCCGCGCTGGCGCATACGCTGAACACACCACTGCTCTACGTCACACGCGACGATGAGCGGCTGGAAGACGCCACACAGGCGCTGGCCGCGCTCCTCGGCGACAGGACGCCCATTCGCGCGTTCCCCGCGCTCGACGCGCTGCCCTGGGAGCGGCTGCTCCCCGATCGCGACACCATCAAGGCGCGCATGAACGCGCTGATCCTGCTGACGCGGGCGGCGGAGGGCGATGCGGCGACCCGTGGCCCGGCCATCGTCGTCTGCTCGGCCCGCGCGCTGACCCAGCCGATCATGTCGCCAGAGGAGTTTCGCGCCGCGCTGCTGACGCTCGAACCAGGGCAGCGGCTCGATCCGCGTCTGCTGCTGGAGCGGCTGATGACGCTGGGCTACGATTTCGAGGCCGAGGTGGAGGAAGCGGGGCAGTGCTAGCCATCGCGGCGGCATCGTGGATGTCTTCTCGCCCGCGATGGAGCGCCCCGTGCGCATCGAATTCTTCGGCGACGAGATCGAGAGCATCCGCACCTTCGACCCAGAGACACAGCGCTCGCTCAACGCCATCAACTCGGCGGCGCTGACCCCCGCCCGCGAGGCGCTGGCCACACGCGGCGCCGAGGCCGCCGAGCGGCTGGCCGCGCTCGACATCGTGGGCCTGAATCCCACCGCGCGCGACCGCTGGCAGGACGACCTGCAAGCGCTGCGTGAGCGCCAGTCCTTCCCCGATATCGCCTACTACCTGCCCTATCTGCACGAGCCAGCGAGCATCCTCAGCTATCTGCCGCAGAACGCCTGCCTCGTGCTGGGCGACGAAGATGCGCCGCGCCTGGTCGCCGAGCAGTTGGCCGAGCAGGGCGAGGAGTCCCGCGACCGGCTGGAGCGCGAGGGCGAGCATCCGCATGGCCTGGAGCCCGCATTCATCGCCTGGCCCGCGCTGCGCCCGCTGCTGGATGCGCCCCCGCAGGCGCGCTTCGCCAGCCTGATCGCCGAGGAGCCAGAGGCGGGGATTGGCGGCGCGCTGGCGCCCGACCTCAGCCCGGCGCAATCCTACGGCGGGCGGCTGCGGGCCTTCGCGCAGGATGTGCGCAAGCTGCTCGGCGAGCGGCAGCGTGTCGTCATCGCCAGCTTGCAGGCGCGCGGCTCTGCGAGGTCTTTGGCGATGAGGCGCTGCTGGGCCACAACAACGTCGTCATCGTCTCGCCCCGAACTGATCTCCCGGATGCGCCGGAGCCAGGGACGCTGACCATCGTGCATGGCCGCTTCCCGGAGGGCTGGCACAGCCGCTCGATGGCGCTCACCCTCTTCACCGACGCGGAGGTCTTTGGCTGGTCGCGCAGCCACGGCGGCGACCAGCGCAAGCGCTCCCACACGCCCGCCGCCTTCCTGGCCGAGCTACGCCCTGGCGACTTCGTCGTGCATCAGGAGCATGGCATCGGGCGCTTCGATGGCCTCATCAAGCTGGAGAGCGACGGCATAGAGCGCGAGTACCTGTTGATCGCCTACGCTGGAACCGATAAGCTCTACATCCCCACCGACCAGCTCGACCGCATCACCCGCTACATCGGCATGGGCGACGCGGCGCCGATGCTCAGCAAGCTGGGCGGCGCGGAGTGGGCGCGGGCCAAGCAGCGCGCGAAGGAGAGCGCCCGCGAGATCGCTGGCGACCTGTTGCGGCTCTACAGCCTGCGCGAGACGGTCACGGGGCATCCCTTCCCCTCAGACGACCAGCAACCGTGGCTCCAGGAGCTGGAGGAAGGCTTCCCCTACCGCGAGACACCCGACCAGGAGCGCGCCATCGCCGAGGTGAAGGCCGACATGGAGCGCGCCCGCCCGATGGATCGTCTCGTCTGCGGCGATGTCGGCTATGGCAAGACCGAGGTCGCCCTGCGCGCCGCCTTCAAGGCCGTACTCGACCAGCGGCAGGTGGCTATCCTCGTGCCGACGACGGTGCTGGCGCTCCAGCACTTCAACACCTTCAGCCAGCGCCTGCGCCCCTATCCCGTGCGCGTGGAGCTGCTCAGCCGCTTCCGCTCGGAGAAAGAGAACAAGGAGACGCTGAAGGCGCTGGAGGAGGGCGCGGTAGACATCGTCATCGGCACGCATCGCCTGCTGCAGAAGGATGTGCGCTTCAAGAACCTGGGCCTGCTCATCATTGATGAGGAGCAGCGTTTCGGCGTGGCGCACAAGGAGCGGCTGAAGCAGATGCGCGCCGAGGTGGATGTGCTGACGCTCTCGGCCACGCCCATCCCGCGCACGCTCTACATGGCGCTCTCCGAGGTGCGCGACATGAGCGTGATCGAGACGCCGCCGCAGGAGCGACTGCCGATTCGCACCTACATCCGCGAGAATGACGACGCGCTGATTCGCGAGGTGATCTTGCGTGAGGTGGATCGTGGCGGCCAGGTCTTCTTCGTCCACAATCGGATCAAGGGCATCCAGGCGCTGGCGGAGAAGCTGCGCAAGCTCGTGCCAGAGGCGAAGTTCGTCGTGGGGCATGGCCAGATGCGCGAGGAGCAGCTCGAACAGGTGATGCTCGACTTCTCGGCGGGCGAGGCGAATGTGCTGATCAGCACGACGATCATCGAGAATGGGCTGGACATCCCCAACGCCAACACGATCATCGTCAACAACGCCGCCTACTTCGGCCTCGCGCAGCTCTATCAGCTTCGCGGGCGTGTCGGGCGCAGCGGACGCCAGGCCTATTCCTACTTCCTCTACAACAAGGACACGAAGCTGACCCCCATCGCCGAGAAGCGGCTGCGCGCCATCTTCGAGGCGACGGAACTGGGCGCGGGCTTCCGCATCGCCATGAAAGACCTGGAGATTCGCGGCGCGGGCAATCTGCTGGGCGCCGAGCAGTCGGGCTTCATGAACTCCGTCGGCTTCGACCTCTACACGAAGCTGCTGGCGGAGGCCATCGCCGAGATGGAGGGCAAGCGCCCCGAGCAGGCGCCCGCACCAGTCGGCGTGACGCTGGAGCTGCCCATCACCGCCTACATCCCCGACGAGTATATCAACGACCGTGGGCTGAAGATGAACTTCTACCAGCGCATGGCGAACCTGGAGCGCCCCGACCAGGCCGAGGCGCTGGCGACGGAGCTGACCGACCGCTTCGGCGCGCCGCCCGCGTCCGTGGCCAACCTGCTGGCGGTGGCGCGACTTCGCACCGAGGCGGCGACGCTGGGATTCGAGGGCGTCAGCGTGCGCGACGCGATGTCATCTTCAAGTTGCGCCGCACCATCGCGCCTGATCGGCTCGCGCTCTACAAGCGCTTCAAGAACGATGCCCGCGTGCAGCTTGGCGAGGTGCGCATCCCGCGCCGCCGCCTCGACGCCACCCCCGCGCGCTTCCTCGACGAGCTACGCGAGCTGCTGCCCGTCATCGTCGGCGCCAGCGCGCAGGCCGCCGCCACCGGGCGCGCGGTAGGCCACACGAAGAGCCGCCCTAGCCCCGATTCGCGCGGGGACGAGGCGGCGCCTCTTCAGCGAAAAGACGCCGCTAGAAGCCGCGCGTGTTGCCGCCGCTGCCACCGCTGAGCCGCTGGATGATGGCGTCGAGCAGCGTGCCGGAGGGCGCGGGCCAGAGCGGCATGCGCCCAGAGCGCCAGTCGTCCAGCGCGGAGACAAGGCGGAAGGCTTCCTGGCGGGTGCGCTCCAGCTCGAAGCTCGCCTGGCCAGCCTGCTGCAGCCGCTGCACGAAGGTGTTCATCTGCGCGCCCAGCGTCCAGAGCGGATTCTGCCGGGGGATGTTGACGCGCACGTTGTAGTCGCCGTTAGCCGTGCGCACGAAGGCCTGAGTCAGCTCCTGTACACCGAAGTCGAGCGCACGCTTCTGGTCGGCGACCACGCTTTCGAGCTGGGCGATTTCTTCCGCGCGGTCGGCGCGGTGAATCTGCTCTTGCGTGCCGCGCACCCAGAGGAACGCGACCGCCGCGATGATCACCTGGAGCGCGATGGGCCGCGCCAGCAGCGCCACGACACCGAGTGACGCCACGGAATGATTCAGGTCAGCCGCGTGCGGCTGGAGGATGAAGTGCGCCGTGATGGCGAGGATATTGACCGCCGCGACCACGAAGGCGGAGACAGGTGGCAACACCGAGGCCGCGATGACGATGGCGATCACCAGCAGGTCATAGGCTGGCAGATCAACCACGCCCATTCCAGTGGGTGTCCCGGAGATTGCGGCGATGTCGGCGAGGATGATGAGTACGATCATCATGACGCCCGCGGCTGAGGTGCGGCCAAGTCGGTTCAGGACGATGGCGATCAGGATGCCGATACCGACGATGCCCAGCGCCATCAGGGTCGCTGGATCGGTGGCGCCAGTGGGAAATAGCAGGATGTCGCCGACGAGCAACCCCAGCAGAATCCACGCAGTGAGTTGACTGCGCCGCACGGCCTCGCGCTGCTCGACGGTGGTCTGCGGCCTATCCCAGCCAGTGCTGGCGAGACGCAGCCACCAGTTTGGCCGCCGCTGCGCCGCATTCCCAACGAGCGTCGCGCCATCCATGTATGGATCGCCGCTCTGCTGCATATTCCCCATCATAGTTGTTGTCCACTTTCATCTCGTGCCGCGCGCAATCCGCGCGCAATACGCCCTGCCAGGCGGAAATCGGAGTGCGTGGAGAAGATGTTCAGCAGAGCGTTCACCTCACCCCAGAGGACGACCCGCTCATCGATCACCGACGATGCCTCCACCTCACCAGCGTCTTGATTTGTTGTGTGCTGTGGCTCTGTGCGTGGTTCACCGCTATACCAGTACAACGGGCGCATTCCCAGTCCGGTGAGTAACCGATACGCGGGGGAGCGTAGGGAGGTGCGCAGAATGACGACATCCGCTCCCTGCTCCCGCGCGAACTGAAGGCTGCGCTCGAAGAGGTAACGGGTGAGGCTCAGGCTGCGGGTATTCTCGACTACCCCTGAATCAGCATGATAATAGATGGCGGCGGGATTGTCACGCCGATGCGTCCGATGGAGCAGGTAGTTCAGCCGATGCGCCAGATCTTCACGCTTCTCGGCGAGGTGGTCATCGGCCAGAACGGGTAACAGCGCACGCGCGAGGCGGTAGGGGTCGGTCAGGTAGCCCCAGGCAAACCCGCCCACGCCGCGATCCACGCCCTCGACATCCACATCACCAAAGCGGAAGTACGCGCAACTGGTCTCGCTGGGCGTGAGATCCTGATACAGCCGGGCCAGCACGTCTTGCGCTGGATGATACGGCACAAGTGGTTCGCGCCATCCGCAACGGCAGCGATTCGGTGGATCGAGAGCGACCGTTTCGGCGCGGCTGTAGTGGCGTCCGCAGCCGGGGCGCGCGCACCTGACCCACTCGCGCCACTCATCGCCGCCAAAGATATACTGATAGGCGCTGATGAGTTGGCGCTGTAACGGGTAATCATGAGCAAGCTGCGCCCAGCCGATGCGCTGCACCACGCCGGAGCGCATCGCCTCGCTTGGCGTGCGGCGCCGCCAGATCATCAGTGTGCGGGGCCAGTCATCGGCGATGTATTCGGGGTCGGCGATCTGCTCCATCCCGTTCTCGATCAGGTCGCGCGCGAGCTGATTGACGTTGATCGTGTTCGCTGGCTCGGCCAGGACAAGAAAGCCCTGCATCTCTATGCAGGTGGTCAGCCAGGTGAGTGCGCTGGTCAGCGCATACGGCGAGAGGGTGCGGGTCAGGTCACTCACGATCACCGCATCGAACATTCCCAGGCGCTCATTGGCGGGCGCCGGAGGGTGCATGGGCAAGCGGAGCTTTCCCGTGCCAGAGGGCGGAAGCCAGTCTTCGGTGATGATGCTGTCATAGCCATGCGCGATGCCAAACTCGTGCGGGAGCGGCGTATGCGTCGAGCGCCGCTGTGGCGCCTGTGTAGCGGAGCGATCGTAGCGCAACACCGATGTTGCGTGTGCGCGGCTCGACCACGAGCACGCGGCGCAGCGTATTCGGCCCGCGTAGGTCGGCAGCCTTGAGAAGCGCCTGCGCTATAATAGGAGCAACACCCGCCGCGTCGCGATCGTGAACGAATGATTCATCAGGTGGTAGCTCATCGGGTTGTGAGTCTCGCGCAAGTGAAACTAGTGATAGAGGAGCGGTAACGTACGGCGCCCCAGTCCGTCGTCGCGCCGAAGCCTGAAAAGTCATCTCTACAGCATCCCTTTACTCACAACACACATCGGCGCGGCTGGCGCAAAAAACGCATAACGTCCGTTGCACAGGAAGCCGCCGGGCAATTTCCTTACCCTCGAAGTGATTGTAGCATCCCACTCTTGTCTGTCAATCAACCTGTGACCCGATATACAATACTGTTAGGTTCCTGAAAGGTGAGATGCGCGGCGAGTTGTTCCGATGATTGGGTGAAAGCGTCGCGTTCGTATCCTGACGGGTGTATCATGCTGCTCATATTGCGCGCTCAGTTGAAGGAGTCTCTCCGGCATGGCAAAGGGTTGGTTCCGTTTCTCACGTTCGTCTCGCTCGCACACTCCCCCACAGGATACCCAGGAGGAGCAGACCACAAAGCCGCAGGAGGAGGCGCCGACGCCAGCCTCGCAGACCGACATTTCTCCAGCGCCTGCCACTCTGGAGGAAGCCACTCCCATCGTAGCGGAGGAGGAGCCAGCGGAAGAGGCCAGCGCCCGCCACAGCGGAGGAGCCAGCGCCCCTAGCGGAGGAGGTCGAGGAGCCAGCGGAGGCTGAGGCCGCGCCAGCGGAGGCTGAGGAGGCTGTCCCTGAAGCGGAGGAGCCAGCGCCAGTCGCCGAGGAGGAACCAGCGCCACTCGCGGAGGAGGAGCCAGCGCAGCCCAGCGCGCCGTCTGCGGCGGCGGCGCTCTCGCTGGGCGCGGAGATGCCGAGCTATGTGGATGCGCAGAGCGCGGGCGACTGGCTCGCGATGCTGTCGCAGATCAGCGCCGTGACCGCCTACAAGCGGCTGAGCTATGACCTCCTCGACCTGAAGGCGGGTGAGCGCGCGGTGGATGTCGGCTGTGGGCTGGGGCAAGACGCCCGCGAGCTTGCGCGGCGTGTCGGGCCGACCGGCTCGGTCGTCGGCGTGGATGGCAGCGAGGAGATGATCGCCCGCGCGACGGCTGCCACCGACGCCGAGGCCGCGCGCACGCTGCGCTTCATCGCGGGGGATGCGATGGCGCTGCCGCTGGAGAGTGGCGCGTTCGATGCCCTGCGCGCTGACCGCCTCCTGCAGCATGTCGAGGATCCGCTGCGGGCGCTGCTGGAGTTCCGCCGCGTGCTGCGTCCAGGCGCGCGTCTCGTCCTCATCGAGCCGGACTGGAAGACGATGGCTGTCTATCCTGGCAGCGCCGCTGGTGGCGACGACGACCGCATCTCCGCCGCGATCTTCGACTGGCAGGTGGCCCACACGAATCACCCGCTGATAGGCCGCCAGCTGCGGATGTTGCTGACCCAGGCGGGCTTCGTCTCCGTCTCGGTCACGCCCGTCGCCTATGCCTCCACCCATTTCATGGAGGCGGATCTCACGCTGGAGCTGACACGCGCCGCGACGGGAGCCGCCGAGCAGTGGCCCGCGCGCCTGAGCGCCGCCGACGCCCAGGCCTGGCGTGTCACCGCGCAGGCCGCCGACGCCGCCGGGCATTTCTTCGCCAGCGTACCGCTCTTCTTCGCCCACGCCATCGTCGAATAGCGAATAGCCGTCGGGCGCATCCCCTGGCCGCCTTCGCGTGGAGGCGGCCAGTGGGTGGGGCGGGTTTTACCCCCTTAATCGCGTCATCGCCATTGGCAAACCACCCGGCCCGCGCCTGCTGAGCGCCGCTAGTGTCCCCCAAGTCTCCCATGCGATGCGGCCCGCGCGCTGTGGAGGGCTATACTGCGGCGAATGGCGCTGTGCGCGTCGCTGCGCTGGCAGGCATGCCAGAACGCCACGCCGTGACGCTGACGGAGGCCTTCTCGCTCAAAAGAGTGAGGAAGACAGCGCGAGCGTTTCCGCTTTTCGCTCGCTCAGATGGATAGCGGAATCAGACGACCCAGCGCGCCTCACTACCGCGCCTCACCGCCAGCATGAAGGACTGCGCCTCTATGCGGATCACCCGAGTCGAGCTGACCAATATCAAGAGCTATCGCCAGGCCACGATTGATCTGCGCGCCGGCGTCACCGCCATTCGCGGCCACAATGGCGCGGGCAAGTCCACCCTGCTCGAAGCGATTGGCTGGGCGCTCTTCGATGCGTTGCCCTACACCCAGAAGCAATTCGTGCGCGAGGGCGAAGCCGTTGGCAAGGTCGTCGTCACCTTCATCTCACCCCTCGACGACCGCCCGTATGAGGTGACGCGGCGCTGCGGCTCACGCGCCGACTGGGCGATCTTCGATCCCGAAACGGGTACGCGCGTTGATTCCAACGCCGATGTCCTCGATTTCCTGCGCCGCCATATGCGCATCGAAGGCGCCATCGAGCTAGAAGAGCTTTTCACCGCCGCGCTCGGCGCCCCACAGGGCCAACTTACCGCTGACTTCAGCGCGACCGCCGCTATCCGCAAGAAGAAGTTCGACACGCTGCTCCAGGTCGAAGACTACGGCAAGGCGGCGGCGAACCTCGCCAGGACGACCAGCCACCTCAAGGAGCAGAGCGCACGGCAAGATGAGCGTATCGCCGCGCTGGAACGCGAGGCGGCGCCGCTGGACGACTGGCGCGCCGCCCGCGAGGAGCGCATCCAGGCCCAGCGTGCGACCGCTCTCCGTCTGGATGCGCTGGAGGGCGAGATCGAGCGGGTTGAGGCGTTGCTGGAGCGCTTGCGGCTGGCGCAGGATGCGGTGACACGCAGCGAGGGCGCGGCGCGCATGGCCGAGGCGACCCACGCCGCCGCGCGCCAGCGACTGGAGCAGGCGGAGAGCCTGCTGCGCGAGAGTCAGGCGGCCACGCAGGCGCTCGCTGAGACGCGCGCCGACCATGAGACGCATCTGCGGGCGGAGCATGAGCGGGCGGAGGCGCAGCAGCGTGTCCAGCGGCGCGATGCCTTGCTGGCGCAGCGCGCCGAGGCCGCCCAGCGCCGCGAGCGCGCCAAGCAGTGACGCCAGCGCCGCCGCGACTCGCCTGGATGAGGTCGCGCTGGCTGAGCGGCGTATCGTGGCGCTCCAGGAGCCACTGGCGCGGCAGGTGGAGTTGGAGCGCGCACGCGACGCCGCCCGGCAGAATGTCATCCGTCTGAGCGAGACACAGAAGACGCTCGCGCGGCTGCGCGCCCAGCGAGGCGCCGCTGGAGCGGGCTATCGCCGAGCGTGAGCGTGACGTGGCGGAGATCGAGGCGCAGCGTCCCCTCGCGGCGGAACTGGAGGCGCGGCGTGCGCGCGTGACTGAGCTACAGGCGCTCGCGGCCACCCGCCAGCAGCGCGAGCAGCGGCGCGCGGCCATCGTCGCCGAGCTGGCCGACCTCGCCACCCGCCGTGAAGCGGCTAGCGCCACCCAGGCGCGCCAGCGGCAGAACCTGCGCAAGCTGGAAGAATATCGCCCCATCGCCGAAGCCCTGCCTGAGCGTGAGCGCGAGCAGCAGGCGGCGGATGAGGCCGTGCGCGCCATCGAGGCGCGACTCCAGCAGTACCGCCAGTCGCGCGAGCTTTCGGGCGCGGGGAACTGTCCGTTCCTGCGCGAGCCATGCAAGAACATCCAGGCGCGCGGCGAGAATAATCTGGGCGCCTACTTCGACAAGCTGATCGCCGATGATGAGCGGAAGCTGGCTCCGGCGCTGGCGCAGCGCACAGCGGCCAACGAGCGCTTCGCGAAGGCGCGCAAGGCGGCGGACTACTTCTCGCGCCTCGACGAGTACCGCACGAGCCTGGAGGAGGCCGATGCGCGTCTGACCGAGTGCGAGGCGACGGAGTGGCGGCTGACCGATGAGCAGCGCGCCATCGCGGAGGCGCTGGCAACGGCGGGGGATCAGGCGGGGCTGCAAGAGGCGCAACGCCTGCTGCGCGCCAGTGAGGAGGCCGACAAGCGACTGGCCACGCTGCCCGCGCTGCTGAAAGCGCAGACCGAGAGCCGCGCGCGCCTCGCCGATCTGGCCGAGGAAATCGCTCGCCATGAGGCCACGCAGGCCGAGCTTGCCAGCGCGCCCGACGCCGAACAGGCGGCGTTGGCGGAGTTGGCGCGGCTGGGCGATCCGCGCGGCGAGAGCGCCGGACAGCGCATCATCGCTGAGTCGCGCCCAGAGGTGGAGCGCCACCTCGCCGATGCGCGCGAGCGTCAGGCCCAGTGCGACGCGGAGCTTGCGCGCCACGACGCCGACCTCGCCCCCTTCGCCGCGCTCAAGCGAGGAACTGACCGCGATAGAGGCGGCGCTGAAGCAGGCGACGCCCGGCCACACGCGCTATCTGCAGCACGAGCGCACCGCCGCGCAGTTGGATGAGCGCACGCGCGCGCATGCGGCGGCGGCGGAGCGGACGGCGGCGGCGGCCACTGAGGCGCATGCGGCGGCGCAGGCGCTGGCCGAGGCGCAGTCCCGCTTCGATGCGCAGGCGCTGGCCGGGGCAATGACTCGCGCCAATGACCTCCGCTCGGAGCGTGGCCAGTTACGCGAGGCCCAGCGCAACCTCACGGAGCAGGTGGCCGCGTTCGATCAGCGCATCGCCCAGGGTGAGGCGACGCTGGTCGCGCTGGAGCAGGCGCAGGTCGAGCGCGGCGAGCTGGACGCCATGCGCCAGATGCTCGAACAGTTCCGCGCGACCCTCAAAGAGGCAGGCCCGCTCGTGACGCAGCGTCTCCTGAGCCAGATCTCCGCCCAGGCGAACGCCATCTTTGGCGAGATCATCGGTGATCGCGCGGTCGAGCTGGCCTGGGTGGACGACTACGAGATCGTGCTGCGGCGTGGCGCCAGTACGCGCACCTTCACCCAGCTCAGCGGCGGCGAGCAGATGGCGGCGGCGCTGGCGACACGGCTCGCGCTGCTGCGGCGCCTCACCGGCCTCGACCTGGCCTTCTTCGATGAGCCAACCCAGAACATGGATAGCGAGCGCCGTGGCGCCCTGGCCGAACAGATTCGCCGGGTGCGCGGCTTCGAGCAGTTGATCGTCATCAGCCATGACGACACCTTTGAGCAAGGGCTGGATAGCGTCATTCATCTGGAGAAGCGCGATGGCGAGACCGTCGTGCGCGATGACGAATCAGCCTATAACGCGACCGATCCTTTCACCGAGGCGGAGGCCGAATTGCTCGGCATACGACTCGATGCGACTGTGAGCGCGCTCACGCCGGAGTAAATCCTCCGCTGGTGGGGCGGCGCTCGTCCGAGTGGCGTTCCCAGGCGCCTGAATGCGAACTGGAGAAGTGCGACGATGAACCAGCGAAATCAACGGCCACGAACCGCTGCTCCCCGACAGACGCCGACCGGGATGTCATCCGATGTGGTGGATGCGACGGTCGAGGAGCGTCAGGGTGATGCGCCGATGGCGCGGCCACGGACGCCCACCGCCCTCATCCCCTACGCGCGGCAATACGCGACAGCGCGGTGGATGGAGCGCGCGGCGCCCGCTGCTGAGGAGCCGGTTGAGCCGCATGTGCTCTCCTATCCCTTCCCGCAGTGGCTGACGCTGGGCGTGCCGGTGGCGCTCGCGCTGACACTCGCGGCGGTCTTCGTCGGCGAGACGACGCTGCTGGGCGGCGACTGGGCGACGGGCGCGCTCGCCGTCAGCTTCACCGCGTTCGCGCTGGCGGTGGTGACGGTGGGCCTGCTGATCGGGCGCGTGGCGCTGGGACGGCGCAGCTTCGGCACGGTGGCGCTGGGCGGGCTGCTGGCGCTGGCGCTCGTCGGCAGCGGCGCGAGTGGTGTGGCGCTGGCGAATCCGTTGCGTCAGGCGCAGGCGAGCCAGGCGGTCTCCGCGAAGAACTGGTCGCTCGCCGTCAACGAATACACGCAGGCGGGCGAGAAGGGGCCGAACGCCCCCGGCCTGGCGCTGGCCTACACCGAATGGGGTGAGGCGGCGCTCGCCAGGGGCGACTACGCCACCGCGACCAATCGCCTGACGATGGTCGTGAACCAGTACGCGAGCAGCGGCAGTGTGGTGGCCCGCGCCCGCGCCGATCTCTTCAAGAGCCTATGGGCTGTGGATCACGTCGGGCGCGATCACGCTGCCATTCAAGCAGTCGCTCGACTTCCTGGCGTCCTACTACAGCGACCCCGCATGTGACAGCGCCTGCCAGCAGCAGGTGACCAACCTCACGGGGCAGGCGCACTACCAGTATGGCCAGCAGTTGGTGAAGGCGGGGCAGTTCAAGCCAGCCCTTGCGGAGTTCTCGCTGGTTCAGACGAGCTACGCGAAGAGCGGTTTCGCGGCGCAGGCGCACACGGCGGCGGCGGCGGCCTACTGGTCGCTCGGCCAGCAACTCATCACGCAGGATTGCGTCTCGGCGGTTCCCTACTACCAGACACTGGCGGCGCACTATAGCGACACCACTCAGGGCAAGCAGGCCAAAGTCGCGCTGGTGGCGCGCGGTGAAGGTGACGGGGATGATCACGAAGCGCCAACCAAGCCATCGCCGTACGTCTATCTCTCGCGTTACGTGTGACACGCGTCTGCCAACTACCTACTTCGCACGACTACAAGGCGATCTTCGACGCGAAGACCGGCGCCTTCATCTTCGCGAAGCGTGGCGCTGGGGACGTACTACCTGACGACGTTCCGCTCGACCTCCACGACGGAGATATTTCACGTCGTACACGGTCGGCGGCAAGCCAGAGGTCATCACGGTCGGGCCGCTCTGCGTGGTGCAGATCCCCAGCCGCAACTATTAGCGGGCGAAGGGGGCTGGCGAGTAATGGTGTTTAACGTGTTACTCGGGTAATGGCGGGATGCACGGCGCCAGCGGTTAAAACCGCGCCTGAAGGCGGCTGGCGCCGCCACAGACCCGCCTGCGCGGGGCCGATGCGGTCCGCGCAGGCAGATCTTGTGGGCCGAGAGCCCCAGGCGCGATTTCAATCGCCAGCCAACGCGGCGCAGACCATTACCCAGTCGACGAATTAAACATCATCAGCCGCCAGCTTGTTCCAGACGCGACATGATGAGAGGCGGGAGACGGGATGCTGCATGCGGGGAAGCTACGCGAGGAGCTGGCGCGCCAGCGTGAGGAGTTGCTGCGCTACGAGGCGCGCCACGGCGAGACGCTGAGCCAGTACCGCGCCGCGCTGGCGGGGCTGCGGGCGCGCTATCCCGCCGCCGCGCGGCTGGAGGCGACGCAGCGCGCATGGCTGGCCCAGCGCGACGAGCGCGCGACGCTGGGCGCGCGACCCACACGCGAGTATGACGCCTGGCTCGCCACGGATGCGCGCTATCCCGCGCTGCCCTTCGGCGAGCGATTCGCCAGCCACGAGCAGTCGCGCGCCTGGGCCGAGCGGCTGCGCGGCGTGACGACCTTCGCCGTGGATGGCAGCCAGCTCCCGCCCTGGCGCGACGCTTCGGCGCCTATCGCGCTGGTGCAGGCGGGCCTTTTCGAGAATCCGCACCAGCCTCCGCAGCCCTACGTGAAGGATATCGTGGTCGAGCTGCTGACGCCGGAGGAGCTGACGGGCGACGATCCCGAGACAGCGGATGCGCGCAGCGACGACGACATGGGCTATTCCACCCGCTTCACGCAGCTTCGGCGCTTCGAGCTGGAGGTCGAGACGGTGATCGCGCGGATGGAGCATCACCAGCGCCGCAACGCCGAGCTGACGGCGCGCGGCGAGACGCCGCCGCTGGTGGTGGCCTTCTACGATGGCAGCCTGATCGTCTCCTTCGCGCTCGAAGGCGCCGCCGCCCTACCGCGAGCGCTACGTCGCCGCCTCGCTGCGCCTGCTGGAGGCTTCGGAGCGCTGCGCCGTGCCGCTGGTGGGCTACATCGACACCAGCTATGCGCGCGACATCGTGGCGATGCTGCGGGCGCTGGCGGATGACCCCGCGCAGGCAGGCCAGCCCGACGCGGCTCCGCTGCCCGCCGATGCGCGCGGGCTGAGCGATGCGCTGCTCTGGCGCGGCGCGCTGGGCTGGGGCGACCGCACGCCCGCGTTCCTCTCGGCGCGCTACGATCTGGCGCGCATCGGGCAGAGCATGGAGGTCGGCTTCGTCTACTTCCAGGCGGCGCTCGACCGTCCGCCCGCGCGCATCGAGTTTCCGCGCTGGCTGCTCGACGCGGGCCTGCTCGACCGCGTGCTGGATGTTGTGCGCGCGGAGGTGATCGCTGGCACAGGCTACCCCTACCCCATCGAGGCGGCGGACGCGGTGGCGGTCATCTCCATGCGGGATCGCGCGCAGTTCTACGCGCTCTTCCAGGAGTTCGCCGAGCGCGAGGGTCTGGGCCTCAGCTTCTCGCGCAAGGCGCTGAGCAAGAGCCGCCGCCGCGTCTGACCATCTTGTATTAGAACAAGTTTTCCACAACTGGGGTAAGTTGTCCACGCTTTTTGGCAGGTTATCCACAGTGTGTGGCAGTGGCGACGAAAGCGGGGCGGCGCGCGCGGGCGCGGCTAGCGTGGTCGGCGATGAGGAGAACGAGCGGGCATTGCTGCCTCGAAAGAAGCGGGATATTCGCCGTGACGATCGGCTGATGGGGTTCAGCGAACGCATAGGCTAAGGCGATCGACACGGTACTTCGTCATCCGCTGGTGGCAAAGCACTACGAGCAGTTCGATAGTCGCTATAAAGGCCTCATCCCACTCAAGCGCGTGTACGTGCCAGACCCGAAGGCGGCTGACGAATAGCCAGTGAATTGGCGGGGTTCCCTATAAATACCAGGAAGAGCGATATCATGGAATCATCAATTCCCACATATCCCTGACACATACAGCGACACATGAGCGACTCGATGCCACACTACTCCATCATCATCGAGTGGAGCGAAGAAGACCAGGCCTATGTCGTCATTCTGCCAGAATGGGCCGAGCAATACGCCATGCCTGTCGCGAGCGGTCAGACCTATGAAGAGGCTGCGGCGCGTGGGCGTAATGCCCTGGAGAACTACATGCAGTTTGCGCGCGAAGATGGCAAGCCCTTGCCCGCGCCGCGCACCTCCGCTTCCTCCGCCAGCTAAGGATCAGCGAAACAGGCAGGAGTATCCCAAACCACCGTCCCATCTGTTCTCGGTGTTCTACCAAAAACTGGAGGTCTGGCGGCGGGCAAGCTGGCGGTTGAACCCGCGCCTGGAGGGCGTTCCGCCGCAAAGTCCGCCTGCGCGGACTAGGAAGCGGACGGCGCCAGACGATCCGTCTGCCCCTGCGCGCTCATGCTCGTCGAGACCCAGCCCGCGTCAGCGGGCTTTGCGGCCTGCGGGCCCTCCAGGCGCGAATTTATTCGCCAGCTTGCCAGCCCCAGTTTTTGATAGAACCTGTTCTCCGCAAGAAGTATGGGATGGGGGGCCGAGTGGGTGTATAATACGTCTATGGCATTATCGGCCTGCTCTACGGGCGGCGCCCACACGTACTCACATACTCAGCCCCTCCCCTCTGCCTGATGGCGTGTGCGAGGGGGAAGGAACGATCTGCACATGAACCGCATGATGAACCGTGGCGGCGGTGGCTCCCAGGGCGTGATCCCCGGCGGCCCGCTCGGCAAGGCGCGCTATGCCCTGGCGTTGGGCCGACCCGACGAGGCTGAGCGCATCGCCCGCAAGCGGCTGGAGCGCCAGCCCGACGATGTGGCCGCGCGCGTGCTGCTGGCACAGGCGCTCTTGCAGATGCGCCAGGTGGATGAGGCCATCGCCGAGGCCCGCCGGGCCACCCGCGACGCCCCCACCAACGCCGACGCGCACATGACGCTCTCGGCGGGACTGCTGCAGAAGGGGCGTTTCCGCGTGCCAGCCGAAGCCGAGACGGCAGCCAAGCGCGCCGTGCAGCTCCAGCCGAAGCTGGCGCGCGCGCGTGTGCAGCTTGCCGAGGTGCTGGCGGCCAACAACGACAATAACGGCGCCCTGCTCGCAGCGGATGAAGCGATCAAGCTGGAGCCGCGCGGCCCCTCAGGCTACTTCGTCAAAGCCATCACCCTCCAGCGCATGAAAGACTACGCGGGCGCCGTTCAGGCCGCTGAGTCTGCCACGCGCTTCGACCGCGACAAGCAGCTCCCGCAGGCCGACCTCATCCGCGCGCAGTCGCTCATCGAGGTGAAGCGCTACGATGAGGCGCTGACGGCGCTGGCTGCCGCTGAGCATGCCAACCCGCTGCTCGGTGGCGCCCAGGCGGAGGGCCTGCGCGGACGTATCTACTTCAAGCAGCGCAAATACCGCGAGTCGTATCGCACGCAACTGGAGGCCCAGCGCCGCAATGGCCGTGGCGCCTTCACCGCGCCGCCGCTCGCGTTGCTGAACACCGTCTTCATGGGTGTCTTTGGTGAGCGCGGGCCGTGGGCCTTGCTCTACTTTATCCTCCTGCTTGTCTTCCTGATCATCTGGGGCGTTTCGCTGATTCCCGTGGCCGGGCCGTGGATCTCCACTGGTCTGATCGTCGTGGGTCTGCTCGCGTTGGCCCTCGCCAGCGTGCGCCAGTTGCAGGGCAGCATCCTCCCACCGAATCGCGCGCTCTGGATGATGACGATATTGGCCATCGCCGCCGCTTTCATCATCGGCAGTGGTGTAACGCTCTTCCTGACGCGCTACATCTCGGGCTTCCTCATGAAGAGTCCACCGCTCTTCACGCCGACATCCGTAACTATCGCGGGCATCGTCGCGGCGGTGCTGGCGGGTCTGGCGGCCTATGGCTGGCCACTGCTGATGGCGCGCTACGGTGGTGGCAAGACCAGCGCCGCGTAGCTGGCAGAGTCGCGGCCATGAATGGCCGGCGCACGGTAGGACGGGGCATAAATGCCCAATACGCCGCTTCCGGTGGCGTCGTCGGACTTCAGTCCGCGTCCGCGTGCGCCGGCCATTTATGGCCGCGAGCGTCACGACAAGGCCGCAAGCGCCACAACAAAAGGAGCGCGTCTCACGCGAGACGTGCTCCTTTTTGCTCTCCAATTTTTCCTTCATCGCGGTCATGATGAGTTCAGGCAAGCTTCTTGCTCAGAGGGTATGGTAGCGCATTGGCGCGGTGACGTGTCTGTGCGCGGTAGCTGGAACGCTGGCGGGGCGCAATTGGAATGCGCTGGATTACCGCTTCGCAAAGGGAGGTCATTATATGGCAGCGGGACTTCTCCCACGTCTGTGGGAAGCATTTAGGGGCGCGCTTGGCAAGATTTTGCGCATGGCGCTGCTCGGCCTGGTGATTGGATTTTTCCTGGTTGAGATTCTGGCGGCCATCTTCAATCGTACCGCTGGCGATCCCGCAGGCATCACGTTTACCTGGCCTCCGGTCATCAGTTTCGCGCCGCTGACGTTCTTCGTCCATACGATGGCTGTGCTCGTCGCGCTGCTGTTGGCGTATCTCTTCGGCTTCACCGTCGCCGTCGTCGAGACCATTCACGGGCTGGTCTATGTCGCCGAGCATGTGGATGACGCGGTCGAAGCCGTCGCCAACACTGGCCTGAACGCGGCTGATGCGGTCGTTGATGCGGTGGATGGCCCGAATCGGCATGGGTTCACCGGCAGACGCGAGCCTGACGCCCAGCGCGAGGGTGTGAAGCAATAGCGCCCGATCACTCGGCGCGCGGCGCCTCACCAACACTGATGTCATAGATCCAGTGTGGCGTCGTCAGTCGGGAGACGCCGGGCAGCGGCGCCGTCTCATCGATGAGCGGCTGCGGGCGCGCGATCATCCGCCAGCGCTCGACAGGTGGCGCGCCCCGCAGGCGAAAGGCGTCTAGCTGCTCGCGGACGTAGCGTTCGGCTGCGGGGCCTCCGAAAGCCAGCAGGGCGGGCGCGCGGTCGGGGAAGATGACTAGCGAGGGGCCATCAGGCCCTTCCAGATAGAACAGGAAGCGGCCACGCTGCTTGCGCGCGCGGCGTCCGCTACTCTGCCAGAGCGCGAGCACGCGGCCAGACGCCAGCGCGAGATACTGGATGAAGCTGGGGCTGGGGCGTCCCCACCACAGGCGTCGCGGGCGTTCCTCCAGCAGCGCCCGCACCTGCTCGGCCAGCACGGGCGCGCCTGGCCCGCTCAGCGTCGCACGCTCCGAGAGTCGCGCCATCCCCACCTGCCCCGCGCCCGCGCCCCGCAGCCGGACGAAGCCACAGAGCGACCATGATTCGCTCAGCAGCGCGCCATCCCGCTTGCGCAGGGCCACGCTGATATCCGTCGCGCCGAGCCAGAGGGGCGCCACCAGCAGCCCGCCCTCGGCCAGCTCCTCATACCATGCCAGGCTGAGATCGGTCGCGCCTACCGTCAGCTCGATGCGGTCATAGGGCGCCCCTGGCGGCCAGCCCAGCCAGCCATCCCCCGCGATCACCCGCGCCCGCTCCGGCGGATAGCCCACCGCCAGCAGCCGCTCGCCCGCCGCCATCGCCATCGCCTCGTCTATCTCCAGCGAGATGACGCTGCCCGTCGGGCCGACCAGCTCCGCCAGCAGCGCCGCGTTGTAGCCAGAGCCAGCGCCGACCTCCAGCACACGCATCCCCGGCTCCGCGCGTAGCTGTTGTAGCATCACCGCGATGATCTCTGGCTGCGAGACAGAGCTGACCGGCGCTCCATGCTCCCAGCTCGTCGTGATGGCGACATTCTCATACGCCTGCTCCAGCGCCTGACCGGGGAGGAAGCGGTGGCGCGGCACAGCCAGCATCGCCCGCTCCACTGCGGTATCGCTGAGCGCGCCCGCCGCCTTCAGCCGCGCCACCATCCGCTCGCGCAGCCGCGTCGCCTCGGCCTCGCCAGTGTCATCGGCGGGCGTGGCTGGCGGTGTGGGCTGTAGCTGGTCGCTGGCATCGTCGTTCGAGAGCATGGCCGCGCCTCCATCCAGCGCCACACGCTAGGGCAGCCGGTATGGGTCTTGCTGTTCGCGTTCGAGCCACTCCGACTTGAGCGGATATGCGCGATAGAGCATATCAAGAAAGTCCAGCGGCGTTATATAGCGGACTCCAGCAAAAACATCGCCTGGCGGGAAGTCACCGCTGATTCTCGCGCTGATCATCCGGCTCCGCGCTCGCGGGCGGCCAGACGACAGGTCTGCGCTGCGCCCGAATATCCGCGACAATCTCCTCCACGGGCGGGAGTGGCTCGATGGCCCGCATCGCTTCGCCCAGCGCGCGGTAGTCCTCCAACGCGGCGCGTGGAATCACCATGCGCCCGCCCAGGCGATAGCCCACCAGCAGGCCACGCGCCACCCAGTTTTTGACGGTCTGGGCGCTGACTCCGATGATGCGGCCCGCCTCCGCCGTTGTATAGAACTGGCGCTCCATTTGTGGCAGGCGCGCCTGCACCTCCGCGATGAGGTCGAGCATCACCCGCGCCTCGTCGCGCAGCCCGCGCTCTTCGAGTCGCCGCTGCGCATCGAGCGCCCGTTCCACCAGCTTGTCTGTATCAGTCGCCATTGTCGTTCACCTGATAGAACTACTTTGCGCTTTTTGCGCTTTTTGTGATTCTATCATGCGCATCGCCCAGCGTCTAGTCCGCAGCGAACTGCTCGGCGACGGCCTCCGCGTCGCTGGCGCCGAGGGCCACGCGCAGGCCATCGCGCCAGGCGGGGCGCAGATCGTCAATGGCCACATCCAGGGCGCCGCCGAGGCTCAACCGGTCGCCCGCGACGACGCCCAGCCGCGTGATCGGCGCCTCATGCTCCGCCGCCAGCGCCACCAGCGCGTCGAAGTCATCCGCCGCGACGGAGACGACGATGCGCGAGGGCGCCTCGCCGTAGAGCGCCGCGATGGTCGCCAGCGCGTCGTCGTCCGCGTCAGTGGGAAGCTCCGCCTCGCCGCGCAGCCCCAGCCCTGACCAGATGGCGCATTCCGCCAGCGCCACCGCCAGCCCGCCATCGGAGCAGTCGTGCGCTGAGCGGATGACGCCGTCCTCGATGCCCGCCAGTGTCAGCGCCTGCACGGCGCGCTCGCGGTCGAGGTCGAGCAGCGGCGGATGTCCGGCCACTGTCTCGTGAATGGTCGCCAGATAGGCGCTGCCGCCGAGGTCGCCGGGCTGCGCCTCCCACGCGCCGAGCAGCGCCACGACATCGCCCTCCGCCCGCCATGCGCTCGGCGTCGGCGCGCGTCCCTCGATCAAGCCGACCATCCCCACGACCGGAGTCGGATAGATGCCCTGGCCGAAGCTCTCGTTGTAGAGACTGACGTTGCCGGAGATCACTGGCGTCTCCAGCATCCGCGCCGCCTCGGCCATACCATCAATCGCCCGCTCCATCTGGAAGTAGGCGCCCGGCTTCTCAGGATTGCCGAAGTTGAGGCAGTTGGTCAGCGCCAGCGGACGCGCCCCCGTGACGACGCAGTTGCGCGCGGCCTCGGCCACCGCCAGCGCGCCGCCATTGAAGGGGTTCAGGTAGGTCAGGCGTCCGTTGCCATCCGTCGCCATCGCCAGCAGCTTCAGGCGCTCGCCCACGCCGGAGCCATCCCCAGCGGGCGGCACGCGCACCACGGCGGCGTCGCTGCCCGGGCCGATCGCCGTATTCGTGCCGACCATCGTGTCGTAGGTGCGATAGACATCCTCGCGGCTGCACAGGTCGGGCGAGCCGAGCAGCCGCAGCAGCGCAGCGGTGGGGGTGGGCAGCGTGTCGCGGAGGGTGGCATAGTCGAAGGCCCAGAGCGCGCGTAGCTCGGCTGGCTCGACGCCGTTGCGGATGTAGCTGGGCGTCTTGTCGGTCAGATACTCCGTCGGAATCTCGGCGACCACCTCCGCGCCCTCGCGCACGCGGATGACCTGCTCCTCGATGACGTGGCCGACGACCTCTGAGCGCAGCCCCCACTTGGCGAAGAGCGCGCGCACGTCGTCCTCGTGGCCCTTGCGCGCGATGACGAGCATGCGCTCCTGCGACTCCGAGAGCATGATGTCGTAGGGCGTCATGCCCGACTCACGACGTGGCGCCGCCAGCACATCCAGATCAATGCCCGCGCCGCCCTTGTGCGCGCTCTCGATGGTGGAACTGGTCATGCCCGCCGCGCCGAGATCCTGCATGCCGACGATCCAGCCCTTGTCGCGCAGCTCCAGGCAAGCCTCCATCAGCAGCTTCTCGGTGAAGGGGTCGCCCACCTGCACGGCGGGGCGCCGCTCCTCGGAGGATTCATCCAGCTCGACGGAGGCGAAGGTGGCGCCGTGGATGCCGTCGCGCCCGGTGGCGGCGCCCACCACCAGCACCGGATTGCCCACGCCCGAGGCCTTCGCTGGAATCAGCTTACCCGTCTCGATCAGCCCGACGCACATCGCGTTGACCAGCGGATTCCCCGAATAGCTCGCGTCGAAGTAAATCTCGCCGCCGACGGTGGGGATGCCGAGGCAGTTGCCATAGCCGCCGACACCGCCGACGATGCCGTGGAAGAGGTAGCGGTTGCGCGGCTCGCTCAGCGGGCCGAAGCGCAGCGAATCGAGCAGGGCGATGGGGCGGGCGCCCATCGTGAAGATGTCGCGGACGATGCCGCCGACACCGGTGGCCGCGCCCTGGTATGGCTCGATGGCGCTGGGGTGGTTGTGGCTCTCGATCTTGAAGACGACCGCCTGCCCATCGCCAATGTCAACGGCGCCGGCGTTCTCCTCGCCGACCTTGAGCAGCACGCGCTCGCCGGTGGAGGGGAAGCGCTTGAGCAGCGGGCGGCTGTTCTTGTAGCCGCAGTGCTCGCTCCACATCGCGCCAAAGAGGCCTAGCTCCAGGCGGTTCGGCGCGCGTCCCAGCAGCTCGACAATCCACTGGTATTCCTGCTGACTGAGCGCGACCTCATCCAGCGCGCGCTGGTCAATCTGTGCGCTCTCGGCGCTGGTGTGGGTGTCGTTCGGCTCGCTCGGCACGGTTCGCTCCACTATCTATCCCATGCGGTCTGGGATGCGCTTCAAGGAAAGCGAGCCGCGCGCAAGGGGTCTCCGGACGGGGACACATGCCGCGCAGGTCGCTGCTGGTGGTCACAGGGCGCCGCTCGCAGCGGAACGGACACTCCATTATACCAGCAGCGCGGGGCATGGCGTGGGATCAGGCAAGAGGCCATGAGTTCACGGCGCGCCGCCTCCGCGCCGTGAACTCATGGCGGTGGATTCCATTTCAGCGCCGCTTTGCCTTCATGCTATAGTAGTCGCGCGAGTCAATCTAAGCAGCCGCTCTTGCGGTAGACTCCAGGCCGTAACTGTAGTACTATCGCAACGCATTGGCTAATCGAACGGGTGAACAGGAGCAACTCAATGGGGCCATCTGTACCGGCTCACAGCGAACAGGGCTACATCGTTATCGCGGCCCCGCCTGAGGCCGCCGAGGCGAACGCGCTCGCGAATGAGCTTCGCGCTATAGGCTGGCCTGTGACTGTCACCGCCGACGTGGCGCCCTACGCCAGCGCCGCCAGAGCCTGCGTCGCGCTCGTCACGCCGCAGACGATCAACGGGACGGCGTTGCAGTCCGCCTTGAACAGTCATCCGCGCAACCTCATTCCTGTGTTGACGGTTCCACTGCCGCTGCCCTATGGGCCGTGGGCGGGGCCACCTATCTTCATGGGTGAATCCGCACAGCAGGCCGCGAGCGCGATCGCCAGCGCCGTGTTGAGCCTGACCGTCGCTCCTCCATTCGCTCCAACCCAACCAGTAATGGGATATCAGCCAGCGCCCGTTCCCCCAAAAGCGCGCTCACGAAAGTCTCTGGTGATAGGGTTGGGGATAGCGCTCGCTGTCATCGTCCTGCTCTGCGCGGGCGCGGTTGCGGTCGTTCTGACACGCAATATGCTGCCCATCTCCGCGCAATCCGGCGTCGCCAGGCCCACGCCGACATCCGCATTCGAGCCCACGCCAACGGCGA
The DNA here is from genome assembly GCA_963840335.1 of uncultured Chloroflexia bacterium. Lineage (GTDB taxonomy): Bacteria > Chloroflexota > Ktedonobacteria > Ktedonobacterales > JADMIN01 > JAKAIY01. The sequence continues at coordinate 121,645 of CAWIYP010000011.1, forward strand.
CAGTACCCCTTGGATTCACAGTCTATACTGATTCCAACGGGCGCTTCCAGTTGATAACCCCCAATGATTGGACGGAAGGGGACACCGCTGGCGCCACCGTCATCATTGAACCTGCGCTGCCCGCCATCCTGGAAATTGTGGGTCGGAACACGCCAATAAGTGATGCGGACTTCACTACCGTTGAGGCAGCGTACTTTCACAATCTGTCAACCAGCAGTGGAGGTTCGGGAACGTACACCATCGTAGAGAAGGCCACGCCTCTCACGCTGAGCGGTGAGACATGGACCAAGGAGACCGCAGATGTAAGTGTGAAGGGAGGAACATTGCGCACTGTTGCGCTCGTCGCCAATCATAACGGCGGCGCTTATCTCATCACCTACTCTTCGACTCGATCAATATTCTCGAAGGTCGATGCGGAGTATTTCCAGCTCATGCTCCAGAGTTTCCGGTTCCTCTCGTAGCGCGCCTGCGCGAACCTCACCCCCAGGCCCTCTCCCGCGAGGAGAGGGGAGTCGGATGCTCCAAACACCCATGGCCGCGGTGGCGCTCGCGACACCGCGTGGAGTGCGCCTTCTCTTGAACGCCGTTCGCAGCGTTGTCTTGGAGCCTATGCGCCCGCCGTCGCGCTTGGTGTGGCCGTGGACGGCGCTGGGCTGCCAGTCCACATTCGGCTGGAGATTGCTGAAGTAGGCCTGGAGCTCGCTGGTGGAGAGATGCGCGGCGATGGTGACGCTGGTGTTCTGCACCGCGGCGATGCAGATGGTCGTCGCGTCGCTGCTCTTCTGGCTCTGCGCGCACTGCGGCGTGGTGGAGACGGGGCCGCGCTTGGGCGCCTCAGAGAAGCTGATCGCGCCGGTCTTGGGCAGCACCCAGGTGATGCTGAGGTGGCCGCCGAAGATGGGGTCGTGAATCGTGCCGCCGACCAGATCGAGGCATGAGCCAGCGGGCAGCGACGGCGGGCAGATAGGGCGTGAAGCCTAGCTGATCTTTGACGGCGCTCCACTGCGTCAGTTGCTGCGACTGCTGGCTGTCATCCTGGAAGCTGATGAGTGGCCGATCGCACCAGGCGAGCGCGCTCAGGCTCTGCTCGCCCGCCACGACGGGGCCGCTGCCAGAGCCGCCGCCGCCAATCGAGCCAAGGCTGCATCCCGCCAGAGAAAGCGTGAGCAGCGCCACCCCCAGGATGACGCTCCGCGCCCAGTTGGCGCCTGTCCAGGACCATGCGCGTCGTGCGTACATTCCGCCCTCACCTGCAAAACTATGGCGCAGCCTCCGCGCGGCGCCTCAACACTATAACGCACGAGCGCGGCTACTAGGGCGTCTGGTAGCCCTCCAAAATGCCCGGCCATCCCCGCATGCGCCAGCCTTTCGTCAGTCCGGGCGCGGGCCATCCTTCTCTCTTGTGCGACATCTATCTTTGCGCAGGTGTTACACTATCTCTGTGCAGACCACGCGCAAGCGTTACACGGATTACTTGCGCGTGGCGCCTAGTAGAGGGGCGATTCATCAGTGGAACAGCGACTCTCGGTGGGGCTGCGCCCACCGAACGCCACGCTGGAGCAGGCGCCCACGCGCTGCTTCATCTGCCAGCGTCGTCTGGGCGACTCGATCCATTTCCTGGAGGAGACGGGCGACACGCCAGCGCCACGGCAATCGTGGGCGCTCTGCGCCGCTTGCGATAGCGCGGTACACGAGCAGATGCGTCTCTCGCCCGTGCAGGGCAGCCTGCGCCTGCGCGTCGCCGTGGGCCTCGTGGCGACGGAGCGCACACCCGCGGCGCGACGCTCGCGCTTCGGGCAGCTCAGCGACCGGCGGTGGGAATCGCTGCTCTTCTGGGCGTTCCTGCTCGCCATGCTCGGCCACCTCGCGCTCATCGTCTTTGTCGCCTACATCGCCAAATAGCCCCCAGATAACGCCAGAGAGAGAATCAACACCCTATGGCCGATTCCACAACGACTCCCCGGACGACCCCAGCGTTTTCGATCCGGGCGTATCATCCTGCTCGTCATCGGTGACGCGATCTCCTTCCTGCTCTTCGCCGGGCTGGGCCGCAATACCCACGGCGAGGCGAGTGGACTGGCCGCGCTGGGCCAGGTGGCGCTGACGGCGCTGCCCTTCGCGCTGGCATGGTTCCTCGTCGCGACCTGGCAGCGCGCCTTCCGCCGCGACACCACCGACACCATCTGGAAGATGGTCACGCGAACAGCGGTCACCTGGGTCATCGCCTATCCAGCGGCGCTGTTCCTGCGGGTGCTCCTGGCGCCCGACCACCAGATGCCTATTACCTTCGCCATCGTCATCTTGCTGGTGAACGCGGTTTTCCTTGGCCTGTGGCGCTCAGCCTTCGCGCTGGCTGAGCGGTTGCTCGGCTCCAGGGCCGCTGGCGCGTAGTCCCTGGCTCTGGGCGCGTGTTCCGCTGTGCTACAATGTGTTGACTTTCCGCAACGAGTTTCGTCTGGCGTCACGCCTATGCGCTTTTCCAGGGAGGAGCGCCCATGTTCCATTACAAGGCGTTTTCCGGCGACGCGCACGACATCGAGTGGTTGGAGACAGCGGTGAACGCCTGGCTAGAGGAGGCGCGCCCGCTGATTCACACCATGCGGCAATCGCAGTCGGAGACGACCGTCGTCATCAGCTTCCTCTTCGAGACCAATGAGGAGCAGCCGTCCGTTGAGGTGGCCACGGCGGAGGCCAGCGTAGGCGCCGCGGAGCCTGAACCTGCCGACGCCCTGATGATGACCCTGCTACCACAGATGGAGCTTCCATACTAGCCATGACACAGCGCGGGCGTCGCCACGACGCGGATACTACTCCTCCCTACGTCGTCTACAGCACACTCGCTGGCGAGGTGGGTGAACGACGTGGGCTGCGCGCGCTCGACTTCAACGGTCGCCCGCTCACGCCCGACGACCTGATTCCCCTGCCCGACGGCGCCTGGCTCTCGATGATGCCGCAGCGGCTGGCGGTCGGGCTGAGCGCCAGGGGCGAGCGGCAAGTGGTGGGCGAGCGTCACGGCTGGGCGCTGGCCGCGCTGCTGCCGATTGGCTACATGCGCACCCGCCTCCCCGCGTATGAAAAGACGCCGGGAACCGAGCCACTGCCCTTCTTTGGCTATACCGCCATCGCGGGCTGGCGCGGCCGTCTCTACGTCGCCGCCGTCCAGACCGACAACCCCGAACGCTGGATTGACCACAACTATCCCCTGCGCCGCCTCGAACGGCTGGTGCGCGCGCGCCTGGCGGAGGAGCCGGAGAATCGCGCGCTGGCGCACCACGCCCACTGCGCGCTTGACTACCGCTGCCCCACTGCCAGCAATCTCTTCTTTGGCCGCTGGGAGGGCGCCGTCGCCGTCTCGCCGGGCTGCAACGCCCGCTGCATCGGCTGCATCTCGAAGCAGGATGAGGAGGGGCTCGTCTCGCCGCAGGATCGCCTGCTCTTCATCCCCAGTGTCGAGGAGGTGGTAGAGGTCGGCGTGGCGCATCTGGAGCGGGGCGACGACACGATTTACAGCTTCGGCCAGGGCTGTGAGGGCGAGCCACTGATGCAGGCGCGGCTGATCGAGCAGTCGGTGCGCGCCATTCGCGAGCGCACCAGCAGCGGCGTCCTCAACATCAACACCAACGGCAGCAATCCCCGCGCGCTCCAGCGCATCTACGACGCCGGGCTGGACTGCATCCGCGTCAGCACGATCTCCGCCCGCAAGGAGACCTACGACGCCTACTACCGCCCGCTGGGTTACACCTTCGAGCAGGTGAAAGAGTCGCTGCGGCGGGCGCGTGACGCGGGCGTCTACAGCAGCATCAACCTGCTCTGCTTCCCTGACATCATTGACGCCGAGGATGAAGTGGAGGCGCTGGTGGCGTTCCTGCGCGAGACGGGGACGCGGCTGGTGCAACTGCGCAACCTCAACATTGATCCAGAGCTATTGCTGCCGCGCCTGCCACGTCCGAATGGCAAGCCGATGGGCATCGGGGCGATGATCGAGACACTGCGCCGCGAGGTTCCTGAGGTGGAGCTGGGCAACTTCACGAGGCCGGTGAAGCGGGTCGCCAGGCCGTCGATCGACGCAGCAGACGCCGCGCCGCCACCAGCGCTGGATCAATCGGCAGCGCGGTAAGGCACGGTCGCGGCGGGCAGCCCTCCGGCGTCCCCAGCGCATGCCCGCGATAGATGCATGGACTGCATGGCAGGTCGTCGCGCCGGATGACAATCGCGCTCTCCGGCGCGTGCGGCGCATATGGCCCCCACGCCTGCGCATTCGATGGCCCGAAGATGGCGACGATGGGGACGCCAACGGCGGCGGCCAGGTGCATCGGCAGGGAGTCGTTGCCGATGAAGAGATGGCTCTCACTCAATGTCGCGATCAGATGGCGCGGCGTGTCGTCATCGGAGAGCGCGGTGGCCCAGCGCGGACGCCCCAGCGCATCGAGGATGCTCTCGCGCAGATCATGCTCCTCTGGCCCGCCCAGTAGCGTGATCGTCGCGCCAAACTCCGCCCACAGCGCGTTCGCCAGCTCCACGAAGCGGCCCGCGGGCCAGCGCCGCGCGATGCTATAGCCGCCGCCGCCAGCGTGCAGGGCGATGCGTGGCGGCTCGTCGGGGCGCAGGCGCGGGGGCGTAACGCTGGGCCAGCCGAGGTCGCTGAGGCGCAGGCCGCGGTCATCCGCAGGCGCGGGCGCATCGAGCGCGGCCCCCAGCGCGAGGGCATACTCCGCTTCATGGAGCGCGCCGAAGCCCTCATCGCGCACCCGCAGCGAGAAGAAGCGCCCGTGGCCGTTATCCAGCCCGACGCTCAGCGCGGGATGCAGCGCCGCCAGCAACGCGCGATACTTCAGCCGCCCCGCTGGCAGGGTCAGGTGATGCGCGACGATGACCGCATCGTAGCGGACGGCGCGCAGTTTCAGCGCCAGTGGCGCGAGTCGGCCCAGCGCCGCCGGGCGCCGCGCCAGCTTCAGCGGCTCATCGAAGGCGTATTTGTCGAAGGCGTAGAGATGGTCGAGCAGAGGGCTGTCGCAGAGCAGCGTGGCCGCGCCCTCAGTCGTGAGCAGATCGAGGCGCGCGTCCGGGTAGCGCCGCCGCAGCGCGCGCATCATCGGCGTGGCCAGCAGCAGATCGCCCAGGCCCGCCAGCTTGACGACGAGGATGCGCGGACGCGGGCCGAGGGCGTGTGGCGCCGTGTCGCGGGTGGGCTTAGTGAGCGCCGTCATAGAGTGGAAGCTCCCGCCCGCTGGAGCGTCGCGGCTCCGGCATCGCTGGAATCAGGCCCAGACTGGCCAGACGCCGCCGCGCGACCGCATACACATCCTCAGGCGCCAGGCTCTTCATGCAGACGGGATTGCCGAAGCGGCATTCCGCCGTCGCGCTGGCGTCGTAGCACGGCGAGCACCACAGGTCGTGGCGCAGCACGATGGCGTCGGGCGTGGTCGGCCCGCTGATGGCCGGGTCAGTCGGCCCGTGCAGCGCGATGACGGGCTTGCCGAGCGCGCAGGCGATGTGCATTGGCCCGCTATCGCCGGAGATGACCAGATCGCACTCGTCCAGTAGCGCCTTCAACTCGGGCAGCGAGGTCTGGCCGCAGAGGTTCAGCAGCGGACGCCCAGCCATGCACTCCACATCGCCCGCGAGTGGCGCTTCGTTCGGGGCGCCCGTCAGGATCACGCAGGCGCCCAGTTCATCGCCCAGCCGCCGCGCCAGCGTGGCCCAGTGGCGCGCGGGCCAGCGTTTGGCCTGGCCATTGCGGGCGCCCGCGTGGAGCGCGATGGTGGGGCCGGTCGACGCCCAGCCGTGCGCGCGCCTCGGCCAGCGTCGCCCGCATCTTCGCCCGCGCATCGTCGGGGACGCTCAGGCGCGGCGTCTCATCTCCTGGCGCGACGATGCCGCCCGCCGCCGCCGCCAGCGCCAGGACGTAGCGTGTCTCGTGCTGATGGGTCTGGTAGCGGGCGCCTGGGATAGGATCGGTCATGAAGTCGCCATAGGCCTCGCCCGCGTAGCCGACCCGCCGCCGCGCGCCACTGAGCCGCGTGACGATGCTGCCGATGTCGCCGGAGACGCTGATGGCCAGGTCATAGCGCGGGCGGCGCAGGCGGCGCAGCGCTGGCCAGCGTCTCGCGCCAGACGCGCGGCTCCAGCCAGGCGCCGGGTTTGCGCCAGGCATGCGGATTCCAGACGAGCACGCGGTTGAGGTCAGGGTCGCCCGCGAGGATGCCATCGAAGGGCGCCTGGACGAGCATGTCGATCTTCGCGCGTGGGTAGGCGCGGCGCAGGGCGCGCACGGCGGGCGTGGAGAGGACGACATCGCCCAGCAGATCAATACGCACGACGAGGATGCGGCGGATGCGAGGATCGCCCGCGCGCAGCGGAGGCAGCGGGTCTTCCCAGTCGCGCAGCGCGGCGCCGAGCCGTCCCAGCGCACAACGCAGCCGCCCCTGCGCCCGCGGCTTCAGCCACGCGCCTACTCGCCGCGCCAGCCGCTGGTCGAAGGGCAGCCGCGACTCGTACCCCGGCTCGCTGATCGGCGCGGGCGCGCTGTTCTCTCGTGTCTCCGCCATGTCGTCCTGTTCACCAGCTTGTTTGCAACCTGCGACAAGCGCTGGCTCCGCATCTCCGTACGGTTTTCTCTGCTCATACAGACGCACGAGCCAGACGTCGCGCCAACTCCGAGTATAGCACGCCCGCCGCGCCGCGATTGTCAGCAGGTCAGCCCTACCGTCCGCTGACCTGCTCGCAGAGCGCCTCGATGCGGCGGGCGTGGCGCTCCCAGGTGTAGGCGCGGGCGCGCTCGCGGGCGGCCAGACCCATGCGCAGGCAGAGCGCGTCGTCGGCGCTGAGCCGCTGCGCCGCACGCTGATACTCCTCGGCGTCGCGCACGAGGAAGCCCGTGACGCCATCCTCCACCAGCTCTGGCAGCGCGCCATCACGCACGGCGATGACGGGTTTGGCGGCGGCCATCGCGTCGAGCGCCGCCAGGCCGAACTCCTCGGCGTAGGGGGTGAAGGCGAAGAAGCGCGCTCCGGCGTACACCTCCGCCAGCGCGGCGCCCGTGAGCGGGCCACGCAGCCGTGCGCGACCCCGGACGGCCAGCGGAGCCAGCCGCGCGTGATCAGCGGCGGAGCCAGCGCCAACCACCTCCAGCGGGAGCGGCGTCGCGGTGTGCCACTCCAGCAGACGCGCGACGCCTTTCTCTGGCGCCAGCCGCCCGACGTAGAGCGCGTAGTCCCCCACGCGCGGCGCCAGGTCGCGGAGCGCGTCATCCGCGCCCAGCGGCAGAATCTCTGGCGCGCGGCCATAGATGGCGGTGGCGCGGGCGGCGGTGAAGGCGCTATTGGTGAGAAGGCGCGCGGCGCGGCGCGTGACGGCGCGGTCGAGCGCGCGGCGCAGGGCCAGGTCGGGGCGCGGCTCGCCCAGCAGATAGCGCGAGCGCAGCGTATGCAGGTAGGCGATGACGCCGCGATGGCGCAACGCCAGCAGCCGCGCGCCGAAGTTCTGCGCAATGATGGCGTCTGCGGCGAGTGGCTGGGTGAGCCAGGCGGCGGGCGTGACGACGCGCGGCCTGAGGCGCGCTAACTCGGCGAAGGTCGCGTCTGGGGCATAGTCGCTGGTCAGCAGCGTCACCTCATGCCGCGCGCTGAGACGCTGGGCTAGCACCAGGGTTGCGCGCTCGCCTCCGCCATAGTCAGTGAGGCGAGTGTGCGCTACGATGATGCGCATGGCCTGCGCGCTAAGGAGTCGCGGTCGACGTTGGCGTCGGGTTCTGGCTGCCCCCCGAATTACCGCTGTGTGGCGTATGGGTCGGCTTTGGCTCAACCGTTGGCTGCGGAGAGCCGCCATTGCCTTTACCATTGCCTTTACCATTGCCGTTGCCGCCGTTGCCGCCGTTGCCGCTATTGCCGCCATTGCCATTACCGGCGCTGTTCCCGGCGCCCTGGCCAGCGGAGCCAGCGCCATTCTGCGCAGGCGAGCCTGGCAGCGTGACGCCGGATGACTGAATGTGGGCATGGGCTGCCTGCGCTCCAGCCCTCGCCGCGGTGGCGAACCTCGACTCACCGTGCGCTGTCGCGCGCGCCGCGCTGTTCTCCTCCGCGGTCAGCAGCGTCTGCACCGCGCGCGTGAGCGTGTCGGCATTCTGATGCGCGCTCTGCGCCTGCGCCGTCAGGTCAATGATCTGATCGAGCGCCACGTTGAATTGCAGGAGGAGTGTGCGCGCCTCGCTCTCGCGTCCCTGATCCGCTTCAGCGGCCGCTTCGGTGAGGCGGTGGTTGGCGATCACCGCCAGCGCGGCGCCTTTGGCGTTGTTTGTCGTGGCGAAGTCGAGTTGGAGCGATTCTTCAGCGCGCTTGACATTGTAGAGCGGTGACTCAGGGAGGGATTGCGCTGAGGCCACCGATGCGCCTGCCAGGAGCATGACGAGTGATGACGAGCGTCGCCGCGCCGAACGCAGCGGCGCGCCCCAGCGAGACGCCTTGGAGCCAGCGGCGCGCTGGGGGGGTCTCGCTGGCGAGCCTCGGTGTGGTGCGGCGCGGCGTGCGGGCAGGCGGCGCCGTCACTGCGCGCAACCAGGCGCGAGCGCCCCGCAGGCGTCCACTGGTAGGCTGGGCTGACACTGTGCGCATCACCTCTGCCAGGCGCAGTCCGACGCGCGCGCGGGCCGCCTCGGTCTCAGAGCGCGGCGGGGTCAGTTCGCGGAGCGCCGCCACCAGCGCCAAATCGTCGGCGACGGTCGCATCGGTCTCGGCGGCGCGGCGCGCCTGCGCCAATGGCGCGGTATTCCATCGATCGGCGTCACTGAGCAACGCATCGAAAAGGCGCGCTTGCTGGCTGTCATCCAGATCACTCATGAGTGGTCAGCCTCATCTGGGTTCATCATGGCGCGGCGTAGTGATTCGATGGCGCGGAACTGCATTCCGCGTACGGCGCCTTCTTGTTTGCCGAGAATATCGCCTACCTCGCGCGCCGAGAGGCCCTCAACGAATCGCAGCAGGACGACCTCGCGCTGCTCTTCGGTCAGGAGTTTCAATGCGGCGGAAAGCTCAGAGACGGCGAGCTTGTGCTCGATCTGCGCTTCGGGGCCGGGGAGTATGGCGTGGAGCGCATGATGTCGCTCACCCGTGTCGAGCGAGACAACATCGCGCATGCTACGGTAGCGGTCGATCACCGCATTGTGCGCCAGGCGGAAGAGCCACGCGGCGAACGATGATTCGCGTTGTGGTGAGAAGTTGTGGATGGTACGCCAGGCGTTGAAGAACACAGTGGACGTGGTATCTTCGGCTTCGGCGGCATTCCCCAGTTTGAGCCGCACATAGCGATAGATACGATCGAAGTAGAGCGTATAGAGTTGGCTAAACGCATCATGGTCGCGTTGCGCGGCGCGTGAAACGAGCGCTATCTCTTGCTCTTCAATAATCAAGATGCCACCCCCGCCTTCACTGCCAGAGACGGTCAGTGCGATATGGCGTCGTATCGCCGACTCCCTGGCATTGCCCCCCCTTACACCGTACGCGACATACCCACCTGGGCGCGTGTCACGGTGTGGCAAAGCCATACTGCGAGTCCCTGCGCTCGTGCTTGCTCGTAGAGCTTGGCGGCGTCGGCGAGCAGGCGAAATGGCGCGAACAGCGATGGACCACTCCCACTCATTTTGACGAATGGCGCCCCTAAATCGAACAGCGTATCGCGAACCCGCATGACATCTGGATAGTTTTCCATCACTCCGCGCTCCAGCGTGTTCGTCATCCGGTCGAATGGGAGCGGTTGGCCGCCGCGAATCGCCGCCACGACCGCTGCGGTATCGGCGTCGTCGCCATAGTCCGCCGGCGTCAGCGCGCCAAAGACGGTCGCCGTCGAGATCGCGACAGGCGGCTTGGCCAGCACAATCCAGAGCGGCTCCGCGTCGGGCAGCGCCTCGACAAACTCGCCGCGTCCACTGACGCGCGCCGTCCCGCCCTGCGTGAGATAGGGTGTATCTGAGCCGACACGCGCCGCCAGCGTTTCGAGTCGCTCCATGCTCAGCCCCAGCTTCCAGAGCGCGTTCAGCGCGACCAGCGCCGTCGCCGCATCGCTGCTGCCACCACCCAGGCCGCCCTGCGCGGGAATCTCCTTGCGCAGCTCGATCGCCGCCGTCAGGTCGGGGCGCTGCGTCTCCGCGCGGAGCAGCGCCGCCGCCCGCGCCACCAGATTATCGGGCGCCGACAGTTCCGCCACGTCGCAAACGAAGCTCTCGCCCTCGCCGACAGTGATGCGCAGGGTGTCGTGGAGCGATATGCTCCGCATTACGGATGCGAGTCGATGGTAGCCGTCATCGCGCCGTCCCAGAACCGCGAGTGTGAGATTGATCTTCGCGTAGGCTGGGATGAAGGCTGAGTGCGCACGCCCCATAGACGCTCCAGACGATCCGCGTGGGCAGAACCTTCCGCCACGGCTTCTTGTGTCATACAAGAGTATACCGTGCCGCCTGCCTGCGTCCAACGTCGCCGCCAGATGGTACATGCCGTGGCGCCCACATGTCCTGTTCGCGGGTGTGGGATACTCTAAGGGCAGGGCCTCGCCGCACGTCTGCGCGCGGGCTGACCACACGCGAGAGGAGCGGCGCCCCCGTGACGATCTTTACCAGTATCAATGGCACGCTGCTCAATGCGCTGACGGTGCTGATCGGCGGGTCGCTTGGCTCGCTGGTCGGCGACCGGCTGCCCGCGCGCATCCACCAGGCGCTCTTTGACGTGCTGGGGCTGTTCACCGTGCTGATTGGCCTGCTCGACGCCATCGCCACGAAGAACGCGCTGATCGTGCTGGGCAGTCTGCTCATTGGCGTGCTGGTGGGGGAGTGGCTGAATATCGAGCGTGGGCTGGAGCGTCTGGGCGCCTGGGCGCAGAAGAAGCTGGCGCGTCCCGGATCGACGCTGAGCGAGGCATTCGTGACGGCCAGCCTGATCTTCTGCGTGGGGCCACTCTCGATTCTCGGCCCGCTCGAAAATGGGCTGACAGGCGACACGACCAAGCTGGTCATCAAGGCGACGCTCGACGCCTTCGCGTCGCTGGCCATCGGCGCGACACTCGGCTGGGGAGTGCTGCTCTCGATTCTGGTCATCCTGGTCTATCAGGGTGGCCTCAGCCTGCTGGCGCACACCCTCGCGCCCGCGCTCTACGCCAACCCCAGCGCGATTACGGAGCTGACCGCGACGGGTGGGCTGATTCTGGTCGCCATCGGCCTGAAGCTGCTGGATGTGCGCGACTTGCGCGTGGCGAACTGGCTGCCCGCGCTGCTGGTGGCGCCCCTGCTGGTGGCTGCGGTGGCCGCCGTCCAGCCGCTCCTTCACTGAGTCAGGCGCGCCGTCTAGCGATGGCGCATTCGACTACTAACGCACGATGCAGAGATGGATGGATAGACGATGAGCGAGACAGATGGAGCGCGTCAGGCCGGGGATGGCGTGGCGCTGAGCGAGCGCGGTGTCGTCATCGCGGGGCAGCGGATCGTCAGTGTGATGAGCGATGGCCCACGCGCGCTGCTGGCCCACGCGCCGCTGGTGATCCTGCCGGATGCCGGGGCGGTCTGGGGCGACTACCGGGCGACACTGGAGCGGTTCGCGGGGTCGCGGCGCGTCTTCGCGCTGGATTGGCCTGGCTTCGGCGCCTCCGCGCATCCCGCTCCCGCCGACTTCGCCTATACGCTCGACCACTTCGCCGAAATCTTCGGGTTGTGGCTCGATAGCCTGGGGGTGGCGCGTCCGGTGCTGCTGGGGCATGGGCTGGCGGCAGGCGTGGCTACGCGCTGGGCAGTGGCGCATCCCGCGCGGGCGCTGGGATTGGCGCTGGTGGGGCCGCTGGGCTTCGCGGCGCAGGGCGCGGGCGCCGCGCTGGCTGGCCGCGCGCTCCGCTCGCCCGCGTTGCTGCGCGTGGCGGAGCCAACGCTGACCGCGCTCGCGCTCGGCCCCACCACCGAGGAGACGCAGGCTATCGAGGCGCAGCGCCGCAGCGCCCGCGCCCAGCCCGACTACGCCGTTTCGCTGGCCGCGCTGGTCGCTCTCTGGCGCGATGCGCAGGGCGCCCGCGACGCGACGCTAGCGCAGGCGCGGCAGGTTCGCGCGCCTGGCCTCGTCATCCGTGGCGCGCTCGACCCCCTCTGCGCCGCCGGCGAGGCCCGCCAGGTCGCCGAGGCGCTGGGCGAGCGCGGCGGTTTGGAGGTCACGCTGCCCGAAGCGGGCCACTTGCCGAGCCTCCAGCAGCCCGAGCGTTTCTATCAGGCGCTAGAGGGCCTCATCATGACGGCGGAAGCGAACATGCTCGCCGCCAACTGAGCCGAGCGGCACATGCCCTGTGCGCTGTCCAATGAAGGATGGAACGCGGCGTGCGGGGTGTGTTAACCAGCGAGAAAGCTGACCAGCGCCCGTGACCCACCTGTGAGCGCATCACCACGGATTGTAGCCGCGCAGTGATACCTCTGCGGTTCACTGGAAGGTGGTAGACAGTGAACCCAGGACACGCGACCGAGGAGATGGGCCAGGGATGGTGTCGCGTCGCCGTGAGAGGGGGAAGGACATATGAATATTCGTAGAGCGAGCCTCAGCCTGCTGATGGCGCTGAGTCTGGGTGGCGCTCTGCTCGATCTGCCATCGGCGGGGGCAGCGCGGGCGGCTCCCAGCGCGCCTGACGCGACGAGCGCAGCGAGCGCGACGAGTGTGGTGAGCGCCGTCACGGGAGCGCAGGCGGAGATCACCAAAGTCACGCTTAGCGACACCAGCATTGATGGCCCGGCGCTCTGGACGACGACCACCGGAACGGTGCGCGGCGTGCTGGCCTGGACAGGAACGGATACTGCGCATAGTCTCAATGTCATGCAGACGGCGATTGGAACCACATTTAGCTCGAAGGTGACGCTGGACGAGACCTCGCCAGTGCGCCCCGCTGTGACACGCACGACGAACGGCAAGGTCGCCATCGCCTGGATCGGCACGGACTCCAGCCACACGCTGAATGTGCTGTACGACGTGTACGGCGCCAGGACGAAGCTGACCCTCTGGGGCGATAATAGCGGCTTCAATCCAGCGCTCACGGCGGCGGGCAATACGCTCGTGCTGGCATGGACAGGCACGAACACCGCGCGCAGCCTCAATACGCAGGTCATCAACACCGGGACGACGCTGACCAAAGGCGTAAAGACGACGCTGGGGTCTACCGGCGCTACGGCGGGACCAAGCCTGAGCTATGAGGCGTCACGCACGGAGTATCTGCTCGCCTGGCCTTCGCGGTTCGCGTCCTCGCGGATCGCCATCGCCAAATCAACCAATGGGCAGACCTGGACGACGCCAACAGTGCTGGCGCAGGCGACCTACTACTCGCCGAGCATCCTTGGCATTGTAGGCAATTACTACACGATGCCGCCGCACTATCTCGCCTGGACTTCCACCAACACGGCGCGCTCGGTGGCGTTCCAGTATAGCCGCTCGTTCCCGTCGTGGCCTGACCCGACGAATACGCTGATTACGCTGAACGAGAGCGCGTACCGGGCGCCCGCGCTGGGCTTCATCAGCGGGCCGGGGCTGTTGCTGACCACATGGAGCAGTTTGGCCGCGCCGCACCATCTGAATGTCGCCGTCATTACCGCGCTGGCGCCGTCGCCCTGCTCGCTGCCGGGCATTTCCGCCGTGACACCGAAGGTCATCACCGCCGGAACCTCTGGCCGCAAAGAGGTCGCGCTGACATTCGACGCGGGCGGCGCGGAAGGTCAGCCCTACTCGCTGCTGGATACGCTGAAGGCCAAGGGCGTTCCGGCGACCTTCTTCTTCACGGCGGCCTGGGCGCAGTCGCATCAGGCCGTGGTGACCCGCGTGAAGAGTGACGGCTACGTCATCGGCAACCATACGGTTGATCATGCGGATCTGGTGACGCCGACGCGCACGAATCTGTTCGTCTGCTACGAGCTTGGCCTGGCGAACCAGATCATCGCCGATCGCGCGGGCATCTCTGGCACACGCCCCTGGTTCCGGCCACCGAATGGCGCCTACAACACACAGGTGGTGAACAGGGCGGCGGGCCTCGGCTACTACACGGTGATGTGGAGCATCGACACGATTGACTGGGACAACGCGACGACCGCGACCGACATCTACAACCGGGTGGTGAAGAACCTCGGCCCCGGCAAGATCATCCTGATGCACGTCGGGAGCCTGCACGAGCCGGAGGCTCTGCCGCGCGTGATCGACTACATCAAGAGCCAGGGCTACAGCATCGTGACGCTGAACCAGTTGCTCGCGCCATAGTGGCCTGCCCCCACCCCCA
>CAWIYP010000012.1:0-312291 GCA_963840335.1 uncultured Chloroflexia bacterium
TCGCTGCCACATATACGGTAGAGCGCGATTGACGTTAGACACACTGCGCAAATTCATAGCGTGATGCTCGCTTAGAGATGAGGCTAATTCAGGGTTTGCTGCTGTTGTTCTTGCCGAGACTGTAGGTATGCTATACTTGTGCCAACTCACCGGCTTGAGCCGGGCGGTGTTATGGCGCGCGGAAGCGCAGACAGTGCGCTCCCGACAGAGTGATCGCTGGTTGGGGTACAATAGGCTGGAGAGCGTCACGCTCTTGGCGTCTGCCGATCGACAGGCGCATACGCATATCTCGACTGGCGATCGTGCGATATGTCATCTGGTGGAGTCGCCTCACGATTGGGGAGGCGCCCATCTTCACACAGGCGCTCATAAACGAGCGGCTGAGAGGAGCAGATACATGGAGCCAGTGATCGCGCCGACAAACGCGCAGTTGACACACACAGCGACCGAGCATTTGGAGAACAACGCACGAACGGTCGAAGTCGCCGAAGAAGCGACCGAACCGTTCATCGCGACAATTGTCCGTCTCGATCAATCAGCAGCGGAGCAATTGTTCCGCGCGGCCAAGCTGTAGCCAGCCAAGCGTACAGGCGCGCTCAGACGCCAACATACACAGTCACGGTTCTATCGCCAGGGCGGTCAGCGTTGACAGGATGAGGACATCGCTATGACTCATTCACATGCGCTGGCAAGCGAAAGGTGATGCCCTTTCAATGGACGTAATCAAGATCTCACCTCGCGGATACTGCTATGGGGTAGTGGACGCGATGAACATTGCTCGAAACGCGGCGCACGATGCGTCTTTACCACGTCCCATCTATGTGATTGGTCTGGTAGTTCACAATAAATTCGCGGTCGATGAATTGACAGAGTTGGGCATCATCACCCTCGACGGCCCTGACCGCGCATCCATCCTCGAACGTGTCACCGAGGGCACAGTAATCTTCACGGCCCATGGTGTGGCGCCGCTCGTGAAGCAGAAAGCAGCCGAGCGGGGCTTGCGCATCATTGACGCTACCTGCCCCGATGTGACAAAGACCCATACGCTCGTTCGCGATTTTGTCGCGCGTGGCTATGAGGTGATCTACATTGGCAAAAAAGGACATCCTGAACCCGAAGGCGTCATTGGCGAAGCGCCAGATCATGTGGTGCTGGTCGAAACCGCCGAAGACCTCGAAAGTATCCCTGAATATATCAGAAATGCGCCGCGACTTCTCGTCACCACACAGACGACTCTTTCACAATGGGACACGGCCAAGCTCACCCAGGAGATTGTGCGCCGCTTCCCCCAGGCCGAGGTGCATAACGAGATCTGTATGGCCACCCAGCTTCGACAGGAAGCGGTCGCAGCTCAAGCGCGCGGCGCAGACCTGACGATTGTCGTGGGTGATCCGCGATCGAATAATTCCAACAGACTCGCGCAAGTAGCGGAGGAACTGGCGGACTGCCCTTCCATTCGCATCGAATCGGTTGACGACCTCACACCGGAGATGATCGAAGGAAAACGCCGCATCGCCATTACGGCGGGCGCGTCAACGCCCAGCCAGATCACCCGCGCTGTCATTCGCTATGTAGAGAGCTTCGGCGGAAAGGCGAAGCTCGTGACAACAGCGTAAAGCGCCCGTCATCGTAGCATCGCCAGACGCACACTCAGGCGCCTCGCCTTCTGGCCGAGACCGCGGATCGAAAGGGAAATCTCACCCACCACGCTACTCAATGAGCGTGAAATGTCTATTCTAAACCAACCAGGCGTCTCACAGCGCCACCTGAAAAACGTGTCGAGGCGCGCTGATCACGAAGATGCGGCCTCTATGCGCGACCCGCAGTTCGGAGGATACCGACGATGAACAGCTTAAGCGCGATACTGAGGGGACTGCCTTACGCGGCTTTGCGTGAGTTAGCTCCCTGGTGGGGCGCGGAGCCACCGGAACGCGACGATGTTGACACACGCCAGCGCCTCGAACGCTCTATGCGTGATTCCATCGCGTCTCGGTTTGTGTGGGAGCGCCTGAACGAAGAAGAACGGCGCGTCCTCTTTTGCATCGTCGGGCCGTCCGCGCGTAACTGGCAACTCGTCGAGCAAACGCCTGAACGCAGTCATCTGGAGCCAGCGATTGCCCTCACCGCTGTCGAACGTCTGGCCGCATGGAACCTGATCCATATCGAGTTGGCGCGCGTGCAGGGAAATGATCTGGTGGGGCAACGCGCAACCTTCTACGGCTATGCGACCCCGCGCAACCCTCAGGCGCCGATAGAAGAAAAGCGCATCGCCTACGTGCCAACTGAACTCGCAACGGGACTCTACACCACTGGCCGCGAAATCTTCATCGCCAATGCCGACCGCTCCGAAAAGACGCTGGATGAGCTGCTCATGCCCTATCGCCAGGGCGACCTCGACCAGATTGGGCGGCGCTTCGGCCTCACGATGCAGTCGTACTACTCACGCAATGAAGTGCGCGCGGCAATGGCCGAGAATCTCACCCAGGCCGAAGCGGTGCGCTACGCGCTCGTGCGGGTCGAGCCGCGCATGCGCGAGGTCTACGAATGGCTTCGTTCACGCAATGGCAAGGCAACGGCGCTCGAAGCACGCAAGCGATTCAAGCTCGATGATCTTGCTTTCTCGCAATTACTGCACTCGCTCGAAGAGTACGCACTCATTTTTGATACCTTCAGCGATGGTCAACGCACGCTCTTCATTCCCTATGAGACGTTGCTCAATCTGCGACGGGCCGAGGAACGTCCGAGCGTGGCGCAGGGGCTGGAGGAGATCCTTCCTCCACAATCCATCCGCCCCTCTGACCCGACGTTCCTCTGGGATCTCGCCGCGCTCACCGCCGCCGCCTCGCAGCAGGAGATCGAGCTAACACGCGCGGGATCCCTACCTAAGCGCGCGGCGCAACGCCTGCTGCCATCTCTCGCCAGCGACCGCACTCACAGGCGCGAGGTAGATGCGCTGGAATATGTGGAAATGCTCAAGCAGGAAGCCGTCGAGCTAGGCATCATCTCCGCTCCATCGTCTTCCTCCCGCCACCGCGAGACGCTAACTACCGGTGACAAGATCAACTCCTGGAGTCTACATGATCTCGTCATGCAGGCCC
The DNA here is from genome assembly GCA_963840335.1 of uncultured Chloroflexia bacterium. GTDB lineage: Bacteria > Chloroflexota > Ktedonobacteria > Ktedonobacterales > JADMIN01 > JAKAIY01. Next base: position 3,099 of record CAWIYP010000012.1, read on the forward strand.
GTCGGCTCTTCAAGCGCTGGCCTAGTGATCGCTGGTGGATTGACTTACCTGGAGCGGACTATGAGGAGTGGCATAACTTCTATCTGGAGTTACCGCTCGCTCGCAAAGCGGTAGTCGAGCAGTTGATAAATTGCCAGCCTGGTGTCTGGTATTCCCTGCGCTCCTTCCGCGCCACAATCCAGGGCGCCGACCCGTATGTGCTGCGCCCCTCCCAGCGTTGCGCGGGCGAAGCGGGCTTTAAGCTAGCGGAAGAACTTCGCGCGCACTGGGACAAGACCGATGGTCAGATCATCACGGGCATGTTCCGCTACACACTTTTTGAGCTGGGATTTGTCGCGCTGGGTTACGAACGCGATGCCCCACCCACTGCGCGTGAGAAGATCAATCCTGACTCCTTCATGCTCACGACGTTGGGCTATGAGGCGTTGCACGGCGAGTTGGGCGCTTCCGAACAGCCATCGCCGCGCTCACTCATCATTCAGCCCAACTTCCAGGCGTTCCTGATGGAGCCGCATATGCCTGCGCTCTTCTGGCTCGCGCGCTTCGCTAGCATGGAGCAGATCGGACGGGTCAGTCGCTTCACGCTGACCCGCGAGGCGCTGCAAAATGGCCTCAGCCGACACAAGTCCACGACAATCGATGAGGTTATCGCCTTCCTCGAACGCCACAGCCAGAAGGTGTTGCCGCAGAATGTTGTCTATACCTTGCGCGACTGGGAACGGCAACTCCGCGAATCACAGGAGTCAACCACCTCACCGCTTGTATTGAAGTTCAAAGATGAGAGTGTCGTAGATCGAATCTTGCGTTCAAACCGACTCAAAGCATATCGGTTGCGGCGTGTTGATTCGCGTTCCGTGGTCGCGCCACCAGAGATCAGCCTCCCCGACCTCCGTGGGGCGCTCGAACGACTTGGGGTCGCCAAGTCGCTCCTGGGTGGCCTCGAAGAGCTGGTTGCGCCCGCTGCGATTCCTTCTGGCGGGCGTCGGTCTCTCGGCGGGCGGCGCGCTCGCGAGCCGTAGGCCACCGCGCCGCTGGAGAGTCGCCACTTACAGCGGAGTTCACAGGTGAAAAGACGACGAGGCCGTTCCCTGAATTGAGGAACGGCCTCGTCGTCTGCGCCCTGGTACGTCTTCGGGCGCGATACGCCCGACCTTATGGCGTTTTAGTCGCAGTTGCCGCAGGCTTGGGGGTGGGTGTATTGACCGGCTTTACGCCTGCCTCGGTTGGATAGATAGCCGCCCCGAGGTCGGTGATACCCCACGAATTATTCGAGTACGCAAGCGTTAATGTGACGGTATACTTCACAGCCTTGCCGCCTTTCTTCTGGCGGATGACGGCATAGTTGTATGTCTCATGTGTCTTCTGGTCGCCTACTTGCCCAGTCTGTGTCGCTGAAATCACGGGGCCGTAATCAGTGTCAGCTTGTTGCGCATCCTGGATAAACTTCGTCTGCACAAACTGGAGTCGCGCGTTACTCGCCAGGAGGTTCAGGTACACATCCTGATAAGATTGCGAACTCATATCTGACCAGAATGTCGACATCGTACCTGATGGCCCGGGATTGAAATTCAGCGCAGTGAACGCAAAATAGAAACCCCCGGCGCAGAACGTGCACGTCAAGAATGAGCCGACCACCATGACCAGCGCGAGCAGCCAACTGTTTGGTTGACGAGGACCGCGAATAGGATAGCGTGACTCGAATTCATCGCGCATCTGGCGCAGTCGTAAGATGCGCTCATAGCGCGCCTCACGTTCTTCACCTTGTTTCGTTTCTGGTTGCAGCTCGATTTGCCGTAACTCGGCGTCAATCTCTTTGATGCGCCGCTGTACCTCGCGCAGTTCCTTCGAAGACGCCCGCCTGCTCTTTGCTGTGGCAGACATACGAGCGCGGGTGATGTCTCGCACGCCAACTACCTCCCTGCGCCAATCGGCCACGCACGCCGCGCGGAATGACGCGAGCGTACTGTAGCGGTCTGGCTTGCGGTGTGTCAAGGCGGGTGGGACGTTTTGCGTGGATTACAGCCCTGTCGCTTCTGGTTGGCGCTCACCCCCTGGCGTATGCTACAGTGCCTGATGGCATCACAGCCGCAAACGAGCGCGATGATGGTAGAAGCGCCCGCTGCCATCACATCACCAGGGAGGTTCTATGCCCGATCAGATAGCGGCGACACGGCGTACAACACGTCTGTCTCTCAATGGAACAGAGCGAGTAGTGGATGTGGAGACTCGCGCAACGCTGCTCGATACCCTGCGTGATGACCTCGGCTTGACTGGCGCCAAGCTCGGCTGCGACATGGGGCAATGTGGCGCATGCACCGTGCTGGTGGATGGCGAGCCGATGTATAGCTGCCTGCTGCTGACTATTGAGCAGGAGGGACGCGCCATCACCACCATCGAGGGGCTGGCGGCGAATGGCGAGCTAGACCCCATCCAACAAGCAATGATCGAACACGACGCGCTCCAGTGCGGCTTCTGTACGCCAGGGCAAGCGCTGGCGATGCGGGCGTTGTTCGACCGCATACCACACCCTACCGATGATGAGATCGATCGTGCGCTCTCTGGCAATCTCTGTCGCTGTGGCGCCTACGTGAAGCTCCGCGCGACGGCGCGCTCCCTCGCGGGCCGCTAGCCACTTGCCAGCGGCGAAGCTGGCCTTGCCGATACCCGCCACATTGTGAGGATCAGGAGCCATATGCCCATTCGCATCGTCACCACTCACCTCGAATACGAGGGACAGATCTATGAGCAGCGTGTCGTTCTCGAAGGCGATGAGCCTGCTGTCTGGGATGCCGACGCACAATTGAGCGTTGTGGGCCAGCCGATACCGCGTGTCGACGGGCGCGAGCGCGTCTCTGGCGGCGCGCAATACACCTATGATGTCGTGCTGCCCGGCATGCTCACCGCCGTTGGCCTCCGCTCACCGCATGCGCATGCCAGAGTGACGCGCATCGACAGCGCGCGCGCCGAAGCGGCTCCCGGTGTCCGTGCCGTCTACTCCCGCTTCAACGCCGCTGATCTTCTCAACCCTAACAACCAGCGCCCGATCTTTGCCGAGGAAGCGCTATTCCAGGGGCAGGAGGTCGCCGTTGTCCTCGCCGAGACACGCCAGCAAGCGATAGATGCGCTGCGGCTCATCGAGGTCGAATACGAGCTACTTCCTTTCGTCGTTGACCCAGAGGCCGCGCTCGCGCCTGACGCGCCACGTGTCCAGAGCGACAAGGAAGGCAATAGCATCTCCGCCGAAGAATGGCCCAAGACCTACGAACGTGGCGATATCGAACGCGGGTTCGCTGAGGCCGAGGTCATCGTCGAGACGCGCTTCACGACGGAAACCAACCTGCACAACAGCATGGAGACCCACGGCGGTGTCGCAAGCTGGGATGGCCACACGATGACGCTCTGGAGCTCGACGCAAGACATCTTCGGCGCGCGCAAGCAGGTCGCGGCGGCGCTGGAACTCCAGCAGAACCAGGTGCACGTCATCAAGCGTTACATGGGAGGCGGCTTTGGCAGCAAGCTAGGCGCGCATAACTCTGGCCTCATCGCCGCCTGGGCCGCCTACAAGCTAGGCCGCCCGGTGAAGTACATGCTCAGCCGCGAGGAAGAGAATCTCGCTGCGGGCAATCGGCCGCCGAGCATCCAGACCTACCGTCTTGGCGCGAAGCGAGATGGTACCCTGACCGCGCTCGAGTTGCGCACCGTGGGCAATGTTGGCGCGCTGGGGGGCTGGTTCTCGCCAGTGAGCATGCCCGCGAAAGAGATGTACCTCTGCCCGAATCTGCGCGCGACGGATGTCCCCGCCCGCACGAACCTTGGCACGCAAGCGTCCTTCCGCGCGCCCGGTGTCGTGGAAGGCATGGCGGGGCTGGATGTCGCGATGGACATCCTCGCCCGCGAGCTAGACCTCGACCCGCTGGAGCTGCGGCGCAAGAACTACGCTCCCAGCTATCAAATCATCGAGAAGCCCTACGCCGTCAAGACGCTGCTCGCAGCCTACGACCGCGCCGCCGAGCGCATCGGCTGGGCCACCCGCGACGCCGAGGAGCGACGCTACCCGCGTGGACGCTCCAGCTCGCTGCGCCGGGGCGTGGGCATGGCCAGCCAGCTCTGGGGCGGTGACGGTGGCCCGCCTGCCCAGGCAATCGCCAAGCTGCTGCCCGACGGTTCAGCCGTCATCCTCACCGGCACACAGGACATCGGCACTGGCACGCGCACCGTCCTCGCGCAGATTGCCGCCGAGGAGCTGGGCCTCCCGATTTCCGCCGTGCGGGTGGAGCTTGGTGAAACGGAGTTCGGCGTCTACTCACCGCCCAGCGGTGGCAGCATGACGCTCGCCAGTGTCGGGCCTGCCGTGCGAATGGCCGCGCTTGGCGCCCGTCGCGAGATGCTCGAAGTCGTAAGCCATCTCGCGGAGGCGCCCATCGATGCCCTCGACGTGCGCGATGGAACCATCATCAACCGCGAGACGGGCAAAGACATGGGGTCGCTCGGCTCATTCCTCGGACAGCTCGAAGGCCATGAGATCACCGCGCGCGGCATGCGCGGCCCGAACGCCGAAGATGTCATCGTACGCACCTTTGGCGCGCAATTCGCCGAGGTCGAGGTGGATATCGCTACAGGCCAGGTGCGCGTGCTGCGAATTGTCGCGGCGCATGACTGCGGGCGCATCGTCAATCCCCTCACCTTCAGCAGCCAGATCGAGGGCGGCATCATCCAGGGCCTGGGCATGGCGCTCTTCGAGCAGCGCATCGTAGATGAGCGATTCGGCGTCAGCATGAATCCAAATCTCGGCGATTACAAAATTCCGACCATCCGCGATATTCCAGAGATCGAGATCATTACCTTCGACCAGCCCAATGTCTTCGCCAACACGCTCGGCTCGCTGGGCGCTGGTGAGCCGCCAATCATCCCGACGCCAGGCGCCATCGCCAACGCCTTCGCGCATGCGGTGGGACGCGCGCCACACGGGCTGCCGCTGACACCTGACCGCGTGCTAGCCCTGCTGGCCGAGAAATAATCGCACACCAACGACAGGACTGAGGGAACCGCGCATGCGAGCATTTGACCATAGCGCCGTCCAGAGCGCCGACGAAGCCGTCACCGCGTTGCAGGGAGGCGGACGCCAGCATCATCGCGGGTGGGGCAGACCTGCTCTCGCTGATGAAAGCAGACATCATCGCGCCGACGCGCATCATCGACCTGAAGCCAGCGCGGGAGATGCGCGGCATCAGTGTCACGCCTGATGGTTCCGTGCGCCTCGGCGCGTTGACCACGCTCGCCGATATCGAGCGCGACGCCACGCTGGCCGAGCGTCTGCCGATTCTGCCCGCCGCCGTGCGCGACGCCGCGACACCGCAACTGCGCAATGTGGCTACCATCGGCGGCAACCTCATGCAACGCAACCGCTGCTGGTACCTGCGCGGCCCCTACCAGTGCTGGCAGAAGGGTGGCGATCAGTGCTTTGCACGCGGTGGCCAGAACAAATATCACGCCATCTTCGACACAGGCCCATGCGTCGCGGTTCATCCCTCTGACCTGGCGCCAGCGCTCCTCGCGCTCGACGCTCGCGTGGAAGTCACTGGCCCATCAGGCGTCCGCACCATCGCCATCGACGAGCTATTACAGGCCCCCACGCCAGAGCGCCGCCACGAGGCTACCCTGGCCGCTGACGAGGTGATCGTCGCCGTCACGATTCCCGCGCAGCCCGATGGCGCGCACGGCGTCTATCTCAAGCTGATGGAGCGCCAGTCGTGGGCCTACGCGCTCGTCAGCGCCGCCGCGCAAGTGACACTCACCGATGGGAAAGTCGTGAATGCGCGTGTCGTCCTTGGCGGCGTGGCCAGCTCGCCCCGCCGTTTGCCTGCCGTCGAATCGCTGCTGGTGGGGCAAGTCGTCACGCTAGAGCTAGCCGCCAGCGCCGCTGATCAGGCGGTGGAAGGCGCGGCGCCGCTCGCGCACAATGCCTACAAAGTTCAGATGGCGCGAGAAATCATCCGCCGCGCTATTCTGCAAGCGGTCGGAGTGAACGAAGATGTCTGATGAGGTGAAGGCGTCTGACGCGGAAACGACGCCCGACGAGATCCCCGGACGCAAAGCCGACCATGTCCGCATCTCGCTCGCGCACGACATCGCAGCGCCGCAATCCGCAACATGGGCGGACATTCAGTTGGCGCACAACGCGCTGCCCGAGGTAGACCTTGACGAGATAGACCTCTCGACAACCTATCTCGGTCATCAGCTACGTCACCCCATCTTCATCTCATCGCTTACCGGCGGCCATCCCGATGTCGCGATCATCAACGAGCGCCTCGGCCTGATCGCGCAGGAGTATGGCCTGGCGATGGGCGTCGGCAGCCAGCGAGCCGCGCTCGTCACGCCGCAGCTCGCTGAAACCTACAGTGTTACCCGCGCGAAGGCTCCCGACGCTTTTCTCATCGCGAATGTCGGCGCGCCCCAACTCATTCCACAGCGCGGCAAACCCGCCTTCACGCTGGAGGACGCCCGCGCCGCCGTAGGCATGATTGGCGCGAACGCGCTTGCCACGCATCTCAACTTTCTTCAAGAAGCGGCGCAACCTGAAGGCGACCGCAACGCGCGCGGCGCGCTCGATGGCATTCGTGCGCTCGCCGAGAGCGTTGGCATCCCCGTCATCGCGAAGGAGACAGGGGCGGGTGTCAGTTATCCTGTCGCTCGCAGGCTCGCCCGGGCGGGTGTTTCAGCCATCGATGTCGGCGGGGCGGGCGGCAGTAGCATGGCGGCGATGGAGGCGCATCGCGCACAGGAGCGCGGAGATCCCCGCGCCAGTGCGATTGGCACGCTCTACCGCGACTGGGGCATCGTCACACCCATCGCCGTTGTCGAGGCGCACGCGGGCGCGCCCACCCTGCCCATCACCGCAACAGGAGGCGTGCGCAGCGGCCTCGATGCCGCACGTGCGCTTGCCCTTGGCGCAACACTCGTTGGCATGGGATTCCCATTCCTCCAGGCCGCCGCTGAGAGCGCCGACAGCGTTCGTGAGTTCCTCGACCAATTCCTCGAAGAGCTCCGCGTGGCGATGCAGCTCACTGGCTCAGCGTCAATCGCCGAGCTACGACGCGCCCCCGTCATCGTCTCAGGCGCGACCCGATCCTGGCTGGAGCTGCGCGGCTTTGGCGAGACACTGCGCACACTAGCGCATCGCGGTATGGACGAGCCTTGATTCTTGCATTCGACTTGTACATGCGCTATTATGTAGACTATTCCGACGGTGATCTGGGACCGGAGGCGAAAAAGCCAGACACCGATCGCATGATGCGCATGCTGGCCTGGCAATTGCTGGACAACCACTCATTACTGTGTGCGCAGGGACGGATATCCTGCGTAAGCCACTTGCGCGAAGTCTCTGTTAGCCGCAGCATCGCCGCGATACGGCGCATCGCTGCCACAACGTGTATGCTCGCCGCTCATACGTCGGCGCATTGACCTGACCCTTCCACCGTTCCGTACGCTGAAAACGCCACGCAAGCGATGAGCAGATTCGTCATCGCCAGTTGAGACCACTGGCTAGCGAACAGGAGAACGAGTTATGGGGCTGCTGCGCAGTTTTGTCGCATCATGGAGATGACCGGTACCAGTGGAACTACCCCGCCGTTCTAGTTGGCGACGCGGAAGCTCAGCAAGCTATCCGCGAAGCGGAACGCATCTTTGCGGAGCAGCGCGCTCAAGGCTCTACTGCTGTGCGCGTCTCGCCAGGCAAGCCAGCCGAGCGGATTGACAGCTTTGACCCCGCCGCGCAAGAGATCGTCATGATCCCCCGTGTGGTGGGCGGTTGAGTCGCTAAGTGATGGAGCGCATATGCCAAATGCCAATGTGGTTGTGCTCTTTGTCACGATGGTCATGGTGATGCTCGCGATGTTCAGGCTAACTGCCCTGGTGACGACGAGTCCGTACTTTCGCTCGCGTATCTGGCCCTGGCTGCGCACCCGCGCCTGGTGGCCTGTTCCTGCGGAGCGCACGGCAGAGGCATTGTTACGCCGTCTGCTCACCGAGCGCGAATACGCGACGCTCGGGTACAACGGCTACCTCGAAGTATCCAGCCGTGAGTACCCCGGCAGGATATACCGCATCCCGCGCGGTCCGGGGCAGGTGCAGGTCGTCGAGCATGGCCGCGTGACTGAGCGGCTGTGCGTGCAGCCAGCGTCTGTTGGCCTCCCCGAGGCGGACGTCGTGCTACTGCACAAGCTCTTGCTGGAATCCGATGAGCGGCGCTATCTGCTCACCGCAAACCACTTCCCACGCGCCATCTGGTACTAACGCCAGTGCGTGTAGAGAGAACACTGAAGGCGGGACTTCCAGTGTGGAAGTCCCGCCTTCATCGTGTTTCCGCAAGAAGCGCGTGCCGTGTCAGCTACACCTCTACCACGATCGGCAAGATCATTGGACGCCGTTTGTTATGCTCATAGATGAACTCGCTCAAGGTGTCTCGAATCTTGTTCTTGACGTAGTTCCAGTCGGCGGGGCCGCCACGCACGCTCGTATGCTTCTGGAAGGCCTGGATGACCCGCGCGCGAGCCGCCTCTAGCAGCGCCTCAGACTCGCGCTCATAGACAAATCCACGCGAGATGATGTCTGGCCGCGCCAGTGGCTCACCCGTCTCGGCGTCCACCGTCAGTGTCACGACCAGCACGCCGTCGCTCGACAGCGCCCGCCGATCACGCAGCACGACCTGCCCGACATCGCCCACGCCTGTGCCATCCACATACACATTGCCACACGAGGTATGGTCGGCGATGCGGATGTCGCCCGCAGCCGTCACCTCGATGATGTCGCCATCCTGCGCCACTACCGTTCGCTCCGGCGCGACACCCATACTCACAGCCAGCTCGGCATGCTGCGAGAGCATGCGATATTCACCATGCACCGGGATGACACAGCGTGGGCGGGTCAGCGCGAGCATCAGCTTCAGTTCCTCGCGGCTGCCATGCCCCGACACATGCACCTGCGCTTTGCCCTGATAGTAGAGCAGCGCGCCCTGGCGCATCAGATTGTCGATATTGCGCGAGACTGCCCGCTCATTGCCAACAATCGGCGTCGAGCTGAGGATAACGGTGTCGCCGCGCTCGATCTGCACCTGCCAGTGGTCGCCATTCGCGATCTTGGTCAGCGCGGACGTAGGCTCGCCCTGGCTCCCTGTACAGATGATGACCAGCTTGCTCGCGGGAATCTTGTTGATGTCATCAGTCTTCACAAGTGTTCCCACAGGCACATTCAAGTAGCCAAGCTCGATGGCCATCTGCACATTGTTGACCATCGAGCGGCCTACCAGCGCCACCTGACGCCCCTCGGCGACCGCGACATCTATCACCTGCTGCACCCGTGAGATGAGCGAGGCGAACGTAGCCACCAGGATACGTCCAGGCGCCTTGTGGAAGAGCTCCGTGAAGGTTGCGCTAATCACGCGCTCGGAAGGGGTGAAGCCTGCGCTCTCGACGCGCGTAGAATCTCCACAGAGGACAAGCACGCCCTCATCGCCAAGCTGTGAGAGCGCACCGATATCCGCCCGCAAGCCATCCACCGGCGTAAAGTCGAACTTATAGTCTCCCGTGTGCAACACCGTGCCAACAGGCGTCCGCAGCGCCACCGCGACCGCATCTGGAATGCTGTGGTTGATGCGGATCAAGCTCACGTCGAAGGGGCCAATCTGTGTGTGCGTCCCCGGCGTCACCTCGATCAGCGTGGCGCGGTCGAGCAGCCGCCGCTCCCGCAGCTTTACGGTAATGAGGCCCTGCGTCAATTTCGTCGCATAGACTGGCGGAAAGTTGAGCTGGGGCAATAGGAATGGCAGCCCGCCAATATGATCTTCGTGCCCATGCGTGATGATAATGCCACGGATCCGGTTCAACTTATCCGCCAGATACGTCGTATCGGGGATGACCAGATCAACGCCGAGCATCTCATCGTCAGGGAACATGAGGCCCCCGTCAATGATGACGATGTCCTCGCCATACTCGATCACCATCATGTTCTTGCCGATTTCGCCCAGCCCACCTAGCGGGACAAAGCGCAGCGCCTTCGCGCCGCCGGAGGATCGGCTCCCCTGGCCATTGGTCGTCGCTCGTTGCGTACCCAAAGTGTTCTTCGCGCCTCTCTCAACTCAGCGCCAGTCAATACGTCCCCGCGCCTCAACACCCTCAACACCCAGACCGCGCCCTTGCGGTCATCTTCGGCTGCGGATATTCCAGCGCCGACATGTCAATCTGGCGCGCACTCTCTATCGCACCCAGCGAGAGACGACAGCGCCATAATGACATGCGCCCTCCGCAGGGAAACGTTCGTTGTATCCGCTGTTACTCTACCACTCTTATGCCGCGTTCCGTATGGCCAGTGGGCCTCACTCCAGCTGCGAGCGTTCGTTCTGCTCCAGAAAGAGGCGCCCCAAGGTCGTCATCGAGAGAACATACTCATCACCCGCGAACGCCAGGTCGATGTATCCTTCTTCCGCCATGCCGCGCAGGTCATCCGTCACCAGCATATAGCCTTTGAGCATCCGGCTCACATCGCTTTCAGGCAATGATCCCCATTCTCGCAGCTTGCGCAAAATCGCCACATATACCACTGTTTCGTCATCTATCGAACGCATCGCTGGCTCCCTTCCCACTGCTGGCCTCTTGCCCGCTCAGCCTCTGTTGTGTGGTCGGACGCACACAGACGCTCGCTACCCCCTGATCGTCCTCCGCACGGCACTGCCAGCCTGCCAGCGCCAGCGCCTCGCGCAGCGCCCCGCCGGAAGGCAGCAACGCCCACTGCACCTGGTAGTGGTCGAGCAGGCGATTCCAGCCGGGCGAAACGTCGGTGATCGTGATATAGTCCGCGAGAAACTGCTCGCTATAGACATCCGAGCGGCTATCAATGAACACATGATACGCTGGCAAGGCTTGATCCAGATAGCCGCCCCACTCATAGGGATTGAATCCGCGTCCTGTGGGCAGCCCCTCCGCGCGCAGCCGCTGCACCGCCGCGACGGGGAAGGCGCGGGCGTCCCACTGCGCGTGGAGTACTGGCTGCGCCTGACCTGGCACGCGGCCTCCATTTAGCACGAGCAGCGCCGCCAGCGCCACGGCCACTAGCGGCCACACACCGCGCCCCACCACCCCTTCGACACGATCGACCCGCGCCGACGTCTCTCCCAGCCGTCTTACGGCGCCACGCGCCCATCCCAGCAGCCGTAACCGCCAGTCATGCCCTGTACTGGTAGTCTCCACCTCCGCAGGGCGCGGCATCGCGGCAGGCAGCGCCTCCACGAGGTAGGGCAGGCAGATCAGCGGCCAGAGGGGTACGAACCGCACATACACGAACGCCAGCGCCGTCCAGACACCGCAGATCGCCAGCGCCAGCGGATCGATCCGCCGCCCAGCGCGCGCCGCCAGCAGCCATACCGCCACCAGCAGAAAGACCAGCGCCAGATAGACCAGCAGCGGAGTGATGTGGAAGTTAGGTGACTGGTATTCCTGCGTGTACGTCGCCACCAGCGGATTGAATGTGAAGGTCAGCAGGTGCTGCCAGTAACCGATCCCCCAGGGATTGAGCAGGGTCGCCAGCAGCGAGCCACCCAGCGCCAGCGTTATATGCGCCGCGTTAGCCACGCGCCGCGCGGGCGGAATGAGCCAGGCGAGCGCCATCGCCACGCCCAGCAGCACGATGCCCCCCAGCCAGCCCGCGTGGAAATTGACCCACAGCGCCGTCACCGCTGGAAAGAGCCAGAGTCGCCAGGTCTTCCCATCGCGCCAGTAGCGCCAGAGCCACTCCGCCCACCAGAAGGTGAAGAGCAGCGAGAAGAGTTGCGCGCGCGCGGTCCACGTTATCGCCACCAGCACCGCGCCGAGCAGTGTCAGCGCCACCGCGGGCAACGCCGACGCGCCACGCCGACGTAGCGCATGATAGAGGGCCAGCAGTGTTGTCGCGATCAGCAGCGAGGCGATGGTTACAACGCCATCGAGACCACCGACGCGATACCCCAGGGCATAGATCACCTGGGAGAGCCATTCCCAATGCACCGTCGGCTGCCCCTGCATGCCGCTGAGGAATGGCTCAGTGCGCGGCAGGCCATGCTCCAGGGTAAGCGTTCCGAGGGCGATATTCCAGCCCACATCGCCATCCACGCCGAGGATGCGCCCCTGAAGCCCTAGCGTCCCCACGAACAGCGCGCACACGAACACCACATCGCCCAGCGAGGGCAGCAACCACGCGACCACACGCTCACCGCGCGTCAATGGCGGCGTAGTTTCCGTCTCGCTCGTGGCCACTGTCGGCTGTCCCATGCGCTCACCATCCTCGTCCACATCGGGCCATCATCGTCGGCGTCTGGCGCCTCAGCCAATTCGCTGTAACAATTCGGCTCCGGCGCACTCTATAGTATGACGGGTGAGCGCCCTCTGTCGCGCGCGCCCCAGAGCGCCACATATGCGTCTGGCTGTCTGGCGCATCTCGCACGGCGCACGGCATAATTTGTGGTGGGAGTAGCGGTCTGGCGCCCATTTGTCAGGATCGCGTCATAATCTGGCAAGGAGACTGAATTTCATGGATATTTCTCGACTCTTCAAACGCGCCAATGACCCAGCCGCAAACGAGTTGCTCCCCGATGGGCGACGACGCCTGCCTCCTGAGCAGACATTGACCACCAAGTGGCCCGTTCTCACCAGTGAGCCAACACCTGAGTTCGACCCAGCGACGTACCACTTCCGCATCTGGGGCGCGGTGGAGGAGCCACTCGACCTGAGCTGGGCGGAGCTTCAGGCGCTGCCGCGCGTGCAACTCACCGCTGACTTCCACTGTGTCACGACCTGGAGCCGCTACGACAACGCCTGGGAAGGCGTCGCTATCCGCGAGTTGCTGGCGCGGGTGAAGCCGAAGCCTGAGGCGCAGTTTGTCACCGCCCACTCATGGAGCGGCTACACGACCAATATGCCACTTGCCGACCTCGACGACGATGACACGCTCGTCGCCTTCCGCCACGATGGCGCAGAGCTGGAGCGCGCACATGGTGGCCCGGTGCGCCTCATCGTGCCCAAGCTCTACGCCTACAAAAGCGCGAAGTGGTTGAGCGGCCTCGAATTCATGGAGAAAGACCGCCCAGGCTTCTGGGAGATCAGAGGCTATCACAACCACGCCGACCCCTGGAAGAACGAACGCTTCTGGTAGGCGCATCTCGTCATTCACCGAGAACGAACGAACCCGCCGCGCATCCTGCTGGATACGTCGGCGGGTTCGCTCGTCTCTGGCGCCCGGTCGCGCGATGATTAGCTCGCGCGGCGCATCCGCTGATACTCGGCGCTGAGCTGGGTGATGAGTTGCCGCGCCTGGGCGTAGGTCAGGGCGCCCTCTGGCGCAGGCTGACGCAGCGCCTCCGAGAGCTTGCGGATGCTCACCATCTGCTGCTCCGTGGCTGGTGGCTCATCGCTCGCGGCTGCCGTCGCCTCGGCCGCTGGCGCCTCCGCGGGCGTCTCGCGAATGACCGTCTGGCGGCGTGGCGGCGTGGCTGTGGCGGCGGCGCTACCGGTGGCCTTGCGTGTAGCCGTGGCGTGGCGCTCCACCGGCGCATCCACCACACGCTCGCCTTCATCCATCTCTGGCGCGAAGGCTGTGCCATAGCCCAGCCCCAGCAGCGCGCGCCCCAGCGACTTCGTGCTGGCCTTCTCGATGTAATCGGCGAAGTCCTTCGCGGACTCTGACCCGTACATCACGCTCTCGTTGCCCAGCACATCGCGCGCTACGGTCTTGAAGTGCGCCCAGCCAGCCTCCCGGTCAAGCTCCACCAGCTCTGTCCGTACCACATACGATTCACGCGCCAGCCCAGCCGCGATCAGCGCACGCTGGTCGCGAATGAACCACAACAGGCGCGACTGGACATTGAGGTAGTCGCGTCCCTTCAGGCTCATCAGATGCTCTTTCGGGTCAAAGTCAGGCGCGATCATCCAGTTGGTAGGAAACGGCTGTTTCGCCACCTGGGCATTTGCGTGGCCATGTTGCTGGGCCACCGTTTGGCTTGTCTGTTCCACGATCTCACTCCTCCTCGGAGCCTCTCTTCAGGTGTTGAATGCCGAGATGCTCTACATCTCGTGACATTTCCCCGTTCTTTCGCTAACTCCCCAAAACGGCAGTTCACTTATCGGATTATAGAACATCCGTTTCACTTAAACAATGATAAATCGGCGGACTATTGGCAAGCGCGGTAGTGGGATGCGACACTACACCATGAGAGATACAGCGGCGCCGCACATGAGCGGAACAGCGCATCAGCGCACCGCCTGTCGCTACGGGTGACAGGGAGCGGCGGTCGCTCGTCGTAACTCTGGGAGCGCGCACAGCGCGCCGCCGTCGGGCCTCGTCGCAGCGACGCGGCGTCACGTAAGACAGTCCTGGCGCAACGAGGCGTCAGTCGAGGAGGAACACACGCATGGCGACCAAAATCACCATGCCCCAGCTTGGCGAATCGGTCTCCGAAGGCACGATCGGGCGCTGGCTGAAGCAGGAGGGCGACACCGTCAAGCGCGATGAGTCGCTCGTCGAGATCATCACTGACAAAGTAACCGCCGAACTCCCCTCGCCTGTCTCTGGCAGGCTGACCAAGATTCTCGTCGGCGACGATCAAACCGTCAAAGTCGGGGTAGATATCGCCGAGATCGAAGAGGCAGGCGGCGCCAGCGTTAGCGCTCGCGAGCGCGACGATCAGCACGCCTACCAGCGCCGCATCCGCCGCGCCTCACCAGCTATCAGGCTGGCGCGGTGAACAGCCAGGCGAATGGCGCTAGCGCGCCCGCGCGCATGAGTGGCGCCGCCATCGCTACCGCGCCCCGCCCCAGCGAGACCGCTGGAAAAGTCTCCCCCCTTGCCCGCAATATGGCGCAAGAGCACAATATTGACCTGAGCCTGATTCAGGGCACAGGCGAAGGTGGACGTGTGCGGAAGGAAGACATCCTCGCCTACCTCGCGGGCGCTAGCCGCTCGGCCACCGCTGTCGCCGCTCCGGCCCCTGCGCCGATGCCCACGACCGCGCCTGCGCCGCCCGTGACCAGCGCCGCCGGGGACGAGATCGTCACGCCATCCGCCGCTCGCCGCGCCATCGCCGAGCATATGGTGCGCAGCAAGCGCACATCGCCCCACGCGACGACCCTCGTCGAGGTGGACATGACGAATCTCGCGCGCTGGCTGGAGCGACACAAAGAGGAATTCAAGCGCCGCGAAGGTGTGGGCGTCTCCTACCAGACGTTCGCCGTCAAAGCGGTCGCCGAGGCGCTGCGCGAGCAGCCGTACCTCAACGCCTCCTGGACGGAGGACAACAAAGTCATCCTGCGCAAGCAGATCAATATCGGCGTTTCCATCGCGCTGGAGAACAATCTGGTCGTCCCAGTCATTCGCAACGCCGACACGCTCAACCTCGTCGGCATCGCACGCGCCGTGGCCGATCTCGTCAACCGCGCGCGCGCCAATCGGCTGATGCCCGACGACCTCCAGGGCGCCACCTTCACCGTCAACAATCCAGGGGTCTTCGGCACGCTCATCTCCATGGCCATCATCAACCAGCCCAACGCGGGCATCCTGACGATGGACGCGGTCGTGAAGCGCCCCGTGGTGATTGACGACGCCATCGCCATCCGCCAGATGATGTACATGTCGCTCTCGTTCGACCATCGCATCCTCGATGGCCTGACCGCCGCGCGCTTCCTGGTGGACATCAAGCGCCGTCTGGAGACATGGACTCCCGGTAGCGAGGGATAAGCGACGCCGCTCCCAGAGATGCGAGAAGCCCGCTGGTCAAAGCGCCAGCGGGCTTTTTCTGTGTTGGGACCGGAAAATGACGGATGAAATCGTCCGCCGATAGTGGCGGGTGAGGGGTACCACGCTGTACGCCTGCGCCTGCGTCAAGCCTAGCTTGCGATAGCCGCCTCGCGCTCCTCATGGACAGCGCCAATCACTGCCCGAAGAAGCTCGAAGTCGCGAGTGGCCTGGTCTTGCTGATGCCACTCGTAGGTCTTGCGAAATGGGAGCGCAAAATCTGGATGTCGCGCTTCGACATAGAAGCCCGCGCCTGTTCGGCCCAGATGCACTTCCGCTCCGGTCTGGGTGTTCGCGAAATGAAGCATTACAACTCACTTCCCTCGACGCTTCGTACTTCGTGCGAGGAGCGATGTTAACAGCACATGCCCATCGCCAATATGTATTATAACGCGCAGTGCATACTTTCGCGTAGTCAATCTCAGCGCAAGGAAATATTACGCCGGATATTCATCCGCATTTCCCTAGACTCTATGCGGATTCCCACCCATCACCAGGCGTCAGAAGAGCAGCCAGACATGCTATACTGCAGTGCGCATCATCGATGAAAGAGGTACTAGGTCAGATGGCTATACAGCAGTTTCTTCCCGCTCCCAACGATCAGCGAGTGCTCGTGTGCGTCGCGTGGCCCTATGCGAAGACCAGCACGCACGTCGGGCAGGTCGTCGGCTCCTTCCTGCCCGGCGACATCTTCGCTCGCTACCATCGCCTCGCCGGACATGAGGTGCTGATGGTCTCGGGCAGCGACGCCCACGGCACGCCGATTACGGTGGACGCCGACAAGGAAGGCATCACCCCGAAGGAGCTGGCCGAACGCTACCATGCGCAAATCGTAGAGGTACTCGACCGCCTGGGCGTCAGCTTCGATCTCTACACCATCACCACCACGGAAAACCACTACCGCGTCACACAGGATGTCTTTCTGCGGCTGCTGGAGAATGGCTACATCTTCAAGGACACGATGGAGTCACCGTACTGCCCGACAGATAACCGCTACCTGCCTGACCGCTATATCCTGGGCACATGCCCCTACTGCGGCTTCACCGACGCGCGCGGCGACCAGTGCGACAACTGCGGCCGCACGCTCGACCCCATCCAGCTCATCGATCCGCGCTGCCGCATCTGCGGCAGCCTGACGAGCAAGATCGAGATTCGGCAGACCGAGCACTTCTTCCTCGACCTGCCGAAGTTCTCCGAGCCGCTCTCCGTCTGGCTGGAGGCCAACCGCGAGCACTGGCGTCCCACGGTCACCAACTTCGCGCTCAACTGGATCAAAGAGGGCCTGCGCGCCCGCGCGATTACCCGCGATCTCGACTGGGGCGTGCCGATTCCTCTGCCTGGCTACGAGGGCAAGCGCATCTACGTCTGGTTCGACGCCGTGATCGGCTATCTCTCCGCCAGCATCGAGTGGGCGCAGCGCAAGGGTGAGCCTGACGCCTGGAAGCGCTGGTGGACTGTCGGCGAGGACGGCCAGGAGCCAGCGCGCGGCTACTACTTCATCGGCAAAGACAACATCCCCTTCCACGCGATCATCTGGCCCGCGATGCTGATGGGCTATGGCGACCTTGCGCGCCCCTTCGATGTGCCCGCAAATGAGTTCATGCAGATGGGCGGCCAGAAGGCGTCGAGCAGCCGAGGCAACGTCATCTGGACGAAGGATGTCCTCGACCAGTACGGCGTCGATCCACTGCGCTACTATCTCGCCGCTTCGATGCCTGAGACGCGCGACACGGAGTTCACCTATGAGGAGCTGGTGCGTCGCAACAATGACGAGCTGGTGGCGACCTACGGCAACGCCGCGCACCGCCTGCTGACCTTCGCCCAGCGCAACTTCGCTGGCGTCGTCCCCGAGCCAGGGGAGCTGACACCGGAGGATGAGGCGATGCTCGCGACTGTCGCGCAGGGCTTCAGCGCCGTTGCGGAGGCCATCGAGGCTGTCCACCTGCGCGATGGCCTGGCCGAGGCGATGAACGTCGCACGCGCCGCCAATCGCTACCTCGACGAACAGGCGCCGTGGAGGAGCATCAAAACGGATCGAACCGCCGCCGCCCGCGCTGTCTGGACGATGATCCAGACACTGAACGGCCTCAAGGTGCTCTTCGCGCCATACACGCCCTTCTCTTCACAGCGATTGCACGAATTGCTGGGGTTCAGTGGTGACGTGAACTGTCTGCGCGTGGGAGCCGACGCGCGTGCCTGTAGGCCAGGCGCTGCCTGCGCCGACGCCCCTCTTCGCCAAGTTCGATCCACCCGCCTGAGCGGGCAATCTTGCCCCCTCCGAGGCGCCATCGTAACGCCCACAAAAAGCAATTTGCCTGGGTGGGCGTGACGAAATCCACAAAACTCACGTTGTATTGTGTAACGCATACTGAATGCTTGCCCATAGTGGCTGGCATTCAGCATGCGGCGGACTTCTCTCGCCTGCTTCAGGCGTTGCCCCAAAAGGAGTCAGTGCCGCCCACATGGCGCCCATGCGTTCACCGACTGGCCCCCCCTGGTCGCATAGTGTCAACTGCGCCCACAAATCCTCTCTGCCAGTACCGCTGACGTGAGTAGCGCCGAGGCCCGCGTACCCTGCTTTCTCTAGGCTTGCATCAATTGCGCCATGCTGACCACAGTCGCTATATCTTTGGCCGTATCGAACTTCGGCCAGATATGGATGGTTCAACAGGCGCCCGCATCCCACATTACTGTTTGCTCGTGCCACGTATGGCAAGAGCAGTCATCAGGAGAAGCATCGCGGTGAAACGATCACGTTCCATTCTCTTCGCATCGCTGGCCACCGCTGGCGCAACGATTGCGGCTGCCGCCCTGGTCATGTCGACATCCGTTGGTCAGGTGAGCGCAAGCGCGGGTCATACAGTTGACTCCATGCGCCCTATGCACGTCATGGGCATCAAGGCCGCCAAGCCCGCCCGCCCCACGAAGAGCAGCAACCTCGCGTACGGCGGCGGCACCGGCGGCGTGGGTGTCGAGACCGGCGCCGATAAGGTCTACCTGATCTACTGGGGCTCCCAGTGGAACAGCAATGACCCATCAGGTGAGGCCGCGATCCAGCAGAACTTCTTCAATCATGTCGGCGGCAGTTCCTGGAACAACTCCGTGACACAGTACTGCGAGGGTGTGGCAAAGGGTACGATCCACTGCAATGGCGCTGGCACAGCCGCCACCAATCCCAGCAGTGTGCTCGCGGGCGTCTGGTACGACAACGCCGCTGCGGCGCCGTCCAAGCCCACGCAGGCTCAGCTTGCCAGCGAGGCTGTCAATGCGGCGGCGCACTTCGGCAACACGACCGCCGCGTCGAACACCACCGTCCAGTATGTCGTCAACACCGCGACTGGCAACAGCATGACCGGCTTTGCCACACAGTGGTGCGCATGGCATAGCTCCGTCAGCTCCAGCTATGGCAATGTGGCCTACACCAACATGCCATACATCACTGACGCGGGCGCGAGCTGCGGCGCCAACTTCAATGGCCTCGGCGCCACCGCAGGCATCACCATCGTCGGTGGGCACGAGTTCGGCGAGACCGAGTCCGACATCTTCCCCAGCACCGGCTGGACAGACAGCAGCGGCGCGGAGAATGGCGACAAGTGCGCCTGGATCTCCTCCGGCCAGGGCGCCTCGGCGAGCGTCAGCCTGAACGGCGCGTCGTTCCCAGTGCAGTCGCTCTGGAGCAACGCCTTCAACAATGGCGCTGGTGGCTGCGTGCTTTCGTACTAAGCCCGCAGACGCTCCGGCGTCAATCGCGATCCATTGGGGGGAGAGGCGCATCCGCGTCTCTCCCCTCTTCTGTGTTCCGCCTCTCTCTGCTCCGCTTCTGCGCTCACCCTCCACCATTCCAGAGGAAATTCGCCGCCAGACATGGCAAACACATCCCGACAGCGCGTATCATGCCCAGGAGACTACGAGAGCAGTCGTCGCGGCCTATACACTGCGGCAGCCGTTGCGACCTACGCGCCATCGCCTGCTGGATGACGCCACACGAAGGGGAAACAGAACGCCATGCGACGCATCGCGATATTGGCTGAAGGCAGCTTTGGGCTGTTCTCCGCAAAGACAGCCGTCGGCGTCATGCGCTACAGCCTGGACACCGTTGTCGCGGTCGTAGATAGCGCGCATGCCGGCGAGACCGCCGATCAGGTGCTGGGCAATGACATTGGCGTTGGTGTGCCCGTCGTCGCGGACGTGGCGGCGGCGCTCGATTTCCAGCCTGACACATTGCTCATCGGCATTGCTCCCATCGGCGGCAAACTCCCCGACGCCTGGCGCCCTGGCATCATACTCGCGCTTGAGCGCGGCCTCACCGTCGTCAGTGGTCTGCACTTCTTCGTCGGCGATGACCCAGAGCTTGCCGCGGTAGCCAAAGCGCACAATGCGACGATCTGGGATGTCCGTCGCCCCTCCGATGAGCTTGCGCAGCATATCCGCGAAAATCTGCCGCATCGCACGGGCAGCCACACCGTCTATTTCTGCGGCACTGACTGCAACGTCGGCAAGATGACCGCTTCCTTCGAGCTATGGCGTGAGGCGGAGCGACGCGGACTTTCCGCCGGGTTCGCCGCCACCGGACAGACGGGCATCATGATCTCAGGCGAAGGCATCCCCGTTGACCGCTTCATCAGCGACTTCGTCTCCGGCGCCGTCGAGGCCATGACCGTAGACTTCGCCAACCGCTACGACTGGGTCTTTGTCGAGGGGCAGGGTTCACTCACGCATCCCGCCTACTCCGCTGTCACGCTGGGCCTGCTCCACGGCTCCGCCCCTGACCTGCTCATCCTCTGCCACCAGGCTGGACGCACCGTCGTTCACGGCTACGAAGACACGCCGATTCCATCGCTCACCAAGACCCGCGAGATCTACGAAACCGCCGCTGGCTGGCTCAAGCCCGCGACAGTCGTCGCCATCGCGCTCAACACCTACGGCTTGAGCGACGCCGAGGCTCGCGCCGCCATCGAAGCCGCCCAGCGCGAGACAGGACTGCCCACCTGCGATCCTGTCCGCGACGGCGCTAGTGTGCTGCTCGATGCGCTGCTGGCGCACAGCGACATCCACGCCTGATCATCACAGTGCCTATCGTCACTGGCGGCCTCTGAGCAGGCGCCAACGCGGAGACAACGCCCATGGAACTTACCGCCCACACACTCGACCTGACGCTCGCGACGCCTTTCCGCATCTCGCGCAGTGTGCAGACCCACGCGAACAACGTGCAAACGCGCATCGACGCCGACGGTGTCGAGGGTATCGGCGAGGCTGCCCCCTCGGGCTACTATGGTGAGCGCCGCGAGAGCGTCCTCATGGCGCTGACCGACTTCGCCGAGCAGATCGAGGCTGACCCTGGCCATATCGAAGATGTCGTGACGGCAATGGACCGACGCCTGCGCGCCAATGCCGCCGCGAAAGCCTCCGTGGATATGGCGCTCTACGACCTGCTCGGCAAGCGCCTCGGCGCGCCCGTCTACCAACTGCTGGGGCTGAATCCGGAGCGCACGCCACTCACCTCATTCACGATCGGCATTGACGAGCCTGCCGCGATGGCGCGCAATGCCGCTCAGGCCGCGAAGACCTACCCCATCCTCAAGATCAAAGTCGGCACAGGGCGCGACCTGGAGATCGTTCGCGCGATTCGCGAGGCCACCAACGCCACGCTGCGTGTGGACGCGAACGCCGCGTGGACGCCCAAGGAGGCGATCAAGGTCATTCGCGAACTGGAGCCGTATAACATCGAGTTCGTGGAGCAGCCGCTGCCCCCCGCCGATCTTGAAGGCTTGCGGTTCGTACGCGAGCATGTGACGCTGCCCATCATCGCGGACGAGAGTTGCGTCACCGAGGACGATATTCCACGCCTCGTCGGCGCCGTGGATGGCATCAACATCAAGCTGATGAAGTGTGGCGGCATCCACCACGCGCTCCGCATGATCCACACCGCGCGCGCGCACCACCTGAAGATCATGCTCGGCTGCATGATTGAAAGCTCGCTCTCCATCACCGCCGCCGCGCACCTCAGCCCCCTGGTTGACTATGCCGACCTCGACGGCAACCTGCTCATCAGCGATGACCCCTTCGAGGGTGTGCGTGTCGAGCAGGGCAAGCTGATCTTACCTGAGCGCGCTGGCCTGGGTGTACGCGCTCGCATCCACGACGATCTGATGCGTGCGGCGTCATCTAGTCACCACACCCGCCGCTCCACAACTTCAGAGAGCCACGAGGAGGACTAACCGCATGGAATTGAACTTCGACGACGCGCTGGCGCTGCTGCGTGAACACAACACCAACGACAGCCTCGTGCGCCACGGGATCGCCGTGAGTGACGCGATGGCCGCCTACGCGCGCAAGTTCGGCGAGGATGAGACGAAGTGGCGTGTCACGGGCCTCCTGCACGATGTGGACTATGAGGAGCATCCCACCGTCGAGGAGCACGGCCTCGTCGGCGCGCAATGGCTGGCCGAGCGCGAGTATCCCGACGATATGATACATGCCGTCCGCGCGCACAACGATTTCCACGGCATCGCCAGGGATACGCTGATGGCCCGCGCCCTCTTCGCCTGTGACGAACTGACCGGACTCATCACCGCTGCCGCGCTCGTGCGCCCAGACAAGAGCATCCTTGGGCTGGAAGCCTCCTCCGTTCGCAAGAAGATGAAGGACAAAGCCTTCGCGCGTGGCGTCAACCGTGACGACATCATCAAAGGCGCGGAGGAGCTAGGCGTTGACCTCAACGAACATATCAGCCTTCGTCATCGCCGCGATGGCCGAGGACGCCGAGCGCCTGAAACTGCAAGGCGCGCAGGCCTGACAGTATACGCTCCGAATAGCGACGCCAACGAGCGACAAGGATGAACCGCGCATGACGGATGAGCAGCCCGACAAGCAGTACCTCGCCACGCGCCAGTACCGTGATTCGAGCAACCTCAACGCGCGCGGCTCGCTCCATGCGCGTTACCAGACGAATCCGTATCCCTGGTTTCGCTGGGCCTTTGACCAGATCCTCGCGCCGCCTTGCGCGCCGCTTCCGCGCAGATCCTGGAAGTTGGCGCAGGGCCGGGTGGACTCTGGCGCGAGAATCTCGACCGCTTGCCCACCGACTGGCGCGTCACTCTCACCGATCTCTCCGAGGGCATGGTAGCCGAGGAGCGCGCAGCGCTGCCCGGTCAGCAGTTCACCTGCGTAGTAGCGGATGTCGAGACACTGCCCTTCGCCGACGCCTCGTTCGACCTCGCCATCGCCAATCATATGCTCTACCACGTCCCCGACCGACCCCGTGCGCTCGCGGAGCTACGGCGCGTCTTGCGCCCCGGCGGCCTCCTCATCGCCGCGACCAATGGCCAGAACAACATGCGGGAGCTGGATGTGCTGCTCCGCGAGATGGCGCCAGACGCCCTCACCCAAAGCTGGAAAGCGAGCTTCCGCCATCCGTTCAATCTGGAGAATGGCGCGGCGCAGCTAGCGTTATTCTTCGAGGATATCGAGACACGCCTTTACGAAGATGCGCTGAATGTCACCGATGTCGAGCCACTCGTCGTCTACGTCCTCAGCATAGACGCGCCAGGACTGCGTGAGCCAGACGCCTCAGCGGCGCTCGCAGCGCGCATCGGTGAGGTCATGCGCCAGAACGGCGACGTGTTCCACATTACCAAGAGTGTTGGAATGTTCATCGCCCACCGACCCGCCTAGTGTTCCCAGCGCACGATAGCTCATGCGTCTCTTAGGCTCATCTTACAATCGCATGGTATGCTACTCGCGAATTGACGGCACGTAGACCCCACGAGTGAAACGAGGAGCCTACCGATGAGTCAAAATGACGCGCTTACACTACTTGCGCTCACCTTGGGCGCTTTTACGATGCCACTCCTCGCCGAGCGTATCGGCTGGTTTAGCGCTCCCTGCGAAATGCTCTATGGCATTGTGGTCGCGAACTTGATCCCTGGCATGCGCTTCAGCGGGGCTTTCATCAGCACCCTCAGTGAGTTTGGCTTCTTGCTGCTGCTCTTCCTGGCCGGACTCGAAATAGATTTCGTCGCGCTGCGTAAACAGGGGCCAACGTCGCTGCTGACTGCGGCGCTGGCGGCGCTGGGCATCCAGGCGGGCGCCTTCGGAATGACGCTCTTGCTCCACTTGCCCATCATCTATGCGCTGATCCTTGGCGCGCTCTCGGTCACCGTGCTGATCGCCATCTTGCATGAATCGGAACTGGTTCGCGAGCCATTCGGCCAGCGCCTGCTGATTGTCGGCGCAATGGGCGAGTTTATCTCGATCCTTGCGCTCACTGGCTATGACCTGTTCTCGCGCTATGGATTCAATTGGCAGTTGGGCGTCGCAGCCGGAAAACTCTTCGCGCTGCTGATTCTCGGCTATATCAGCCTGCGCGGCCTCATGGCGCTGGTCAACACGCAATCGGGCGCCGTCCGACGCCTGCTGGCCTTGCGCGACACCTCCGAACTTGGGGTGCGCGCGGCGCTGGCGCTGATGCTGGTCTTTGCCGCCGCCGCGCTGATTCTGCGCGTCGAGGCGATTCTGGCGACATTCATCGCGGGCGCGATCTCCAGCTTTGCCTTCCGTGGCCGGAACTATGTCACCGAGAAATTGACGACGATGGGCCAGGGCTTCTTTCTGCCCATCTTCTTCATCACCGTCGGCGCACAGGTTCGCTTCGTTGACCTGCTGACACCTGCGGCGCTCGCACTGCTCGTCGCCCTCACTGTCGGCCTCTTTGGCGTGCGGCTGGCCGCGATTCCAATTCTTCGACTTGCGGGCATCCAGTGGCGGATGGCGCTGCCAGCCACACTGATGCTCTCCGCGCCGCTCTCGCTCATGGTGGCGACCGCGCAGGTGGGAGCGCGCCTGGGTGTGCTCACCCCCTCCACGGTGGCGGCCACACTCGGCGCGAGTATCGTCTCAGCGACGCTCTACCCATTGCTTGCGCGCCCGTTCCTGCTACGCCACTTGCGCCGAATCTTCCGTAAAAACAGCGCCATTGCCTCTGCGCATCGATCCCACCGCGCTGCGTGAGCCAGAGTATGACGAAGCCTCGGCCTAGCTCCGCCATACGCGCTACGGCGCCAGGGTCGCGCACGGTATGATGTGATTGAATCCTTTATCAGTCGTCAATCCGTGCGCAGCGGCGGGAGCATTCTATGGCAAGCACTTCTCCGCGCTCTGAACCACGCGCTCTACGCAAGCCAAACTTCTCGACCGATCCCCGCGATCCCCGAATGGAAGGGCGTCGACTCTTCGCGGAGGCGCTGGGAACGTTTCTGCTCACCCTCGTCGCCGCTGGTGGCCCTACCATCGGAGCCGCGACCGGCCATCCCATCAGCCAGCCCGCCGCTGTTGTCGCTCCCGGTCTACTCGTCATGGCGCTGATCTACACGATGGGCGATGTCTCCGGAGCGCACTACAACCCGGTCGTCACGTTGGCCTTCGCTATCCGCGATGACTTCCCCTGGTCGCGCGTCCCCAGCTACTGGGCCAGCCAGATTATCGGCGCTGTGTGCGCCGCTGGGCTGTTGCGGCTGCTCTTTGGCGATGTTGGCGGCCTCGGCGCGACCACTCCCGCCGCTGGCCTCTCGCCAATGGTCGCCCTGGCGATGGAGGTAGCGCTGACCTGTCTGCTCGTCACTGTCATCCTCGGTACGGCCCACGACACACGCCTCGTCGGGCACAACGCCGCGCTCGCTGTGGGTGGGACGATCGCGCTTTGTGGCCTGTTTGCCAGCCCCATCAGCGGCGCCTCGATGAACCCAGCCCGGTCATTTGGCCCGGCGCTGCTCGCGAACTCGCTCGGCAGCATGTGGATTTATCTCATCGGACCAGTGGTTGGCGCGCTCCTGGCCAGCGCTATCGCCTGGCTGCTGCATGGCCCGACCACCGAGACCGCTCGCAAAGCGGCTGGCGGCGTATAGCGCCATTCGAGGCTCGCCTCACACCGCATAGCTCCGCCCACGCCACGGGACGGTCACGCCGCGCAACCGATTCCAGAATGATCGCGCCATGATCGTCGTAAAGACGAGGCCGCCCAGTGGATGCGTCCACCCATAGCGCAGCGGGATGCGCAGCATGTGGTCGAGATACGCGCGATAGCCGAGCAGCGCCGCTACGGGAGCAGCGCCCGCCAGCGTCGATGCGCCAGTCTCGCCGCAGCAGCCCGCTCGCCAGCAAGGCGAATGGCCCCACCGTAATCAGCGGCAAGCCCGGTGTCATGATGGCGATGCCCAGCGCGCCACCACGCGCGCCAATCGCCGCGTTCTTGCCCCAGCCATCCCAGTGTTCGCGCAGTGAACGATACATGTGCGTCGCCACCAGATCGCGTCCGTCCACCAGCAGCAGTCGCGCGCCGCTACGCTTGACGACCTGCGCCAGCGCCAGATCATCCACGACCGTCCCGCGCAGCTCTGGCGTGTCATAGCCGCCCAGCCGCTGGTAGAGCGCCCGCCGAATGAGCAGATACTGCCCGTTGGCGATGGCCACCTTGCTGCGCGGATTGTTTACCAGCAATGGCGGATACATGAAGGAGATGCCCATATACGCGATGGGCATGAGAACCCGATTCCAGAAGTCTGGGGCCTCTTGCCGCGCGCCAACCGTGAGAGAGATCAACACTATCGCGTTCGGCGCGAATCACCGCCGCGCGGAGAGCGCCCGGCTCATGGAAGGTGTCGGCGTCGGTGAAAAGCAGCCATTCCCCGGTCGCAGACCCCGACTCCCGTGTGGAGCGCGTGTGGCTTGCCCGCCCAGCCCGCAGGCAATGCCTCCACGCGGATCACCCGCAGCCGCTCTCGTCCGGCGGGCTGGCGGCGCATCTGGTCGAGTAGCGCAGCCGTTGCGTCCGTCGAGCCGTCATCCACCACAATGACCTCGAAGTCAGGATAATCCTGCGCTAGGAGCGACGCTACACACCGCTCGATGTTGCGTTCCTCGTCGCGCGCGGGTACGATGACGCTGACACGCGGCATGCGGGCGACTCCTACCCGCGCGGGCGCCTTGCCCACAGGGGGCAGCGTCAGCGGCGCGGCGCTCCGAGTATCGGCCACCGTGCGCGCGAGGCTGGCGAGGTAAAATCCTGTGACGGCCGCTGAAAAGCCCCACAGGCTCCAACGGGCAAATCGCTGTCGAGAAGTGGCCATGAATCGCTCTCGCTCCGCTAAGGGACAGCGCTACAATCAGCTTGCCCCATCATCTGATGATAGCGAACACGCGCCATTAGCGCCAAAAAATACGAGACCACACTGGAAAGGACGCGCCTATATGCCAACACGCATTGACCACGTCATCATCGCCGCGCCCGATCTGGAAGAGCTGGAGCAGGCATTCGTAGCGTTGGGCTTCACCGTGACAGGCGGCGGGGCGCATCCGCATCTCGGCACACGCAACCGCATCATCATCCTCGGCGAAGGCTACATTGAGCTATTGGCCGTAGCTGAACCCGGCCATAGCGTCTCCGGCGCTACAGCGACGCATCACGCGCGGCGCGAGCTGGGTCGGTTATGCGCTTCAATCCGACGACATCGAACGCGAGGTGGCGGAGGCGCGAGCGCGCGGCGCCGACGTGCGCGGCCCCACCCAAGGACGCCTGGTCGCGCCCGACGGAACAGCGCGCAGTTGGCGGGTCGCCACATTCGATACCGACGACCTCTGGGCCGCCGCGCTTCCGCTGCCATTCCTCATCCAGCACGACAGTGTCGGTGAACAACACCAACGCGAGCTTGCCGGGTCAGGCAGCCGCGAGCCACACGCCAACAGCGCGACTCGCCTCATGAGTGTCACACTCTGGAGCGGCAACGCCGCCGAGCTGCGAAGCCGCATCGAACGCGCCTATGGCCTCAAAAACCTCGTGCCAAACTCGAAGACTGGCGCTATTTATCCCATTAGCGCCTCGACTACGGAATTTATTAGCGTCTCTCCCTTTTCATTCACAAAGCCGCACGTACGCGCCAACACAGACAACCTCCATATGATCATGCGCGTCCTAGCTGCCAACAGCGAAAAGAGTGAGCCAGTCATGCGCGTCATGGTCGGAGTCACAGATCTCGCGCGCGCACGGGAGATCATCAGCCAGAGCGGAATGCCGTTCCAGGCGGACCCGGTGACGATCGACATCACACTTCCCGGCGGTGAGGCGATAGTGACCTTCATGGCGCCTCGCTTCTGGTGTGAAGGTCTGCGCGCCATTAGCCGCCTTCCAGGCCTTCTGCGCCTTGCCATGATTTTATGAACTGCGTTGCTTTTATCCGTACAGTCCCGGTCATCTCTACCCAATAGCCTACGACTATATGAAATCACGGACATGTACGGACGCCATGCGCTGAATTCGAGCAAACTCTTGCGCATGGCGTCCCAGAGCCTTGATGCGACGTTGGCTATCTACTCGTCGTGACGGCAATCGCTTCGACACTGCGCGCATCCAGGAGCGCGACCTCCGACGGCTGTCGCAGGATGTATCGCTCGCCACTCTCGTTCAGGTCAATGACCACATCCGCGCCGTCACCTATGGAGCCTGCGAGCAGGGCCTCCGCGAGCATATCTTCGATACTGTTCTGCGCCGCGCGGCGGAGGGATCGGGCGCCATACTCCACGCTATAGCCCTCGCTGATGAGTCGTTCTTGCGCGCGCGCTGTCACCATCATGCTCATCCCACGGTCGTCGAGCCGCTGCTGGATCGCCGCAAGCTGCAATCCCAGGATGCGCCGCGCATCATCGCGTGTCAGCGTGTTGAACATGATGATGTCGTCGAGGCGATTGAGCAACTCTGGCTTGAACACGCGCTCGATCTCTGGCATGACCACATCGCGCGCAGAACTTGCCGACTCGCCGCTATCCTCAGGACGAAACCCGATGCCAGCGCGCCGGCTGGAGACGATCCGCCCCAAGATTGGTCGTCAGGATGATGACCGTATTGCGGAAGTCCACAGAATGCCCTCTGGCGTCGCTCAACGCGCCATCTTCGAGTATCTGAAGCAACAGGTTATGCGTCTGAGGATGCGCCTTCTCGATCTCGTCGAAAAGCACGATGCTGAAGGGCCGCCGCCGCACCGCCTCGGTGAGCTGGCCCGCCGACTCGTAGCCGACATATCCTGGAGGCGCGCCGACGAGCCGCGCGGCCGAATGGCGTTCCATGAACTCCGACATATCCAGCTTGACCATCGCGTCATCCGAGCCGAAGAGCGCGTGCGCCAATGCGCGCGCAAGCTCAGTCTTGCCCACGCCCGTCGGCCCCGCGAAGATGAAGGAGCCAATGGGCCGCCGCTGGTCGCGGAGATTCGCGTGTGAGCGCCGCAACGCCCGCGCCACCGCCAAAACCGCCGTATCCTGCCCGATCACGCGCTGGCTGAGGATGCCCTCAAGATGCGTTGAGCCGTTCGTCATCGCGCTCGCCAGCCTGTATCAGTGGGATGCCCGTCCAGCGAGCTACCACGCGCGCGACTTCACGCGGGGTGACGCTCTCGACCCTGGGTGAGCCGCTCACGCCGCCACTCCTCCTCCGCATGTCGCAGCCGCGCTTGATATATATGCTCGCGATCGCGCAAGTCCGCTGCCTCATCGAAACGACGCGCGTGAATCGCCGCGCGCTTCTGAGCGCCTGTTCGCTCTAGCGCGTCACTCAGCTCACTCACCTCCGCAGAAGGCGTCGCGCCCGCGACACGCAGCCGCGCAGCCGCCTCATCCATCAGGTCAATCGCCTTATCGGGCAGCGCGCGGCCCTGGATATAGCGGCTCGCAAGTCGCGCCGCCGTTTCGAGGGTCACATCTGGCAAGCGCACATGGTGATACGCTTCATAGCGTGGCCGCAACCCCTTCAGAATCTCGATGGTCTCTTCGAGCGTTGGCTCAGGTGTGAGCGCCGGCTGGAAGCGCCGTTCGAGCGCCGGGTCGCGTTCCATCAGCTTCTTGAAAGTCATCGTGCGTCGCCGTGCCGATGATCTGGATGTCGCCACGCGCAAGCAGCGGCTTGAAGAGATTCGCCGCGTCTATCGATCCTTCACCGCCACCCACGCCGAGCAGTGAATGCAATTCGTCGATGCTCAGAATGACGTTACGCGCCGCTATGATCTCAGCCACGATTGCTTTGAGCCGCTCCTCGAAATCCCCACGAAATTTCGTGCCCGTCGTCAGCAGGGCGACATCCAGCGCGACGATGCGCTTCTCGCGCAGCAGATCGGGAACCTCGCCCTCCGCGATGCGCTGCGCCAGTCCCTCGACAATCGCGCTCTTGCCCACGCCCGATGCCCCAATCAGCACAGGACTATTCTTGCGGCGTCGCGTAAGCGTCTGCATGAGTTGCGTGATCTGCATCTCACGTCCGATGAGGGGATCGAGTTCTCCAGCGAGGGCGGCTGAGGTCAGGTCGCGGCTAATCAGGTTCAGCATGGGCGTCATCTTATAGCGAGCCGTGTGCTCAGCGGCGAACCCTTCCCCGTCCATGATCCGTATCCGTCCTGCTTCGGCAGACGCTCGCTCATACGTCACGCCGACAGTCTCCAGCAGAACCGCCGCCAGGCCTTGTTTGACGCGCGTCAGCCCCAGCAACATATGCAGCGGCGTGACCTCCCGGCTGCCATCCGCTACCGCTTCAGCCTCCGCCTCGGCGAGCGCCTGCCGCGCTTCAGGGCGCATGGTTGGCTCGGTCATCTCCGCGCGCATCCCTGACCACGAGAAACGTTCGATCGACTCCTTGAGCGCTTCCGAAGGGACACCCAGCGCGTTGAAGAGCGCGACCACGCGGCTGTCCTGAACCGCGACCACGCCCGCCAAGATATGTTCGCTGCCGATCGCGCGATGTCGCATCCGGAGAGCGAGATCACGCGCACGCTCTAGCGCGCTGCGCGAATCGACACTGTACAAATCAAATTGATTCACATCGCTCTCCCTCATCCAGCGCGCCGCAACAGCGCGACTCCGCGTTGGTGAAGGTTAACGCAAGGAGAATGCCAGAGCAAGCCGCTCACTGTGAGACCTGGAATGATTTTCGCCAACACGCTCTCAGAGCGCAGCCAGCGCCTCGCTGAGCGCTATACGCGCTTCCCGTGCGGCTAGCGACTCCCAGACAGCGCTGATACGCCGCATCCGCTCCGCGCGCTCCTCCTGGAGCGACCGCGCAAAGGCATCCATCCCCGCAGTTCACTTGTGCGCTTTCGCGTTGACTGTGTGATGAGATTGAGAGCCACTGTGACATCCTGAATCTCGCCTAGCGCATTCTGCGCCGCCACCAGCGCCTTGCGCAGAGGCGAGACGCCCGCGCCAAGCTGCGGCGCGAAAAGCTCCAGCGCATAGCGGAGACGCTTGCAGGCGATTCGCACCTGATGGAGGGTCGGCGGGTCGAGCGTCGAGGAGTAGCGTCTCGAACCGCAGAACCGCCTCATAGCGTCTCCAGATGACACTGCCAGCGTAATGGCGTGTCAGCGCGCATCCATCCTGATAGACAAATGGCGTCTGCGCGAAGGCCTGAAGATCAAAAAGCAGACGCGCGTGCTGCTTGCGACTAAGCCGTTTGACAAGGCGCTCGTAGCCCTGTGCGCGTCGCTCCGCAAGCAGATCGCGCAGGGGCGCCAGATCGTCCACGCGCTGATCTTCCTGGGCAACCCAGGCGCGAATCCGTCCAAGGAAAATGTCGGCGTCACGCACCTTGCCCAGCAGTGCGGCCTCCTTCCCCAGCCTGCGATGCATCGACTTGAGGTCAGCGTCCTGCAAAGACACCAGCGCCCTCGATCGCCTGGAGCGTCGTGCGAATGCGCCGCATCGCCACGCGCATATCGTGGATGGCGTCAGGATCGCCGCGCTCGCGCACATCGCGCTGCGCCCTCAGCAGGGCGCGCAGATGCTTGTGGATCAGTGTGCCGTCCCACCCGCTCCAGCGGAGTCGCGCCATCGAGCGTCCATTGCGCATGCCGCACCAGCGCCAGCCCACGCTCCAGCTTAGAGCGCGACCTCAGGGATCAGCGGGAGGCTGGCTTGCAGCGCCGCGCACAGCGCATCCAGATCTTCGCGCGCGCCAGCCCCTTAAGCTCGACCTCCAGTTCGTAAATCGGCTCACGGCGCCCACAGGCGAGAATCTCACCCGCATCGAGCGCCACCTCAGCGATGACACGCCCGCCTCGCCGCGCCAGCCAGAGACGCCGCTCTACACGCACATGGAAAAGTGGTAGCAATGGCTCATCTCCCGCCAGCGCCAGCGCGCGCGCGGCGATTGCTGGCGGCCACGCGCGCGGATCATCGGCTGGCGTCCCACTGATCTCCGCTTCCAGTTCTTCGCGCTCATGAACCCGCACCGACACCGCGATTCGGCCCTTTCAGCGTCAGTACACGCCGCTCGCCGATCTCGCGAATACGCAGCCCGTGCATCGCATTCGTCACCGCGCGCGAGGGAGTATCCAGGAGCGTATCCACATGCTGCTCGACGCCAGCGGGGCGCAAGGTGAACGGCGCGATTGGGAGCTTGTTCAGGCGCTCAGGCGGGAATGGAGTGGTAATCGCGAACTTCGCCTCGATCTCCATCGCCAGCCCTCCCATGACCTGTGTTTCCCACCGCGCCTCCGCACATGATGCTCGCGACGGGGGTATGATGGAATCACCACAATGAGCTAGCCATTGAAATGGAGCGCATCTGTGCCATTACCACGCCTGTTCTCGCGCCTCACCCTACGCCGCTGGATGTTCAATACCATGTACTGGCGCGGCGTAACCCCCTGGGATACAGGCATCACGCCCCCAGAGTTGCGCGCGGTCGTCGAAGGGCCAGCGGCGCTGACGCCGGGACGCGCGCTGGACATCGGCTGCGGGACGGGACTCAATAGCGTCTACCTCGCCACCCACGGCTGGGATGTCACTGGCATAGACTTCGCCGCCCCTGCCATTGCTCGCGCACGCAAGCGTCTGAGCGCGGCCAATGCGACGGCTGGCAAATCGCTGCCCGTACGTCTACTCCACGGCGACGCCACCCGCCTGCGCGCCGAGGGTGTCCGTGGCCCCTTCACACTCGGTTTTCGACCTGGGCTGTCTCCACGGTATTCCACGCGAAAACCGCGCCAGCTACGCCGCGGAAGTAGCCGCACTCACCGAGCCGGGCGCGCTCTTTCTCCTCTACACCTTCATCAGCGCCGAAGACACCGGCATGACCGATGACGAGGTGGAGACGCTGTTCGGTCGCGCGTTCAAGGTCGAACGGCATAGAGCGTGGAGAAGACCGTGGCAGCCGTCCATCCGCCTGGCGCTGGCTGCGGCGGGTATAGCGCGGCCACTACCCGCCGATCATCGACATCGAGCGCGCGCTCCTCTGGAAGCGCTTGTCGCCGATGTAGTGCTTCAGCTCCTTGTGCCAGACCGCCTCGCGCAGCGCCTGCGCGATCTCGGCGTCACTCGCGCCAGAGCGCAGCGGCCCGCGCAGGTCAGTCTCGACGAGCGCGAAGAGGCAGGTGCGCAACTGCCCCTCCGCCGTCAGACCGGATGCGGTCACATTGCGCGCAGAACGGCTCGCTGACGGGATTGATGAAGCCAACCTCGCCGACGCCATCCGCGAAGGTGTAGCGTCGCGCCGTCTCGGATGGGTCGCCCGTCGTGATTGGCTTGAGCGGGCCAAATTCCGACTCGATGATCGCGCGAATCTCGCCGCCTGTCAGAATGTCTTCCTTGCGCCATATCTGGTCGGCGTCGAGCGGCATGAACTCGATCCAGCGGACGACATAGCCCGTGCGCCGCGCGAAGTGGGCGAAGTCCAGCACCTCGGCTTCAGTAAAGCCGCGCATCGCGACCGCGTTGATCTTGATCGGGCGAATGGTCGGACAGTTCTTCGAGCGCGCGCAGCCCCGCAAGCACCTGCTCCAGCGCGTCGCGGCGCGTCAACTCCGCGAACCGCTCCCGCACCAGCGAGTCCAGGCTGACGTTGATGCGTGTCAGCCCGGCCTCGGCCAGCGCGGCAGCCATCCTCGGCAGCATGACGCCGTTCGTCGTCAGGCTGAGACTGGTCAGCCCAGGAACGTCGCGCAGCATGCGCACCAGGTCGGGCAGGTCACGGCGCACCAGCGGCTCACCGCCCGTCAGCCGCACCTGCTCGATGCCGATGGACGCGGCGATACGGGTCAGCCGCGCAATCTCCTCGTAGGTGAGGATGTCACTGCGCGGCAGCCACGCCAACCCTTCGGCGGGCATGCAATACACACAGCGGAAGTTACAGCGATCCGTCACGGAGATGCGCAGATTGCGAATGCGCCGACCGTAGCTATCCACCAACGGCCCCTCCGTCGCGGCGCATTTCGGGAATCTCACGCCCGGCGGAGAGGTTGCGCAGTGATCGCCGCGTCACCTTACGATTGCCGTCTGTGTCTGTCATGCTCGTTTGCCCTGGTCACTTCCGCGAACGCGCTAGCGAAGACTTACGACATGCTTGCGTCTCAGCCAATCGTCTGACCGGGACGCATCTCGAGCACCTCGACCGATTCCATCCCAAACTCACTGAGCGCGCCGCGCAGCGCGGCAGGCGAACCAGTGAGCGCCGGGAAGGTGGCGAAGTGGATGGGGATGATAGCGGGCGCCCGCAGCAGCCTCATCGCATAGGCGGCCTCACGCGGCCCCATCGTGTAGAAGTCGCCAATGGGCAGGATGGCGACATCGGGCTTGTAGAGATCGCCGATGATCGCCATATCGCTGAAGACATTGGTATCGCCAGCGGCATACACCTTGAAGCCATTCTCGAAGGTAATGACAAAGCCAACCGCTTCACCACCATAGACAATCTTATCGCCATCCGTGATGCCACAGCTATGGTCGGCGTGAACCATCGTCACCTTCACGCCACCCAGGTCGAACGTGCCACCTTTGTTCATCCCGACGGTGTTCGCCACACCCTTGCTGTCCAGCCAGGTGGCCGTCTCGACCACTGAGACGACATGCTGCGGCTGCGCGCTCGCCGCCAGCGTAATAGCATCGGCGATGTGGTCGAAGTGGCCGTGCGTAACGAGCATGTGGTCCAGCTTGCCGACCGATTTCATCTCGGCGGGGCAGACAGGGTTACTCTCGAATCCACGGGTCAACCATGATCGTCTTGCCGCCGGGACTCCGCAACTGAATTGTCGCATGCCCAAACCACGTTACCTGTACGCCCTTCAGATCCATTGAAGCAGCCTCCTCTGGCCGATACTGACCCAACACCGATGTCTCATGCCATTATCGCGCTTTCGCCGCACGCTCAGCGTGTACGCTTGCCTACGCAAACTGTACCACGAGACAACGTCTCACGCGTAGCTTTTCCAGCGCTATTCGCGCACCGCGAAGTAGACCGCCGCTGGATGCGGTGTGATGATCGCGGCGGTGGACTGCTCTGGCGTTAACTGATACGACTCCGTGAGCGTCACGCCAATCGCTTCCTGCACGCCCAGCAGGCGAAAGACACGCTCGTGATCCGCGAGCTCTGGAATGGCGGCATACCCCCAACTATAGCGCCGCCCACCGTCCGCTGGCAGCCCCAACTCATCGCGGATGCGCGCATTCACGTAGTCGGCCATCGCCTCGGCCATCTGCACGCTCAGCCCGTGCAGGAAGTAGGCCTCCGTGTAGTCGCCCGCCGCCTGGAGCCGCGCGGTCTCCTCCGAGGCGCGCTCACCCATCGTCACCACTTGAAGCGGCACAACCGCGTCGCGCCGCACATCGGTGGCGAAGTAATCCGCGAGGCACAGCCGCTCGCCCTCACTCTGGCGCGGGAAGCTGAAGCGCTCAATGACCAGCGAGCGACGCTCCGGATCGAGAATCAGCAGATCATCGCCCTCCGCGCGCCCTGGGAAGTAGCCGTAGACCGCGCGCGGACGCAGCCAGCCACGCTGGCGTGACTGACGCAGCATCCGCTCCAGCCGAGGCGCGAACTCCTCACGCTTCAGCCGCTCGAACTCCTCGCCATGCGCCACACCACCCCAGCGCCCACGATACAGCGCATTGTAGTCCAGATACGCCGCAACGTCTTCTACCGCCACGCGATCCAGCACACGCGCGCCCCAGAACGGCGGCCGTACATCGGGCGCCGGAGCGAGCGGCGCGCGCTCCAGGATGCGTGGCCCGCGCGCCTGCGCTTGCCGCTCACGCTCCGCCTGCTTCTCACGCGCCACCAGCGCGTCAGCCTTCACCTTCTCCACCAGCGCCACGCGACGTGGCTCATCGGTCAGTTGATCCATCAGCTCCAGCCCCTCGAAGGCGTCGCGCGCATAGAAGACTCCCGGCGCATAGGCCTCCGCTGCGGTATCGT
Source organism: uncultured Chloroflexia bacterium (assembly GCA_963840335.1). Taxonomy (GTDB): domain Bacteria; phylum Chloroflexota; class Ktedonobacteria; order Ktedonobacterales; family JADMIN01; genus JAKAIY01. The sequence goes on from CAWIYP010000012.1 coordinate 39,130, forward strand.
CGCCGCCGTAGAGGACACGGTAGCCATAGGCGCGATTGATCGCCGCCCCGCCAATGATGACCGGAATGTTCACACCGCGCCGCTCTAGCTCCTGCACGCAGAGCGGCATCTGCTTCGAGGTGCTCACCAGGAGCGCCGAGAGGCCAATCGCGTCGGCCTTCACCTCAACCGCCTTCTCGATGATCGTGTTGATCGGCGTCTGCTTGCCCAGGTCATAGACGGTATAGCCATTGTTGGAAAGGATGGTATTGACGAGGTTCTTGCCAATGTCGTGCACATCGCCAAAGACCGTCGCCAGCACGACCCGTCCCTTGGTATAGCCCTCCGCGCGCTCCAGATAGCGCTCCAGATGCGCCACCGCCCGCTTCATCACCTCCGCCGACTGGAGGACGAACGGCAAGATAAGCTCGCCCGCGCCAAAGCGGTCGCCAACATCCTTCATCGCGGGCAGCAGCGTGTTGTTCAGCGTATCCACCGCTGCGCGTGAGAGCTCGGTGGTCGTCTGCCAGCCCTCCAGCGACTCGCCTGAAGCGGGCGCGCCCTCTGGCCGCGCCGTCGCCGACGCCTCCTCAGGCGGCGCCCCAGCCACACGGTACGCGACTGCGGCGTCAATCAGCGCCTCGATGCCTTCTTTCTTGCGATGCAAAATCTGGTAGTGCAGGCGCTGATCCACCGTCATGCCAGCGGTCGGATCAGCCACCTCCTCTTTCTGCGCTGAGGCCCCGTGCTGCTCGTAGTAGGCGATGAAGCGAGGCAACGCATCGTCGGAGCGGTTGAAGAGCAGCTCATCGCAGATGTTGCGCTCCTCTTCGTTGATCTCGGCATATGGCGTGATGTGCGCGGGATTTACGATGGCGGCATCGAGGCCCGCTTGCACGGCATGGTAGAGAAAGACGCTATTCAGCGCCGCTCGCGCATGCGGCGCGACACCGAACGAGACATTGCTCACTCCCAGCACTGTCAGCGCGCCCGGCAACTCGGTCTTTACCCGCCGAATCGCCTCCAGCGTCTGCACCGCGCTATCCCTCAACTCCTCCTGACCAGTGGTGACAGGGAACGTGAGCGTATCGAAGAGCAGCGCCTGCGGTGGCAGGCCAAACTCACCCGTGGCGATGTCGTAGATGCGGCGGGCGATGGCGACTTTGCGATCAGCCGTCTTGCCCATGCCTTCTTCATCGATTGTCAGCGCCACGACCGCCGCGCCATGCTCGCGCGCCAATGGCAGAATGCTCTCGATGCGCTGCCGCCCGTTCTCCAGGTTGATGCTATTGATGACAGCGCGCCCTGGATAGGTCTCCAGCGCGGCCTTGATGACGCTCGCCTCCGTCGAGTCGAGAATCAGCGGCGCCTCGACACTCATCTCCAGCTTCTTCACCGCCTGGCGCATCTGCGCCACTTCGTCGCCTCGCTCCGTCAGCGCCACGCAGACATCCAGCGTATGCGCGCCGCCGTCCACCTGTTCACGCGCCACCTGGGTCAGCGTGTCGTAGTCATCCTCTAGCAGCGCTCGCTTGATCTTGCGGCTGCCCTGCGAATTCACCCGCTCGCCGATGATGAGCGGCGCGGGCTCCTGCTGGAGTGAGACGGCGCGCACCGCCGAGGCCACCAGCATCCCCAGCCGTTCGCGTGTCTCCGCAGGCGTATTGGCAAGACGCTCAGGCGCCGTGCGCCGCTGTTTCTCAGGCAGCGACGCGATCCGCTCGGAAAGCTGGCGGATATGCTCTGGGGTCGTGCCGCAGCAACCGCCGACGATATTGACACCGAACTCCCCCGCGAACTCCGCCAGCGCCTCAGCGAGCGGCGCTGGCTCCATCGGGTAGACCGCGCGGCCATTGGCGTTGAGGGGCAGCCCCGCATTGGGAATCGTCGAGATGGGCAGGTCGAGATTTTCGGTGAGCCAGCGTACTGGCTCGCGCATATGCTCCGGGCCAGTCGAGCAGTTGAGGCCGATGATATCCACGTTCAGGTTGCGCAAGATAGTCGCCGCGGCGCCAATCTCTGTCCCGAGCAGCATGCGTCCGCTGGTATCCAGTGTCACCTGCGCCTGAATCGGTAGTGTCACACCTGCTTGCTCGAACGCCAGCCGAATACCGTGAATCGCCGCGCGCACTTCGAGAATATCCTGGCTGGTCTCGATCAGCAGCAGGTCAACACCGCCTTCGATCAGCGCCACCGCCTGCTCGCGATAGAGTTCCGCCAACTCGGCGTAGGTGATGGCGCTCAGCGAAGGATCATCGGAGGAAGGCAGCATGCCCGTCGGCCCCATCGAGCCAGCAACGAAGCGAGGACGCTCGGCGGTCGCGAACTCGTCGGCGGCGCTACGGGCCAGACGCGCGGCGGCGTGGTTGATCTCATGCGTGCGCGCTCCCAGCCCATAGTCATCCAGCTTCAGGCGCGTCCCCGTGAAGGTATCCGTCTCGATAACGTCGGCTCCAGCGGCGAGGTAGTCGCGGTGGATCTCGCTGATGGCGTCAGGACGTGTGACGGCGAGAATCTCTGGGCAGCCATCGTATGCTTCGCCGCCATAGTCCGCCGCGGTGAGGCTGAGATTCTGTATCTGCGTTCCCATCGCGCCATCGTAGATCAGCACGCGCCGTCGTACTTCAGCGAGGTATCGGCTCTCGCTGTTCGTCTTGTCCGCCACAGAAGCCAAGGCCATGCCCTCCCACCGCAGGGCGCCACATCGCGCCGGGATCAATGAATCAGCTTATATGTGTCATTGTATACCCTGAGCGGCGTGGCGCCCACCATGGACGCCTAGCCCTGCGCTTGCTCTACCAGCGCCGCGACAAGCTCACGCAGGAAGTCAGGAATATCCTCCACGACCCGGCCCCAGACGACATTCCCTGAACGAAACGCAGGCTCATCCACCCACGTCGCGCCCGCGTTCACCATGTCGTCGCGGATGCCACGCGAACCCGTGACACGCATGCCGCGCACGATGTCCGCCGAGGCGGCGACCCAGCCCGCATGGCAGATCACGCCGATCACCTTCCCGGCGGCGTGCGTCTCGCGGACGATGCGCATCACATCCTCGCTGCGCCTCAGCTTGTCGGGCGCCCACCCGCCTGGCACGACCAGGCCATCCAGCGCTGAGGGCTGAACCTCGCTCGCCGCCACATCTGGTGTCGCGGTCAAACAGTGTTTCGCCGTGACCTGTTCGCGCGAGAGGCCAATGATGAGCGTGCGCGCGCCCTCTTCGCGCAGCCGCATCACCGGAACCCAAAACTCCAGATCTTCGAATCCCTCGGCGACGAACACACCGATGGTTTTGCCAGAAAGCCGTGGCATCATGCGTCTCCTTCACGAGCAATGACAGCGCTCACCAGCGCCAGCCCGCAAGATGAGCGCCAGCGTCCAAGCGAATCAGGCGGCGTGGATGGTGAATTTGGCAAGAATCGCATACATCGGGCAGGCCTGGCCCGGCGCGCAGAGCGCCCCACCCACCAGCGAGATGGTCGCCTCTCCCGCTCCAGCCACGCGGAAGTCCCACACACACGCATTCTGCTGGACGACGCCCTGTGGGCCAACGGGAGTCAGGACGCCACCAGGCGTGACCGATTCGAGTTGCCAGGTATGCTGAGCATCCATCTGAATCTCTAGTACAGCGCCGAGGGGAACGCTGACATCATGGTTGGCGTCGCTATTCTTGAGGATGACCGTCGGCGTGGGCGCATCTGCGAGCACACTGCCAGCGCAGGGTATGGCCTTCCCACTGGTTGTGCCACCGGCCCACCGCCATGCTGCTGCGCGACGCCACAGCCCGTCAACAGCGTCGCCAGCCCCAACACCAGGAGTGGCATGATCCATTGGCGCGTCATTCGCGTTTTCATCTCAGATTCCCTCTCAGGCAGCCGGGCGTAGATTGGCGGCGACAAACGCCTCGCCGTATACTCTCGTATGTGACCCACGCGATGCCGCCACCGAAAGGACGCGCCAGCGCCAGCAAAAGTTCCTGTGCTGAGGCCGGGCCACATCACGGGTAGCGGGGAGATTCACCGTGCTTCAGCATATTCCCTATCCCAGCCAGATTCCACTCTTCGACGAGTTGGTCGGCAAGCGCGTCACCGTCCGCGCCCACCAACTCGATGACTTCGATGAGCTATGGGAAGCGATTCAGGAGTCAAAGGACGAGTTGCGTCTGTGGCTGGCCTTCGCTGACCAATCACCAGAGCAATTACGCGATTGGCTGGCGCATGTCGTCGCGAAGTGGCAGACACGCGAAACGATGGGCATGGCAGTGCGTGCGCGCGACACCGGCCAGCTCGTCGGCAACATCGGCCTGATGGTGCGAAGCTGGGACATCGGCTCATTTGAGATCGGCTACTGGCTGCGTACCAGCGCCATTGGGCATGGCTACATGACCGAGGCGACACGCCTGGTGACAGATTTCGCCTTCGATCACCTCAACGCCCAGCGTGTCATGATCCAGTGTGACACGGAGAACGCCCGCAGCGCCGCTGTCCCCCGCCGCCTCGGCTTCACCCAGGAAGGCCTCCTGCGCCACGACTACGCCCGCCCTGATGGTCGCATCAGCGATACATTCGTCTTTTCGATGATTCGCGACGACCCACGCTGGCCTGCCGACATCGAGGCGCCGTAGACACGCAGCGCCCTCCCCATGCCATAGCGCGAGGAGGGCGCACGTAAGTCTCACAGCAACCGTGGACGTTACCGGATGCGGTTGACCGTCTTGCCCATGAACCTGCCGAAGAGCTTGTAGGCCCATTTGCGCAGGAAGTAACGCTCGATGCGCTTGGGGTCGCCGCTTGAGAGCGCCTCAGCCATATAGATGGCGCTATCAACTTTATGCGCCTCACGCATCGCATGATGCTCCTGGGCTGCGGCATGCTTCACGGCCTGCCCGGCCACATGATGGTCGTTGGTTTGCCCCTTGCTCATCTGCTCGCCTCCTCGTGCTTCGGTGGCGCCGTCTGAGTATCCAGGCGCCCGTCCTCACGCCGCATAGCGGAGAACCACTGCTGGCATCGTAGGCAAGCTCCCAGCCACTGTCAAACAAGCCGCCGTTTGGGCTGACCCAAACGGCGGAATCGCACAGGCAATCGGGCTAGCTCGCCTGGCTAACCCCGAGCCTTACATCGCGCTCGCGGGGTTGTCGCGGCATATCCCGAACGTGTATCTCTATAGGACAGAGCCACTGTGTGATTGTCGCCCTCCTGGCTGCAAGAGGACTGAGCAGTAATGGCTGATGATACTGCGCCACCGACGCCCGACGAAGCCGCGGAAGATGATCTTGTCTTCGCGCGTGAATCGCTCGACGCCAGCGAGCCTCTCAGCGCCTCCGCTCCGACGCCACGCGCGCTCGTCGGCTGGCGTGGCGCCCTCTCGCACCGTCAGAAGGCGGTGCGCACCAGTGGCATTCTGCTGCTCCTCGCCGCGACGCTGCTTGCCCTGCTGGGCGGTCCATCCGCCGCCATCGCCGGAGTGCGCAGCGCGGGCACGGCCCTCGATGCTCGGCTGCACCCGCCTCAGCCGCAGCCAACGCTCCCGCGCCACGACTACACCGCGATCAAGTCGCCGCCCGGCTCCTATAACCTGCCCACGATGAGCCTGGCGCCAGCGGGCGCTCCAGCGGGCGCGGCGTGGACTTGCTGGACGACACCCTATCCGCCCCACAAAGGCGCCGAAGTCTGGACAGTCCACGCCTTCTACACCAGCGATAGCGGCGCAGACTGGCGGAGCCTTACCCTCCCTCAGAAGACGGCGCAACAGTGTACGGTCATCGCCGATGGTGAGACAGCGGGTAGCGCGCTCGTCATTCTCGTCCAGCCCTACACATACAAGACATACAATGGCGGATGCCCTGCCCCCACCCTCTTTCTCACCACTGATACAGGCGCGACATGGACGCGCATTCCCACGCCAGTGATCGGATCGCTGCTTGCCTGCGGCATCAACATCGCGCTATGGAATGACGCCATCTATCTCTGGGCCGACCAACCACTTCTCTCCGGAATGAATCCCTACCTGCCGCCCACAGGACGTATCATCGTCAGCCGCAACGACGGGCGCGCCTGGCTCCCAGCCGACGTGGGCCTCGACGATAGCGCCGGATTCGCCATCGTGAGCTTCCGCCCTGGTGGACGCATCCTCGCCACCATCGCGGATCCGCGCATTTCCGGTAGCGCCACCCGGATGTTGGAGAGCGCAGACTATGGCGCGTCGTGGAGCGATCTCGGCGCGCTTCCAGGCGCTTTCGCTCAGGTCTACGCCTCCGATGACAACTCCATCACTGACCACGGTGGATGGGGGCGGCTCTACTCCCTTGCGCGAACTGAGTCGCACGGTGTCCCCACACTGCCCGCTAGCTACACACTCGCCACTGCCTTCGCGGGCCAGCGATGGACGCCAATCGCGCTCCCGCCAATCGCGCCCGCCGCCACACTGAATCCGCAATCGCTCCAGCCACTCGCACTGGGGGTCGGGCCAGCGGGCGCACTCGAAGTCGAGCGCGGTATCGTCGAATCACAGAATGCGCAGCTCAGTCCCTCGCGCCTGCTCTGGCTCTGGAATCCCGCGCGCAAGCTCTGGCTGCTCGATCCGCTGCCGCTCCCTGGCAACCTGCGTGTGATGGGTGAAAGTTGGCGCGCCGGGGATGAAACTATCTGGATGACGACCCTGCAGCTTGGTGTGCCGCCTATCCTGCGGATATACACCAAGACGTATCCCACTTCGGAGCTGAAACATCCATAGCCACGCGGGCCGTGCAGCCTATCCAGCGGCGCGCATATGGTATAGTGGCCAGGGTTTCATGCGGCTTCCGCATGACAGGCGACGCACGACAGGGAGTGTATCGCCTGGGAAGTAACCAGATAGTTTCGAGCGAGGCGAGGGCATGACAGGGGCGACAGACGAGACGCGACAATATGATGTGCTGGTCGTGGGCGGTGGCCCCGCTGGCCTGAGCGCGGCAGAGGCCGCCGCCAGCGCAGGCGCGCGCGTCGCCGTGCTGGAACGGCGCAAAGAGATCGGGTATCCAGTCCACACGAGCGGTGGTAGCTGGATCAGCGATATGCGCACGCTTGGCATACCTGCCGACCTTTACTATCCCGTCCGCAGCGTCACCTTTCTCTCGCCAAACCGCTCCGCGCGCTTCGACTATGATGATGCCGTCACCTGCGTCCTCGATGTGCGTGGCGTCTACCAGTTCCTCGCGACGCGCGCCATCGCGGCGGGGGCCGAAGTTCACCCCAATTCGCCTGTCGAGCGCCCCATCGTCGAAGATGGCCGCGTCGTCGGCGTCGTCGCGAAGGATCACCGTAACCGCGCGAGCGAGTGGCGCGCTCAGGTGGTGATAGACGCTAGCGGCTTCTCCAGCACCCTCGTCACCCGCACAGGCCTGCGCAAGGGCTTCCAGCGCTACGGCTACGGCGCGGAATACGATCTCGTCGCGCCCAACTACGACCAGAACATGCTCTATCTCATCATGGGCAGCCAGGTCGCGCCTTCTGGCTATGCCTGGGCCTTCCCGCGCGGCAAGCAGCGCGTCCGGCTCGGCGTCGGCGTCATCCGCCCCGATGTTGATGTTGACGCTCGCGAGTATCTCGACGCCTTCACGCAGCGCCTGCCGCAGCTTGCCGACGCCTTCAAGGGCGCTAGCCCGATCGAATATCACACTGGCCTGTTCCCCTCTGAAGGCGTGGTAGAGAAATTCGCCAGCGATGGTCTGCTCGCGACGGGCGATTCAGCGGGTCAAGGCTCGACGCTTGTAGGTGAAGGTATCCGCTTCGCCATCTATAGCGGGCAGATGGCTGGGGCCGTCGCCGCCGAGTCCGTCAAAGCTGGCGATGCGTCCGCAGCCTTCCTGGAGCGCTACGAACGCGAGTGGCGTGCGCGCTTTGGCCGCGAGATGGACATCTCCTACATCGTCAACCAGCGTATCGCGGCCTGGAGCGACGCGCGCTGGGATGAGAGCATGGACATCCTGAATCGCCTGACGCCCGCCCAGGCTGCCGAGTTCTGCGCGGCGACTACAGTGTCGGCCTCTTCCTCAATGTGCTGAAGCGCAATCCAGGGTTGTTGCGCACGGGCGCGCGCAAGTTCTTCGACATCGCGTTCCAGCGCCTGGGACGCTCCAACCCGGTCACCGACGCCGAAGTGACCTCCAACGCCTGAGATACCAGCGCCACTCAGGCGTCCAGTCGCGACCCCAGCAGCACGGCATAGCGTGCGCGCAACTCTGGGGAGATCAGCGCGCGGTCGGTCATCACTGCGTTGTCCAGCGCCGTTGCGCAGCCACACGTCGCCAACGATCGGTCTGCGGGGAGCGCGCGCGCGACTTCGCGGATGACACGCTGGGCGTTCGTGAGATTGTGAGTCAGGTTCGCCACAACCATCTCTACTGTTACCGGCTTCTCGCTCTCGCGCCAGACATCATAGTCAGTGACACAGGCGATGGTGGCATAGCATATCTCCGCCTCGCGCGCCAGCTTCGCCTCTGGGGCCGCTGTCATGCCGATGATGTCGCAGCCCCACTGCCGATAGATAGTGGATTCGGCCTTCGTCGAGAATTGTGGTCCTTCGATGCAGACATACGTTCCGCCCCGATGGAACCGGATATCGCCAAGCGCGGCAAGCGCATCAGCAAGGCCCGCGCTCAGATCCGCGCAAAACGGCTCAGCGAATCCGATGTGCGCGACGATGCCCCCTTCGAAAAAGCTGGCCGGACGCGCCTTCGTCCGATCAACGAGCTGGTCAGGCAAAACCAGATCAAGTGGCTCATAGTCCTCGCGCAAGCTGCCAACCGCGCTGACAGAGATGATACGTTCGACCCCCAGGCTCTTGAACGCATGGATATTCGCGCGCGCGGGAACCTCGGTCGGGCTGAAACGGTGCCCGCGTCCATGTCGTGGCAGGAAGGCCACCTCCACGCCTTCCAGTTCGCCGAGCGTGATGGCGTCGCTAGGGGCGCCAAATGGCGTACTGACCTCCACCTGCTCCACATTGGTCAGTCCCGGCATCGCATACAGCCCACTGCCGCCGATGACCCCTAGTCGCGCGCCTCGCTGAGCCATCTGGCGCCACCTCCCGCCTTTCAGGACACCCTACATCCCCGTCACACGACCTCTACCAGCCTCCAGTTCGCCTGTTGGTCGTACGACGAAGCGCACCTGCACGATCTGGTCGCCACCGTTTGAGCGGAGCGCAATATGGCATACATACGGGCCAACCACCAGACCGTGCGCGTCAATCCTTACCGCCACTCGCGACACGTTCTCATCGAAGCGCTTCGGTTCGACCGTGAGCGCCGCGAGATTCGTTTCCGCATGCCCACTAAGCGCGCCACCTCCGCGATTGCTAATGCCAATCTCGCTGGTGACGACCTGATTGACCAGGATATAGCCCGCATCCATACGTAGAGGCCGCACAGAGAGTCTGGGAGGGAGCGCAGGCTCACCGGTTCTGTGCGCGCCGATCGGACTTCCGGAGATAGGCGGCAAGTTTAGCGGCTCAGGTGTGCGCGAGATGGGAGAAGAATAGACCCCAGGCTCCGAAAAATCTGGCGCGCCAGATGGACGGTTGATGGGGCCAGAATAGCCGCCGACAGCAGGAGGTCTCCCCGGCGCGCCAGTCGTCCGCGACATCGCCTGGCGTCGCGCTGTTTCGAGCGCGTCACGCATGCGCTCCGCATCGCGATAGCGATCCTGCGGCTGGAGGCTCAGCGCTTTGACGATGACCTGCTCGACGACCTCTGGTGTGCGCGGATTGAACTCGCGAATTGACTTTAGACTGTGGCCCGCCATCCGCAATGGCGCAGGCTCTGGCACACGTCCAGTCAACAGGTGGTAGAGCGAAGCGCCCAACGCATAGAGATCAGAGCGTGGCTCCGAGCGGGAACTATATTGCTCCAGCGGCGCATAGCCATCAGTGCCAAGCTGCATAGTGTCCTTCATCCGCATCGGATGCAGCCAGCGCGCGATACCAAAGTCAATGAGCTTCACGCTCCCATCAGGCAAGAGCATCACATTTGCCGGCTTTAAATCTCGGTAGATGATGGGAGGGTTATTGGAATGCAAGTAGCTAAGCGTATCAGCCAGCGTCATGCCCCAGCGCGTGACATCTTCCCAATCGAGCGCCGCGCGTCGATAGAGCACGAGCTCATCTTCGAGGTTGTGCCCAGGAACGAACTCCATGACAAGATAGTATTTATTATTCTCATCAATAAAGAGGTCGTAAACATGCGCCAGTGACGGATAATTCAGCGATTGGAGCATGCGCGACTCGCGAATGAAGTCGTTGATCGCCTGCTGTCGCTTCTCTGGCTCGATCTGCGACTCGCTCATTTCCTTGATAGCGCGCTCGGCATCGTTCTGGTAAGTATCATGGGCGAGGTAGACGGCGCTCTGCCCCCCCTGGGCGATCTTGCGCACAATCGCATAACGCTTGGCAAGAATATGGAGCGAAGGGAGCAACCCAGTGGACATCCGAGGCCGCGCCACGCTCAACGAAGCGCCGCAAGCCGGGCAAAATCGCGCGCCCAGAGGAGCCTCAACTCCACAAGTGGAGCAACGCAGCCTCGCCTCCATTGACCCACTCCCACCAATGCCAACGCATTACCACACACCAGGAATTTCCATCCTGCGCGTGCGGCAATTGTAACATAGTATGACCGCTACCACACATCAATATGACTGCTGGATGAGTGGCCGCGAACGAAGATAGTTCGCTATACGCGCCCTTGCCGCTGTTGGGCTTCACGCGTTCGCAATTGTCCGCATGCGGCGGCTATATCATCTCCGCGCTCAGCGCGAACACTGCTCGATACACCACCCGCCCGCAGCGTCTCACGGAAAGCGCGGATACGCTCACCCGTCGGTGGCTCATAGCCCGCAGCCGTCTTATTCACGGGGATCAGGTTGACGTGGCCCAATTGCTTCAGAGGCGCTAGTAGCTTCGCTAGCTCACGAGCGTGTTCTTCCCCGTCGTTGACGCCTGCCAGCAGGACATACTCGAAGGTCACCTGGCGCCCTGTCTTCGTGGCATATGCGCGCACAGCCTCTAGCACCTGCTCAATTGGATACTTGCGCGTCACAGGCATGGTGCGCAAACGCATCGCATTGTTCGGCGCGTGCAGCGAGATAGCGAGGTTGACCTGGAGTGGCTCATCAGCGAGCCGCAGGATACCTGGAACCAGCCCCACAGTCGAGACGGTCATGTGCCGCGCGCCGATACGTAAACCTTCAGGCATATTGAGGATGCGCAGCGCCTGGAGGGTATTGTCGTAGTTGTGCAGCGGCTCACCCATGCCCATGAAGACGAGGTTCGTTACATGGTCTATCGCCTGTCCATCTGGCGCGATCCATGGGCGCTCGCGAAGCTCACGGGCAAAATAGAGTACCTGGGCGACAATCTCGCCAGCGCTCAGATGCCGCTCGAAGCCCATCTGTCCTGTCGCGCAGAAGGTACAACCATACGCGCAGCCCGCCTGTGTCGAGACACAAACGGTCGCACGCGCCCGCCCCTCCGCGCTCGCGGGATAGAGCATCAGGACTGTCTCGATGAGGCGGCCGTCGCTCAGCTCCAACAGGAGTTTGCGAGTGCGGCCATCCTTCGCCGCGACGAGCGTGCGCGAACCGCGGACTGGCGATGGTGGCATGCTCCGCGAGCCATGACCGCAACGACGCGGGAAGGCCGCGCATTTCGTCGAACTCGGTAACAAGCTGGCGGTAGATCGCATCGTGAATCTGCTGCGCGCGGTAGGCTGGTTCGCTACGCGCTACCAGCCACGCGCGCAACTCCTCAGCGGTAAAGCCCAGCAGATCCACCGTTTCGGGGCGCACTGCAAGGGTGTGTTCAGTCGTTTGCGTCATGTCGTCTGGGTAATGAACCGTCTCTTCGTGAGATGTCTCTCATTGGCCGAGTGTCGCGTGCGCCAGCATTGGATACCCACGCAGGGCGTCCGCGCCAGACACAGCGCGCTTTCCCTCCAATTGTATCACGCGCAGGACCAGCGCCCCCTCACCACATGCGCACGCGAGCGCCCCGCGCGGATCACCCGCCGCAAGCGGATAGCATGTTCCCGGCTCCAATGACTCATCGCGCTCTATCGGCGTCACCTCAGGCGTCTTGAGGAGCTTGCTCTGCCAGGTCGTGAAGGCGCCTGGCCACGGCGTCACCGAGCGCGCCAGCCGCGCCAGCTCAGCCGCGGGTTTGCTGCCAGTCGAGGCGGCCATCCTGCTTGCTGAGCGGCCGCGTCATCGTCGCCAGCGCGTCATCCTGCGGCGTCGGGGTGATGGCGCCCGCCAGCCATGCGGGCAGCGTCTCCAGCAGCAGCGCGGCGCCAAGGTCGGCCAGGCGCTCGGTCAGCGCGCCAGTCGTCTCGTCAGGTGCGATGGGTGTCGCGCGCGCTGCGACGATAGCGCCCGTATCCAGCCCTTCCTCCATCCGCATGATCGTCACGCCTGACTCAGCGTCCCCCTCGCGAATCGCCGCCGCGATGGGCGAGGCGCCACGCCAGCGCGGCAACAGCGACGCATGAACATTCAGGCAGCCATGCGGAGGCAGGTCGAGCGTCTCACGTGGCAGTATCTGCCCAAATGCCGCGACGACGATGAGGTCAGGCGCCAGCGCGCGTAACGCCGCCTGCGCTTCGGGGCGACGCAACGGCCCTGGCTGAATGACCATCAGCCCAGCCTCCAGCGCCGCAAGCTTTACTGGATTAGTCCACGACATGCCGCCCACGCCCAACAGGCTTGTCCGGTCGCGTCACCACGCCAACCACCTCGACCATCTCGCGCGCAGCCACCAGCGCGAGGAGTGACGGTACCGCGAAATCCGGCGTCCCCATAAAGACCACGCGCGCACGGCTAGACTCTGATTGCGCCATCGAATACATACCCTCTTTCACCCCAGACACGACGGCGCGTGACACACGCTTTCCGCGCCTCTCGCGCTACGCCTCGGCCATTGTATACTCACAGCGGCGGAAAGAGGACATCTCCCAGCGCAGGAGGTGAAGCTCGTGATGGCAGAAAAGAGCGAGCGCGAAACGCTGCTTATCGCGGCGCGTGAGGCGGCGCGCTGCGCCTATGCGCCCTTCTCGCGATTCCGCGTCGGCGCCGCTGTACTCGTCGCGACCGCCGATGGCGCACGCATCGTCACAGGCGCCAACGTCGAAAACGCCTCGTATGGCCTCACACTCTGCGCCGAGCGGGCCGCGCTCGCCGCTGCCTGCGCGCTTGCCCCGCGCACGCCTGCGATGACGACGCCGACGATCACGCGCATCGCCCTCGCCTGCATAGACGCGCCCGCCGAAGCGCCCCCGGCGCGCGGATGCCCTGTGGCGCGTGCCGCCAGTGGATCGCGGAGTTAGCGCCCGACGCCATCATCTCAGTGGATGGTCTCGCGAACGACCTTACCCTCGCCGACCTCCTGCCCAACGCCTTCGAGTTGAGCGAGCGGAAATCGCCTGATACTCCTTGACGATAGCCCATCTGGGGGGCAAGCGATACTCGTCGCATTGCCCATCTCAACCCAACGCCAGCGCCGAATTCACGCCATGTGACGCTCAATGACTGGCGCGCGTCATAACCCAACAGTTCCCGTCTCGTCTCGCATCTGTCATACTTCCTCTAAGTAGAGAGCAATATGAGCGAACGCTCACAAGCGGCGCGCGACGGAGAGAATAGCATGCTGGCGGAAGATCGCACATCCCCAAAACGCAGCAAGCGCACGAACCACGCGCCAGACGAGAGCGTGGAAGATACGCAGGCTACCCCCATCATAGGCGCTGCGGCCTCGTCGTCCGCCCGTCGCCGCCGACCGCCGGTCGTGGACGATGCGACAGCCTCGCCTCGACCAGATACTGATGGGTCTTCACTCGCATACCGCCGACCGCCCACGAGCAGGCGCGCCAAGGTAACCGCTCGCCCCCTGAATCCAAATGACATTCAGCTCGTTCAGCAAACCACGCTGATGATCGAGGCGATGCCAGAGCTTAAGGAGTCCACCAAGGTTCCCGCCGTGGTTCCACAGCCCGCGCCACCCGCGCTGCCTGCCGACGGGCGCACGGCCAGCGGTGTGACCGTCGTGAAGGGTGACGAGACAAGGCGCATGGCCGCGATGCGCTTCTCACCACCACCGCGCAAGAAACGGCACTGGCTCAGTGGCATGGTCATTCTGACGCTGATCGCCGCCGTGACGTTCACCGCCATCGCCACCGTCCGCCCACTCGCCAGCGGCTCCGCTGAGGGGCTTGCGGTCAACGCCTCTGGGCCGCTTGGTCTCCCGGTCGCGCTCGACGCCGCCAACCAGGCGCCAACTGGACAGTGGGTCGCGGTCATCGGGGTGCAGCCCAATCAGGATGTCGGTGGTGGCGCGGGGCCAGGGGTCAAGGCGCCTGGGAGCGCTGGATTGGCGGTCAAGAGCGTCAAGTCAACGATCGTCACGGTCGCCCCGTCCGCCGCCATTCGTGGAGGCGATATCGGCGGCGCCCGTCTCGCCCTGGCCCCCAACCTGGGCGTATCATGGCAGTACCTGGCTACTGCTCGTTCAGCATGTCTGATGTGAACAACTACTACTATTGGGCGTTCGGACAATGCACCTGGTGGGCGCAATATGAGCGGCAAGACGAGAATCTGATGCACATGGGCAACGCGCAGTACTGGGCCTCGGGCGCCGCGTCGCGTGGCTATGCCGTCGGCTGGACTCCGCGATCCGGCGCGACCGTCGTCTTCCAGCCTGGTGTTCAGGGCGCAGGCGGCGCGGGCACGTAGCCCATGTCCTGAAGGTCTACCCCGATGGCTGGTTCCTGATCTCCGAGATGAATTTTTACTGGAATGGTGGCGGCTGGGGACGTGTTGACTATCGCTTCGCTCACACCGGAGCGGGCGTCCAGTTCATCTATTGATCCCGCTAGCAGACACAGCGACGCCCCAACCTCACAGAGCGCAGAGTTGGGGCGTTATGCTTGCGCTCGCGCCGACTATCGCGCCATGACCAGCGCCAGTTTGCCTTGCGTGCGCCGCGCCTCCAGGTCTCGCTGCGCCTGCGCCGCCTCCTCCAGTGGATACACCCCACCAGAGATGATGCGCAGTTTTCCTTCAGCGAGCCACAGTCCAAGCGCCTGCATCCCCTCGGCGATCATCTTGCCCGGCAGCGTCGCCAGCCAGAAGCCCACGACCGAGGCGTTGCGACGCATCAGCCGCGCGGGATCCACGATGCCAGGCTGCCCGCTGGCCTGCCCAAACGTCACGAGCCGCCCGAATGACGCCAACGCCGCCTCACTCTGATGGTAAATATCACCACCCACCGGCTCCAGGATAACATCCGCGCCTCTGCGGTCGGTCAGGACTTTCACGCGCTCGGTCAAATCCTCCGTGCGGTAGTTGATGAACGCATCGGCGCCGAGCGAGCGCACAAGCTCCTCTTTGTCATCTGACCCCGCCGCCGCGATGATCTTGCCAGCGCCCATGAGCCGCGCCACCTGTATCGCCAGCACGCCCACACCGCCAGCCGCCGCATTGATGAGCACAGCCTCACCCTGAGCGAGACGCCCAGCGGTCTTGAGCAGGTGATACGCCGTCACCCCCTGCACAGGGAGTGCGACCAGATCGGTGTCGCTCGGCCCGGTCGGCGCGGGAGCCAGACCACGCAGAGAGGTCGCCGCATACTCCGCATACCCACCGCTCGCGCACAGCCCCACCACCCGCGCGCCCACAGCCAGTCCACCCGTCACAGGCGTCTCAGGGCCGAGCGCGACAATCTCCCCGACAATCTCCGAACCGGGGATGTAGGGGAATGGCGTCGCTTCCAGATAGCGATTGTAGCGGCGCGCGATGTCGGCGAAGTTGACGCCGGCGGCGGCGACGCGCACGAGCGCTTCACCCGGCCCTGGCTGCGGCGTAGCGACCTGCTCCAGCTTGAGAACTTCTGGCCCACCAGCGGACTGATAGCGTATCGCGCGCATCGTTGGCGGCGTCGCGGACATGGCTCTCTCCTTACGCATGTGGATCATCGCGAACGCAACAGCGCGCCCGCTCTCGTCCCACAGAGCATACCGCGCAGACGAGCCAACCTGTCAGGATCGGCGCGACAAACTCGCCCGCCGCCATCCGCCGCTCCACCTCGTCGAGCGCGACGTGCAGCGCGGGCGTCATCGGCAAGCTCGCCCGCGCCGCGCGAAGGGCATCCCACGTATAGAAGGCGCCGCCATCCGTCTCGACCGGATCGAAGCGAAACGGCCCATCGCTATGCGCGACGAAGAGCGCCGTCATCTCCGTTTCGAGCGGCGAACGCACGACCGCCGTGCCAAGAAATGTCACTGGGACACTCACGCCCAATTCCTCCTCAAGCTCGCGCCGCGCGGTCGCCTCGTAGGTGTCGCCAGCGATGACATGGCCCGAAGCCGAGGCGCAGAAATAGTTCGGATAGAGGTCTTTCCGCGCCGAGCGAAGCTGGAGCAGCACACGCCCCGTGCTATCAAAGACAAGCGTCTGCACACTGCGATGGAGCAGCGCGGGATTGCTGTGCGCCTCGCCACGCTTGACCTTGCCAATCACCACATCCTGCTCATCCACCAGATCGAATAATTCCTCAGGATTGTCCGTCGCGCTGGTGGAGCGATCGGGCGGGAAGCGCGGCCCCCATGTCATGCTGTCTCCTCCACGCCATCATCCCCCACGCCATCATCCTCGGCGCGGTCGGCATCCAGAATGTAGCGCTCGATTGCCCGCGCCACGCCGTCATCGTCATTCGTCGCCGTCACCGCGTTCGCCTCGGCGCGAATCTCTGGCGCGGCGTTGCCCATCGCCACACCCAGCCCCGCCATACGCAGCATCGAAAGGTCGTTTACGCCATCGCCGATGGCCAGCGTCTGCTCCAGCGGAATACCTAGCCGCTGGGCCAGCCAGCGCAAGCCCGCCCCTTTCGAAGCGCCTGGCGAGAATACCGTCAGCTCGCCACTACCATAGCTTCCCATAGGCAGAATCTGTCGGCCAACAGAGACATCGCCCAGGGCGTCGAGCGCGGCTTGTAGCCGTTTTTCCGGTCCGAAGGAGACCAATCGCAACGTCTCAGGCGCAAGACGCTTGAAATCTGAGAGCGGCGCATAACGAATCTGATCCTTGAAGTGCTGTAGGTATGAGCGCATCCATTGCGTGTTCTTCCCACCCTCATTCACGAGCATCCATTCACCGCTAGCGCCACTGCTCTGCGCCACGACTTGCATCCCGCGCGAGACCAGCGCCTCCGCCGCGCGCTGCGCTACCTGCGGGTCGAGTGGATGCGACAGCGCTACTTCTCCGTCCGGAAATCCCCGCGCCAGCGCGCCATCATAGATGATGATTGGCCCCTTGACGCCCAGCGCTTCGGCGAACGGCGATGCGCCAAACCAGCGGCGTGCTGTGGCGACTGTGACCACGACGCCACGCGCACGCGCCTCGCGAACCGCACGTAACAGCCGACGTGAGATCTGACCATCCGAGGTAAGCGCGGTTCCATCCAGATCCAGCGCCACAAGCTGGTAATTCGTCATGTTCCCGGCTCGCCTTCCACACCCGCCTCAGTTCGCGCATCGCCGACGCTCACCGCGTCATTCCGCGCACGCCAGCGTAACACCACTGGATAGGCGATTGCGCCGCAGACCAGCGCCACCGTCGCCACAGCGAGCGCCGAATCACCACGCGAGCGCCACAACTCGAACACGGTGGCCGCTGGCGCGCCAGTGAGCCGCTGGCTCGCCTCCATGCCCGATACCAGCAACTCGACCACACCGCTCGCGACAAACCACATCCCGACACAGACGATCACGCCCTGGCGCCAGCTTCTGCTCTGCCTCAGCGTATGCCAGGCGAGCCAGCCGCCCACAGCAATCTGTCCCACCCCAAAGATCAGCGAGAGCAGCAGATTGATGGGAAGTGAACCGACCATGACGCTTTGTGACCTCATTTCCCTTTGCATGACGACAGATGCGACTCGCCATCAGTGCTGTCGCCTGCCTTCATCTTCTTGCGGGTGGCGCGCTTCTGTCAACCCTACCACCCACAGAGCGTCCTGCAAAAGGAGCCTCTTGCCTAGCATGGGATTTTCCTATATCGTGAGTTTGAGCGGCGCCAAGCTGCCCACGAAATTGCGCTATTCTCCTTCTTTCGGCGCCTGGCTTGAGGGAGGAAACACCTTGAGAAAGTCAGCACGATGCGAACACATCGCATGCTTGGTCGCACGTGTCGCTGGCTCGCCCTTGGTCTGTCGCTGCTCCTGGCGGCCTGCTCCACCGCGACACTTCCCGCTACCATGACACCCACCTCGGCTGGCGAGCGCCCAGCGATGATCAGCGCCTACCACGGACATTCCAGCGCGATTTTCGCCGTGGCGTGGTCGCCTGATGGCTCCCGCATCGCCTCAGGCGCCAACGACAACACCGTTCAGGTCTGGGATGCGCATACAGGCCGCATGCTCCTGCGCTACACGGAACATCTTGGAACCGTCTATTCAGTGGCCTGGTCGCCAGATGGAACGCGCATCGCTTCGAGCAGTGACGACGCGACCGTCCAGATATGGAACGCGACAACTGGAAAGCTGCTTGCTGACCTATTCAGGCCATACATCGGGTGTGAGGCAGGTGGGATGGTCGCCCGACGGGACACGCATCGTCTCAGGGGGCAACGACAACACCATCCAGGTCTGGAACGCGGCGACTGGCAAGCGACTTGTCACCTACATCCAACATCTCGGCTCGATCTGGGCGATAGCCTGGTCGCCAGATGGTCGGCTCATCGCATCAGGCGGGAATGACAGCACTGTTCAGGTCTGGGATGCGTCAAGTGGGCGCCGACTCCTCACCTATACCGGGCACACGGCGCCAGTGCGTGGGGTCTCCTGGTCGCCCGATGGGACGCGAATCGCTTCGGCGAGCCAGAACGGAACCGTTCAGGTGTGGGATGCGCAGAGCGGACAGCGCCTGCTCACACATCGCGGTCAGACAGCCCCGCTCTGGGCGGTGGCATGGTCGCCCAGCGGGAAGTGTATCGCCTCGGCGACTGGCAACATCAGTGATGAACACCCCATTGAGACGTTACAGGTGTGGAACTCCACGACTGGGCGCCTGCTCATCAATTACCCTATTCCATCGAGCGCTGGCTACGCAGACGGGACGTTCAGTGTCTCCTGGTCGCCTGACAGCAAACAGCTCGTTTCGGGAGGCGCGGATACAGTCGCGCACCTCTGGGATGCGGCACTCTGCGCGGCATGAACGACGCCTCATAGCGCACACCCCAGGAGCACGCTGGCTATTCGCTACAGATACAGATAGACCGCGATGGTGATGAGCGGAATGACGATGAGCAGCGCCCAATCTAGCGCACGCAGACGCCCCTCATGCAGCATCGTCGCCTCACCAGTGACGCCGTAGCCGCGCGCCTCCAGCGCCGTCGCCAGGCCCGCCGCCCGCCGCAGCGCGCCCTCCGTCAGCGGCACGACCAGCGTCACGATGCCACGCACCCGCGCGCTCACTGAGCCAGTAGTGAAGTCGGCTCCGCGCGAGACCTGCGCCTTGATGAGCTGATTCGTCTCCTGCACGAGGGTCGGCACGAAGCGCAAGCAGAGCAGTGTCATCAACCCAAACTCATCGGCTGGCAGTCTCATCCGTCGGAATGGCCGTAGCAGCAGCACAACCGCCTCAGCGAGCGCCACGGGTGTCGTGCTGAGTGAGAGCGCCAGCGTTCCCAGGTAGAGCAGCAGGAAGATACAGGTGGTCGAGACCGCGAACCATAGCCCATCATAAGTCACGACAATCTCAATGGGAATACTCACGCCACCGTACGAGAGCGTCAGCGGGCCAAACGTGCGCCACGTTGGCCCGGTTGTCCAGATGAGCAGGAACGGCAAACTAATCGCCATCAGCACAAAGATCACGCGCAAGCGCCGCCAGATGTAGCCTGGATTGGCGCCACTTAGAATGAGCGTGAGAAGTAAAATCGCAAAGGCCAGTCCATAGACACCGTAATGAAAACGCTTGTGATTCGCAATGAAAAACGAGGCGGCCAGCCAGCAGAGCAGCAACAGCTTGGTGCGCGCGCGCAGGCGATGGATTACCGAGTCATGCGGGATATATGACCCGACTGGCAGGCTATCCAGCATAACGGTCATCCTTCCTCTCCACAGCCACACGCAGTGGGTCATCCTGCTGCCGCTGTGGGGGTACCGCGCGCGCCAGTGAGCTAGCCAGCGCCTCCACTGTCAGGCTGACTGGCTCCGCGCGCAACATACCCCGCGTGCGGGCCAGCGCCGCCACCTCCGCCAGTGGCGGAGCGAGCAGACCCGCCACTTCAATTGCCGCCGTCTGACGAAAGACCTCCTCAGTCGGGCCAGAAACCACTACCGCGCCATCGCGCAGCGCCAGGACTGTCTCCGCCAGCGCCGCCACCTCCGCCATGTCATGCGAAATGACCACCAGCGTTAGCCCCTCGCGGACACGCAGCTCCCGCAGCGTCGCATAGATTTCCTCGCGCGCCTCAGCATCGAGACCCGCACTCGGCTCATCCAGGACAATGATCCGCGGGCGCATCGCCAGCACACCCGCCAGCGCGACGCGCCGCCGCTGTCCGCCTGAGAGCGCGAAGGGCGAGCGCGACAGAAATCCATCATCATCGGGTAACGCGACCGACCGCAGCGCCCAGTGTACCCGCTCATCGATCTCTTTACGCTTGAGACGCATCTGGCCAGGGCCGTATGCTACGTCCGCGCCAATCGTCGGCGCGAAAAGCTGCCCCTCGGGAAATTGAAAGAGCAGGCCCACACGGCGCCGCAGCCCGCGTAGCTCACTCCCGGCCAGTCCACGCGGCGTTAGTTCGATGTCATCAACCACCACGCGACCACTCGTCGGCGTCAGCAGGCCGTTGAGGCACTGCGCCAGCGTTGATTTTCCCGACCCGGTCACGCCGACTATCGCCGCGCACGATCCCTCTGCGATCCGTAGACTCACGTCGCGCAAGGCCACACGCTCCAGCGGACTGCCGGGATGATAGACAACCGAGAGATGGTCTACGAGAATCGTCATCGCGACTGCTCCAGCGCGCGCACCAACACCTCTGGCGAGAGCGCATCCGTAGGTATCCGCCGCCCCAACGCGCGCAGGCGCTCGGCCAGCAGCGCCACATCGGGTATGTGCAGGCGCAACGCCCGCAACCGATCAAAGTCCGCGAAGGCCTGCGCGGGCGGAGCGTCGAGCGCCACACACCCGCCATCCAGCGCGATGACACGCTGCGCGGCGGTAGCCTCTTCCAGCAGGTGCGTCACATGAATCACCGTCAGACCACGCTCCCGGTTGAGTTGGCTCAGCAAGGCGGCAATCTCTACTCGTGAGCGCGGATCGAGCATCGCCGTCGGCTCGTCTGCGATCAACACCGATGGCTCCAGCGCCAGCGCGCCAGCAATCGCCAGCCGCTGACGCTGCCCGCCGGAAAGCTCGCTCGGCGCCCGAGCCATAGGCGTCGCGTAAGCCGACCGCTTCCAGCGCGGAGCGTGTGCGCTCGACGATGAGGCGTGGATCGTACCCGCGCGCCGCCAGTCCCCAGCCAACGTCATCTTCCACTACTGTCGCTATGATCTGATTATCTGGGTCAGAGAAGATCATGCCAACAAGACCGCGCACCCGCGCGCGATTGCGTGGCTCGGCGGTATCCAGCCCGGCAAGCGTCACCCGCCCACTGGTTGGGCGCGCCAGGCCGCCGATGATGCGTGACAGGGTAGACTTGCCACTGCCATTGTGCCCTAGCAGCGCCACATACTCGCCCTGCCGAATCGTCAGTGAGATATCCGTGAGAGCTGCGCCGCGTGTCTCTGGATAGACGTAGCTCATGCCCTCGATGCTGATGTCCGCGCGCTCAATTGCCGCGTATACGCTGGTATTCGCGCTTGTCATCGGGGCCTCGCTTCCCTGCCTGTCGTTGTCTCGACGAGCGCTGGCTCATCCATCGCGGACGCCGTGGGCAGCGTAGGGTGGAGCGCTTTCGCCAATTCGTCACGCAAACGCCGCCTGCGTCGCCACTGCGCCAGCGCCCGCGCCAGCCAGATCGGCCCCCAGAGCGGCGTCGTCACCACGCGCCACAGCAGCCGCGCCAGCCAGAGGAACGGGCTGAGCGCCAGACCGACCACCCGCAACACGTCCCAGACCCAGTGCGGCGGAAATGGGCGGACATCCTCACCCAGCGCGAACGCCGTCGTGGAGGCCACGCTGTAATACAACACATCTATTGGCCCCGACAACGCCATGATATACAGGCCGAACATGGGAATCCAGTAGACCAACATGAAATGCGCCACCGCGACGAGCGCTGGCCGCACAGGCAGATATACCGCCTGAAGACCGAGGAATGCGGTCGTCTTGTCGAGCGCCCATCCGATACTGACCAGCAGGTTCTGAAACTCGCTATACAGATCCCCGAGGGGCAGCGCCAACACGTAGACAGCCGCAAACGCGGCGACATACGCGACTGCGGTGTTCAGCAGAATGGTCAGCGCGATCGCCAGGAGCGCGGGCCAGCGACGGCGCATCATCCAGCCCATCGCCAGGCCAATGATCCCCTCGAACGCGAGCCGCCAGCCGTAGTGCGGGCCGACCAGCACCGTCATCAGGAAACCGCCGACACACGCGGCAAAGATCGTGATGCGTGCGCCACGACGCAGATACAGGATGGTGAAAGGCGTCGGGATCAGCGGAATGAACGCCATGCCGACGATAGGGATATAGATCCAGGCGAGATCGAAGACGATGCTCACATCGGTCAGCAGGCCAGCTTCGGCCATGCTGATCGCGCTCGCCCAGTGCGTCTGTGGCTCTCCGCGCGTCTCCGCTGTCGGCGGAGTATCAGCCATCGGGGTCATTTCGGGACTGTTCGCCAGTTCGCCCACCGCAAATCACTTTCGCAAGCGCGGATCGTCCTTTGGCCGTCCCTGCGCGATGATCTCGTTTCCAGAGCGCAGCATAGCACGCGCGCTCGCTACAGGCCTAACGGCTGTAGTACCTGCGCACGCGCTACGCAAAACACTGGACGCCGAAGCGCCGCATTGTCTTGGCCTATGAATTCGCGCCGATGAGCGCCTCAGCCGATGCGCCCAGCGCCTCGACATCGCTTTTGTAGAACTTGCTTCCCCAAATACCGACGATACCCGCGGCGACCAGCGCAATTGGGCAGGTGATAAGCAGCGCCAATCCAATCTGCTCGCCACCCAATTGATAGTGCAGAGCGTCGGCCAGGAGACCTACGACCGCAGTCGCATAGACATCGCCGAGCAAATGGGCCATTGTCAGTTCCAGCCCACCGCCAGCAGCGCGCAGGTTCGGTGGCAGCACATCTTGCAGCGCGGCGCTCGTCGGCCCATTATACACATTCAGGAAGAACGCGGCGCCAAGCCCCATAATCGCGAAGATCACCACGCCAACCGTCACCTGCGTCGAAGGCGACGCCGCCCGATAGGCTGGAATTACGCCCAGGAAGTACGGCGCGCCAAGGGCGCCCACGACGAACGGCGCTGCCCAAAAGAAGCCCAGGCCACCTGTCCGCACGCGCGCCCCAACGTATTTATGCCGTAACCGGTTCGCCCACGCGCCGCCGTAGATGCCGCCAATGATGCCACCCACCACGAGCAGCGCTCCAGGGATAATAGAGCCAAGCGATCTGCTCAGCGCCGCCGAACCAAAGTTCGAATAGTAGCCGTACTCATGGCTGAAATAGATGATCAGCCAGTACGAAATCGCAGCCAGCGGAAAGAATCCCAGCGCATGTTGGAACAAAATAACGCGAAAGGTCGGAATCCGCATGCAGCGCTTGATAACCTCAAAGACATTCATGCCCTGCGCCATCTCGACTGGCTCGGGGTCTGCCTCCGCCTTCAAGCGATTGCGCAGGAAGAAGATCAACCCAGCAAGTATCAGACCTGGCACGGCGCTGATGTAGAAAATGAGCCGCCACTTGTCGGGATAATCGAAGAAACCGCCGAGCAGGAAGCCAATGCCAGCGCCAAAGAGCGCGCTGGAACCCCACCATGCCAGGATCGAAGCGCGTCGCTGTGGCGGAAACCAGGCTACCAGCAACGGCGTGCCAGAGGGGTAATAACTACCTTCGCCAATGCCCACAGCCGATCGCGCCAGCAGCATCGTGTTGAAGTCTACCGCGCGCCCCGTGAGCAGCGTCGCGAAGCTCCAGAGCGCCACGCCCGCGCCGACGACGATCTTGCGGCTGTAACGCTCGGCGAGATAGCCCAGCGGGAAGGCGACCAGCGAGTAGACGATGAGGAAAGCGCTTCCGAAGATGCCATACTGGAAGTCGTTGAACCCAAACTCCTTCTGCACCGTGTCTGAAACCGCTGTGAAGATGAAACGGTCGGCATAATTGAAGAAGTTGAGGCCACACATCAGCCAGAAGACGTACCAGGCGTAAACACCCACGCGGGGACGCATGGCCGATCCCTGTTTTGGCGCCGGGACGGAGGACGTTACTTCACTCACAAGTGGCTCCTGAGGGATTGATGAGGACAACGTTTCGCTGTCTGACATCGGGGACGAAGGCGAAGCGCCAGCCTCCCGCGTTGCGCGCATCATAGCATGGCAGCCAATCGCGCACAATCGCAGAAAGGCGCATAAATCATGTGCAATAATTCGCAATTTGCTTTACAGCGTATTAGGTTCGCTGGCCCACGCCAAGAATGCCTGGAATTGGACTTTATCTCGCGGATGCTCCCGCTTGAAATCACACGTCGCGTGTGTTCGTCCGCCCGGTTTTTCTTGCTAGCCGCTCGTCTTCCAGCGCGGCGCCACTCCGCAAGAAGATGTATAGCGCCGCCTTTACGTTACGGTAACGCCATGCTATAGTTTGTATAGCTACTGTTCTATAGACGCTACCCGCCGTCAACTTACGACGGGTGAGGAGCGAGAGACCATGACACAGCGTCCAGTCACCGTTGACGACGCGGCCCCTGCCCCCGTCCATTCGCATGTCGTCTGTCCGGTCGCGCGCACAGCGGAGATCATCAGCGGCAAATGGACGTTGCTGATCATTCGTGATCTGACTACCGGGGTCAAGCGTTTCAGCGAACTAGAGCGCTCACTCGAAGGTATCAGCCCGAAGACGCTCTCAGAGCGGCTCGTCGCGCTAGAGCGCGAGGGCATCCTCAGCCGCCGCACCTACGCCGAAGTGCCTCCGCGCGTCGAATACTCCCTGACCGAGAAAGGCCAGGCGCTCGCGGGCGTCATCGAGGAGATGCGCTCCTACGGCAAGGCCTGGCTCGACTGCATGTAGCGCGCCGTGAGGGCGTATAGAGAAAAGACGTCTTCGCTACCCCCGCGCGATCAGCGCCACCGCATAACAGGCGATTCCTTCCTCGCGCCCGGTGAAACCCATCCCATCCGTTGTCTTGGACTTGACGCTCACGCGGTCGAGCGGCGTCCCCAGCAACTCCTCCAGTGATGCGCGCATCGCCGCGACATGCGGTGAAAGGCGTGGGCGCTCCGCGACGATGGTGACATCCACGTTCACGACACCCCAGCCTTCCCGCGCCAGCGCCGCCATCGTCGCCGTTACGAACACTGAGCTGGCCGCGCCGCGCCACCGCTCGTCTTGCGAAGGAAAGTACGCCCCGATGTCGCCCAGCGCGGCTGCTCCCAGGAGCGCATCCACGATAGCGTGCAGCGCGACATCCGCGTCCGAATGTCCCGCAAGCCCCCGCGAGTACGGGATGCGCACGCCCGCAAGCAACAGCGGCCGCTCATCCTCCGCCGCTGCGAAGCGATGCGCGTCATACCCCATGCCAACGCGCGTTTCCCGTTCCATGTAATGTCTCCTCACGCCATCAACCGCTCCCCACGCCGCGAGATTCACTTACTGCAAGAGTTGCAGATACGCCGACAAGACCGCCTGCGAGACTGGCCCCGCATAGGTCACCCCCTCTCCAGCGTATTCTACCAGCGTCCCAACGGCAATCTGCGGTGTCGCAGGTGGCCCAGAGAGCTTCGAGGCAGGCGCATACGCAGCGAACCAGGAGTGTGGTTTCGGCTGACCCGATTCCGCCGTGCCAGTCTTTCCCGCCACCGTGACCGGATAGTTCTTGAAGAGCGAGGTCGCTGTGCCATTGGGCGCGGAAATCGGGCCGAGCATCGCCGCCTGCACAGTCTGCATGTTCGTCGCCGAGATAGGCGCTGTTCCCGTCTGCTGTGGCTCGAATGTCCGCGTCGTAGCGCCTGCGCTATTCACCACCTTCGTGACCAATCGTGGCTGCATGCGAACCCCATTATTCGCGATGGTCGCCGTCAGCGAAGCGACTTGCGCGGGCGACGCTTCGAAGAAGCCCTGACCGATTCCCAGATTCGCCGCATCCGTCGGAGTCCACGTCGCGTTCTTGTTCGTTTTCAGCCAGTCTGGATCAGGAACAAGCCCTGGATTATCTTCATCAGGAGGCAGCCCAATCATCCCCGTAGGCGCGCCGAACCCAAAGCCCTTCGCCTCGGTCGAGAGAATGGTCGAATCCTTTTGGTTGAGCGTCACGGCAAGCGTCCAGTAGACGACGTCACAGGATGGCGCGAGGGCGGCGGGGGCCGTCAGTGCGCCATGTCCGGCAGGGGAATCGTCGTAGCGCAGGTGATTCTCGCCGGGAACCTGATACGTTCCCTTGCAGGTGAACATCTGCGACGCGGTAATCCCATGCTCCAATGCAGCGGAAAGCGTGACCAGCTTGAACACAGAGCCAATCGGGTCAGCGGCCATCGTCGCGCGATTGAGATAGGGACTGCGCAAGCTATTGAAGCGCGTCTGCTCGTTCGCGGTGAACCCCAGCGAAAAGTCATTCGGATCGTAGGTAGGATACGATGCCATCTCCAGCACATCCCCAGTCGCGGGAGCCAGCGCCACTGAACCGCCAGAATGGCCGCCCTGCTTCGCGAGGCTCGCCATCGCCGCCTGCTGCGCCGGGAGGTTGATCGTCGTGTAGATGTCCTCGCCATTCTGCGCGGCGCGCTGGGTAATTGTCGCCACTAGCGCGCCATCCGAGCCATCATCATTGCGCGAGCGAATCACGAGCGCGCCGCCCTTGACCGGGCGCAAGTATGGCTCGCCCCACTGCTCTACGCCTGCCCGTCCAATGATGTCGCCACTCTGATAATAATGCGCGTTATCGTTGGCGAGGTCACCAGGGCTAACCTGACCGATATAGCCCGTCACCGGAGCCGTCACCGCGCCAAATGGATAGACGCGCCCCTGGCTCTGCTGCGCCTGCACACCCGTGACGGCGCCGAGCGCGGCGCTCACCTGCTGATAGAGCATCGGCGTAATCGTGCGTACAGGCCAGAAAAGATTCGCGTTCTTCCCCTGATAGGCTGAAGTAATCTCACTTGGCGTCAGATCGAGATTCTTCACCAACACCTGCGTAACGGCGCTCGGATTTGTCATCTTGGCAGGCACGACACCGACGACATAGACCGTTTCGTCCAGCGCCAGCGCCTGCCCATCACTGCTGTAAATCGTGCCGCGCTTGCCAATCTGTGTCGTCAGGCGCACCAGGTTGGTGTAGTTAGGATCGGTGGGGTTGTCGAGTTGCGGAAAGATCAGGCCGGGACTCCAGTCCACCCACCAGGCGTTATGCTCCAGCCTGAGGGGGATCGTGATGTCAACCGTAACATCCCCCAGGCTGACACTGCGCATGATAATACGGGCGGGGAACGTAACTTGCGATGCGTTCACGCGCTTCACCGCGCCGAGCGTGGCGGACATCGCATAGATTTGCGCCGCCGCGATGATGTTGCGCGTGCGGCGCGTCAGGTAGTCCTGCGCATCGGTATAGTCCACCGAATTCACCGCTAATTTCGCGGCGGCATGCAGGATTGCGGCGCTATTGAATCGCGCGCGACTTACCGAGGACGTCAGTCCATACATCCCCGCATAATTGCCGCCAGTGTAGTCCGCAAGGTATGCGTCAGCTACCTGGCACGGCGAGCCATTTCCGCATCCGGTAATGTCATTCACTCCCGCGTTCTGACCCATACGCGGCCCGATGATGGCGTAGGCGACGCCCGCAACCAGCGCGACCACCAGTACAGTCGTCAGCGCATACACCCAGACGGGTATGCGGCGCTCGCGTTGGCGCTGGCCACGTCGCCTGAGGGGGAGCGCACGCTGCGGGGGCGCCTTCTGACTCAGCCGCGCGATGGCTTCGGGTGGCATCTCCCAGGTTCGCTCATCCAGTCCACCAGTGGGAAGTGAGGCGCCTGTCTCCGCTGGCGCCAGATCACGCGGAGTGGGAGCATGCTCACTGGCGCCAGCGCCTAACCTCGACCCATCATCTGCGCCCTGTCCACGCATATCGTCTGCCATCGCCAGCATCCTTTCGCTGCTTGCTCTGTCGCCGCCTGCCCCATTGTACACGGCTCAAGTAACCTTTCGCCTGTGCGCGCGTCGATTTCCCTCACGCGGCGTGTCGCTATACTACCGTTCTGGGCCAGCGGCTGACGCGCTCGCAGCCTGGCGTGGCACAATGGTCTCGGCGTGTCGCGGGCGAGTGGGCTGCGTCGCGACCCGGACACCCATGAGACAGAGGGAGATGACCCGCGATGAACGCCAGCGAAACTGGGCGGCGTCCCATGCTTCTCGGTGGCGCTCACTGGCGCGAACATGCGCTCCCACTCGGTGGAGCGCTACTCGCTGGAACCATCTTACGGCTACTCTGGCTCGGAGACACCTCATTCCTGGGCGACCAGGCGGAGCTCCTGGCGCTAGGCCGCTCCGCAGCCAGCTTCCACGCCATCATCATCACCGGAATCCCAAGCTCAATAGGCACGCTCAATCCCCCCGCCTCCGCCTGGCTTTACGCGCCGTTCGCGCTGCTCGGCGGCCCACTCGGCGCCGCGCTCTTCACCGCGCTGGCAAACATCGGGGCAATCGGCCTGCTCTACGGCCTCGCCGCGCGATATTTCGATCGCGTGGCCGCTTGTATGGCGGCATTGCTCTACGCCACCGCGAGCGGGCCTGTCCACTTCTCGCGGTTTATCTGGCAGCAGAATCTCCTGGCGCCTGTCGTCCTGGGCTTCATCTGGGTGATCGCGCTTGCAGTAGTCGAGCGGCGACGCGGATGGCTCGGCTGGAGCGTACTCCTCTGGGGCATCGCGACCGAGCTACACCCCACAGCGGCGCCTCTGCTCGGCCTCATCGCACTCGCGCTCGCGCTCACGTGGCGGGAGATGCGGCGGCGCGACATCTTTTGGGCGGCAGCCGCGAGTCTCGCGCTCATCGGCCCAACCCTTCTCTGGGAGCTTGCCAGCCACGGGGCAGACCTGCGGGGTGTGGAACGCTTCACCCAGGGACATGCGACGCTGGACACAAAGGCGCTGTCCTATCTTGTCCAGCTCATCCAGCCCGCGCCGCCCACCTGGTATGGCTCTGGATCTACTTACGTGGCGGTTGGCCAGGCGCTGACCCCGCTCGGCTGGCTGTTGGCGGCGCTGCTCGTCGCCGCTGAGGTCTGGCTGCTGTGGAGCCTCCTGGCGCCGTGGCTCCGGCGAGGCTTCAGCACGCTCCGCACACGGGCTGGCCTGCGCGACCCGCTGACCGGGGCGCTAGCCGATGCGCATTGGCGACTCATCCTCACGCTAACACTCTGGCAGGCGCTTCCACTCCTGTTCATGCTGCGTCACAGCCGCCCAATCGAATTGCATTATCTGCTCGTCGTGCTCCCTGGCGTCTATCTCAGCTTCGGCGGATTCCTGGCCTGGGCGCGAGGCTGGCCGCTCGTGGCGCTGGCGCGGCGCATCCCATCGCTCGCCATCTCGCCATCGTCGCTGTCTATCGCGCTCCTCGCCATCGTTTTCACGCTGACAGGCGCGCAAACATTCGGCGTCGCGACTGAGCTAGCGACGATTCACAGCGGCGCGTTCGACGGTCTCACGACGCCGTTGCACTATGGCGTCCCACTCGCCAGCCAGCAAAATGCGCTGGCCCAGACACAGGCAGCCGCCCAACGGTTCAGCGGCGCCAGCGTCGCTATCGCTTCGACCAGCGTGCAGCAAGAATCGCTGGGCTATCTGAGCGCCACATCTACCGCTGGCGCTCCAGCGACAACCTATGTGAGCGAGAACTGTGTCGTCCTGCCCGCCGCAAACGCCACCGGCCCACTCGTCACCCTCGCGCTGCCCAAAACCGCCGCCGCACGCCTGCTGCCCGACGTCACAAACGCGCGCACACTCGGCGCTATTCCTGTTCAGGGAGATACGCCGTATCAACTCTACGCGATCTCACCAGGAGCACGTATCGCCGATGAACGCACAATCGCCACTCCCGCCGCCTCGACTACCCTGCCACGTCCGGTAGCGTATGCCTACGCGGCCTCTGCCCAGGCTGGCCTTGCGCTGACTATTCGCTGGATCGGCGCTCCCGCTCTCGCCACGGGAAGGCCGAACGCGGTACGCTACTGGTATGGCGCAACCCCACACGACGCGACTATCGCCAATTACACCTTTACCTATCAGCCGCTCAACGCACATGGCGCAGCCATCGGCGCGCCGCTCACGACGACCTGCGCTCAGCTCGCCTGGTCGCAAACACTGAGCCTTGTCACATTGACTACGTTACCCGCAGCGTTGCGGACAAATCCAGCGATGGCGGCATGGCGTGTCACCGCGGTGGTCGCGCCCGCAACAGCGATGCGACCGAATCTTGGCCAATTGGCGCTCGAGTCAGGCGCCATAACATTTGGGCCACCGAGACCGCTGATCCCCGCGTCAACATTCGCGGCGCCACCAAACTGATATGCCCGTTACAGGTATGGCGCCGTCGCGTCTTGAAACATGGGACTTGAAGGGCGTTGTAGGGAAATGCAACGTTCGAGCAGCTATTCGCCGAAGGAGAAGCTCAAACCATGGGGCTGGATGTTGAAGCAAAGCCAGATGGCCAACTCGCTCGCGTGTGGTCGAACAGCAGGCCATGGCTGCGCTTACCTGCGCCAGTAAGCCAGGCGCGCTCGCAACGTATCCTGCCATGGCGAACGATCTTCATGCAGGCTGCGAGTATTTGGGTCGCGACCCGACTCGCATTCGCAGCCGTGACCATCTATTACCCCCTTGTCGTCGGAGGCAGAGGGACATCTGTGAGCGCCATCAATGTCTATCGGCTGATCCGCCGCTGGGCGAATTGGGATGGCACAGCCTACCTCCATCTCGTGACGCATGGCTATTGGCAGCCTGTAGAATCCGTCTATTTCCCACTCTATCCGGGAACTGTCAGGGTTGTAGCCGCACTCATTGGCTCCCATTGGGTAACCGCCGAACTATTGGTCTCAAATCTCAGCGCGCTTCTGGCTTTCTTCGGCGTCGCGGCGCTGGCAGCGCAAATCGCGCCTGCGGGACGCGAACGCCAGACTGCTCGCTCAGCGGTATTCCTCTTCGCCGCGTATCCGTTTGCGTTTTTCCTCACCGCCGCCTATTCGGACGGACTCTTCGCGGCTCTCGCTGCCCTGACAATGCTCTTCAGCATGCGGCGGCGCTGGGGCTGGGCCACCGTATTTGGCATTCTCGCCGGGCTGGCTCGTCCAGTTGCGCCTGTGCTCATTCTTCCCCTCGCATGGGAAGCGCTGCAACGCTATCGTGAATTGCGTGGCTCAGCGACGCATCGGCAGGTGCTGCGACAGATGTGGCCAGCGCTCGGCGCTATCATGGGGCCGATCATCGGCATGGGAGCCTACGCAAGCTATCTCTGGCTGACATTCGGCAATCCGCTCATCTTCGTAGCGTCCGAGAGCTCCTGGGCGCATATCTTCATGCTTCCAATATTCTCCATCCCAGTCGCTATCATCAAATTTCTCCACGTCCCTCTCTTTACGACCCTTAAACTGCGCATCTTCCTCGATCTCGCCCCTGTCCTGGCCGCGCTCATCCTGACGTTCGTCGCGGTGCGTCGCGCCCCGGTGGGGATGACGATCTACATGCTGTGCTTGCTCTTCCTCGTGACGAGCGAGCCAATCAACTATACTGACCTCTTCATATCGGGTGGACGCTATATGATCGCGGCTGTACCGCTCTTCGTCATCTTCGCGGATAGGCTCAGTCGCTCGGAGTGGGCGCTCCCCGCGCTACTCTGGTCAGGCGCACTGCTCCAGGCCCTCCTCGCCATCTTCTTTCTTCAGCATGGCTGGCTCGTCTGATGGCATAACGAAGGGCGGCGCGCCAGCATGATGCTCCGGCGCGCCGCCCTTCGTCTTGTGACCTAACGGGTATGTGAGGCTACTTCTTCGAACCACCAAACCGAGCGCGAATCAGCGTGTAGAAGACACCAACGATGATCGCGCCAATAAGTGAAGCGATCACCAACACGCCTCTCGAATGCGAAATCGAAAGGGATTTTCGCGAACGTTTGGAGCAGATATGCGCCAATGACTGTCAGGATAACGCCAGTGACAAGCCCACTCTTGCTTTTCGTCAACCACTCGATGACGAAATTCACAACCACCGCCAGCACGATCAGGATGATGAGCTGGATCAGGTTGATGTGATACCCCTTAGCAGGCCAGCCCAGAATCTGAATGCTCAGATCTGTCTGATGGAAGATGGTATTCATGATGCCTGAGGAAGGGATGATGTTGAACGAGGGGATAGCCGCGAAAATGAATGTAGGCATTTGCATGTGTCTCCTTTCCTCATCAAGAGGGACTACTCAGTCAACGATAGCGGCAAAAACCACAGCGACCGATCGGTGATACGAGCGACCACCAAGTCGTACTGCCCCCCAGCATAACATGACCGTCTATCATTGAGCGTTCGGCGCGCTCAGTAAAATGGGGTAGGATAGATAGAAGCAAGTCAACGCACGATGGCGCTGGAGACGTTTCCTACACATTGCGATGAAAGGTGACTGCGCATGGAATACCGACGACTTGGCGTTTCGGGGCTGCGTGTATCTGTGATTGGCCTCGGCGGGAATACCTTCGGTCGTGTCGCGGATGAGCGCCAGACCGCTGAGATCATCGCCGCCGCTCTCGACGCGGGGGTCAACTTCATAGACACTGCTGACATCTATAATGCGGGCGTCTCTGAGGAATACATTGGCAAGGCGCTGCGGGGACAACGCGACCGCGCGCTGATCGCGTCTAAAGCGGGAATGCGGGTCGGGCCAGGGCCGAATGACTACCGGCTCCTCGCGGAAGCGCATCATTGATGGCGCGCATGCCAGCCTGCGCCGACTCAACACCGATTACCTCGATCTCTTTCAGATCCATGCGTATGATGCGGAAACCCCGACTCGAAGAAACGATGAGTGCGCTCAACGACCTCGTGCGCGCTGGCGATGTGCGCTACGTCGGTTGCTCGAACTACGACGCCTGGCGACTCACACAGGCGCTGTGGGTCAGCGATCGCCACGGCTGGGCGCCCTTCGTCTCAGTTCAGCCCGAATACAACCTGCTCTCACGCGACATCGAGCGCGATCTGATCCCCGCCGCGCAGGAGTTTGGCATTGGTGTCATCCCGTACTCGCCATTGGCATCTGGTGTGCTGACAGGCAAGTATCTCCCTGGCCAGCCCGCCCCAGAAAACACGCGCGGCCATGACTATCCCCACTTCTCCTCACGCCTGCGAGCAGAAACACTGGAGACTGCTCAACGCCTCGACGCATGGGCGCGGGAGCGCGGCCACACCGCCAGTGAGCTTGCCCTCGCCTGGCTCGCCGCCCAGCCCAGCCGTCAGCACGATCATCGCCGGAGCGCGCACACGCCGAGCAGGTGACGCGAGAACACACGAGCCAGCGAGTGGAAACTCACCACGGATGATCTCGACAGCATCGAGCGCACGTTAGCGCCGCAACCAGACTAGCCCCTCACTGCAAGCTCGCCACCCGCATCACCAGCGCGCTCAGCGCCACCTCTCCAGGTGGATCGCTCGAGCGCGCTAAATTATTCGCTCAGCCTCTTCCAGCATCCTATACATAAAAAAGCAAATACTTACACAGGGATTGACAAACACAGTCGCTTGCTCCGTAACATTTCGTCAACACGAGAATGACGAGAGTACGCGAACCCGCCATTTCGTGGACTTCGACCAGGCTCACTGGCAACGAAGATCTGTGTTAGGGTAGGCATCCTCTCGACGCTCATCGAAAGGAGCGACTTCATGAACAACGAGACGGCGCGCAGCGGAAAAGCCGTATATTGGCTTTATCTCCTGCTGCTGATCCCGTTCATCGCCACGCTGTGGCCACCGTTCTACAACGCGCTGACGCCGTATTGGCTCGGCATCCCGTACTTCTACTGGTATCAGTTCCTCTGGATCCTGCTCAGCGCCCTGATTACTGGCGTTGTGTATTTCTTCACCCGCGATCAGTAGCTGCGCCACGCCCGTGCGTCAGTCCTTGCCAATGGCGCATGGATCAGTAGTCGCGCCTACCGAACTGTAACCGCTACCTCGTCCTGGTCGAAAAGAAGCGCTGCCTAGTCTACTTGTTCGTACAGTTCAGAGGAGAACCGCATGTCTGGCGTTAATGTGACGGCGCTCAGCATATTTATCGCGCTATTCGCGGTCGTCACGGTATTGGGATTCATCGCTGCCCGCTGGCGGCGCGGTGACCTGAACCAACTCCACGAGTGGGGCCTGGGTGGACGCCGCTTCGGCACCGTTGTCTCGTGGTTCCTGCTTGGCGGTGATCTGTACACCGCGTACACCTTCGTCGCCGTGCCCGCTGCCATTTTCGCTACTGGCGCTGTCTTCTTCTTCGCAGTGCCATACACCATCATCGTCTACCCCTTCGTGTTCCTCGTCATGCCACGTCTGTGGAGCGTCGCGCGCAAGCACGGCTACGTTACCCCGGCGGACTTCGTGCGTGGGCGCTATGACAGCGGCTTGCTGGCGTTGCTCATCGCGCTGACAGGCATTCTGGCGACCATGCCCTACATCGCGCTACAACTGGTCGGCATCCAGGTCGTGCTGGCGGGCCTGGGTCTCTCGTTCAGCGGCTCATTCCTGGGCCTCCCTCTGAATGACCTGCCGCTTGTTATCGCGTTCATCATCCTGGCCGCCTATACCTACACCAGTGGCTTGCGCGCGCCAGCGATGATCGCCCTGGTCAAAGACCTGCTGATCTACATCACCGTCATCGTAGCGATTATTGTCATTCCGATTCAGCTTGGTGGCTTTGGCAAGATCTTCCAGGCCGCCTTGCAGCACCAGGCCACGACGAAGGGCTTCGCTGTCACACTGGCGCCACCCACCGCAACGAGCCTGGGGACGTATGGAGCATACGCGACTCTGGCGCTCGGTTCCGCGCTGGCGCTCTTCCTCTACCCGCACTCTGTGACAGGTGTGCTGGCCTCGAATAGCCGCAAGGTCATCAAGCGCAACGCCGCCCTGCTGCCAGCCTATTCGTTCGTGCTCGGTCTGATCGCGCTCTTCGGCTATCATGGCCATCGCAGCGGGAGTCACCAAGAATCCAGAATTCGCGGCGAACTTCGCGAAATACAAGGGCACATTCGCGGTTCCAGCGCTGCTGCTCCAGAGCTTCCCTGACTGGTTCGTTGGTGTAGCGTTCGCCGCCATCGCCATCGGCGCGCTCGTGCCCGCTGCGATCATGTCTATCGCGGCGGCCAACCTCTTCACCCGCAACGTCTACCGCGAATACTTCCGCAAGAACCCAAGCGATGGCGAAGAGGCCTCAGTTGCGAAGATCACGTCGCTGGTCGTGAAGTTCGGCGCGCTTGTTCTTCATTCTCTACCTGGGGACACAGAATGCCCTCAACTTCCAACTGCTCGGCGGCATCTGGATTCTGCAGACCCTCCCAACGATCAGTCATTGGCCTGTACACCCGCTTCCTGCATCGCTACGCGCTGGCGCTCGGGTGGCTGGCTGGTATGGCTACTGGCACGTACATGGCCTACACTCAGGCCTCACTCGTGACCCCACACTTCGGATCGTCGGTCTATCCGCTGCACCTAGGTAGCTTTACCGCAGCGGGCTACGCCGCGTTCTACGCGCTGATCGTCAACCTCGTTGTCACAGTCGTCTTCTCGCTCATCTTCAACCTCGTGCGCGTCCCGAATGGCAAGGACGCGACTGCGGCTGAAGACTACGCGGCAGAGCCAGAGCCAGCGATGGTCGGCGTCGGAGCGGAGCACTAGCTCCACGTATCGAGACGGCACATCCTTGGGCTGGGCGCCATCGTACGATGGCGCCCAGCCTTCGTAATGTCCTGCCTGCGTCGCCTTCACCCTCGACGCAGTGTATAGTGAGACGATACGATCGATCAGCGCGCCGGCTGCGTGCCGTCTTTCACGAGCGCGGCGCGCAGATGGGCGGAGCGAATAGCGGCGATTAGGAAAGCGAAAAGTCATGTCGGCGAGTGGCCAGCCCATTGAGGGCGCCCAAAGTCGTTTCCGTCATCATACCGGTCTATAACGAAGTAAAGACGATTCTTGAAGTTGTGCGACGTGTGGAAGAGTCAGCCTACTGTCGGCGAAATTATTATCGTGGATGACTGCTCTACGGACGGTGCACGCGAACTCCTACGCGAGACCACATTTCCTGAGATACGTGCGCGTGCTCTACCACGAGAAAAACATGGGCAAAGGCGCCGGCATCCGCACAGGCATACAAGCGGCGACGAAAGACATCATCATCATCCAGGACGCCGATCTCGAATACAATCCATCCGACTTCCCGATAGTTCTACGCCCGATTCTGGATGGCGTCGCCGATGTCGTCTACGGCTCGCGGTTTCTCGGCATCCATCGCTCGTTCATGTTCTCGCACTATGTGGGCAACCGCTTCCTCTCGCTCGTCACCAACGTGCTGTACAACAATATGCTGACCGATATGGAGACTGGCTACAAGGCCTTCCGCGCGCCTGTCATCAAGTCCATCAAGATTCGCAGCAACCGCTTCGACTTCGAGCCAGAGATTACGGCGAAGGTGCTCAAGCGCGGCTACCGCATCTACGAGGTGCCGATCTACTACGCGGGCCGCGATTACGCCGATGGCAAGAAGATCACCTGGCGCGATGGCTTCGCGGCGCTCTGGGCGCTCCTGCGCTTCCGCTTCACCGACTGACCCAGGGCGCCACACTGTCTATCGCTGGGCGAGACGCGCAATCAGCGCATCGAGGTCATCCCAGCCAAAGCCGACCTCGGGAAGCGCCTTCCCGCCGATGGTGACATCTGCTCATACGCGACGACGCCGCCCAGCGCTTCATAGAATCCCCGATTGGGGTTTTGCGCCAGCGCCCAGATGATGGTCGAGCGCGCTCCGTGCGCGCGCAGATGGCGCGCCGCCGCCGCGAGCAGTCGTGCCGCCCAGCCCGCGCCGCTCGTAGCCAGGCGCCAGATAGAGCGCGTAGACCTCGCTCTCGAACGGATCTGGCGCCTCCCCATTGGCCAGGGAAAGCGCCTCCCCGCCGAACACATAGCCAAGCACGCGGTCAGCGCCGTCCACCACGACATATCCACAGGAGAGAGGGCCCCGACGCCACGCGCTCACTATCCGCCAGACGCGCACGCGTCGGATCGCCGCAAGCTCGTCCACATCGAGCGCAGCCAGCGCCGCAGCTGGCACAATGCCACGATACGTGCGTTCCGCCAACTCGCCACATTGATTCGCGCGATCTCAGCGGCGTCTTCCTCGCGGCCGCGCGAACGGTGTACTCTCCATCTGCCGCCTTCCTGACATTCTTCTCCGAACACCGCCCACGCGCTCACCAGCAAGCGCACATCCGGACACCAGTGTGCGATAGTGAAGCAGCATCATGTCCAGCACACTACCCACTCCTGGAGGCCACCACATGAGCTTCACCCTGCCCGACCCCACAACCGAATTTGGCGCACGTGTCGCCGCTCGTTTACGCGACGAGCGCATCATCTGGCTCACCACGACTGGCGCCGACGGAACACCGCAGCCCAATCCCGTCTGGTTTCTGTGGGATGGAGCGAGCTTCCTGATCTACAGTTTACCTGACGCCGCCCGCCTCGAGCCACATCAGACGGAACCCGCATGTCGCGCTGCATTTCGATGGCAATGGGCACGGTGGCGACATCGTCGTCTTCACTGGCGTCGCCCGTGTGGCTCCCGAAGAACCACCCGCGAACGAGCGCCCCGAGTATATCGAGCGCTACGCCAGCGCATCGACCAGAACTTCGGCGGGCCTGCCGCCTTCGCGGCGCGCTACTCGGTTCCGCTCAGGGTCACACCGACCAAAGTGCGCGGCCACTGACTCACCCTCCACATCGTCGCTTGACCATCTGGCATGGCCGCCTCTATACTCAGCCTGTATGCTCTGTGATAACGCGGTAGATTCCTAGCAGAGAGGATAGGCCCCATGAGCGCATTCGAGATAGCCGTCCTGGGCGGCGATGGCATCGGGCCAGAGGTGACGGCGGAAGGCGCACGCGCGCTCATGGCGGTCGGGCAACGCTTCGGCCACACATTTACGCTCCACGAGGCGCTGGTGGGCCAGGCGGCGATTGACCGCGAGGGCGTCGCCATCAGCGAGGAGACGATGGCGCTCTGCCAGCGGTCAGATGCGATCCTCTTTGGCGCGGTCGGCGGAACAGGCGTAGGTGATCCCAATTCCAAAACCGAGCCGATGCACGCGCTCTTCCGCCTGCGCCGCGACCTGGAGCTCTTCGCCAACGTGCGCCCGGTACGACCGATTCCCGCGCTGCTCGGCGCCTCCACGCTGAAGCGCACGACACTGCGCGGGGTCGATATGCTCGTCGTGCGCGAGTTGACCGGGGGCATCTACTATGGCAAGCCCAGCGCCATTCACGAGTCCGCAAGCGGCGCCTCAGCGGTTGATACGATGGTCTATACCGAAGCTGAGATAGCGCGCATCGCACGCTACGCATTCGAGTTGGCGCGCGATCGCCGCAAGCACGTTACCAGCGTGGACAAGGCGAATGTCTTGAGTTGCTCGCGACTCTGGCGCCGCGTCGTTGACGAGGTACACACCGAGTATCCCGACGTCACCCTGCGGCATATGCTGGTTGACGCCTGCTCGATGGCGCTGATTCGCAATCCACGCGAGTTTGATGTGGTCGTTACCGAAAATCTGTTCGGCGACATCCTCACCGATGAGGCCTCGATGCTGACCGGCTCGCTCGGCATGGCGCCCTCGGCCAGCCTGGGCGCGCAGACGCACCGCGCATGGGCAGTTTGGCCTCTACGAGCCGATTCACGGTTCCGCGCCCGACATTGCGGGCCAGGGCAAGGCGAATCCGCTCGCCTCGATCCTGACGGTGGCGCTGCTGTTGCGCTACTCGCTGGGCCTCAAGCGCGCAGCCGCAGCGGTCGAACGCGCCGTGCGCCAGGTCGTCGCGGCGGGCTATCGTACCGCCGACATCGCCATGCCCGGCGAGACGGTCATCTCGACCCGCGCGATGGGCGACGCGGTCGTCAGCGCATTGCTCGCTGCGTGAGGCGAGGAGGAGGTGAACATGGCGGCGCTTACGCTCATTTTGCTACCAGAAATCTTCGCGGTTTGCAGGCTGGCGCCGGATGCCACCATCCCGCCGCTGCCCTTGAGCGCCTCGCTGGTCTCCGTGACGCTCACTCGCGACGAGCTGTCACTGGTCGTGCCTGAAGATGCCGCGCCTGAGAGCGCTCAGATCGCGGGCGGCTGGCGCGCGCTACGGGTGGCGGGCGTGCTCGACTTCGCGCTCACAGGCGTGCTCGCGTCGCTGGCCGCGCCACTCGCCGACGCGGGAATCAGCATCTTCGCCGTCTCGACCTACGACACGGATTACCTGCTCATCCCCGCGACCAACCTCACGACGGCGCTGGACTGCCCTGCGCGCGGCTGGTCACAGCATCGCCTGAGCATGCGGCGATGCGCTGGGGATGTCAGCCCATTTTCGCGCGGGGTGTCGGGCCAAGACGACTGAGCGCCAGGAGCAGACGCTCTCGTTCGAGCCTCTAGCTCCAGCAGACGCGCACGAGCCTTTCCGCCAGGCGACTGCTCAGCCTCAGCAAGCTGCTCCAGGTCACTGCGCACTGCGTCATAACGGTCAGACAGGAGCGTCCAGTGAACGTCCCAGACGATGACGCTCCGCTCGCGACCACCACCCATCGAAGATACCTCCCGCCGCTAAAGACATGGCTCGCCCCGCGCCTGAAACAGGCGTAGACAAGCCAACGTCAAGCAGCGCCAGTCGTTACAGCGCGCCGTTCGCGCTCCGCTTGATCAGGTCGGTAATGGTGGTCAGCAAATACTCATCCTGATACGGCTTGACGATGTACGCGTTGGCGCCTAGCTGTGTCGCACGCTGCTGGTGCTTGGCCGCCGCGCGCGATGTCAGCACAATCAGCGGTAGGTTGCGATATTGCGTATCACTCCGTAACGTCGCCATCAACTCGTAGCCATCCATCCGTGGCATCTCAATATCGAGCAGCACAGCGGATGGGCGCTCACGGGCAATGATATCCAGCGCCTCGACACCGTCACGCGCGGTCTTTGTCTCCCAGCCATGCGCTTTGAGCATGCCGCCAACGACGCGCCGCACACTGGGGCTATCATCCACCACCAGCAGATACGACAGCTTGCCATTCCCCGCCGGAACGTCTAGACGTCCACTCTTGTTCGGCGTGCGCTGGGCGATGACAAAATCACGCTGAGCGCCGAGCGTCGAACCGGTGGATGACCCATTCATACTCACTGCGCCTGACGTAGCGCCTGATAGCGGCGACTGGGGCTGGTACATTGGCGCCACAGCGGCCTGGGGCTGACTCGGAAGCTCCGCCGTCGGGAACTCGTCCGCCTCGCTCGCCACTGGCGCGAATGGCCACTGGGCGCCCGTCGGCGCGGCGGGTGTCGCAGTCAGCGGTGGAGGGGCGCGAATGCGGGATCAGGCGCCGCGAATGGGAATGGCGGCGGCGCCGATGGCGAGGATAGCGAATCGAAGCGCGGCGTATTGGGCGCCGCCAAAGGCTGCGATTGTGGCCAGTTCAGCGGCTCGCGGGCGCTGGGCGCGGATGGACGCGCGAACAGCGACGCCGCTTCGCTTGCGCGCTGCCCCGGGACTGGCAGCGTGATCTCCTCGGCAAGCGGACGCGCCAACAACTCCGCCAGATCGAGGATGATAACGACCTGCCCATTCCCCAGCACGGTCGCGCCCGCAACCCCCCGAACATCGCGCAGGTGGGCGCCTAGCGGCTTCGCGACGATCTCTTGT
The DNA here is from genome assembly GCA_963840335.1 of uncultured Chloroflexia bacterium. GTDB lineage: Bacteria > Chloroflexota > Ktedonobacteria > Ktedonobacterales > JADMIN01 > JAKAIY01. Next base: position 80,264 of record CAWIYP010000012.1, read on the forward strand.
TGGTTTTCGATGCCATCGACAACCAACGCGAGCTTACGTCCCGCGACATGCACGATCAGGAGCGACGAGCGCTCGTCCAGTGGCGCGGGCGTCAACTTCAGATAGGTCGAGAGTCGGGCCAGGGTATAGCGGTCATTGCGCACCATCACGGCTGGCGCAGGCGAACTGGTGCGCTCATAATAGTCGAGACGCCCAATCTGATCGACCATCGCCATCGGAATCGCATAGGTCTGGTTGCCCGCCTTCACCAGCACAGCGCGCGCAATCTGCAAGCTAATTGGGAACTTCAGGGTGAAGACTGAGCCAGAGCCTACGGTCGAGTCGACATCCACTGACCCCTTCAGGCGCGAAGCGGCGTCGCGCACGACATCCAGCCCGACACCACGGCCAGATTCTTCGGTCAGAGTTTCCGCCGTCGAGACACCCGGCTGGAAGATCAGATTCAGCGCATCGCGGTCACTCAGATTGGCGTACCCGTCGATCCAGCCCTTCGCCACCGCTTTCTGGCGCACGCGCTGCGGATCGATGCCCGCGCCGTCGTCCGCCACATTGATGACGATCTGGTTTCCCTCGTAGGAAGCGGTAACGGTGATCTTGCCCGCGCGTGGCTTTCCGCGCGCTTCACGTTCCGCTGGGCGCTCGATACCGTGGTTGACGGCATTGCGCACCAGATGCAGGAGCGGACCTTCGACCTCCTCGATCACCTTGCGATCAACCTCAGTATCGCCACCCTCGATGAAGAACTCGACTTCTTTGCCTTCCTTCAGCGCGGAGGCGCGGGCAGCGCGATAGAGTCGCGGTACGAACGAGCTAACAGGCACCAGACGCGCCTTGAGCAAGCGATCCTGCACCTCAGTGCTGAGACGCGCCTCACGCGCGAACGAGACTTGAATCTCGCGGATGAGCGTCTCCATCTCTTGATCGAGGCTCAGCACGTCGGTCACGGCTTCGCTCAAGATGCGCGAGAGACGGTGGAACTCATTGTAGCGGTCAAGTTCCAGCTCATCGAAGTCGCGCAGGTGATCAGCCGTATTCCCGCCCTGCTTCTGAGGAGCGCCAGTCGCGCGGGACTGATTCCGCCAGGGAAAGCGGAACCCTGGTGGCGCGCCATGTTTTGTCCCTGAGCGCCACTCTGGCCACTTGGCATCATAAAGAACTCGAACTGGGATTCGAGCTTGCTCCCAACCTCGCGCAGACGCTCAGTCGCGGCCTTCGTATCGCCCGCAAGCTGATAGACTCGTCCGATGCGTTCCGCGAAGATGGAGCGGTTCACCAGCAAATCGCCGAAAAGCGTGACCAGTTCATCGATCTTGCTCAGCTTCAGACGTACACTCAGGTCTTCTGTGCTTCGCTCGCTCGTCTCCTCGGCATCGGCCCCGATGTCGATGGCGACGCTCTCCGCAGTCTCTTCATCCAGGTCGTTCGCCAGCAGGTTCACGACAGGCGCGCCGGTGATCGCGCTGTAGCGGTCGATCAGCGCCTGTCCCACTTCGCGCTGCTGTTGTTGCCCCACAATGGAGCCAGAGATGAGTTGATCCAGCGTTTCCGCGGTGTCAAAGACCAGACTTAGCTCATTTGGCGAGAGCGCGCGGCCATGCTCAGTGAGCAGATCCAGTAGATCCTCTGAAGCATGCGCCAGACTTTGCACGACGACAAAGCTCATCATGCCAGCCGCGCCCTTCAGCGTATGCATGGCACGGCGAACCGAGCGCAGAGCGTTCACATCATCTGGCGCGCGCTCCAGATCAGCGATACCACTGGTGATGGTCTGCAGCAACTCCTGCGCTTCTTCGCGAAAGACTGAGAGCGTCTCAGGTGACTGGTCTTTCGTCACCTGCACCTGGCGGCCCGCGCGCCCGTTGGAGCGCACCTCCACACCACTGCCACTGATCGCGACTGAGCTATCGCCCAACCCCAGGCCCCAGCGCGGCGAACGTCATCTGGCGGCGTATCTGGACTTCCAGCTCCTGCCGAATACGCTGCTCTTCTTCGCGGCGCACATCGGCGGCAATCTCCTGGCGTACCTCGTCTTCCAGCGACCGTCGCAATTCCTCACGGATGCCGCGTTCCATCTCGGCGCGCTGGACAGGCGAGAGTGATTCGCCTCCGAACGTACTCGCGCTCTGCGCCGAGGGCGTCCAGGTCACCTGCGCCACAGTCGCGCTAAAGCCACCATCGGCTGTCGCTCCCGTAATGACAGATGCCATGCGGCTCAGAGCATCAAGCGATGCGCGGAACTGGCCCAACGTCTCTTCGATTTGCTCCTTCGAGAGCGTCAGGTTGCGTCCTGAGGCATTGAGCAACGCGGTCAGCTTCTTCAGGCGCGTCGTCGTCACCCAGATGACAGAGAGCGGCAGGTAGCTACGAACGGTTTCTGGACTGCGCCGCAGGTCCAGGCCCATCTGCTGCCCGACCCATTCTTCCAGGCGCTCCAGAGCGTCGTGTGAGCCATCCAGAAATGACTGTAGCTCACTGCGCTCGTTATCCATCGCCTGCGCCGCGTCTCGCAGCGCCGCGACCGTATCGCGCAACGTCCCCACCTGGCGGCGAACATCTTCCTCATCCGCCCGCAACTCATCAATCGCCGAGCGCGGCGCCTGTGGGAGCGGGTCGGAGAATTGGCGGTTGGCCCGCGAGCGATGTCGCCCATTCGCGGGGATCAGGCATAGCGGACGCGGGAAGCTCGGCGGTCTGCTCAGAGGTATCGCGCGTATTGGCCTGGAGCGACGGCGCAGGCTGCCCCCACACTGGAGATGCGGGTATCGCCGTAGCTGACTGCCCGAACGCTCCTGAGGACTGCGAAGGCGTGAAGCTCGGCGCGTTACCGCCCATCTGCGGGAGGAACGCGCCTCCAGCGGAGCCAGTGTTTGGCGTTGATGGCGGAGAGGCGGGCGCGCCCATCGGGCCAAAGGCCGCTAGCCAGTCCGGCAGCGGCGCTGACGCGCTACTCATCTCCGCGCCCTGTGTCGGCATCTCGCCGCCACCGCTCATTTGGGCAGCCGCTGCGGCAGGCCCACGATACGCGGCATGATCTTGTTGGTCTTCCGCGAGCACCGCCGAATCATCCGCTCCGGTGCGTACGAGCTGCGCCACACGCATCAGACGTCCACATGACCGCCGGAGCAGCGCGATTGTGGGCTGATCGAGGGTAGCACGGCGCTCTAGCGCATCGTCAAGGATAGCCTCCATGCCCTGGGCGATGGTCGAAAGGCCACCGAACGACATCATCGCCGCTGAGCCATAGATCGTATGGGCGCGGCGATACGCTTCTTCGATAGCTGTCTCGTCATCAGGCGCCTGCTGCAGCTGATCGAGATGCGCCTCAATTTCAGGAATATAGGCGTCTACCTCGTCGAAAAAGCTACCGAGGATCGCCGCTTTATCGAAATTGTCTGCCATGATCTCCGCATCCGTCCTGCTTGCTTCGCTGGCCCTGCCAGAGGTGACCTCTGAAGCGCCTCTGCGCCACTACTTCTCGCACGCAAAAGAACACACCGCGCTGCGCTGTTACTGCTGATCTGGTGGAAATGGATAGTTCAGCGGGTTTGAGGAATACTGGTCGCCACCGTAGCCATTCTGGCCATTCTGGCCGTTCTGGCCATAAGGGTTCTGACCGTATCCAGCCTGCTCATAGCCGCTCGGTGGATACCCGTACCCGTTGGGCTGCTGAGCCTCAGTCCACCCTGGCGCGTCATAGGAGCCTATGTCAAAGGCATTCCGCTGAGGCACAAAAGTTGATGAAACCGGGCCCGCAGGCAAGGCTGGGAATGCTTCTGGCCCAGGCGCCCAGCCACCTTGTTGCGCCAACCCTGGGGCCAGCATCTGCTGCTCCACTCCCTGAGGCAGTCCAGTCGCATCGGTCATATGCTCTGGGAGGCGGAAGGCGGCGACCGACGCGCGCAACTGCTCGGCAAGCTCCGCGAGATAGGTCACGGAGGTCACAGTGTCTTGCGTCGTCGCATTCGTTTCCTGGGTCAGACTGGCGATCTGGCGGATGGCCGCAGCCACCGTCTCCGCGACCTGTCGCCGCTCATCCGCGCCAATTGCGATGTCGTTGATAAGCTGTGTCTGTCGACCCACCGCGCTAGAGATGCGTTCCAGGGCGCGACGCGCTTCCTCAGCCAGCCGCGACCCCTCGATCACATCCTGCGTGCTTTCTTCCATGGCGACCACCGCTTCGTAGGTGTCGCCTTGAATCGTCTTCACGATGCCGCCCACACGCTTCGTCGCCTCAGCGACACGCTCAGCGAGAATGCGGATTTCGTCAGCGACGACGTGGAAGCCGCGTCCGTGTTCGCCCGCCATCGCCGACTGGATCGCGGCGTTGAGCGCGAGCAGGTTCGTTTGCTCCGCGATGTCTTCGATCAGGCGCACGATCTCGCCGACCTCCTGCGAGCGCTCGCCCAGGCGCTTGATCTTTTTCGCGGTTTCCTGCACATTTTCGCGAATATTCGTCATGCCTTCGGTCGTCTTGATTGCCGCAGCCTGGCCATCGCGCGAGCTTTGCATCGCCTCACCCGCCGCGGCGGAAGCCTGCAACGCATTCCCAGCGGAGAGTTGCACGAAGTCGGCAAGCTGCGCCACCCGCTCTGACACCAGCGCAATTTGCCGCGCCTGCGCCTCAGATGATTGCGAGACTTGCGCTGTCCGATCGAGCAGACGGCGCGTAGCGGTCGAAACCTGGTTGGTCGTCGCCTGGACACGGCCGACGACCTTCGCCAGTTCCTCGATCATGAAATTAAAGCTGTCAGCGAGTACGCCCAGGGTATCTGGTGTCACTTCCGCCTGCACCCGTAGATCACCGTCGCCAACCGCGCTCACCTCAGTGAGCAGCTTCTCGATCTGCGCCTGCAAGACCACCGCATCTGGCGCTTCGAGCGGTGCGGTGGCCGCCTTCGCTGCTAGTCCATTGACACTTACGCCCGAGGCGATCCTGTTGACGGTGGCGGCAAGCGTGGCATAGTCATCGTCGCCCACCACGTCCGCACGCGCCGCGCGATTGCCGGAGATTACCTGGCGGCCGACATCATTCAGGGTAACAACATATCCACGAGCTAGCGTACGGATGCGCATGACCGCAAAAATGATCGCCAACTGGCTCAGCGTCAGACAGACAAAAGTCGCGGTCCAGAGCACCGTCTGGGTATCGGAGCCACCGACCGGGTTATAGATCGCGAACCAGCCAAGAAACACCGTCGCCAGGAATGGCACGGCGATGGCCAGTGAAGTGAGCAAATTAATTTTGGCGCTCATGCTCGAACCTGAGCGCGAAGAAGCTTCCATAAGACGCGGTGGCCTCCTCGAAAACTCTGGTCTCTGGCCAGGCTCGCCGCGAGACACATAGCACAACGGTCATCACGTCGGCGCGCGGTTGGTGACGCTACACGCCCTCGCCAGGCCACGCGGATTCATCACCTCTGCGCAGCGCTGAACATTGGCCATAGTGTATGTCATATTCGCCGTGCTCGCCTATACCGCTGTGACCTACGGCGCAATTCGCTTGCTCAGCCGATCAAGCGCGGCAGTCCTCTAGTCCACACGGTACCGGCTCATGCGTTCGCTGAAAAGCAGGAGATCAGGATCAACCGCGTAGACCTGCCGCCCATCAACCAGCGCGACCCCTTCGAGAAATGGCTGCAGCCAGGCAGGCGCTCCTGCCGCTGGCTCTCGGCGGATGGCGTCACCCATTGTTCGGATCTCAGTGACTACATCCACGACAAAGCCGATCGTCATCTCACGCCGCACGACAGCGAGCAGGCGGCTACGCGGGGTCACGCCGATTGATGGCAGCCCCATAAAGGCGCGCAAATCGACCAGTGAAATGATCGAACCCCACATTTGCGAGACGCCCAACACCCACGGCGCGACGTTCGGCACCGGCGTGACATCGAACTGCCGTTCCACACCCTGCACCGCTGCGGATGGAAGCGCACACTCCACTTCGTCGAGCATGAAGAGGATGTGTTGCGCAGCGACCGCCTCTGTCAAGGCCGACGGCGCCAGCATCATCATCCGTTGCAGCGTCGCAATTTGCTGTGGGTCATTCACACCGATGTTTCGCGCGAGCTGCTCGACTGACTCAGCCGTCAAGACCCCTCCAGGGATTTGTCCCTGGTTGATGGCGGTGAGCGCCTGGCGCATGAGATCAGACGTCTGGGCGCGCTCGCTATTGGTCTCTGTGCCGCGTCCGAGAAAGGCGCCTCGCGGATCGTTCATGCGTCCTCCAGCGGTTCCATAGTTGTTGGCGTCAATTCCCCCTCCAGGCGCTTGCTGGAGCGGCGCCCGCCTGCATCGTGGCGCTGGGGGCGGGTGTCATCAGCCCTACATGTCGATTCCAGTGAGCGAGCGCACACCCGTCAACAACTGCTCTTTGACAAATGGCTTGACAATGTAGAGATCGGCCCCTTGCTGCATTCCCCACTTCATGTCGAGTGGCGTGTTCTTGGCGCTGATCAGGATGACTGGAATATGGCGGCTGGAATCGTTCTGCTTCAGTTTACGGCATACCTGAAAGCCATTTTGCTTCGGCAGTACGACATCGAGCACGATGCACTGAGGTCGCTCAGTCACGACTTTCTCCAGCGCCTCGTCGCCGTCAGCCGCTGTCACCACCTCGAAGCCGCTCTCACGCAGTGGCCCCGCAATAAGTGTCAGATCAAACCAGCTATCATCTACGACGAGAACCTTGGGCGCGGGCATTGAGTACTCCCTTTAAACACGACTGCCTTATTAAGTGGCTACAAACCGTACCACGATTAAGCGGGCAGCGCTATGATCTTCTGTTGATATCAACGGATGATACGAACCTTGACGCACTTCGCGCGGATTTCCGCCACACGGGCTAGCCAAGTCGCGTACCAATCCTGGCGCGAGTCGCTCACGCGCGTCACCCAGGGTCGGGCTACTGGCGATAGACACCACGCCGCGAGCGCATATTACGCATGCTCTCTCGCCGCGCCGCACGCTCACGCGCCGCGGGAGTCTCCAGATGGCGCCGCACCGTCTGCACAAGCTCCAGGGAATCAAATGGCTTGGTCATATACTCTGTTGACCCCGCGAGTTTGCCACGCATGCGATCAAATATCCCATCCTTGCCACTGAGCATGATAATTGGGTAGATCGCGGTATTCTGGATTATTGCGCACAAGGTGACAGATGTTATATCCGTCCATGTGAGGCAACATGATATCAAGGAGGATGAGATCAGGCAACGTATCGGACACCGCCGCTAACGCCGTCAGGCCATCGCCCGCCGTCACGACATGAATGCGTTCTCGATTCAGCGTCAACTGCACAATCTTCCGCACTGTGGGGCTGTCATCCACCACCAGCACAACTGGCTCGGCCACCTGGTTCGACCTCCTGAGCGCCCAGCCCATAGCTGGACAGCTCGTGCGCTTATCCTCAGCCGCACAAATCGCGCGTTTCATTCACCGATGCGATCACTCAAACTATTGCCACGGCGCCTCACTATCGGCGCTGTGGCTCGTCCCTGTCGGCTGACGTCAATGACGCCAGCGCCGGGCCGCTAGCGAATTTCAGACGTGTACCATTGGTGCAGCCGCCCCATCTCGTAATCGAGTTCGCGCAGAAACTGCACCCAGAGATCGTCGAATGGTTTGGCGCCACGCGCATGCCCCAACTCTTCAGCGCAGATGGCCTCGTACAACTCACGCATCGTCGCATGCATCATGCGCGCGGCGTCCCAATAGCAGGTAATAAGCTCGGAGCCACGCACTACACGATCGAGCGTCTTCACATCGTCAAAAACGAGTTTTCCCTTGTACACGACGATCAACTGATCCATGCGGGGATAACTCGGCTGGATATTGTTCACCATTGGGCCGATGACATGATCGATGTAGCGCATCGCATCCGCTGGCTTGACCTCACCACGCGCCCGCAACCCGCGCGCGTAATGCGCGTGGTGCGCCAGCAAAGCGTTGATGAAATCACCCATAACCTGCGTCAGCGCGAGCATGAGTTGTTCGGGCGCGTTGCGAGGGGTTTGCTCCAGATTCGCTCGCGCTTGCTGGAGAGTGGCGAATAGGCTCCGCTCAAGCTCCTGATCCAACCGCTCATCTACGAGCAGCACAAGACCGCGCTCCAGCAGCATCGTCAAGCTAGCCCCCGCAACCGCTTCGGGCATGAGCAGAGCATACGCAATAGCATAGAGGAGGCGATGCTCCTCCGCAAGAGCGTAGACCCACATCTCTTTGGGGCTAAGGCCATTTACGCGCGGATCTTCGCCCTGCGGCGCCGCCTTCCGCACACGCGTCATGCGCGGCGCCGGGCGGACACGCATGTGCTCACGCTCATCCGCCTGGCGCAGCGCCTCCAATAAGATATGATCGACGTTGAGTGGCTGGATGGCGCTAGGCGTATACATGCCACCAGTGCGACGCACGCTCGATACTTCGCGGACAAACTCGAACCGACCACGCGACCAGCGCACCGCACGGCTCAGCGCCTGCACAACGACGAATTCGCGGCGCTGCAATTCTTCTGAAGACGTGATATCGCCCGCATTGACGAGGTACTGAATGAGGGAGGAGAGGTCACGGCGGGCGTCCTGGGGAATGAGCATGATCTGTTCGGGGCCAATGCGCCCCATCGCCCGCAAGAGATCGATGAGGTCTGGTTCAGGGACACCCGGCTCATCGAGGCCCAGAATGGCGCCATCCTGGAGGTGGATGCGAAGTCGCTCGGAGCCAGACTGAACAGAGAGGGTACCCGTCTTGCCTCCCAACGCTAGCATCTTGAGCGTCGATTGCAGGGTGAGCGTCTCAAGGTCGCCATCGAGAATGCGTCCTTGTGGACCTCCCGGATTGTCCTGATCCATCGCAGGCTCCCTACACACTACGCAACACGACGCCACACGACGCATCGCACTCCGCATCATGCTCCGAGCGGACGGTCAGGCGCCACTCCACCGAGCCAGACGGGGCTGTTATCTCACTCTGAGCGCATGTGAGACGCGCCCACGCAACCAGGGTGATCCGCCATCAGGAAGGCGCTCTACGGGCGGGGTGTGCGCCGATAGCATCCATAGCCGGGCGGAAGTCTGAGGTATTGTATCACAAGCCTTCACTGCCTCTTCAAGAGGATTCATCAGTCCGCGCGATGACTGCCTGAGGCAGGCTACGCGGCTGAGAATGCGCTGAAACTGTGGTTCATCACATTACCATTGACACCTAGCTTTATGTCGCATATGCTAGTCCAGCGCCGCCCAGCCACCTGGCTGACGCTTTCTTTGGCTGGCCTGGATGACTAGCCTATGGGGGGAGAATCACAACATGCGCGCTCACGTACTTTCCTATTCTGGTCGAGGAACCGTCGATTTCGAAGGCCTCACACTCACGCGCAGCAGCACCGTCTTTCACGGCGAGACCGAGGTGGGACGCACCGCTGATGTAGTGGTGTTTACGGACAACTCGCCAAATGGGAATGCCGCCGCCAATGCGGTTCTCAAGACGGCTGAGGCGGACTTCCAGGCGGTACGGCAATGGTTCGGTGGCATCACGCTGCCAGCCGGACAACCCGGCGATGACCAGAGTACGTACCGCGCACCGCGACACCGATTCAGGTGCTCGTAGATAGCCAGGCAGGCGGCGCGTATCACTTTGGCTGCAATGCGACCGACCTATATATTGAGCCAACGCCGAACTGGCGAATGGCTTCATGGTCGCTGAATTAGTCGAGGTTTTTGAGGCCGCTATCAATAACGGCTGGCAGTGCGGGCAGACCAACGGCGAGGCGCTCTCGCGTGTGCTGGCCACCGAGCGCAACGCTGCGCTGGCGCAGCTACAGGTGCAGACGGGACGCGCCTGGTGGGCGAACGGCCACCATGACTATGTCACGACCAACAGCGCCACCGACCAGGACGAGAATAGTAATGGTTGCGGGCCGCTGTTTCTTGTACTACTTGCATGACCAATTGGGATATGATTGGACACGCATCACGACCACCGGTGGCGCGACACTCGGCGAGACCTACCAGCGTCTGACTGGACGCCCCGGCGCGAGGGCTTCCAGGACTTCCTCAATCGCCTGGCCACACTCGACCAGGGCGCTGGCCTCCAGCTTCCAGCGAATGGCAATCCCTTCCCGATCAACGCCGCCGGACAAACTGGCAACACTGGCCCCGCCAGCGGTGGCGCTGGCGCGCCCCTACCAGCCGTGGCCTCCGCTGGCGGCTTCGGCGGCGCGGTGAGCCTGTTGGTCGTCCTGATCCTCATCGTCATCGGGCTGATCGCACTGAACGCGATGGGCATTCTCCAGTTCTAGCATCTCACCTTCCGCTTCTAGCGCACGGCAGGTATCACTCCTTTGGTACCTGTCGGCGCGAGAAGCGGGAGGAGCGAGATGACACGATCGGCGGGAGCGGGCCTGCGCCCGCGCGAGGCAGAGTCTGATCGCGCAGTGGCGGGACGGCGCATGGCTGGGCTGGCGGCTGCGCGCGGATGATGGCGCGCGCTACACGCTGATCTTCCAGGGGAGACCAGGCGGCCCCGCAGGCCCCGACTTCCGCGACGCCGTCCTGACGAACGAACGCGGCGAGCGGATCACTGGCGACATCGAGCTGCACATCAGCCCCGCTGGCTGGCGAGCGCACGGCCACAGCGCCGATCCCCGCTACAACGGCCTCGCGCTCCACGTCACGCTGACCAGCGGGCGGCGCCCCGACCCCACAGCGGGCGCGCTGGCCAATGGACGACGCGCGCCACTCGTCATCCTGGCCGCACAGGATGCCCCCGCGCTCCCCGTCTTGCCGCCGCCACGCTGGCCATGCGCGGATTTCGGCGCCCGTGCGGCGTCATCACGGCGCGACTTGCTCCGCGACGCGGGCCGTGCGCGCTTCGAGGAGCGCATGGCCACATTCGGCGCCGCACTGGACAAGCCGCTCGCTCCTGAATGGCGCCCCCCACCCGGCTGGGGCGCCGCCGAGTGCGCGCTCGTCATCGCACTGGCCGAGGGTCTGGGCTACGGACGCGACCGCGCCGCGTTACGCGCCTGTGGCGAGCGACTCGCGCGCGGCGATCCGCCCGATGCGCTGTTGAGCGAAACCGTGCGGCTTGGCGCCGTCGAGCGCGCAGGCGAGTGTCCGGCCTGCTCGTCTGGTTCACTCGGTGGCGAGGCGTCAGTCCGCTTGTCATCCTGAGTGACGCGCTCCAGACAGGGGCCGCGCGGCATGGGGCGAGTGGAGCGGCGCGAGCGATGACCGAAGCGCTCCAGGTCAAGCCGTCTGACGCTGTCTCGCCTGGCCGCGCGCGTATCCTGGCCTTCAATGTGGCGCTACCCTTCATCGCCGCCTGGGCGCACAAAACCCAGCGCGATGAACTTGAGACGCTGGCCTTCGCGGCGGCGGCGACGCTCCCTGGGCTACCCTCCAACCAGATCACGCGGGAAATGGCGCGCCAGCTTGGCCTGCCCCGCTTGCCCAGCGGCGCGCTCGCCCAACAGGGCGCACACCACATCTGGGCGCGGTGGTGCCGTGAGAAAAAATGCGCATCCTGCCCTTGCGCCTCACCTGCTACCCATCCCTTGCGCTAGCGAATATCGTAAATGTTTGCTACAGTGGTGGCATGTGTCACGTACAATGCGTGCGGTACAATAGAATGTCGCCATCAATTGACTGCGCGGGCGCAGCGAATGGGAGTCAGCATGCAGAGTTTTATCGCGGGACTCGCCCATGTTCCGTCGCCGATGATCGACCTCTTCGTCTTCATCTGGCTCGCGGCGGAAAGCTGCGGCATTCCATTGCCCAATGAACTCGTGCTGCTCCTTGCTGGTTCCATCGCCGCGCAACGCTCCGACCCCGTGGGACTCATCGAGCTGGCGGTCGTCGCGACGATCGGCAGCCTGGTCGGCGCCACCGCCGCGTATATCATCGGCGCACGAGGGGGCCGGTCGCTCATCCTGCGCCTAGGACACTACGTCGGACTCAACGCGAATCGCCTGGACATGGTGGAAAACTGGTTCACACGCTCAGGCGCCTTCGCGATCGCGATCGCGCGTATCACACCATTCGTGCGCACCGTCTCGTCGTTCCCGGCAGGTATTCTGCGCATGCCGCCGCGCTCGTTCTATACCGCTACCGTCATCGGCTCACTCGTCTGGTGCGCGGCGCTCGTCTCGGTTGGCTACCTCCTCGGCGTCCACTACATGATCGCCGTCAACCTGATCGAGGAATACACGCTGCCCGCTATCCTCGTATTGGTCGCGCTGGTAGCCGCCTATGTCTGGCTGCATCAGCGACTCTCGCGGCTGACCGAAACGCCACATATCGCCTCTATACAGCGCGATACCGCCGCATCGCAGCGCGCCAATCGCTCATCGCGCTGAGATGAACACACACATCTCGCCGCGCCAACCAACGTCACGAGACGCCGCACTCGTCGTCCGTGAGACGCTGGGTGTCGCTGCTATCTCCGTCGAGCGAATGACAACAGGTAACTGCCACTATGTCTACGCCGTAACGACTGCGGATGGTCGGCGCGTCGTCGTGCGAATGGCCAGCGATGAGTCACGCGATGAGTTGGCTGGCGGCGTCTACTGGCATGAGCGCCTTCGCGCCGTCGGTGTCCCACTCGCTGCCCTGCTCGGCGCCAATCTCACCCCAACGCATGGATTCCCTTCAATGCTGCTGGAACGGCTTCCGGGCAGCGATCTCGCAAGTGTCTACACCAGCCTCAGCGCAGCGCAACTCCACACGCTCGCGAAACAGATCATCGCCATCCAGCTCCGTGTCGGGAGCTTGCCGCCCGCGCAAGGCTATGGATTCGCGCGCTCCTACGATGATCCCAACCTCTATGCGACGTGGCTGGATGTCACGCTCGCCAGCGTGCGGCGCAGCCAGCGTCGCATCGCCAGCGCCGGAGTCGCGCCCCTGCGACATGTCGAGCGGGTGCGCGCCTGTCTGCTGGGGATCGCCGACTACCTGCGCGCTGTCCCGCCTACCGCTTTTCTTGACGACACCACCACCAAGAATGTGCTGATCCATAATGGCGAGTTGAGTGGGATCGTGGACACAGATGCCGTGTGCTTCGGCGACCCACTCTTTACACTCGCCCTGACGCGGGTCGCCCTGCTGGCGCACGCGCTCGATCCCAGCTATGCCGACGACTGGGCGAATCAGTTGCGCCTCGACGCCGACCAGGGGCAGGCGCTAGCGGCCTACTGTGCCGTCTTCTGCCTCGACTTCATGGGAGAGCTTGGGCAGCGGTTCAACCGCGACACGCCTGAGCCTGTGGATATGGGCTACCTGCGACGCCTCGAAGCCATGCTCGATGAGGCGCTCGGCGAGGTCTGACGCGGTTGTGGTGGCGGCGCGTCACACGCCACGCACCCCCACCACAACCGCCATCACCAGCTCATGTGTGTCAGAGATGCTCACATCGAAAGCGGTAATGCCCAGCTCGCGCGCACGCGCCGCCGCGCCACCGCTCAGGCTGAGCGCGGGCTTACCGCTGGGCAGGCGGACGATTTCGATCTCCTGCCACGAGGCGACCCTGCCGATGCCCACACCTAGCGCCTTGGCGCACGCCTCCTTGGCGGCAAAGCGCCCCTCCAGCCGCGCGATCTGCCCATGCGCCTCCTCGACCTCACGCACGGTGAAGAGACGCCGCAGCAGACGCTCGCCCCGTCGCGCGAAGCTGCTCGCCAGACGGCCACGCGCGAGCAGATCAACCCCGACGACGACCGCTACGGGCGTCGCAGGCGAAGGGAACACCTCATGCGTCTCGTCGGGCGTGTCATTAGCGCCTGTCATCGTCGTAATCCCACAGCGCGCATGTCGCTTCCTGGCTCACTCTGCGTCCGAACCCAAAAGCGCGGCGCGGCGCCGTCCATTCCCGCGACCGATGCCCTGGTACCGGATGCCCAATCGCGCCATCTCCTCTGGATCGAACAGGTTACGCCCGTCTATGACGATTGCGCCAGCCTCAGGATCGCGCATCACCGCGCGCAGGCGCTCCATGTCGAGGTCGAGGAAGCGCTTCCACTCAGTCAGCACCACCACCGCGTCCGCTCCGGTAGCAGCCGAATACTCATCTTCGCAATAGATGACGTCTTCGGCGGGGAGCACGGCCTTCGCCGTCTCGGTCGCCACCGGGTCGAATGCCCGCACCGTCGCCCCCGCTGCCGTCAACCAGTTGATCACGTCAATGGATGGCGCCTCGCGCATGTCGTCGGTGTTGTCCTTGAAAGCGAGTCCCAACGCCGCGACCGTCTTACCGCGCAGGTGCTCCTCGCCGCCGAACTCCGCCGCCAGCTTCTCGATGAGTACGTGGCGCTGATCCTGGTTGATCTTCATCACCGCTTCCAGCAATTGCGGATGCAGCCCCGCTTCGCTCGCCATGTGCGAGAGCGCCTTCACGTCTTTCGGGAAGCAGTTGTGGCTGATGAGGCCGGATGAGGTAATCAGCGTACCAGTGGAGGTCTCCATGCTGTATACCGTCGTCTCGACCGCTTCACTGAGCGCCTCGCGCACGCGCAGCACAGCATAGGAATCGGAGCGAAGATAGCCATGGGGCTGGATATGTCGCTGGTAGCCAGCGAGTAGCGCGCCAATCTGCTCGCGCCGCTTGCCGCCGAAAGCCTCTCGCAGCGCGTCGATCTGAGCATAACCGCTGACGCGCAGAATATAGGCTGGCAGCGTGGATTTGTTCATCATGCGTGTACGGATCGACGGAACGACGCCCACGCTCTGGAGCAGGAGTGCCATGCCGTCCGCAAGCGCCTTGCTTACGGTAGCGTATTCTAGCATCACATTCTTCCCGCCCTGGACTGGCGTAACCGCGCCGTCTCCACTGAATGCGCCGCGAATGACTTCCAGCCGAAGTTCTGGCGCGACGTTGAATGCCAGACGCGGCAGCGCCTTATCCTCCGAGCGAACACCACAGCGCAGGATGTCGTGCAGCAGCCACGCAAATACGCGCGATGACACCATGGTAGTTAGCGCCGATGTCGCATGGCGCGTAAGGAACTTCATTCCCCACCTGGTCAGGATGCGCTGGACATCGGCGATATACTCGGCCTCGTTCTCATGGAAGCTGAAGCCAACACGCGCACGTATGGCGTCGCCTCGCCCATGATCGAGTGAGATATAGCCTTCCGCGAGATAGTAGCCACAGAGACGCATGAAATCGGCGTCCACCGGGATAATGGCGTTGATCTTCGTCGCCGCGCCCTTCGCGGTGTAGAGCTGGAGTTTCTCCGGCGCGATATTCAGGAGGCCCGCCGCTGACAGGCGATTGTAGAGCGTCAGCGACATACGGTTGTTGCGCTTGATCTCGTCTGGATACGCCAGCTCATCAGGCGCGATGGCAGAGCGGAACCGCTCATACTGAGCGTTAAAGCTGTCATCGGTGGACGAGACGTAGACATCACACTCCAGCGTGGTTCCACGCAGCAGCTCGATCAGGTTGAGGTTGGACGCCTGCTCGACAGTGGGCAGTTGCGTCAGCGCCATCAACTCATCACCAGGCCGAACCTCGGCGGCGGGAACGATATCGAACGCGCCTGCCTTGTGAAGCACAACCGGGTGATCGGCGGTTACGCGCAGCGTGCGGCCCATGCTGGTCGAGAGCGTCACCATCTGGCCCTTATATGGACGGCGCGTAATCGCCTGAACCTCGGCGAGAGTGGGCTGGCCTGTCTCAAGATCGAAGGCTAGCACGCGCTGTCGCTCAGGCTTTGTCACCTCCACAACATCGCCTTGAAATGGCTCGTCCGTCTGCGCGCTCTTCTCAAAAAGCGTCTCGATCCGCTCAGCGGCGACGTTGGGGCTATTGAGAGCGAAGACCGTCTCATCAGCCTCGAAACAACTCCCACCGAATCCGAGGCCCGCGTTGAGGAAATCGCGCCCGATGCGCTTGTCGTAGCCCATGCCCGCCGCCACTTCCTTCACATCCGCGCCAAGCTGGTCACAGATGCGCGCCATCTCATTGATGAACGAGATCTTCGTCGCGAGGAACGCATTGGAGGCGTACTTGATCATTTCGGCAGTGTAGAGATCGGTGATGACGATGGGCGCGCGCAGGGCAACGTACAACTCACCGACGCGCCGCGCCGCCGCCTGATCGAAGGAGCCAAGTACCACACGGTCGGGTTCGAGGAAGTCGCGCACAGCGGACCCTTCACGCAGGAACTCAGGGTTGGAGACGACCGAGATGTGGATGCGGGAATCAGCGAGGTTCTTTTTCGCGATCTCAGAGACGAGGTCACCGCCACCTACCGGCATCGTGCTCTTGTTGATGATGATGACATCGCGGGTCACATGCTGCGCAATCGAGGTAGCGGCTCGCTCCACATAGGTCATGTCAGCGCCTGCGCCCTCGACCGTCGGTGTATTCACGGCGATGAAGCAGTAGTCCACGTCGGCGACCGCTTCGGCGTACTCGGAGGTGAAACGCAGGCGCCCCTTGCTGACATTGCGGCGTACCAGCGGCTCCAGCCCTGGCTCATAGATGGTCATCTCGCCCGCGCGCAACCGCTTGATCTTCTCCTCGGCAATATCGAGGCAAACAACGTCGTTGCCAAGCTCAGAGAAACAGGCGCCAGTCACCAGTCCAACATAGCCTGTGCCGACAACGCAGATCTTTTTCATCATTCTCCTCGTAAGGGGCCAGGTCGCATTCCGGTGGTTCGCGCCATCGCCCAGCGCATCTATCGTCCAATGGAGCGTGCGACACCACGCCTCATCTTATCCTCATCGGGTTGAATCCCTGGCTATTGTACGCGATTTCGTCCAGCGTGATGCGCTGGCGTGGTACACCTGGTATGCGTCGGGCGCGTGGCGAGGCCGCATTTCCGCGCCATCGCCGCGCTTCGTGGTTGCGCACAATGGGCCACGCGGCGATAATAGCGAGAGACGCCGTCGCAGCGTGACGGCTACAAGGCTGCCGTGGTCGGACGCGCGCAAGGTCTGCGCTCCACCAGGAGGACTTCAACGACATGCTTAGCGCATTGGCGCAGGGGATACAGGCGCATCCTCTGGGATACATCATTCTCAATATCGATCCAGTGCTGCTCCGGATTGGCGCGCTAGCGATACACTGGTATGGCCTCGCGTACGTCCTGGCCATCGCTATCGCGCTCATCGCGATCTTTCGCTGGGCATTCAAGCTCGGCCTCCATGAAGATCAGATATGGGGACTCTTCATCTGGGCCGCCGTCGCGGGTATCGTCGGTGGGCGGCTGTATTTCGTCATCCAACAGCCCGACCTCGTGCAGAATTATCTGCTCAACCCGATCAATATCATCGCGGTCTGGAATGGCGGCATGGCCTTCTTCGGCGCGATCTTCCTCGCCTCAGCCACCCTCTTCATCGTCGCGCCACGCTATGGCATTGATCGCTGGCTCGTGGTGGATGGCGGGGCGCTCTTCGGCGCGGTCGGCCAGATTTTCGGGCGCTTCGGCAACATCATCAACGGCGATATTCTAGGCTTTCCAGGCCGGGCCAGCCGTCACGCCGCCCGCTGGCATCTGCCTGAACTCACCGTGCGTCTCCTACGTCGCCGATCCGCATGTGCTGGCATGGGCGTTCGTCTACCTCAACCCCCACAGCTTCGCCCCCACGGGCATCCCATTCCAGCCCGCGCAGCTCTACGAGATGGGTCTGAATCTGATCGCCCTGGCCATCCTCTGGCCACTGCGCCTGGCCTGGCCGCATATCAAGACGGGCATGTTCTTCTCCGCCTATCTCGCCCTCTACGCGATTTCTCAGTTCGTCGTCTTCTTCGCGCGCGGCACCGAGCCGATTACCCCCTTCCTGGGTATCACGTCGCTCAAGCAGGCGCAGTGGACAGCGATTTTCGTCTTCATCGCCGCGTTCGGCGTCTTCGCGCTGGCGCGACAGTTCGGCATCGCATGGCCATTCAGCGACAAACGACCAGAGCCGTTCCCACTGCCAACTGGTGGTCTGAATTCGGTGTTGAATAAGGAATGGAAGGCGCAAGCCGAGATGGCGCAAGGCGCGTCCGGCGGTGAATCCGTTCGTGCCGCGCGTCAAACGTCCCGCCGCCGTCGCCGCGCCCGCTGACCTGGCCTCCTGGCAGCCAGGCGACTCACGCTTCGGCGCACTACGCAACGACTTCGACGCGAACGCGCCATCGACGCCCAGCCGCACATCAGCGCTACGTCGGCAAGCGGGGCGCAGCCTGCGTCGAGCGCGAGCGCCGACCGCAACTGGAGCGGAGCAACCCTAGCAAATCGCGTGAACCGCGGAAGGAGCAGGTAGTCGATGGAAGATATCGCTACGCCAGCGCCTCGTTCAGGCTGTCCGTTCTGCATGACGCGCGAATTGGAGCTGATCCTGGCGGAGACGCCATCCTTCTACCTGCTCGCCGACCACGCGCCGTTTGTCGGCGGGCATCTGCTCATCGTGCCGCGCGCGCACTACGCCTGCTATGGGGCGATCCCGCCTCACGCTCGACGCTGAGCTACTGGAGCTGAAGGAGAACGTGCGGCGCTTTCTCAACGAGGTGTATCACGCGCCGACCTTTTTCGAGCACGGTGTCTTCCGCCAGACGGTCTTTCACGCGCATCTGCACGCCATGCCCTTCGGCCCACTCGCGTGGGATCTGCTGGGCATGGCGGAGCCTTCTGGGGGTGTCGCGCTCCACAGCCAGGATGATCTGCGCGCGTGGTTCACCCAGCGTGGCCACTATTTCTATCTGGAGTCACCCGGCGACCCAGAGCATGCGTTTGCCGCGCAGGCCGCCATCTTCCCCCCAGAGATGGGGGTCTACGGTCGCGCGCTCACGAAACTGCGCCAGCTCGCCAACGACCACGGAGGCTGGGCGCCGCCGCAGCTACGCTACGCTACACGCGGCCCCAAGCTCCGCGCCCTCGCCGAAGCCTGGAACGCCTGGCGCGCGCAGGCCGAGTAGCCTTACCCCGCAATGAGCCGCTGCGCGAGCCGATTCGCCAGACGAATGCTATAGTTCTGCCCGCGATCCTGGGGATAGACCTGGAACATATTCGCGACGTAGAGATTGGGGATCGGCGTCTCGTGTGGCGGAATATGCTGGGCATACTCCCGCGTCACGATAGGCTGCGCCCAGGGTGCGGCGAACCCCCACATCTCGGTGATCCAGTCGCGCTGAAAGGCGGGATTGAGGCGCAGGATACCCGGCAGGTAGCGCTCCAGCGCCTGCTCTGGCGTCTCGCGCAGCACGGGATGGCTCATCGGCACGTAATTGCCGAAGTAGACCAGCCGCCGCCCACCATACTCCTCTGGGCCAATGAAGTTGGTATGCTCGATGGCATTGAGAAACGGATAGCCTTCGTCGCCGATGGCCAGCCAATAAATATCGTCTGGCAGCAGTCGGCGGTCGAGCGCGAGAATCAGGCAGTGCGCGCCGAATGCGTCACCCCAGTCATAGCGCGCGCGGTAGCTCTCTGGCAGGTCGGGCGTCAGTCGACAGGTGACGCGCGTCGGCAATGTCGAGACGACCTGATCGAAGACCTCATCGCCACGCGCTGAAGTGACTCGCAGGCCAGCGCCATCTGGCTGGATGCCGCTGACTTCGGCGCCCAGCCGCACCTCACCACCGCGCGCCGTGATGCCCGCCACCAGCGCCTCATAGATCAACTGGAAGCCCCCCAGCAGATAGCCCAAACGGAGGGTGCGATAGTGCGCCCGCGCCCACATCCACGGCATCGCGATGTCATCCGCCCGCTCACCGAACTTGCCTTCTAGCATCGGCTTCCAGATCGTCTGGTAGGTTTTCGCGCCCATCCAGCGTGGGAGCCACTCCGCCGCTGTGCTGGAAGCAAGCAGCTCTGGCGAGGGCAGAAACTTGAGGATGGCGCCGCCAAAACCCAGCCGCAGGCGATCGAGCAATGGCAGCGGCGCCAGCGAGAGAATCGAGCGGGGATCGCTATCGAGACGATAGGGTGTTCCACCAATCAACAAGCTGCTATTCGGCGTCCGCCAGGTGAGCTTATCGCCCAGGCGAAGCTCATTGATCAGCGCGATCGCGTCGCTATCGGTAGCGAAGAGATGATGATAGTACTTCTCCAGCCAGGGGCCGCCCTCGCCAACATGAAAGCCCGCCGCCAGCCCTCCTGCCTCGGTCTCCCGCTCAAAGACCACCACCCGCTCTCCCGCTTGCGCCAGCCGCCACGCCAGTGTCAGCCCCAACGCGCCACCACCCAGAATCGCCGTATTACGAGCCGTCATGCCGCCATCCTGTAGTTCATCGTTCCACGCTCAGAGCCTCCAGTATAGCGCGTCAGGCGATCACTGTGGCGTTCACCACAGGCGCCGACTCCGCCGCCACGGGCGGTATGCGCCGCAGCAGCCACGCCGCGACCAGCGCCAATGCTACCAGCGCGCTCAGCATCGCCACCACGCCCAGGCCAACGCAGCCCCGACCAGGCGAATCCGCCAGTCGCGCCGACGACGCTGGAGCCGGTGTAGTAGAAGAAGAAGTACAGCGCCGAGGCCTGCGCCCTGCCCGCCTGCGCGCGTTTCCCCACCCAGCTACTGGCGATCGAGTGCGCGCCGAAAAAACCGAAGGTGAAGATGGCGATGCCGAAGCAGCGCGGCCCAGAGGGGAGCCGCCAGCGAGACGATCAGCCCCACCAACATCAGCGCTGGGCCAATCCAGAGCGTCTGGCGGCGACCAAGGCGGTCGGCCAGCTTGCCCATCCATGTCGAGCTGAACGTGCCGACGAGGTAGATGATGAACACGCCGCCCACCAGTGTCTGGCTGAGGTGATAGGGCGCCGCCATCAGACGGTAGCTGATGTAGTTGTAGACCGTCACGAAGCTGCCCATGACCAGGAAACCAAGCCCATAGAGCAGCAGCAGCCCAGGATCGCGGAGCCTGTTCACCAGCGAGAGCGCCAGCGCGCGCGGCTCGAAGGCGCGACGCTGAAAGTGGCGCGACGGCGGCAGCAGCCACGCGAACGCGAACGCCAGCGCCAGCCCCAGCGCGCCTATCGCCAGCAGCGCAATTCGCCAGGTGAAGAGGTCGGTCAGCGCGCCAACGAGAAAGCGGCCACTCATGCCGCCGATGGTCGTGCCACTGATGTAGAGGCCCACCGCAAAGCCGTAGGAGGCTTTGTCTGTCTCCTCAGCAAGATAGGCCAGAATCGTTGATGGGACGCCCGCCAGCGCGATCCCTTGTAGTGCGCGCAAGACGAGCATCGCCGTATACGTCGGAGCGGCGGGAATCAATAGCTGGAAGATGGCGGCTGCCAGCAGCGAGAACATCATCAGACGTCCGCGTCCCCAGACCTCAGAGAGCGAGCTGACGAAGAGCATCGCCACCGCCATCCCCGCCGTCGGCAGCGAGACACTCAGGCTGGCCATCACGGGCGAGAGCGCATACTGGCGCGAGAGTTCCGGCAGGACGGGTTGTGTGCTATAGAGCAGCGAGAAGATGGCGCAGCCCGCCAGGAACATCGCCAGATTCGCGCGGCGAAACGCTGCGGATCCCCGCCGCAAATACGATTCCTCCGCAACCCCTGGCGCCCGGTGTATGCCCGACTGCCCCGCACCTCGATCCGTGATCGTCACGCTCGCCATGCGTGTTCATCCTCTCGTTCTCTCGTTCGTTCTCGCGCTTATCAACAACAGCATAGCCGATGCTATCTATGCAGTCCAATTCATATTTGCTACTATATTCATGTCTAAATTGCATCATATCCACAAATGGCGATGTGACGGGAGAGAGAGAGAAGCGCGATGGAATGGCAGCAACTCGAATATTTTCAGGTCGTGGCGCAGACTGAGCACTTCACGCACGCGGCTAAACAGCTTTCGCTCTCGCAGCCCGCGCTCAGCCGCGCGATTGCCCGCCTCGAAGCGGAGCTTGGCGCGCCGCTGTTCGAGCGCCAGGGGAGGCGCGTGCGGCTAACACGCTACGGGCGCGCGTTCCTGGCGCATGCCGACCGCGCGCTCCAGGCGATTGCGGCGGGCAAGCGCGAGGTACGCGACATGACTGGGCCAGAGCATGGCGTCGTCGCGCTGGCCTTCCTCAAAACTCTTGGGGCGAGGATACTGCCTGATGCCCTGAGCCTATTCCACGAGCGGCATCCCAGCGTTCACTTTCAGCTTGCGCAGAACCACTCACTTGCGCTTCTGGATCTGCTCGCGGCGGGAGAGGTTGACCTGGCGCTTTTCGCTGCTCCCGTCGAGCGGCCAGAGATTACCTGGAAGCCTGTCTACTCAGAGGCGATCTTTGCTGTAGTCGCGCCAGACCATCGGCTCGCCAGCCGCGAGAGCGTCGCGCTCGCGGAACTGGCGGAAGAGCCGATGATTCTGCTCAAACCTGGCTACAGCATGCGCCGCGTCACCGACGAACTATGCCGACGGGTTGGGTTCTCGCCACACATCGCCTTCGAAGGCGAAGACGCGGCGACCATAACGGGCCTCGCCACCGCTGGTCTGGGGGTCGGGTTTGTGCCTGCGCTGGCCGCCGCCGAGCGTCCAGACGCCCGCTATCTCCCCATCAGCGAGCCACGCGCCGAGCGGGTGATCGCGCTGGCCTGGATGGAGCAGCGCTACCTCTCAGCGGCGGCGAGGCTGTTCCGCGACTTCACGCTAGCCTACTTCGCGGAGTTGGGCGGGGCAGCTACGCGCTAGCCGCGTTGCGCCAGGACGACCCCGTTACGCATCGTGCCGATACCATCGATGGTGGACTCCATCACATCGTCCGGCTTGAGGAATTCTGGTGGCGTGCGGCTGAAGCCTACGCCAGCTGGCGTTCCCGTCGCGATGATGTCGCCCGGTTCCAGCGTCATGAACTCCGAAAGCGAGGCGATCAGCGTTGGCACGTCGTAGATCATGCTCGCTGTGGTATCGACCTGCTTCACATCGCCATTTACTGTCAGCGATAGACGCAGCTTCGAGGGATCAGGAATCTCGTCAGCCGTGACGATCCACGGCCCCATCGGGCATGAGCCATCGAGGCTCTTGCCAGTGAACCACTGCAAGCCCGGCGCGTGCTGGAGGTCACGTGCGCTGATGTCATTGAGGACGGTATAGCCAAAGACGTGCTTCAGGGCATCCTCGCGCTGGATATGACGGCCACCCATGCCAATGATGACAGCTAGCTCGATCTCCCAGTCGATCTTCTCCGAAACGCTCGCGTCATAGGGGAAGTCATCATATGGGCCAATGACCGTGGTTACGGCCTTCGTGAAGATGTTTGGCCGCGCCTGCCCCACAATCGGTTGGGCGCCGATAGCGCGCAGCGATTCCGCGACATGCTCGGCGTAGTTACGCCCGACACAAAGCACATTCTTGACTGGCCGCGGGATCGGCGCCAGCAGCACAGCGCCGCCTAGCTGGATGATTGCCTCCGCTGGCGCGACACTCGCCAGCCGCTCGACGCGCTCCAGCGCCTGTGGGCCTGCGGCGATCAGCGAGAGCATGTCGCGCAGGATTTCTGGCGCCTCGCGGGCCTCGGGCGCATTCAGCGCGGTCGCGGCGCGTGCCAGATCAACCAGCTCACCATCCCGCACGACTCCTACTCGGACACTGCCGTCATCAGCGCGAAAACTCGCGATACGCACGTGTTTCTCCTAGCTTTCCAAATGAGTGCGTTGATCTGCTTGCGGCTGGATGCGACTTCGCTACGCATCCACCGCTCGGAGAAAGTTTACCATGCGCGCAGCCAGTTCTTCGGGCCGCTGCAACGGGATGTCATGGACGGTATCGGGCATCCAGTCAATTTCGACGAGAGGCGCCGCGACCATACGCTGGGGCGCGAGCGCCGCGCCGCGCCGCTTGGCCGCCAGAAATCCGTCCTCCTCTGCCGCTCCATCTTCGCCACGCAGCCCCTCCGCCAGGATGTAGAGCGTGGGCGCGCGCACGCTGGCGAAGAGGCGCTCGGCGTCCTCATCCCACATCGCTCGCAAGATCCGCATGTGGCGCTCGAAGCTCAGGCGCGGCGCGACGGTATCGTCAGCGCGCAGTTCGACGATATTGAGCTCGATCTCCTCGACATCTGGCCCCACGCCTGGGATGCCCTCACGCACCCAGCCAAGAAACACCTCGCGCGGCGTGCCGGCGAAGCGCGGCGGGCGCCAGATCGCGGCTGATCTGCTCCCAGGTGGCCCCTGGTCGATCGCGCAGCATGCCAAATCCACCGTCTACGAGCAGCAGCGCCGACACGCGCTCTGGCCGGGATGCCGCAAGCTCCAACGCGACATTGGCGCCCCACGAGTGCCCCGCGACCACGAAACGCTCGTCCAGACGCCAGCGCATCTACCGCCGCGAGGTCATCGGCGACAATACTCGCGAAGTCGTAGCCGTCGTCGGGTTTCTCGCTTAGCCCATGTCCGCGCTGATCGAGCGCCACGACGCGACGATCCTGCGCCAGAGTCGGCGCGACAAGATCCCAGATACGCGCGCTCGACGCCAGCCCATGTAGCAGCAGGAGCGGAGGGGCCGATGCGACACCATCAGCGGGCGCCCACTCACGGTAACGCAGGCGAATTGACCCCGCATCCACAAAGCCATCCGAAGGCGGTCGGCTGGCTGGCCTCCCCGCGAACGATGATGTCGTCATCAGCGCCACACCCTTTCTCTCGCGCTCTGGTTCTTGCCGCATATTTCGCGCTCTCGGCGCCACACTACGCGTCATGCTTCTGGTATCGTATGCTATCTCATGCGGGTGTTCACTGGACATGAGCGCGGGAAGTTCGCTATAACCTGCCCTGTGTATCCTTGCGCCAACACAGGTAGGATGCGCCAGCGGCAAGATTTCGCGAGGCGACGCGAAGTCTGGAGGGGGATAGCGCGCAAAGGACTTGGTCATGTCGAGAACCCTGCTACTCATCGAACAGCACGCCTATGAGCGCGCCAAGCGGCTCCAGGGTCTGCTCTCGCTGGCCCTGCCAGAACACGAGATCGTCGTCGCGCCCACATCTGGCGATGGCTGGAGGACGCATCTCTCCGACGTATCGCTGGTGGTAGCTGATGTAAGCGCGCCTCTCAGCGACGCGCAGGCCACCGCGCTCACCAGCTTTGTGCGCGCAGGTGGCGGACTGCTCGCGCTCGGTGAGACAGCGGAGGCCTGGCGCAACTCACCACTCGCCAGCGTGCTTGGCTTGCCAGCCGGACGACGCGGGCCAGCGACGGAGCTGATCGTGCGTGTCGCCTGCGACCACGACCTGACGCGCCGCCTCGATTCCTCGTTCCCCTGCTATGCGCGCCCCTACCTACCTGAGGTCGAGCTAGATGACGCGCAACCACTGCTAGAAGTGAGTTGGCGCTACACCTCCATGCCAGTCGCCTACCTGCGCACGGAAGGCGCGGGGACGATCATCGTCACGACCCTCGGCGCCACCGACGATGCGCTCGACACTCGGCCACTCTGGCAGTTTCTTTTCCGCTCAGCGCGCTACCTCACTGGCTGGCGGGAGCCTGCGCCCACACGCATCGCGCTGATCGGCTACGGCGCGATTGGCTACGAGCATGCCAGCGCCATCAGTGAAACGCCAGGCCTCACATTGTCCCTCGCCTGCGACCGCAATCCCGCGCGTCTCGATGCCGTTCGCGAGCGATTCCCTGACCTGCGCGTCACGAGCGCTGTGGAGGAGGTATTCGCCGCCGACGATATTGACGCCGTCATCGTTGGTACCCCGCCAAATACGCATGCGGCGCTAGCCCAGCGCGCGCTTGAGTCTGGCAAGAGCGCCATCGTCGAGAAACCGTTCTGCCTCACGACCGCCGAGGCCGATACGTTGATCGCGCTCGCTGAGGAACGCAACCTCACCCTCACCTGCTACCAGAATCGCCGCTGGGATCCTGATTTCCTGGCCATCCAGCGCATCATCGCGGAAGGACGCATCGGCGACGTGTTCCATGCTGAACTGTTCATCGGCGGCTTCGCGCATCCATGCGACTACTGGCACTCACACGAGCCAGTCTCAGGTGGTGTCTTCTATGACTGGGGGTCACACTATCTAGACTGGGCGCTGACCCTCTTGCCTGAGCGGGTGGCGGATGTGCGCGCAAGCAGCCACAAGCTCGTCTGGCGCGATGTGACCAACGCCGATCAGGCCAATCTCCACGTCCGCTTTCGCGATGGCCGCGAGCTGTCGTTCATCCATTCGGATGTGGCCGCGGCGCTCAAACCCAAGTGGTACATCCTCGGCACGCGCGGCGCCATCGTCGGTGACTGGCGCCACACCTCCGTCACCTCGCGCAAGTGGAATGGCGACCTCATCGAAGAACGACTCGCGCCATCCGAAGCGCTGCCTACCATCACCCTCTCGACACGCACACGCGACGGGCTGATCCACGAGGAGCAGACCGCGCTCCCGCCCGCGCCCAGGCATCCGTTCCACCGCAATTTCGCCGATCACATGCTGGCGGGCGAGCCTCTGGCGGTGGATCCCCGCGCCTCGCGGCGCAACATCGCGGTGATGGAGGCCGCCGCCTATTCCGCCGCGCATGAGAGCGCTGTCGTCCCAATAGATGAGCGATACGCCTGAGGCGGCGTAGTACATCATAGGTTTGATCGGTCGAGAATGAGAATGGAGCGGCAGTCAATGGCGGAGGAAATTACTTGGGGTATCCTGGGCGCTGGCTACATCTCACGCATGGCAATGACGCCCGCCCTGGCCAGCTTGCCAGAGACACGCCTGCTGGCAATCGCTGGACGCGACGAGCAGCGCGCCACCACCCTGGCCGACGCCTACAGCGTCCCGCGCGTCTACACTGACTACCAGGCGCTGTTGGATGATCCTGATATTCAATGCGTCTACATCGCGCTCTCCAATGACCTGCACCGTGAGTGGGTGGAGCGGGCGGCGGCGGCTGGCAAACACATCCTCTGCGAGAAGCCACTTGGCCGCAACGCGGATGAGGCGATGGCCATGCGCGACGCTGCCGAGCGTCATGGTGTAGCGCTGATGGAGGCGCTGATGTACCGCTTCCATCCCCGCATCGAGCAGGCGCTGGCGCTGATCGCGCATGGCGCCATCGGTGAGCCGCGCGAAGTGGAGGCGTCTTTCTGCTTTACCCTCGGCGACCTCTCGAACTATCGCATGCGCCCAGAGGCAGGCGGAGGCGCGCTCCTCGACCTCGGCGGCTACTGCGTCACGGCGGCGCGCATCTTCCTGGGGAGTGACCTGCTCAGCATCCGCGCCTCAGCGCGCTATGCGGAGACAGGCGCAGACCTCGCTGTGAGCGCCTTGCTCGACTTCGACGCTGGCTGTGTCGGGCGCATCAGTTGCGCCTTCGACTCTGCCGAGTATCAGCGTGTGACAGTCATCGGCTCCAGCGCATCCTTAGAGTTACCTTACGCTTTCACCGCCTGGCGCGACGATCCCGCGCCGATCCTCATCCACCGTGGCAAGAGCGTGGAGACGACGATCACACCGCCCGCCAATCCCTACGCACGCATGGCCAACGCATTCGGGCGCGCAGCCGTCAGTGGCGCGCCTGTGCCATATAGCCTCGTTGAGACATTGGCAGTAGCGCACGCCCTCGACGCCATCGCAGTCGCCGCGCGCACGGGGGATCGTGTCGCCGTAGCGGAGTAGTCTTCGAGTCCTGCTCATTCATCAGCCTGCCCGGTGAGAGTATGGCTTGTCACATGCGTCTCTGGCTGATAGGATGCGCAACAGGAGCGCCGCTCTGGCCAGCAAGCATTACCCGGCGTCCGAGGAGAAGAGAGTGAGTCAGCAGTCAATCCCACCAACGATCGGACGTCTCGTCGATGGGCGTGAGTTGCGCGTCGCCGAGGATGGCGTACATGTCGCCGATCATGCTACCCCCTCGCGCTCATCCAGGAAGCCTACCTGCTCTACCTGCGTCCGGAAACTATCGCCTTGAGTCTCTCGAATGTCGGATTGGTGGAGTTTTCCTTCGCGAATCAAGGGGATGGTGTGGCGGCGCTGGAGACGCTCTACAGCCTACGCCCCGATCTGCGCCGTAAAGATGCGCCCGCGCCTGATCCAGAGGCTCCTGAAGGGTACTTCAAGCCAGTAGCGCCTGAGGCAGCCGCTCGTCCCCACCACTCCCATGCCCGGCCAACCCGACAGCGCGTCTGGCTATCCTACGGCGGCGCAGCTTCCGCCCTACCGACAGCCCGCAGCCCCGATGGAGTTTCCGCCACAGACACTCGCGGCCTACGGGCCAGAGCCGAACCGCACCTATGCGGAGTTGACCCCAACCCCGCGCACAACTGGCCAGCTCATCGGCGCCACGTTCCGCCTCTTTGGGAAGCGGCTGGGGCCGCTTCTGGCGCTAGCGGCGATTGTCTCGGCAGTCCCTTCGATCTTTATCGGAATCCTGGAAGCCATCTTATCGGCGCTCAGTGGTATCAATCC
Source organism: uncultured Chloroflexia bacterium (assembly GCA_963840335.1). Lineage (GTDB taxonomy): Bacteria > Chloroflexota > Ktedonobacteria > Ktedonobacterales > JADMIN01 > JAKAIY01. The sequence goes on from CAWIYP010000012.1 coordinate 108,566, forward strand.
GCTGGCGGGGACGCCCAGCCCATTGGATACATTCCAGCAGGCGCTCAATGGAACAAACGCCACACCTGCCAACCAGCGCCACGCCATCCGCGCTCGACGCTGCTATCTCACTGCTCTCACTCGCCGCGATCGCGCTCACCCTGGTCGCTGGAGCGTGGAGCCAGGCTGCGCTGACCATCGGCGCGCGTGAAGCGACGCTGGGCCGCCCAATCTCTGCTCCTTGCCTGCGCACGCGAAGGATGGAAACGGCTCTGGCGCACATTCTGGGCGCTAGCCTTTCTCTACGGAGTTCTCGCGATCATCGCCATCCCTGGGTTCGGCTTTGCGCTCGCCTTCGCGCTGACGCCGAGCGCCCCAGGCGCGCCCATCTCATCTGCGGACACCGTAGTGCTTTTCGTCTTCGCGGCAATCTCCGGCGTCGTAACCTTGCTGATCGTCGCGTATCTCTGGTCGAGGTTCGCGCTCTATCCTATCGCCGCCGCGCTCGGATTACCGCAACCCATGCGGCAAAGCTATGTCATGACCTCGTTTGGCTGGCGGCGGGTCTTCTGGGCGCTGCTCTTCGTAACAGTAATCGCGGGCATCCTTACCTTCGCCGCATCCGCCACACAACTGATCTCGGTGGCGCTGGCCAGCATACTGCTAGCGCCCCTCGCGCAGCTCTTCGCTGGGCCAGTGAACGCGCTCATCCGCGTCGGGACACTCTATGACCAGCGACTCCGCCGCGAAGGCTATGCGCTCTTCGTCAGTGAAGGCGTCACACCACCGGACACAGCCACGGCTCCCGCGAGCGAGCGCCACACCGAGGTTGGCGGCTAGCCTTCCCCCTGCGTGGCGCTCCCGCGAACAGTATTAGCCCTGGATGAGGAGCGGAATGAGATTCGCGGCGTTGGGCGAGCCAAGCCCAGTCGTCGGATCCCAGCCAGGGGTCGCCTGGTAGCCCTGCACATGGACACCACCGGCGGAATAGGTGTTGTTGCCCGAGGTGACGTCGCGGAAGGCGCTGGAATACTGCGACGAAGCGCCAATCTTATAGAGCGTGGGATTGATGTAGCCGAGCGGCTTGCCCGCAACCTGATTCGCCACCGCCATGATGCCCGCCCAGAGCGGAGCCGCCGCGCTCGTGCCGCCAGCCAGTGTCCACTGCCCATCGATGTAGATCGCCAGCCCCGTGTTGGGGTCAGCCGCCGCCGAGACATCTGGCACGCCGCGCTTCCCCTGCAGAATCTGCTGGGCGCTCTGTGGCAGCGACTGCTGGAACGCTGGCGCCGGGAAGAACTTGCTCACGCCGCCGCCACTGGCCCCACCATTGTTCCACACGACCTCGTTATAGGCGCCATTGGCGTGGGTAAGTGTCGTACCGCCCACCGCTGTCACCCACGGGCTGTCATCCGGGAAGCTCGTGGTCGGCGTCGGTGAGAGCGGGCCTAGCTGCCCGTTCTCGAAGCTGACGTAGTCGGTCGCGCCGCTATCGCCAGAGCTACTAAAGATGGTGACATGGTCCTGTTGCGCCGCTTGCTGATAGAACGCCTGCCACTTCGCGATCTCCGCCTGACCAGCGGCGTCGTTGAGCGAGACCTCAGACGCGGCCCAACTCTGCGAGATGATGTTGCCGAGGTGATGCTCCACGGCGTATTGCTCTAACTGGAGGAATTCTGGCAGACCCGCGACACCTTCGGTCTCATCCACCGGACTCGTCAGCACGACGATCTTGGCGTTGGGGGCCATCGCGTGCGCCATTTCCACGTCGAGCGTGGTTTCTCCCTGCCAGCCCGTCATCTCCGAATTGTTCGGGTCAAACGGCACGGTTCCCAGCGGGGTGAGTACCTGCAATTGCACATCTGGCAGGCCAAACTGCTGGTCAAAGACCGCGAGATCATGCTGGAGCGTCGGGCTGCCATAGGAATCGATGATGACGATTGACTGACCATCGCCGCGCTTCCCGCTATCATAGAGCGAGGTCAGCCCATAGGCGGCGCGCATCTGCTGCGGTGTATAGACCGAGCAGGAGAAACAGCCGACATCGGGCGCCGTATCCGTCGTCCCACTGGTCGCGCCAGGCGTCCTGGTGACGACCACGCTCGGAGCCGCACAAGCCGCCAGCGCCGCCAGAATACTTCCCAGCGCCATCACGATATATCCCGATTTGGCGCCTTTCGCCGTCGCGGTTTTGAACCTCATGTCTCCAAAACTCCCCAGCGCCAGGAATACTCATCTGACGCCATGCCCTAGCCTATCACACCTGAGCCGCGATGTGGCAAGGCGCGTTGATGCGCCGCTTGCCGCCTCAGCGCTCAGCCTGATATGCTGCGAACGTGACGCCCTTGACGTTTTCTGTGGAGGATCTTCCTGGCATGACCGCATCGCACCATGATAAAAGACCCCGCGTAATGGCCATCTTCGCCCACCCCGACGATGCCGAGTTCATCTGCTCTGGCACGATCGCGCGCTTCGTCGCCAGTGGCTACCGCGCACAGTATGTGCTCGCCACCAGCGGCGACAAGGGCAGCGACGACCGCAACGCCACGCCTGAGGGGCTGGCCGCCACGCGCGAGGCCGAACAGCGCGCCGCCGCGAAGATTCTCGGCATCGAGGAAGTGACGTTCCTTCGACATCATGATGGCGAGGTAGAGGTCAATATCCCGTTCCGCCGCGAGCTTGCGCGCGTCATCCGCGAGGGACGTCCCGATGTCGTGCTGACCTTCGACCCGTGGCAGCGCTACCAGATTCATCCCGACCATCGCGCCGTCGGCCAGACCACGCTCGACGCGGTGGCCGCCGCGCGCGACCACATGTATTACCCTGAGCAGTTGACGGATGGCCTGACCGAGCATCGCGTCCACAACGTCTACTTCTTCGCCACCGATGAACCAAACTACTATGTGGACATCACGGCGACGATGGAACTGAAGATCGCGGCGATTCTGGCGCATGTGAGCCAGGTGCGCGCCGATGGAGTGGCGGAGCGTGTGCGCGCCCGCGCGGCGGCGGTTGGCCAGCAGATCGGCGTCGAGTACGCCGAGGCGTTCCACTACCTGCCGATGGTGCAGCCGCCCGCGCTCAATCGCCTGCCAAAGTGGTAGACGCAGCGCGACAGACAACTAACACGAACGACTGACCCACCGAGGAGAACAGCATGCGCGTATTGGTCATCGGCTCTGGGGCGCGTGAGCACACGCTCTGCTGGGCGCTCAACCGCTCGCCGCGACTCAGCAAGCTCTACTGTGCGCCGGGGAACGGTGGGACAGCGGCCATCGCCGAGAATGTCGCCCTCGACCCAAAGGACTTCACCGCCTGCGCCGACTGGGCAGAGCGCCACGCAATTGACCTGACGATCATCGGCCCAGAGGATCCTCTTAGCGGCGGCATCGTAGACGTTTTCGCCGCGCGCGGCCTGCCCGTCTTTGGGCCAACGGCGGCGGCGGCGCGCATCGAAGGCAGCAAGCTCTGGTCGAAGGCGCTGATGGAGCGCGCAGGCGTGCCCACTGCCCGCGCCGTCCGCTTCACCGACCACGCGGAGGCGCGCGCCTGGACCCAGCGCCACACCGCTGACGGCGGCGACTATCCGCTGGTGGTGAAGGCGGATGGGCTGGCAGGAGGCAAGGGCGTCATCATCGCCGCCGACGAGCGCGAGACGCTACACGCGCTGGACAAGTTGATGCTGGAGCGCTCGCTGGGGCAGGCGGGAGCCAGCGTGCTCATCGAGGAGTTCATGGAGGGCGTAGAGCTTTCGCTCTTCGCGCTCACCGATGGCGAGCGCATCATCCCGCTGGCGCCCGCCTGCGATTACAAGCGCGCCTACGACAACGATGAAGGAGCGAACACCGGCGGCATGGGCGCCTACTCCCCGCCCGCATTCGCCACGCCGGAGCTACTGGCGCGGATCGAGCGCGAGATCCTGCGCCCCACCGTCGCGGCGATGGCGGCAGAGGGCGCGCCCTTCCGTGGGCTGCTCTACGCCGGCCTGATGATTACCAGCGAGGGGCCAAAAGTCGTCGAGTTCAACTGCCGCTTTGGCGATCCAGAGACGCAGGTGGTACTGCCACGACTCAAGAGCGACCTGCTCGCGCTCTGCGCCGCCGTGGCCGCTGGCCGCCTCGACAGCGTCCCAGCGCCGGAATGGACGGAGGAGGCCACCTGCGGAGTCGTCGTCGCATCGGGCGGCTACCCCGGCGACTACGAGACTGGCAAGCCAATCAGCTGGCCTGGAGACACTGGATGATGACATTCTCGTCTTCCATGCGGGCACACGGCGCGAGGCGGACGGGCAGATCGTCACCTCGGGCGGTCGCGTGCTGACAGTGGTCGCGCGCGGCGCAGAACGTCATCGCCGCGCGCGAGCGTGTCTACGCTAACATTGGGCGCATCCACTTCGAGCAGGCGCGCTGGCGGAGTGATATTGGCGCGCGTGAGGCGTAGTCTACAATAGAGTGCGCAAGATGCGCACAGCAGACGTGAGGGAGGAGACGCAACGGTGGTCATCGAGCAGCGCGACGCGCCTGAGCCAGCGGAGGACGCCGCGCCGACCACATCGCCAGCCCGCCCGCGCGGACGCTGGCGCTGGCGGCTCGCCCTCGCCGTCGCTGTCGCGCTCTACTACATGCTCTGGGGACTCACCGCATTCGACAAGGTGAATCCGACAGACCTCGATGTCTTCTTTCTCCCCGCCGTGAAGATCGCGCTCGCCGGCAAGCCGCTCGATGTCTACTCCCTGCGCGTCGGTCTTCTCGACTATCCCAACGCCAACGGGCCGCTCAGCCTCCTGCCGCTGACGCTGGCCGCATGGATTGCCCAGGCCCTCGGCTGGCTCGATGACGTCATGCTGCGACGCATGCTCGTCTTCGTCATCAGCGCGATCTTTCCGCTACTCGTCGGCTGGGAGGCGGCGCGTGCGGTGGATCGCTTCGGCCCGCCACTACGCGGTCTCGCACGCTCGCTGGTCTATCTGCCCATCCTCTTCACCCCGCTCCTCTGGCTCGATGCGCTCTACTACGGCCACATCGAACAGAACATGGTCGTCTGGCTGGCGCTGGCCGCCACGCGCATGCTCGCCACGCGGCGCTACGTCTGGGGTGGGGCGCTGCTGGGCATGGCCCTGCTCGCTCGCAGCGACGCCATCCTGATCGTGCTGGCGTTGACGTTGACACTGTTCGTCTGGCGGCGCTGGCGTGGCCTCGCCCTGACGCTCCTCGCGGCGGGCGGCGTCTTTCTGCTGGGGCTTTCGCCCTTCCTGCTGGCCGACGCGCATGATGTGATCTTCTCGCTCTTCACCTTCCGCGCGCCGCTGCCCGTCGGCGGCGGCAACCTGTGGAGCATCAGCACGGCGCCGATCGTCGTGGCAATCGCGCAGCATTTCGACGCGGGCGTAACGCTGGCAGTCGCCATGCTGCTCATCCTCATCGCGCATGTCGCCCGCCCCGACCTCGACCTCGATAGCCCCGACATCTACGGCCTGCTCGCGCTGGCGAGCTTCTGCTTCTCCCTACTCATCAAGACGCTCTGGCCCTACTACTTCCTGGAAAGCGCGCTCTTTGCGACGGTCTGGGTCTTCGCCGCCATACCGCGCCGCAACAGGAAGACTGGCCATCCCGCGTCGCGAGTGGGTGGTGTGGGGGCTGCACTGGCTCGCGCCGCTGGCGATCAGCGCCTGCGCGATTATCGCTGAGGCAGGACTGGAAGCGAACAGTTACCACGGCTGGATCCCCCCCTGGACGCAGATCAACATCGCCTGCCTGCTCATAACGCTCGCCATCATCCTGCTAGACGCTCATCGGCGGCGGCTGGGCGCGCCGACTCGCCGCTCGGCGAGACGCGGCGTCACGCGGTATACTGCCAGTGAGCGCGCCTGACGCAGCCGTTGAAGGCTGACGACGATGCGCGCCGCCGGGCGATCCGGCCTTGAGACATGGATTCGGTTACCCTTATGACGCGACTACCAAACGATGTCATCCCGCTCTCTTACACGATGGATGAGGATGAGCGGCGACTGCTGATTGATTGGTCAGATGGCCACGCGAGCGTCCACGGCTACGATGCCCTGCGCCGTAACTGTCCCTGCGCCTGGTGCGCGGGTGAGGGCGACCAGAGAGGGCAGCGTTGACGCGGATACCGAGTTCAGCGAGCAGCAGACGACCCTCTACGAGCTACAGCCCGTTGGACGCTATGGCCTGACCCCCGTCTGGGGCGACGGCCACCAGACAGGCATCTACACGTACGAGCGACTGCGCGCGACCTGCGAGTGCGACGACTGCCGCGCCACGCGGGCCGCGCGCCCATCGTCATGAATCCACAAAGAGAGAAAACGTATGCGAGATAGCGTAACCGAGACGTCCATCGGCGCGACCTGGCTGGCGCGCATCCATGTCACCCTCAAGCCAGTCGTGCTCGACCCTCAGGGTGACGCGGTGCTGCACGGATTGCAGCCAGCTCGGCTATGCGGATGTCGCGAGCGTGCGGGTCGGCAAGTATCTCGAAGTGACGCTGGCCGCCGCCGATCAGAGCGCCGCTGAGGAATCTGTGAGGCAAATGTGCGACAAACTCTTGGCGAACCCGGTCATTGAGAGGTATGATTTCACTGTGACGGAGAAGTCGTCCGCCAGCGCCTAGCGCGCTGCGGTGGCCCTCGCGTCGCAAAGATTCGTCAACTGAATCTTCAGGTTGACCTTCGGGGCAGGGTGTAATTCCCGACCGGCGGTATGGCGCGCACGCCTCCTGGCGCACACGCTGAGCCCGCGAGCGGCCCATGTGCGGGTCGCAGATTCCGGTGCGAGGCCGGAGCCGACGGTATAGTCCGGATGGGAGAAGGTCGAATACGCTGGCGCGCTCGTTCAGAGGCGTCGGCGCCTGCGTGCGCGCCACCCGGCGCACTGCGCGGTGCGCCACGTTCTCTTGCGCCGCGCCATTGCGTGGTCGTCTTCGCCTGCGTCTCGCCCCAGGTCGGCGCTCGGTCGAGGGCGGCTCCCCACGCATTCGCTGGAAACCACCCTCGGTCGCAGTCACCGAGAGAGGTGGTTCGTATGGCAATGCAACAGGCGCCCGCGATGAGGACGCCCGACACGCCAGAGTCGGCCTCGGGCCGAGCATTCTGGCGACGTCTGGCTCGTCCACTCGGCGCATCCGCGATCTCCGCGACAACTCGCGCTCCCGCGCGTCGTCGCACCTTCGCGCGGGCGGCATTCGTGGCGCTCTCACCAGCGCTGGTGGGCGCGGTGGCGCTGCTCCTCTGGCAACTCATCGCGCAGGATGGCGTCATCTCCGCCTACCTGCTGCCCACACCCGCGCAAGTCGCGCATAGCTTCTTCGACGCGCTGCAGAGCGGGCTGTTCCTCCAGTATGGCGCGACAACGCTCCAGGAAAGTCTGGTCGGCTTTGCGCTGGGCGCGGCGGTCGCATTACCGCTGGGCTACGCCATCGCGCGCAGCCGCACCCTGGCCGCCGCGCTGGAGCCATACCTGGCGGCAAGCCAGGCGATTCCAGCGGTTGCGCTGGCGCCCCTGCTCGTCCTCTGGCTGGGCTATGGCCTGGCGCCGATCGCGGCCCTCTGCGCCCTGATCGTCTTCTTCCCCGCCGCCGTCAACACGACGCTGGGATTCCGCAGGCTCGACCGCAACATCATCGACGCCGCGCGACTGGACGGCGCGAGCGGCCTGGCGCTGCTACGCTATATCGAGGCGCCGCTCGCCCTGCCAACCGTGCTTGCCGGACTGCGCGCCAGCCTGACCCTCTCGATTACTGGCGCGGTCGTGGGCGAGTTTGTGCTAAGCGATCGTGGACTGGGCGGCTTACTCACCATCGCGCGTGGCAACTTCGATGTGCCACTCGTCTTCGCCACACTTTTCGCGCTCGCCCTGATGGCTACGGCCCTCTACGGCGTCGCGCGTCTCATTGAATGGTTCCTCGTCTACCTGGAGGCGGAATAAACTCATGCGTACCTTCATCTCCCCGACGGCTGAGCCTCAGCGCCGCCGTCGTCTCACTCTGCGCCTCGCTGCTGCTGACCGGCGCGCTCGCTGGCTGCGGCGCGGCCACCTCGACGACGCTTTCCACCACGGACGCCATCACCCCGCTGACGGTCGGCCTGACCTACGTGCCCAATATCCAGTTCGCGCCGTTCTACGTCGCTGAGAAGCTCGGCTACTACAGCGCCGCCAAGCTCAATGTGACGCTGCGTCACCACAATGTCGGTGAGGACGAATTCGCCGCGATCTCAGCGGGACGCGAGAACCTCATCTTCGCGGGCGGCGATGAAGTGTTGCAGGCGCGAGCCAAGGGGCTGCCACTCGTTTACGTCGCGAACATCTTCACGCAGTATCCGGTCGCGCTGATCGTCCCCGCCAATTCCTCGATCCACAGCATCAGCGACCTGCGCGGCCATACCATCGGCGTTCCTGGAGCCTACGGCGCCACGTACATCGGCCTCCTGGGGCTGCTGCACAGCGCGGGCCTCAAGACCTCCGATGTCACGATTCAGAGCATCGGCTACACACAGGCGACTGCCCTCATGACGCACAAAGTGGACGCCGTGATGGGCTATCTCAACAACGAGCCAATCCAGTTCCAGAAGGCGGGCTTTGCGGTACGCACCTTCCCGGCCTCGGCAGCGCAACCGCTGATCTCAAACGGGCTTGCCACCACCGAGAGTGAGCTTCAGACGAATCCAGCGGCGGTTCGCGCGTTCATCGCCGCGACGCTGAAAGGGGTGCAGTATACCCTGGCGCACCCCCAGGAGGCCGTGAAGCTCAGTGACGTCGTTCGTGCCTGGCCTTTCAGACTCCGCCACAGCGGCCACTGCCCTCCAGGTGCTGAACGCCACACTGCCGCTGATGCAGCCCAGCAAGACAGAGCCGGGCTACAATGACCCGCAGGCCTGGCAGTCAATGGCCACCTTCCTCAAGCAGGTCGGGCAGCTGAATGGGCAGGTGGATGTCACGAAGGCTTACAGCAACATCTACCTCGCGAACAAGAACCTCGCTCAATAGCCACTGGCCGCACGCACACATGCCAGCGCCCTCCGCAAGTCTCACGGCTCGCGGAGGGCGCTGTCGGCTAGCTGGCGCGTCGGGATCGTGCGGCGACGGCTATTGCCGGGCGATGTAGTCCGTGAAGACGACATTATCGGTCGAGTAGACGCCCAGCCCCCAATCGCCCTCTGTAAAGGTGGTATCGTGCGCCTCCGCGACCTTGATGCCGTTCACATAGCAGTCGAAAGTCGCGCCTTTCATCGTGACCGAGAGCGAATTCTCGACATTCAGCCCGGTCTTGATCGCTGAGCTTGGGGAATAGGGAATCAACTGGGTGAGATTGTCATTCACGACTTTGAACAAGCCGTAATCACCGGATGAGGTGATCACGAAGTTGTAATAGTTCCCCTTATGCGCGCGCCTGAAGATCAAGCCATAGCCATGATTCAACGGCCCGGAGACTTCCTTGGCCGTCACGGATTCCGTGCCGTCGGTTTGGGAACTGATGGGAGCGAAACAGATATAGTTATTGCGGATATGGTAGCCATCCTGCGAGAAGTAGCAGTGGCTCGAATCTACAAACCAGCCATTCTCATTACTCGTCAGCGGATCTGAGAGCAACGTTGGGGGCGTCGTCGCGGTCGCGGTCGTCTGCTGCGTCGGAAGCGCGGTCGGAGGCAAGCTCGATGAGGCTTGAGGCCGTGACGCATTGTAGATCACGCTCACGATGATGGCGCCAACGATCAGCACACCAACGACTGCGGCAAGGATACGCCCCCACGAACGCTTCGCTGGCTGCTCGGCAGGTCGCCATCCCTGCCCAGGATAGTAAGCGCCAGGATACCCTCCCTGCGCGCCATACCCCGACCCATAGTTCGGCGTGTAAGGTGGTACAGGCGTGGTCGGTGGCGCGCCATACGTTGGTGGCGCTCCATATGCTGGCATGCTGGGTGGCGCTCCATACGTTGGAGGCGGGCCGCCATGCTCGGCGGTGGCGCCCCATATGTCGGCATGCTGGGCGCGGAGCCATACGTTGGCGGTGGCCCTCCATAGGTCGGTGGAGGGCCGCCATATGCTGGCATGCTGGGTGGCGCGCCGTAGGTCGGCGGTGGCCCCCGTAGGTCGGTGGCGGCCCACCATACGATGGCGTGCTCGGCGGCGCGCCATAGGTCGGCGGCGCTTCAGTGCTGACCTTCTGGAGCTTGGGCCTGCTGAAGCGATAGGCCACAATTGGGGCAAAATTGCGCGCGCGGATCAGCCACGACCCAATCACACCTGGGGCAGGTCAGCATATTCGTCATCCTTCTCTGGTAAGAGTGCTGGATTATCGGGTAGGTAGTGAAACACTGAGACTCCAGTATACAGGCGCACACTGTTTTCGTGAATACATGCGTTTCCCCGTGCGCCTCTGATAACCGGAATCCGACATGCGCGGGTATACTGAGGAGAGCGCCGCGCGGTCAGCGCGACAGGCCACGCGACAGGCATTCACGTCACCACAGAAAGGCGCTCATCCTATGGGGTCATCGCGTTCCCGCAGCCATCAGAAGCAGCCGCCAGCCGCCACTGCGCCCGATGCGGCGGCGCTCCGCCGCGAGGCGTTCCAGCGCTGCGAACGGCGACTCTTCGGCCACCACAATACGAGCATGCGCGAAGAGCTGTTGGCGCTGGTCGATAGTATCAGCGTCGGCGAGCAGAGCGACAACTACGGCTCCGGCGCCCTCATCGAAGACTTCGAGCGCGAGATCGCGGCGCTCCTGGGGAAAGAGGCCGCCGTCTTCATGCCCAGCGGCACGATGGCCCAACAGATCGCCCTGCGCATCTGGAGCGACCGCAGCGGACGCAAGAGCGTCGCGTTTCATCCCACCTGCCACCTGGAGATACACGAGCAGAAGGGCTACCAACTGCTGCATGGGCTGCACGGCGCGCTCGTCGGCGACGCAAACCGGCTCATCACGCTGGCTGACCTCCGCGCCCGGCCAGAGCCACTCGCCGCGCTGCTGCTGGAGCTACCCCAGCGCGAGATTGGCGGCCAGCTCCCCACCTGGGATGAGCTGGTGGAGCAGACCGCATGGGCGCACGAGCGCGGCGCGGCGACACATATGGATGGCGCGCGGCTCTGGGAGGCGGCGCCCACCTATGGCCGCGACTACGCCGAAATCGCCAGCCTCTTCGACAGTGTCTATGTCTCGTTCTACAAAGGCGTCGGCGCCATCGCGGGCGCGGCGCTCGCTGGCCCAGCGGACTTCGTCGCGGAGGCGCGTGTCTGGCAGCGACGCCACGGCGGCAACCTCGTCCATCTCTATCCCTACTGTGCTCTCAGCCCGCGCCGGACTGCGCGCGCAACTGCCCCACTTCCCCCACTACCATGAGCAGGCCGTCCGTATCGCCGCCGCGCTCGCGCAGGTGGATGGCGTCATCCTCAAGCCCGATCCACCGCACGCGCACATGGCCCATGTCTATCTCCGCGGCGAGCCAGAGACGCTGCTGGAGGCGAGCGCTGAGCTAGCCCGCGAAGAGAGCGTCGCCCTCTTCACCTGGCTGCGACCCTCGCCCATTCCAGGCTACGCCATGTTCGAGATGACCATTGGCGCTGGCGCTGACGACTTCACCCCAAGCGAGATCGCCGACTACTTCTCGCGCGTCCTGTCGCAAGCGGCGCGCGCCTGAACCGCAATACGCAAACGCCCTTCCCCGAAGCTTTCTGGGGAAGGGTGTTTGCGTATACGGGAATCCTACTGCGCTGGCTGATAAACGGCGAAATTCGTGAAAATGATCTCGCTGGTCGAGTTGGAGTCATCATCCACGACGCCGACACGCCCTTGCGAATAGGTGGAATCAGTCGCGCTTCCGACCAGCACACCATTCACGTAGAAGGTGAACTGTGAGCCAACCGCCACTACACGCAGTTGATTCGTCGCGCCATTCCCCGTATTGATGGCGGCGCTCGACTGCAAGTTCGACACGAACGAGCCGTTGCTGTTGACCCACTTCAGGAAAGCCCACTGCCCATCGGGCGTGACCTCGAACGAATAGAAATTGCCCTGAGAGGCGCGGCGCAGAACGATACCATACCCGGTATTCTGTCCCGTCGTTACCATCTGGGCGGTTACCTGCACATCGGCGTCGCCTTGCGTCACCGTGGTGGGACCCAGGCACGCGGTTCCACCGACCACATGATAGCCATCCGACTTGAAAGCGCAATCGCTAGAAGCAAACCAGCCCGTTGGCGAATCCAGAAGTGTATCCTGGTAGATCACCGTCTCCGTCGGAGATGGGGTGAGTTGCTGCGCGGCAGCGGTCAGGGTCGGGCCATACGTCGTCAGAATGCTCGACGCGGCGCCCTGCCCAAACTTCCCGAGAGCGTAGAGTCCGCCGACACACACGACGATGCACAACAGAATGACGCCACCGATGATAGCCGCGATCATGCCAGCGCGGCTGCGTCGCTGCTGTGGCGGCTGCCCCTGCTGCGGGTAATCATTCGGCTGCTGTGGATAGGGCGGCTGCGCGCCGTACTGATATCCCGGCTGCTGTGGGGGAGGATACGATGGCTGCGTGTTTCCTGGCCCCTGTGGCGGATACATCGGCTGCTGCGGTGTCGGATAATCCCCTTGCTGACCGTACCCTGGCTGCTGCGGATTCTGCGGGTACTGCGGGTCCTGTGGATTCTGTGGGTACTGCGGATTATTAGGATCGTAAGGCATAGCGCGACTCTCCCTCATCCATACAGATGGCGGCTATCTTTTGGCGCTCTAGGGTTGCGCCGGACGCCTGCGTTAGTGTACCGCACTTCGTCTACTTGCGGATACGCAATTATACCAACCATTCGCCATCAGTCCATTTCCAGAAAGGGCCAGCGCGCTTCCTGCCGCGCCCTCCGCTCGTCTTCACAAGCGGATATACTGTCGCAGGGCGCGGCAAGTTGCGCCAATGCAGTGGCTTAGGGGAACGGCACTATCAGCGCACAACATGATGACCACCAGAGCGACCGTGATCAAAGCCCGGTACGCCAACAATATCTCAGTGTGAAGCGCCAGCATCCCGATGCGATTCTCTTTTTTCGCATGGGTGACTTCTATGAGATGTTCGACGATGACGCCGAGCTGGTCGCGCGTGAGCTGGATCTGACGCTGACCGGACGCGACTTCGGTCGCGGCCTGCGCTCGCCAATGGCGGGTGTGCCTCATCACGCCGCCGATGGCTACATCGCGCGGCTCATTGGCAAGGGCTACCGGGTCGCCGTCTGCGAGCAGGTCAGCGATCCGGCGCTCTCGCGTGGACTGGTGGAGCGCGAGGTCATCCGCGTCGTCACGCCCGGCACTGTCATCGACCCGACCATGCTCGTCGCCAAGCGCAACAACTTCCTCGCCGCAGCCACACTGGGCCGTGACGCGGTCGGCGTCGCCTATGTGGACATCACGACGGGTGAGTTCGCCTGCACGCAGTTCGCCGCGCCTGACCCCGAAGCCGCGCTCGCGCAGGAACTGGCACGCGTCCAGCCCGTGGAGGCGCTGGTCGAGACGGCGCGTCCAGCGAGCATGCCGCGCCCGCGCGCCGCCAACCGCGACGGCGCCGACGGCCACGAGCCTCCCCCTGACGCTGAGCCAACCAGCCTGGCGAGCAGGCTCAGCGCGGTGGATGCGCGGCTCGACGTTGTCATCACCCCCTACGATGCGCGCCATTTTCGCGAAGACATCGCGCGTGAGCGGCTGCTGGAATGCTTCCACGTCGCCTCACTCGAAGCCTTCGGCTGCGAAGGGCTTCCGCTCGCCACCCGCGCCGCCGGAGCGATTATCGCGTACCTCAACGAGACCCAGCGCGGCGCGCTCGCCCAGATCACCGGCCTGGAGACGTACAGCGTCAGCGGCTTCATGACGCTCGACGCGCATACCCGCCGCAATCTGGAGCTCTTCGAGAGCGGTCGGGGTGGCGGCGCGAAAGGCTCACTGCTCAGCGTCCTCGACCTGACACACACCCCAATGGGTGGGCGGTTGCTGCGACGCTGGCTGGGCGAGCCGCTCCTCGACATGCGGCGGCTGATCGAGCGACAAGACGCCGTCGCCGCCGCGAAAGATGACCTCGCCCTGCGCGCGCGTCTCACGCCCATCCTCAATCGCGCGGGCGACATCGAGCGGCTCATCAATCGCACGCTCCAGCGTATCGCCACCCCACGCGATCTGGTGGCGCTGGCGGCGGGACTCAGCGCAATCGAAGAAGTGGCCACCGTGACACACGACGCGCCGGAGGGACTGGCGCGCATCTGCGCCGCCATTCGTCCGTTGCCGGAGCTACAGGCGCTCATCGCCGCCGCCCTGGTGGATGAGCCGCCGCTCAGCCTGGCCGATGGTGGCGCCATCCGCCCTGGCTACCACGCCGAGCTGGACACCCTCACCGACGCCGCGCGCAATGGCCGCCAGTGGGTCGCCGACCTGGAGCGCAAAGAGCGCGAGCGCAGCGGCATCAGCAACCTGCGCGTCGGCTATAACAAGGTCTTTGGCTACTATCTCGAAGTCTCGAACTCACAACTCAGCCGTGTGCCAGCGGACTACATCCGCAAGCAGACGCTCAGCACTGGCGAGCGGTACATCACGCCCGACCTGAAAGAGTACGAGGCGCTGATCCTCAACGCGCACGAGAAGAGCGTCAAGCTGGAGCAAGAGCTTTTCGCCGCGCTGCGGGCCGAGGTGGCGACACAGTGGAGCGAGCCGACGCTGCGCTCCGCGCGCGCGCTCGCCGAGCTAGATACCGTGCCTCGCCCTGGGCGAAGTGGCTTCGCGCCGTAACTATTGCCGCCCGACCCTCGATGAGAGCGAGAGCATCCACATCGTCGCCGGACGCCATCCGGTCGTCGAAGCGACACAGCGCGAGGTCGAGTTCGTGCCGAACGATAGCGAGATGTCCACCAGCGACGCGCAAATCCTGCTACTGACCGGGCCGAACATGGCGGGCAAATCCACCTATCTCCGTCAGGTCGCGCTTATCACGCTGATGGCGCAGATCGGCAGCTTTGTGCCCGCCGAGTCGGCACGCATCGGCCTGGTGGATCGCATCTTCACCCGCATCGGCGCGCAGGACGACCTCGCCACCGGTCAGAGCACCTTCATGGTCGAGATGGTCGAGACCGCGAACATCCTGCGCCATGCGACGCCGCGCAGCCTGGTCATCCTGGATGAGATCGGGCGCGGCACCAGCACCTTCGACGGCCTCGCCATCGCCCGCGCCATCGTCGAGTATCTGCACAACAACAAGCGCTGCGGCGCACGCACGCTCTTCGCCACGCACTACCACGAGCTGGTGGAGGTGACACGCATCCTGCCGCGTGTCCGCGCCTACAACGTCGCGGTCGCGGAGGAAGAGGGCCACATCGTCTTCCTGCGCAAGATCATCCCCGGCGGCGCCGACAAGAGCTACGGCATCCATGTCGCGCAGCTTGCGGGCATCCCCCGGCAGGTGGTACGCCGCGCCGAGGAAGTGCTGGAGGAACTGGAGCGTACCGAAGACGCTCCGCGTCGCCGCCAGCGCATGCGCGAAATCGCGGCGCCCCAGGCCTTCCAGATGACGCTCTTCTCCGCCGAGCCAGACCCGCTGATCGAAGACTTGAAGGCGCTGCCGATAGACGAATTGACCCCACTGGAGGCCATCAGCCGCCTCTATGAGCTGCAACGCCGCGCGAAGGAGCGGTAGGGGCTTCGATTGCGCCCATAGAAAGGTCGTCCAACTCATGCCCGTCATCATCCCACCTTCATCCCGACCGTTGCTGCTGTGGCTGGCGGTCGCCGCCGTCTGCGCCGTCCTGCTCACGGCAGAAGGCGTAACGCTGCTCACTCTCTGGCGCAGGCCGTCGCGTCCGTGGCGGCTGGGGCTGGCGACGCTGGCTGGCGGCGCGCTGGCTGGCGGATTGGCAGGGCGTATCCTGGAAGCTTACCACCAACTCTCCCACATCAGCGCCTGCTATTCACGGGGCTGCGAGGGATTCTTCCCGCTGGTCACGCAGGCTGTCACCGTCGCGCTGATTCTGGGGAGCCTGCTGGCTTTCTTCACCATCGCCAGCGTTGTCGCCGCGCTCATCCTGAGCGCCTCGGAAGGCGCTGGCCTCCCAGGCGCCTCCAGCAGCCAACGGCACGACAGCGGGCAGGCTATCACCTTATTGATGTTCACGCTGATCACAGACGCAGGCGCATATTGGACAATAGAGGGCATCGCTGGATGGATGCAAACGGCCTACCTGCTGAATCCTCAGGCGGCAGGCGACGCGCTGGGCCAAATACCGCTTTTCTCTGCCGTGTTTGAAACAATCGGCGGCGCAGTCGTTCTGGGTCTGGGCATAGCGCTGCTCTGGCGCCTCCTCCGCCGCGGCGAGCCACAGCCACAAACCACCTAGCGCCAGCGCCAACCATTCGCGGAGTATTCGCGCAGCCAGAGCGCGTCTACGACCTCGAAGCTATGGTTATCACGACTATTCCACCGCAGCATCCCCATGACATCAGGCGCGAGCGGCGCGCCACGCACAGAGCGATCCCAGTTGAGATCCGCCATGCGAATCGCGGTCGTGACGCCGTTCCTGTCCAGCTCACGACGGTACGGCTCGTCCGTGTGCCCATAGAAGTGATAGATCGGATGATACTTATTGAGCATCAGCCGAATCTCTTCCATCCCCAGACTCCTGCGGTTCTGGTTGGTCGTCGGAACATCGTGCGTGAGCAAAACATCCACCTGCGCGGCATCCAACTCGTAAAGCTCGCGCTAACTCAGCCACTTGCGCGTATTTCGCCTCAGTGGGATTGCTGGCGCCAGGCGGTGAGCCGATGCGCCCGATGCCCAGCACCGTCAGTTCGCTACCATCCTCGGCGAGCGTATACGGCATGCCCGTCCGCAGACAGTAGATGCGCTGGTAGGCGTCGATGGGGAACAGCGGCGCGTTTCCTGCGCCCCGCTCCACCGCGTCGAGCCAGCTATGGTCCTCGTGGTTGCCGCGCACGAAGATCATCGGGCAGGATGTTTCCGCGAGACTTTGGGCGACATCATCTCGCGCTGTCACGAAATCCCGCATGAACCCTAGCTCATGCGGGTCAACGTGGGCATGCCGCAGCGTCGCGCGATCCACACGCGACTCCTCGGGGAACGCGCCCAGATCGCCCGCCTGCAAGATCGCGGTGATGCGCTCCCCCGTCTCACGCTGCCAGCGCGCGCAGAGCATGAAGGCCAGCAGGATGCGTCCGTGCAGGTCGGCGAACACAGCGATATTCACAGCGCCACCCCGTTATGCCCTGTGCATCCACCCATGCCAACACTTCAGCGGCGTGGCCATCGGGCTTCACCTGCTCCCAGACATGGCCAATCGTTCCATCCGGCAGGATGAGGAAGCTGGTGCGCGCCATCGTCATGTACGTCTTGCCGTACATGCTCTTCTCCACCCACACCCCGTATTGCTGCGCCACAGACGCCGCCGAGATCCGCCAGCAGCGGGAAGGGCAGGCTGTACTTCTTGGCGAACTTCTGGTGCGACTTCACATCGTCGCGGCTGACCCCCAGCACCACCACACCCCGCGCCTCCAGTTCGCCCCAGGCGTCGCGGAAGGCGCAAGCCTCGGTCGTGCAGCCGGGAGTGTCATCCTTGGGATAGAAGTAGAGCAGCACGGTCTTGCCGCGCAGGTCGGCGAGGTGAACCTGCGAGCCATCCGTGGCTTGCAGCGTGAAATCGGGCGCCTCGGCGCCCACTGGTGGAACAGCCGTCTCGGTATCTGGCATAGCTGCGTTCTCCTCCGCTATTTGGTACTGCTGTTAGCGCGACTGGCGCATGTCCAGCATACGACAGCGCCCTCGCTTCAGCCAGAGCCGAGCGAGGGCGCCGCGTGCCTGCGAGGGTTCAGCCGCTAGTGGGCCAGCGCGTTGAAGAGGCTGCTCGCGCCGACACCGATCTGCGCCATGAGTGGGTCGAAGATCACCGTGAGCGCGATCACGCCCACGACGGCCAGCGCCATCGTCAGCCCCACCGAAGGCGAGAGCGTGTGGAGCCGCTCGCGCTTCTCCGGCTCGACCACGATCATGCGCCACACCACGTTCGCGTAGTAGGCGATGGAGACGGCGCTCATCAGCAGGCCGATGATGACCAGGATGGACATGCCCGACCCCTGGCCCCAGGCCACCCAGAAGATGACCAGCTTGCTCAGGAAACCAGCCATCGGCGGGATGCCCGCCAGCGCCAGCAGGCAGATCGCCATCCCCGCCGCGATCCACGGCGAGCGCCGCCAGAAGCCATCGAAGTCGCGGATGTTCTCGCGGCCCGTCGCATCGGCCAGCGCGATGATGCCCGTGAAGGCGCCGATGTTCGTCACCACATAGACGAAGAGGAAGGCCAGCATCGCCTGGTCGCCCGCTTCGGTGTTGTGGATGATGAGCGAGGCGAAGCCTACCAGCAGATAGCCCGCCTGGCCGATGCTGCTATAGGCCATCATGCGCTTGATGTTCGTCTGGAGCAGCGCGCCCACGTTGCCGACAATCATCGTCAGCGCGGCGACCACCGCCACCATCACCCAGAGATAGCTGCTATTCAGCGCGACCAGGCCACCGAAGACGAAGACCCGCAGCAGCGCCGCGAAGCCCGCCGCCTTCGAGCCGACCGAGAAGAACAGCGTGGATGGCGTCGGCGCGCCCTCGTAGATGTCTGGCGCCCACATATGGAACGGGACAGCCGAGACCTTGAAGCCGAAGCCCGCGAAGATGAAGACCTCGCCGACAATCAGCAGCAGGTTGCCCGACTGGAGGGCGCTCGTCGTCGCCTTGGCGATTTCGAGCAGGTCGGTCGTGCCCGTCGCGCCGTAGAGCAGCGTCATGCCGTAGAGCAGGATCGCCGACGACATCGCGCCGAGCAGCACGTACTTCACCGCCGCCTCAGCCGAGCGCGCGTCGCTGCGCGAGAGGCCCGCCAGAATGTAGAGCGGAATGCTCGTCAGCTCCAGCGAGATGTAGATGGTAATCAGCTCGCCCGAGCTGCTCATCAGCATCATTCCGGCGAGTGACATCAGGATGATGCTGTAGTATTCACCCGGCGTCGCGCGCAGATACTTCTCGACGTACTGGTACGAGACGAGAATGACCGCGAAGCCGATGAGCAGGAAGAGCAACTTGAAGAAGATCGCATAGGTATCGACTACCAGCATGCCGTAGAAGGCGCTGGTCGGTCGCGACCCAAACGTATCGAATGCCAGGCTGAACGTTAGCGCCAGTGGAATCACCAGCCCAACGAGCGCCACCGCCCACGTGACCGACTTGCGCCGTGTCACGAGATCTAGCCCCAGCACCAGGAAGCTCAGCAATACGACGCTCAGCTCAGGCGAGAGGAGCCAGATTTGCGTTAGACCTATCGTTGATGTCACGGTACGCTCCCAGGTCTCTCAACTCTAGCGAGCCACTAGCGCGCTCATGCTGTGCAACATCTGCTGCACGCTCGGCGTCAGCAGGTCAACTATCGGTTGCGGATAGATACCGACGAAGAGAATCACCACCGTCAGCGCGACCAGCGGTACCGCCTCCAGCACGCTCGCATCCGTCAGCCAGTCCCACTTCATGTTCAGCGGCCCGTAGAACGCGCGCCGCAGCATCCACAGCAGGTAGCCAGCCGTCAGCACCACACCGAACGCCGCGAGAATCGTCGCCAGCGGCAACGTTGCGAACGAGCCGGTGAAGACCAGATACTCCGCGACGAAGCCGCTCAGGCCCGGCAGGCCCAGCGACGCGAAACACGCCACCGAGAAGAGCAGCAGCAGCAGCGGCATTCGCTTGCCGATGCCACCGAAGACATCGATGTCGCGTGTGTGCGCCTTGTCATAGAGCACGCCGACCGCGAAGAACAGCATGCCGGTGATGGTGCCGTGGGTGAACATCTGGAGCGCCGCGCCCGTCAGCGCCGCCTGCCGGAAAGCGAGGCTCGTCGTGCCGACCGCCGCCGCCGCCGCGACCCCCAGCAGCACATAGCCCATGTGGCTCACGCTGGAGTAGGCGATCATGCGCTTCATGTCCTTCTGCACCATCGAAGCGCCCGCGCCCCAGAGGACGTTGATCGCCGCGATGATACCGAGGACTGGCGCGAACTCCGATGCGCCATGTGGCGCGAAGCCCAGGCAGATGCGAATCAGGCCATACGCGCCCATCTTCAGCAGCACGCCCGCCAGCAGCACGCTCACCGCTGTCGGCGCCTCGGTGTGGGCGTCGGGCAGCCAGGTATGCACTGGCCACATCGGAATCTTGACCGCGAAGCCCCCGAAGAGCAGCAGGAAGACGACCAGCGCCAGCGAGACACTGCCACCGAAGAATGGCAGCGAGCCAGTGAGGTTCGGCGCCACGGCAGCGAAATGCTGGAATGACGCATCGCGACCGCCCGTCTCGAAGTAGATCAGGAAGATGCCCGCCAGCGTGAAGGCCGAGCCGACCAGGGTATAGATCAGGAACTTCCACGCGGCGTATTCGCGCCGCGCGCCGCCCCAGATGCCGATCAGCAGGAACATCGGAATCAGCTCGATCTCCCACATCAGGATGAAGAGGAAGAGATCGAACGAGGCAAAGACACCCATGACACCCGTTTCGAGCATCAGCAGCATCGCGAAGTAGAGCTTCGGGCGCTTCTCGATCTTCCAGGAGCCGATGACGGCCAGGAGCGAGAGCAGGCCGTTCAGGATCAGCATCGTGATGCTAAGGCCGTCCGCGCCAAGCGCATAGTCCACCTTGAAGCGGAACGAGCCGATAGCGACATCGATCCACTTGAGATCGATGTACCACTGAGGGTCAGTGACCGAACCGAAGTTCGGCGTCCCCGACCCCAGCAGGCCAACATAGAGCCAGAGGCTCAGCAGAAACACCGCTCCGGTAAAGACCGCCGCGATCCAGCGCGCCGAGCGCTCTGGCGCGAGCAGGGTGATGATCCCGGCGACCAGCGGCAGGAAGACAATCGCAGTGAGCAGCATAGCGCTTTTCCTATCCTCCCCCGCCTATCGGATGAACGCGCCGGTGGCGATGAAGACCACCAGCGCGATAATCAGCGCGCCACCAAAGATGGCCGCGCCGTAATTTTGCAGCACGCCCGTCTCGGTGCGCCGTGTCGCATCGCCGATGCGCCGGACGGTCGAGGCCGAGCCGTTCACGATGCCATCCACGACATACTTGTCGAAGGCCACCGCGCCGTTGGAGAGACCCAGCACGATGTACTTGATCAGCCAGCCGTAGAACTCATCGAGGTAGAACTTGTTGATCAGCACGGTGTAGATCGCGCGCCCCAGCGGATTGCTGGTGAAGACGCGCGCCGGGATGACCTCCAGCCCATAGACCAACCACGCCAGCCCGATGCCCAGCAGCGCCGCCGCGACGCCGATATACGTCAGCGGGTCGGTGAAGGGATTCTCGAACGGCTGCTTCGCCGCCGTCAGGAAGTCCGCGAAACCGCTGTTCCAGCTCCACACGCCGAGCAACACTGTCGGGAAGGCCAGCAGGATCAGCGGCAGCGTCATCGTCCACGGCGACTCATGCGGATGCGCCTCGCCGCGATACTGAGCCGCGCCACCGAAGAATCCGCCAAACGCGCCACCCTTGCCACCGAACGTCATGAAGTACAGCCGGAACATATAGAAGGCGGTCAGGAAGGCGGTGAAGAGCGTCAGGCCATAGAACCAGTAGTTGCCGTTCTCGCCACCATACTTGAAAGCCTCGGCGATGATGGCGTCCTTACTGAAGAAGCCTGAGAACAGCGGGAAGCCAGAGATCGAGAGCGTCGCCAGCAGAAAGGTGATGCTCGTCCAGCGCATAGACTTCGCCAGGCCGCCCATCTTGCGCATATCCTGATTGCCCGCGACCGCGTGAATCACGCTGCCGGAGCCGAGGAAGAGCAGCGCCTTGAAGAAGGCGTGGGTGAACAGGTGAAAGATGCCCGTCGCGTTGGTCGGGGCGACCGCGAGGCCGACGAACATATAGCCAAGCTGGCTGACAGTCGAGTAGGCCAGCACCTTCTTGATATCGTTCTGCGCCAGTGCGATTACCGCCGCGAAGATCGCTGTGAAGCTGCCAACCCAGCCGACTACCTCCAGCGATTGTGGCCCCGCGACATGCGCGTAGAGCGGGAAGAAACGCGCCACCAGATAGACACCAGCGGCCACCATCGTCGCCGCGTGGATCAGCGCGCTCACCGGCGTCGGGCCAGCCATCGCGTCGGGCAGCCACACATGCAGCGGGAACTGCGCCGACTTGCCCACCGCGCCGCAGAAGATCAGTATCATCGCCAGCGTGATGGTGAACTGGTCAACGTTGTGGTAGGTCGCGGGGTTGTTCAGGTCGGTGAACGCGAATGTCCCCGTCGTCAGGAAGAGCATCAGGATGCCGATCAGCATCCCGAAGTCGCCCAGGCGCGTCGTGACGAACGCCTTCAGCGAGGCTGACGGTGGATAGGGCAGGTCAGACCCCGCGGGCGGTGGCGCCTGGTCGAACCAGAAGCCAATCAGCAGGTAGGACGACAGGCCCACCAACTCCCAGCCGATGTAGAGCACGAGGATATTCGCGCCCAGCACCAGAATCAGCATCGAGACGGTGAAGAGCGATAGCTCCATGAAGAAGCGGGAGTAGCCCAGGTCACCCGCCAGATAGCCAATCGAGTAGAGGTGGACGAGCATCGAGACACCCGTCACGACGACCAGCATCACCGCCGTCAGCGGATCAACGCGAAAGTCAATCGCATAGTGGAGTGACCCGAACGAGAACCAGTTCCACAGACTGGACGGTGTAGCCGTTCTGCCGCAGTGACGCGGTGTTGTAGAACTGGATGAAGATCGCGAGCGACAACGCGAAAGCGCCGATCATCGCGACGACCGCGATGACGCTGCCGATCATGCCCCAGGTCGTCGTGACCCCGTGGCCATGACCGCCACCATGCGCGTCATCGTGGCTGGCGTCGTGCGCTTCGGTCGCCGCGTGCCCCGCCGCGCCATCGTGGTCATGGGCGCCCTTGGGCGATGGCCCTGGCCGTAAGCCCGCGCGTCGCTGCTCCGCCACGTCGAGTGGCCGTGTCACAAACAGGATGATGACCATCGCCACCAGCGGCAGCAGCGGGATCACCGGGACTAACTCTACGGGACTCATGCATCCGCTCCGTTACTTCGCGTCAGCGCCTGTGCGCGGGCGACTACCAGCGCATCAGGTTGATTTGGCCGACGTCAATCGTAGACCGGCGTCTGTAGATGGCGATGATCATAGCCAGGGCGACCGCGGCCTCCGCAGCCGCCACGGTGATGATGAAGATAGCGAAAATCTGTCCGGTCAACCGCTCGCCGTGTCCCGCGCCCGCGAAGGACTGGAACGCCGACGCATACGCCACGAGCGTGATGTTGACGGCATTGAGCATGATCTCTATGCTCATCAGAATCGCGACCGCGTTACGCTTGCTGAGTGCGCCAAAAAGGCCGATACAGAAGACCAGCGCGCCGAGCACGAGGAATGAGTTCAGCGTCACCATGCGATTATCCTCTCCCGTCTCGCTACTCTTCGCGGCCAATCACAATCGCCCCGATGATTGCGACCAGCAAGACAACCGAGGCGATTTCAAATGGCAGCACATAGCTATAGCTGAAGGGGCTGTAGAGCAGTTGACCGATGCGGGTGACTGAGCCGCCACCGTTGATGGCGTTCGCCAGATTCGCCGAGGCGCCAGGGCTGCCGATAGCCATCTGGCTGGCGCCAACCGTGAAGATGAGGCCAGCGGCCAATCCTAGAGCGATGATAGCCGCGAGCCAGGTCTGGCCCGAAAATGGGCTGGAGGTTTGGGACATGGCGTTCTGGGTGAGCATGATCGCGAAGAACACCAGAACCGTTACCGCGCCCGCATAGATGAGTATCTGCACAATCGCGATGAATTCCGCGTTGAGCAGCACGTAGATACCAGCGGCGACGCCAAAACTCAGTGCGAGAAAGAGCGCCGCATGGACAATGTTACGGAACAAGACAACGGCAAGCGATGAGCCTACAAGCGCCACCGCGAGTATGTAGAACGCCACAGTAGCGATATTGAGGGGCATCTCAAACTATCCTCCACCAGCGGGAATCCGCTCACGTGGCGGCTCCCGTAGCCTCCGCGCGCTATCTCGTACAGTGGGGCAGCGCGCAGCGAACCAAGTAAGAGCGCCATCTGTGATTGTAACACTGGCGTCAATTGCGGCGCACACCCGCTCGGCTCTCCAGGATTGCCCCAGCATGCTTCCCTGAGCGCGAGCGCCAGGACGTCGCCATGCGTGGCTGCCCTGCCTTCGGGGCGATCAACACCAAGCGTATCACCCAATCTGTACAACGTCTGGCCATTCCACTTCGCCACCGCAGCTACTCCTGCTACTCCTATGCGAGTAGCGAGTCGCGCCGCCGCCGTGTTACACTGGGCGCAGCCCCGCGCTCTGCATGGGGAAGACTGCGCAGCAAGGAGTCGAAGACGATGCCAGCGGGGATACTCGGACACATGTGGCATGCTCTGCGCCACGCGCTTCACCACGATTCTGGCCTGGGCCGGAGTCGCGTTCATCGCGACCATTCTCGTGAGCGAAATCGTCGCATACATGACCGCTGGATCGCAGCGCGCTCCTGGAGCCGACGACGCACCTTGCCGCCTTCCTACTGGCGTTGGCCATCGGGTACGCCGTTGGCGTCCTCACTCTGATGGCCGAGACCATCGGACTGCTGATGAAAAGCGCGCAGGATCTTGAGCGCACAGGAATAGCTGGCGTGAAGCGGCTTGAGAGGATCGAACGGTCGTCGTGAGCGATTATCCCGCATCCGATGCGCTGCTTGGCCGTACACTTGGCTCCAGCCGTCTCGAACGGCGGCTCGGAGTGGGTGGTATGGGCGCGATCTATGTAGCCCAACAGGAACGCCCGCGCCGCCAGGTCGCCGTGAAGGTGCTGCGACCACAGGCGCTGGCCGATGCGCGGCAATGGCCGCTGTTCCTGGCGCGATTCCGCCGCGAAGCCGATGCGACCGCCGCGCTCGACCATGCTAACATCGTACCGATCTACGAATTTGGCGAGCAAGATGACCTGGCCTATCTCGTCATGCCCTATCTCCCCGATGGCTCGCTCGCCGATCTGCTCGCGCGCGAAGGTCCGCTGTCCATCCCACAGACACTCACGTATATCGACCAGATCGCCAGCGCCCTCGACTACGCGCACCAGCACGGCATCGTGCATCGCGATGTCAAGCCCTCGAACCTGCTGCTGCATCCAGATGGTCGCCTGCTGCTGGCCGATTTCGGCATCGCACGACCACTCGATCAGCGCGACCTCCCCGACATCGCGCTGGCCTCCGACATCAACGCCGAAGCAGGGCTGACGGTCGGCGGCGTCACTCTGGGCACGCCTGAATACATGGCGCCCGAGCAGATTCGCGGTGTGCGTGTCGGCCCCAGCGCCGACATCTATGCGCTCGGCGTCGTGACCTACGCCGCGCTCGCGGGTCACGCGCCTTTCGGTGGCGCGCCCTACCGCTGAGGTGCTTGCGCGCCAGCTCAACGATCCGCCACCGCCACTGCGCTCCACACGTCCAGATGTTCCCGCGCGTGTCGAAGGAGATCATCTTCTGGGCGCTGGCGAAAGACCCCGCCGAGCGCCCTCAGTCAGCCGGAGCCTTCGCGCAGGCCATCCGCGATGGCGCGCGTGGCTCGCTCGGCTCGTTCCTGAAACGCGCCGCGGGCGTGGGAGCGCCACTCGCCAGCCTGCGCGGCGCCGCCGAACCGCCAACGCCGACACCCGCCTCGCGCTATGGCGGTGGCGTTCCCAGTGGTGACGCCACTCTCTGGGATCCATCTTTCCACGGAGGCGCCAGCCAGCAGGCCTGGAGCGCGCAGGGCGGCGCGGGCGGCGCGGGCAACCCAGCCTGGCCTGGCGCTGGTCGCGTTGGCGCCGGACAGTCGCCGCGTCCGCGCGGCGTCTCGGCTGCGCTTCTGGCTGCCGTAGCGCTGGCGCTCGTCGTGCTCATCATCATGGGCGTCACGGTCGGTAGCGCGCTCGGCAACGCATTCGGCGCGAACTTCTCATCGCTCGCGCCGGTGACGCGCACGGCGACGCCTCTGCCAACCCCAACCGCGACGGTCACGCCCACGCCAACACCCAGCCCGACGCCGACTCCGCCGCCAAACTGGCTCAGCGTGCAGCCAGACTCCATCCAGCTAGGCTGTCGAAGCATAACAAGACGCAATATATCGTTCTGAGCAATCAGGGGTCGTCGCCACTTGGCTGGACTGCGCAGTACGCGCCGAGCTACCTCTCTGGCATTAAAGTCTCGCCATCCAGTGGCACGCTGGGAACCCGAGACTCTGTCAAAATCGCTGTGACGAACACCACGACGTTTTTTGGACGACAGGGCCAGATCACCTTCGCCCCGACAGACGGCAGACGCAGGCGCATCAGCCGTGGTCAACTACTCCACCGACGCCTGCTGATCGTATCCTTGCCCCACAGCGTTCAGGCGCGAGCGGCAGGATTCGCGAAGAGCGCGCCCTCGCCATACTTCGCACCGATCCGCGAGAGCATGCGCTCACCCACATCAGCGGGCAGAAAGATGAAGCCATCGCTGGGCAGCGTGACGCCATCCGCCAGGCGCGCCTCCACTCCATCCAGGCTCAGCGCCTCCGCGACCGCCGCGCCGCGTATGAGGCGCGCGGATCGCGGCAAGCGGCAGCCACAGCGCGCCCGCGGTGGCCTGCTGGATTGGGCGCCATCTCGACCGTCCGGCGTAGCGCGGAAGACCTCGATGGTGATGTGATGCGGCGCGGCGCTCGTGGGATTATCGAGATCGTCGGGTGGAGCCATGCGATACGTGCGAAGAAATGGAGACTCGGCGGGGTTGGTGGATTGCTGTCGGTCAATCGCATGGCGCGGTGAGGGGCCATATGTCCATGCGGTAGGGAGGAGCGTGGCGCTGCGCCCATAGAAAGCCATGCTAAGGGCAAGCGCCTGCTCATGCGCGGAAGCGCCGAGGCGTACAGGCGACATGCGGAAATTCCAGCCGAAGCATGCGCGTCCCATAGAGATCGAGCCCAGTGGCTCGCAGGCGCCAGCGCCAACGCTATCCGCCGCTCTCGCACGAGCATCAGTCCGACGCGAGTCTATCGGTGAACTGTCCATCATCCACCTCCGGTGCGATGGCGGGTTGTCAGCCGAGGAGCGAATGCACGAGCGCGCCGATGAAACCTTGCACGAGGAACGTCAACACGAGACCAATGATGAGCGCGGCCCCAAACCAGGTGTAGACACGCATGAGCTGGAAGGCGGCCACACGCCGCGATGGCGCGAAGTGACTCACGCCTAGCCCCGTCAACGCAACCAGGGCCATGGGCGCCGCGATGAGCGCCAGCAGCGCCCCAGGCAATGTCGGCGGCAGGAGGCTCATCAATACTACCAGCGCAAAGCCTACCGCCATCGCGCCACTCGCCACCAGCAGCGCCCACCGCGCGCCGATCAGCGAGGCGAGCGTGCGACCACGCCGCGTATTTTCCATGCAGTCGACGCGCCCAGACGCCGCCCTTCGATGACGCCAAACGCCATGCAGCCAAAGATCACGGCGATGAGCCAGTCGAGGGCAGTCATCGCCTGCCCTTGCGTCAACACGGTCAATGCGACCAGACCCGGTCCCAGGCTTAACGCCGCAAGCAACTTCATCCAGCGGGGCGGCGCGGCGTCTAACGACGTCAGCGCCATAGAATACGACGACGAACAGCCGAAATGCGACGATGAGCCAGATGCGCGCCGCCGCCTCTGAATGCCAGGGGCAGCGCGCACACGATCGCCAGCGCGAGCAACACACTCCCCAGACGCAGCGCATAGCGGTCATCCGCGCTGATCGCTCCCGCTTTTGCGTGGCTGTGGCGCGCTCCACGCCGTGATCATGGGGGCAAAACCTGAACCGTCGCGTTGCGGACATCACCGCCGACACCAGTCAGCGCGAGCGCGCTCGCCAGCAGCGTCAATCACCACTAGCCCCCACTGCGGCTCTACCCCCTGCGCATTCATCAGAATCACCGCGCAGAGAACCGGCGGCAATGCCAGGGGCGCCAGCGAGGTGCGAAACAACTCGGCGTGCTCGATGAGGCTCGCGAGCCCATTGACCCCATAGTCCATGCGCTCATCGCCATTCTCGCCGTTCGTTGGCCACCACTACGGCCTTCTCTCGTACGAGATCGGTCGCCTCTGAAATCACCGAGGGCGATCCCTGCTGCGCGCTCTGAGTCATGTCTTGCGCTCCTCATGTGGGCTGATATTGTGGGCGCGTGCTGCGCTGTCTGCTCTGGTCGGGGCTTCGTTTGCGGAGCTCTGCCGCGCGGCCAGGCGGTAGTCGCTGGGGTAGCTGGGTCGCGACAAGCGCGCAGCGTGCTGAATGTTATAACGACCTGTGAGCACGCATCGCTACAGTGCGAGCGAACATCACCCATCATCGTTCGCGAGACACACAGCGCGCCGCCGCAAACCAGGCAGACACGGCGGGCGTTGGCGGGCCAGATCTAACGGTCGGTGAGGCGATACAGGCGCCTCAAGTCGTCCTCGACCTGGGCGAGCGCTTCGGTGAAGCGCGCCTGTGTGACACCCAGCGTGAAATCGCCGCGCGTCTTCTCCAGAATCCCGCGTGTCGCGTCAGTCGTGCGACGAAGGTTGCCAGTGATCGCATCGGGGAAATCCAGCGAGATCAGCAGGCCATAAATCTCATCCATGTCGCGCAGGATGTCTTCGCAGCCATCGAGCTTGCCCTGGCGCATGCGATCCAGCAGGTAGCGCCGCAATTCTCCAGTCGCCTCACCCAGTCCATTCAGGTACGGCGCCCACTCGATGCCGAGATCGCTGGGCATGGGCAGCGGACGCCGCTGGATGAGCGATGCGGTCAGCGCGGCTTCAGCGTATTCCTTTTGCGCATCCGCGACAAATCCAGCGTAGAAGATGTCGAGGTGGTCGCGCAGATCGGAGGCCATCTCGCGCAACAACTCACCTGCCTGCGCGATGTTGCGATTGACGAGATCGAACTCGTCGCGGTGCGCCGCGCGAATCGCATTGGCGCACAAACGGATGGCCGTACGCGACTTGGGCAGTGCGCGTTCGCGCGCGGCATGCTTCATGGCCAGATAATCACTCGCGACCTGACCAAGAGATTGCAAGTCCGACACGTTTCCCATCCCTCAGTTCCGGCTTGACTGGGTTCATGCGGACACCTATCGTTCACCCATCCAGGCGCCCGTCTCATACCACAATATACGTCGCAGTCGCGTGCGTGTTACACAGCCGCGCGCAAGCTGGGAATCCTCTCCACATGCCCAACGCCAATGTCCTGTGGCGCACGCGTTTCGTCGTCTCCCCAGCGACGATGCCTGCGAGCAGGCATGTGTAGTAGTGTATACGCGCGTCTGGACGATGTCAAACGCGCTGGAGATACCTCAAAAAGGTTTCAAACGTCACAAATCGCCCTGACATCGCCGTGCGTTCCACTTTCCTCAGATGCCAAGATACGCCGCTCGCGCACGATCCACCGCAGCCAGCCGTTCATCGCCGAGCATACGGTACGCATCGGCCCGCGCAAGAAAGGCCTGCGCCGACTCCGGCTCCCGTTCGATGGCGCGGTCGAGCGCATTGAGCGCCTCGCGTGAGCGTCCGATGGCCAGGAGCGCCAGACCCACGACCAGTGGCCCGCGGTGATCCATCGAAGCGCGTAGCGCCATCAACTCACCCAGCTCCATCGCCTCATGCGGTTGCTGATTGTCGAGCAATATGCTGGCTTTCAGAAATAACGCCGCGCAGTCGTCGCTGTTGGCGGCCAGCACTCGCTCGATGAGGTCAACCGCGCCCGCTGAGTCATGCGCCTCGCGCCTACGCTGGGCATCCGCAAGCGCCATCCGCGCGAGCATTCGCCCCACACCGACACTCTGCCGCTCGCCCGGCGCCGGGCTATCGGCCAGACGTAGCCGCGTGTAGGGGGCCTGATGCTCCGCATCGGGCGCGACGGTGACGGCGATCACCGCGCCCAGGTCATCCAGGTCGATCTCCTGTCCTGCGGCGAGACGCTCGCCCTGGGTCAGCCGCTCGGCGACCTCCAGCAGAAACGCCTCAGCCTCGCTCTTGAGCGCGACCGGAATCGCGGCGAGATCAAGCTCTGGACGTCCAAACTTTTGCAGGCCATGCGTGTGCAGCCACCGGCTGTCCGCTCCCCACGCCTCATCATGCACGCACAGATGGCTCGTCGCTGGGCCAGTGGCCATCGAGGTGAGCTGCATTCACGCCCCAGGCGGTCTGCGCGGCAGGATCGACAACCGCCCCACCGGTCAGGCTAACCAGCGCCCGCAGCGCGCTCATCGCCCAGCGGAGCGCCTCCAGCGCGTGACGCTCTTCGGCTTTCAGACGCACATCGAGGATCAGCGTCCCAGCGCGGAGGGTCTGCGCATCCTCCGCGCTGACTCGCCGTGTGAGGTGTGCAAACGCGCTCTCGCCCATCCCCGAAAGCGCGGCGGAGTCATGGCGAGTCACGCTGATACGCAGCGTCGCGCCAGTCGTGAGGCGCGGTCATACGATAGGATCCGAGACGCTGGCTTGCGGGCGGCGCGTCGCCTGGGGAGATGGCGGCGGGAGCCGCCACCTGGTACGTCGGCGCGCCCAGTCCGGCTGCGGAGAACGCCTGAGCAATCGTCACCTCAGCGGGTGGTTCCGAGTAGCGCGAGACGAGAAGAAAGTCGTTTACCAGCTCCCGTGCCATGCCTCGTCCTCACAGTACGTGGGGGCTACCGTCCGCCCTGCGCGTTCATTCATCCACGCCATTGTAGCATGACTCTCCCGCGCACGCAGCCAAATCCGCGAAGCTACACTATGGACTTATGAGCGAGAGAAGGTGACCGTATTCGCTCACCTGCTCGTTTGATTTCTGCGGAGAAAACAACTAACTCCAGGCGGCGCGTCAAACCACGAGATAACCAGTAAGTCAGGGGAGCATAGCGCGCCACACCGTCTGCTCGTTTCACATCAACAGATACCTCTAGCCCCTCGATGAAGCGCCAGGACCGAGCGAGCGCCTAACCTCAGGCGAATATGTGCGCTGCGGCCACCGACGCGGGTGGATCACTACTCAGGGAGATAGCGTCGCATGGCAACTCTACCAAAAGATCTGCACATCACGTATCAATTGCAGTTCCGCAAATGCGGCAAGCCTACCTGCGGCACCTGCAAGCGCGGCCCAGGACACGGCCCGTACTGGTACGCCTACTGGCGCGAGGGGGCCAAGCTGCGCTCTGGCTACATCGGCAAAGCGCAGCCCATCGGTGTCTCCACGGCGGTCGTCGCGCGCGCGGAAGCGCGTCTCGCACGCCTGCGCCAGGGACTCTAGCGCCGATAGCGCAAGCCGCGCACACGACGAGACGGGCATCATGACCCTATGCCAGGGAAATGATGCCCGTCTGTCATGTGCGCCGAACAAGACTGATGCCGCGCGCCAGATAATGCCTCAGAATATGCCGCTGATGACATGAACCGCTAGCGGTCGGGTATGCGCGCGAGCTAGCCGTGGAGAGGCGACGACCTTACACGCTAAATTCATCCAGAATGCCGCGCTCGATGAGCCATTGCGTGAACCGCAATCGCTTCAACTCCGCCTGAGACGCGCGCGCCTCAGCGGAAGATTCAAGCCGCTTCGACATATCTATCAGCCGCTGCGCCTCATCCGCTGAGAAACCCTGCGCCTCCAGCTCCATCGCGTCAGCCTCCAGAGGCGAGACTGAGAGTGGCTCCTGAGCGCGCGCAGGCTCAGTGGTGGACGCAGGCTTACGCGAAGTGCGGCGAGCGCGCGGGCGCGGCGCCTCCTCGGCGGCCTGCGTATTGCCGCTCTCAGACGGCATGTCCACGTTCAGATTGTTCTGAGCGGCGCGCATTATCCGCTACCTCCGCCGACATTTCGGTAGAAGAGGTCTCGCGATCTTCGCGGGCGTCTTCTCGATCCTGTCGCTGTGACTTTTCTGTCATGTGGGACACCTCCAGGCCGTGATCTCGCATCGCTACACCTTAGCGAAGGCTATTCGCCTTGGCGGCGGTCGAATATTGGCCTTATTGCTACTATACGCGCCGCTAGCATTCCGTGTTTCATCTCACCAGAACATTCTTGTTGCGCATCCTCACAACGGCGCCATTTTGCCGCCGCGTCAGGCGTATGCTATCATCCGCAAGGGAAGCGGCGTGTTCGTTGACGCCGCCAATACGAGCCGCGAACGATACAAGAAATTCCACGCTGGAACCTCTGGGAGCGAGCAACCCGATGCATGTGGTGACGTTATACGCAAAGGCTGGGTGCCACCTCTGCGATGAGGCGCGGGCGTATCTGGAAGACGCTCTGGCGGATACTGACCAGACCTTTGATCTGCGCGAAGCCGATATCCGTACGAACCCAGAGCTATTCGAGCGCTACCGCTATCGCATCCCCGTGATCGAGGTGGATGGCGTCGAGCGGCTCGAAGGCCGCATCTCCGATGAGGCCGTGCGGGAACTGCTTCGTTCCCTCCCCTGATAGCGCAGGTCTTCGTGTAACGCTAAGTATACCGCGTTCTACAAGAAAAGGCACAGCAAGCATATGAGTCGCGAGCAGACGATAGAGCGCATGCGTGTCTGGGCGAGGCGCGCACAGTCCGAGGCGCAATATGCCGATACGCGCGCCGACGCGCTCCACTGGCGCGGCCAGGCGCAGGCGCTCAACAGTGTGGCCAGTTTCCTCTCAGAGCAAGGAGCCCAAATGGATGACCTCGCTGTCTGGTCACAAGTTGTGGCTGATCGCGAGAAGGGGCGCCTGGCCTGGCAAGAGGCGAAGGACAGCCTCGATGTCCCTCTCTACGCTGGCCAGGTCGCTGGTTTTGATGTCGCGCTGACCGCGCTCAAAGACGTGGACAACGTCGTCTGGCCGCGCCGCGAGCCGCACATCGGCTAGCCCGCGTCGCTATCTCCGCGCGCTAACGACGCGGAGAGCGCCCAGCGACCGCGAGCTCCAACCGCGAAAGGACGCTGGAGATGCCGAGGATGAAGATCGTCGTGGCCCCACAGGCGCTGAAAGGTAGCCTCGATGCGCCTGAGGTCGGCGCAATCATTGCCGCTGCCCTTGCCCAGGCGCTCCCGACCGCTGAAATCATCGTTCTCCCCGTCGCGGATGGCGGCGAAGGCACGACGCGCGCCCTCGTCACCGCCACGGCGGGCGCCTGCTCACGTCGGAGGTTACGGGGCCGCTCGGCGCCAGTGTCACCGCCACCTG
The DNA here is from genome assembly GCA_963840335.1 of uncultured Chloroflexia bacterium. GTDB lineage: Bacteria > Chloroflexota > Ktedonobacteria > Ktedonobacterales > JADMIN01 > JAKAIY01. The sequence continues at coordinate 141,799 of CAWIYP010000012.1, forward strand.
GGGAATCCTCGGCGAAGGGGCAGGCGCTCACGCGGGCGCGGCGGTGATCGAGATGGCCGCCGCCGCTGGCCTCGCCTGATTCGTCCCGACCAGCGTGATCCCCTCCGCGCCACGACACGCGGGGTAGGTGAACTGCTGCTCCACGCGCTCGACGCTGGCTGCCGCGACATTATCCTGGGGATAGGTGGCAGCGCGACGAACGACGGCGGCGCGGGGATGGCCCAGGCTCTTGGCGCGCGGCTGCTCGACGCGGATGGCGCGACCTGGCCCCCGGCGGAGCCGCGCTTGCCCACCTCGCTCGCATCGAAATCCAGGGAATGGATCCACGTCTGGCTGAGACGCATATCCTCGTGGCAAGCGACGTGACCAATCCCCTATACGGCCCACAGGGAGCCAGCGCCGTCTATGGCCCCCAGAAAGGCGCGGATGCGGCGATGGTCGCGCAACTCGACGCCGCGCTGACTCACTACGCGGCGATCATCCAGCGCGACCTGGGGCGGGATGTCGCCAGAACGCCAGGCGCAGGCGCGGCTGGAGGGCTGGGCGCGGGTCTGCTGGCCTTCACCCAGGCGACACTGACGCCAGGCGCGCCCCTCGTGCTAGAGACCGTGCGCTTCGCGGAGATAGCCCAGGGCGCGAAGCTGGTCATCGTCGCGGAGGGTCGTCTCGATGAGCAGACAGCGTATGGGAAGATCGTCGCCGCCGTGGCGCAGGCGGCCCATCGCGCCAACGCCCGAACACTCGCCCTCGTTGGCAGCATCGCGGTGGATGACGCCGCGCTCACCCGGCTGGGGATTGACGCCGCACTTCCCACTGGCGGCAGGCCCACTGACGGAAGCCGAGAGCATGGCCCGCGCGCCCACGCTCCTCGCCGACGCGACACTGCGCGCCCTGCGTCTCATGCGCCTGGGCGCCGCTATTGGCGAGGAGATGTGGCCGCTGGAGCCGCCCCCATCGGCAGGATGAGCGTGAAGCATGCGCCTTGCCCAGCGATATTGCTCGCGGTGAGCGCGCCGCCATGCGCCTGGGCGATGGCATAGGCGATGGCGAGGCCCAGGCCGCTACCCTCGGCCTTGCGCGGTCCGTCAGGCGCGGCGACTAGCTCGCCCGATGGCCGAGCGCCCCCCTGGCCCCCGGTCATCCGCCGCACACGCGCCGCACGCTCCGCCCGATAGAATCGCTCGAAGATGCGCGGCAGGTCATCCGGCGCGATCCCAGGGCCATTGTCCTCGACCATGATGATCGCCTTGCCCTCGTGGCGGCCTACACTGAGCCGCGCCCAGCCATCCGGCGTCTGACGACCATACTTCAGCGCATTGTCCAGCAGCACCAGAATGACCTGCTTCAGCCGATCAGGGTCGCCCGCCACCATCAGCCGTCCACCGCCATCTGTCCGCATCATCACTTCGCGCTGACCCGCGAGGATGCGCGCCTGATCCACACATTCACCCGCGAGCGCCACCAGATTGACCGGCTGTGTCTCCAGCGGTCGCCCCATGTCAAGACGCGCCAGGGTCAGGAGATCGTTGACCAGTCGCGACATACGCTCAGCTTCACGCCGGGTCGCCCTCAGAACATGATTCCGCGTCTCTGGGTCTTCCGTCGCGCCGCGCAGCAGCACATCGGTATAGCCGCGAATGCTGGTCAGCGGCGTGCGCAGCTCATGCGAGGCGTCCGCGATGAACTCGCGCATGCGTTCCTCGGAGCGCCGCCGCGCGCTGAAGGCCGCTTCGATGCGCGCCACCATCTCATCGAATGTCGCGGCGAGCTGGCCCATCTCGTCATCGGTGCGATGCAGCCGTACCCGCTGGCTCAGGTCGCCAGCCGCCACACGCTGCGCCGTCTGCGTCACCCGCGACAAAGGCCGCAGCGCGACCGAGACCAGCGGCGCCCCCACCAGCAGACCGACAACAAAGAGACTCCCCATGATGACGACCAGCATCAGGCGAATCGAGGCCAGCGATAGCCGCGTGCGCGTGAAGGTCGTCACGATTTCGACGTAGCCGAGCGCCGCCTGGCGTGGGGCCGCCGCGCACCCCGTCGTCGTGTAGTAGCGTAACGCGACGAGTTCCACACCATAGGGCAGCGTGCGATTATTGACAAAGTAGCCGACATTGCCAAGTTGTTTCGAACCAGCTAGCGCGCCCGCCGAATTGAACGCGATGGACGCCTTCGCTACCAGCGCGGCGAGTCGCGGACGCGCTAGATACTTCGACGCATTCGCGCTGGCCTGGGCGGAGAGAGGCGCCAGAACCTCGCCAGAGCTGTCGAGCAGATAGACGCCCTGGATGCTGCCACTATGTGACGCGACGATGGGATCGGCAATCGCTTGCTTGAATGCGGCCTCATAAGGGAGGGCGCCCGCACAGGTCGTCGAGTCTCCCTGCGTCAGCGAGTCGAAGCGCGGCTGTGAGGCGCTGACAGCGGCTACGGCCTCACTCTGGAAGAAGCCAAACTCGGAGGTATAGAGTGTCCGCGCGATGACAACATTCAGCGCGACGCCCAGCAACAGCAGCATCAGCCCCAGCAGCAGCGCATAGACCAGAATCAGCCGCCAGCGCAACGTGCGGGGCCAGAGCGAAAAGCCCCGCCGCTGTGTTGCTGTGGTTGGCGCTGTGAGCAATACTGTTGGCTCTCCCCCGCGCATCTCCGGCGAAGTGGAAGGCGCGCCCCGCGATTGGAAGGCCATGTCTTCCGTCCGCCTATCCCTTCATGACGTAGCCGACGCCGCGCACGGTCTGAATCAGCCTGGGCGCGCTCGGATCGTCTTCCAGCTTCTCACGCAGGTAGCGCACATAGACCTCGATGATATTGGTCTCACCCATGAAGTCGTAGCCCCAGACGCGGTTGAGGATGGTCTGCCGGTCGAGTACCTGACGCGGATGATTCATAAAGAGATGGAGGAGGTTGTACTCCGTCGCGGTCAGATCGACGATGCGCTCACCACGCTTCACCTCGCGCGCTGCCTCATCCATGCTCACATCAGCGACGCGCAGCGTGCGCCCCCCAGGCCCCCCAGCCGCGACGATGCGCTGCTGCCGTCGCAGTAACGCCTTCACCCGCGCCAGCAGCTCATCAAAGCTGAAGGGCTTGGTGAGGTAGTCATCAGCGCCGACCTCCAGGCCTGTCACGCGGTCGCGCACCTCGTCTTTGGCGGTCAGCATCAGGATGGGGATATTCGCGGTCGCCTCGTTTTCGCGCAGACGACGACACGTCTCCAGGCCATCCATCATGGGCAGCATGATATCGAGGATGATCGCGTCGGGACGCAGCCGCTGCGCGAGATCGAGCGCGACATAGCCATCACCCGCGTGATCTACCTGATACCCTTCGTAGCGCATGCCTAGCCTGATGAAGTCTATAATCGCCTGCTCGTCGTCTACCACGAGCAGGCGCGGCTTCCGCGCCTCGCCCGCCGACTGTTGGGCGCCCTGCCCATTCGTCTCTGGCACTTGCTGATTCACTGCGTGCGCCTCACGCCTTCACCTGAAATGAGCGACATCCCTCAATACTGGCGCTGATTATATCATTCCCTATGCGCTGCTCCCCAGCATGGGGGCCCCAGCGGATAGGGAAACGTGTGTATTCTCATCCACTTCTTAGAAATCGACGCCGGAAGTACTGAGAGGTGGTAAGAATTGGCGCCATAATCGCTTGATATATAAGAAGGCAGCCGAATCCAGAAAAGCCATCCCCGGCTCGATGTGTCCTGACAGGCTCGTGGCGCGCTATCCGTTGGCTATCGTCGTTCATCATTATTCCACCCAATCGCACATTGTGTGGTTGGGTACCGCTCACGCGCCTTGTGTGGCGCCGAGAGCGCAAGCGCACACGAGATTCTTGGCTCAGCGGCATGTCTGCCTGGGGACATCGGTCTGTTCTGGCGCGGACGCATGCGTTTGACTATTGCGAGCGACCAGGAGGCAACAGCGACATGGCGACGAGCACAGGCGTAAAACATACCGCACAGGAGCGTCACTACTCCCGTGTAGGCTCACCGGTGGGGGGTGTGCGCACCTGCCTTACCTATGAGGATGAGTTGCTTCGTTCGCGTGTAATTACCGCGGACGGGCAAGACTACATCGTGACGACCTCGAAAGATATACGCGCCGGACAGGGCTTTCTGACCGGCGCGTATCCTGTTTCGCGGGGCTATCTGGTGATGATCCGCCAGCCGCTCTGCGAGTTCCACCATGCCGACGAAGATGCGGCGCGCGAGCGGCACGCGCAGTTGGCGAACGTGCTGGCGGAGGCTGGCGTGCGCGTAGTTCGCGCCCGCGCGTCACTCGCCGCCCGCAAGCGCGCCGAAACCAACGAGGCGAAGGCTGCGCGCGGCTCGCGTGTTTGGGCTGAAGACTCGCTCGATGTTATCCTTGGGTCGATCAATAACACCGACCTCCTGGCCAGCCGCAACTAACACGCGACCAGTCAGCGAGGATCCATTTACTCGCTTATAGATTATGAGGCTGCCCTGATCGGCGACGACGCCCGCAGCGCGTCCAACCGTTCGCCCTGGCAGCCTCATCGTTTTGCCTGGCCCGCTGACTAATGGTCGTCGCGCAGCGTCAGCCGGAGCAGATTCAGCGCGGTGAGCGCGGCGCGACTCTTGATATAGGCGCGTGGGCCACGCCAGCGCTGCGTCGTCTCACGCATTCCAGCGCCTGTCGCCACGGCGATATGCACCTCGCCGACAGGCTTCCCCTCCTGCGAGTCTGGCCCCGCGACGCCCGTGACGCCGACACCCACCGAAGCGCCCAGCCGCTCGCGAACCGCCTGCGCCATCGCGCGCGCCGTCTCGATCGAGACTACCCCATACGTCTGGATGATCTCCACGGGAACGCCAAATTGTTCCTTGATCTCGGTCGCATAGGAGACAATGCCGCCGCGAAAAACGGCTGAGCTACCCGGTGAATCAGTGATCATGCTGGCCAGCAGCCCGCCCGTGCACGATTCCATCACGGCCAGGGTCTCGCCGCGCCGTTCCAGCGCACGCAATGCGACAGCGGCGAGCGTCTCGGCATCCACGCCAAAGACGTTGCGCTCGCCCAGGGCTGCCCGCGCTCGCGCATCCATCGCATCCACCAGCGCGCGGCCTTCCTCCTCGGACGCCGCCTTCGCGGTGATGCGCACGTCCACTGCGTCACTCTTGGCGTAAGTGGCCACGGTCGGATTCTCGGCGTGAACCAACTCCCCCAGCCGCTCTTCGACTGTCGATTCGCCTAACCCAGCAACTCGCAAGATACGGGTGAAAAGGGTCGCGCCTGTGAGCAGACGAAGTCGAGGCGCCGCCTCGTGCTCCCACATACGCATCATCTCCGACGGCACACCGGGCATCGAGATGATGATCTTGCCATCGCGCTCGACCCACCACCCCGGCGCCGTGCCGTGCGGATTGGGCAGCGCAGAGGCGGAGGGAATGAGCCACGCCTGCTTGAGGTTGCGCTCTGGCATAGTGATGCCGCGCTCAGTAAAGTAGCCGCGCAGGATCGCCTCCTGCGCTGGATCGACGTGGGGCGTCTCGCCAAGCGCCTTGGCGATGGCCTCGTGGGTCACGTCGTCTTCTGTCGGCCCCAGTCCGCCCGTGGTGATGACCACATCGGCGCGCCCACGCGCCCGCGTGAGGGTTTCGGTCAGCCGCTCCAGGTTATCGCCCACCTGGGAGACGAAGTAGAGATCAATCCCCATCGCGGCAAGTTGTTGCGCGAGATAGGTGGCATTCGTATCAGATATATGCCCTAGCAGAAGTTCGGTGCCGATTGACAGGATTTCCGCGCGCATCAGAGCAGCCTTTCCGGATCTCCATCACAACGCCAGCAGATACGCTCATTTCCGGGTGAGCCTCACGAAATTGTACCGCCAGCGTTGGCATTACGTCATAGCAGGCCATTGCCGCTGGCATGGAAAACCTTCCCAGCGATATGTGTGGCGCATGGCGTAGGACGAATGGCGAACGCAAGACACCCACGACCGTCTACTTGACACAACATATAGAGAGTTTGGTCTAATTTACCCCAGAGTACTAGATGTAGTGTCTGAACCCCTTGAAATTACTACATATTGGAGGCACAATATCTCTGCGCGCTATGTACGCGCGGAATGAGAGTGGCGGCGAACACCTGTTACGCCGCACGAAATGCGCTGGAAATTGGCGTAAGGGGGCAGCGGTGAAGACCAGGAAGGATAGCGCGTCGCGTGGCGATGGCAGTCGCAAGCGTGCAGCGGGCGCATGGTCAGAGGCGGCGACACGGGTACTGCGAGAGCGCTACCTGCTTCGCGACGCAGCGGGTACAGTAGTCGAAACACCCGATGAATTGGTATGGCGCGTCTCCCGCGCTGTGGCCGAAGCGGAGAAGCAGTGGAAAGACCCGAGCGGCCTCACACCTGAGGACATCGCCGGGCAATTCTACGATGTGATGGTGAGCCGCCAGTTCCTGCCCAACTCGCCTACACTTATGAACGCGGGCAAGGGCAACAACCTCCAACTCTCCGCCTGCTATGTGGTGCCAGTGCCCGATAGCCTGGAGGGCATCTTCGACGCGGTGAAGCACGCCGCGCTGATCCATCAAAGTGGTGGAGGCTGCATCTCAGGTGATGCGCATGTGTTCACAACCTTTTGCGGTGTTGAAGCCATCGAGACCCTCTATGAGCGCGTCCACGCGACAGGGCGCGATGAAGAGCTTCGCGATGGTCACTCCGTAATGGATGTCTCTGACCTGAATATCCGTACGATGGCGCTGAATCCTGCGAATGGTTCCTACGAGCCTGCCCAGGTCACCCACCTCTGGCGCTACGATGTCGCGCTGGAGGATCAGGCGCGGGTGCGCGGAGCGAATGGCCTTGAGGTGACAACTAGTTGTTGGCACCCGTTTATGGTCTTCGATGGAACTGCGCTGGTTGAACGACGCGCAGACGAATTACGCCCTGGCGACATTCTTCCAACACCCAATGCTTCGGTGCGAGATCGCTGGCCCCACAGCGCATACCGTGAGGTCGCTGGCGTTCACCTGGACGAAGAAATCGGCTGGCTGCTCGGCTACTATCTTGGCGACGGCAATCTGGGCTGGGCGAAGGTTCCAGAGAGTGAGCCACGACGCGAGAAGCTCCGCTGGCGCCTCTTCGATGGCCGCACGGCATCGCTGGAGCATGCCCGCGATATTCTGGCGCGGCGCTTCAATGTACATGTCAGCATCCAGCAAGATGCCCGTGGCCTTTACTCGCTCGCGACGACCAATGCCACATTTATCGAGCAGTTCCGCAACCTGCTCGAAGTACATCCCGGCCCGAAGGGTGAGCTACCGTTCCCAGAGATGGTCGCGAAAGCGCCGCTCTCGGTCGTCGGCGCCTTCCTCGGTGGCCTAATCGACTCCGACGGATATGTAGACAGTACTCGCGATCGGGTGAGCTATACAACGCAATCGCGCTATCTCGCTGGCAAAGTTCATACACTCTGCAGTCTGCTCGGCTTCGCGCCAACTATTCGCGAGCGTGCGCCACAGGGCAAGGGGCGCGTTCCTGTATTCGAGACCCAGCTAGCCGCTGAGGGAAAGATCGATGACTTGCGCGCGCTGATCGGCCCATATTTGAACGACGAGGTCAAAGGCGCACGTCTGGCGGAATCGCGTGGCGCGCATGACCACTCGACAGCGACGTCATTGCCGATTCCGTTCTCGGCAATCGAGGACATTCTGCAGAGCGTCGGCGTAACGACAACGACAACAGCAATTCACCGCCAGCCTGTGACAATTGGTGGAACAGCGATCTGGCTACATCGCTGGAAGGAAGGGCTAGGCGTCAACTCGCAGAAGCTGCGTGAAGTCGTCGCGCTACTGCGTCCACTCGCCTCCGCCACCTATCAGCCTCGACTCGATGTGCTCGCCAGCCTGGCCGAAGGCGCCACAGTAGTGACAGCGATTGAGAAGCCCGAAACGAGCGTTCCATTCTACGACTTCACCGTCGCGGATCACAGCACCTATCTGGCTGGCGTGAACGGGCTAACCGCTATTCACAACACCGGTTTCTCATTCTCGCGCCTGCGCCCTGAGGGCAGAATGGTCGCTTCTACACATGGAGTCGCATCCGGCCCGGTCAGCTTCATGAAAATCTTCGATGGCGCAACCGAGGCGGTGAAACAGGGCGGCAGCCGACGCGGCGCGAACATGGGCATCCTGCGGGTTGATCATCCCGACGTCCTGAAGTTCATCGACTGCAAGCGCGACGGCTCAGTGACGAACTTCAACATCTCCGTCGCGATCACGGACGAGTTCATGCGCGCCTACGAGGCCGACACCGACTATGCGCTGATCGACCCCCACACCCAGAAGAGGTGCGGCGGCTGCGGGCGCACGACGTCATGGAGCGCATCATCGACGCCGCCTGGGCGACTGGCGATCCGGGCCTGGTCTTCCTCGACCGCGCGAATCGCTCCAGCGCCAACCCGACGCCAGAGATCGAGTTGCTCGAAGCAACCAATCCCTGCGTGGTTGGGGAAACACGACTCGCCACCAGCCAGGGCCTCATCCGCATGGACACGCTCTTCGCCAGCGGCGCTGAGCTGGTCGTCGCGACAGATGCGCGCTCCTGGTCGCAGACTGCCGCAGGCGTGGTCAACGGCATCGCGCAGGTAGCGCAGAATGGCGTCATCTTCCAGCCAGCCGTGCCCGTCTTCAAGACTGGCGAGCAGGTTCCTGTGCGCAAGCTCATCACCAGCCACGGCATGGAAATCACCGCGACGCTCGACCATCGCTTCCTCACGACCGATGGCTACAAGCGACTCGACCAGCTTGAGTATGGCGACACACTCCTGATGCAGAGCGGCGAAGGCGCCTGGTCAACGAACCGTGATCTTCCGCGTGTCGCCTATGGTGTGCGCTCAGAAGCGCGCCTGAAGGCAAAGATCGCGCGTGGCGAGGCGCAGCCTCCGACGGAGTGGATCGTCGCTGCTGGGCGAGACACTGGGCTATGCCCTCGGCGATGGGTACGTGCGTCGCGATGATACTAGCGACATCCTGGGCTTTGCGGTAGCGCAGAGTGACGAGGCGCTCGCGGATACACTCACCGCGCGCATCGCGGAGTGGTTCGGCGCGCAGGGCAACCGCACCGAGCGCCAGGGGCACACCCAGCTCACCTTCGCCGGTACTGCCCGCGACCTTCTTCATGGCGCTGGGGCTGACGGCGAGCCGGGCAAGCGAGAAGCGCTTCCCGGAGAGCGTCTTCACCGCGCCGCGTGACGCTGTCGTTGGCTTTCTGCGCGGGCTGTTCAGCGCCGATGGCAGTGTGCAGATCGGCTCCCTGGAAAAGGGAACCTGCTCCGTCCGTCTCTCGACGTCCTCCAAGGGACTGGCGCTGGACACACAGCAACTGCTGCTCAACATGGGCATCGTGAGCGCGGTTCGTCTGCGCCGCGAAGCCAGTGTTTCGCTCCTGCCGAATGCGCGCCGTGAGCCAGCCGAGTACGCGACACAGGCGCAGTATGAGGTCATCATCGACAAGGCGAACCGTGACCGCTTCGCCAGCGAGATTGGCTTCATGCAGCCAGAGAAGCAGGCGCGCCTGGTTGAATGGATTGGCGCGAAGAAGCGCGCATCCAACTTCGAAGCCTATACCACAAAGGTAGCGTTGATCGAGGACGCTGGCCTGGCCGATGTCTACGACACCACCGTGCCCGAAGTCCACAGCATCGTCGTCAATGGCCTGGTCACACACCAGTGTGGCGAACAATGGCTTGGCCCGTATGACGCCTGCAACCTTGGCTCAATCAACCTGGGCCTGTTTGTCCACGATGGCGAGATCGACTGGGAGGAGCTGGAGCGTGTCACGCGACTGACCACCCGCTTCCTCGACGACGTGATCGACATTAACCCCTTCCCGCTGGAAGAGGTGCGCGAGAAGGTGCATTCCAATCGCCGCATCGGCCTCGGCGTGATGGGCTGGGCGGAGATGCTCTTCGAGCTAGGCCTGCGCTACGACAGCGAAGAGGCGACGATGCTCGGTCAGCGTGTCATGCGCGCCGTGCAAGACTGGGCCACCGACGAATCGGCGCGCATGGCCGAGGTGCGTGGCCCCTTCAAGAACTTCAGCCGCAGCATCTACAAGCACGACCGCCCGCTGCGCAACTCGACCCGCACGACGGTCGCGCCTACTGGCTCCATCAGCATCCTGGCCGACTGTTCGTCTGGCATCGAGCCGATCTTCGCGCTGGCCTTCCAGCACAAAGTCAAGCAGCCCGACGGTACCTACCGCGTCCTCGACTTCGTGAACCCGTTCTTCCAGCGCGCGCTGGAGGCCAGCGACATCGCCGACAAAGCGAGCGTTCTGGAGTACGTCAAGGAGCATGGCGCGCTGCACGGCCACCCCGAGGAGGGACATCCCGCGCTGCGGCCATACGTCACCGCGCACGACATCCCGCCAGAGTGGCACATCCGCATGCAGGCCGCTTTCCAGCAAGGGGTCGATAATTCAATTTCGAAGTGCATCGCGGCAGGCACACTCATTCCCACATCGCGTGGGCTGATGGCGATCGAAGACTTCTCAGAGGTTGATGAGCCAGACACGTTCGTCAACATCACTGACGAGGGCATTACGACGGGAGGCCACCGCATCCTGTCGCACTACTACGCTGGTGAGAAACCTGCGACGCGCATTCAGCTCGACAACGGCGCCAGCCTGACTGGCTCGACCGAGAGCCATCGCGTGCTGACGCCGAGTGGGTGGAGGCGCATGGCGGAACTGCAAGTCGGTGATCTGGTCATCGGACGTTTCGAGCGCGCGCACGGCGAGGGCGGGGAGTTGATGCCGCTCGCGGGAGCCTTCAACACAAACGCCAAACCGGTCACTATTCCCGCGCGCATGTCACCATCGCTCGCCCAGTTCCTTGGAATGGTCGCCGCTGATGGCCACACCACGCTCGACACAGGTGTGGTCGGACTGACCAGCGCCGATGAGGTTGTTCTGGCCGAATTCGCATCACTTTCCGAGCAACTCTTCGGCCTATCGCCGCGCATGACGGTAGACAAGCGCAACAGCAATGTACGCTATGCTACCCTCAACTCGCGCGTACTCTGCCGCTGGGTGCGCGAACTCATCGGCGAGGGAGCGTATGGTAAGCGTGTGCCCACTCAGGTGCTCGCTGGCTCTGAGGCTGAAAAACTCGCCTTCCTGCGCGGTGTCACGCTGGATGGCTACCACCACCCACAGTACGGCCTCTACGTCTATGGTGGCATGTCAGAGAAACTCGCCTATGGCGTCGCCGAGCTATGCCGCAGCTTTGGTATGCCGCTCGTGCGTATGCACCGGGCAATGGTCGCATCAACCAACGCCATGTCGTACAAGGTGCTGGTCAGTAACGAGTTGCAGGAGCGCATTGACTGCATCGAGCAGCGCAAAAACGCTCCAGCGCACTATGCGACCTACCAGACGCTAGTAGAGCGAGAAGTCGTCGCGCAGGCTGCCGTGCCGACCAATCACCAATACTACAGCGCATTTCGCGCGATTCGCCAGCGCAACGCGGATTCCTGCGACAACCGGACAGCGGATCGCATGGGCTGGTCGAGCGAAACGCCAGTCTTCCGTGTTACAGCGGTTGAGGATGCCGGTCTCGTTTCGCTCTACGATATCGAGGTCGAAGACGCGCACGAGTATGTCGTAAACGGCATCGTGTCGCACAACACGATAAATCTGCCGAACTCAGCGACGCGCCAGGATGTTGGCAAAGCCTACATGCAGGCGTGGGCCACTGGTTGTCTGGGCATCACCGTCTTCCGCGACGGCTGCAAAGATGAGCAGGTGCTCAACGTCGGCGTGAAATCCGTAAAGGCAGCGGGCCAGCCTGCCACGCCAAGCGAGGCTGACCTGGCTGTCGCTGCCACGGCGCTCGCCACCGAGGCGCACCGTCAGCGCTTCCCCAATGGTCGCAAGTCACGGCCAGAGGTGATGCAGGGCTACACGCGGCAGGTGCGGGCGCCAGAGGGCAAGGTCAACGTCACGCTGAATAGCGACGAAGAAGGCGTTCTGGAGGTCTTCATCAACATCGGCAAGGCTGGCTCCGACGTAGCAGCCCTGGCCGAAGCGTTGGGCCGACTGATCTCCATCCACCTGCAAATTGATAGCTCGCTCACACAGAACGAGCGCGCCGATGAGGTCGCCCACCAGCTCCGCAGCATCGGCGGCAGCACCAGCATCGGCTTCGGCGAGAACCGCGTGCGCAGCCTGCCCGACGCCGTGGGCCGCGCGCTGGAGCTGCACATCGCCCAGCTTGCGGGCGCCGCTCCGTTCGTCGAAGCGGATACCTCGGAGATCCCATCGTCCAATGGGGTGTCGGTCCACACTGACAGGCCCGTCCTGGGTGAGCGCCAACGCTTCACCACAAACGGCAACCTCTGCCCGACCTGCGGCAACAGCACCATGTACTACGAAGAGGGCTGCAAGAAGTGCGTGAGCTGCGGCTACAGCGAGTGCTAAGCGTCTCGCTGTAGTCCCATACGAACCGCGCGGACTGTCGTCCAAACATTCACCCCCTGCGTCCGGCATCCAGGCCGATGCGCAGGGGGTGAGTGTTTCGCCTCGTTCGCGACTGGAGCCAGCGTTAGGAGACGCTCAGCAAATGACCTGGCTCATCGTGTTGGCCGTCGCTCTGTGAGGCACCGCCACGGGGCCAGCGCTTGGGCCAGTGTCGGGGCCATTGTCTGGGCCACCGTCATGGGCCAGCGTCGGGGCCAGCGGCTTGAGACCGAAGAGCGAACGCAGATTCACGCCGAGGAGGCTGGCGCAGACCAGGCCAGAGACGATCATCAGCAGCGCGGTCCAGGGATGCGAGAAGACAAACATTGACGCGACCGAGAGGCGGCTAATGCCGAAGATGCCCGAAAACACGAGCAGACCAATCACCTCATTGCTGCCGATCTGGCCTGGAGGCGTTGGCAGCATATACGCCAGGTTGTAGAGCGTGTAGCCAAAGAGCACGACCGCGAAGGAGACTGGCGCGCCAATGGCCGCAAACGCCAGCCAGGCGAAGAGCGCATCGCACGCCACCGCCACCGTCGTAATGCCTGTGGCGATCAGCAGCAGACGGGGTTGCGCCACCAGCCGCAAGAGCGCGTCCACGAATCCCTCGGCAAACGGCTCGACCTTCTCGCGTAAGCGCGCGGGCAGGATCGCAAACATGCGATGCATCAGCCGCATCGCCAACTCACGCCGCCACACACAGAGCGCCAGAAAGAGAATGGCCAGCAGGAAGACACCCGCGACAAAGAGCAGCAACCCCCACAACGCATCGCCAAGATGAAATGGCATGAATGGCAGAATGACGAGCAGCACGAGCGAGGGCAGCAAATCCATCAGCTTGTCCATCGCCACGGTAGACAGCGCCTCACTCATCGGAATGCCAGACCGCTTGCGCGCTAGCCATGCCTTCACGATCTCGCCACCACGGATGGGCAGCAGCCAGTTGACGAAAATGCTCACCTGATAGATCAAAATCGCATCACGCACAGACATCGTATAGGGCGCGAGAAATAAGCGCCAGCGCATCGAGCGCACGACATAGGCGCTGAGAAAAACGGCTCCACAGAGCAGCGCGAGCGCCACATTGAGGTGTTCTAACTGCTGAAACACGCTGCCCAGACTAATCGCCTTGCTGAAGACGAAGAGCAGCAGCGCCGCCATCAGCGCGCCAATCGCCGTCCGCACCACCATCGGATTCTTCCAGTTGTGCTTCACCGCCGATAGTGAGACCGATGCCGCATGCTTCACCGCCGCCAGCGAGACCAATGCCGCATGGCTGGCCCACTCAGCGCCAGATCGGCCTCCGGCTTTCACCACCACCAAAGAGGCGAGCGCGAAGCGCCTAGCCCAATCGCTACCTGATTTCATGTATGATTTTACAGTCGCCAGGGAAAGCGCGGAGTAGCGCGTGACCCTATCAATAGTAGTTCTCATTAGGAACGCTCCTTGGTAGTTGACTCCGCGTCTTGCGTCATGCCGACGCCTTGAGCCAGCGCGCTAATCGAACGCTAGCCGCTTGGCATGCGCCAGTTCGTGACATGGGCCGCAGAGGCTGACCAGATGCTCTATCCGATACGAGGGCAGCACCTTCGGCTGTCGCCAGATGTGCGCGACCACAGTATCATCCGCTGCCCCACAGAGACGGCAGACACCCTGGTCGCGTTCGAGCGTCAGCTTCCGCGCCTTCGCCGACCACTTGCTATGCGCATAATCAATTGCCATATGGAACAGGAATCCGTAGCAAACCAGTCGCAGACGGCTTCCACACCATGCCGCCGAGCCACAACGCGCCCAGAACATCTGGGCTGTGCAGGCGCCGCGTGCCCGCGTGCTGCTCGGGCTGCGCCTGGCTGAAGTAGCGCACCGCCTCGACCGGGTTCAGCGTCCGGCGCGACAGTGTGTACCAGGCATAGTGATCGACATCGATCAGCAGGCTTGCCGTCCAGGGTACGACTACCTTGCGCCCTAATACCGGATATAGCGCCGCCGCCGCAAGCGTGGACAACACCAGATGATCTTGTACGCGCACAGATTGCCACCTCTATCTATCGCTTCACATCGAAGCGCATTACAGGAGTCCCTCGCTCCGATACCAGTTCGCTGTCTCCGCAAGGCCAGACGCAAGTGGAGTCTCAGCGGTGAAATTGAGCAGACGGCGCGCTTTGCCCACCTCATACATCCTGCTGTGTGTCAGGAAATCCAGTCGGCTGGTCGTCAGCGGCGCTCGGTGGCGTATTGAGGCTGGCAGCGCATCGCCCGCCAGCGCGACCGCCTTCGCGAGCGGCAGCGGAATCCAGCCGCGCGGCGGCGGCGCCTGGATTGACTTGGCGATCTCCTGTGCCAGCGTCCGCAAGGTCACTGGCTGGTTTCCCGCGATGTTGAACGCCTCGCCAAGGGCCTGCGGAGCTTCGGCGGCGCGCATCATCGCCGCGCTCATGTCGTCAATGTAGATGGGATGCAGCCAGACTGGCGCGCGCCCAATCGGTCGGAAGACACCGCGCTGGATGGAGTGGAAGAAGCCCAGCAGATGCAGATCGCCTGGCCCATAGACTAACCCAGGCCTAACGATGGCCGCTGGCATCCCCTCGCGCATCGCCGCGCGGACAAGCGTCTCACCCTGGAGCTTCGTGCGCTCGTAAGCGTTCGTGGGCGCATAGGTCGCGTCCTCGTCGGCGGGCCGAGCGCCTGTCACGCCGAAGACGCCTGTCGTGCTGCAATGCACAAAGCGCGAGATATTGTGCGCCCGCGCCTGCCGCAACACGATCTGCGTTCCCTGCTCGTGAATGCGCTGATATTCCTCAGCGGGGACACCAGGAATAAAGAGTTTCCCGGCGAGGTGATACACCACATCCACATCCGCCATCGCGCGCTCGACCGCAGCCTCGTCTGTGACATCGCCCGCGACGACCTCCACGCCCATCGCGCTCAGCGCCTGCGCCCGCTCAGGCGCACGGACGAGCGCGCGGGTGGTAATTCCAGCCTTCGTCAGATGCTGACAAAGATTCTGGCCAAGAAATCCCGTCGCTCCAGTGACGAGCGTCTGCATGCGTGTCTCCTCGGCTAGGCTTGCGCGGCGGCGGCTGGCGCCTCAGCGGCTGTCGCGCCACTCATGCCCTTCACGCTGATGGCCCCCTCTGGGCAGGCCTCGTAGCAGAGCAGGCAGCGCTGGCAGGTGCGCGGGTTCACTTTTAACGTCTTCAGGTCAATGACATTGGGCAGTGGGCAGGCTTCGACGCATTTGCCGCAATGGGTGCAGGTCTCCGCATCGATCTTCGGGCGAGTCCCGACCAGGCCAGTGTTGTAGAGCGAGGTGCAGAGGTGATTCCCCGCCAACGGCTCATACATATAGTCCAGCGGATACATCATCCAGAAGGCGAACCGGTAGAGAGGATTGACAACGGGCATCTCGAAATGCGCCATTGGCGCGATCTTGTCGCCCAGCGTCCGCGCTCGCCGCCCCCCAAGTTGCTCCAGGCCAAGGCGCAAGTGCCCGACCGTCATCGGATCCACATTGACCAGCTTGCAGGCCACGAGATCAATCGTCAGGCTATCGCGCCCCGCCAGCAGCACACCCAGATTCGCCTGCCGCCCATAGAGCGGCCCCTCGCCGTCCTGGCCAATCATGCCATCCACGATGGTCAGGTCGGGCTTGATGCCCATATTCAGATCGACGATGGATTGCTGGATGCCAAAGGTATGCATGCTGCGACGGTCGTTGCGCGGCAGCAGCCCCATGAGGTTTTTCATGGCGACACTCATGCCTGAGACGACGTGTGTCTTGAGCACGGGCAGATTGATGAGGCAGGAATCAACCAGCTCGGCGGGGCCGTGGAAGACCTTGAGCCGCTGGGCTTTGGGTGGGCGATATTCGACCCAGCGATCGACCTGGCCGACAATGCCAATGTCGTGCTGCTCGCAGAACTCGCGGATACCCAGAATCGAGTACGTGGCATCGAAATCAAACTCAGTGCCCGGCGACTCGCAGAGATACGGCTGCGCGCCAGCGGCTCGCGCTTCGTCCGCGACTGCGGCGATCAGGTCAAAATGTGTCGTGGCGCCTGTACGCGCAGGCCGCCCAGCCACGAAATTCGGCTTGAGGATGACCTTCTTGCGGCCCGCCAGAATCGATTCCATGCCGCCGAGTAATGCGATGGATCGCCGCGCCGCAGTGGCGATGTCATCGCGCGCATGCAGCGTGACAACATCATGCGTTTGTGCGGCGGCTCGCGAAGAAGCGCCTACGAGAGTCACAATGATCCCCCATCCTCATGTGATGCGCCATCATCCTCCAGGCGCCAGGAGAGGTATCCATTGCTACAGGCGCGGTTGGGGTAAGGAGGATAGCGCGTACAGTTTATCAGTAGGCAGGCCGAGCATGCTGACGATAATGCCTTTTGCTCGTCGTATCCTGCCAAGTGTCGCACGCCTAGACGGCGGCTCACAGCGGCAAAGGTATCAGTCGCGAGTAGCTTACGTATCAGGTGGGACTAGTGGCGGCGCCTGGCGCTGAAAAGCAAGGGAATGGCAGCGGAATCGCGCGCGCGGATGCATGTGCGGATCGCTAATCGTCGGCTCTCCAGCAGAGAGATGAACCGCTCAGCGTTCGCCAGGAAACCATGACAGAGGGCTATTACACAGAAGATTATGGCTGTTCGGTCGTCTCGCCGCTCATCACGCGACGCGCGATGGTGCGCACTTTGCTCTCGGTCTTCAGACCGCGTTCGGCGCGATCAGTAAGCTCATGCTTGCTCACCCGCACCAGAAATGGCGGCGTCTGGGCATGCGGATCGAGACCCTTCTGCTCGCGCAGGCTCGCCAACTCTTCAAAGTGCTGCGATGCCCAATACAGATTGATGCGACACGATGAACAATTCCATTGATCTTCGGCGTTCTCAGCGCCGCATTGCGGACAAATCATCGAGTGACTCTCCTCACATCTCCGCCGCGCGCTCTGGCAGAGCCGCTGGCAAGGTCACGGTAAACTCGATCCATTCTTGCTCGTCGCTCTTGGCTTGCAAGGTACCGTTCATCGTATGCAACAGCGCCCTCACAATGCCCACTCCGTAGCCGTGGCCGCGCTCTTCCGCTGGAATGTTATCCTGCAACGTCGGATGCAGAATTTGCTGCAACGCCGAATCAGGAATCACGCCTTTGTTGAGAAATCGCACATGCGCTTGTCCACTAGCAGCGGATATCGAGATATCCAGTGTTCCTCCCGGTTGACCGTGGAGAAACGCATTCTCGATCAGGTTCAGGAAAACACGATTGAGCATAAGCTCATCGGCCAATACCCGTAGAGTCTCGTCACTGTTGTTGACATGAACTTGTCTGGCGTGATACTCGGACAACTCCAGCGCCTCGTTTAGCGCCTCCGCGAGAATGAGTGGCTTGAGATGCGCCCTGATGAGACCCTTCTTCCGAGCCTCATCCCACCACTTGATGATGTTGGTCGCCTCATCAAGCCCCTTCCGCAATGTGCGCAGTGCGCGCTGGATGCTTCTATCGCCAGCGTCGAGGCGCTCATCACGCTCCAGAGTTTCGAGCGCGAAGGATGACGCTGTCAGCGGGGTACGCAACTCGTGGAGCAGCGTCGTCGCAGAGGTCATCTTGAACCCTGGATCCACTTGTGAAGGCGCTGTACCAGCGGGGAGGGGTTGACGCCCCCAGGAAGAGACCTGGGCGCCGATCTTTTCCGCCGTCTCAATGACCGCGCGAAACATCTCGGCTGTTGTCTCACCCTGGGGGGCTTCCCCTACGAGCGCTCCCCACATCACGCTATCGTTCGTGAGGATCGGGGCGATCATCACCACCGCGAGCTGACCGTCAGTTCCCGAAGCCTGATCATCACGATGGCGTTCACGTCTCATGGTGATGAACGGTTGCGCCATCTCAACAGCCACATGCAGCGCCCGATGGACACTTCCCCTCACAGGTCGCGCTTCCCCATTATCGGGTACACGCAACAGACGCTGCATACGCTGGCCATTTCGCCTGTTCGTAATCCGGAAGAGTAACACCTCACTCAATCCAGCCTGCTGACGCAGCGCCGTGAGTCGATCAGCCAGTGAAATACCTTTCTCCCCTGATCCACTCGTGGTAAGGTCTGACGTCACAACGGTTCCCCCCACGCACGGCACAGCTAGATGAATCCCATGAGCATAGCTTTTGCTACGGCCTGAGCACGTGTCTTCACTCCGAGCTTTTTGTAGGCGTCCTGCATCTTCCGTTTGACGGTAATTTCGCTCCAGAACTGGTGCTTGCCGATGTCTTTATTATTCATCCCCTGCGCAGCCAGGCGAATGATCTCTACTTCGACATCGGTGACGCCCAACTGATCGCGGTCACGATCACGCATCAGCTTCCCACACTCATTGAGCACAGCGGTAAGCGTTTCTGTCTTGCCAATGACCCGCTCCCCACTGGCAACCTTACCAAGTAGGCTCAGGATTTCAGCGGATTGGAGGTCCTTCTGGAGATAGCCATGCGCGCCGAGCCGCAAAGATTGCAATGCAACCTCTTCTTCACCATGACCGGTCAAGATCACGACTTTCGCCTCTGGACAAATGCGCGTAAGCGTACTGATCAGATTCAGTCCGTTTTCCCCTGGCAACTCGACATCAAGCAGGATCAGTCCTGGTTCGAGTTGTCGGGCCAGTTTGAGAGCATCATTCGAGTTTCCGGCGACTCCGACGACATTGTACGGACCTCGCGTTTCCAGGCTCATCGTCAGACCTTCCGCATACACAGGATGGTCTTCGATAATCAGGACACGTAGTCGTTGGTCAGACTCATCGCGCTGTCGCTCTAATAGCCCGTATGTTTCCAGAGGCTGGTAAGCGATCACCTGCGCGGCCGGGATCCCCATTGTCATACCCCTCTTCCACTCACATATCTAAGCCAGCGACGAGAGAGGTGGCAAACCAACTCCGCAATCGCTCGCCTCGAAACGTCTCACCGAGATTCCAGCACAAACCGTGCTGAATTGCGCATTCCATCACGCATATCCGCAGCGAGATTTGTCGCCACGCGCGCTTCCCGCACGCGCATGTGATAAAGTGGCGCGGCTCCTCATGTATTGAGGGCTGCTCCATCTCACGACAAAGAAGACCCGCCACATCCAGTGATTCTTCAGCGCCTCGGTTGAAGCGCCAGACAGGATGCGGTGTCACTTGACGAGCGCGCACTACAGAATTTTTGTTTTAGTAGAGCGAACCCCACACAAAGGAGTTCTTTGCAGCAACTCAAATGCCAGCTACCAGGTCAATTTGTTGAGAAAGAAGCCGACGCTTGAGTGCGACATAATCCACAAACGACCGCAAGGCCAATCCGAGTGTTTTCTTACTTTTCGGATGGCCTGCGCTGGTAGTGCGTAACCCGCTTCATTGCGGATAGGAGCTTCGACCCTGCTCTGGGGCGCGCGTCAATGTGGTCACGTCGTGTTTGACCACATATGTACGTCGTGTAAGGGATAGCGTTGGTCACGTTTCGGGTACAGGTGAACGCAACTGTGCGCCAGATTTACTTAATTTAGCGTATCAACTCCGCGCCGGTATTGCAAGGGTTCCTCGGTGAAATAGCTCACAGAATGCGCGTGAATTTCCCGTCAGGTGAGGGGCGCAGTCCATGCGCTCGCAACCCACCCATCACGCGAGCCATCCGCAACATACAGCCAGCCATTGCGCTCGGTCAATACGCTCACGAGGGCGCCATAGGGGAGCTCACCTACAATCGGTGCGGTGATCGCTGGCCCGCTGCGCATGTTCAGGGTACCCGCCACAACATGCGCCTGAAGCGCGGTTCCACCCGAGGCGTGCGGAATCGTGGTGTTGGAGGAAGGAATGCCGAGCGCCGCCTGATTGGTAGCGATTGGACTGGCGCCGTTCGAGACCTGCGTTATGACGTCCGCCCGCGCCGCATTGTCTACGGCGACATCCCCTGTATGCTGTACCTGGAAGATCGTCACCCAGAACTGGGTATTCTCGAAGTGCGCGACCCCCCCCTCTTTCGAGTGGTTGATCGCATCAGCGATGAGCTTCATGTTGTTGTTCTTAATATCGAGCGCCATGTCACTGTCTTCCATGACGTAGTCAATATTGTTCCAGTCGTTGTGCAGCACTCCATTCAAGATAGCGGTGTCGGTTGCGACATTCCAATACATCTGCACATTCTGGAAGGGCGCGCCGTAGGTATCGCCCATGCCACCGGGAGCGCGCATGTCGAGCCAGAAATAGTGGCTCGCGACTATCATCGATGAACGCGGCGCGTTGTTTGCCATCCACTGCATCGCCTGCACCTCAGGAGTCACCCCATCAGCGGTAAAGTTGGTATGGTTGAGCGGAGCGATATAGATACCGATCATCAGCAACGCCAGCATCGTCGCAAGCGCCACGACATCGGGGAAAGGCGCGCGCGCTCCGCGAGCGACAGAGAAGCTGTCGCCCCGCGTGTCACTGATGAGTTTCGTGATAGCAAGGTCGGCGAGCAGTCCGATGTTGATCGCGAAGAGCGGCAGAACGACGATGATGTAATACGCGAACGTCACGCCTCCGCGCGCCAGGAAGAGAAAGTAGAAGATCGGTAGCAGCGCGATGCCCTGCGCCCAAGGATTCTTGCGATAGAGATAGCTATTCGCCGCCATGCTGAAAAGTCCACCCAGCATGATGACGAAATCGGCGTTGGTCCATGTCTGCCATTGCTGCGCGAAGGATCCTTGCTGCCCGCCGCGCGATGCCTGTGAGCCAAAGGTCTGGAGCATGCTGACGTGAGGCGCGGAGCCTCCCAGCAACGTGCCGGAGGGGAATAGCTCATTCTTCAGTAAGGCCACCAGTACGAAGAGCGAGACAATACCGAGCGCGACATAGGTGAAAACCAGGAGGACGTAGCGGCGCTGAAAGGGTGTTACTCCGCGCCACACCGCAATGAAGAACGCTGGAAAGAGAACGATCATCGTCTCCTTCGTCAGCACAGTGACGCCAAAAAGCACCGCGCTGGTCACGAGATAACGCAACCGACTCTTGCTTATGACCAGCAAGTAAACCGCCACCAGCATCCACATCGTCGCAATATTGTCGAGCAGTACCTCGCGCTGGAAGGCGATGCTGAGTGGGGAATAGGAGAATAGCGCGGTCGCGATGGCCGCCGCCTGCCAGTGCTGTGTCAGGCGCAAGGTGATGAGATAGACGAAGATGGCCGAAACCGCATAGATGACGACCATAAAAACTCGGCCAGTATTGATAGCCGTGCCAAACGTGAAAAATCCGCCAGTCAACTCGCACCAGGCGGCGATGAGCGCCCAGCCCAGCGGTGGATGCCCGTAGTTATAGGTATAGGGAGTGATACTGCCATGCACGAGCGACCAGGCCGACGACATGTAGACGCCCTCATCGCCCTGGAAGCGGGGATACGCGAATAGATTCCAGGCATGCAGCACCACGCCGATCATCACGAGAGTGGAGATCCGCGCTAGCTCCCATGCGATTGTCGTAGGAATAGACAGACGCTCGCGCACCTGCGTGCGTGCGCTTGGCGCCCAGTCGTAAACAAGCTCGCGCACGCGACCCGCAGGCACATGCGATATGACTCTGCCAACAGTACTCATGCGAATTCCTCAGCTCGCTTTATGTGGCCTTATGCACACCGAGGTGGGCGGTCTTTTCCCAATTAGTCTGGTTGCGCACATGACGAACGATGGCGCGAACCGCGGAGAAAGCCAGTAGCCATTGGTAGGGGATATATCCTATCGCCGCACTCAACAGCACCTTGATAGAGATGCGCGTACCATGCGACTGCATGAACTCGATTAGCCCCAGCATGTCAATACAAAACTGGAGGATGAAGCCATAGAGCGGAATGAAGGTCAGCACCGCCAATCCCACTGGCAACTTCACCGAAACCATCATCACAATCGATACGGGCATCAGCAACGCGAACATCCCCTGCACGAACGGCGTCGTCAACACGTATGCCGCCAGAACCTTCTGCGAGAGCGTCGGCAAACGCTTCCAATCGCCCTTCATGAAGACCTGGAGGAAGCCCTGGTGCCAGCGTGTTCGCTGCTTCACCAGCGACTTGATCGAGTCAGGAGTCTCCTCGCGTGTGACGTGCTCATCGTCGCAGAGCATCCGAATATGCGCGCCATCGACACTCAGGCGAATGCCGAGGTCAGCGTCCTCAGTCAGACAATTCTCGTCCCAGCCGTTGAGCTTCGTCAGCAGCGTGCGCTTCACGAAGACGGTGTTGCCACCCAGTGGCACAATGCCCGACCAGCCAAAGTAATGGAGCGCCGACTTGAACCAGAAGTAATACTCCAGGACGTTGAGCGGGCTAAACCAATGCGTGTCGTAGTTCATCAGCCGCACGCCACCCTGCACGACCTCAACATCTTCATTCGTCATCGTCGTGTTGATGATGTTGAAGATGTCCGCATGTGGCTCATCCTCGGCGTCGAAGATCGTCACGACTTCATTGTGCGCCGCCGCCAGGCCTTTATTCAGTCCATGCGGCTTATTCACTGGCGTATCCGAGAACACGATGAGCTTAACATGCTCTGTCCCAGGCTCACTCCGCTTTTCATTCACCTTGGCGATAGTGCCTTCATCGCTGACATCGCAGATGACGATCACTTCTAACAGTTCACGGGGATAGTTCGCATTGCAGATCTGCGAGATGGTTCCCGCAATCACCGCTTCCTCATGGCGCGCTGGCAACAAAACGGTGAATGAGAACTTGGGAGTCGCAAAATGCGTGGGGACTTGATTGAGCAGCGCGCGTTTGGGATCCTCCCAAATGAAAAGCCGCATGTGGAGATTGAAGAGGCTCTGGGCCGCCATGATGAGAATGATCACCACATACAGCGCAAGCGCCACCAGAGGCAATAATGGCATCGAAGTTATACACTCCCCTCTTGCTCCAAACGCACCCCATGTTGAACCTCCAGGCGCTGGTCAGTTCAGCACGTTAACGGAATCGATATAGATGGCGCCGGTATATGGCGTCGCATTGGAACTGCCGATAAGCATCACACCCATCTCTCGAATCGGTCCTTTGAGTGTCGCGGGAATCGTATATTTCACCGCTATCCATGATCCTGGGGTCAGCGAGGGATAGGCGCCCGCCGACCACGCCCATGAGCCATCGAGCGCATAGAGCGTCACCACGATCGGTGGGGCGCCCGTAGGCACGTAAACATGCGCGATAACTGTTGAGCCAGGCTTGGCTGACGCAGGCGCGGTGATAAACACGAAGCCGTTGTTCTTCTGACTGAGCTGATTTACCTGCACTTCGAGCGCGCCCTGCCCAGAGAAGGTATGGATGTTGTTCCACACGGCGCTCGTCGCGGCGCTGCGCGCCCGCCAGCCGCCGGTGTCGAACTCGAAGCCATACGTAGACTTATCGGCGAGATGCGTTCCAGCCTGTGATTGAAGCCCTGGGGTGGGAACCCGCACAGCTCCAGTAATCAGACCGAAATCCAACAGGCTCACAATCAGTGCGATCAGACTAAAGGTCAGCACAGCGACATACCGCGCGTTCGACGGCTGGCGGATGTAGCGCACAGTATCCATCCACATCGCACTCACCGCGCGCCTGGCGCTGCTCTGTCCGGCCTCGCCTGGCGTCTGATCTTCGCCATCCGGCGCTGGCGCATCCGAAGCAATCGCGGATGAGCGCTCAACGGGATTCGCCACATCAGACGTTGGCTGCGCCGAATCAGATAGGCCGCGTATCGCGCTATTCGCCAAGGCGGCGCGCGCAGTATCAGCATGACTTGGCGCTTCGTCCGGGAGCAGTGCCATGCGAATCCCTCCACAAAACAGCGAGAAAAGAACAGCGCGAATAAACGCGCATGACAAACCAACTGACTCAAGGGACAGGCGTCTTTTCAATGTGTCCTGAGTTGCCTTGCGTGACCATTTGGGCGGTCGGGGCATAGAGGTAGACCTCACCACCTCCCGAATCATCCATCGTGACGCAGACAATCCCGTAGGCGGGAACGGTCGTATGCACGGTCGACCAGCCTGTAAAAAGCCCCTGCGGCTGCACTGACACAGCGGCAGGCTGCTGCGACTTGTTGATCAGCATCAAGGCAAGATGATGATGATCGTTCGATACGCTCGCGTAGACTGACACCGGATCCGCGGCGCCGCCCACAGGGATCAGTTGCGCTTGCATATGGCTGTAGAGCTGCATGACCCACGAGAGAGGCGTAACATTGCCATGAGCATCGAGGAGCATGTACGGATGGGTAATGCCCTGGAGGCCAAAGAAGTCTATGTAGCTCACATGCTCCTCGATCAGCGTCCCCAGCGTATCGGCCCACCAGAGCGCGGTCGCGAGTGGCGTCACCTGATCGGCAGCGAGCGCGCTCGTGTTGATCTCTGTGACGCCGATTGGCAACGATTCCCCCATATCTTGCTTGATCTGGTCTTGCAAGAGTGGAATGAGATAGCGCCACTCCTGGCTCTCAGAGAAGAGCATTCCCGCCGAGTTGACCGAGGCGCCGAAGGGGTAGCGATGGATCGAGACGCCATCGAGCAAATGCACATGGTGCGCTGACTCGTACTTCGCGACTCGGTGCGCTGACTCGTACTTCGCGACTCCACGGAGGAAGCCATCGAGCCAGGGGGTCCCCGTCGAATCGAATGGCGGCGCGGTTGGGCCATTGTACTGACTGATCTCAGGGCCAAGGATATGAATGGTTGGATCAGCGGCTTTCATGGCGGTCGCGAAGCTGATGAAATCGCGTACATAGTCCGCTACGGTATAGGAAGGGCCAATCAGGTCTGGCTCATTGCCAATGACCCAATACTTCACTGGCATCGCTGGCGGCGTCGAACGACCAGCGCGCAGTGGGCTTTTCGGATTGTTGGTATAGCTCACCAGCGCCGCGGCCTGTTGCGGGGTTCCACCCTGGAGTCGCGCCTGGATCATCGGCTGCGCGCCCGTCTCTTTGGCGAGCTTGAGGAATGCGTCAACCTGGTCGAGCGACAGGGTGTGCTCTTCTCCCCAGCTTCCACCAGGGAAGCGCATCATCGTAATGCCCATCGAGTCGATAGATTGACGCATCGTTGGGTTATAGAGCATGAAGCCACTGGAATTGTCCTGCGAAACAATGGCGCTAGATGGGAACGCATTGACGCCGAAAACGTATGGACTGCGTGGCATGCCAGAACGCAGGTTTATCGTGATATCCTGCTCGCTCTCCACATGAACGGTAAAGGTATTATTGAGACTTGCCGTATCGGCAATGATGCGAATGGCGCCAATCAGTAGACAGAAGATCAAAATCGAATAGAATGGCGCCTGAAGTCGTTGCCATCGCGATTTTGCCGGACGAGCGTAGACGCCCGTTCCTCTCACAGATGGTCGCCGCTCCGACTCCACCGTCCTCGCAGCTTCTGTGGCCGCCGAAGGTACCGGCCCCTCCGCTGCGGGAGACTCGGGGGTTCCAGCTTGTGCCATGCGTGGTAGCCTCGCCTCTCTAGCGATAAATAATGTAGATAGGGATTTGAGCATCAGACCGAGCTATCGCAGCTCGCCATTCAGTGCGGACATGTTTCCGCACTCGCATCCACTGCAAGCAATGACAACGCGTCCACATCAAGCATTGCGGCGACACCGATCCCCTGGGAGGAGGGCCATGCAACGCTCGGCGCAGACGAGAAACAGGAGGCCATGAGCCAACTGGCGACGTGTGTGTCGCGCAATCGAGCGCCAATATCCTATGAGCGGCTCGGCTCGCGATAGTTAGCGCCTCTACCACGACAGCCATGGTGGCAGAGAATGCTCTCGCACTGAGAACCGCTCAGAAGGCGCAGCGACCCGTCGCTGAGAGGTGAGTCTCAATCTTCTCCTGGCGGATAACGCTTAGCACACACGCATCTAGCGACTGCTTACGCACTCTCTGTTAGTGTAAGCGAATAGCGCGAAATACCCTCATGAACGCTGGTATCATGTTTGGCTTACTTCGGTATCTCGGCTGCGATTTTTGGCGAATTCATGGGCATCGAGAGGCGACAGCCACGTACAGGGTACGTATAATTGACTCACGCGCCTTTTTACTAGAAAAGGCAGGTATTGTATTGCCTTCGAGGCGCTAAGATGCCGTGGTATTAGTGGTAGTGTCTGACTGGCCAGTAGCGAATTTTCGTAGATGGAGAATAGGCGCTCTCAATGGTGAGTCGTGGTCTTATCCCACAAGCTAGCGGTGATCTTCACGAAGGGGTCGCTACGCCTACTCTGGACCCCGCGCAGACTTCCAGCCGTGGCACGGCGCATCGCCTCGCGCTTGCCGCTGATCTCGCCATCCTCGGCGCAGTGGCGCTCGCGGTGCGGTGGCTCGGACTCACGCGCCAGAGCCTCTGGCTCGACGAAGCCTACAGCGTGTATCTCTCCGCTCACCGCCTGCCAGAGATAATTGGGTTCACTCGTGGCTCTGACGCGCACCCGCCGTTCTACTATATAGCGTTACACATATGGATGGTACTGTTCGGATCATCCGTGGGAGCTGTTCGGGCGCTTTCGCTCGTGGCCAGTATCGCCGCGATACTCATGACCTACTTGGTGGCCCGCGCCATCGCCTCTCGACGAGTCGCGTTGATCGCGTCCATCACAATGACCGCCTCAGCTTTCCAGATATGGTATGCGCAAGAGGCGCGTATGTATGCGCTGGTCACACTCGCAACCCTGATTGGCTTCTATGGTCTCGCGAGAGCTGTGCAAAAAGGTGGCTTGTGGGCGTGGGTAACGTATTCCGTCGGCATGCTTTTTGCCCTCTATCTTGACTACAGCGCTGCCTATGTTATGGTAGGGGTGGTCGCCTGGTTTATCTTCATCGGGCGTCGCAAGCAGGGTGTGAGTCTACCATTCGTCCTCAGCACGCTGGGCATCGCGGTCGGATACCTCCCATGGGTTCCGTCCTTCTTCGAGCAGATGCGGAGCGTGAATGGCCTGATAGCTTGGATCGATGGTTCGAGTGGAATCGGCGCAATCAATGTACTCACCGATTTCTTCTTCAATCTGTCCAACCTGAATGAGCCATCCACGACGACGTTCGGCATTGTCGCAGCGGGGCTGAGCCTCGCGGTGACAGCCTTCGCGCTCTGGACGCCTCGGTATCATGCGTCGTATCCGCTCCTGGCCTTCTGGGTATGCGCGCCGCTTGGCCTGGGGCTGCTTTCGGAGTTCTATAACTATCCGATCACCATCGCACGAACGATGATGCTCGTGCAGCCGGAGCTTTTCCTGCTGATCGCACTGGCAATCGAAGAGCTTGTCGTCCACTGGGATAGTGTGGCGGCGCGGGTGGAGCTGGCGCTCGCCAGTCTGCTGCTGCTCGCGCTACTCGCTGGTAATGTGGGCGCCGTGGCCAGAGCCAACACAAGCATTGTCAAAGAGGATTGGAGCGGGGCTGCTTCGTATGTGGCATCGCGGCAGCAGTCTGGCGACCTGATCCTGTTCAACGCTTTTTACGCACAGATGCCGTTCGACTACTATTACCATCAAAGAGAGCAAGGCACAGAACAACTTGTCGTGGAGCGTGGCTATCAACTGCAGGAATCGCTGCTATACGCGAATCTTGCCCAGGGAGGACAGGGCCTCACTTCGACCAGCGAACTCCAACGATATGGTCGGGTGTGGTTGATTGTCAGCCATGCTCCTTCGGTCAGCGCCGCAATCCCGGCGGAGCTTTCGTCAAACTACGAACTCATTTCGCAACAACAATTCGTCGGGATCACTGTGCTTCTCTATCAAACATCGGCGTAGCAGACACATGGCAAGGATTTAGTGGCATGAAGGGTAACAAGCGGCCAAGAGTTTTTCTCATCAGCATGGGAATCATACTGATGATGGGGCTCTTGCTTGGGGGTGGCGATGTGGCCACCCTTATTGCGTCGCCAACGACGACGTTGGATGTGGCGGCGGAATTATACGCTGGCGGTTTCACCGCTGGCCCTCATCGGCAACTCACTGTCTCACACGTCTCCACTAGCCCAGGCGCATCGGGTCATATCCATCTTTCCACACATATCGACGTGAAAAATCTGGGCAAGACAGCTTTTAAAGTGAGGCGTGGCGAGTTTTATCTATCCGCGCTCGGTGACATGCTCGGGCATATCACGACAGCATCTGGCGCCATCAACTCCACGGCGGGCTCCACGCTCAACCCTGGTGGGGTCGCGAGTGGTAACCTGACATTTGACATTCCAGTGAATGCGGTTCCCTATATCTCGCTAGTCGAGCAACAAGGCACAGGCGCCGCTCCGCTCATCGTTCCCCTGGGCAAGAGCGCTACGACGAGCACAACGGTGGTGGGAGCCAGCCTTCTCACCTCCTCGACCAATACGATTGAAGATGACTTCACTCGCGCCAACCAGAGTGGTTGGGGAACTAGCGCCAACACCGATGGCGTCGCCAACGTCACCTGGGGCATGGATGGCACGGCCAGCTATGTGAACATCGCCAATAATACTGGCGCCTTTGGCTATCAGGGCAATGTCAACGCGATTGGTATCGCCTCGGCGGGCACTACCACCTATAATGGCGGCGACTCTCTCGTCGAATTCTCGGTGAGCGCGGTCGGACACGCGACCCCCTACACCGTCCAGAACGCTTGCCTGGACAAGAGCTGCTACTACGGCGCGCGTCTCCACACCTCGCAGAACCTGCTGGAGATCGCCAAACGCAACGGCGGTGGCACGGGCATCCTGGCGAGCGTGCCGTTCGTCGCGACCGCCAACACCGTCTACTGGATCCGCCTGGATGTAGCGCCGGGTGGCCCTGGCCAACCGACTATCCTCTCAGCCAAGATATGGGCCAACGGCAGCGTTGAGCCGTCCAACTGGATGGTGACCGCCACCGATAGCTCGCCGCTCGGCCCCAACTACCCTGGCACGGGTGGCACCTGGGACAAGAAGGGTACAGGCGAGAGCATCAATTATCTGTGCTATGCCTTCGCGACGAGCGGGCTGGCCAGCCCCTGCGATAGCAGCGGCACGGGCAGCACGCCCACCCCGACCCCCACACCGACGCAGACGGCGACACCATCGCCCACTCCGACAGGAACTACAACGCCATCGCCGACCCCGACGGGTACTTCGACACCATCGCCGACCCCGACGAGTACAGTGGGGCCAACCCCCACGCCATTGCCAACGTCGCCGAACGCTATCGAAGATGACTTCACCCGCGCCAACCAGAGTGGTTGGGGAACTAGCACCAACACCGATGGCGTTACGAATGTCACCTGGGGCATGGATGGCGCGGCCAGCTATGTGAACATCGCCAATAATTCTGGTGTCTACGGCTACCAGGGATTCACGAACTCAATCGGCATCGCCTCGGCGGGCACAACTACCTATAATGGTGGTGACTCGCTCGTCGAGTTCTCGGTGAGCGCGATCGGGCATGCGACCCCCTACACTGTGCAGAACGCCTGCCTGGACAAGAGCTGCTACTACGGCGTGCGACTCCACACTTCGCAGAACCTGCTGGAGATCGCCAAGCGCAGCAATGGTGGCACGGGCATCCTGGCGAGCGTACCGTTCGTCGCGACCGCCAACACCGTCTACTGGATCAGGCTGGATGTAGCGCCAGGTGGCGCAGGTCTACCGACCGTTCTCTCTGCGAAAATCTGGGCGAACGGCAGCGCTGAGCCTGCGAACTGGATGGTGACCGCTACCGACAACACGCCGCTCGGCCCCAACTACCCTGGCACGGGTGGCACCTGGGATCAAACGGGCACAGGTGAAAGCATCCACTACACCTGCTATGCCTTCGCGACGAGCGGGCTAGCCAGCGCGTGCGATAGCAGCGGCAGCGGCTCTCCCACACCGACTCCCACGCCGACAAGTACCGCAACGCCTTCACCCACGCCGACAAGTACCGCGACACCGTCGCCCACGCCAACGGGCACAGTGGGGCCAACCCCCACACCGATCACCAACCCAACAATCAACACAGATTGGTTGACAGGAGGAGTCGGTGAGCCGTGGGGCACAGCGCTTGATAGCGCAGGCAACATCTGGTTCGCGGAGCCAGGCTGCGACTTCGCTCCAACTTGCTCCTCTAAGGCTGGGCCTGGCCAAATCGGTGAATTGCCCGCTGGCTCTGGCACACCGATCTTCTGGTCATTGCCGAACATCACAGGTAATCAGCCGATCTTCGTTGCCCTCGATGGCTCAGGCAACGTCTGGTTCACGACACCAGATAACAGCATGATCGGTGAGTTCAATCCTACTACCCATCAGTTTGTTGGGCAGTGGCCGGTCACACCAAACTCTGGCCCCTGGGATCTGACCTTCAATAACGGTAAGATCTGGTATACCGAGCACCTGGTCTCCGCCATTGGCGAGTTTGATCCTTTGACGCACACCTACACGGATTTCCAGACGCCCAGCGCCAATAGCAATCCCTATGGCATCACGGCGAATGATCCAGCCAATCCGAATCTGGTCTGGTTCACCGAGAACAACGACACCGTGAGCAAGGTCGCCTACATCGACACAAGCACGAATCACATCACCGAATACAACATCCGGGCGACACCGCTCTCTGGCCTCACCCCGCACCTGATCCAACTGGACGCCAACGGCAACCCGTGGTGGACGGAAGGCTGGGTACGCGCCGTGGGCGCCCTCAACGTGAGTGTCGCCAACGCGGCGAACTGCGGAGTTGGCTCCGGCGATTGTATCGGCGTGCACGAGTATGGACTGGGCGCAAGCACCAGCTCATGCAGCGGCAGCCATGTCTCAGGCATTACGCTGCAAAGTGGCGGCGCAAGCGTCTGGGTGACGGACTCGCTCGCGAACCAGGTGGGGAATCTGATCCCATCGAGCAATAGCGTTACGTTCTTCTCACGCTCATGCGGAGCGCATCCGCACGACGGCCTGAACAAGGATTCGTCGGCCAACATCTGGTGGGATGAGGAGTTTGCGAACGCGCTAGGTGAATTGATTCCCTAATCCAATCCGAGGCTGACTCGCGAAACGGCGCTGAACAGAGTGCGCACAACTGTTCAGCGCCGTTTTGGGTCAGCCTTCTGTGTGCCTCATCCACAAGCCGCACAGGGCATCGTCACGCGGTGGCAGACACAATCCTCCCCGCGCTCAACATCAATCTTCCCAGGCCACTTGGCGGATGATACGAACGGCGGCCCCGATGATACCGCGCAGCACTACCGGGCCGAGTCGGCTGACTTGATAATCAGCAAGTGGGATAGACACGCCCTGTAGCAATCCTTGGTCACATCTATATCCGGTAAGGCGCCGTGACGATCCCACACCAAAGCGATGCGCAATTAATGCGCTACAGCCCGCTACCACCTACGAGGATGGGGAATCCGCTACTCAAAGTGTGGAACTTTATGGCGAAGAAGAGTCGACGGAGACACAAGAAAGCGATGGGAAAGCAGAAGAAGGTGACGAACATGGAGCTATCTACCGCCTCCTCAACCGACGTGGCCGTACGTTTGCTCTATGTACAGCAGCGCATCGAAGCGCTCGAGCGTTTGTACAACGAGGAAGTATCAGGCATTCGACGCGATGTCTCTGAGATGAAGCTCGCGGTCGTTCGCGAGGCGCAGTCGCAGGGCCTCTTCGAGACTGAGACCAGCGCTCCCACAGATGAGAGCGACACCCAGAGCGGCGAGTAGCTCACACGCGCGTGTCGCCGATAGCGCCTGCCTCCTAACACTCCTGAACGAAACGAACTTCACTTGATGAGGATGAGAAGCATGGGTAGTCAGATTGGTGGATCCGAACCCGCGCGCGATGGCTCATCACCTATGCAGTGCGCTGTCGGCATCATGGCCTACAACGAAGCCTCGAACATCGCCACTGCTATTGACAGCATTTTGCGCCAGGGATACGGCCTTTGCGAACTTCAGGAAATCATCGTCGTAGCCAGCGGCTGCACGGATGATACCGTCTCGATTGTCAACGACATTGCCAAGGACGAGCCGCGCGTGCGCCTGGTCGTTCAGGAGCAGCGCGAAGGCAAGGCCTCCGCAATCAATCTCTTCCTCGCGGAAGCCAAAGCGAAGTTCCTCATCATGGCAAGCGCAGATGTCGTGCTGAAAGATGGCACGCTCGCGATGCTGCTCGCGCCATTCCAGGATGAGACGATTGGCATGGTTGGGGCGCATCCCATTCCTGTCAACAAAAGAAGCCAATTCCTCGGACACACAGTCCATCTCCTCTGGGATCTGCATGACCGAGTGGCGCGCGAATCACCGAAACTGGGTG
This sequence comes from uncultured Chloroflexia bacterium, assembly GCA_963840335.1. GTDB lineage: Bacteria > Chloroflexota > Ktedonobacteria > Ktedonobacterales > JADMIN01 > JAKAIY01. The sequence goes on from CAWIYP010000012.1 coordinate 174,537, forward strand.
AAGTCGTCGCCTTCCGCAACGTCGTGCCGAGCATCCCGATCGATACGCCCGTAGATGAGATTTCGATTCAAGCCTTCATCACGCAGATGGGCTATAAGCTGGTCTATGAGCCACAGGCAATCGTCTACAATCGTGGCCCTAGCACGGTGAGCGACTTCATCAAGCAGCGCCGCCGTATCTACAGCGGGCATCTGCGGATTCAGCAGCAGCAGGCCTACAGCGCTTCGACAATGAATGTCTCGCGTGTGCTCAAGGTACTGCTAGATTCGAAGCCATTTACCTCACCGCGCGCCACCGCCTATACCCTTGGCGCAGTCGGGCTAGAGGGCGTGGCGCGCGTGCTGGGCGCATATGACAATCTGACGAACCGCCAACACTATCTGTGGCAGATTTCTTCGACCACCAAGCTCAAGATCACGGAAGTCGCGAACACGACCACTTTGCAGAGCGTCATGGCGTTTCATATTGACGACTTTCACGAGTACGAGCTTGAATTGGGCAGCCGGGGTGTCCAGCATCTGCTGCAGCAGGTGACCGAACTCATGCGGCGCCGTCTCGGCGCAGACGGCTCCATCTCGCTGGGCGAGCACGGCACGCTCATTGTATCGGCGCAACTCGACCGCGACGCCGCAAATCAACTCGCGAGCGCGCTCATTACCGATATCGCCAGCAATCCACTGCGTCTCGGTGGGCGTACGGATGGTCTTTCGCTACGGGTATCGTGCGGAATCATCACATTCCTTCAGGAGGGGACAGCGCTCGCAACCTCTGTCGTTGCGCCCGCTTCCCCAGTCTGAAGCACGTTGGCCGCTGGAGCGGCATCGAACTACAGGGAGTTACTCATGGGAATGCAGAAGGTTCTGACTCAGATACCGGTACTACAGGCCTCTTATGTGCTCGGCAAGCCACTCGCGCTTCCCGTGAACATCACGGTGAGCGTCAGCTACCGCTGCAACTCGCGCTGTAAAACGTGCAACGTGTGGCTCCTGCCCAACGACGATCTTACGGTCGAAGAGTGGGATCGTTCCTTCCAGTCACTCGGTCGCGCGCCTTACTGGTTCACTTTCAGCGGCGGCGAGCCAACCCTGCGCAAAGACCTGCCTGAGATGGTCGCCAGCGCGTATCGCCACTGTCGCCCCGGCATCATCAATATTCCCACCAACGGCATCCAGGACAAGATCATCCCTGGGCGTGTCGAGCAGATTCTGGCCTCCTGCCCAGAGAGCGAGGTCATCATCAACCTCTCGCTGGATGGCGTCGGCGAGAATCACGACCGCGTGCGTGGTGTGAAGGGCAACTTCGAGCGCGCGATGCGCACCTACGCCGGTCTCAAAGACCTCAAGAGCCGCTACCCGAACTTCACGCTCGGCGTCCACTCGGTACTCTCGAACTTCACCATTGACTGGTTCCCTGAGCTGTGCGAGTTCGTTCAGACGGAAATGCAGCCTGATCAGTACATCACGGAGATCGCTGAGGAGCGTGTCGAACTCGATACGGTTGGCCTGGGCATCACCCCCTCGGTGGAGAAGTACAGCGTCGCCATTGACACCCTCGTCGCCAGCCTGAAAGACCACGAAGTCAAGGGCATCTCACGGGTTACGCAGGCCTTCCGCAAGCAGTACTACGAAATCGTCAAGCGCACCCTGCGCGAACATCGGCAGATCATCCCCTGTGCTGCGGGTGTAGCGTCCGCCCAGATCGCCCCGAATGGCGATGTGTGGACGTGCTGCATCCGCGCCGAATCCATGGGCAACCTGCGCGAGCACAACTACGACTTCTCGAAGGTCTGGAATACCCCGCGCGCGGGCGAATTGCGCCGCAGCATCAAGGCTGGCGAGTGCTACTGTCCGCTGGCGAATGCCGCCTACACGAACATGCTGCTCCATCCTCCAACGGTGGCCAAAGTCGTGCGTGAAGTGGGAATTGGCATGGTGACTTCGCCACGCTCCACCACTCCAACGCCCGCCCCCGCGAAGGCCGCTTTGGTCGGCGCACAGTCAAGCGAAAAGTAGCTCTCAACACTCCCTGCCGCATCGCCCAGCGGCCACTCCACACGAAATGCGAGAGGCTCGGCAATGCCGCCGGGCCTCTCGCTTCTTTGCCCCGCTGCGACTGCTCTGGCGCAAGTGAGTGCGCTTGCCACGATAAGACAGAGAGGCGGCTACCCCAGCGCTGGGGTAGCCGCCTCTCACCGCGAATCTGAACGCTATGAGACAGGTACAGGAGCGGGTTGCGTCGTCGCCTTGAGATTGTCCTTGTACCATTCCGCCGCCAACCGGGCGCCTTCGCGCAGCGGAACCTTCGGCGCGAAGCCCAGGACTTCGCGTGCGCGCTTGATCGAATGGCGATTGTCGGTGCCAAAGAGCTTCACGCCCAGGCGGGTGACAACTGGCTGCTTCCCGGTCTTCACAATCGCCTCGACCTGCTCAGCGCCCCAGGACGCCGCGTAGAGCAGATCATACGGCACATGAATGCGTGGCGGCTTCGCTCCCAACTCCTCGGCGATGGCGCGGAGCATGCCTTCCTGCGTGATCGGCTCGTCGTTTGTGATGTTGAACGCCTTGCCCACTGCGTCAGGATGCTCAGCGGCGAGCATCAGCCCCTGCACCACGTCCGTCACATAGCAGAAGGGAAGCGCATTGTCGCCGCGTCCAACAACGATACCAGTGCCGGTGCGCACGCGATCCGCCATCCGCGCGAAGTGCAGGCGGTCGCCCGGCCCGAAGAACGTGCCCGGGCGGAGGATCACCGCCGGGCAACCATCCTCCGCGATCAGCTTCTGGACGAGCACATCGCCCTCAGTCTTGGTGATGGCGTACGGCTCCTGGAATGGCTGGAACGGGAAGTCTTCTTCCGCTGGACGACCGATGTTCATGCCATACACCGTCCACGAGCTGATGTGGACGATGCGCTGGGCGCCCGCCTTCATCGCGGCGCGGCAGACATTCTCCGTCCCCGTGACATTGACCGCGCGATAGTCTTCGATCGGCAGCCAAAAGCCCATCATCCCCGCCAGATGGAAGACCAGATCGACCCCATTCATCGCAGCCGTCAGCGTCTCCGCATCGCGGATATCACCGCGATGGATGGTCACACCGCGCGCTTCGAGACGCGAGGTATCTTCATTCACCAGCGCCAAAACGTGAATGTCATGTCCACGCTCTTGCAGCGCCGTAATCAGGTGGCCTCCCAGGAGACCCGAAGCCCCGGTAATCAGGGTTCGCATGCCGTTAAGCTCCTTGTTCGTAGGGGTAGAGAATACCATTAAGCTGAACGCGATTGAAACCAGTCCACACTGCGGCGAACGCCCTCTTCCATTGGCGTCCGCGGATCAAAGCCGAGATCCCGCCGCGCTTTTGCGATGACAAATTGATTCTCGCCACCGAGAAGTTGCAGGCCGTAGCGCATGAGTGGCGGCGGCGACTCGCGACCCAGCCACTTGAAAACCGTCTCTGCCGTGGCGCCAGCGGCGACGGCAAAGCCATACGGGATATGGCGGGTCGGCGCAGGAACAACGAGGTCCTTCGCGATGAGCGAGAGGTATTGCATCTGCGTCACCCGCTCGTCGTTGACCAGCAGGTACGCCTGCCCCACCGCCTGCGGAGCGACCGCCGCTTGCATCATGCCCTGCGCTACATCGGTCACATAGATCAGGGGAATGTGGTTCTGGCCAGAGCCAATCACCACCATCCCCTGCCGACGAATCATCTCTGCGAACCGGCCAAAGCTGGCCGCGTCGCGTGGCCCATAGATCCAGCCTGGACGCACAATCGTCACCGGTGCGCCTTCGTCTCGCGCCATGCGCTGCAGCAGTTGCTCCCCGGCGATCTTCGTTCGGGTGTAGGGGTTTGGCTCTTCATGAAAGGGCGTAGTCTCATCCGCCACGCCATGCACGTCATTGCCATGCACGGTGATGGAGCTGACATGGACGATACGTGTCGCCCCCGCGTCCATCGCCGCACGTGTCAGGGCCTCCAGGCCGCGCACATTGATTGCCTCGTAGACGGCTGGTAGCCCCCACGGGCCTGTCTTCGCGGCGCAATTCATCACCACCGTGACGCCGCGTGTTGCTGCGGTGAGCGACGCCGTGTCCGTCAGGTCGCCGCGACAGACCTCGACGCCTTGCGCTTCCAGCCGGCTGGCGTCTTCGCCGGGCTGCAGCAATGCGCACACCGCGTCACCTCGCGCCACGAGCGCATCCACCAGATGGCTGCCGAGCAACCCGCTTGCCCCTGTGACCAGGATCATGTCAGTCGCCTCTCTGAAACGATAGAAAATCCGCCTCTACATGCTACGATGATGGGCCTTCCGTGGCGCGTATCGAAGGTATCACCCGCGCCCCACCATCGTATCCGCCAACCATCACTAGAATAAGACGAAGGCGAGGAAGCAGGAGTTGCGCCAACCGCCGTTGGTTGCGGCGTCCTGGGCTCCAGGTATACAATACCGAGGCTTGCCTAGTGAGCAGGCGTACGAGCGTGGTCGAACGCCTGTATTACCCGCCTCGCTCAAAGAGGAGCCGATGCCATGTCTGACTATCCTGAGTTGATGCGCCGTGACCTGCCCAATGGCTTGCGGCTGGTAGATGGCGGCGTCACAGCCGCTTCCGGATTCCGCGCTGGTAGTGTCGCGTGCGGGGTGAAGTCCGCCGATGGCACGCCCGACCTCGCTATGCTCGTCGCCGACCAACCCTGCGTTACCGCTGGCACATTCACAACCAGCCGTACCGCGTCGCATACCGTGATCCTCTGCAAGGAACATCTCGCGGCGACAGGGGGCCAGGCGCAGGCGGTGGTCGTCAACAGTGGCAACGCCAACTGCTCAAATGGTGAGCGCGGCATGCGCGACGCCCGACAGATGGCCGAACTGACCGCGCAAAAACTTGGACTCGATCCACGCGCAGTGATGGTTTCCTCGACAGGCATCATCGGTCGCCCCCTGCCGATGGAGAAGATTGCGGCGGGAATCCGCGACGTGCAGCCGATCGCCGATGGCGGCCCCGCGTTCGCGCAGGGCATCATCACGACGGATACGCGCGTAAAGACCATTGCGGTCGAGTTCGAGATCGGCGGCGCCACGGTGCGGCTGGGCGGCTCGACCAAGGGCGCTGGCATGATCTATCCGAACATGGCGACGATGCTCTGCTACCTCACCACCAATGCCGCCGCAGACTCCGACTGGCTGCAATCCCAACTACGCGCGGCAGTGAACGATTCCTTCAATATGATCTGCGTTGACGGCGATATGTCCACGAATGACACCGTGCTGCTCTTCGCCAACGGCGCCGTCCAGAATGAGCGATTGCGTGATGGCGCGCCCGGAGCTGAGACATTCGTCGCGGCGCTGCGCCATGTCACCCGCTACCTCGCCCGCGAGATCGCCCGTGACGGCGAAGGCGCGACCCGCCTGATGGCCGTGCATGTGACGGGCGCCGCCAGCGATGAAGACGCCCGCAAAGCCGCCCGCGCCATCACCGCATCGCCACTCTGGCAGTGCGCCGTGGCTGGCGGCGACCCGAACTGGGGCCGTGTAATGGCGGCGCTCGGCGCAAGTGGCGCTGAGATGGACGCGGATCACATCTCCATCAGCCTTGGTGATGTCAACATCGTGCGCGCGGGCATCGCGACCGACTACGACCAGGCGGCGGCCAAGCAGGCAGTCTCCAGCGATGAAGTGTTCGTGAGCGCCGACCTTGGCGCGGGGTCTGGAGAGGCGACGGCATGGGGCTGTGACCTCACCCACGGTTACATCGAAGAAAATACCACCTATACGCGCTAGTCGCGCAGGAGAAATAGCGATGACGTCAGAGACAACGAGACCTGAGGCGAACGACGGTTCGTCGAACGAGTGGATTAGCAAAGAGCATAAATACTACCAGAGCACCTTCAAGCGCAGCCTGGTCATGACACGCGGTGAGGGTGTCCATGTCTGGGACGCTGATGGCAAGGTCTATCTCGACCTCGTCGCGGGCATCGCCACAAACGTGCTGGGGCATGCGCATCCTGCCGTTGTCAACGCGATCTGCGATCAGGCGCAGCGACTGGTGCATGTCTCGAACCTCTACATCAACAAACGCCAGGTGGAGCTTGCCGAGCAGCTCTACAACGTCAGCGGCGGCATGCGCGCGTTCTTCTCGAATAGCGGCGCCGAAGCCAATGAGGGCGCCATCAAGCTGGCGCGCAAATATGGCCGCGTGAACCGCAACGGCGCCTATGGCATCATCAGCATGGATCGCTCATTCCACGGGCGCACCCTGGCTACCACCGCCGCGACCGGCCAGAAGAAGTATCAGGACACCTGGCGGCCACTGCCCGATGGCTTCACCCAGGTTCCCTTCAATGATCTGGACGCGCTGAAGGCTGCCACGAACGAAAAGACAGCGGGCGTGCTGATCGAGGCGGTGCAGGGCGAAGGCGGCATCTATGCTGCCTCCACGGAATACATGCAAGGTCTGCGCGCATGGTGCGATGAGCAGAATCTCGTGCTGATCTGCGACGAGGTGCAGGCGGGCATGGGACGCACCGGCAAGTTCTTTAGCTGGGAGCATATGGGTATTCGGCCAGATATCGTGACGATGGCGAAGGGCCTGGCGGGCGGCGTGCCGATTGGCGCGATGCTGGCCGCGACACGTGCCGACATCTTCGAGCCGGGCGACCACGGCACGACTTTCGGCGGTAATCCAATCGCCTGCGCCGCGGGTGTCGCCACGATGCGAACGATTCTCGGCGAGGACCTCATCGGTCACGCGCAGCGCATGGGCGAGTACCTCGACCAGCAATTGCGTGGCCTGGAGGCGAAGTATCCCAATATGGTCAGCGGCGTACGGGGCCTCGGTCTGATGCGCGCCTTCGATCTTGCCCTGCCGCGTGCGCAGGATGTCATGGATCGTGCGCTGGAGAAGGGCGTCCTCATCACCAATGCGGGCCCATCGACCATTCGCTTCGTTCCACCGCTCATCGTGCGGCAGACCGACCTGGATGAAGCGATTGACAAGCTCGATGCCGCGCTTTCGACCCTGTAGCCTGAGAGCGCCAGCGCAAACTGGCGCCTACAGCTGAGGAGTTGCGCTACAATGGCAGATAATCCACAAGGGAACACACCAGGCATGGATGGAAATAACACATCACCAACCGCGAACACCAGCATGACCGCTGAAGAAGCCGAAGCAGCCGCCCGCCAGCACATGGAGGTAGGGCTGGAGGCGGCCGCGGCAGGCAAGTATGACGTGGCGGCTGAGGCATTCGATCAGGCTATCGAAGCTGACCCAGCCAATGCGCGCGCGCGCTACAACCTGGGTCTGGCGGTCCAGCGCCTGGGCGACAGCGAGCAGGCGATCGTCTGCTATCTCCGCGCGATCTACATCGACCCGTCGCTCATCGAGGCGTATATCAACCTCGGCCACCTCTATCGTGAGCAGGGCGAGGACGAGCAGGCGCTGGAGGCGTATCAGGGAGCGCTAGAACTCGACAATGGCAGCGATGAGTTATTCACCAACATTGGCGACATCTACCTGGAACTGGGCTTCTACGATGACGCGGTGCTGGCGTTCCGGCAGGCGCAAATCCTGAACCCTCAGAACACCCTCGCGGCGGAGCGTCTGCGTGACGCCCGCGACGAGATCGAGCGCCAGGCGGAACAAATCGCCGAGTTGGAGCGCAGCGTCGACGAAGAGCCGCGCGATCTGGAGCGCTACGAGCATCTCTGTGATGCGTACTTGATGGCGCATCGCGAGCAGGACGCGCTGAATCTGGTCAACCAGATGGTCGCGCTTGCCCCCAACGAGCTAGCCACCTATGAGACACAGGCGCTGGTCCATGAAACGATGAATCACGCCGATGAGGCCGCCGCCGCCTGGGAACATGTAACACAGCTCCAGCCAGACGAACCCGAGGCATGGGAGCGGCTCGCCACCTGGCGCCAGGAGCTTGATGACATTGACGGCGCCATCGCCGCCTATGAGGAGGCGCTACGCCTGGCGCCCGACTCGCCCAGCGTGCGCTTCAACCTGGCGGAGGCTTTACGCGATGCCCAGCGTTTCGATGAGGCCATCGCCCGCTACCGCGAACTGATTCACCAGTTCAGCGAAACGCACGACTTCGAGGACACTGATCTCCTCGCCGACGCCTATGCGGGTCTCTGCGCCACACTCAATCTCGCCGAGCGCTACGAAGAGGCTATCCAGACCGCTGACGAATTCATCGAGCGATTCCCTGAAAATGGCGAGGCGCTCTATGAAAAAGCTTCGGCGCTGGATGGCCTGGGCAAGCGCGAGGAAGCCATCGAAGCCTACACACAGGCGATAGAGGCCGATCCGCTCAATCCCGGCATCCGTAACGACCTCGCCGACACCTATCTGGCGATAGGCTCCAACGACGACGCTATTGACCTCGCCGAGTCCGCGGTGGCGCTCGACCCGGAGTTTGTCATTGGCTACGAGACATTGGCGCAGGCGCTGCTTGCCGCTGGCCGCACCGATGAAGCCGAGCAGGCCACCGAGCGCGCCGCTGAGTTGCACGCAGCATTCGATGCCGAAGACGACGAAGGCGAAGAGTAAGTAGCGTCGCGCATCACTTCATGAGTAGCGGCGACAAGAGGAAAGCTCCAGCATGTTTTGTAGCGCATGTGGTTCTGAAATCTCGCTCGCCGCTGAGGCATGCCCGGCGTGTGGCCGCGCAATCGCCACCGCTCCCGTCAGGGTCGGTGTCGGCGCTGCGCACGTGGGTGAGTCGGACGCGCGGCTCACCCACATCGACATCGCTTCGGCGTCGGCTGGCTCTTCGTTCGCCTCCGCCCCGCTCCTCCAGCCGGGCAGCATCCATGCGGGTGATCTCGATCTGCCGGGCTTCCCGCGCACGCTTGCCGGGCGCGTCGCTCTGCTGACGGGTCTTGTGATGCTGGCCGATCTGCTCCTGCCGTGGGTCAATGTGAACAACGAAGGCTATTCTCCTACGCGCATTGGCCTGCCCGCGCTCGGCATGGTGCTGCTGCTCATCGTGGTCGTCGCGCCGCCGCTGATTCCGCGATTGCGACGGGCGCCACTTACCCGCGCGCTCCCGCTCCTGATCGGCGCCCTCACCCTTGGGTTTGCTTCCGCGCTCTGGCTCATCGCTGGGCCTCTCGCGCCCTTGCTCGCGAGATCGCTCATCGGACGCATCAGCTACGAGGCTGCTCCAGGCCTGGCAGGCGTGCTTACTGGCGACACCTCCTCTATCCTCCAGATTACACCTGCCATCGGCCTCTACCTGTTCATCCTTGGCGCATGCGCCCTCATCGGCGCTGGCTATCAGACGCTCATGGCTCCGCAAGAATAGCCGCATCCACCGATCTAGACACTCGCTGCCGTTTCGCTACTTAGCGCGACCGTGTCGCAGAGCGTTGGCGCGGGAGGCGCCGCCAGCCGCTCGACCAGCGCCATCGCAACCGTCAAGCTGAACGGCTTCAGCAGCGCCGCGCATACGACATCCGGAAAGCGCTGCTCTGGCGTAATGCCCGCCGACATGATGACCACCGCGTGCCGCGCCGCCAACTCAGGCTCGGCGGCCAATGCCTCACAGACCTCCCAGCCCGTCACGCGCGGCATCATCAGATCCATCAACACTACTGTACGTTCTGGCGCCGCCGCGAGCGTCGCCAATACCCGCTCACCGTCGCCCAGCGCCTCGACGGTATGCCCTTCCAGTTCTAGCGCAAAGGTCAGCATCTGACGAATCGCTGGATCGTCTTCGACTACCAGTACCCGTGCCATAACCCAAACCCCTCTCGACAGCCCTGATTCGACACAGACTCGTTACGTATCGCAACGCCCCATAAAAGAACATTTGTTCTATTATAGCGGCGAAACTGGAACCTGACAAGTGGCGCCCGTACTCTTTGGGGGTAATTGGGGGCATATGGGTGGCGGATTACTCTAAGGTGGTGTCTCGCTGGGGGGCGGCGGGGCGCAGGCGGGGTGGCGCCAGACGTGGGCCACTCTGATTGCCAGCGCTCCACTCCGAGGCGATGCGCAGATGAAACTCTGGCGCGCCCGTCGGCATCATGGAAGCCGCCGAAGGTGTGGCAGACGCAGCGACAGGCGCGATAGGCGCAGAGGTTTGCGACGCCGCTTCGCTCGCCTCGCCCGCACTGATCTCCTCGCAGCGCAGCAGGTTATCGCCCACCATGATGACATCGCCAGCGACGATCTGCGCTGGGCCAGTGAGACGCTCCCCATTGAGCCAGACACCATTACTGCTCTCCAGGTCGGCGATGAAATAGCCTGCGGGTTGCCGTGTCACCTGCGCATGCAGCCGTGAAGTCGAGTTATCGGCGAGGACGATGACAGATGCGGTATCACGGCCAATCGTCAACGTGGCGGCGCTCAGCGGCCACGACATGCCAACGCTCGGCCCTTGCAACGCCACCAGCCGCAATGCCGGGCGCTCCAACGCCGCCGCGTCGGAGATGCGTGAGGTCTTGCGCGTTTCGAGCAACTCCTGACGCTGGTCGCTGGCGGGAACCGCCTCCGCGGGGCGCAGCGCAAACTGATAGCGCCGCTTGCCTAGCTGGACCATGTCGCCAGCGTGCAGCAAGAGCCGCCCCCGAACAGCTTGCTCGTTGACGAGCGTGCCATTGAGGCTTCCATAGTCCGCCAGCTCCACGCGGCCATGATCCCAACGCAACTCCGCATGACGCCGTGAGATGCGCTCATCGTCCAGAACGAGGTCGTTGTCCATCTCGCGGCCAATGAGTGTCAGGCACTGTGTCAGGATAACCGCGCGCTGTGGCGTAGAGATCACCGCTTCCGCAGACTCCGCGACGGGGATGAGCGCGCCCCACGGCTCTCCATCGGCGAGGGCAGCGTGCGCGCGGTCAGGGTCATTCAGTGCGGCGGGCGTCACACCGCCACGCAAAGCGGCAGGCATCGCGGCCACAGCCGCTGGACGCGCCAATAGCAGATACCAGCAGAGCGTCGCCAGCGGAGCCGCCCACCCAATGATCGCCGCCACTGCCAGCGCTCCACCCACCTCGCCAACTGGCAGCGTCGGGCCATAGACATTCAGCCGATATTCGATCCACAGGAGCGGCCCCATATCCAGCGCGCTGGCGACGACGCAGACCAGCAGCGCCGCGATCACCTGGCCCGTCACCCCGCGACGACGCCACAGCGCCCAGGCGGCGATGGTCACGGCGCTGAGCAGCGCGCAACCGATGCCGCCGAAAATGCCCGCGCTATACCACGCGGGAAAATCACTGGGCGCCATGTCATCCGCTCCTTCGGCTACTCCATCGGCGCGATGCCGTGGGCACGCTCATACTGGATGTTGACCACCTCCCGAATCAGATGTTCCGCGACATCCTGCGCATATTCCGCGTCACCATGCGTATTAGCCTGCGCACCAGAGACACCGCCATTCAGATCTGATGTCTCCCAGTATTCGATTTGGGCATGTGGATCCGCGCTAACAGCGACCCCCAGAAACGCATGTGTCGCGGTAAAGACGATATATGGACGCATACCCAGCCGCTCGACCGCTGAGGCGAGGATCGCCGTTGTCTCGACGCACATCCCCGTCGGCGCGCTCGATGCCAGCACATCACGCGGCAGTTGCACTCGCTGCGATGCGTTCGAGGTGAACGACGCATTGTCAGCGGCATAACGAAGGTGATAGCTGAATTGCAGCGTATCGAAGAGCGCATTCACCTGATTGCGCACCTGGTCTGGCGTCGCGCCTCCCTGGTCATAGCCAAAGAGCGCCGGAAGGTTATTATAGGTATCTACATTCGCGCTGAGCCGCTGCGATGCTCGCCCGATCAGTTTCGTGACGCTCGGATCGTCTGGCGTAACCCATCCCGCGATGAGCGGCGTATTATCGGCGCCATTCGCGTTCGAACGCCACTGAATCCACTGGCGTGAGATGAGCTGGACGGGCGCGGTGGTCGCGCAGAGTGTGCGACCACCGGAGGAGAGCTTCACGACGACCTGCGCCGCATGCGACTGCGCGCCGATCAACGAATCGAGAGTCGTGGGCGCCAAAAGAGGCGGCTTGAAGGACACCGTGCGGAACCCCTGCGCCGTGGGGCCTTCAATCTGCTGGGGCTGCGTGAAGCCGGGAATCGCAACCGAAAGTGTCGTCTCCTCAGGCATGGGGCTGCGATAGCGGATGGTGACGAGCGAGGACATGTTTGGGTAAAAACCCGTGTAGATGACCTGTGGCGGACTCCAGGCGATCAGCGTATCGCACGCGGTCGTATAGTCGCTGTAGAGGGCGCCATAACGCGCATACACACGCAGACCATAGGAAACATACACCACTGAGCCAGCGAGCAGCGTGAGGAGCAGCGCGGCCAGCGCAACTCGTCTTCGCCGCATGGATAGCCTCCCTGGATGTCGCAGTGCGCGAACGCGAAAACCTCATACGTAGTGTGTGCGATACCGTAACATTCTGAGGGACTTTTGCGCAAACTCAACGTGACTTTCAGCCAGGGCGTGTTACTGCCAGCGGCATCGTAAAACGGCAAGCGCTCCATCCGCGAAACGGATGGAGCGCTTGCCCAGGCTGCTTTGGGAGATGAGATAGACTATTGCGCATTCTCGCGATGCCCAAACGGCAGGTGGGACGTAACACCTTGCTCCATCGAGTGCATACCGTGGGCAGCGCCACCGATGAGACCTGCGGCGCCTTGCTCCACCGACTGCACACCGTGAGCCGCGCCACTAACGACGCCACCGGCGAGATGTGATGCTCCCTGCGCCAGTGCGGCGCCCTCACGCACTGCCGCCTGCGCGCCTTGCGCAAACTCCCGTTCGGCGAACTGCCCGGCCTTCTCGGCCACCTGGACAGCTTCCTCAGCGAGCTTCTCAGATTCCTTGATGGCAAGCTCGATGATGGTGATCATCGCACGCAGCATTTCCAGGAAGGCGACAGTGATCGCCACCGCATAGGCGAACGCGACGCCAAGCGCCGCCGCAACCAGATGCGTCAAGCCACTCGGAATGATCTGCTGTGTCAGGATAGCCGCGATAACTTCAGTCGCCAACGCAACGACAATAAAGACGACCACCCCAGAGATGAGGACTGCTCGCAGCGCGCGAACAAATGCGTGCAGTACCTCCTTTGTCGCGTGGCCAATGACCCTAGCGATTTTTTGCTCCACCAGGAGCCTCCTCTCAACCACCTCGGCCAGGCTATCTCAAGCCGCGCGCCCACATCTGGGTACGCAAAACGTTCGCCTGGTCAGTCTAGTTTCTCAGAAAGAGACAACTCACGCAATACTCCGAACGAATTACGCATAGAGGGGACGCGCGGTTCTGCTATGGCTATATCCATGTCTGCGTCACCTTTCCGAAACTATAACATACGCGACCTGAGGCGCAAACGTTCTGCGAGAGAACTCCCACACCCGGCGCGATGCGATATGAAGCAACCCAACGCGCCACAATGGCGTACACTGGAATGAGCGCGCCGACTGGAAGTGGCGCCAGAGAGCGTAGCGCGTCGTGCCGCAAACACGACGGAGAAGTTGGGAAGTAGCGATATGGAACGTCAAGGAAATCCCGCAGTCAAGTGGGGGCTGATCTTCGGAGGGCTGCTCCTGATCGTCGGCCTCATCAATCTCGGTATACAGTACGCCACGGGATCATTGGATCCGAATGCCGCAACCGCGTTGGCGGCGCAGCCTGGGCGAATCGGCCTTCTACTCGGCCTGGGATGCCTCTTCTTCCTGATCGAGGTCGGTCTCTTTTTTCTGGCGGGCATGTTCACTGCGCGCGAGAATGGCCGCGTGGGCAGCGCCGCCATCGCGGGCCTGATCGCCGGCGTGGTCTATGCGATCGTCGGGGCTATCGTTGAAGTGCTCACTCTCAATGGGCGGCTCTCGCAGGCGTTGCCAAATGCCAGCGCCGCGCGCCTCCATTCGATCTTCATCGTGGTCGTTATCATCGTTGTCTTGCTGGTCTTTGTGTTCTCCGGTGGCATCGGCGCTGGCATCGCCGCTCTCGGTGGCCTCGTGGGGCGCAACCAGTATGAGCGCACGCACAGACCACCACTCATGGAAGGCTCGCTCTATACACCAATGGCGCCCATGGGGGGACAACCACCCGCTGGCTCCGGCCAGACCGCCTACCCACCGACCTATATGCCACCCAACCAATCGGCTAATTTCCCTCCACCATATCAGCCAGCCGATTATCCGCCACCACCGAACCAGTCAACCGACAATCCGCCGCCACCGCCGGTGCAATAGCGACACAGGCGCCGCTTCCGCCCCCCACAGGCGCATACCATGCGCCGCTGATCTGCCCCGCCAGCGCCTCGCCGGACGCTCAGGCGGGGCAGATCAGCGCGAATGGGCAGCTTGCGCATGTTTGCGGTTTGGGGAGCGGCGTGTAGTCCTTACGCGCCAGTCCCGCCAGCGCCGCGCTCACTTCCTGCTCCAGCCGCTGCCGCTGCCTGGCGAGGCTGAGGGGCTTCACCTCACCACTTGCCAGGCTTACCCGCAACACCCGCGCCGCCTGTCCACCCTGCGCCATCTCCTCGGCGGCCAGCGCATAGAAGAAGTCGCGCACACCGAGTTGTCCTTCGAGCTTGCCATGCTTGTAGCGCGCCACCTGCGCCTGCCGCTCTGGCTCAGCCGCGACATGATCGAGCGAACCAGTGATATTCACCCCCGCGAATGTCACCGTCGCTGGAGTCGTCGCGCCCGCGCCCATCGCGCTCAGCCCAGCGGCGGCCGCGGCGCCCGCGCCGTCATGGCTCAGCGCGCGCCACAGCCGCTCGATGGCGCGCCGCCCATGCGCCTGGTAGATGGCGGCGAGCGTCTCATCGCCCTCGGATCCTGCTTCCTTGTCGCTCATGCGCAGCGCATCTGTGCGACACTGGAGCCAGCGCTCATCGAAAAGCGTGAGCGACGATTCCAGCGTTGGTGGGTTCCCTGCCGCGAATTGCCGCGACATCTCAACGCTCGCCACCTTGTAGGCTTCACTGAGTGAGATGGGCGCCGCGATCGTGGGTCTCAGGCCATAGACATACTGATAAGCATATTGTTGCGGACAGCGCGTATAGACATCGATCTCATTGATCGAGACTACCCGTGGCGCAGTCGTCGGAGTAGGCTCCGCTTTCGGTTGTTCGTCAGACAGCCCGTCCACAGTGGCGACTGGGGAGGCTTCCCAGTGGACGCGCGCCAGCTCACCCCCCAGCGCAACCTCGATCGGTTCGAGGAAGGGTGATGGCGATGGAGGCGCATTGCGCATCCTCGGCCCATAGCTGAGCGTCAGCGTCTCCCGCGCGCGTGTCAGCGAGACATAGAACAGGTTGGCTTCATCCCGCAGCCGTTCCTGCTCATCATCCTCGTCGTCACGCAGAAGGCCTGGTGGCGCGGGCGTCTCAGATTTCTTTGGCGGCTTGGGGAAGCGCTCCTTGATGAGTTGTGGCAGGTAGACAGCGGTAAACTCAAGGCCTTTGGCCGCATGCGCGGTCATCACGAGGACGGCGTCTTCGCCCTCCGCAAACGCTACCGAGCCGCTATCCGCGTTGAGAGCGCGCACCGCCTGGGCATAGTCGAGCAATCCTGCCCAATTGGCCACGGGCGTCGTCTGCTGGTCGCTCTCCACCGCTAGGGTCGCCGCGCGCAGGTCATCGTATGCGCGGCAAATCCCCAGCAGACGCCCAACAGCAGCCGCGTCGGCATGGCCAGGATCGGCGAGCAGCCGACGCCCTAACGACGTTGAGGAAAAGACGTAGCGACTCATCCCCACAGCCACCGACGGCGCTACCCGCAACTCCACGATGATGCGGTCGAGTCGGCGCAGACCCACGAGGCTTTCTGGCGGCAGGACGCGCTCAACCTCATCCATCCGTATCGCCTCAAAGGGTGAAATATGCCGTTCACGCGCGAACTGGAGCAGATGGCGCACAGCTTCATCGCTGAAGGAGTGGTCAGGAATCTCACCAGCGCGCAGCAAGCCGCTCGCCATCGGCTCTGCGGTCAGGCTGACCGTCGCCAGCAGCGTCTTGATGAGCGGCTGCTCAAAGAGCGGCACGGCGAGCTGCGCTGGAATCCCGCGCAGCCGCAGCCCCGCGCAGACCTGCTTAACGTTGGCGCGTGTGCGCAGCAACACCGCCTGTTCGCGCAGCGGCGTACCACCGACCAGCCGCTCGCGCATCAGCCGCGCCAGCCCATCAAGCTCGGCATCGGCGTTGGGGGCAAAGGCCAGCGTGACCACCGCTTCCCCGCCGCTCACGTCACTGCGCATCGGCTGCGAGGCGATGCGCGCCTCAGCGGGCAGATATGCGCTGGCGAATGCGTCGGCGGCGCGGAGAATCGGCGGGCGCGAGCGATAGTTCTTCGCCAGCATGATTACGCGCGCATGGTCGTAGTCGCGCGTGAAGTTGAGCATGTTGGAAGGCGACCCGCCACGGAAGCGGTAGATCGCCTGATCCACATCGCCCACAGCCCAGATCGCCCCATTTCGTCCAGCGAACTCTCGCAACAGCGCCCCCATCGCGATGTTGATGTCCTGGAATTCATCGACGAGGATATGCGCGTAGCGCTGGCGCAGTTCCTCGGTCACCACAGGCTCGCTCCGCAGCAACTCGACCACTTTCATAATGAGATCGCCGTAGTCCACGTCACCGCGTGCGCTCAATTCCGCCTGGTATGCCGCGTAGACCGTGGCAACCTCTGAGGCGCGCTCAGCGGTCGCATGGCTCTCCGCCGATTCAGCCTGCGCCAGCATCGCCTCCGCTGCCGCCTGATAGGTCTGCGGTGTGACGAGATCATCCTTGGCGCGCGAGATTGCGGCGAGCAACGCGCCGAAGTGGCGTGTTGGCCCGCTCAATGGGGTGTAATGCGTCAACGGCGCGCGATTGACGAGACGCCTGAGCAGGAAGTAGCCCTCAACGCCTGTCATGAGGCGATAGTCGGAGCGTAGGCCTACCAGCGGGCCATACTGGCGCAAGAGGTCGCCGCAAAAGGCATGAATAGTGCTGACATGCGGCCCCACTCCGACCGCCTCGGGCGCCTGCGCGGCGGCAGCCCGATTCCGCAGCTCTTCCGCCGCCTTCCGCGAGAAAGTCAGCGCGAGGATGCGCTCTGGCGCTACGCCCAAGGTGTCGCGCAGGTAGGCGATGCGCGCGAGCAGGGCGCTCGTCTTGCCGGAGCCTGGCCCCGCGACGATGAGCACGGGCGCCTGTGTCTGCGCCGCGCGCCGCTGATCCTCATCCAGCCTGGCTGGCGCTGTGGATGCTGGAGGCTCGACGCCGCGCTCTTCCTCTGGCGCGGTCAGCAGCGCGGCCAGCCGTCGCAGCGCGGCATCCTCCGAGACGCCGAGCGCACGCGCCAACGCCAGGGCTGGGCGCTCGACGCCGCGCGCGCACAGTGATTCATAGACGGCGCGTGTCGTGTCAGATGGTAGCAGCAGGGCGGCGGCGAAGGCGTTGGCCTCCCCCTCACGTTGCGCGCGCACGCTATACGCCTGGCCGGGGCGCAGTGTCTCGTCTTCTCCCGCAAGCGCCTCGAGATCGAGGTCGCCGCAACCAGCGCCTATGGCGTCGTCAGTCGCGCCGCCCAGCATGCCGCCAATCTCAGCGGCGCGCCCCGCGCGACGGTGCAGGATGACATGGCCAAGCTCATGCGCCAGCGTGAAGCGGCGCACTGACTCCGCAAGCCCCGCGCGCACGAAGATGACATCCTCGCCAGGTTCAAGATATCCCAGGGTATCGGGGATGAGCCTGGAGTCGAAGGTCGCCACCGCCAGCCCCAGATCATCGAGCAGCGTATCTATGGAGATGGCCGCGTTGGCATCGTCCCTGTCGCGCGCGCGCAGCCAGGATACCAGCCGCGCCGCGACCACCTCAGGAGTCTGAGCGCCTACCACCATGTCCTCCTGTCAGGCTTGCGATGATACTGCGCGGGCATTCCTGCCGCGTATTTTCCACCTGGGTATTGTACCACTGCGGAAACGCTCGCGAAGCCGAATAGTTCAGGCGTGAGCATGCGCGACACACGCGGCGGGGTGATATAATCCCCTGTAATGATCAGCGTCTGATCAGCGTCATCATACAGAGCGCATGTGAGAGAAGCATAATTCGCTCGTGTGACTGGTGGAAGGATAACAGGAATGGATGTGGCGTCGATACTGGAGCAGGCGCGCTCTGACCGACCTCCGAACGAGTGGAATATCTGGCCGTTGCGCCAGGACTTCGTCCGCATAAGCGCCTTCAAGTGGGGGCTACTTGGCGTCGTCGGTTTCGCGATGTTCATCCCGTTTGTCATGATGACAATCCCATCCGACTTCACTGGCACAGACTCCATGGTACGCTTCTTCGCGATGCTCGCGCTGATTCTGCTGGCGACGGTCGCCTTCGGTGGGGTCGGGATCGCCATCCACGACGTCTGGCGGCTATCGCATGCGAAAGACTACTGGCTCATCATAACGCCTGAGAGCTTCGTCAAGGCTGAGCCTGGGCGTGTCATCGAGACACCGCTCGAAAACATCGAGGGGTTGAGGCTCAAAGGAGTCGCGCTGCCAGCAGGAGCAAACAGCCCTGTAGGCGTCATGATGTCACCGTTCCCGATGACCGGGCGGATGATTGACTTCGCCAACACCGCTCGCGTGCCTGGGGTCTCGCGCAAAAAGGCGCGTGGTAATGCGTCCCTGGCCTATCGTGATTCGCGTAATAACAAGATCGTGACCATCTGTACGGACGAATCATTCGACAACATGGCCGCCATCTACGAACTGCTGCGAGAACGCAGCGCTGTCCGCGAAGATCAGTTGCGGCGCGCATCGTACCAATCGCCACGATCATGAGCGAACAGGCAATGTCAGAAACCCTGGCGCACGACATCATTCTCCGCGCGCTAGCGGCCTTACGTGAGCGCAACATCGTCCCATCCGTGGATATACCCGCCATCACCCTCATCCCGCTAGAGGATGGGCGCGGCTACCAGACACCTATCGCGATCGCGCTGGCCGAGGCAGCGGTGGTGGCGGATATTCCTGATGTCTCCGCCGAGGCGCTGGCCATCTCAATCGCGTCCTATCTCGACGAGGTTGTAGATGTCGTCCCAGCGTATGCTGTGTTCGCGCATGTCGCGTCTATGGGTGATGGCATAATCCACTTCTATTTGCGCGCAAACGAGATTTCAGCGGCGCGGTAGCTGCGCCTCCGCGCACTCCACGCCACTCGCGCCGACGACCGCGCGATGCTGCATCTGCGCAGGGAGATAGAGCCGATCGCCAATGGCAAGGTCTATCCGCTCGTTGGTTTCATCGAGGAAGAACGTCATGCTCCCGCGCAGGCAGACGATCAGCTTGTCATAGCTATGCGCATGCGTGGCATAAACGACCGCAGGGCCATTGCTCCAAAGCAGGAAGTTGTGCGGCTCGGTCCGAAGTTTCTCCCGCACAGCGGAGCCGTTCGGGGGCTGTTCCCCCGCCCACCGGGTGAATTTGGCCTGCATCGTGTTGCTCCCCCCAACAGAGTACAGAAAGCGCCCCCCACCACGATCGGTGAAGGGCGCTCGGATGGTGGCTCGCGCCTCACTTGACCTGAATAGTCACCGTCTTGATCAAGTCGCCCGCGCTCATCTTCAAGGCGACATCCAGCCCCGATGTGACATGCCCGAAGATGGTGTAGCTCTTGGCGAGCAGCTTCGAGTTGTCGCCCGTGCAGATGAAGAACTGGGCGCCATTCGTGTTCGCGCCACGATTCGCCATCGCGATATCACCCGCTGTGTAGTTACCGGTCACCGGCTCATCTTTGAAGGTATAGCCAGGGATGTTGGCCGCATCCGAGCCATTCTTCTCCACTGCGCCACCCTGGATTAGCCGCAGCGTCGAGGCGCCACCCAGTGGGCTGGTCAGGCCGGGAGCCTCCACACGCCAGAAGTAGGTACCATCGTAGAAGTGCTGCTGAGCGAGGAAGACGAAGTTGTTGGCCGCGATGGGTGTATTCTTGGCGTCAAGCTGAATAACGATATTGCCCTTCGCCGTCTCGATGGTGGCGATGTAGGTCTTGTTGGGGTTGATCGTCATGATCGGCGCCTTGTTGCAGACATGCGTCTTGAGATCGCAGGTCGCCTGGACGACGGGCTTGGGCTTGGGCGGAGTGAACGGGCCGATCTTGTTCTGATACAGATAGAACACGCCAAGTCCAATTACCAGCAGCACGCTCAACGTCGTCGCGACAGGATAGCGACTGAAAAAGCCACGCTGCTTTGCTCGCGATCCTTGCTTGCGCTGACCAGGCGCCGCACCGCGCGTAACTGGCCGTGTCGCTGTCTGCGGGCCTGCGTGTGCGCGTTGTATTTGGTTCTGGCGCCGCGCCTGTGCGCGCTTTTCCGCTGTGTTGGGCATCGAAGTCGCTCTCCCTCTCGCATCCGCCGACCGCTCCTGTCGGCGCAGAGTGTCAGTGTTGCTTACCGCTTCTTTTCTGTGAGACGTGGCCGTAACGAGGCTTAGCGTATACTATACACGCTTTCCCCCATCCAGCAAAGCTCTCATCTAAGGTAAGTGAGATTGAAGCATCTGGCGAAACAAGGTCAACGAGTTGTGGCCCTGCGCCGTCCAGGTGGCGGTGAGGGAATAGAGCCGCGTGTGGGTAGTCGAGCCGGGCGGGCTGCGCATCCCGCCACTGATTTTACGGGTGACCACGTGGAAGTGGATGGCGCGTTCGGCCAGATTGTTATCGTGAGGGACGCCCAACTGGGCAACGCAGGTCAGCAGTTCGTCGGCAAAGCGGCGCAGCCGCCAGGCCAACGCCCGACAGGAATGCTCTTGGGTAGACGTGAATTGTAAGGCGAGCACATCCAAGTCGGCGCGCAGTCGCTGAAGTGAAGTTGACCCAGCTTCGCCAATTCTTCAATCTCACTTACCTCAAGTCTGAGCACGTACTTATTCTATCGTCTTTGACAAACGATCCATTTCAGAATTACAGTATTATTGAATGTTAGCAGACATTCGATCAAGAGCCCGAAACTCCGACACCATCTGTTCAAAATCGAAGGGGTGTGATTGGATTGGAGATCAGAGCGTACTTTCTGTGCACTACTAATCTCGAACAGAGCAATAGTTGAACGGAATGGTTGGCTCATCGCAGTTAAGGTGTTGTTGATGATGCCGAAAAATTGGTTATCGTTCACTAGCTGCCTACCTGCGTAGCAACAAAGGGCTTGGATAGTATACTGAGTTATCGCCTTTGGAGAAAGGGATCTCTTATGAAGCTTTTCAGCATACCTTTTGAAGGGCGCTTGCAACGGAGATATATTAGCGCCATTTTGCTCGCAGCGCTCGTGAGCCTTACTTTTATTGTCGGTTTGCAACTCATATCCCATAGTCACCCCGCATTCGCCGCATCTGGATACAAGTTACCGTGGCCTGGGGGACAGTCTTCATATGTTACACAAGGAAATGGGGTCAATGACCACAATAAATTTCCCACATATGATGAGACATATGCATGGGATTTCCAAATGAACCCTGGATCACTCGTGGTTGCATCAACGGCTGGTACTGTAGATTGGGTCGTTGATTCAAACCCTGATAGTGCATCATGCGGTGCGACATGTCAGGGCGAAGCCAACTATATACTTATCAACGATAACAACGGTTATCAAGCTATTTACATGCATCTTGAGTATCATGGAGCGCTTGTAAAACAAGGTGATCATGTCGCCCAAGGTCAGCCAATTGGTTTAAGTGGCTGCACAGGTTGGTGTACCGGTCCACATTTGCATTTTCATGTGCAGACCCCTTATGCAGGCATCCCTTCGGCAGGGATGCTACCTGTGACAACATCTATTCCTATCTCTTTTGATGATGGGGGAGTGCCTGCCACAGATTCGTCTCCGGTGTCTTCCAATTACTTTTCCTGGGGGGATGTCCTTGGGTTTGTAACTCTCAACGGAGCGACCGTTCAAGGAGCATCGGTTGTTCTACAAGGTCCAAATACCTCGCTCACTGAGTCGACTGATGCTTATGGCCAATACAACTTCCAAAATGCGCCTGCGGGGGGCGTGACTCTCACCGCTACCGCATCTGGAGCACAGAGCGCATCCAGTTCAGTACAAATACTGAGCCAAGCCACCGTTAGACAAGATTTGACTCTTACAGCATGTACAGCCTCAAATTATGGCACATCAACGATCGCCGCAGTCGCTGTTCTGCTTGACATCCAAGTTCATCACAATCTCGAAGCTCCTTCGAGTTGTGGTAGCAACAGCACTTCCAGTGGCACAGGGAGCAATAGTGGAAGCACTGGAAGTACAGGCGCTGGGGCATGCAAGTCCGTCCCCATCATGAATTCTCCCGCTGACGGGCAAACGCTCACGAGTCAAACCGTCAACTTTTCTTGGGGTCCACCAAGTGGTTGCACCTTGGCACCTCAAGATGGTTATACACTGCACATAAATACAAGTCCGGATCCCGAAGCTCAACCAATGCTAAAGGATACTGGTATCGGCGCAGGAACTCCTAACTTCAGCTTCACATTTAGTGCAGACGGCACATACTATTGGCATTTACGTGCCTGCCAGCCTTGCAGCAATCCTTTCTCACCTGGAAGTTGGGTGACTCACCGCCTAATAATCAATACCAGTGGCAACACTAGTGGTAGCAGCAGTAGTTCCAGTAGTTCCAGTAGTTCCAGTAGTTCCAGTAGTTCCAGTAGCAGCCAGAGTTGCACCAATGGTGTTTGCACGACGACGACTTGTACCAACGGCGTCTGCACGACGACCTCCTCGGGCCAGGCACAAGCACCTGACACGCAGGCGCCCATCGTCCATTGGACATCACCAGGAGGAGATAATCAGACAGCACACTGCACAAGCGGATCGGTGATACTCGCAGCCGATGCTATCGACAACGTGAGGGTAGCCAATGTCATCTTCTGGCGTTGGGACGGTCCAACCTCCAAGTGGATTCAACTCGCAAGTCTCAACTCGGCGCCATATCAGACCACCATTGACTGCACGTCGGTCAACATGGGCCAGAATGGCATGTATGTGCAGGCATATGATTCCACTGGCAACGTTCAGGGGGAGTGGCTCGGCCTAGTGCGCGATGTCCCTGACACCCAGGCACCGACTGTAAATTGGACTGCCCCCGTAGGAAACGACCAGACGGCGCACTGCACAAGCGGAACAGTGACGCTCGCAGCCGATGCCAGCGACAACGTGGCGGTAGCCAATGTCATCTTCTGGCGCTGGGACGGCCCGACCTCCAAGTGGATCGAGTTGGCCAGTGTCAGCTCGGCTCCCTATCAGACCACCATCGACTGCACGTCGGTTAACCTAGGCCAGAATGGCATGTATGCGCAGGCGTATGACAAGGCTGGCAATGTCCAAGGGCAGTGGCACGGCCTCGTCCGAGATCTCCCTGATACGCAGGCGCCCGTCGTACACTGGACGGTGCCCACGAGTGACAATCAAACAGCGCACTGCACAGGTGGAACGGTGACACTGTCGGCGAACGCAAGCGACAATGTGGCGGTGGCGGATGTCTACTTCTGGCGCTGGGATAGTCAGACCGCCAAGTGGGTTTATCTTGCCGATACGCACACTGCCCCGTATCGCTACAGCCTGACCTGTACGTCGCTGAACATGGGTTGGAACTATCTCTATGTGCAGGCGTACGATGCCGCCGGAAATGTCTCAGGGCAAGGGTTCTACCTCGTCCGCAACCAACCCGATACGCAAGCGCCTGTCGTCCATTGGGTAACGCCAGTTAGTAACAACCACATCGCTCGCTGCACGACAGGGATGATGGCTCTGACAGCATATGCGAGCGACAATGTTGGGGTAACCAAGGTATACTTTTGGCGTTGGAATAGTCGCACATACAAGCGGGTGTACATCGCGAACATTCACACCGCCCCGTATCGCACCCGCGTGACTTGCTCAACGCTGAACACGGGATGGAACTACTTCTTTGTTCAGGCATTTGATGCGGCGGGGCATGTCTCTACCGCGAGGATCACGATCATCCATTAGTAGCTAGTTGATCACAGCGCGGGAATCGTTGCGCTTCAGATTTCGCGACAAAAGAGGCGCCGACTCATTAGTTATGTCGGTGCCTCTTTTGTGTTTCAATAACGCAATTTTATGGCTGCGCAGGAGGTGTCAAAGAAGGAGCGGGTGGCACAGTAGAGGTCGGTATGGCCACATTAGGCGTAGGGTATGACATGCCTGGCGTATTAACTCGTGGAACCGAACTCTGGCTTCCACATCCGTAGAGCATCAAGACAAGCAAGAGGCATCCGAATAGTGCGCATGGCTTGAAGCGAGATGCCGCGTTAACCTGACGTCTCGCGCTTCCAATGCCATTTCTCACATTTACTGTCAAGCTCTATCTCCTAGGCCATTCCAAATCTGAGCCATCTGTACATTTGCTTGAAGCAAGGCGGGTACTCTTGGACAAAATTACTACCATTAAGAGAGCAGACATCTCCCAATGCCAGCTTACGCCAGAAATTCAGACACTGCAATGGATATTTGTCCAATAAGTGTATGTTCTACTTATCTCGTGACCACAAACTATACCAGATAGCTGCATTGGTAACTGTTCAGGCTGATCTTGCCCCGGTTTCGTGGAGTCAGCGAAGCGTCAGGATCTATACTCCACGAAGAGACAGGGGGCAAGAACCATGGAAAGAGGAAGCGCACGAGTATCCTGAACCCCGCTTCTACACTCGCGAATTCAAGCTGGAAGCGGTGCGTCTGAGCGAGAACAGTGAGCAAACGGTGGCCCAGCTCGCTCGTGACCTAGGCGTACCCGAACGGGTGCTCTATCGTTGGCGCCACGAGTTGCGCGAGCAGCGGGAGCACGCGTTTCCCGGCAAAGGGCATCAGAGCGAGTTGGAGGAAGAGAATCACCGCTTGAAGCGTGAGCTGGAATTGCTCAAGCAGGAGCGTGAGATCCTAAAAAAAGCGCTCGGCATACTTCTCACGCGGCCAGCGATGAAATACAGCTTCATCGCCCGTCACATCGACGAGTTCAGCGTGCAGGCGATGTGTCAGGCGCTCGAGGTCACCATTAGTGGCTATTACGCCTGGCGCCGCCGCCCTCCCAGCCTGCGGGCGCAGGCCGACGCGGCGTTGACCGAACGGCGAGATCCAGACAGCTTTTGTCGCTGGAACGCGGCGTCTATGGCAGTCCGAGGGTTCACGCGGCTCTGCGCCAGCAAGGGATCCGCTGTGGGCGCAAGCGTGTCGCGCGGCTTATGCGGGCGCAGGGACTCCACGCTGGCCGTCGACGCAAGCGCGTAAGCCGCGTAACGACCGATAGTCAGCATACGTCAGCCGGTCGCGCCCAATCTGCTCGAGCGCGACTTCACGGCCCAAGCGCCTAACCGGAAGTGGGTCGCCGACATCACGGGCATCCGTACACACTACGGCTGGCTGTACCTGGCGAGCATCCTCGACGTCTACTCGCGCCGCGCCATCGGCTACGCTATGGATGCTTGACCGCGATGAGCAGCTGGCTCGAGACGGCGCTCTCTATGGCGCTGGGCAGCCGACAACTGGCGGGCCGGGTTGACTCGACGCATTCGGATCCGCGGCAGCCAGTACGCCAGCAGCGCGTACCGCAGCCTGCTGGAGGGCGCACGGCATTCGCATGAGTATGAGTGGGAAAGGGGAGCCCGATGACAATGCGCTGATGGAGAGCTTCTTTAGCACGCTCAAAGCGCGAATGCGTCGAGCGTCACGACTTCCAGACGCCTGATGAGGCGCGTCACGTGCGTCTTCGAATACCTGGAAGTCTTCTACAACCGGCAGCGCCTGCATTCCTCACTGGGCTATCGCTCGCCGCTGGCCTTCGAGCACTTGCCGGTCGTTACCTGACGCTTTCTCTCCTCCACGAAATCGGGGCAATCCCAGGCAGACTTGCGCAGCAAGTGTAGCAGAGGGACATGACACCAGCAGAAGAAACCGCCGCCTTGAAAGCCGAGAACGGCCAGCAGCGTGAGCAGATTGCCGCACAACTGGAGCGTATGCTTGATCTGGAGGCACTGCTCGCCAAGAACAGCCACAACTATAGCAAACCGCCGTCCTTAGATGGATTGAAACGTCAACTGCCCAGAACCCGCATCTTGCGTAGGCGGACCGTCACGGTGAGCACGGCCAGCAGCAACTACGACACCGTGGTGGCAATCTGGACGGGCGGCCCAGGCACCTGGCATCAGATCACCTGCGACAATAATTACGGCACATCCCTGACATCGCGGGTGAGTTTCGTAGCGCACGCGGGCGTCACCTACTACATCGAAGTGATGAGCTACGGCACCAACATCAGCGGCACGCTGCATATGTATGTGTCGTAACCAGCGACTCGCGTGATCCGTCGCGCGTGATTCTGGTATACAACTCACCGATGTACCAAGATGCTACGGGCATGTTTTCACATGCCCGTAGTGTTTTTTGCGAGCGGCTGTCTTCTCCCCGCATCGCTCGCCTTTGCCATCCCTCATGCTCGTCACCCTTACCTGGCTCAACATCGCCAGCTACAACATGCGTCAGGTGTGGCCGCGGTGATGCGCTTGCGAACATCTGAGAACGGCTGAATACGGTGTGGAAATGAGCGTATACTATATTCTTGTAGGGCTTGGGGGTCAATTCAGGGCGTTCGGCGGCCAGGCTGATCGTCAGACGAGGAGTATATGCCCGACATCTCCGACAAGCTAGATGCCATTCTGCAATCGCTGCCACACAAGCCAGGCATCTACCTGCACAAGGACGCCGAGGGAACTGTCCTCTATGTTGGCAAGGCCATCGACCTGCGCCAACGGGTGCGCTCGTACTTTGGCGATCCCTCCGAGCTAAGCCCCAAGAATCAGGCGCTCGTCGCGCGCATCGCCGATATCGAGTTTATCGTCGTTGGCAGCGAGATCGAGGCGCTGATCCTCGAAAACGAATATATCAAGCGCCATCAGCCCAAATACAACGTGCGCCTGCGCGACGACAAAAACTATCCCTACATCAAAGTCTCGCTCAACGAAGACTTCCCGCGCGTCTACCGCGTGCGCAGCTTCCGGCGTGACGGCGCGCGCTACTTCGGCCCCTACACCAGCTCTGGCGCGGTGGATGCGACGCTCGATCTGATGAACAAACTGTTCCCCTACCGCACCTGCCGCTTCGATGCCAGCGCGTGGGCGCCGCCGCGTGGCCAGGAGGCTGACCCACCGCCCGAGTGGAAGCGGAAGCTGCTCCCACGGCCATGCACGCAGTACTACATCCACCGCTGCAACGCGCCTTGCATCGCCAACGTCACCCGCGAGCAGTACGATGCCGTAATCCGCCAGGTGACGCTCTTCCTCGAAGGCAAGCATGATGAGGTGTTGAGTGACCTGCGCAAACAGATGGACGAGGCGGCGGAGAATCTGGAGTTCGAGCGCGCCGCCTCGCTGCGTGACCGTGTGCGCGCCGTCGAGCAGGTGCTGGAGAAGCAGAAGATCATCAACACCACCGGCGCCGACGATCAGGATGTCATCGCGCTGGCTGGCGAAGGCGACGAAACCTGCGCGCAGGTCTTCTTCTTTCGGGGTGGCAGGCTTGCCGGGCGCGAATTCTTCATCCTCCAGGGGACACGCGATACCCCTGAGCCAGAGATCATGCAGATGTTCGTCCAGCAGTTCTACGACCAGGCGCCGCATGTGCCCGGTGAGCTCATCCTCTCGCACGAGCCGGAGAACGAGGAAACGCTGCGCGCCTGGCTGCGACAGAAGCGCGGCGCCGCAGTGAGCGCCATCACGCCCCAGCGCGGCGACAAGCTACGGCTGGTCGCGATGGTGGCGCAAAACGCGCGCGAGGCGCTGGAGCAGCAGCGCATCAAGTGGCTCTCGGATACGCAGAAAACCGCGATGGCGCTGGAAGAGCTGCGCGACGCGTTCAACCTGCCCGCGCCCCCACGCCGCATCGAATGCTACGACATCTCGAATACGCAGGGCACGGACAACGTCGGCTCGATGGTCGTGCTGGAGAACGGCAAACCCAAGAACAGCGAGTACCGCCGCTTTAAGATCAAGAGCATCGAAGGCGCGAATGACGTCGCCAGCCTCCAGGAGGTGCTGCGCCGCCGCTTCGCCCGCATGCTGGTCGACGAGGAGAGCGCCGCCGAGCAGATCACGGCAGAGGACGCGGCGCACGAGGACGCCAGCGCCTCGCCAGAAGACTCCACCGCGAACGAGGAAGGCGCTAGCCCCGATATGGTGGGTGATCCGTGGGCGCAGGCGCCTGATCTGGTCATTGTTGACGGTGGCCGCCCGCAGCTCAACGCGGCGGCGGAGACGCTGGCCACGCTCGACATCCGCATCCCCGTCATCGGCATCGCCAAGGAGAATCACGGCAGCATCAGCACCTACGAGGAAATCTACCTGATGGATCGCCCAGAGCCGCTGGTCCTGCCACGCGGCTCACAGGGACTCTACTTGCTCCAGCGTGTCCGCGATGAAGCGCACCGCTTCGCGATCACCTACCACCGCAACCTGCGCAGCGCGCGTACTTTCCGCTCGGTTCTCGACGAGATTCCCGGCATTGGGCCGAAACGCAAGAAGGCGCTGGTACGCCATTTCGGCTCCGCGCGAGCCATCGCCGCCGCCAGCGTCGAAGACATCGCGGCGGTTGACGGCATGAACCGCGATCTCGCCGAACGGGTGAAGGAGTTCATTGGCAGCGGGCGCGCCATCGGCCCAGAAGATCAGGCGGGCTAGCGGCTTCCGCGCAGCTTCGCCAGTGCGCTTGTCGCGGCGCTGGCCTCGGTGACGGCTTCTGGTGAGGGAGCCGTCTCACGTTCACCATACCGCGCCTCATCGTATGCGCGGGTTAGCGCCTCCAACTCCAGTTTCCCGCCGCTCTCGCTCCGCTCGCGGGCGATTTGTGCGAGCCGCTGGCTATACTCATCCGCCGTTTCACCAGGGCGCCGCGCGACCCCAACCGCCGCCCCCGCGCGCAACGTCTCGCGGTAGAGCCAGCGGACGCTCCCCGGCGAGAGGGAGTCGGTCGCGGGGGTTGGACGCCGGCGCAGCCCCGCAAGCAGGTCAGCCAACTGACGTCGCAGGAGTCCGTTCGCGTCTAGCGTTTCGCGCTCCTCCTCCACCTCTGGGTCCTCTGGTGGGCGAATAAGGCGTAGCGCCGCACGCACCGCGAGGTAGAGCGCGCCAAGAATGAGCGCCACCAGCAGCGCAATGGCAATGACCTCGGCTGCCGTCACCAGCCCCTGCGGTGGCGGCGCCAGAACGGCGTGTGTGGGATGCTCCGGTGGGCCTGAGACGCTATGCGGTGGGGTGATATAGAATGCTGAATTCTGAAAGAGCCACGCGCCAATGGTCTTGACGAACACGATCCACAACAGATACGCGATGGCTGATGTCAGCCACGAGAGCGCCACGTTCAGCAGCGAGCCGAGGGCACCCAGCGCCACGATCAACGGACGCGCCAGTCGCAGGTTGACGGAAAGGCTCAGCGCAAATGCCACGGCAACCACCAGCGCCGCCGCTCCCAGGGCAGTCAACAGCCAGCGCGCTGTCTCCGCGTCGCTCGTTTCCAACGACTCACGACCACCACCTCTGCGGGCGAGCGCCGCCGCCGCTAGCCCCGCAAAGACATCCACCGCGAGCAGCGTCAGCAACATACTCTGGAGTGGCGCCTGGATAACCTCTGGCGCCGCGATTGCGCCGATGCACGCGAGTACAACCACTGCCAGGCTAATTGTATAGCGGCGCAGAGTCGGCTCGATACGTGGCGGTGGGGCGCCCAACGCCATCCCCCGCCAGCCCAGATACACTACGAACGGCGCGATGGCAAACAGGTCATTGAAGCTGGAGGTATCGTAGTTCGCATCTCTACCAAGCTGGATGAGCCAGTTCGTCGAGAAAAGCCCGCCAGGTATGTTTCCATAGGCTGTCGGTGAGAGGCCGATAAAGAGGACTATCGCCAGCGCGCCGATCGGCAGAACGGCCAGCAGGAGCCAGACGGGGTTACGGCCGCCCAGAATTCCCCGCGCCAACGCGAACGCGAGCAATGCCGCGACAATCAGCCAGAATGGCCCGAAGACCAGCGACAGATTGCCAGAGGCCGCAGCATAGACGAGGAGCGCCGCCTGGATGGGCAGCGACTCCAGCAGCGTCAACATCACAAAGAACGCGCCTGCGCTCAGCCGCTCAGGGGAGAGCCAGCGCGGCGCGTGTCGGCTCGTCTGGGCGCTGCGAGTCGTCGTCGCGCCCTTCCTCCGATTCCGCATGCGTCTCCTCGTCCTTTCGGCGCTGGCGCCAGTGCGTGCGCGCCTCGCGGTGCGCGGCGATCAAGCCCCGCTCCGCAGCCAGATGCTCGTCACTGGGAGGCTCCGTCGCCATGCGTGGTGGCAGATCACCCAGCGCCTCCGCGACCAGCGCCTTCCAGCGTGTCCGCCCACCCACATAGAAGGTCGGCAGCGCAGAGGCGCGCAAGTCATGCTTGCTGGCAGCTTCATCGAATGGGTCGTTATCATCGCGCGTTGTCAACGCCAGCATGACCGCATGCCCCGCCGCCTGCGCGCGCCGGAGCGCCACGATGGTTTGCGCCCCCACCAGCGACTCCAGCCCAACGTAGACTAGCGTCGCGCCGGTTGGGGCGGCGCGTATCTCCTCGGTGAGCAGCGGCCCCATTGGCGCGCCGCCAAAGAGTACCAGTCGCGCGAGGCTATCGAGTATCAGCGTCAACTGCTCAGGCCGCGCCGCTGGCGCCAGCCGCAGCCGTGGCAGTGTCCTCGCCGCCCCACTCACGGCGGATGTGGATGTCGCCTGACCTTCAACCGCCACCGTCGAGAAAGCGCCATTCGAGATCAGCCCGACCGCGTAGCCGCGCTCCGTCGCCCAGGCCGCCACGGAGGCCGCAACCGAGACGCCTAGCTCTGCCAGCTCTGGATCATAGCCCATCTGTGCGCGGTTGAACGTCCGCACATCCAGCGCGATGACCAGCGTCCGCTGCGTTGAGGGGTCGAACAGCTTGCTCTGGAGCGTTCCCAGGCGCGCTGTCGCCTTCCAGTGCACGCGGCGCGGATCGTCGCCTGGCGTGTAGTCGCGGACACCAGCCACCCGTAACGGATCTTCGAGCAGCCGCGCCCGCGAGGCATGATCGCCAAAGATGGCGTGGGGTGAGAGATCGAAGCGATCGAGAGGCGCGATGAGGGGATGCGTGAGCAGCGCTCGCGTTGTCTCGAAGACTTCCTCGCGTGTCAGGATGCCGAAGGGATCGGTCACACGCACAACCGTCGGGCCGAACTGATACGCGCCCCGCTGAATGGCGCGTACATAGTAGCGGCGCCGCACCCGCTGAAACGCCCACAGCCGCAGCCCGCGCGTGAGCCATGCCGCTCCCGGCTTGGTCGCAAGAGCAAGACGCGCGCCAAGCATAGTCAACGCCTCAGGGAACTCGTCCTCTGTCTCCACCATCGGCAATGGCAGGAGTTTACTATTTTCGAGAGTGAGGGCCACCGTGACGACTGAGCCAAACGCCGCTCGCTGGCTTTCCATCTCACGAGTCGCGACGATGCCACGCAGTCCGTAGCGATACCACAGTTCTGGGACAATGGTGATGCCCAGTATCAGCAGCCCGCAGAAGAGCAGTAACGCATACTGTGTCAGCAATCCCGCCAGCAAGAGCAGCGCCGCGATCAGGTAGAGGGGCCTGCGCTGCGCCAGCTTTGCGTCGGCGGGTACGCTAGCGCGCCTGTTGGCCTCGCGCAAACGCAAGAGTTGTCGCATCCGGAGCCGCCCCCAGTAAGAGTGGCCATAAATGCTATTGGCAACCGAGGACGTATACGCCGAAGCGCTTGACTCCTCACGCGCGCGATCAGCCTTCATCGCGTCATCGTCTCCTCGTCATACCGGAATGCCCTGCCTCAGATGCGCTCGACAGGCGCGGGTATGGACTCGACCAGATCACGCACCAACTGCTCAGCGTCTTGCGTCTGATACGACATTTGAGTCGGACTAAGCAACAGCCGATGCGCCAGCGCAGGAACCGCCAGATGCTTGATATCGTCAGGCTTCACGTAGTCGCGCCCACGGATCGCAGCCAGAGCCTGAGCCGCGCGGAAGAGCGCTAGCGCCGCGCGTGGGCTGGCCCCCAGGCGCATTGTCGGATACTCGCGCGTCGCATGGATAATGCTGAGCAGATAGCGCGCGACTGGCTCCGTCACCTTCACCGCGCGCACTACCGGCAGGAGCGCCATCAACTCGTCGGCGGAGATGACGGGTTGCAAGCTATCGAGCGGCTGTGTCTCCTTGAAGCGGTAGAGCATCGCCAGCTCTTCATCCGACGCTGGATAGGTTACGCGCAGGCGCAACAGAAAGCGGTCGAGTTGCGCCTCTGGCAGCGGAAACGTTCCCTCCAGCTCAATCGGATTCTGCGTCGCGATCACGAGGAACGGCGCGACCAGCGGCATCGTGACGCCATCCACTGTCACCTGCCGCTCCTGCATCGCTTCCAGCAGGGCGGACTGAGTGCGAGGCGTCGCGCGGTTGATCTCGTCCATCAGCAAGACATTCGCGAAGAGGGGGCCGCGCCGAAACTCGAACTCGCTCTGCCGCTGATTGTAATAGCTCACGCCGATGATGTCTGAGGGCAGCAGGTCAGGTGTCCCCTGGACGCGGGCGAAGGACGCCGAGATCGAGCGCGCCAATGCGCGGGCCATCATCGTCTTGCCCATGCCTGGCACATCCTCGATGAGCGCGTGCCCCTCGCTCAGCATCGTGACGATCAGCAAGTCAATGACATCTTCTTTGCCGACGATCACGCGGCCCACGTTCGCACGCACACGCTGGGCGATCTCATGCGCCCGCGCAATGACCTGCGCGCCCGAGGCGGCGCCCCCCGCGGTGGGGTCGGCTCTGCTCTCCATCACTGACTCTCCACTTCGCGCACACTCATCGCCAACTCGTATCACACGCCTGCCTATCAGCCAAAGCGTATCACAAACGGCCTTATTTGCCACAACCACCAGGCCGCGCCTGCCGCCACGACGCCGAACGCACGCCATTTGGATAGCCCATTTGGGCAAGATTGGAGGCCATATGGCTGAGATACAAGACGATTACGAACTAGCTCGTTTTACAAGGTGAAGTCATGGGCGCTGGCGCCATGTGTCAGCGAAATTATCATAGGCGAATCAGAGAGAAAATGGGCATGGTCTATCAAGTGCTGGTGCGCGCCGATGCGCACGCCGCATGGGAGCCGTTTCAGTCGGTGACGCGCGATCCGCTGTATGCGTTGGCGATCGTGCGCAGGGCCAGTAAAATCTTCGGCGATGTCAGCGTTATTCAAGCGGAATCGGCGCATCTGCTGCGTGAGCAGGCGCTGAGGCTGCGCGCGGGGGAGCCATCGGGGCAAGAGGCCAGCACGCTCCCATCCCTCTCCGCGACCCCACGCCTCTCGCTCGTCACGGGAGCCTCCGAGTATCAGCGTTGGGCACTGGAGCAAGGGCCAGGCGGCGATCACGATGTCCCCTACCGCTTCGAACAATTCGTTCCAGCGCACATCCTGCGCCGCTGGTCGCAGCTCATGGCGCAAGCCCGCCCCTCCGACGACATCGCCGCGACCTACGACATCGCGACATCCGCGCAGAGTGACAACGCCAGCGAGGAATCCCTCGCCAACGAGCCAACGGTTGCGCCCAGTGTCACGCGATCCGAGCGCGCCGTCTGAGTCGCACATCGCTCCAGACCTGCGCCAGCGATTGCCCGCACAAGGCGCAGGTGCTAGAATGCTGGCGTCGTACCGTCCCGTGTGGTGGTGAGAGCGGCTATCGCTGATCCGTTCCGCCGCCCGGCGCGCTCGTGCGGGCGTACACGGACCCCGACAGGGTTGCGGACGGAGTATCAGGAGGACGCCACAGTGGGCCAACTCGACGGCAAGACCGCCATGATTTTTGGCGTGGCCAACCACAATAGCATCGCCTGGGCCATCGCCCAGAAACTGGCTGCGGAGGGCGCACGCCTGGCCTTCACTTACCAGGAGCGCATGGAACATAACGTGCGCAAGCTCACCGCTGACATCGAAGGCGCGCTCGTCATCCCCTGCGATGTGCAGAGCGATAGCGACCTCGACACTGCCTTCGAGCAGGTCGGGAAGGAGTTCGGCGGGCTGGACATTCTCGTCCACTGCGTCGCCTTCGCTCCTACCGATGATCTGAAGGGCCGCGTCTCGCGTGTCTCGCGCGCGGGCTTTCTCACCTCGCTCGACATCAGCGCCTACTCACTCATGGCGATGGCAGGCCGCGCCGAGCCGCTGATGCAGGCGCGCGGCGGCGGCAGCATCCTCGCGCTGACCTATCTCGGCAGCGAACGTGTCGTGCCAGGCTACAATCTGATGGGCGTGGCCAAGGCCGCGTTGGAAGCGTCAATCCGCTACCTCGCCTGGGATCTCGGCCCCCAGAATATCCGCGTCAATGGCATCTCGGCTGGCCCGCTGCGCACACTCTCCGCGCGTGGCGTGGGCAACATCAACGACATGTTCGGCCTGGTCGAGCAAGTGGCGCCCCTACGGCGCAACATCGATCAGAGCGATGTTGGCGATGTGGCGCTCTACCTCTGCTCGCCCGCGTCGAAGTCGCTCACCGGCGATATTCTCTATGTCGATAGTGGATTCCACGTCATGGGCCTCGGAACCATGTAAACGGTATCTCGGCTCGTCCACGGATGACCAGGAATCATCCGTGGACGAGCGCCGCAAGCTCACCGTATCTCGCTTACTTCTTTCGCGTTGAATCCCAGAGGACGCTACATGACCACATCCACGCCAGCGCAGCCGCCATCCCCGCGCCCCAGCCGGCGAACGCGCACGCTCATCATCGCGGCGCTTGCCATCGTCACGGTCGGCCTCCTCCTCAAAGGGCTGCTCACTCCCGCCACGCAACCCACAGGTAAAGCTGGCGCGACGCCCCTCCCCGCGGCTCCAGTCGTTGGCCACTTTGCGCCAGATGTCACCTTGCGCGATCTCTCAAACAACCCTGTCAAGCTCTCTTCGCTGCGTGGTAAGGTGGTCGCGCTCAACTTCTGGTATGCCGCGTGCGAGCCGTGCAAGCTCGAAATGCCCGCCCTGGAACACGCCTACGAGCAATACAAGGGGCAAGGATTCGTCGTGCTTGGTGTCGATACCGTGGATGATCCCGCGACGCTTGACACCTTCACCCATGATCTTGGCATCACCTATCCAGTCGTGCGCGATGTCGATTTGCGCGCGGCGACGCTCTACCGTATTGTCGCGACACCATCCACGTTCTTCATCGACCGCAATGGCGTGATCCGCGAGCGTATCGTTGGGCCGATGCAGACTTCGATGCTCTCAAGCTACGTACCGCCCTTGCTTTCCCAGAAAAAGTAGCG
Source organism: uncultured Chloroflexia bacterium (assembly GCA_963840335.1). Classification (GTDB taxonomy): domain Bacteria; phylum Chloroflexota; class Ktedonobacteria; order Ktedonobacterales; family JADMIN01; genus JAKAIY01. Next base: position 209,876 of record CAWIYP010000012.1, read on the forward strand.
AGCGCGGGTTGGCGTGGCGCCGCTGAGATGATAGAATGCAGGGCGCGCCGCCCGCATCAGCCCTGACATGAGTGGCCATCGTACGCGGCGCGCTATCGAGCGGATGTGTGGCGCGGAGAGTCTCCGCAGGCGCGAGTAGGTGTACCTGGCGAACCAAAGGGAGCGACTGACATATGTCCGGACATTCAAAGTGGGCACAGATCAAGTCGGCAGAAGGGCGTCAACGACTCCAGGCGCGGCGCACTGTTCACTCGCCTCGGACGTGAACTCGGTAGCGGTGCGCTAGGGCGGCGGTGGCGATCCGAACGCCAATTTCCGCCTGCGCATGGCCGTCCAGCGCGCACGTGACGCAACATGCCTATGGACAATATCGACCGCACGATTAAGCGTGGTCCCGGCGGCGGCGAAGGCGCGCCGTTGAGGAGATGGTTTACGAGGGATACGGCGCGGGTGGGGCCGCCATCATGGTGCAGGCCATGACCGACAACCGCAACCGCACCGTCGCCGATATCCGCAGCACCTTCGGCAAGAATGGCGGCAACCTCGGTGAGTCTGGCTGTGTGGACTGGATTTTCGAGCAGAAGGCGGTCTTTGAAGTCTCACTCGATGGCCATGATCCAGAGGAACTGACACTCGAAGTCATTGACGCGGGCGCTGAGGATGTCGAAGAATTCGGCGATGGCGATGAGACGCTGATCTTGTACGCCGATCCGGAGCAATTCAACCAGATGCGCGAGGCGCTGGAGGCCAAGAAGCTGACGATGGTGCGCGCCGAGACGCAGCTTGTCCCCAAGACGAAGATCGATCTCCCGGAGAAGGAATCACTCCAGACACTCCGCCTGATCGACAAGCTCGAAGACCTCGACGACGTGCAGAACGTCTACACCAACGCGATGATCGCCGACGAGTACGCTGAGAAGTACACCGGCTAGCGTAACGCCACACGATCTGTGAGGAGGCTGGCATGGGCAGTGAGCCGCGACGCGCCCTTGGCATTGATCCTGGGACGGCGCGCCTGGGCTACGCGGTGGTCGAGGCGCGCTCTGGCACGCTGACGCTGCTCGCGTGTGGCTGCATCACCACCCTACCGTCTATGAGCATGCCTGACCGCTTGAAGCGCATCTACGACGAGTCCACCGCAATCGTCGAGGAGCATAGTCCACGCGAGATGGCCATCGAGGAGCTGTTCTTCTCGAAGAATGTCACGACGGCGGTCGCGGTCGGCCAGGCGCGGGGTGTTGCGCTGCTGGTGGCGGCTCAGAGCGGCATTCCGGTGAGCGAGTACAAGCCGATGCAGGTCAAGCAGGCGGTGCATGGCTATGGACTCGCGACAAAGGCGCAGGTGGGGGAAATGGTGCGCGTGCTGCTCCGCCTCGCCACCGTCCCCACGCCCGATGACGCCGCCGACGCCGCCGCCATCGCCATCTGCCACCTCAACATGCTCACCCCCGACCGCCTGCTGCCACGCTAGTCCTGCTATGCGCAGAGGAGAGCCATGATCGTCGCGGTTCGCGGAATCCTGGAGGGGAAGACGCTCGATAGCGCCTTCATCCTCGTCGGCGGTGTCACGCTGCGCGTCTTCGCGCCACTGAACGCCCTGAGCGTCCTAAATGTGGGCGAGACCGTTGCGCTTCAGACTACCTTCATCGTGCGTGAAGACGCGATGACACTCTACGGCTTCAGGTCAGCCGATGAGCGCGATCTCTTCGAGCAGATGCTGCTGGTGAACGGCGTCGGCCCCAAAGTGGGTCTGGCGCTGCTCTCCAGCATGTCGGGCGAGGCCTTCCGCGAGGCGGTGCTGCGCGAGGATGTTTTGCGCCTGACACTGGCGCCTGGGATCGGTAAGAAGCTGGCGGCGCGCATCGTGCTGGAGCTGAAGCCGCGCTTCGAGAAAGGCCCGCTGCCAGACTTCAGCGTCGGCGTGGCGCCCGCGAACGGGGCGAAGGGGCCATCGCGCGCGGATGTGGTCGAGGCGCTGACCAGCCTCGGCTACACGCCACAGGAGGCCACCGCCGCCGCCCGCGCACTCCCCGACGACGCCACCGGCAGTCTCGAAGACCTCATCTTCCGCGCGCTCCGAGGTCTGGCCAAGGAATAGTGCGCGACCTCACCCCCAGCCCCTCTCCCACAAAGAGAGGGGAGCTTAATTTCCCCCTCTCCCTGTGGGAGAGGGAGCCAGGGGGTGAGGTCTAGTGCTGGAGACCGCTGACCACTTGCGCGTATTTGTCGGCGAGCGCCTGAGCCGCGTTCTTCGAGCGTGACTCTGCCAGCACATGGAAGAGCGGCAGATCGGCGTCGGGCAGCACGAGCACCCAGCCATCGTTGCCCAGGTCGATCTTCACGCCGTCAATTGGCTCCTCCGCGCGGTCGCGATACTGCTCGCTCAGCATTCGCATGACCTTGCCCTTGTACTCCCAGGGGCAGCTCACCTGCGTGCGGATGAGATGATATGGCGGAAGCTGATTGACGACATCGGAGAGCCGCGTGTTCTCCCGCGCGAGCGATTCCAGCAGCTTCATCGTCGCGAACAGGCCATCTACCGCTGGATGCAGCTCCGGGAAGATGAAGCTGCCCGTGTCGTTCCCGACCAGCACCACGCCCGGCGCGACCGCCGCGCTTGCGAGCGCCTGCGGCATCACCTTTGTGTAGACCACGCTGCCCTTCAGCCGCGAGGCCACCTGTTCGATGACGCTGGGCGCCGTCACGGGCGCCGCCACAACACCACCGGGACGTCTGCGCAGTGTCAGGTCAATCATCGCCGCTAGCAGCTTGCCGCCGTCCACTTCCATGCCGCGATCATCCACGACATAGATACGCTCGCCGCCAGTGTCGATACGCACACCGAGATCGGCCTTCAGCGCCCCCGTGATGGAGCCGAGCACCTGGCGGTCGCGCTCCAGCTCCTCGCCTGTCCGCGAGTAGCGCGCTGGATCACGAGTCGCGTTCAGCGCAATGACATCGGCGCCGATAGAGTTGAAGATAGGGGCCATGACATCCACGCTTGCGCCGTGGCCGTAGTCCACCACCACACGGTAGCGGCGCTTGCGCAACGCTTCCTGATCGAGCACACGGAGGAAGGCGTCAGTGTAGCGCTTCTTCGCCTCCCGCGCATACTGGATTGAACCGATGTCATCCAGATATACCCTGCGGAAGTCCTCGCGGAAGTAGAGATTCTCGATCTTGCGCTCGGTGTTCTTACTGATGTCCTGCCCGTTCTGGTCAAAAAACTTGATGTCCAGCACGCGCGGATCAAATGGCGAAAGCCGAATGTGAACTCCGCCAGCGGCATCGGTCGTGCGGACATAGTAGCGTGCGACGGGCAGCGGCACATCTTCGAGGTCATCCACATTGATGCCCGCCGAGGGCAGGCCAGAGATGATCGCGCGCTTCACCATGCGCGGCGTCTTGTGGGCGTCGCGGTTGACACAGACCACCGACCCCTTGGGCAGCGCCGCGCCATAGGCGGCGCCCAGCCGCGCAGCGAAATCTGGAGTGATGTCGACATTGACCAGACCCGTCACACCATAGCGTCCAAAGAGCGAGCGGCGACCTGCCGACCCCCAGATGATGCTGCTGGTGATAACGGCGCCTGTCTCGATCTCCTTATTGGGCCAGATTTTCACGCCAGGCTGCACGATAGCGTTCTCGTTGATGACGGAATGGTCGCCGATCACCGCGCCCTCGAACATCACCGCGCGGCTCTTGACGCTTGTCGAGGCGCCCACCAGCGCCCCGCGCAGCTCTGCGCGCTCGCCAATGTATGAGTTGTTCCAGACGACGCTGCGGTCGATCTGCGCATAGTCATCCAGAATCGTGTAGCTGCCGACACAGCTTGGCCCATGGATGATGACGCCCTCTTTGATGCGCGCATTGTGGCCGATGTACGCCGGACCAAAGATTTGCGCGCTAGAGGCGATTTCCACGCCCTCCTCGACCCACACGCCGCCACCGATGTCCTCGCCAGGGATCGGCAACTTGACCTGGCCTTGCAAGACATCAGCGTTCGCGCGCATATACTCGGCGAGGTTGCCGACATCGCACCAGTAGCCTTCAGCGACGTAGCCGAAGATCGGATCGCCTTGCTTCAGCATTAGGGGAAACAATTCCTGGCTGAAGTCGAAAGGCTTGTCTTTCTCGAAATAGCTAAAGACCTTCGGATCGAGCACGTAGATGCCAGTATTGATCGTGTCGCTGAAGACCTCGCCCCAGCTAGGCTTCTCCAGAAACTGCTCGATATGCCCGCTCGCGTCCGTCGTGATGACACCGAACTCGAGCGGGTTTGCCACATGCGCGAGCGTGAGGGTGGCCATCGCCTTGCGCCGCTGATGGGAAGCGATAATAGCGGAGAGATCGAAGTCAGTGAGCGCGTCGCCACTGATGACCAGGAATGGCTCTTGCAGTAGCGCCTCTGCGTTCTTGACGCTGCCAGCGGTGCCGAGCGGCGTCTCCTCGCGGGAGTAAGTGATCTTCATGCCCAGGTTAGCGCCATCACCGAAATAGTCTTCGATGGCGCTGGCCATGTATTGCACCGTGACGACGATTTCGGTGATTCCATGCGATTTGAGCAGGTAGAGGATGTGCTCCATGACCGGACGACCCACAATCGGGGCCATGGGCTTCGGTCTTGAAACCGTGAGGGGTCGTAAGCGCGATCCCTCGCCACCCGCCATGACGACGGCCTTCATCTCTCATGCCTCCTCATCGTGCATTCGGTGAAGTCCGCGCAACGCAGCGCGGACATCTGCGCGAGCGTTCCTGGGGTAATGACTGCCACTTCCGTGGCCACGATCTCCCCGCCTCATCCACCACATGCGCGCCGCCCCGCATGGGCATGGCAAACGCAGCCGCCAACGCTGAAACCTATGGGGAATCCATCCGGCAGCCAGTACGCCGAAGTGAGCAAGCCATCATGGTCTATCGTACCACAAAAGGCGCCAGAAGCCCGTAGAAAAAACAGCAGGCCAGTGATTTCACTGGCCTGCCTTCCAATCGCTAGCGAAACGCTCAGTTCCATTGCCACGGATGCTGCTCATCCACTGGCGGAACCTCCTCATGTCGAGTGTGCTGCTTGCTTCGCTCGCGCTCGACACGCTCGCGTAGCTGGATGAGCCGTGTCGCCTCATCGAGCGTGAATCCGTAATCGAGTAGCAGGTCTATCAACAAATCTTCGTATTGGTGGTTCATAGCCGTCCCTCCCCTCTTGTGGGCGCCCACGGACGGATGAGAGGAATACGTGAAGGTTTAAAGGCTAGCTGAATGGATAACAGGCGCGCCTTCGCGCTCCCACCGCGTACGTCCCCCCATGCCTCGCGAGCATCCGATATTCTCCTAAAAGGCAATATTGGCGCCAGCGCGCTGGAGACCTGCTGATCGAGCGCGTAAGCCGCACATCTCTATAGCGCATCACCGCGAGAGTGCGCTACAGGCAAGGGTATATTCGGTCACTTGTTGAACATCCGCGCTCAGACAGCGGCATGGCTCGGCGTGACGCCCAGGCGGCGCAACATCGCGTCGTGCGCCTGCCATTCACGGCTATCGTCGAGGCGTGTCATGGCGCGGTCAGCGTCGGAGCCGTAGCGATGGCGCAGCGCCAGGCGGATGAGATGGTCGGCGAGGTGCGGGTTTTTGGGCAGCAGCGAGCCATGCAGATAAGTGCCGTAGGTATTGCGATAGACGCAGCCTTCCAGATGGTCTTCGCTGTTGTTGCCGTGGCCGTAGAGTACGCGTCCCAGCGGCTGCGCGCCCGCGCCAAGATAGGTGCGCCCACCATGATTCTCAAAGCCGACGAGCGTCTGATCGCGCCACCGCAGCGCCACATTGCCGATACAGCGCGGAACGGACTTGCCCTTGTGAATAGTCCAGGCATCAAGGATGCCGACGCCCTCCAGCTCTGGCCCTTCCGCTGGGCGATAGAACTTCGCCAGCAGTTGGTAGCCACCGCAGACCCCTAGCACGGGCATGTCGGACTCAACCGCCTCTCGCAGCGCGCCCGCCTTCACCTCGCGCAGATCGCGCGCCACCTCGTCCTGCTCTTTATCCTGGCCCCCACCAATGAAGAGCATATCGAACTCTTCTGGACGTAGCGGTTCGTTCAGGTCGAGAACGATATGGCGCAGGGTGATGCCCCGCCAGGCGCAACGCTGCCGCAGAGTAATGATATTGCCCCGATCGCCATACATATTGAGCTGATCGGGATAGAGGTGGCCGAGCCGCAGCTCCAGGTTCGTTGTCTCGCTTGCGTCAGGCATCTTCTTGCTCCCAATAGCGCGGCGCGTACCCTCGCCGCGCCAACTCCGCGCGTACCGCCAGCATGGCCGTATATGTGGGGATGATATAGAGCGTCTCGCCCGCTGGCGTATGCTCCAGCGCGTGAGTTAGCGCGGCGCCGACATCTGGGTCAACATACTGCGGCTCCTCACCAACATATTTCAGGCGCAGCGCCAGATCATAGGCGCGCCCGCCACTCGCGACGAGATACGATGTCGCGCCCGCAAGCTGCTCGAAGTCAGCGTCCCAGATCCACGAGACATCCTCGCCGTCCGCCGCGCGGTCATTGAGCAGCATCAGCAGACGCTTACCACCAGCCGCGCGATCACTGGCTAGCGCGCGCAGCACCTCGTTCAGTCCGGTGGGATTCTTCGTCAGCAGGATGCGTGCCTTGCGCCCATCCACCTGAATCTCTTCCGCGCGGCCAAAAGCGGGCGTGAAGCGCGCGAGGCCTGCCACAATGGCGTCGAGCGGCGCCTCCATCGCCGTAGCGGCGGCGGCGGCGGCCAGCGCATTGTAGACGTTGTAGAGTCCCGGCAAACCAACTGTGACCTCAGCCGCGCCCGCTGGCGTCTCCATCTGGAAGTGCGAGGTGGCCAGACCAGCGGAGAGCACCTGCGCCGCCCGTACTTGGGGCGTGGGTCGGCGGAAGCCGCAGCGCGGGCACGACCAATGGCCGATGTGACTGTAGAAGCGTGGGGCGAAGTCGAGTACGGCGCGGCAGCGGGGGCAGGTGCGTGTATCTACCACCTGCGCCACCGAGTCGGAGTCTGCGTGGGTCGGCGTCTGCTCGACGCCATAGTAGAGGACAGGCCCCGCGTAGCCATCGCTGAGCGCCGCTACTGCTGGATCATCAGCGTTCAGGACGAGCGTGGTGGTCTGCGGCAGCTTGCGCAGGCTCTCGCGCCAGCGTTCCGCCACGGTGTCCACCTCCCCGTAGCGGTCGAGTTGATCGCGGAAGAGATTCGTCACGAGCAGCACACGCGGCTGCAAGTCAGTGGCGATGCGCGCGAAGGCCGCCTCATCCACCTCCAGCACGAAGGCGCCCTCGCCATCATCCTCCAGCCGTCCGGTTGGCCTGGCGCGGCGTAGCAGTGTTGTGGCGATGCCGCGCGCCAGATTTGAACCTTCGCGGTTGCGCCAGATGCGCAATCCAGCCGAGCGCAGCGTGTAGGCGACCAGCCCACTGGTGGTCGTCTTGCCATTCGTCCCCGTGATGACGACGCAGCCCAGTTGCGCCTGCGACGCCAGCCGCTGGATGAGCTTCGGGTCGGCGTACTGCGCGACAAGACCCGGCAGGCTCGTGCCGCCGCTGATCCCTAGCCGCCGCGCCAGCCCACCCGAGGCGCGCCCCAGCACGATTGCCAGCGCCGTACGCGGATGCGCCCGCACATGCCGCCGGGTGGGAGGACGGCCCTGCGCAGTCTGGGTGGAGGGTGGCGTTTCTGGCTGACTCTGCGAACTCATCCAGGCTCCGATTCTGTGAGCAGGCGTCGAATCGTCTCGACAAGTGTTTCCTGCGGACATGGTTTCACAAGGTAGGCGTCTGCGCCAATCGCGAGCGCGTAGTTACGGTGCTTATCCGCTGCGCGTGTGGTCAACATCGCCACGCGTACCTGCTGATACTGTGGGGAGCTGCGCATGACTGTCAGTAGCTCAAAGCCACTCAGACGCGGCATCTCGACATCGAGAAGGACGACGGCGGGCAACTCTTTGTCCATCACTTCCAGCGCTTCGCGGCCATCGGCGGCCTGACTCGTCTTGAAGCCCGCCGCCGTCAGGATCTGCTCCAGTGAATGACGGATTGTTATCGAATCATCCACGATCAGTACAGTCGGCGAGGGCGTTCGCGACTCGACCACTACGCTCGCAGGGCGCAGGGTAATCTCTGCGCCAGAAAGTCGCTGCGCCAGCGCCTCATGCAAATCAACCAGCAGGGCGACCTCACCATCTTCCGGGCGCACGACGATTCCGCGCACCACACGCCGCTGGAACCGTCTCGGCAACGGCCGCACCGCCGCCTCGCGCACATTCGCGTCGCCCACCGCCTCCACCAGGAACGCCACGAGCTCGCCCTGATGTAGCGCTAGCGCCATATGCTGGAGCTTGCTCGCATCCTGCTCAAAGCCCAGGAGTTCCGCGAGCGCAAAAGCTGGAACTTCGCGTGTCTGCGGCGCCACAGGGCGATCTTCCGTCTCCTCGTCCGTAGGGGTCAGCGCTTCGACATCTTCGAGCGTGTCATCATGCAGGTTATCTATCGTCAGACGCCATTCACGCACATGGTCGCGCGAGGCGGATGGCTCTGGCGCCCACTCGCGCAGACGTTCTGGCGCCACGATGCCGGTGGAGCGCACCATCGCGAATGGCAGCGCGAATACCTCGCCACCGGCCCGCACCTCCAGCACCTGCTGCATGCTCAACGACACCGGAACACGAATACGGAAGACGGCTCCCTGGTTGACCTTACTCCGCACCGTAATGGAACCTTTGAGTTCGTGGATGGTGCGAATTACATTTGCCAACCCAATGCCACTGCCAGCCAGCGCTCCCACATATCCCGACCCTTTGGCGCCCGATGTCGAGATGCCCGGCTTGAACATCAAGCTGAGCGCTTGCTCAGGCGTCAGGTCACGCGCCTCTTCAGCGGAGATGAGTTGCGCGCCAATCGCGGCGGCGATCAGCAGGTTCTCGTTGACCCCACGCCCATCGTCGCCAACGTCTATCACGACCGTTGAACCGGATGTGTAGGCATGGAGCCACACCTTTCCCCTGGCAGGCTTGCCTGCTTCGGCGCGCTCCAGCGGCTGTTCGATGCCATGCGCGATGGCATTGCGCATCAGTTGGATGAGTGGGTTTTCCAACGCCTCCAGCAACGAACGATCGATCTCAACATCTTCGCCTCGCGCCTCGAAGTCCGTCAGTTTGCCCATGTTTTTCGCCGCTACGAGTACCGAGAGGCGCACCCGTGGCATGATCTCACCCAGGCGCGCCAGACGCATATCCATCGCGTCTTCCTGGATGTCACGCGCCAGCCCCTCTTGTGTCTCCGTAAGCTGGCTCAGGCGATCAATCAGCGACGCCATCATGCCATAGTTCGCCGTGACATCCGCGACGGCCTCGGTGAGCGCGCGCAAAGCGGAATCTATCTCGGTGTATCGCTCCATCTCCAGATCAGTCCAGGAGGCGCGCAGAAGACCCGAAGGGGTAGCGGGAGGGTCGGGCGGCATAGCAGCGGGATTGCGTGCGCTCTGAACAGCGAGGGTATGATCCGTCCGCGCCGATGCGAGCAGATTGTCGAATGTCAGGGGGTGTGAATCGCTGATCTGCGCGCTTTTCTCGCGCAAGCGCTGAAGCGTCTCCCGCATCTCTTCCTGCGCGCGGAGGATCTCGCCGCGATTGCGCGCTACAGCGCCGCGATTGGCCGCCAGTGCGCTGAGTTGATTCATCAGCATATCGAGCTTGCGCGCCTCGACCCGCAGCACCAGATCGCCTTCCGAGTGTCGCGGGCGCGTCTCTTCCAGACTGAAGGATACCGGAGGTCTCGGATACGCGCCGCTTTCGTCTCGGGCGATCTCGCCCATTTCATGCCCGCGTGTCAGCTCATCGCGCAAGGCTTCCGCTTCCTCGATCAATGCGGGCGCAGGCTCCTTGTGGTTCTCGACGGCGGTCAGCCCGCGCTCAAAGAGATCGAGGAAGCGAGCCAGGCCTGTCAGAAACGCGCTATCGGTCGTAGCTCTGCTCGCTTGGCGCGCCAATAGCGTGCGCTGAAATGCCTCCGCGATCTTCGCTACATCATAGAATCTCAGTGTTGCGGCGGCGCCTTTGATTTTGTGTCCTATGAATTCCATATCCGCAAGCGCCGATACATCACCGGGTCGCTGCTCGAATTCAAGCATGTGCTTGCCGAGGTCGCGAATATCTGTCTGTGTTTCCTGGCAAAATAGCTGGTGAACATCAGGGGTTAGGGTTTTCAGAATATCATCGTCTTCTGGCGTGAAACCGCCAAACACCGGAACGTCCTCGCCGCTTTCTGTCTTAGCGGTGAAGATCGGCGTCCCCGCCACGCGGGCGACACTCCTCGCATCCGCCTGAGCGTCACGCTTGCGTAGCCGCGCTCCCGCAAACGACTGGATCAACTCAAGATCATCCAGCGTCAACTCGCTGGCCCCCGCGAAGCTGTATTCCTCGGGGGTGGCGGCGCGCTCCGTAGGCGCGCTACTGGCGCCACCGCGCAGTGTGCGCTCCAGGCGCAGCGCCAGGTTGCGGTCATGCTCGCTGAGCGGCCGCACATCGCCGCGCTCCGCGAATTGCTCGATGCGCCATTTCATGTAATGAAGCGTGTCATGCGCGCCAATTGGCGCGAACGGTTCAGCCGCGCTCGTCTCCACCGCCTCGCTGGCGGCGGCTGCGAGCGCAAGAGCCAGCGCGCTCAGGTCATCCACCGCGAATGCCTGGGCCAACTCAGCCGTCGCCGTCGCGAGGCGGGCCATCTCGCGCAGAGCCAGGGGCCGCTGCGCCACCGGAGTCGCCGCGCTCAGCGAGACAGTATGCGACTCGATGGCTGTAAGCAGCGTCCGCATTTCATAGATGAAGCGAGTGAAGACAGGCGCATCAGGCATGATCTGGTCGCTCCTCCAGCGCGCTGAGCACATCCTCGACCAGTTGCGCGACCCGTAGCGCCAAGGCTACGCCATCCAGCCCCGGAACAGCAAACGCCTCCGCCACATACTGCGGTAATGGAGCAGCGCCCGGAACGGAGAGTGATGGAAGCGAACGACGATCATCATCGCGAATGACACAGATGTCGCCGATCTGGTCAACGAGCAGCGCCAATTGATGCTCGTCCTCGCCGACGATCAGCGCACGGAGTGGCTCCGTGCGCCCAATCGCTGACGTGGATGCGAGAGGCGCAAGTGACGTATCGTTCGCCTGCCATGAGGCTTCTGGGCCTAGCGTCAGCATGGGCGTTGGGTCAATGAGCGCCACGATGTCCGTGCGCAACGGGAAGATGCCCCAGAGCCAATACGGGCTGAATGGCAATGCGACATGCCGTGGAACCGCGGGCAGCGCTTCCCGAAGCTCGGACAGGCGGACGAGGCAGGGCCATTCGCCAAGCCAGAACAACAGATATTGCTGTCTCTCCAACTCAGCGGGAGAGCCTGAAGGAGGAGTCACGGCGTTGCGCGGCGCAATGACATCACTCTGCGCGTCCGCCTCACCGACATGACCATCCATCTCACGTAACCCTCATTGCCGTGCCGCCAACGAACATCCACGGACGCGCCGCCACTAGTCGCGCGGCCACTCCAGGCCCAGCGCGATACGGATACGCTTGACCAGCGCAGGCGACTTGAACGGCTTGGCGATAAAATCCGACGCTCCAAGCAATTTCGAGTAGGCGCGATTCACGACACCGTCACGTCCTGAGAGCATGATGATGAGCGTTTCGCCGCAGGCTGGGTTGGCGCGAAAGAGACGCGCCACGTCATAGCCATTCATCTTTGGCAGGCCGATATCGAGCAGCAGCACCCGCGGCGGCGCAATCTCGCCGTTCTTCAGCGCGGCGAGGGCCTGCAAGCCATCGGCGTACGAGATTGCGCTGATACCGACACGCTCCAGGCTCATCTCCACGACGCGGCGCACGGCTGGCGAGTCGTCGATCACCATCACCAGGGGCGAATCCTCATACTCAGTGGTGAAAAACGCATCCTCGTCGTCGAGGCGGCCACGCGCCTTGGCGCTATCATCGCCTGCCAGGTCGAGCCGTCGCGTCACGCTGGCGCGACCTACATTCGGATTCCGCGTATCCATCATCGTGGTCTATCCTCCCTGGAGGAGCGCCAGGCGTCCTCCCTCTGCGCGCCATAGACGCGCTGCTGGCCAAGACCAGGCCAGCCTCAACTCGTCATGGAGGCGAAGAGCGCCTCCCACGCTTCCTGGTTCTGTACACGGTCGCGCGGTGAAGCGACACGCGCATTGATACGCTTGAACGCGATCTCCAGCGTGTGCAGTAGCTCTTCGCGATAGGTCATGAACAGCGGATTAGGGGTGCTGTCCGCACTACGTGCGCTCGCCTCAAACATCCTGCGACAATACAGGGCGAAATCATTCTCGTCAATATGGTTCTGGTCGATCACGAACGTATACGGCCCGATGCCACGGCGCCCCTCACGCTCCAGCAACGTCTCCAGCGTATCGGCGGCGAGCATCACATGACTCGCGCGGTAGGACTCCGCGAGCACATCCATCGTCTCGTTGATGAAGCTCACCAGCGCGACGAGACGATCAACATCTGTCCTGCACTTAAGCCACGTCTGCTCCATCTTGATCACCAGGCTAAAGAGATCGAAGCCATGCAGAGCTAGACGCGAGCCGTCGCTTGGCGCCCCATGCGCTCCCGCGTCGCTGCTCGGCAGTAGCAAGCCCTCCTGAACCAGCGGCCCTACCATCCGCGCGACATCTAGCTCAGGCATCCGTAGCGCCGTCGCGATACGCCGGACAGTATGATGTGCGTTGACACGCGCAATGATACGCCAGGCTTCGGGATGGAACTGGAGCGAGTGGTCAATAGGCGGGTCGCTCGTCATCGAGAGATAGGTGCGCATCCCCTCGGGCAGAAGATACTCCAGACGATCCCACTCATGCTGGTAGCGCAACGCCTCCATAGCCGCCGAAGTGGTCTCGACTCGTGGTGCGACCGCGTCGTCGGGCATCCGCTCACCCGTCTGAAAGACATAGTCGCCAGCTTTCCAGAGCGAAAGCTCGCGAATCGTCCACAGCGTCTGGGTGCGCAGCGCCTTCTCCAACTGCTGTGGCGTGATGATGCGACGATCTACCAGCCGCTCACCGATGCGCTTGCCGAGAGCGTCTTGTATCTGAAGCTGAAACACATAGTCCATCTGCTGCTTGCTGGCGAGTTGGAGCTGTTGCAGCACATTGCCGAGCGTGAGCGCCTCGCGATCCTGCTCCTGTGCGCCTACAATGTTGCCATGATCGAAGTAGACGATACCACTCCCACCCTTGGCGGATTTGAGGTGCAAAGCGCCAGACTTGTTGTCCAGGTTCATACCCTGAAGCAAGTCTACCAGGCTGAAATCTTCCAGCCGTCCCTGAAATGTACGAGCTTGCGCCAATGCACCAATCCTCATCGCCAGCAGTTCGCACTCTCGCGCGAACACACAATGCACTCCGTCACCCCTGCCATACCCCGCAAACGTGAACCGACCGCATTATATGCCCGCCACCCATTCCCCGACAATTCTTGACGACTTACGAGGGCGGCGGCCCGATCAGATGGAGATCTCCCGCTGGGGCCTCCGCAGCCAATGCGGCCGCCTCACGCCGCACTCCCGGATGCCAGGCATGCGGCGCGATCTCCGCGAGCGGAACCAGCGCGAACGCCCGCTGGAGCAGATGCGCGTGAGGAATGGTCAACGCTGGGGTATCAAGTAGCTCGTCGCCAAAGAGCAGGATGTCGATGTCTATCGGACGTGGGCCATAGCGCGGGCCAGACGCCCGCCCCAGATCACGCTCGATCTGCTTGACCACCGCCAGGAGCGTGTGCGGGTCGAGGCGAGTCCAGCCCTCCACCACCATGTTGTGAAAACGCGGCTGATCTTCGACGAGCAGCGGCGCGGAATCCCAGATGGACGAGCGGCGTGTAATCCGCACCCTCTCCGCGAGCCGCTCGATAGCCGCTCCCAGGAAAGCATCGCGGTCGCCCATGTTTGAGCCAAGTCCCAGGTAGACGAGCGATTCACCCACGTCAGCAGACTCGTCCCGGACGCCCATCTCGCATGCTCCTCCATCACCGCGTGAGGGCGTTTCCTCAGCGCACTCTCAACATGTGACTGACCTGACAACTGGCGCGCATATGGCGTAGATGCTTGCGCGATGCTATAAAATGGATAGCGAAACGGCGCAGTTTCGCCTCGGTGACGAGACAAACGGCGCGCTGACATCATCATACACTGGCTTAGGGGACACGCACAGTCTATCTGTGGCGTGACGACCTGGCTTTTTATTACCACTTTGCGCGCAAAGGCGGAAGAACTCATCCATGATAGCTGTGGTAGGTCTGGATCACCATCGTGCGAGCGTAGAAGCCCGCGGACGCTTGACGTTTACCGACGACCGGCTAGAAGAAGCGCTCCAGACACTGGGCGCTAACCCGTGGATTGATGAGGTGGTCATCCTCTCCACCTGCAACCGCACAGAAGTCTACCTGGCCAGCCGCGAGATTGACGAGGCGCTGGACCAGACGCGCGCATATCTCGCGAGCACCTTCGACCGGACGCGCGCAGCCAGCGGCTCTGGCCACACAGCCATCGCGAGCGCGCCTATCGAGTTGGCGCATGCGCTCTACACCTACGAAGGCGGCTCTGCGGTGCGACATGCCTATGAGGTCGCCGCCGGCCTGCGCTCGATGGTGATTGGCGAGCCTCAGATACTGGGACAGGTACGCACCGCGCTCGGAGCCGCTGAGCGCGCTACTGTGGTTGGCGAGGAGCTTCGCGGCGTTTTTACCGGCGCCCTCAAGATTGGTAAGCGCGTGCGGACCGAGACCGACATCAACCGTGCGGATGTCTCGGTCGCGGGTCTGGGGGTGCGCGCCGCTCGCGAGGCGCTGGGTAGCCTACGCGGCAAGACAGCGCTGCTCATCGGCGCGGGACGAACGAATCAGTTGAGTGGGGCGTTGCTCCAGACCGAAGCTATCGGCAAGACACTGATCGCCAATCGCTCGCGCGAATCCGCGGAGGCGCTGGCCAGCCAGCTCGGCGGCGAGGCTATCACGTTCGCGCAACTCGAAGCCGCCATCGCTCAGGCGGATATCATCATCAGCGCCACTGCCGCGCCGCATCTCGTGCTGGAGCGCGAGACGGTCGCGCGGGGCCTCGTCGGACGCCAGACGCCGCTAATCGCGCTCGACCTGGCCGTGCCAGCGGATATGGAAGCAAGTGTTGGCGAGCTACCTGGCGTCACACTGCTCACTCTCGATACCCTCCGCGAGATGACCGACCCCGACGCCCACGCCGACCCCGCCGTCGTCGCAGCCCTGCGCGGCCATGAGCGCGACATCGAGCTGGCGCGGCAGATCATCGCCGAGGGCATGCGCGACTATGCCCGCGCGCAGACCGTTCGTCTCGCGGCGCCAGGCATCGCGGCTCTGCGCCGCCATGTCGACCGTTCCGAGGAGCAGGAGCTTACCGAGGCGCTCGCCCAGCTCAGCCACCTCAGCGACCGCGACCGCGCGGTCATTGAGCGTTTTGCGTCGCGTCTGGTTGACAAGATGTTCCACCACCTCGTCCGACGTATTCGCTCCCTCGCCGAGTATGACGAAATCCCCCCCGATATCACGATGCGCGTGCTTTCGCAGCTCTTCGCCGAGCCACCAACCCACGATCGCGACACCAACGAGTAACTCCGGAGAGCCACATACCCCAGGTTTGCCCACCAGGATGATTGTAGATAACCATACAACATACATACAGAGATGAGAGGCTAATCATGGAGTTCGCGGACGTGGTGCGCAAACGACGCATGGTGCGGCATTTCGCCAGCGATCCGGTGGCGCCAGAGGTAATCGCGCGGATCCTCGACCTGGCACGGCGGGCGCCGAGCGCGGGATTCACCCAGGGACAGTCGTTCGTCGTGGTGACACGCGCGGAAACGCGGCATGAGATCGGGCGCATCTGTGGCGAGGAGGAGTACACGGCTGACGGGTTCCATCCGTGGATTTCCGAGGCGCCTGTGATCGTGGTTCCCTGCGTCAGCGAGGCCGCCTACCACCGCCGCTATCAGGAAGCGGACAAGCTGGATGAGCAGGGCGCCGAGACCGAATGGCCCGTTCCCTACTGGTTCATGGACATCGGCTGCTCGGTGCAGACGCTGCTGCTGGCAGTGGTGAACGAAGGACTGGCGGCGGGCTTCGCGGGCGCGCCGACGACCGTGCGCATGGGTGAGTTGCGGCAGTTGCTCGGCATCCCCGACGAAGTGACGCCAGTCGGGGTCATCCCTATCGGACGCCCAGCCGAAGATCTCCGCTCACCATCAATCAAGCGCGGCCGCAAGCCAATCGCGGAGTTTGCGCACTACGAAACATGGTGAGTGGGCGTCAACGACCAATACTCCCGCAGATTGACGCCAATCAGCGCCAGCGGTATGCTGCGCCTTGTAGCGACGGCATGCGGTATTGCCATGAAAGGGAACTAGCTCGATGCGTTGGAGCGCGAAGATCGTTCAGGCCAGGCGTGCGCTCTCGCCGCGCCCACTCGTCATCCTGACGGCTCTGCTGGCGGCGCTGGCGCTGGTTCTGAGCGCGTGCGGCTCGAATAGCCTGCCCAGCGGCGTCTACACCAGCCAGAAATACGGCTTCAGCGTCGCCTATCCCTCAGGTTGGCAGATCAACACATCCCCAAATCCAGCCGCCACAGCGCCGCTCATTGTGCTTATCACGCGCACGGGCGCGACTGAGCTTCCCGGCTCGCAAATATCGTCTCTCACCATCAACGTGCTCGATATGAATAATCCTGGCATCGCGCAGAACGCCGCCTCGCTGAGCGCCAACAAGAACCTCACCAAGACCACCGTTGGCGGTCAGCCTGGCTTCCGCGACACGCCAGTCTCGCAGCCCGGCGGTGGCGCGAACTCCTCCGTCGCGGTGATTCACAGCGACTTCTACGTCGTTCACGGCGCGTATTTCTACACCCTCAGCACTGACGCGCTCCCAGGGGACAGCGCCGTACTCAGCCAGATGACGCAGAGCTTCAAGCTACTGGGCTAAGACAACCGCACGTCTCTTCCCCTCGCCAGGCTTAACGCACACGGCGCCGCTCATCGGGCATCGCATTGTGAGCTGCGAGCAATTCGACGAGCCATTGCTCATCGTATATCGGCACGCCCAGCTTCTCCGCCTTCGCCAGCTTGCTGCCGGGCGCCGCGCCGACGATCAGGTGATCCAGGGTCTTCGTCACGCTGGTGGCGATCTTGCCGCCTAGCGCGCGGAGCGCATCCTCGGCCTGCCCGCGCGTCAGGCGCTCCAGAGAGCCAGTGAGCAGGAAGGTTTGCCCAATCAGCGGCATGCCGTCGCCCACCAGGAGCGCATCAGCGGGCGCGGCCAGCGTCAGGCCTGACGCGCGCAGTCGCTCGATCAGCGCGCGGTTCTCCTCCTCATGCGTCCACTGATACACGCTCTGGGCGATGCGGGGGCCGATGCCCGGGAGCGCCGCGATCTCCTCCTCGCTCGCCGCCAGCAGCGCATCGCAATCGTGGAAGGCGCTCACCAGCGTTTCAGCGGCTTTCTCGCCGACAAAGCGTATCCCCAGCCCAAAGAGCGCCCGCGCGAACGGCTGCGCCTTGCTAGCCTCGATGGCAGCGAGCAGATTGGTCGCGCTCTTCTTCTGGAATCCTGGCAGCCCCAGCAGATCATCCAGCGTCAGGCGATAGATGTCTGAAGGGTCAGCTACCAGCCCTGCCGTCACCAGGCGCAGCACGATCATCTCGCCCATTCCCTGAATGTCCATCGCGCCACGGCTGACGAAGTGCTGCAATCCTTCCAGCCGTCTGCCTGGGCACGCTAGATTCGGGCAATAGGTCACCTTCTCATCTTCGTTGCGCACAGCGGGAGTGTGACAGATGGGGCATTCCTTCGGAAATTCCCAGACGCGCTCTGAGCCATCGCGCAGCTCGACCAGCGCCTTCACCACGCCGGGAATGACGTCGCCATGTCGCTGCACGACGACGGTATCGCCGATGCGCAGGTCTTTGCGCGCAACCTCGTCGGCGTTGAAAAGCGTCGCGTTCGCGACGGTGACGCCGCCAATCTGCACTGGCTCCAGCCGTGCATTGGGGATTAGTGCGCCTGTGCGCCCTACCGTAACGACGATATCGAGCAGCCTGGTATTCGCTTCGATTGGCGGGAACTTGTACGCGATGCCCCAGCGCGGATCGCGCGCCACGACCCCAAGCTCCTGCTGCTGCCAGCGCGCGTCTATCTTGACGACAGCGCCGTCAATGTCATAGGGTACCTCGAAGCGCGTCAGGCTCATCTGGTCGGCGTAGGCTTGCGCCGCTTCGAGTGAGTCCAGCCGCGTCACCAGGGAGCTGACAGGAAATCCCCAGGCGCGCAGCCATGCGAGCGCCTCCCACTGGCCCTCTGGCTCTGGCGCGCCCGCGATGGACGCGATCTGGTACGCGAGGAATGAGAGTGGACGCTGCGCGGTCATCCGCACGTCCTTCTGGCGCAGTGAGCCAGCGGCGGAGTTGCGCGCGTTCGCGAAGAGCTTCGGCTCCACGCCCGCCGCTCGCGCCTCATCGGCCAGCCGCGCATTGAGCGCCTCGAAGTCGGCGCGTAGCATATAAATCTCGCCACGCACCTCCACCTGCGCGGGAATCGGCGCGGCGTCCGTAGATTCCAGGCGCTGGGGGATGTCGCGTACCGTGCGGACATTCGCGGTGACGTTCTCGCCCACCTCGCCATTGCCACGTGTGGCGCTCACCCGCAGCACGCCGTCACGATAGACGAGATTCATGCTCAGCCCATCGATTTTTGGCTCACCGACAAAGCTAAACGTCGCTTCCGGCAGGATATGCTGCGCGCGATCACGCCAGGCGATCAGCTCCTCCGGCGCCCGCACATTGGCCAGGCTCAGCATGGGCGTCAGATGGCGAAATTTCGTGAAGCCCGTCGCTGGCTCGCCTGCGACACGCTGCGTCGGCGAGGCGGGCGTGATCAGTTCTGGGTGCGCGTCTTCGAGCGCGCGGAGGGCGCGCATCAGTCCATCGTACTCGGCGTCGGAGATGGTGGGGCTATCCAGCACATAGTAGTCGTAGTCAGCCTTGCGAATACGCTCACGCAGCGCCTCAGCCTCTTGTGCGAGATCACGCCCCGTTGCGTCCGCGCGCAACTCATCATCTGACGCCGACACGAATCACTCCTTATCACATGGGAGAATAGTCGCACCAGGCCAGGGTGTACACGAGCGCGTGGTCTGGTGGTGGGCCACAAAGCAGTCTAACACACACCTGTGGCCATGCAATGGTTCATTCTCACCGTGCGCGCGGAAAGCGGCTAGCTGGTGGCAGGCGCAGGCCCACGCCGCAGCGCCAGCGCCTGCGGACGGATGCTCACCTCGAAGCGGGTAGACCGCGTGATCTCGCCATCTTCCTGCGAATAGACCGGCGTGCTCGACTCCATCGTGATATGATGGCACCGGACGATGGTTACTTCTGGCTCGTTCAGGTGCTCCCCACGCTCGACCACTGGCAGCAGCCGCAGCGCCCGCAGCATCTTGGGCTTCGTGATAATGCACACGTCGAAGAGGCCATCCTGCGGCTGCGCGCCAGGATTGATCTGGAAGCCACCGCCATACGCGGGCCCGATGCTCACGGCGACCAGCACCAGGTCGCGATGGATCGCTTCGGCATCATCCCATTGAACCGTCAGCGTGGGGCAGGCCTTGTCATAGTGGAAGAATAGCTCCGAGAGCGCGGAGGTCATATAGAGCGCCTGCCCTCTGATTCCGTAGCGCTTAATGCGCTCCGACGCGACCGAGACGTTCGCGTCGAGTCCCACACTGATCGCGTTCACGAAGTAGCGACCGTTGAGAACGCCGACATCCATCCACTCGATCGGCCCGTTGATCGCAAGGTCGAGCGCACGCTTGAAATCAGTTGGAGCATACGCCACATAGGTTGCGTAATCGTTGCCGTTCCCGGCGGGCACGACGCCGAAGGGAACCGCGACGCCTGAGGAGAGGATCCCTTCAGCCGCCTCATGGATGACACCGTCACCACCGACCGCGACCACCGGGCGTCCCGCGCGCGCCGCATCCGCCGCGATCAGCGTCGCGTCGCCGGGCCGCGCGGTCAGCGTCAGCTCGCCACGCCCACCAACGAGCGCCTTTTCTAGCGCACGCTTGAGTTTGGCGGCTCGTCCACCATTACTGGCGGGATTCAGGATCACGACTGGCAGCGCGTCGGGACTCGACGCGACAGTAGGCGCGGGCGACGTCTGCGTCGCGGTCTCTGGCTCGCGCATGGAGCGGGTCTCCTCAAACGCCAGCGCCGACTTCAACGCTGGTGGGGGGGGCAGTAATGCGAGCTATTCTAACAGGAAACATGACATTCCGCACGAGCCACTTTTGCGCCACGCCAGCGTGAAGAGGCGCCGCCTGGCTGCTCAGAAGCGGCGCTTCTCACGCTGCTCACCGAAGACAGCGCGCAGCGTATCGCTAATCTCGCCAAGCGTCGCATAAACCTCCACCGCCGCCAGGATGCGTGGCATGAGATTCTCGGAGCCACGAGCAGCCGACTCCAGCGCGGCCAGTGTCGCGCCGACGGCGGCGTTGTCGCGCCGCGCCCGCAACTCCGCCACGCGCTGCGCCTGACGTCGCCCAGCCTCTGGGTCAACCTTCAGGATGGGCGGTAGCTTTGTCTCTGCCGTCTGGAACTTGTTCACTCCAACAACGATGCGGCGTTGCCCATCCAAATCACGCTGGTAGCGATACGCCGCTTCCTCGATTTCGCGCTGGATGTAACCCTGCTCCACCGCGCGCACGCTGCCCCCCAGCGCATCAATCTGCTCGATGTATTCCCATGCGCGGCGCTCCAGATCGTTCGTCAGCGATTCAACGTAGTACGAGCCTGCCAGCGGATCAATGGTATCGGCCACGCCCGTCTCGTAGGCCAGCACCTGCTGTGTGCGCAGGGCCAGCAGCGCGGATTCCTCTGTCGGCAGCGAGAGCGCCTCGTCCTTGGCGTTCGTGTGTAGCGATTGCGTGCCACCCAGCGCCGCCGCCATCGCCTGGTACGCCGTCCGCATGATATTGTTGTCGGGCTGTTGCGCTGTTAGCGTCGAGCCTGCCGTCTGGGTATGGAAGCGCAGCATCAGCGAGCGATCTTCCTTCGCGTGGAAGCGCTCTCGCATGATGCGCGCCCACATGCGCCGCGCCGCCCGGAACTTGGCGACTTCCTCAAAAAAGAGATTGTGCGAATTGAAGAAGAATGAGAGCTGTCCCGCGAATCCATCTACATCGAGGCCCGCATCAATGGCCGCCTGCACGTAGGCGATGCCGTTGGCCAGCGTGAAGCCGATCTCCTGCGCCGCCGTCGCGCCCGCCTCGCGGATGTGGTAGCCGCTGATGCTGATCGTATTCCAGCGCGGAATCTCGTCGGCGCAGTAGCGGAAGAGGTCAGTGATGACACGCATCGAAGGCGCGGGCGGAAAGATATACGTCCCGCGGGCGATATATTCTTTGAGGATGTCGTTCTGCACGGTGCCGGAGAGCTTGCGCGTGTCGGCGCCTTGCTCGTGCGCGACCGCGACATAGAGCGCCAGCAAGATGGCAGCGGTCGCGTTGATCGTCATCGAGGTGGTGATGCGCTCCAGAGGGATATCCGCGAAGAGCGTCCGCATGTCCTCCAGGCTGGAGATCGAGACGCCGACCTTGCCCACCTCGCCCTCGGCCAGAACGTGGTCAGCATCGTAGCCCATCTGTGTAGGCAAGTCGAAGGCGACTGAGAGGCCAGAGCCACCCTGCTCTAGCAGATAGCGATAGCGGCGATTCGACTCCTCGGCGGTGGCATAGCCCGCGTACTGGCGCATCGTCCACAGACGCCCACGATACATCGTCGGCTGAATGCCTCGCGTGAAGGGATATTCGCCCGGGAACCCCAACGCCTCCGCTGGCTGCCACTCGGCCAGGTCGGCCTCGGTGTAGAGGGGCTGCGTCTCGATCTCAGAACTGGTGGTAAAGCGCGGCTCTCGCTCGCCCGCGCGCTCAACGGCGCGGCGATACGGCCCATCACGCCAGCGCTCGGCCTCTGCCCGGGCCTCGTCACGCGCCGCTGTATGGTCACGCTTGGTGGCGTCATCGCTCATTGGGGCGTCTCCTCCTCGATCATCATTGATCCGCGAGCTGCGCAGGCGGCAGGCCAGATGGAGCCTGCGGTCATGGCACAGCGTAACACGCCATGACCGCCAGCGCCAACCAGCGTCACGACGCGCGGCGAGCCATCACCAGCAAGCGAGTACGCGGCGAAAGTGTGACCGCAGACACTGACTTTTCGATTGGCCCCTGCTATGCTTTGTATAGCTACGGGTGAGGCGCCTGTGTCACGCGCGTAGCTGAGACCGTCCTGAGAGCGGCTAATGCGAGTGCAACCCGAATCCGACATGGCGCGTACACAGTAAGTAAAGCGGTGAGCGCGCGACACTCAGGCATACGCGCTCATCGTCGCCGGTGGCGCCAGGCCCAGCCTATGGGCCGCTGCCACTGAGCGTACAAGCATGAAGGAGGCGCCGGGTGGGACGCGATGCGGCCGCACTGGACGCTACAAAAATTCTGGCTCGCTCCGTTCCACGGAGTCGAACGGAAGGCGCTAGCGCCATTCACAACGCTGATCTCTCCGAAGACACTGGACTGGTTCGCCGTGCGCTCCAAGGTGACCAGCAGGCCTTCGCCACGATTGTGGAAAAATATAAAGATCCCGTCTTCAACGTCGCATATCGTATGCTCGGCAATCCAACCGAGGCCGAAGATGTGGCGCAGGAGACGTTTGTGCGCGCGTACACGCAATTACGCACCTATCAAGAGGGGCGGCGCTTCAGCACATGGCTGCTCTCCATCGCCTCGCACCTCTCGATAGACCAGCTACGCCGCCGCCGCTTCCTGGCGCTGCCGCTGGAAAACGCTCCCTTCCTCGAATGGATCGCCGACCTCGGCGCTGGCCCTGAGCAGGCAGCGCTCCAACTCGAAGCGTCCGACGAGATGCAGAAGGTATTGAGCGTGCTTCCGCCGAAGTACCGCACGGTGCTTATCTTGCGCTACTGGTACGATCTCTCCTACGAAGAGATCGCCGAGATGCTCGGGCTGACCTCCGCGCTCGTGAAAGCGCGGCTCCATCGCGCGCGTGAACTGGTCGCCCGCACCCTCAAAGCGCAAGGTCTCGACATGACACTCGCCAGCGAGGATACCCATGAGTCACATCGCCAGCCGGCTGCGGGAGGCCGCAACTAGGCGCCGTGTGATGGACGCCGTTGTGGATACCTCGCGACCGCACATCACCCACCGCTCCACATCGGCCCAACTCGCGCCCCACAGCGCCGACCAATGGGCTTCCGCTGTGGGCGCAGAGTTGCTCGCCCCGCTTGCCTTCGAGGAGCGTCGTTCCTCGCCACCTGCCCTGCGTGTGGTCGCGCCACCGCGCACCTCCACCGACTTCACGGCGCAGGTCATGGCGCGAGTCGCCTCCATGCCACCGGAACCCGACCCACGCGAGCAACGCGCGCGGGTGCGTCGGGCGCACATGCGCCGCTTCGCGCGCATCTACCTCATGCTGGTCATTGTAAGCGGTGCCGCATTGGTCGCGCTCGCCTTCTATGCCCCATGGGCGCCGGTGAAGGCCCTCGCGAGTGTCATCAGCGCGACATTGGTCGTCGTCACACTGGCCTCGTTTGTCAGCAACGCGACCGATGGCCTCGTGAGCGGCTTCGGTGTCGCCTGGGTGGTCATGCTGGCCGCGCTGGCGCCCGCGCTTTTCCTGGTGACCCGCCGAACCACACGCAAGCGTGGCGCCCGGCCACAGAGACGGTGATCGCGCCATGAGATCGTTGATGCCTCCAGATGAGGCGCTCATGCCGCACATTCCGCGACACGAAGGCTGGAGCGCCACACCCCCACCCCCGACATCAGATAGACGCAGGCGCGCCATCTCGGCGCTGCTGGCGCTCGTCGGCATGCTCATCTGGGCCATAGCCGCCGCGCCGCAAATCGTCTCGCTCGCGCCGCAGGGCGCCAGCCTGCCGCTCATCACGACGCACTGGATCAGCAACCTCACCGCCTTCACCCATAGCGGGCAGCCAGTTGGCGCGATGAATGGCAACGCGGGAGCCGCACAGGCTTGCTCGACATCGAACGCCAGCGCCTTTGGCTCTGACTTGCTTGTGCCAGCGAATGAGTGGGTCTGTGGCGATGCGCTGGCTGTCGGTGGCTCGATGACGGTGCGTGGGCGTGTGCAAGGCGACGCGCAGGCTATTGGGGGCGGCGTCATCGTCTCTGGTGAGGTTGGCGGCGATGTCACAGCGATTGGCGGCGACATCACCGTGCAGCCGGGCGGACACGTCCACGGCAAGCTCCAGACCATCGGCGGACACATCATCATCCAGCCGGGAGCCTTTGCCGAGCAGGTCGCCCCAGTGAGCGCCAATCCCCTGTCTGACTCCCATTCAACCACTACACCGTTCCATCTGCTCGCGCCTGAGACAAGCTCATTCTGGCTGGGGCTGCTCTTCTGGATCTGCGCCACACTCGGCCTGACCGCGTTCGTGCCAGAAGCGGTGGGGCATGTGCGCTATACCATCGCGCATCGCTTCCTGCTGAGCGGCTTCTCTGGCGCGCTCATCGGCGCCATCGGCCTCCTGCTCGCGGCGGCGCTCTTCCTCACCTGCCTGGGCATCCCCGTGACCGTGGCGATTGGCCTGGCGTTGTGGCTGGCCTGGGTCACTGGCACGGTCGCGTTTGGTAGCTGGCTTGGCGCCTCGCTGCTGCGTGGGCTGGGAAACCGTGAGCCATCGCTGCTGCTCTCGTCGCTGCTGGGCGTCCTCCTCCTCTCGATGCTCAAAGCGCTGCCCGTGGCGGGGATTGTCGTCTCGGTCACCGTGGGCTGTGTCGCGCTTGGCGCCGCCACCATTACACTACTCTCGGCGCGGCGTGTCTCCTACGCTCACCTGCGCTGGTAGCGCCGCACGCCTGCAGGTCACCCGCCCGCGAGTCACCGACTGTGCCATACTGCGAGGGAGCGCGTAACCGGCGCGCCCGGCGCCAGCGAACGCCTACCAGCCAGTATGAAGCGGAGTAGAGAGCATGACAGCGCCATCGCGGCGTGCGTTCGCGGCGGAACGCATCTGGTACGAGGGGCGATTCCAGCCCGGCCTGGCAATCATCGTCGCGAACGGACGCATCGAGCGAATAGTCCCGCTCGCCGAATTACCCGCCGATCTCGCGATGGAGCGCTTCCCACGTCGGCTGCTGCTGCCCGGCTCCATCAACGCCCACAACCACTCGTTCCAGTCACTGCTGCGCGGAGTCGCCGATGACTGCGACTTCTTCACCTGGCGCGACCGCGCGCTCTATGGCTACACGCCGCGCATGACCGAGGAGGTCATCTACCATGGCGCGCGCTTCGCCTTCGCCGAGATGCTGCGGGCTGGCGTCACGACTGTCTGCGACTTCTTTTACATTCACAGCGGCGGCAACGCCAACGATCAGGCTGTCATTCGCGCCGCGCGTGACGTCGGCATCCGCATCACCCTCGCCCGCACCATGTACGACTGGACCGGCGCGCCACCGCAGTATCAGGAGACGATAGACGAGGCGGTGGGACGCACACGCGAGCTATGGCAGGAGTACCGTGGCGCCGATGATGTCAGCGTCTGCCCGGCGCCGCACTCGCCCCACGCCGCCAGCCCGGAGATGATCGTCGCAGGTTCGCGGCTGGCGGAGGAGTTGGGAACGCGCTTCCACATCCACGTCGCGGAGGGCCAGTACGAGCGCGACCAGATCATGAAACAGTCTGGCCTGACGCCGATTCGCTGGCTGGAGTCGCTGGGCGTTGCGCTCGACCTCGCGACCATCATTCACGGCTGCTGGCTGGAGGACGACGACATCCGCCTGATGGGCGAGCGCGACGTGCGGCTGGTCTACAATCCCGCCAGTAACATGTTCCTCGGCGACGGCGTGACCCGCATCCCAGAGATGCTGGCGGCGGGCGTCAAGGTCGGGCTGGGCAGCGATGGCGGCTGCTCGAACAATCGCGTCTCAGTCTTCGATGAGATGCGCATGTGCGCGCTGTTGCAGAAGCTGACAGCTCTCGACTCGAACGTGCTGCCAGCGGAGACGGCGCTGGCGATGGGCACGGCTGGCTCAGCCGATACGCTGGCCATCCCCGCTGGACGCATCGCGCCCAACCACTTCGCGGACTTCACACTGATCGATATGGATGATCCCTCCCTCCAGCCACCGTGGCGTTACGAGAAAAATATCGTCTATGCGATGACGCCGCAAGCCATTCGCGAGGTGATCGTCGGTGGGCGCTCCGTCCTACGCGACGACACGCTGCTGCTCACCCCTTGGACCGAAGTGCTCGGCGGGATGCTGGAGGCGACGCGCGACTGGCCACGCGACCTGGGATGAGTGCGGCAGCCCCTACCACGCACGCCAGCATGCTAGAATACGGCTGTTGAGCCGTTCGGCGTGACGCAGCGGGCGGCGACCATGACGAAGGAGTCATACGACGATGAGCGATACGACACAGCCACCCGCCGCTACCTCGCCGACCCCCGACAATTGGGAATCGCTGAACGAACCAATCGCCTGGCGCCCCAGCGACGACTACCTCCAGCGCAGCCGACTCCTGCGCTTCATGCGCCGTCACAACATCGGCGATTACGACGCGCTGCTGCGGCAGGCCAGCGACGATCCCGCGTGGTTCTGGGACGCCGTCTCGGAAGACCTCGGCCTCGTCTGGCAGCGCCCCTATACGCAGGTGATGGACACCACGAGCGGGCCGCAGTGGACGCGCTGGTATCTGAATGGTCAGTTCAACTACGTCGCCACCGCGCTCGACCAGCACGCCGAGGGCGCCAGCGCCAGCCGCACAGCGCTCATCTGGGAGGGCGAAGACGGCGAAGTGCGCAGCTTTACCTACGCGGAACTGCTGGCGCTGACCAACCGTACGGCGAACGCGCTGCGTGCGCTCGGCGTGGGCAAGGGTGATCGCGTCGGCGTCTACATGCCGATGATCCCAGAAGTGGTGGCCGCGACGCTGGCCTGCGGCAAGCTTGGCGCCATCTACACACCGATCTTCTCGGGCTATGGCGCGGAGGCGGTCGCCGCGCGCCTGCGCGATAGTGGCGCCAAGCTGCTCATCACCGCCGACGGGTTCTATCGCCGAGGGAAGGTCGTCCCGATGAAGGAGACCGCCGACGCCGCCCTGAGCGCCGCGCCAACCGTGGAGCGTGCGCTGGTCGTGCGGCGCATCGGTGGCGCGACGCCGTGGGAACCCGCGCGCGATATCGCCTGGGATGAGGCGCTGGCGGCGCAGTCCGACGCCTGTGAGACAGCCATCACCGAGGCCGAAGACCCGTACATGCTCATCTACACCTCTGGCACCACGGGACGCCCCAAAGGCGCTGTGCATGTCCACTGTGGCTTCCCCGTCAAGGGCGCGCAGGACATGGCGCACTGCTTCGACGTGCAGCCTGACGACACGCTCTTCTGGCTCACCGACATGGGCTGGATGATGGGGCCGTGGGCGGTCAGCGGCGCCCTGATGCTCGGCGCCACCCTGGCGATCTACGAGGGCGCGATAGACTACCCCGACACTGACCGCCTGTGGGACTTCGTTGAGCGACACAAGGTGACGGTCATGGGCATTTCGCCAACAGTAATCCGCTCGCTGATGACGCTGGGCGACGAACCAGTGCGCAAGCACAATCTCAGCGCGCTGCGCGTCCTCGGCTCGACGGGCGAGCCGTGGAACTCTGGCCCCTGGCACTGGCTCTTCGAGGTTGTCGGCGGTGGCAAGCTCCCGATCATCAACTACTCCGGTGGCACCGAAGTCTCCGGTGGCATCGTCGGCTGCACCACCATCACGCCGATCAAACCCTGCTCCTTCTCTGGGCCAGTGCCCGGCATGGCCGCCGATGTCGTGGATGAGCGTGGCGCCTCAGTGCGCGGACAGGTAGGAGAGCTGGTCATCCGCACGCCCTGGCCTGGCATGACCCGCGGCTTCTGGCAGGATCCCGAGCGCTACGAAGAAGCCTACTGGACGCGATTCCCAGGGATCTGGACTCACGGCGACTGGGCGGCCATTGATAGCGACGGCTTCTGGTACATCCTGGGCCGCTCGGATGACACCATCAAAGTGGCGGGCAAGCGGCTCGGCCCGGCTGAGGTGGAATCCGCCGCTGTGGCGCACCCGCTGGTGAGCGAGGCAGCCGCCATCGGCGCGCCGCATCCAATCAAGGGCGAGGTCGTAGTCGTCTTCGCGGTGCTGCGCCCTGGTGTCGAGCCGACGGAACAGCTACGCGAGGAGGTGCGCGCGAGTGTAACGAATGCCCTTGGCCCAGCCCTCAAGCCTGACGCCGTCTACTTTGTCACGCAACTCCCCAAGACGCGCAACGGCAAGGTGCTGCGGCGGCTGATCCGCGCACGGCATCTCGGGCAGACCGACCTGGGTGATCTTTCGTCGCTCGAAAGCCCGGAGGCCCTGGAGGCCATCGCCCAAACCCGCTGAAACCACACGCACCGTCCGCCATAACGCAATGGCCAAAGTGGCCTCAGCATTGACGCCGTACCCGATGACAGCTACCATGAAACCACTGCATATTTCTGGGGGTTTGATTCGGGTACGACTATCTCTATCGCGACGCTACGGCGTCGTTGGCATGCTTGGGGTGGGGCGAGGCGATTTCACGATACGCGAGTATTCCCACGTGTCACCGGCGGAAGGTAATTGAATTGGCAAGCGTCGAAATCCAGACACCCGAAGGCGTCATGCGCGTGCGGCTCGACCGTGATCATTTCACCATCGGGCGTCTCACAACCAATGATATTGCGTTGCCATTTCCACATATCTCGCGGCATCATGCTGAGCTACGCCGCAACGGTCAGACCTGGTGGGTAGTTGATACGCAAAGCACCAATGGCCTGCATGTCGGCGCCCAGCGCGTTAATGAGAGTCCCCTCGCGCCCGGCGCTATCGTGATGCTCTCGCCACACGTCTCACTGACCCTGCGCGAAGAGTCGGTTCCCAGCTACCCACAATCACAACCGCAGGTTCAACCGCAACCGCCCTTCCACCAGCAGCCCAACTTCCAGTCGCCGCAGCCCAGTTATCCGCAATCATACAGCGCGCCTTCGCAGGTTCCGATGTCCGCGCCGATTACTCCGCTGCATGAGCTGGGGCCACGCTCACCCTATGCCGATGACGAAGCGCCCTTCTACCCACAGATGCGCCAACACGACCCGTCGCGCGCGATGCAGCATCTCCCCTATCCACCGCACGCGCCTGCGGCGCCCGTCCCGTTTGACAGGCGCCCTCAGCCTCCTGCGGCGCCCTCGAACGGTGGCATGAGTGGCGGCATGGTAGACCCACAGCGCCAGATGGCGCAGAGCTTCGATCAGCGGCGCACCGCCTTCGCCCCACCTTCACCCCTCTTGCATGTCTGCCAGACATGCGGTCAGCGCACAGCGCCCGATGCGGTGTACTGCCAGAACTGCCACCATTCCATCGCCAGTGAGTGCGTGCGCTGCCGCCTGAGTCTGCTGCCGATCCAGGATCTCTGCCCCCGCTGCCAGACGCCCAATCCCTTCGCCGTGCGCCGCTTCCACCGCGCGGAGCGGTAAACGAGCGCCAAGACGCACGTCCGCGCCCCCAGAGGTTGACGTCGAGCCTCCGCGCACGACACAATACCGCCGGACATCTCCGCGCGTCTCCGCTATCGCGTGGAACATACACTTCGGACGAATCATGTCTCGACACTATTCACCTTCTGAGGAGGCGTATCGTGCCAACCATTCTCGACACGAAAGCGTGGACACTCACAGCCAGCATAGTCGCCCCGCGCGCGCATGCGCCCAATGAGCCAGACGCCGAACTCGACGACGATGATCTGGATGAAGAATTCGACGACCTGGACGACGAAGAAGACTTCGAAGACGATGATGGTGACGATGACGACTGGGAAGACCAGTTTGAGGATGAAGCAGAAGACGACGATTTCGATGACGAATAACTGATTGCCCGTCTATATACGTGGCCTTGAATAGATCGGAACCGCTAGCGGACAGACATTTTCTGGCCTCACAGCGGCGTCACTGTCGAAATCGCACAAGAACTGCCCTTGACATATTCACGGCCACGTGTTAGGCTGAAAGTACCTCCGAGAGGTGGCGCAGGACAAAAGCTCCGGCGTCCGATGAGTGGAACTAGGGAAAGGAGACTCGACCGATGTTCCCAATGAAGAAGCCGATTCGCCTGCTCGGAATGGTTATTCAGGTGGACAGAAGCCTCCCGTGGGAGCGGGAAAGCAGGACGGCAGCGCCAATCGTTTAGCGCATCGCGTGGCTTCCGCAACAGGAATCGCTTAACGCACCGATGACATACATTGATTGGCTAGCGAATCTGGAAGCGCGACCGTCTGGCCTAGTCTCGAGCGCCGACCCGGGCATCCATCGAACACTCCGATGAGCAAGTAGTGGAACCGCCATTTACGCCAGCTAGGTTCAATACTCCCCAACACGACCTATATGTTTAGGGCCACCCGATGAGGTGGCCCTTTACGTTGCCCGCGAAACCGTTCACCGCGCTAGTCCTCCAGGCTCAGCACCGCCATGAACGCCTCTTGTGGAATCTCGACATTGCCGACCCGCTTCATGCGCTTCTTGCCAGCCTTCTGCTTCTCCAGCAGCTTGCGCTTGCGCGAGATGTCGCCGCCGTAGCACTTCGCCAGGACGTTTTTGCGCATTGCCCGCACGGTTTCGCGCGCGATGATACGGCTCCCGATGGCAGCTTGCAGCGGCACCTCGAACAACTGCCGTGGGATCAAATCCTTCAGCTTATCCACCAGCATACGGCCCATTTGCGGCGCCTTGTCCTTATGCGTGATGAGTGAGAGCGCGTCTACCGCCTGGCCATTCACCAGGATGTCCAACTTGACCAGCTCAGCGGCCTCGTACTTGGCGAAGGTGTAGTCGAGCGAGGCGTAGCCCTGAGTGCGCGACTTGAGCTGATCGTAGAAGTCCACGATCAGCTCACCCAGCGGCATGCGATAGGTGAGATGCACGCGGTCATCTTCGATGTAATTCATCGCGCGGTACTCACCACGTCGTGTCGTGACAAGATCCATGATGGAGCCGATGTAGCGCGAAGGCGCGAAGATGGAGATGTCCATCAGCGGCTCTTCGAGCTTCTCGATCTCATTTGGCGCGGGCAGCTCCGCCGGATTGTGCACGTTGATCTGCTCGCCATTCGTCCGCGTCACCAGATATTCCACGCTGGGCGCGGTCACGAGGATGTCGAGGTTATACTCCCGCTCCAGCCGCTCCTGGATGATCTCCATGTGCAGCAGGCCGAGGAAGCCGCAGCGGAAGCCAAACCCCAGCGCGACGGAGTTCTCGGGGTCGAAGACCAGCGCGGCGTCATTGAGTCGCAACCGCTCCAGCGCATCGCGCAGCAGCGGATAGTCGTCGCCCTCGACCGGGAAGAGGCCCGCATAG
The DNA here is from genome assembly GCA_963840335.1 of uncultured Chloroflexia bacterium. Lineage (GTDB taxonomy): Bacteria > Chloroflexota > Ktedonobacteria > Ktedonobacterales > JADMIN01 > JAKAIY01. The sequence goes on from CAWIYP010000012.1 coordinate 241,423, forward strand.
ACCATCGGTTTCGCGGGGCGATAGCCCTCCAGTGGTTCTTTAGCGGTCGCGCGCGTCGAAGTGACGGTATCGCCGACCTGGCAATCCTTCACATTCTTGAAGCCCGTCGCGATGTAGCCGACCTCACCCGACTCCAGCGTTTTGGTCGAGACCAGTTGCGGGCTGAAGTACCCGACCTCCAGCGTATCCGCCGCGCTGCCCACCTGCATCATCTGCAAGCGATCACCGACCGCGAGCGAGCCGTCCATCACACGCACATAGGCGATCACACCCTTGTAGGCGTCGTACTTCGAGTCGAAGATCAGCGCCCGCAGGGGCTTCTCTGGCGCGCCCGTGGGCTGCGGCACGCGCTGCGTCACCGCCTCCAGGATGTCCTCGGTGCCGATGCCTTCTTTCGCTGAGGCCAGCACGATTTCCTCACGCCCGATGCCGATGACATCCTCGATCTCTTTGATGACACGCTCTGGGTCAGCGCTCGGCAGGTCAATCTTGTTGACGACGGGGATGATGGTGAGGTTAGCCTCCAGCGCGAGATAGAGATTGGCCAGCGTCTGCGCCTCGATGCCCTGCGTAGCGTCAACGACGAGCAGCGCGCCCTCACACGCGGCCAGGCTGCGCGAGACTTCATAGGTGAAGTCCACATGCCCTGGTGTGTCAATCAGGTTCAGCTCGTACTCGTCGCCATCGTGCGCGGTGTAGCGCATGCGCACCGCCTGCGCCTTGATGGTGATGCCTTTCTCGCGCTCCAGATCCATCTGGTCGAGCACCTGCGCGGTCATGTCGCGCTTGGAAATCGACCCGGTGAACTCCAGCAGGCGGTCAGCCAGCGTAGACTTGCCGTGGTCGATGTGCGCGATGATGCAGAAATTGCGGATGTGGGATTGATCCATGTGGCTAGGTCGCGGCGAGCGCCCCCGAGGCGCCTGTGAGGCGCGCTGGGCGGCCTTGCCATCCTTTCAATCTGCTGATTAACGCCAGCCGCGCCATGGCGGTGGCGATGGTATCACGGTTCGGTGATTGCGCATGGCTCTCGGCCACCATTATAGCCCGTGGAAGCGCCTGTGCGGGCGACTTTCCCATGGCGTGGATGCCGCGACTATTCGATGATGCCACCGCCGAGCGTTTCATCGCCCTCCGCGCCACCATAAAAGACCGCCGCCTGCCCTGGCGTCACCGCCTGCGCCGCCACATCGAGGCGCACCTCCGCCCGCCCCTCAGCGAGCGGCGTGATCGTCGCGCCGACCAGCGCCGCCTTGTAGCGCAGCTTCACCCGCGCCGTGAAGGGCTGCTCCGGCGCGTGGCCAGAGGTCCACGTTGTCTGGTGATGGTGAACGTCTCGCGCGCCAGCTGCTCGGCGGGGCCGACCACGAGCGCATTCTGCGCGCGCATCGAGGCGCAAGACACGCAGCGGCTCGCGCGCGGTGACACCCAGGCCCTTGCGCTGCCCCACGGTGTAGTACGCCAGCCCCTGATGCTCGCCAACCTGCTGGCCTGTCGTATCGAGAATTGGCCCAGGCTGCGGCGCTGCACGCCCGGTCGCCTCGGCGTACCGACGCATGAAGCCGCGATAGTCATTGCCCGCGACGAAGCAGATTTCCTGGCTCTCGGCCTTCGTTGCGACCGGCAGCCCGCGCTCCGCCGCCAGCGCCCGCACCTGCGGCTTTGTCAGCTCGCCCAGCGGAAAGAGCGCATGCTGGAGCTGCCGCTGCGTCAGCACATGCAGCATATAGGACTGATCCTTCGCGGTGTCCACGCCCTGCCGCAGCCGCCGCAGCCCCGTGGCGGGATCATCATCCACACGCACATAGTGGCCCGTCGCCAGATACTCCGCTCCCAGCGCCAGCGCCCGCTCCAGCAGCAGCGTGAAGCGGATGTGGCGGTTGCAGCGCAGGCAGGGATTCGGCGTGCGGCCAGCCGCGTACTCCTCGTAGAAGAAGTCGACAATCGTCTCCTGGAAGGGCTGCTCGACGTTGACGACGTAGAAGGGGATGTCGAGCGCCGCCGCGACTCGTCGCGCATCATTGACCGACTCCAGCGAGCAGCACTTGTTCTCGGCGACCAGCTCCTCGCCATCATCGCCGATCACCGTTGGCTCGGACCACAGCCGCAGCATGATGCCGACGACATCGTAGCCCTGCTCCTTGAGCAGCGCCGCCGCCACCGAGCTATCTACGCCGCCGCTCATCCCAACGACCACGCGCGTCATCGCCTGCGCCTCTCGCTCTCCCGCTTGCCCGAATTCACCCGCTCGCGCCACGACGCAATCGCCCGCGCGAACCTCATCAGCATAGTATACGCCGCCGTCGGCGCCTGCCTCAAGCGCGCAAGCCTGCGCCGCGCTTGTCGGTCGCGCTACGATAGAGCTAGAGCTGTCGTTTGCTGGAATGCGCAACGCGCGGGGATGCGCGCCCAGAAGGGGATGCGCGAGGAGGGATACGGTATGACGAAGCGAGATGCGGGCGTCATTCTCACCCGGCTGGATGGCGCTGAGCCGCGCTACTGGCCCATCGAGAAGTATGGCGTCATCGGCGATTGCCGCACCGCTGCGCTGGTCGCGCCGGATGGCGGGATTGACTGGCTCTGCCTGCCGCATTTCGATAGTTCGGCGGCCCTCTGCAAGCTGCTCGACGCCGATAAGGGTGGAGTGTTCCGCGTGCGTCCAGGGGAAGCCTGTGAGTCCGCCATGCGCTACATTCCCGCCTCGAACGTGCTCCAGACAACCTTCACCACCCCGACAGGCGTCGTCAGCATGCTCGACTTCATGCCCATCCGCGCGCGGCGCCCCTCAGAACAGGCGCTGGCGAAGCTACTCGCGCTGGCCCCCGTCGCCAGCCACAGCCAACGCGCGACGATCGAGCGCGAGCTTGGCAATGATGTCGCCGCCGCCCACCGCATTAACCGTATCATCTCCTGCGAGCATGGCGAGACCACGCTCGACCTCATGCTCAAACTCACACCCAATTACGCCCGCAGCGTCGCGCAGATCACTCTCCACAGCGAGCATCCCCACGCGATAAGCGCGATCATTCAATCGGATGACCAGTTCTTCGTCTTCGTCGCGAAACCGATGACTGGGTATGAGAACACTATCGAAGCGCCAACCTCGAGCGCACACGATGGGCTGCTCCACGCAAGCTGGCGGCTGCGGGCTGGCCAGCGTGTCAGCGTCGCGCTCAACTACGCGCGCAATCAGCGCGAGGCGGAGGCGCTGCTCAAGCGGCTCTGGCTGCTTGACCTCGACGACGACGCAGCGGAGACGCTGGACTACTGGCAGACATGGGCTGACATCTGCGACTACCAGGGGCCATACGCCGACGCGGTGCTACGCTCGGCGCTCGCGCTCAAGCTCTGCGTCTTCGAGCCGACCGGCGCCATCGTCGCCGCGCCAACCACCTCGCTCCCCGAAGACATCGGCGGCGAGCGCAACTGGGACTATCGATTTACCTGGCTGCGTGACTCATCATTCACGCTCCAGGCGCTGGGGAATCTGGGCTATCATGGCGAGGCGCGCGACTACTTCCACTTCCTCCACGACCTCCACCTGCTGCATGGCGACCAGTTCCGCGTCCTCTACACGCTGCATGGCGACTCAGCGGACGCCACCGCTGAGCGCGATCTATCGCATCTGGAAGGCTACCGTGGTTCACGCCCCGCGCGCATCGGCAATGGAGCCGCAAACCAGCGACAAATGGACATTTACGGCGAGCTTGCCGACGCCGCGTTCCTCTATGCCGAGGCGATGGGCTACTGCACAGGCCCACGCGCGCGCGAGACTCCGCGCGACCTGCGTGAGTTGGCCGCCGTCCTCGCCGACTTCGTGGCCGACCACTGGCAGGACATTGATCGTGGCATCTGGGAGGTGCGCGGCCCGGAGCGCGCGTTCGTCTATTCGCGTGTGATGTGCTGGGTAGCGCTCGACCGCGCGCTCTGCCTGACGGAACGCCACGCCAGCAACGAGCGGCGCTCCCACTGGAGCGACGCCAGCGAGCGCATCCGGGCGGATTTGCTTACGCATGGCTACAGCGATGAGCTGCATACCTTCACGCAGGCATACGGCGTGGATGCCGTGGACGCCGCGAACTTCCGTATCGCGCTCGTCGGTTATCTGCCGCTGACCGATGATCGGTTGCGCTCCACCATCACGACCACTGGTCATCTGCTCCAGAGCGATAAGGCGCTGATCTATCGCTACCGTCCGGCAGCGCTGGAGCCGCCGCACGACCAGAGCGCGGCGACTGATGACGGCCTGGAGGGCGCGGAGGGCGCATTTCTCGTCTGCGCTTTCTGGTATGTCAGCGATCTCGCGCTGATAGGGGAGGTCGAGGAGGCGCGCAGACGCTTCGAGCGATTGCTCGCCTATGCCAGCCCGCTTGGCCTCTACTCAGAGGAGGTTGACCCCAGTAGCGGCGCGCTGCTGGGCAACTTCCCGCAGGCCTTCACGCACATCGGCCTCATCAACGCCGCCAACCATCTACGCCGCGCCGAGGAGCGCGCTCAGCGCCAGGCGGAAAGCGCGCCGCCCGCCTGATCGCGCCAGACGTCGCGCACCCATCGGCGCCGCTGCCCACGCATGATAGACTGGAGGCGGAAGTAGCGCCGCTACACATGGTCAGGCCAGTGCTCAGGCGCGTGCGATGGGCGAGAGGGGTATGAGCGAACCAACGGGCGAGACGAAGGCGATCCGGCGCCAGGCGCCAAAGCGCACCGCCGACGACATCTCAGCGATCATGCGTCGTGTGCATGGCCGCGACACCACTCCTGAGATGCGTCTGCGGCGGGCGCTCTGGGCGCGTGGGCTGCGCTACAGCGTCGCCGCCGCTGCGCTCCCCGGCAAGCCCGATATCGTCTTCCCCACCGCGCGTCTGGCCGTATTCGTGGATGGCGACTACTGGCATGGCAACCAGTGGCGCCGGCGGGGCAAGCTCGCACTGGAGGAGCAGTTCGCTGCGTCAGCGGAGGCATCGCGGGCCTACTGGCTGCGCAAGATTCGCCGTAACATGCGCCGCGACTGCGAAGCGACCGCCGCGCTGCTCCGCGGCGGCTGGACGATACTGCGCCTGTGGGAGAGTCAGATTACAGCGGATATGGAGGGATGCGTGAGCCTCATCGCCGACACGCTCGCCGACCAGCGCGGGGAGAATGGCCCAGCGCCCACCGACCTACGTGCGCGCCTGCCCCAGAAGACCTGCGCCGAATTCTTCGCCGGCATCGGGCTGATGCGCCTGGGACTGGAGCGGCAGGGCTGGCGCATCACCTTCGCCAACGACATCGACGAACGCAAGCGCGCCATGTATCTCGCCCACTTCGCGCCAGAGGGCGACACATCCGACTTTGCGCTGGGCGATGTGCATACACTGCCCGTGGAGCGCGTGCCGAGCGTGACACTGGCCACCGCGAGCTTCCCCTGCAACGACCTCTCGCTGGCTGGCGGACGGCAGGGGCTGGCAGGCGCGCATTCCTCGGCATTCTGGGGCTTCATCCGCACTCTCGATGAGCTTGGCCCACGCCGCCCGCCGCTGGTGTTGCTGGAGAATGTGCCAGGCTTCCTCACCTCACATGGCGGAGCAGACTTCGCCCGCGCGCTGCGTGCGCTCGACGCTCTGGGCTATGTGGTGGATGCTTTCCAGCTCGACGCCGCCCGCTTCACACCACAGAGCCGCCGCCGTCTCTTCGTCATTGGCGCGCAGGCCGCTCTCTTCGCAGATACACCCAGCGAGGCGCCGACGCTCACCGCCAGCGAGCTACGGCCCCAGGCGCTGCTCGACGCCATCCCCGCGACCACCGACGTGCGCTGGCGCGTGCGTCCGCTGCCAGAGCCACCGCAACGTGAGACGCGCCTCGACGACATCCTCGATGATCTGCCAGAGTCAGCGCCGGAGTGGTGGTCCTCTGACCGCGCCAGCTACCTGCTGGGCCAGATGAGTCCGCGCCACCGCGCCCTGGCCGACGCCATGATCGCGGGGGAGCGCTGGAGCTATGGCGCCGTCTTCCGCCGCATGCGCCAGGGCCGCTCGATGGCCGAGCTGCGAGTGGATGGCATGGCTGGCTGCCTGCGCACCCCACGCGGCGGCAGCGGGCGGCAGATCATCTTCCGGGGCGGCGGCGGACGCTACCAGGCGCGGCTGCTGACCCCACGCGAGGCGGCGCGGCTGATGGGCGCGGGCGAGTTCCGCATCTCCGGCTCGCTCAATGACGCACTCTTCGGCTTCGGCGATGCGGTCTGCGCCGACGCCATCGCCTGGATCGCCACCTACTACCTCGATCCGCTCATCAACGAGCTGATGCGGGGCGCGCCACTGCGCGCCGCGAGCGCGTCTGTCGCGAGAGATGAGCGCTGATGATGTTTTATGTGTTGAATGGGAAATGTGTGCGGCAAGCTGGCGGTTAAAACCGCGCCTGGAAGGCCTGCGGGCCACAAAGTGCGCCTTCGCGCACTGGGTTCCACGCAAGAATCCGTGCGCATGGCCCGCGATATATCCGCCACGCGCGCTTCACTCCGCCCATAGCCTAGCCCGCGTCGGCGGGCTTCGCGGCCCGCAGCCCTCCAGGCGCGAGTTCACTTGCCAGCAGCCACAAGTAAACGAAACCGAGGATAGCGTGACGAGTGACCCGATAAACGACGACTGGCGGGACATCGCCACCACAGCGGATGATCCGAACGGGCTGCGTGGTAAGCGTGTGCTGGTGATGGGGCTGGGGCTGCTCGGTGGCGGCGTCGCGGCGGCGCGCTATGCCGTCGCGCAGGGCGCCGCCGAGGTGACGGTGACCGACCTGCGCTCGGAGGCAATGCTGGCGGAGAGCGTCGCGCGCCTGGCTGGCCTGCCCATCCGCTATGTGCTGGGGAGCCACGACACGGACGACTTCCAGCAAGCCGATGTCGTTGTGCGCAATCCGAACGTCAAGCGCAATTCGCCCTACCTCGCCATCGCGCGCGAGGCGGGCAAGCGCATCGAGATGGAAATCGCCTGGTTCTTCCGCGCATGCCCCGGCAAGATCGCTGGCGTCACCGGCACGCGGGGCAAGAGCACGACGACCCTGCTCCTCCACCATATCCTCGATGTCGCGGGCTGGCACCCGCTGCTAGGCGGCAACCTCGGCGGCATCGAAACGGTCTCGCTGCTGCCGGAGATCACCCCTGACCGCTGGACCGTGCTGGAGCTGGGCAACTGGATGCTCGAAGGGCTGCATACCGTGCGCCGCAGCCCACAGCTCAGCATCTTCACCAATCTGCTCCCCGACCACCTCGACTCCTACGACTCGATGGAGGACTACGGCCAGGCCAAGACCAGCATCTTCCGCTATCAGCGCGCGGGCGACCTGGCGCTCTTCAACACCGACAACGACTACACCCAGCGCTACGCCAACGAGGCGAGCGGCGCCGATGTCTGGCTCTTCAGCGCGGAGCGCGGCGTCAGCTACCCGCGCGACCGCCCGGCGGAGACACGACCCTTCCGCTACGCCGACGCCATCCGCCTCCGTGGCGCGCATAACCTGGCCAACGTGCAGGCGGCGACCCTCGCGGCGGAGCTTCTGGGCATTCCAGAGGACATCATCCGCGCGGGGGTGGAGTCGTTCGGCGGGGTTCCGCACCGGCTGGAGGTTGTCCGCACACTGGACGGCGTGACCTGGGTGAACGACAGCGCGAGCACCGCGCCCATCGCGGGAATAGCGGCGCTGCATAGCTTCACCGAACCGATTGTCCTCATCGCGGGCGGCAACACCAAGCAGATAGACCACCACGACTACGCCGAAGAGGCCGCCACCCGCGCCAAACACATTATCCTGCTGAAGGGCAGCGCCACCGAAGCCTTCGCGGCGGATGTGCGCGCGGCGGCGGCGCGTCACAGCCTCCCCGATCCCATCGAGGGCATCTACGACAATTTCGCGGCGGCCATCCAACGGGCGCGCGAGCTAGCCGCGCCGGGTGATGTTGTGTTGCTCTCGCCTGGCTTCACCAGCTTCGGCATGTTCCTGCACGAATTCGACCGGGGCGACCAGTTCCGCGCGCTGGTGCGCGCGTTGCCTGAGCAGCCGTAGCCGCGACAGTCGCTCGCTACTCGGCCCAGGGCAGCGCGTCGTTGAGCAGCAGCGCCTGCGCGACCTCGCCGGAGCGGATGACGCCCTCGCCTTCTGGCACGATCAGCAGCGCCGTCGCCCCCTGGAGCGAGGAGATCAGGTGCGATTCCTGCTCACCCGTCGCCCGCGCGATCAGCGTGCCACCGCGCGAGGCCAGCCGCACCCGCACGAAGTGGCGCCGGTCAGCGCGCCGCTGCTCCTCGCCCTCCAGCACCACATCAATCAGGGGCCGCTCCACCTGCGCCGCGCCGAGCATCCTCCGGATGGCCGGGCGCCCAAACAGCTCGAACGTCACCGCCGCCGAGACTGGATTCCCCGGCAACCCCAGCAGCGGCGTCTCGCCCAGCGCGCCAAATGCCAGCGGCTTCCCAGGACGCATCCGCACGCGCCAGAACTCCATCGCGCCCTGCTCACTCAGCATCTGCTTCACCAGGTCATAGTCGCCGACCGAGACGCCGCCAGAGGTCAGAATCAGATCGTATCCCTGCCGCGTCTGCGCCAGCATCGCGCGTAGCTCATCCTCGCGGTCGGGCGCGATGCCCAGCGCCACCGGCTCAGCGCCAGCACGGGTCACGGCGGCGATGAGATACGGCGTATTGCTGTTGTAGATTTGCCCCGGCTGGAGCGGTTGCCCCACTGGAACCAGCTCATCGCCCGTCGCCAGAATGGCCACACGCGGGCGGCGTGTCACGCGCACAGGCGAGACCCCCAGGGCCGCGAGCAGCGCGATCTCCGCCGGGCCAATCTCTGTCCCCGCTCGCGCCAGCAGCATGCCGGGGCGCGCATCCTCGCCCGCGTGGCGCACATTCGTCCCCGCCGCGACCGCCGCGCTGATCGTCACCCAGCCATCCGCGACCTCGGTTAGCTCCTGCTGGAGCGCCGCATCCGCGCCATCGGGCAGCGGGGCGCCCGTGAGGATGCGCACCGCCTCGCCAGCCGCCACGACGCCGGGATAGACGCTGCCCGCCGGAACCTCGCCCACCAGCCGCAGCCGCACGGGCGCCGCCGTCGTCGCGCCGCGAGTATCCGCCGAGCGCAGCGCATAGCCATCCATCGCGGAGTTGGCGAAGGGCGGCGATGATGTCTGCGCCAGGGCGTCCTCCGCCAGTACACGCCCCAGCGCCTCCGTCAGCGGAATGGACTCCGCCAGGAGGGGCTGGAATCGCGCCAGCACACGCTCGCGCGCCTCTTCGACTGCCAGCATCGTTCTCGACCTCCCGCGACCAAACAGCGGCGCGTCACGCGACTTGCGCCCTCAACACATCCGAATTGTAGCGCAGATGGGCGCGACCTCACGAAACACTGGCCAGCGCACGGTATACTGAGAGACATGACCATCGCCGACCGACATCATCCTTCACTTGAGCCAGGAGACCTGATCCGTGCAACTCTCGCAACGGCTACGCAGTCTGCCGCCTTACCACTTCGCCGACTACAACCAGAAGATCGCCGACCTGCGCGCGAGCGGCGTGGACATCATCAATCTCTCGATTGGCGATCCTGACCTGGCGACCCCGCCAGAAGTCATCGCCACGCTCACCGAGAGCGCCCAGAACCCCTACAACCAGCGCTATCCCGAATATGAAGGCATGCCCGATCTGCTCGAACGCTTTCGCCGCCTGGTTCGAGCGCCGCTTCGGCGTCGCCCTCGATCCACGCCGCCAGCTCACCACGCTCATCGGCTCGAAGGAAGGGCTGGCGCACCTGCCAATGGCCGTGATGGACGAAGGCGACATCGCGCTGATGCCGAATCCCGCATACCCCGTCTACGCGACCGCTGTCGCCCTGGTAGGCGGCGTCTGCTATGACCTGCCGCTCACGGAGGAACATGGCTGGCTCCCCGACCTCAACGTCATTCCCGCCGATACGCTCGCCCGCGCCAAAACGCTCTGGCTCAACTACCCGAATAATCCCACCGGAGCCGCCGCGTCGTTGGAGTTCTTCGAGGAAGCCGTCGCTTTCGCCCGCAAGCATGACCTGCTGATCGTGCATGACATGGCCTACGCTGAAGTGCGTTACGACGGCGCGCGTCCCGCCAGCATCCTGCAAATCCCTGGCGCCACGGATGTCGCGGTGGAATTCCACTCCTTCTCGAAGGCATACAACATGGCGGGCTTCCGGCTGGGGATGATGGCGGGAAACGCGCTGGTCTGCGGTGGCCTGACCCGGCTCAAGAGCAACATTGACACTGGCGTCTTCCGCCCGCTGCAACTCGCCGCCGTGCGCGCCCTGGAACTGCCGGAAAGCTGGCTCGCCGAGCGCAACGCCATCTACCAGCGCCGCCGCGATACGCTGGCCACGACGTTGCATGAGCTGGGCCTGCGGGTCGCGACACCCGAAGCTGGCCTTTACCTCTGGCCGCGAATACCAGCGGGCGAGACCACGGCGGCGTTCGCGCTGCGGATGCTCGACCAGGCCGCCGTGGCCATCACGCCGGGAACGAACTTCGGCAGCCAGGGCGAAGGCTATCTGCGCATCTCGCTGACCGCCCCCGACGAGCGCATCGCCGAGGCCGCCAGCCGCCTGCGCGCTGCCCTCGCGCCCGCGCGCCCATAGCCTGAGTCTAGAGGTCGGGCGCGTTCACGCCGTGCGCGCCCAGCGTCAGGCTCAGCTCGCCGCCGTGGTGGATGTCATGCTCGATGACGTGCCAGATGACCCACTGGCGCGTGCGCTCGCCGTGCCGTGTGGCGAAGGCGGCGTCGAGATCGGCAGGCGTCCACCGCGCCAGGCTATCCGCCACCAGACGCCAGGTCGTCTCCAGACCTGATTTCGAGTTTCGCCGCGTTCAGCTCTGGCGGATTGTCATCGTCCCATGTGTAGTATTCCTCGATGTAGGCGTCGCCCTCGCCCAGGATGCCGTGAAACCACCAGGCCCGCGCTGAGATGATATGCGCCGCCAGCTCGCTGACGGTACGCAGCCCAGGCGCGACACGCAGCGCCAGGTGGTCTGGCGTCAGTGGCGCGACCGCCTCGACGAGCAGACGATTGTAGCGATCCCACCCCGCATAGAACGGCGTGAGCGATGTATCAGCTTGTGTGGACATCGGTCTCTCTCCTCTAATGGCGCGTTCACGGGTGATGCTCTCCAGTGAGTCGCGCCGCTCAGATAGTATACCCACGCGATACTCCACGCATCGCCCGCTCGGTGTAGAATAGACCGAGAAGTACGCGAATAGGCGTATCTCAGTTGCCACCCGACAGCGGGCGAGATCGTGAGGCGATGCGATGGCACGCACGGTGGAGCGTGCGCCGATTCCCGATACAGGGCAGTTTCTGCTGGCGGTCGTGGGCGCGCTGCTGGTGGGCGGCCTCTACTTCCAGCTTCCCGATAATGTCGTTTTCGGCCCGCACTGGCTGCTATTGGCCGTCGAAGCGGTCGCGGTCTTGCCACCAGTCGTGGCGCATATCAGCGGGCGGCGCATGCCCCATCGTGTCGCGCGCGCCTTCGCCTATGCGCTGCTGGTGGCGCTGACACTGGCGCTGGCAAGCTCACTCGCGCTGCTGGTGCATCACATCCACGATCTGACACCACCAGAGCTGTTGACCTCTGGTGTGCTGCTCTGGGTCAGCAATGTGCTGGTCTTTGCCTCGTGGTACTGGGAGACCGACGGCGATGGCCCCGTCATCCGCCACCGCAACGCCCACGAGGCCGCCGACTTCCAGTTTCCCCAGCAGGAAGGCGGCAATCGCAGCGGCTGGCGTCCCGGCTTCGTGGACTACCTGTTCCTCGCGTTCTGCTCGGCGACCGCGCTCAGCCCAGCCGACACGAATCCGCTGACACGCCGCGCGAAGCTGCTGATGATGGTCGAGGCGCTGATCTCAATGCTGGTGCTGGTGCTCCTCCTCGCCCGCTTCGTCAATATCGCCTGAACGAGCGTTGGATGGGGTTGTACTGTAGGGCTTTCTCAACAATCTCTTCAGCGGTTGGGTGGTATCCTACAGCATATTTTACAGAATAGCCCCTCTACCCTGCAGGGGGCTGAACAGTCATCGCAATTCATCATTGAGCAAAGGAAGAAGCACATGGAGGAAAGAGACGAACGAGACGCGCCAAAGACCGATGAACGTTCCTCTCTCGATAGGCAGGCCGTGGGCGGGAAACCCGCCCACACGGAATCGAAGGAAGACAAGGGAAACGGGTCGGAATTGGCGCCACACCACCACCTTCCCACACCAGACCTTCAGTTGCTCCGCCTCGATCACGCGCCCGCCCTGCTCGCGTTCGAGCGGGAGAATCGGGCGTACTTCGCGGCGTCGATTCCTGATCGGGGAGACGAGTTCTTTGCCGAATTCGACACGCAGTATGCGCAACAACTTGCGTTGCAGGCCGCCGGGACGAATTACCTTCACGTGCTGGTGACCGAGCGCGGCGAGGTAGTGGGGCGGGTGAACCTGTACGAAGTAGCAGATGGGTCGGCGGAACTCGGGTACCGGATCGCGCAGAAGGCCGCGGGGCAAGGACTGGCCACAGCGGCGGTGCGCCAGGTACGCGAGCTTGCCGCTACAGCGTATGGACTTACCAGGCTGCGCGCAAGGGTCACGTTGGACAATCCAGCCTCGCGCAAAGTACTTGAACACAACGGATTCGTCGCCGATGATGAGCTCACGCTCAACGGCAAGCCAGCCCTATCCTACATCTGCGAGCTTCTGTAATCTCGCTTTTTCTTGCTCCACGCCGCATCAGATCATCCGCATAATCTCTCATCCACGCTAAGCCAGCGATTTCACTCGCTGGCTCTCTGGTTCTCACCTTGACACAGCGCACGCTCGCACGTTATCTCTGTGTACAGACACTTCCCATTTGGAAGTTTTGTGATGGTTCGCACGATCACCCTTGAAGCAAGTAGACAGAGGACAACACAGCATGGCGATTACCCGCGAGCGATTTGACCAGGGCATGACACTTGAGGAGTACAAGGCGCAGATGACGCAGAACCGCGAGGCGTTCGCGGCGAATGAGGCGGCTGTGATCTTACGGCCAGAGGATGTGGCGTTCTTCGAGCAGTCTTCCGGCGACGATCAACGCACTGATCATCACCGAGGACTGGTGCGGCGACGCGCTGGCGAATGCGCCCGTGCTGGCGAAAGTGGCCGAGCAGACGGGCAAGCTGAACCTGCGCGTTCTTCCTGCGCGACCAGAATCTCGACCTCGCCGACCAATACCTGAAGGAAGGCAAGTACCGCTCGGTTCCCGTCTTCGTCTTTTTCGATGAGGAGATGCGCGAGCTTGGCCACTTCATCGAGCGGCCCGCGCGAGTGACGGCGGAGATGCAGGCGGCTACCGCCGAGCTAGTCGCCGCGCACCCCGAGATACCCGACCTTGGCGCCTCCTTCGAGAGCATGAGCGACGCCGCGAAGGCCCTGCGCTTCCAGTCGCTCAGCGAGCTTCGCCAGCAGCGCGCCGCCACCTGGACGGAGATGCTGCTCGACGACATCGAGGCGCTGCTCAGCGCCAGCGTCACGACCCGCTAGCCTCACTCCATCGCTCACCCTCCAACATAGCCCCACTCGCAGCGACATGCGCTACGCGAGTGGGGCTATTTGCGCCTGGAGAGTCGTATACTACGCCTGTGAAGGAGCACGCACGACATCCGTTCAGTTGGCGTATGCGCTCAAGAGTGACGTGAGCGTTCACTCGGCGCTGAAAGGGGTCTGACATCATGGGACAGGCTGCGCGTGAGGTAGTGATCGTTGAAGCGGCGCGTACACCGGTGGGCAGACGCAATGGCGCGCTGCGCGATGTCCATCCGGTGATGCTGGCGGCGCAGATCATGCGCGAAGTGACGCAGCGCGCGGGCATCGAGCCTGGCATGGTCGAGGATGTCGTCTGGGGCTGCGTCAGCCAGGTCGGCGAGCAGGGTCTGAACATCGGGCGCAACGCAGTGCTGGCGGCGGGCTTCCCCGTCACGGTCCCCGCGACGACGGTAGATCGCCAGTGCGGCTCAGGACAGCAGGCGATTCACTTCGCGGCGAACCTGATCCAGTCGGGCGTCTGCGATCTGACCATCGCGGGCGGTGTCGAGAGCATGTCGCGCATTCCCATCGGCTCATCCATCGCGGCGGGTGGCTCGCCGTTCCCGCCCTCGCTGCTGGAGGTCTACCCCATCACCCACCAGGGGCTTGTCGGCGGAGATGATCGCTGACCAGTGGAATATCAGCCGCGAGGAGATGGACGCGCTGAGCCTGCGCAGCCACCAGCGCGCGGCGGCGGCGCAGGACGCGGGCGCCTTCGACCGCGAGATCGCCCCGGTCGCGCTGGCGGATGGCTCCTCGGTGTCGCGCGACGAGGGCGTGCGCCGCGATACCACGCTGGAGCGACTGGCCTCGCTCCAGCCCGCCTTCAAGCCCGATGGCAAGGTGACAGCGGGCAGCAGCAGCCAGATCAGCGATGGCGCCGCCGCGCTGCTCCTCACCACACCGGAGCGCGCGGCGACGCTGGGGCTGCGGCCACGCGCGCGCATCGTCGCCCAGCGCGTCGTCGGCGTGGACCCCGTGACGATGCTGACCGGCCCGATTCCCGCCACCCAGCAGATTCTGGAGCGCGCGGGCCTGACGGTGGACGACATTGATCTCTTCGAGATCAACGAAGCCTTCGCGCCGGTCGTGCTGGCCTGGGAGAAGGAACTACACGCCGACATGGAGCGCGTCAACGTCAACGGCGGCGCCATTGCGCTGGGGCATCCGCTCGGGGCATCTGGCGCGCGTCTGATGGTGACGCTGCTGCATGAATTGGAGCGGCGCAACGCCCGCTACGGCTTGCAGGCGATGTGTTGCGGTGGCGGCCTCGGCACGGCGACGATCATCGAGCGACTCTGAGCGCGGCGGCATGCGGCTTCGGCCTCAAATGTGCGGCAAGAGTGATACAATTCGCTCGGACGACTGGACGCCTGCATGACAGGCGCGGAAGCCCCCGGCGAGTAGGACGCGGCGATGTGGCCGCGCCGCTGGAGTTGTTTTCCAGAAAAACCGCTTACAGGAGGATATCTCTCATGGCAACGCGAGTCGCGATCAACGGTTTCGGGCGCATCGGTCGCCAGAGCCTGAAAGCCATGCTCGAACGCTACCCAAACGACATCGATGTCGTCGCCGTCAATGACCTCACCGACTCCGAATCGAACGCGCATCTCTTCCGCTACGACTCCACCTATGGCCGCTTCGATGGCACGGTCGAAGTCGCTGGCAACGATATCGTCATCAATGGCAAGCGCATCCGCGTCTTCTCGCAGCGTGACCCCGGCCAGATTCCCTGGGGCGAGGTTGGCGCCGAGATCGTCATCGAGAGCACTGGCTTCTTCACCGATGGCGCCAAGGCGGCGGCGCACAAGCGCGACAGCGTCAAGAAGGTCATCATCTCCGCCCCGGCGAAGGGTGAGGACATCACCATCGTCCTTGGCGTGAATGAGGACAAGTACGATCCCGCCACCCACAACATCATCTCAAACGCCTCCTGCACAACCAACTGCCTCGCCCCCGCCGCCAAGGTCATCAACGACGCCTACGGCATCGAAAAGGGTCTGATGACCACCGTCCACTCCTACACCAACGACCAGCGCATCCTCGATGTCGTGCATAGCGACCTGCGCCGCGCCCGCGCCGCCGCCCAGAACATCATCCCCACCAGCACTGGCGCCGCTCGCGCGCTCGCGCTGGTGATCCCTGAGTTGAAGGGTCGCTTCGACGGCTTCTCGCTACGGGTACCGACAGCGACGGTCTCGGTCGTCGATTTCGTCGCGACGCTCAACAAGGGCACATCCGTCGAGGCGGTGAACGCGCTGTTCCAGGAGCAGGCTGCCAGCAAGCTGAAGGGCATCCTCGCCTACACCGATGAGCCGCTGGTCTCCTCCGACTTCCGAGGCGACTCGCACTCCTCCACGATTGACGGCCTCTCGACGATGATGCTCGGCGACAACTTCCTCAAGGTCATCGCCTGGTACGACAACGAGTGGGGCTATTCGTCGCGCGTGGCCGACCTGACCCGCTTCGTCGGCGAGCGCCTGTAGGGGAGACCAGGCGAGATGGACAAAGCGACCGTTCGCGACATCAACGCGCACGGCAAACGGGTGCTGGCGCGCGTGGACTTCAACGTTCCGCAGGACGAGAGCGGGGCGATCACGGATGACACGCGCATCCGCGCCTCGCTGCCGACCATTCGCGCGCTGCTCGACCAGGGCGCCGCGCTCGTGCTGATGAGCCACCTGGGCCGCCCCAAGGGCCAGGTCAACCCGAAATACAGTCTGCGTCCGGTGGCAGAGCGCCTGAGCGAGTTGCTGGGGCGTCCTGTCCCGCTCGCGCCGGACTGCGTGGGGCCAGAGGTCGAGGCGATGGCGCGCGCGCTCAAGCCGGGCGATGTGCTGCTGCTCGAAAATCTGCGCTTCCATCCAGAGGAAGAGGCGAATGACCCCGCCTTCGCGCGGCAGCTCGCTGCGCTGGGCGAAGTCTACGTCAACGACGCCTTCGGCACGGCTCACCGCGCCCACGCCAGCACCGAAGGCGTGGCGCACGACCTGCCAGCCGTCGCGGGCTTCCTCATGGAGAAAGAGCTGAACTTCCTTGGCGCCGCGCTGGAGCATCCCAGGCGCCCGCTGGTCGCGATTTCTGGCGGAGCGAAGGTTTCCGACAAGATCGCCGCGCTCGACCGGCTGATCGACATCGCCGACGCGGTGCTGATCGGTGGCGGCATGGCCAACACCTTCTTCAAAGCGCAAGGGATGGATGTTGGCGATTCACTGGTAGAGGATGACAAGCTCGACGAGGCGCGCCGCCTGATGGCGAAAGCCGCCAGTGCGGGCAAGCGCTTCATCCTGCCTGTGGATGTGGCCGTTGGCGACAAGTTCTCCGCCGACGCCGCGCGCGTCCTGACATCGCCTGACGCCGTTCACGCGGGCTGGCGCATCCTCGATGTCGGCCCGCAGACGCTGATCGCGTTTGGCGAGGCGCTGAGTGACGCCGCGACTATCGTCTGGAATGGCACGCTTGGCGTCTCCGAGTTCCCCGCCTTCGCGCTGGGAACAGACGCGCTGATCGGGCTGCTCGTCGAGCGCACCGAGGCGGGCGCCATCACCATCGTCGGTGGCGGCGACTCCGCGGCGGCGGTCGAGAAGGCCGGGGCGGCGGAAAAGCTCACCCACGTCTCCACCGGCGGCGGCGCCTCGCTGGAGTTCATGGAAGGCCGCAAGCTGCCCGGCGTCGAGGCGCTGCTGGAGCGTGCGCAGCTCCCACCTGATCTGCGCAGCAATGGGGTCGCGTAGGCGGCGCCTGAATCTTATGCTTGCGTAACCGCCCTGCGCCATATGTGAGTATGGCGCAGGGCGGTTACGACTTTATCGCGTCAGGCAGATGAATCAAGCCCCAAGTCTGGGAATGGCTCAACACTGTATTGCTCGCATATCCGGTTTACTTCCTCGCGACCCGCGAGAACGATAACACTCGCCTCTATAGCCTCGCGGTGTTGCTCACCTGTAAGCCGTCCAGTTGTGATGAACATCGCGCGATTGACCCGACGCGCGAAGCACCCACTGAGAAACTTGAGCCATTCGATCTCTGTTGGCGCATTGCTCGGCCCGTGCAACTTGACTTGCACGCCAATACTCAGGCCCACACCTTCATCCTGGGATAGCCCGGCGCCGTAAAAATCAAGCCCACGCTCGTTGCGCTTGAATCGGCCTGTATGAATCTATGCGTATTTCGGATACATCCGCTTCAGAAGTATGGCGATATGCTGCTCGAACATCTCTCCTCGAACAACATTGGATGGCACATCGCGAACCAAAGCCGAATCGACATCTATGACCTGCGTTGTCCTGGCTACTGACGGCGCGAATTGAAGGAACTCGCGGCCTTCTGGTGTGATGCGCCACCCAGGCTTGTTCTTGTCATGAGCGTAGATGAATCCCGCTTTTACCGCGTACGTATTCACAATGCGCCGCAACGACGCCTTCCCTTGCTCCGAAAGCAGGTTCCCATGCATTGCGCGCTCAACCGCAGCGTAAATGGCCTGAATTTCAGCCTCTCCACCGGCATCTTCTATTGCTCGCAAAGCCAGCGTAGCCTGATCGTCCAGGGTCAGACCAGCTTCCGATCCGGTGAGACTATCCGCCATATATTCGTCGCCTCAGTGTGTGGTCAGCGAGCACGCAGAGCAGTAGAACGCCTCATCAGAACAGCCCTTGCAGCCAGATAGCAAGGATGGTTTCATAAGATCAGTCTAACATATGCTCAGACCTACCTATCGAACTTTAAGCAAGGAGCACATTCGGAATGAGTTCCTCATCACACCCGACTTCACCACGACGACCTATCGTCGCGGGCAACTGGAAGATGAACTATGGCCCTTCGGAGGCGCATGACTTCATCTCGCGCATTCTCGATGACCTCGAACGTGTGCGCGGTGTGGACTGTGTGATCTGCCCTCCGGCGATCTCCATCGCGGCGGCCCATGCCGTCACGATGGCCAGCGGCATCATGCTTGGCGCGCAGAACATGTATGACGCGGAGAAAGGCGCCTTCACAGGCGAGATTTCGCCGCTGATGCTGCATGGACTCTGCGACTACGTGATTCTGGGGCACTCCGAGCGACGCGCGATTTTTGGCGAGACAGACGAGTTCGTCAATCGCAAGACGCTCTCAGCCTTCACGCATGGTCTGCGCCCGATTGTCTGTGTCGGCGAGCGGCTGGAGGACCGCGAGGCCAACCTGACCGAGCGTGTCATCTCGACACAGGTGCGCGGCAGCCTCGCCAACCTGCCCACCGCCCGGCTGAGTGAGCTTGTTGTGGCGTATGAGCCGGTGTGGGCGATTGGCACAGGCCGCGCCGCCACCGCGCAAGACGCCGCCGACGTCATCGCCATCATCCGCGCGCTGCTCGCCGAGATGTACGGCGCGGAGGCGACGGCAGGCGTGCGCGTCCAGTACGGCGGCAGCGTCACCGCCGCCAACGCCGCCGAGCTTGCCGCCGTGCCCGACATCGATGGCGCGCTGGTCGGGGGAGCGAGCCTCACGCCCGACTTCGTGACCATCGCCAGCGCGTTTGGCCAGGCCAAGGGTTGGGACTGATACCGCGCCGCATGCTTGAAACCGCCGTGGAGTTTTTCTCCACGGCGGTTTCTCATTCCCCTCGCGCCATGCCGAATAGGCGCTCATCCGCTGAAATGTGGCGCTTCATCGCGTCCCTCCGTCTTGAGAGCAGAGACCCCACACAGCGAGACGACGAACCGCCCGTGAGCGGGCTGTGTGGCGGCAAGACTGGAGGGCGCAGCGTATGCGCGTACTATGGTTCAACTGGCGCGCCACCGGGCGTGATGAAGACGTTTCGCAGGCAGCCTGCGGCGTGCGGCGAGAGCGCACAGCGGATGAAATCACCCTTTCGCTGCGGATGATCCCGCTCTATCGGGTGCAGCTTCTGAGCCGCGCTGCCGATGCCCCACTCGCGCGCTGGTGGTCGCCGGATGGTCGCGCGATGCTGGCGCAGCTTCTCGGCCCTGAGCGAGCGGAGCGCGCCCTGCGTGACATCACCGAGTTGGGGGTCGCCGTCATCGCGGTCTGCCCGCGCGAGCTGGCGGAACACTACTATGACGAGCTGACACGGCTCGCCCTGCCCTGCGCCATCCAGCCCGCATGAGCGCCACACCACGAGCGACGCCCCGCTTCCCCAGGTGAGGAGGCGGGGCGTCGTTCTGTGTGTGGCGGGTCAGGCCAGCGCTGCCTCAACTGGAACCTTCGCGCCAACAGGATTGACATGCCGCGCGCCAGGAACCCGCTGCGCCAGGCCCATCACGAGCAGCGGCGCCGTCAGCGACGCATCCGCCGCGACGCTCACCCCCTGCGCCAGCGGAGCCGCGCCCAGCGTCACATCGCCGAGCAGCGCGGGCCGCGCGCCGCCAAGGGCCACAGCGGCCTCGCGCGCCTGGAGCAGCAGACTATCCTCCAGCCCGGCGCCCACGCGGAGCACGCCCAGACTTGCCCGCGCGCCAAGGATACGCGCCAGACCCGCGAGATCGCCGCTGGCGTCGAGGCTTACGCTCGCCCCCTGCTCACGCGCCGCCAACAATGCCGCGCCGATGGCGCTGGCGCTCAGGTCGGGCGTGAAGATCGCCACTCCAAACGTCGCCGCCGCCTGCAACAGCCCCTTGCGTGGCGCCACGCTCGGCAGCGCCTCCCCGAGCGCCTTCCACAGGCCAGCGCCCGTGGTCAGGCGCGATGCGTCCACCTTGCCGAGGAAGTCACGCACGAAGGCCAACGTGGCCGCGCGCCCCTCATCACTGGCGATCACCCCCGCGTCGTCGGCGTAATGCGCATACCCCAGCGATTCGTAGAGATCGGCGAAGAGGTCGTCGGCGCTCGCCACGATGACATCTACATAGCGGTGCTCGACCGCATAGACCAACGTCTCGCGCAGTCCAGCGGCGATCACTGGCTTCGCGAGCGTCAGCGCGATGGTCGCATCATCCGCGCGCACCAGCCGCTCCCACGTCGCCAGCGCCTTGCCCAGTGCTCGGCCATCGCCCGCGCCCGCCATCAGCTTATCGAGCAGCCCACTCACCGACGCGGTGGGATTCACCAGCGGCGGCTCTGTGGCGGTCAGCGTGCGCCCCTGCTCCAGCGTCACCGTCTCGCCCGCATGGCCCAGCGGCACGGCAGTGGCGCCGCCACGCGCGCACGGCTCGCATTCGCTCTCCCCAGCGGCTCCATCTGAGCCGAGATCGGGCGTGACGCCATACTGCGGCCAGAGCATCCGCCCCTCGCCCACGCGCTGCGCCAAAGCCGCCTCGCGTTCGCTGGCCAGCGGCGCGGGATGATCAGGCAGGGCTGGTTCTTTGCTCACGATGCCAGCGGCCAGGCGCGCATCAGCGGCGGCGATCAACTCATCGGTCGCGCCATTCGCGCCGTGGTGCGGCCCCTTGAAGGAGAGGCCGCGCTGCACCAGCATGCGATCCATCTCCTGGACATCGAACGCCTCTTTGATGTAGGCGATGGCCTTCTCGTGATCGAAGTTCTTGCACGAGAAGATGTCCATGGTGAAGTAGTCGAGTTCGGGGAAGGTGTGGATGGCGATGTGGCTCTCGGCGATCACGACAAGGCCAGAAACGCCGGAATACGCGGGGTCGGGGGCCTGATACTCGAACATGTATGGGCCGCCGATTTTGGTCATGCCAATCGCGGAGGGGTAATCGTTCAGGACTTGCTCGACGAGGATGCGGTCAGCGAGCTTGCGGGTATCGCAACGCGAACCATCAATGATGAGGTGTGGACCGAACACGTGTGTCTCCTTGCTATGCGGACAACGCCGCTAGCTCTCGCCGGTGTGAAAACAGGCGATATACCAGTTGAGATAGTTGTAGATAGCCAGAGATGGCCTTACTGGTACACATACCAGCCCTTTCCTTTCGCCGAACTCCCTACCCAATCGGATCTCTATGCCATTGCGGCAGCCGCGCACGGCCAGGTTCTCTGGCGCGCGAGGAGGCGGTTCAGCGTATCGCATTACTTCGCGTATACGGGTGGGGGGTATACCGCCCGCAGCGTAGGCACTATACGTTGCGGGAGGAGCAACGTCAAGCCACGCCGCAGTCACGACCTAGCGCTGGGCGGGATGCTCCAACTGCTCCAGGAAGGAAGCGAGGTCGTAAGGTAGCGGCTTATCGAAGACTATCCACTCACCTGTCATGGGATGGCGAAATTCCAGATGCCCGGCGTGAAGGAACTGGCGTGGCGGCATCGGCTCCTGAGGTCGCCCATACACGGAATCACCGACGACTGGATGACGCAACGCGGCGAGATGCACACGAATCTGGTGTGTCCGCCCCGTCTCCAGTTCTACCTCCAGCAGCGTTCGCCCGGGATAGATAGCGCAGGGTTCGATAGTGGGTGCGCGGCCGCACGCCCACCATGCGCCTCGCTGACCAGCGCCATGCGCAGGCGGGTGCGCGGGTCGCGGCCAATCGGCGCGTCAATTGTGCCGCTGGGCAGGCTCGATGCGGCCCTCCACCAGCACGATGTAGCGCTTGACCATCGCACGCTCACGCATCTGGTCGGCCAGCGCCGTATGCGTCGCGGCGTCCTTCGCGATGACGAGCAGCCCCGAGGTATCCTTATCGAGCCGATGGACGATGCCCTGGCCGCTGCGGATTCTCGCTGTCCTCCAGGCCAGGCGCGTGGGCCAGCAGCGCATTGACCAGCGTGCCAGTCGCATGCCCCGGCGCCGGATGCGTCACCAGTCCGGCGGGCTTGTCGATGACGAGGAGATGGCGTCCTCGTAGATGACGATGCGAGGGGAATATCCTCTGGCTGCGGCGCGGCGCCAGCCGCCAGCGCCGCGGCCTGGCCCAGCGTCGGCGCGAGCGCGAGCCGCTGGTCAACTTCCAGAATGGCGCTGGGCTTGGCTGGCTTGCCGTCCACCGTCACCTCACCCGCCTTGATGGCCGCCTGCGCCCTGGTGCGCGAGAGGTCGGGGCGCAGGCCTGCCAGCGCACGGTCGAGGCGCTGCCCCGCCACCTCCTCCGCGACGACGAGATCCTCCCACGCGGCGTGGTCGGCGTCGCCAGATGAGGTGGTGGGTGAAACGGCGCGCTTGTTCTGGCCCATGTCGGCTCTATCGCTCTTTCATTTACTCACGCCGGTCGCGGGTCTGCGTCCAAGGACACAGCCAGGCAGCGCGAGTGCGCGCTTACTTGCGCTCGCCGACACTCTGGCCGCCCTTGGACGGCACAGTCGCGCTCTCCGCTCCACCATTCGTGGCCGTATTGGCGCTCATTCCATAGAGGAAAATGGCGATGACGATGACCCCTACCGTAATGGCGCTATCCGCGACATTGAAGACCGCGAAATTGAAGACGCCAGGAATCTGGAAGTGGATGAAATCAACGACGAAGGAGCGTGTGAAGCGGTCGAACAAGTTCCCGATAGCGCCGCCCAGCACCAGCGCGAATCCCAGCCGCAACCAG
Source organism: uncultured Chloroflexia bacterium (assembly GCA_963840335.1). GTDB lineage: Bacteria > Chloroflexota > Ktedonobacteria > Ktedonobacterales > JADMIN01 > JAKAIY01. The sequence continues at coordinate 264,438 of CAWIYP010000012.1, forward strand.
AGTGACGCGCTCTCGCGGAATCGCCAGTAGAGGTAGCAGATCAGGGCGAACGCCACCGCGATCAGGACAAACTTGATGTTCTGCCCCTCGAAGAGGCTGAAGGCGACGCCCGTATTCTGCACATAGTAGAGCGTCAGCACATCGCCAAAGACGGGGATGGGTGGGCGCAGGCCCGTAACGCCAAAGTACTGGACAATCCACATCTTCGTCAATTGATCGACGATCAGAACCGCTAGTCCAACCATCAACGCGAGTAAATCATGGTATCGGGACGCCGACATGCTACCTCTCATCGGCCCCGGTCAGGGCCACATCTCCGACGAAACGGTGTTTCACTGCGCAAACAGCTACGCGCCGCTTTCAACTAGCGTCTGACACGCTATGCAGAGTGTCGCATAGGGCAGCGCGTTGAGACGGCGCGGATCGATCTCTTTGCCGCAGCGCTCACAGATACCGTATTGACCAGCATCCAATCGTTCGAGGGCAAGGTTGATCTGCGTCTGGAGCGCGCGATCATTGTCCAGCATCGCTTGATTCCGGTCAAACTCCGTGAGAGCGGCGCCTTCATCGGCTTGCTCGCTGGTGACTCCTGTGCCGTCGAGACCTTCGCTGGGACTTATGGCCTGCACACCTTCGGTGCGCGCGTAGATGTCGCGCTCGACCTGCGCCAGGTCGGCCATCAGTCGCTGCCGAACCGCCGCCTCATCATAGTTCGCCATGCGCCGTCCTCCTGCCATCGAACATCAACCCATGAGGTCTGCTCGCGTCTCGAATCGTACCACATCGTACGATCTTGCCTCAGTTCGCTCGGCTGACTCTCCCGAATTTGGCGCCAATTTTTCGCCTACCCGTAACATCATGCTCACAAATGCAACTAACAGGATGACAGACACGCTACGCGGGTTTGCGTCGCGTTCTTAATTTCACTTCCTTGGAGGGAACAAACACATGCTTGCTAAGCTCACGACCGTTCTCAAGAGCAAGGTGGCCCTGGCGGCCCTGGGCGCCATCGTCGTAGGTGGCGGCGGCGGCGCGGTCGCCGTCGCGGCGAATACAGGCCACCTCCAGACGCTCGGCATCAACCTCAATGTTGGTCTCGGATTCTAAGTCGCCCGATGCGTCCGAGACTCCTGATTCCCACGCACATCCAGTGTCGGTCGAGGGCTTGCTGGCAGCTTGCGACACAAGCGCTACCCCGAACACCCTCTCTGTGACCGACAAGGCGGGCAAGAGCTGGACGTTCGTCATCACCTCGACAACGACGCTTCAATGGCGACAGAGCAGCGCGCATTCCGACGCCAGTTCCAACGGTGGCGCATCCACGGGCGACAACAGCGCCAACGCTGGCGGCGCGAGCACCGGCGCGACACTGGCGCGAACAGCGGTGGCGCGAGCACCGGCGACACGACCGGTGGCGCGAGCACCAGCGCAGCAGCGCGCACGCCGCCCACGCTGGCCGATGTCTGCGCGACGGCGAACATCGGCGCCCGCATCGTCGAGGTGCAAGCCACACCTGACGGCGCCAACTACGATGCCTGGAAGGTGACGCTCCAGGGCGCGCCGGAGAACAGCCAGAACAGCGGCGCAGCAGGGCGGCGACACTAGCAGCAACAGCGGCGATTCGTCGAGCCACTGCAGGGGTCTGACAGCAGCAAAGGCTCCAACGAGCAGAATCAGGTCAACGGAACAGTGACGTCGGTCAGCGCGAACAGCTTCACGCTGCAGACGGCGAACGGCTCACATCACCGTCAACGTCGACGCCACGACCCACTTCTCGGCGTTGCCGGCCTGGCCACGCTCCAGACCAACAGCCAGGTCTCCGTGCAGGGCACGGTCTCTGGCACGACCATCACCGCTACCAGCGTCGAGGTGCGCGACTCGTCGTCCACCCCGAACCCAACCGACCACTAGCGAATCACACACCAGGCGTGCGGAGATACTGGGACTGACCTCCCATGTCTCCGCGCGTTCGGGCCAATGGTCATCGTTTTTCCCGCATGAGGACGGTGATACCAACCAAGCGGAGAGGCCTTAGCGCGCATGAGTCGAGCGCGAGGAGAGCGGAGCGCGGATAACGCTACGGCGGGACATCCCCCGCAGCGCACGCGGAACGCTAGCGCGCAAACGGGACTGACCTGGCCGCCTGCGCTGCCATTCGAGCAGACGCTCCGGCAGGCGCAAGCCGCCGACCAGCAGGCGATGGGAATGCTTGTATAAGCGATTTCTGCCTGTGGTCTATCGTTACGCCCTCGCGCATGTCGGCGATGTCCACACGGCGGAAGATGTGACGTCCGAGACGTTCTTCACCATCGTCGAGCGTATCGGTGAGACTCGCGCTCGCGATGAGTTGAGGATTCGTCGCCTGGGCGCTAGGGATCGCGCGGAACAAGGTCGCGATGCACTTCCGCCGACAACGCACCCGCCCTGACGCACAGTTACTCTCTGATCAGTTCGACTTCATCGGCCACCAGCCACACGAGCGCGACCCACTCGATGTCATTACGGCGCGCGAGAGTTGGGGAGAGGTTGTCGCGGCGCTCGACCGCTTAACCGAGGAGCAGCGCGCCGTAATTCTCTATCGCAGCGTGCTGGGCTATAGCGCAGAGGATGTAGGTCAATTGCTTGGGAAACAGCCAGGCGCCGTACGGGCGCTGCAATTCCGGGCGCTGGCCTCGCTCGCGCGCTTCCTGGAGGGTGCTGGCTCCGATGTTTTGCCGCCGACCGAAGGCGCTTCACGAACGTCGCAACGTGGAGGGGAGGAGTGAGCATGCGCCCAGAAGATGAGCTTGATGCGCTCCTGAGTGATTCCACCCAGGCCCAGCGCGCCAGCAGCGAGTTACCGCCCACTGCTCAGCGCCGCCGCGCGCCTCTCGCCACTGCGTGACGCCTCACCCGACCGCGCCTTCGCCGATGATCTGGAAGCGCGACTGATGGCGCACATGGAACAGCGCGCCATGACGCCTGCCCATCCGCGCCATTCCGACCCGCGCCACCCACGCGCCGCCTGCTGCGCATCCCGCCGCGCACCGCCTGGGCCGCCATCGCCGCCGCGCTGATCCTGACCATCGGCCTGGGAGCGCTGACGGCGAAGGCTTCGCCAGGCGCCCCGCTCTACGTCGTGCGCCAGTTCGCGCAGACACTCGCCGCCCAGGCGCTCGCGACGCCCACCACCGACCCCAATGTCGCGCTCTCGCGGGCACAGGCCGACCTCGCCGCATTCAAGACGGCCAGCGCGAACGAGAATGAGGTCGGCGCCGTCGCCGCGCTCACCAGGCTGCGCGCCGACGACGCGCTTGCGGCGCGGCAGGCAGCGGCCATCAGCGATACAGCTACTCGCCAGAGCATCCAGGCCACCATCAGCGCCTTCCGAGCGAGCGCCCAGCCTGACCTGCGGGCATCGCTCTCTTGGCTTGGCTGGCAGTCACGCGCGAAGGTGACCGACATCCTGCGTGGCTGGGGATATACATCTCTCATGGTCTCAGAGATTGATATCCAGTCTGACGGCGCTCCTGGTGCCGGTGGCAGCCAGAAGTCTGGCGCCAACGCCACGACGCTCATCGTCGCGCATGGACAGGGCTTCACCTCCGGAACGCAACTGCTGCTGAATGGGGCGCCCATCGGCGTGCGGATTTCGCTGACCGCTACCCAGTTCGTCGTGCGCGTTCCCACAAGCGCGCTCAACCAGCAAGCGTCACACAATCTGGCGTTGGCGGTCGCGAATCCTGATGGGACTGTGGCTCTGGCGCGCGAGACCCAGCGCGAGGATCATGGCTCATCGGGCGCATCGGCGACCCCTGGCTCAGGTGATCAGGGCGGCGATCATGGCGGTTCCAGCGACTCTTCGGGCGGCTCCCCAGAGGCGACTGTGACTGCCAGCCCAGAGGCGACCTCCAGCCCCAATAAATCAGGCGCCGAAGCGACCACAACACCCAGCCACTAACGCTCACCGAGTGGGCGAATCAGCCGAGGGCCGTGGAGCGGTAGGGCTGGCGGGCGTCTTTCGGGCCTGCGCCTGAATCTCCGCGCGCACGGTGGTGTATTTCGTGAGGCGCTCCTCCAGCGTCTGGCGCATGCGCTCCATGCCCGCGAGTTTCTCTTCGAGCAGGGCAAGCTGGCGATTGGTGACCTGCTCGGCGGCGTCGAGCGCGCGGAGACGGCGCGCCGGATCGGCGTCCTGCCGCCACTGCGCCTTGATACGCTCACGCTCCATCTCCGCCGCCACCATCTCACGAATCTCTTTGAGCTCCAGCCCCAGCAGATCGCGCATCGCGATGATCTGCTCCAGCACATGAATGTCAGCCTCGCTATAGAGCCGATAGTTGCCTTCAGAACGCTGCGCGGGCGCGAGCAGACCTAGCTCTTCGTAGTAGCGCAGGGTGCGCTTGGTGAGGCCAGTGCGGCGCGCCACTTCGTCGATCCGCAGGAAGCGCTCACCCGCGTGATCGCTGGTGGTATCGTCGCTGGCGCTGGCCGAAGCTCCGCCCCGGTTCGCGTCTATGTCGTTGGTCATCGAGGCTCACTCTATTCTTTAGCACGCTAGCGCGTGATACAGCGGATATTCAAAGCTCCCTGCCCATAGTATACGGGCCACTCAAATAGCATGTTGTGGCGCGTGAATCAGCGCTTCGCCCATCCTGGGTACAGGGTAGCGAGGAGCCATGCCCGATGTGGTACCATCTTAACGTTGAGGCAGGGGCGTTTCACCCCAGTGTGGCCAGTCCGTCTGAATGACCTGTGTTCCCGAAAGAAGGTAGCGCATGCAGGGCGACGCCGACGACCAGCGGCCCAGCGCCAACAGCGCTGGGTGGGCGTTGACTGACGCAGTAACCGATGATGACCCCCTTGATCGTCCGCATGAAGCATGCGGCGTATTCGGTATTTACGCCCCCGACATGGATGTCGCCCGTGTCACGTTCTTCGGCCTCTACGCTCTGCAACATCGGGGGCAAGAGAGCGCGGGTATTGTCACGACGGATGGCGACTCGAACCTGCACGAGCATCGCCAGATTGGCCTCGTTTCGCAGGTCTTCACGGAAGACAGCTTGCGCCACCTGCCTGGTTTCGCCGCGATCGGGCATACGCGCTACTCGACGACTGGCTCTAACCGCCAGGAAAACGTGCAGCCCGTGATCACAAACGGAACACTCGGCGCTGTCGCCATCGCGCACAACGGCAACCTCACCAACACACTGACCCTCCGCGCACGCCTACTCGATGACGGCGAGACGCTCGCCACGACCAGTGATACTGAGATCATCGCGCGGATGCTCGCCAACGCCCCCGGCACGACCTACGCCGAGAAGCTGCGCCGTGTCATGCCATCACTCCAGGGGTCGTACAGCCTGACGATTCTCACGCCCACCGAGCTGATCGCCGTGCGCGACCCCTTCGGCGTGCGCCCGCTCTGCCTTGGCCAGCTCAATGGCCATTGGGTCGTCGCGTCGGAGACCTGCGCGCTCGACACCATCGGCGCCACATTCACGCGCGAGGTCGAGCCAGGCGAGATCATCATCATCAACGGCGATGGCGAGGAGGGCCTGCACTCCAGCCAGGGGCAAACGTCCGTGAAGCGCGCGACATGCCTCTTCGAGTACATCTATTTCGCGCGCCCCGACAGCGTCATCATGGATCGCTCGCTCTATCCTGCACGACAGCGGATGGGCGTACAGCTTGCCGAAGAGTATCCTGTGAAGGCTGATATCGTCATCGGCGTGCCTGATTCCGCAACGCCTGCCGCCGCCGGATACGCCACCGCGCGCGGCATCCCCTACGCCGAGGGCCTCATCAAGAATCGCTACATCGGGCGCACGTTCATCCAACCCGACCAACAGATGCGCGCCCTCGGTGTGAAGATGAAGTTCAACGCCCTCAGCGCCATCCTCAAGGGCAAGCGTGTCGTGATGATCGATGATAGCATCGTGCGCGGCACCACCTCACGCCCGCTCGTGCAGTTGCTGCGCGACGCGGGCGCGACCGAGGTGCATCTCGGCATTAGCTCGCCGCCATTCAAGTGGCCCTGCTATCTTGGGCTGGATGTCGCCCGCCGCGAGGAGCTAATCGCCGCGCGCTACGACGAGATCGAAGACATTCGCCGCGAGATTGGCGCTGACAGCATTCACTATCTAAGCCTGGAGGGTCTGGTCAAAGCGATTGACCTGCCCGGTGACTCGTTCTGTGTCGGCTGCTTTACGGGGAACTACCCGATGCCGGTGCAGATGGATCTTGCGGACAAGCTGGCGCTGGAACCACCGACTGCGGAAATCAGCCGCTAGTCGCGCATGTCTCCGCCGCCGCGAGCGTGAAAGGATCACCGCCCAGATGCCGAATCCGCGCGAACTGCTCTCACGCCTGATCGCGATACCAGGCGTGCGCGCCGCTGTGCTGGTTGGGCGCGAGGGCCTGCTGATCGAATCCGTCGGGCGCGCTGACGACCGCACACGCGAAGCGCTGGGCGCGCTGGGAGCCAGCGCGCTGAGTGTCACGGAGTCGCTGGGCGCGGAACTTGGCGCGGGGCCGACCGTCGCGACCATTCTCGAATATGAGGATGCGCTGGTCTCTGTGGATCCACTGGGCGAGTTCGCGACCGTGGTGACCCTCGCCGAGAACGCCGCCAGCCTGGGCCGTATTCGCCACACGCTGCAATCTCAGCAGGCCGAGCTTTTGCGCCTGCTCGACCTGCGCTAATCGCGCTTCGAAGAACGTTGGAGGAGACATGACGCAGCCTGCCCGCGCCTATGCGGACGCTGGCGTAAACCTGGATGCCGCAGACCAAGCCAAGCGGCAGATGCGCGAAGCAATTCGCTCCACCCACGGGCCACAGGTGCTCGGAGCGATGGGCGGATTTGGCGGCATCTTCGCGATTGGCGAGCTTGGGCTGCGTGACCCTGTGCTGGTCTCATCTATCGACGGCGTCGGCACCAAGCTCAAGATCGCCTTCACTCTCAACCGTCACGAGTCCGTCGGCAAAGACCTGGTCGCGCACTGCGTCAACGACATCCTCGTCTGCGGCGCCCGCCCGCTCTTCTTCCTCGACTACCTCGCCCTCGGCGCGATGGATGGCGATCAGGCGGTGGCGGTCGTGCGCGGAGTGGCGGAGGGCTGCCGCGAAGCTGGCTGCGCGCTCATCGGCGGCGAGACCGCCACGATGCCAGGCTTCTATGCTCCTGGAGAATATGACCTCGCGGGCGCGATTGTCGGCGTTGTCGAGCGTGACCGCCTCATTAGCGGCCAGGCGATCCGCGCGGGTGATGTCGCGGTGGGCTTCCCATCGCTTGGCCTGCATACCAACGGCTACGCCCTCGCGCGTCATGCCCTGGCTAACGACGACCTCAGCGCCACTCCGCCAGAGCTGAGCCGTTCCCTCGGTGATGAACTGCTCCAGCCACACCGCTGCTACCTGCAAGATGTCTGGCGGCTGCTAGAGCAAGGCCTTGTCACCGGCATGGCGCACATCACCGGTGGCGGTCTGGTGGACAACGTGCCACGTGTACTGCCCGATGGCCTCGGCGTGGATTTCGACGCGAACACCTGGGAAGTGCTGCCGATCTTCCGTCTCATCCAGCAGCGCGGACAGATTGCCTGGGAAGAGATGCAGCGGGTCTTCAACCTGGGCATCGGTTTCGTCGCTTTCGTCCATGCGGAAGACGCGGACCGCGCGCTGGCGATGGTCAGCGAAGCGGGCGGGCGCTCAATCGGTGTTGTCCGCGAATGGGACAGTGAGCAGTCGCAGACGCCGCGTGTACGTGTGGAGGGGCTGGCATGACTTCGCCACAGCCTCAGGCGCCACTCCCCAGCATCGGTGTGCTGGTCTCTGGCCGTGGAAGCAATCTTCAGGCGATCTTGCGCGCCATCGCGAACGGCGAGCTACGCGCGCGAGTCTCGCTGGTCATCGCCAGCCGCCAAGACGCCCCAGCCCTCACGATTGCCACCGCGGCTGGCATCCCCACGCGGATCATCGTCCCACGCGAGTATCCCAGCCGCACGGAGGCCGCTGCGGAAATCATCGCGGCGCTGCGTGAGGCGGGGGCGCGTGTCGTGGCCCTCGCGGGTTACAAGCCGATTCTCGATGCGAGCGTCATCGCCGCCTTCCCCAATGCCATCATCAATGTCCATCCGTCCCTGCTCCCGGCCTTCGCTGGCGGCATGGCGCCGCGCCCGCAGACGGAGGCGCTGGAGGCCGGGGTGAAGATTTCTGGCTGCACTGTCCACTTCGTCACCGAGGATGTGGACGCTGGGCCGATTATCGCGCAGGCCGCCGTCTCAGTGCTGGATGACGATACCGTCGAGACGCTCTCCGCACGCATCCTGGAGCAAGAGCATCGGCTGCTCCCCCGCGCGCTCGGCCTCGCGCTCTCTGGCCGCCTCATTGTAGACGGACGCCGTGTCATCCAACGCGCAGACTGATTCCGCGCATATCTTCCCAGCAATGCGCGGGAAACGCGCAACAACACGCCCCAGGTTCCTCCCGCATGCGGAGAAGAGCCTGGGGCGTGGAGTTATGCGACACGAGCGCGCTAGGAGTCGTGCTCCTGCTGCTCGCTCACTTCGGTTACGCGAGGGCGAGTCGTGCGTGGCGAACGCTTTTTCTGCTTGCCACCGTCCTCGTTTTCATCACGGAAGCGGGGAGTATCGCGACGGACCGCATGATGCCGTTCCCATCCGGTGTTCGTCGCCTCATCACGACCCTGCGGTGCAGGCGCTGAGGAACGGCGCGGTCCTCGATTATCGCCAAAGTCACGGCGCGGCGGACGATCACCGAAGTCACGGCGCGGTCCTCGATCACCGCCGAAGTCACGGCGCGGCGGGCGATCACCAAAGTCACGGCGCGGCCCACGATCACCGCCAAAGTCACGCCGTGGCGGGCGATCACCGAAGTCACGGCGCGGCCCACGATCCTCGCCATAGTCGCGGCGCGGTGGGCGCTCGTCATAGTCGCGGCGCGGTGGGCGCTCGTCATAGTCGCGGCGCGGTGGGCGCTCGTCATAATCGCGACGCGGCTGGCGGTCGCCGAAGTCGCGCCGCGGACCACGATCTTCACCGTAGTCGCGACGTGGCGGGCGATCGCCGAAGTCACGGCGCGGACCACGATCTTCACCGTAGTCGCGACGCGGCGGACGGTCATCATAATCGCGGCGCGGGGGACGGTCATCGTAGTCGCGGCGTGGCGGGCGGTTATCATAATCGCGGCGCGGCGGGCGATCGTCAAAGTCACGCCGTGGCGGACGATCGCCAAAGTCACGCCGTGGCGGGTGGTCGCCAAAGTCACGTCGTGGCGGCCACGATCGCCGCCAAAGTCACGCCGTGGCGGACGGTCGCCAAAGTCGCGCTGCTGGCGCTCCTCCGCCTCGTTGACATGAATGGTGCGACCATCCATCATTGTCCCTTCGAGGGACTGAATCGCACGGCGCGCGGCGTCGTCTTCCGCCATCTGCACGAAGCCAAAACCCTTGCTCTGTCCCGAAGCGCGGTCGCGCACGACACTGGCCTCAGCCACTTCACCATACACACTGAAAAGCTCCGCGAGTTGCTCATCACTGGCGGAGTAGGGGAGATTCCCCACGTACACACGAATAGCCACACAGGCTCCTTGAACATTCTCGGCGTCGAACTGTCTCCGGCCCATACCGGCAAGACATACGCCCTCGCTGACCCGCTTCACGCGAATCTCAAACACAACGCAACACACATCACTCGTTCTGGCGCACACTTCCGCGAACACCTTCAAGCGACCAAAACAACCATGCTTCCTCGATCATCCCCGGACAGAGACAAACCATCCCAGGAAAGCGTCCGCTCTCAGACACATCACACCATTCGCGACGCCCTACCACACGCAGCTTGCGCTATCGCTATAATGGAGAGGTTGCGCGCCCATCCGTAGGCAGCGCAGGTAACAGATGCGTACCAGGCGCGCTCGCAACAGAGGAGTCACACCATGTCTGATTATACCGCATTGGACGATGCGCTTGCGCCTGCGATTGGGTTTATGCACCTGGACGCTCAATACACAGACTACGAGACGGCGCGCGTGGTCATCACCCCGGTACCTTTCGATGGCACGACTTGCTACCGCCCCGGGACACGGGAAGGCCCGCAAGCTATCATCGCCGCCTCGCGCAACCTGGAGTATTACGACGCGGAGCTGCGACGCTCGCCTTATACCGTCGGCATCCACACCCTGCGCCCAATCGAGATTATCAACGGCGACGCTGAGGCGATGGTCGCCCGCACAGAATGGGTGACGGGGCAGTTGCTCGATGCGGGCAAGTTCGTTGTCACGCTTGGCGGCGACCACCTCACCTCCATCGGCGTCATCCGCGCCTTCGCCCAGCGCCACGCGGGCATGAGTGTCTTGCAGCTAGACGCGCACGCTGATCTACGCGATGAATATGAAGGCGCCACCTGTAGCGCCGCCACGATCATGCGGCGCACGCTGGAGGTTTGCCCACGCACGGCGCAGGTCGGCATACGTAGCCTGAGCGAGCCTGAGGCGCGCCTGGTCGAGGAGCGCAAGCTGCCGCTCATTCTCGCCAGCGAGATTCACGAGCAAACGCTGCGTGGTCGGCGTGAATGGATCAGTGAAGTCGTGAACGCGCTCACTGATGAGGTCTACATCACCTTCGACATTGACGCCTTCGACCCCTCGCTCGTGCCGGGAACAGGCACGCCTGAGCCAGGCGGTCTGGGCTGGTATGACGCCATAGACCTGCTCACTGAGGTTGCTCGACACAAGCGGATCATCGGCTTCGATGTCGTGGAGCTTTCGCCACTACTCGAAGACCACGTCAGTCCCGTCGTCGCCGCGAAACTCGTCTATAAGCTGATCGGCCTCGCGCTGCCAGAGTAGCGAAATAGAGCGGATGCGCTGGCTCGCGACGCGGAAGTCGGTGAAAGTATGCTAGCATAGGTGATAGCCAGGCTTCGTCGCTTGCCGCGCAACGACGTGCGCTGTACAGAAAGAAGTCGCTCATGAGCGCCTCGGATACCGACGCACCGCATACCCCAACCACACGCGGAGCAAAACACGCTGCGGATTCAGCAACAAACGGCGCGAGCGCGGATAGCGCCGCCGAGACTCCCGCCACCACGACGTCCGCTCCCCCGTCAAGCGCAGGGGCTCCGCAGCGTCGACCGACGATTGAGGATATCTGGCAGGCTAGCGATGTCATACACGCGCACATCCACCATACGCCACTCCTGTCCTCGCATACGCTGGGAAGGATGACAGACGCCACCGTCTTTCTCAAGGCGGAAAACCTCCAGCGCTCAGGCTCCTACAAGGTGCGCGGCGCCACCTACAAGCTCTCGCGCCTGACCGAGGAGGAGCGAGCGCATGGTGTCATCGCGGCTTCAGCGGGGAACCACGCGCAAGGCGTCGCCATCGCCGCGTCTGCCCTCGGAATCGCCTGTACCATCGTCATGCCCGCCACGGCGCCGCTGGCCAAGATCGCCGCGACGGAGGGCTTTGGCGCGGAAGTTATCCTGTATGGGCAAGGATTCGGTGAAGCCTATGCGCGTGCGCGAGAGATTGAAGCCGAGACAGGCGCGACCTTCATCCATCCCTTCGACGACCCCGACATCATCGCCGGGCAGGGAACCGTTGGACTGGAAATTTTCAGCGACATGCCCGATGTTGAGGCGATTGTCGTCTCGATTGGCGGAGGAGGCTTGATCTCTGGAATCGCTACAGCCCTCAAAAAGCTCAATCCCGACGTACGCATCTACGGTGTCGAAGCGGCAGGCGCGGCGCCGATGCTGCGCTCGATCGATGCCGGGCGCCTGGTCACACTCGACGAGGCCAGCACTATCGCCGATGGCATCGCGGTGAAACAATGTGGCGAGTTGACCTATGCTATCACTCGCGACCTGGTGGATGAGGTCGTCACGGTCGAAGAGGATGAAATCATCCGCGCCGTGCTGCTGTTGATGGAGCGCTGCAAGCTGGTGGTCGAAGGCGCTGGCGCGGCGGGCGTCGCGGCGCTGATCGCCGGGAAGCTGCCCATCAAGGGGAAGCGCACGGCGGTCGTGCTGAGCGGCGGCAATATTGACATGACGATGGTTGGCCGCATCATCGCGCACGGCCTGAGCATTCAGGGACGCTATCTTTCTCTGCGCGTCCTTGTTCCCGACCGCCCCGGACAACTGCTGAAGCTGCTCAACGTCGTCGCCGAGCAGGGCGTCAACGTACTCGATGTCTCGCACCACCGCGCTGCGCCACGCGCGCCCATTCAGCAGGTCGAAGTCTCGCTCGTGCTGGAGACACGCGACCGCGAGCACTGCGACTTCTTGATCGGGCTGTTGCGCGAGCGGGGATTCGCCGTCAAGGAAGAGAACCACGTCTTCGATCGCTAGGCGCTAGCGCTTGTAATTGCCCGCGCGCCTAGACGGCGACGCGGGCGGTGGCGTCGAGGGCATGGCGCAGTTCCCATGCGAAGGCGTCAATGGCGGCGGCGGTAAAGTACCCAGCGGGTGGCTCAATGTCGATGACAGGCTTGATCTGCGCAATCGCGCGGGCATAGCCAGGGATGCCGCGCGTGGCGGGCGCATCGGTGATAAGGCGCGCGGTCGTCCAGTAGAGCGCCGCGCATCCGCGAATGTCTCCTGAGTTGTAGCGTGGCGCGCCGACATTGATGGCGGCGGCGATCAGCGTATGAATATCCTGCAGTGAGCCAAATCCCGTCACCTCAGGTATATCATCAATGCTGAGCAGCCGCCGCCGTATCTGCTCGAGCGGCGTAGCGTCGAGCGCATCAATCACCAGACGCTGCTGCGTGTCGCAGAGCATCATCACGAGGCGCTCCCACGCGGGTTGGAGATCATCATTGGCGGCGACCAGACGTATCGCGGCGAATGCCGTCTCATAGACGGGCATCTGGGCCTCTGGCTGGCCACCCCGTCTGAGCGTCCGCGCTCGCTCATCGGCGTCGCGGATGATCTGCTTAACCATGATGATGCGCATGATCGCTCCCGTGTTCTGGCAGAAGAAGTATCTACAGGACTGTCACAGCGCGCATCCTGCTTACGACTATGAGGCGTCCCACACCTCCTGTCAGGGTATCGTAGCAAGTAGCTGACCTAAATGCGAAGCGATGGGAAAAATAGGGCAAAAACGACCAAAAAAACGCGGTTCCTCAGAATCCTGAGAAACCGCGTGCGGTCGGGGCGAGAGGATTTGAACCTCCGACCCCCACAACCCCATTGTGGTGCGCTACCAGGCTGCGCTACGCCCCGATGCCCAATCACCATAGCACAGCCAGCGGCGCACAGTCAAGTTTTGCGCTGCCCGCCTGCCATGTGACCTCTTCCCTCGCAGGCATACAATGAAAACGCCACTGACGATATCCTCTAAAGTGAGAAAGGCGCCCATCATGGGAGAGCGTGACCTGCGACCCTGGCTTACTCCGACCGAAGCGACCCGCGTGGATGACCTGCTGACCGAATTCGCCTCGCTCCCCCCAGAGCAATCCGCTGAGCGCATCACCGCTTATGCGCGCCGCAGTGACGCTGCCTATGATGAAGAGTCCATCGTCCTCTACGCGGGCACCAACGTCATGGATCCCAGGGCGCGCGCCATCCAGGCGAGCAGTCTGGGGAGCCGCCCCAGCCTGGGATATCCCGGCGCCAAGTACGAGACGGGCCTCGAAGATGCGGAGGGCATCGAGGTCGGCTGTCTCGCGCTCGGTCGCCAGGTCTTCGGCGCACCCTACGTCGAGTTTCGCGTTGCGAGCGGCTCGCTGGCCAACCTCTACGCCTTCATGGCACTGGCCAAGCCCGGCGATACTATCCTTGCGCTGCCCACCAGCGCCGCCGGACACGCCACCCACCGCGAGACCGGCGCCGCCGGACTCTACGGCCTGCGCATCGTTGACATTCCCTGGGACGCTGAGCGCATGACGGTGGATATCGAGGGCCTGGCCGAGGTCGCGCGCCGCGAGCGCCCGCGCATCATCCTGCTGGGGGGCAGCCTCGTCCTCTTTCCGTATCCCGTGCGCGAGGCTCGCGACATCGCCAATGAGGTGGGCGCGACGCTGATGTACGACGCCGCCCACGTCTCCGCGCTCATCACCACCGCTGGAAGTCCCCACTTCCAGAGTCCGCTCGATGAAGGCGCGCAGGTCGTCACCTTTTCCACCTACAAGTCGCTGGGTGGCCCCTCCGGCGGGATGCTACTCACCCGCGAGCCGGAGCTGGCTGAGCGCATCGAGCGCATCGCCTATCCCGGCCTGACCGCCAACTTCGACGATGGGCGTATAGCCGCGCTGGCGATCTCGCTGGCGGGGTTCAGCCGCTTTGGCGCTGGCTACGTCGCGGCGATGCTGGCGAATGGGCAGGCGCTCGCGACCGCCCTTGCGGTGGAGGGGCTGCCCGTCGTCGCCGCCGAGCGTGGCTTCACCGCGACCCACCACATCGCCCTCGAAGCGCAGCGCTTCGGCGGGGGCGATCATGCCGCGCGCACGCTCGCACAGAGCGCCATCCATTCCAGCGGCATCGGCCTCCCCGGCGCGGAGGTTCCCGGCGATTACAACGGCCTGCGCTTCGGGACGCAGGAGGTGACACGCTGGGGCATGGGGCCAGACGAGATGCGCGTCATCGCGGGCCTCGTAGCCGACGCGCTCTTCGCCCGCCGCCCCGCGCAGGTGATCGCCGCTGAAGCGCGCGCACTCAAAGCCGAGTTCCAGCGTCTGCGGTTCGTGCTACCGTAGCGCTGCTCAGGGCGTCGCCGTCACAGTCGCGGTGGCGCTGCCAGTGGGCGAGGCCGATGGTGCGGCGGTGGGCGAGACGGTAGTGGTCGGCGTGGGCGTCGGGGAAAGCACTGAATAGCCCCAGTTCAGCAACTTCGTGGCGTCGGTGAAGCGGCCATTATAGATTGGCTCACCCAATACCACGCCGATCAGCGTGCCAGCGGGGCGCTTCACCATGAAGACCAGGCAGTAGCCAGCGCCACCCGTATAGCCAGTCTTGATGCCAATCGCGCCGGTATAGGCGAATGGCTGCGTTGGCAACAGCTCGTTCGTATTGACGAGATGGAAGGTGTGGTGAGTCGCGTTCGCTGGCAGCGTCTTGCTTGGCGTCTCGACAACCCGCGCAAAGGTCGGACTCTCCATCGCATACGCCGTCAGCTTGACAAGATCGCTCGCTGAAGTGTAATGGCCAGTTTGATCCAGGCCATGCGGATTCGCGTAGTGGGTGTGCGAGAGGCCCAACAACGCAGCCTCCAGATTCATCAGCGCGACGAAGTGGCTCTGCGACCCAGCGACCCCATCGGCGATGGCGATGGCGGCGTCATCGCCCGATGGCAGCATCAGGCAGTAGAGCAATTCCTGGAGAGTGAGCTTCTCGCCCAGCCGCAGCCCCGCGATGCTCGTGCCGTCGAACTCGATGTTGTAGGCATCCGCGCCGACGGTGATCGTTTGATTCAGCTTGCCATAGGTCAGCGCCACGACCGCCGTCATGATCTTGGTCGTGCTAGCCATGGGCATCGAGGTATCGGAGTTGAGTGTCAGCAATGGCTGGCCAGTGGTCAGGTCGTAGAGTTCCGCTTCCTTCGCTGACAGCATTGGAGCGGGAGTCGCCGCCGCGCCATTCGGGCCAAACGTCTCTGGGGTCGCCGTTGGGCCAGGGGTTGTCGTCGCGGTTGTAGTGGCGGTGGTGGTGGCCGTGGGTATCATTGTGACGTCAATCGTCGCGGTTGGCGTGGCGTCGCTCGGAGCGAGCGCGCCGGCGGCGGCGGCTGGCTGCAGCGACCACGCGCTGACCAGGGCAGCCACCGCAAGCGCCAGTACGACTACCCGCGCGCGATTCGTCCATAAACGCATTGGCCTGCCCACAGCGCTGTTTCTCCTTCACAATGTCACAAAGTTTCTCTCAGTATCGCATGCTTCAGCGCAAGCGTGCGACGCCACATTGCCCGGTCACATCCGCATCCCGACAAGACAGAGCATCGGGATGGTCATCGCCAGCTCTCCGCCATTGACCTGCATGCGCGTCGTCAGCCGTCGCTCCACTTCGTTGAAGACCAGCCGCCGCACTGTCAGATCAGAGATGATCGAGCGCCAGCCAAGCATATACGTCGTCTGGATGATCGGTGAGCGCAAGAACGCCAGCGGCGAGGGAAAGCGCATAGTAAACGTATCCGTCACCTCGCGCAGCGGCTGAAAGCCCGCGCGCTCCATCTGCTTGCGCGCCTCGGCGACCGTCGGGCGCTGGGCGATCTGCTCGGCGAACAGGCGCTGGTAATCGCCCAACTTGAGATCACGTAGCGTCAGGTAGTAAATGTCGAGAAACTCACGCATCGCCGATTGTAGCGGCATCGTCAGGAGGATGTGGCCGCGTGGTCGCAGCAGCCGCCACATCGCTCCCAGCGCGCCTTCGCGGTCGGCAAAGCTGGTAAGCCCCAGATTGCAGGTGATGGCGTCGAAGGAGCCTTCAGGCAGACCACTGCGCATCACATCGGCGACGAGGAAGGTTACGTTGCGCAGCCAGGCGTCTCGCCCTTTGCGGATAGCGACCGCTATCGCTTCCTCCCAGGTGTCAATGCCCGCGAGATCGCAATCTTGCCCGATATATTGCGCCAACTCCAGTGTCGGAAAGCCTGTGCCACAGGCGACATCGAGCCCCTGCCAGCCACTTTCGCGCGACAACGTGAGGAAGGCGCTAAGCAACAGCCGCCCGAACGGCGCCGACCACTGCGGCATGATCAGCGCATCGTAGAGTTCCGCGAAGCCTGGCTCATGTATGTCATAGGTGACAGTGAGGTAGTCCTCGGTATCGGCGCGGGCGCTGATGGCGAGCGCGGCGGGGCTAAGTCCATTTCCACCTGACGGTGGACGGGTCAGCGATGGGTCAGGCAGATCGATGGCGCCATGCGCGCCCGGCCCCATCCACTTGAGCGCGCCCATACGCCCGGTGTACCCCAGGCGCGCGCGCGAGGGATCCCAGTCATCCCAATCGTCGTCACCCTGGCCACCACCCAGCGATCCGAGCGGCGGCAGGCGGTTATCAAATGGCGCCACTCTCGCCTCCGCGTCTAATTGACGCCTGATTCAGAGCGCCACGCCACTGGCAGCGCCGCGCCAAAGCCTGTCTTTGTCGGCGCGGGAGTCTTTGGCTTGGTGGCTGGCGTCGCCGTGCCAGGAATCTTCGCGAAGATGCCGAACTTGATCGTCTGGGCAAGGTAGGGATCAGTCGGCGAGTCACTGGTGTCTGAGGCCGGGCGATTCCAGTAGATGCGCACCATGCCAACACCTGTCTGGTAATATGGCAACGCGCAATAGCCATGGAAGTTGCTCGTCTTGCTCGGTGGCAGCGGCGATTCAGTGCCGCTCTTTAACTTATAGTTGATGCCATCGAGATACCAGACGCATGAGAGCGTGTTTGTGGTCTTCTGAGACGCGCCAACAATATTCGCGACCACATACACCGTCGAGTTGACCTGGAAATACGATGAGATGTCCACCGCATTGTAGTTGTTGTCGATGCCGTGCGCTGTCACCGCTGAGGTGACAATCTTCGCCGATGGCCCAGGGGTCGAGATGGGTTTTGAGGGAATCTGGCTCACGTCCACTGTCGGCGAAGCAGCCACAATATGGAGCGGCCCGATCAGCACATTGGCGAGCTGCCGCTGCCCGAAGAAGCCCAGCCCCGCGCAGACACCTACCGTCACCAGCAGGATGCTCAGCATGCCGCTGATGACACGCCCAGAGCTGAGGCGGCGCTTGCGCTTCGGCCCGGTCGCGGGGATGTAGGCGGGACGGCGCATGCCGATGGCCCGCTCCTCTTCATCCGTCTGGGGGAAGCCGGGCAGCGCGCCCATCACCCCACCCTCAGCGGAGGGCGGCATCGGCTCGCCGTACTGCGGAGCCAGCGCCCGCGAGGGATCCACGCCCCCATACTCTCCAGAATTGGAGCGATAGCCGGGGCGGCTATTGGACGCGGGCGCGTAGTTGTAGTTCTCGTCGTCCCAGCTATCGCCGCTCCCTGGACGCCGAGCGCCAGGGCCACGGTTCAGCAGCCCGCCGCCGCTCCCGCCGCTCCCGCCGCCCCAGTCGGCGCCAGATCCTCGGCGTGAGCCACTGGAACCGCTGCCTGGCTGCGAACGCCCCCGCACTCCCGAACCACCACCGCCACGTGTCGAAAAGCGGGGCGGGGGAGCGCCACACTCAGGGCATGGCCCCGTGCGGAGGCGCGGCGCGCCACAGTTGTCGCATTCCATGACTCATCCCTCTCCTGGTCGCATGGTGGCCGACGCCGCCCTGCCTTGCCGGGGCGCGCGCCAGTGTCAGGCCACTAGCCCAGTCTACACAGCGCATCTGAGAGGGTCAAGAAAGCGCGGCGCCCATAGGAGCATTGGGCATCGTTGTAGCAATTCGCCGAAGATATACAGCGATTGAACGGCTGGCGCTGGCATGCTACCATCGGAGGGTGAGCACGGTCGGCGCCGCGCGGCCAGAAGACGGAGAAACCGTATGGGAGACACGCAGTTCTGGCTCGACCAGCAGGCGATCGAGCGACTCGCCCAACACATCCCCTTCGAGACCAACCCAGCCACGAAATCTGAGTTGATCGAGATGTTGCGCGGTATCGTGATCCGCTCCGGCAACAGCATCGACCGCGCCGCGTTTGGCTTCGAGGCCAGCCAGGAGCTTCAGCGCCTCGGCCTCTGGGATCGCCTCGGTGGTGAGTGATCGTCGCCGCCCTGAGGCGCCACACAGGGAGGCGACACGCCCATGACGCTCTTTGACCTGCTCTTTCTGGCCTCGGCCCTGGGCTGCGGAGTGACGCTCATCGCCGCCATCGTGGCATTCGCGCTCAGGCGATGGGTCGCCGCCCGACACCTGCTGCTGGGGCTTGGCGTCTACCTCCTGCTCTATGCGCTGGCGCTCATTGGCGTCTCTGCGATCACACCACAACAGACAGTTCGGATGGGGCAGCGCCGCTGCTTCGATGACTGGTGTATCGCGGCGGTTCAGGCCACGCAAACGCTTGCGATTGACTCTAATTCCTCCGTCGCCGCGCATGGACGCTTCACGCTGGTGACCGTGCAAGTCACCAACGCCGCGCAGCGCGTCACCCAGCGCGAATATGGCGACACGCTCTACCTGCTCGACAGCGCGGGCCACCGCTACGATGTCTCCCTCACCGCCCAGCGTGCGCTCGACGCGGCGGCGCTGAGTGGCCAGCCCCTCGATACGGCGCTTGCGCCTGGCGCCTCCTTCACGCATACCGCCGCCTTCGAGACTCCGCCCAACGCGACTGGCCTCTCCCTGGTGATCGCGCATGCCGCTTTCCCTGGCGCCATCGTCATTGGCGACGACGAGAGCTTTTTCCATCGCCCCACGCTGATGCTCCTGGAGTTCACCGAACCAGCGGGCGACCTACACCTAGCACGTCAGCCGAGCGTCCAGCCCGCCGCGCCACCGCTGAGTGAGAGCGTCCCCGCGTTGCTCACGCGGTAGACCTGCGCGCCTGTCGCCGCCGCGACATCGGCGTCGCTATCCCACATCGCCTGAATCGCCGCGACTGGCTTACTGGTTACCCGCGCGGGCGAATCGCAGAGGATGATCACGCGCGGATGCGCCAGCCGCAGCACATCGCCCAGTGGGCCGCTGAGATCGAGCCGCGCCCCACGTGGCGCATCGAGCATGACGACATCGGCGCTGAGTGGCTCGCCCGAACCCGCCAGCGCATCCAGCGCATAGGTGTCCGCCGCGCCGAGCAGCAGCACACGCAGCCCCGGCGTCTCCATCCGCAGGATGAGATCATCGCTGGCGGCGGTATCGCCCTGATTCGGAGGAAAGAGCGATTGCGGCGGCCCCAGCGCCGTCAGCGTTGTGCCCGCCCCAAGCGAGATGACGTCATCCGCGCGGAACTGCTGGCGTGCGGCGCCCGCCAGCCGCATCGCATCGAGATAGGCGAGATATTCCGTCGTGGGATGCGCCGTTCCCGGATCAATCGCATGCGCAATGGTGTAATGGCTGGCGAGGTCCTCCAGCCCGCGCGCATCGCCCGCCCGTACATCGGTCAGCGCGACGAGATCGAGCCTGCGCGTCCAGAAGGGCAGCCGCGCCGCCAGCGCGCTCTCCAGCGCTGGCCCGCTCGGCCCGCCATTCACCAGCGCCGTCGTCCCGTTGGGCAAGCGCAGGAGCAGCGCATCCCCACCCGGCCCGACATCCAGCACATCGATCTGGGCGCTCTGTCGTGCGGCCAACGCGGGCGCGCTCGCCCCCAGCGAGCCGAGCAGCGCCAGCCCCAGCGCCACCGCGAGCGCACGACCACCAAGTCCGCTGCGGGCGCGCATCCGCTCCTCCCCCACAGCCCGCGCCGCCGCAGCCAGCCGTGCGCCGAGCGCCACCAGCCCGCCTACCAGCGCCGCGTAGTAGAGCGCCGCCAGGAACGCAGGAGCGGGCGGCGTCTGGAGCGCGGCCAGTGGCAGCGCGGCGCAGACAGCGATGGCGGCATTCACCCACCAGAGCAGCGGCCAGACCACCCACGCCAGCGCCAGCGCGCCCAGCGACCAGCCCAGACCCGCCACCAGCGCCAGCAGCCCGCCCAACGCCAGCAACGGCGCGAGCAGCGGCACAGTCAGCAGATTGGCCAGCGGCGCGACCAGCGAGACGATATGGAAGGTCAGCGCCAGCACGGGAAGTGTAGCGATCTGCGCCGCCAGCGTCACGGCCAGCGACTCGGCCACGACCTGTGCGAACGGCGCCCGGCCCCACCGTCCCGCCAGCCGCTGTAGCCCACGTTGAAGTGCGGGCGCCAGCAGTGGCAGGGCGAAGGTCGCCAGCACGGTGAGCTGGAATCCAGCGTCATAGAGCAGGGTCGGATCAATCGCGGTCATCACCAGCGTGGCCAGGGCCAGCGCGGTATAGACGTTGTACGCGCGGCCCAGCGCTGGGGCCAGCGCCAGCAGCGCTCCCATGATCGCCGCGCGCATCGCCGCCGCGCCGCCACCACCCAGCGCGGCATACGCGCCTACGGCCATCAGCGCCGCGATGCTGCATGGCCACGGCCCCAGCCGTCGCGCCGCCCGGCTCGCCAGCTCCGCGACCAACGAGACTTTCAGGCCAGCGGGGACAACGAGGTGGATGGTGCCGGTGTTGACGAAGAGTGGCAGGCGGGCGCGCAGGGCAGGCGACTTCAGCCCCAGCAGGATGCCGATGAGCAGCGCCGCCTCGGGTTCCGGTAGCGATCGCTCGATGGCCTGCGCCAGCGTCACCCGCAGCCGGAAGAGCGCCGCCAATGGCCCCCAGGCGCCACCCCGCGCAGTGATACTGACCCGCGCAGAAGACATCACGGCGTCAATGCTGGTAGGCGCGCCGCCGCTTGTAGCAGGCTTGAGCGCGCCGTTGAGTGTCACGGTGTCGCCATAGGTCGGGGAAAACCAGTCGTTAGGCCCATAAACCGTCGCCTGAATGCGTCCCGTGGCTATGGACGATGTGGGATAGCCAGCGAGCATCACCTGGCTCACCTGCACGGTCAGGAGGCGGTAGCCGTCGCGCTCGTCCGGTTCCGCGACAACCAGCCCCGTCACCTGCGCGGTTCCGCCTGTCGCCAGCCGCGCTACATTCCGTGAGTCGCTGGCGGGATTGCTCCACGCCGCACGCGCGGCCCCCAGGCCCACCCAGAGGAGCAGCGCGCCGAGCGCGAGCAGGAGACGCGCCACCCGACGCGCGCGAGCCACCCGCAGCCGCCGCTCGCCAGCCGCCGCGCCGCCACTGAGGGCCAGCCCCGCGCCCGCGAGGCCCAGCCACACCCCCGGCGCGACCAGCGCGAGGAGCGGCTGCCCGCTGAGCCAATCACCCAGGAGCCAGGCGCAAGCGAAGGCCACCAGCGCATAGCCCCGGAAGAGCGGCTGTCGCGCTGCCACCAACGGCGTCTGTGTCGCTGATGCCACTACTATCACCGCCCCCTATCCCAAGCTCAACGAAACGTCGCGGCTACTTGCCCCCTGCCCTCGACAGCACGGCGACGAGCGCGGTATCGCCAGAGTCGCGGAGACGGGCCAGCGTCGCGTCACACTGGCGCTTGCTAAGCCGCAGCCCATCCCAGATTTCGCCAACGGGCAATTCCGCGCGCCAGGCGGCGCGAAGGGTCTGCGCCGCCTCACGGCTGCGGTTGAACGCGCGCGCGTAGAAGATGGCAAAGAGCGTCAGGATGATGATCAGAATGACCACCGCAATGATCCAGGTGGTGATCATCACATCCACCGATGGATACCCGCTAAGCAAAAGAGGCAGCCAGAGGGAGCCAGCCACCACCGCCGCGCCCATGAAGCAGAGCGAGCCGAGGGCCGCCACCGTTGCGCAGACAACCGCCGTGGTGCTCGTGAGCTTTTCACCCGTTGGCAGCGTCTTGAGCCGCCAGTAAAAAGCATGCGCGGCTTTCGGCGCGGAATCGCTGAACTCGCGAATGTAGTATTCCTTGATGAGTGACATCGCCAGCACGCTCTCGCGCCAGGCCTGGCGCAACCGAATCAGCTTCGTAAAGAACGCGACGCCCATCATCCCGGCCACGAGCAGCAGGGCGATGGCCAACTCACCCGCGAAGAGTTTCAGCCCACCGCCTATCTGATAGATGGCGGCCAACGCGGAGCCAAGCACACCGATCAGCAGCAGGTACAGGTTGAACATCCGCGCACGATCTTCTTGCGCCTGGTAGGCCGTGACACCCGCGTAGTTGAACTCCTCCAGCAGCATGTTCTCCAGCCGCAGCGACCCGTCGCGCGCGGTTCCCCGCTCGCTGGTGGCCTCCTGAAATGGCGCGGATCGTCCAAATGGCATATTTTCAATGTCGCGTGGCATGGTTTCCCTCCTCCTCAGCGCCCACAACCACGGGCGCGTCGCGTGAATCGTGGCGACTATATCACAGCCTGCCGCCAGCGTGAAGTCGTTCAGGGTCGGTAATCTCGCCGCAATATGGCACACCGCGTTTGCGATTTCGCTGCGCGAGGGCTACGATGGAGGCGCATCAGGCGGCGATGTCTGCCCGCATGCCCCGGCTTCCCACCTGCGCATCCCTGACCACGGCGGGAGCCAGGAGCATCCGAAACGTATCCACAACCTCTCATAAGGAGTGAGCGATGTCCCCGTTGCGCGTCGGCATGATCTTTGGTGGCCGCTCGGTCGAGCATGAAGTCTCCGTCCTGACAGCGCACCAGGCGATAGCCGCGCTGCCACGCGACGCCTATACCCCTGTGCCGATCTACATCTCGAAAGCTGGCCAGTGGTTCACGGGTGACGCGCTGCTCGATCTGAAGAACTTCCGCGACCTGGACACCCTCCAGACACTCGCCGAGCCAGTCATGTTCAGCGCTGACGCGACCCAGCCGGGCCTGCTGTCGCGTCGCGTGGCGGAGCGCAAGGGACTCTTTGGTGGCCGCGCCGCGCCGGAGACAGCCATCGAGCCGCTCGATGTCGCCTTCCCGCTGCTCCACGGCTCCCACGGCGAAGATGGCACCGTGCAGGGCCTGCTGGAACTCGCCGACCTCCCTTATACCGGCTGCGGCGTCGAAGCCTCCGCGATTGGCATGGACAAGCTCATGACCAAGGTGGCGCTACGCTCGCAGGGCATCCCCGTCCTGCCAGACTATGCCTTGCGCCGCGCGCGTTGGCAGCGCGAGCCAGACGCCGTGATCGAGGAGATCGAGGCGCTCTTTCCCTATCCTGTCTTCGTCAAGCCCGTTTCGCTCGGCTCCAGCATCGCCGTCTCCAACGCGGAAGATCGCGTCGCGCTGGGATACGCCATTGACCAGGCCGCGTCCTACGACAGCCGCATCATGGTCGAGCCAGCGCAGCAAAACATCATCGAGATCAACTGCTCGGTGCTGGGCGCGGGCGAAGAGGCGCGCGCCTCAGTCTGCGAACATCCCGTCAGTGCAGGCACGCTCAGCTACGAGGAGAAGTACCTCAAGGGTGGCAAGGGTGAGGGCATGAAAGGCGCACGGCGCATCATCCCTGCCGACATCAGCGAGGAGCTGACACAGGGCATCCAGCAGCGCGCGATTCAGGCGTTTCGCGCCATCGGAGCGGCGGGTGTGGCGCGTGTGGACTTCCTCGTGCGCCCCGAAGAAGATACCTTCTACGTCAATGAGATCAACACCCTGCCTGGCTCGCTCTCCTTCTACCTCTGGGAGCCAGCCGGTCTGCCCTTCCCAGAGTTGCTGACCACGCTGATCGGCTATGCGCAGGCGCGTCACCGTGAGAAGCGCCGCAGCACGTATTCGTTCCAGTCGTCGCTGCTCAGCGTCAACCCACTGCTTGGCTCCAAGACAGGCGCCTGAGCTGGAACGCGACGAGGCGCCCCCCGACCGATGGGCCAGAGGGCGCTTCGTATTTTCTGCGCCATTGGCGACGGCGGCTACATTGGTGAGCCTGTCATGAAGGCCCGCACGCCCGCGCCGATCACCAAAACCGCCGCGATCACCATGATGAAGATGTCGCGCCGCGTGCGCTTCTGGTCGCTGTAGACATAGGCGATGGGCAGCGCAAGCAGGACGATGCCCCCATACACAAAGTGCAGGTTATCGCCTGGCCGTGCGCCTGTGAGGAAGATCATCCCACCAATCAGCCCTTGAATCACGCCCACAACCGCTGTGGCGATGAGAAGGCGCTGAAAGAGGAGCTTTACCCTCGGCGCCAACGGGCTTGCTGGCGCCTGGTCGTCCGCCACGCCGCGCCGCAGCACGAGCAGGACGATGCCGCAAATGAGCGAGAGCGCGCCCGCGAGCAGGACGATCCATACCATGAAGAAGTGAATGCCAAGTAAGGCAGAAAGCACGATGATTTCCTCCGAATGACTACCCGCGATGAGCGCCCATCGCGCCGCGAGCGCGCGTTGAGCCTGCTCGCGTTTCCGACTATACTCCCCTTTGTGGCGCGCAGGCAACCCATTACGCACAACAAACGCACAGTGTGTCGTATCATAATGGCTGCTCACAAAGCTCAGCGACATGATGCGCGCTGAAGCGAACAAGGCTCAATGTGCGCCCAGGCGCAAAAGGAGTGTCCGATGAGCGAACCGATTCTCACCATCACCTCACGCGAAGACGCTGTCGAGTTGATTCTGACGCAGGATACCGTCACGATGAAACTCTCGGAGGCGATCCTCGAACAGTTCCGCAAAGAGGTCGCGGATGATCCCGATGTGCAGGCGCCTGGGCTGGTAGGGAAATTCGTGCGCGCGGTCACAGGCTTTGCGGGCAAGATGCTCAGCACGACCATCGCCTATCCGATCTACGACATCGCATCAGTTGAGGATCGCGCTGGAACGCTCGTCTTCACCTATCTCCGGCGTCAGCGCCCCAGCTTCGAGGATATCACCTTCAGTTTTGATGACAAGCAGAAGGTTTCCGCGCTTGCCGCCTTCGCGCCCGCCGACGCCGCCGCCTTCACCGCGCGGTTCGCCCAGGTGAAGGCTCAGGGCTAGTACTGCGTCCGCTTCGGCTTGGTTGCGCGGCGGATGCTGGGCTGTGGTTAGTTCGAGACCGTTTCTCGGCGTATCATCAAACGGTCGAGCATCTTACCGCGCTCGAAACCAACCTGCTCGTATAGCCCATGGGCGTCGCGCGTGAAGAGCGCCCAGGTGCGCAGATGTCGCAGGTCGGGATGCGCCAGGATGCACTCCAGCAGAAACCGGGCGAGACCCTGGCCGCGCGCCTCTGGCACAACAAACACATCCGCGAGATAGGCAAACGTCGTCCAGTCCGAGATCACTCGCGCGAAACCAACCTGACGATGATCTACATAGACTCCAAACGGTATCGAATGCGCTATGGAGCGCCGCACGGTCTCGGCTGAGACCCCAGGCGACCAATAGGCGTTCGTGAGGAAATCGTGTACGGTCGCGAGATCGAGTCGGTCAACGTCGGTGCTGACCGTGGCGCTTCCGCGCTCCCATTCGTGGATCATACCCGAATCCCTTTCCACCAGGCCGCGCCTGGGCCACTCAAGACTCTTCCCAAAAGCCATATTGCCTGCGTACTGGCGCATCATGCTACTTCTACAGCGCTCACCGGAGCCGCCTGCGAGCCGCGCGCTGCCGTGACACCACCGTTACGCCATTTCCGCGCTTCGTGACGCCCCTGCGAGTCGCCGGACGTAGCGTATCGCTGGGCGAAGTATCACGGCGCCGCCAGGAAGAACGCGCCGGAAGCTCCTCGCCCAGCAGGTGAGGCATCACATGACAGGTCAGACTCACACTCCCAGCGCCACGTCCACCTATTGGGGGCTTCGCGGCGGCCTCATAGCCCTCGAAGCGTTTATGGCGGCGACCGCCATCTGGGGCGCGGCGTTCGTTGTGCCGACGATCCCGCTAGACTGGCTGAATAAAGGTTTGATCGCCCCGTTCACTGATACCACGATTCCGGCGCTCGCGCTGGGCATACTCTGCGGCGGCTCGGCGCTGGTGGCCCTCGTGGCGCTCATCGTGCGGCCACGGCTGGGCGCGCTGCTCGCTATCCTGAGCGGCGCGCTGATGATTGGCTTTGAGCTTGTCGAGATTCTGGTCGTGGGCTTTACGCCAGTGATGTATCCAGACCAGTTTCCCGCCTGGCTCCAGCCGTTCTATATCCTGCTCGGCGCGGTGATCGTCCTGCTCGGCGAGCGGCTCTGGCGCGCGGAAACCGGCTCGTATCAGTTGAATCTGGCTGCGCTCTAGCGCATCAAGTTTCCTACCGCGTGTGAGCCGCATGCTTCTCGCCGTGATACACTGCTCTGGCGCCATGCGTGGGTGTGGCGGATGCGATGAGACGGCGAGAGGGCGGCGAGCATGGCGAAGCGGGCGAATAGGTCAGGTTCACGGAAAACCGCGCCCGACGCGAACGACCTCGCCACGCGCGACGATGTGAGCGACCTGTACGACGACATTCCGCCACCGCCAGACGACGAAGCGCCACTGCCGGAAGAGCCTCCCTGGGACAACATCCCCGACTGGGACTACGACGAGGCGCCAGAAGAACCGCTGGATGACCGCCCACTGGCTGAGCAGGTGGAGGCCGACCTGCGCAGCGACGGTGTCCTCGCCCGCTCCCTTTCCGGCTACGAGGAGCGCCCCGCGCAGATTACGATGGCGCGAGATGTCGCGAATGCGTTGGAGAGCGGTAAGCACCTCGTGGCGGAAGCTGGGACGGGAACTGGCAAGAGCCTGGCCTACCTGCTCCCCATCGTGCGCTCTGGCAAGGTCGCTCTGCTCAGCACGGCCAACAAGGCCCTCCAGGAGCAGCTCTTCTACAAGGACATCCCTTTCACCCAGCGCCACGTCCAGCAGTTCAGCGCGGCGCTCGTCAAGGGGATGGGCAACTACCTCTGCCTCGACCGCTACAACGAGGAGCGCGCTTTCCAGGCGCTCGTGCAGACGCGCGGATTCTCCACGCTGGACCGCGCACTGAACGATGACGACTGGAACGGGGATCTCGACCTGCTCCCCGACTCGCTGCCCAGCGAAGTGCGCGCCCGTGTGGCCGCCGACAGCGACCAGTGCGCCTGGCGCGCCTGCCCGTGGTTCAACGACTGCTACGTCAAGCGCATGCGCGACCACGCGCGTGAGGCGCAGGTGATCGTCGTCAACCACACACTGCTCTTGCTCGACAGCGCGATGGGCGGTTTTCTGCTCCCAGAACGCGATGTCGTCGTGATCGACGAGGCGCACCATCTGGAGGAGGAGGCGACCCGCGCCTATACCGTCTCCGTCACGCCGGGGCGCGTCAGCAGCCTGCTCGCGCTGCGCAAGCTCCGCGAGGTCGCCGACGAACGCGCGCAGCACGACGTCACCGTCGCCAACACCGCCGCATGGGAAGCGCTCCTGCGCGCTGTCGGGCCAGGGCAGCGTGGGCGCCAGAACCTGCGCGCGCCGCTGCAAGAAGGCCTGCGCCTGGCAGACCGCGTGGAAGAGCTGGCGCTGAGCCTGCAACGCAATCGCCCCCTGAACTTGAGCGACAAGGACGAGCAGCTTTTCGAGAAGATCGTCAAGCGCGCGCGCTCCCTGGCGAGCGACCTGCGCACGGTCTTTAGCGTAGACGACACCGAGAACCTCGTCTACTACATCGAATACGTCGGCGGGGGGCGGCGCGCGAACCCGCAGCCAGAGGTCTCGGCGGCGCCGCTGAGCGTGGCGAAGTTGCTGGGCGAGAAGCTCTTCGACAAGGTGCAGACCATCGCGACCTCCGCAACGCTCGCGATCGGTGGCGATTTCTCCTTCTTCCGCTCGCGGGTCGGGCTGGAGCATGCGACCGAGATCACGCTGCCCTACGCCTTCGACTATCCCACGGCGGCGCTACTCTACCTGCCCCGGCTGCAATTCGAGCCAGCCTTCGGGGACGCGAGCAAGCCCTATCTGGATGAGATGGCGCAGCAGATGCGCACGCTGGTTGAGGCATCGCGCGGGCGCGCCTTCCTGCTCTTCAGCAGCCTGCGCGCGCTGGAGCAAGTCTACCAGCGCCTCGGCGGCGATCTGGAATCCGACGGCTATGCGACACTTGTCCAGGGGCGCGACTTCACCCGCGCCGAGCTGCTACGCCAGTTTCGCGAGCGCGACCGCGCCATCCTCTTTGGCCTGAAAAGCTTCTGGGAGGGGGTAGATGTCCCCGGCGACGCGCTCTCGCTCGTGGTGATTGATAAGCTGCCCTTCGACCCACCCGATGATCCCGTCCAGGAGGCGCGTGTCAACCGCATGAAGGCTGAGGGCGCGAACTGGTTCGGCGGCTACGTGCTGCCCAACGCCATCCTGCGGCTGAAGCAAGGCGTCGGGCGCCTGATCCGCACGCGCGAAGACCGGGGCGTCATGGCGATCCTCGATAAGCGCATCTACACCAAGAGCTACGGACGACAGGTGATGCTGGCGCTGCCACCCGCGCGACGCAGCGAGCGCATCGAGGATGTGCGCGCTTTCTTCAATCAGCCGTAGACGCGCTGGCAGCCAGGCGCGTGATCTGCTCCAGCAGGATGGGATAGGTGTACTCGCACTGCTGCGCGACCTGTGCGGGATCGATCACGTCATGGATGAGCTTGCGCGTGGCGTCGAACTCAAAGAGGCTGGCCTGCGCGCCATGCCGCTGCCAGCGCCGCAGGAGCTCGCGCGACATCCCGTTATTCACGGCGGGGTCTACGGGATTGAGCATCAGCAGGATGGCGCGCGCGCGTGGCGCCGTGCGCGCTGCCGCCGCCAGCGTCTGCGCGCCCAGCCGCATCGCGCTCGCCAGGCCACGGGTCGCGAAGCCGCGATAGCCCTGCGCTGGCCCTTCCGCGAATGGCTTGATCCGCTGCGTCATGAGGTTGGGCGCCACCTGGAGCAAGCGCATCGTCGCGATATTCGCTGTCACATTGAGGATGGGGAGCGACGGCAAGATGCCAAAGAGCGGCGCGATTGGGACAGCGATAGCAACATCCTCGCGATGCTGCGCGATCCATGCGGCAAGTGTCCCGCCAGCGGAGATGCCCACGACGGTAATCTGGCGCCCCAGCCCGCGCGCGATGTCAATCATCTGATGCGCCGACGCGATCTGCTCGCGGAGTGTCAGGCCACCCAGCGCCTGCGTATCGAGATCGCGCAGGCCATTGCGTGGCAGCCGGGGAATCAGCACGTTGTAGCCCCGCTCAAAAAAGCGCGGCGCAAGCTCGCGAAACTGATGCGGACAGTTCGTCATGCCATGCACAAAGACGATGACACGCTCGGCCATTTCCCCATGTGTCAGCGACTGCGAACGGCAGACTGGGTTCACGTCGCCGTCGTCCAACGCCTCTAGCTCCACCAGCCGCGCCATCGCCGCCGCATAGTCTGGCGCGGGCTGCGGCGAAATGCGCCGCAAGGATACCTCTGCCATACCAGTCACCTCCTCACCTCTCACGACACCTTCCAGTATCGCACGCGCGACGACGCTTCCGACTCGGCTTCATTATCAAGCGTCTCCAGCACTCTCACCCCCGGCATCGTTGCCTGCTAGCATTTCGCCAGTCAGGGGTAGGCCGAAAGTCAGAGCAGGCGCTCAAGCAAGCCCTGGACGCCAACCCGTATGTGCCACTCTTTCTCCTCGGCATCGCGCCACCGCCAAAACGGATGCCCGAGTACTATGGCATGGGGGACGAGAACGAGGCGATCTTTTATGTCGTTGAATCGGCTAAATTGTGGATTGAAGCGCCACAATCGCTTGACTGGCTGGCGCGAACAACGATTAAAATAACGCTCACCGAGCGCGCCAAACAGGAGAAACAGCGCATACGCAATCTCGCCAGCTTACGCAAGCCGCCCAAGCGCTGAAACCCCCGCTAGCTCCGCACAGACAACCCTCGGCATGCCTCCCAAACGCGCTAGGCGTCTGGGAGCTTGAATCGTTGCGCCTCCAGACGTTTGACGAATGCGGGGCGCTTCAGGTGTGGTTGCGCCCAGGCCCGGAATCGCTCCTGAAATTGCGGCGTCTCACCAAAATGCGCCGCGACTTCCCGTAGCTCTACGAGTGTCTGCGTCGCCTCATCATACCCAGGGCCAGAGCCGCGCTCGACCGCTGCGGTGGCGCGCTGCCAATACTCGTCCTGGCGCTTGTGGATCTGGTGGAAGCGCCGCTCTTGCGCCTGTAGCTGCTGCTCGCGTTGCTCACGTTCCAACCGCTCCCTGACGCCCTCCCGCTCCTGGCTGAGGGTCGCGAACGGGACGCGCTCGCCCGCCGCCGCATCGGCGTCGGTGGCGGTGGGACGCAGTGACCGCAGTTCCCGGGCGAGCGCATGCTGTAGCCCCGGCTCACCATTCGCCAGCCGCAGCAGATACTCCATCCGCCGCTCTGGGGCCAGCAATACGAGCAGCGCCGCGAAATCGTCTCGCTGTGCCGACCTGGCGGGAGCGGAGCGCAGGGCAGCGGCGCCGATCAACTCTGGCGGTAGTCGCAATAGCTCCGCTAACGCCTACTGCGCGTCCGTCAGCGTGGCCAGACCCGCTGGCGTCGGCGGCGTATCCACCGCGTACTCCTCCACTTCTTCAGCGTCCCCCAGGAATTCACGCGCAGCCAGCCAGACAAGGTACAGCGGCCGCAGATCACCAGCCATCAACTCTTCGCGGATGCGGATGAGTGGCGACAACTCGTACTCGATCCATTCGTCCGGCCCCTCCATCTCGCTGAAATGGATGTTGAGGATGTCGAACTCTGGATACCGGACGAGCGAGACGAACTCATCGAAGTCATAGCCATCCAGCAGATCAGCGGGCAGGACGCCGTGCGGGAAGCGAAACGCCAACTGCGGCGCGCCCCAGTTGGCCCAGTAGAGGAAGCCGTCAAAATAGCTGAGGAGCACATCGAGTGGGTCATGCTTGAAATTTCCCCAGTGATACTCGATCTCCGCATGGGTTGAGGTAGCCTCGATATGGCTCGATAGCTTGCTCACCTCACGCAACTGCTCGCTGGTCAGTGGACGCTCGATGGTCATGAATTCGTAGCGCTGATATTCGCTCATGTACGCAATCCTCCCTGCCTGGTGACATAGCCAGCAAATCATCTGTGAGCGAACATTTCGCTCTGGCGTCGCTTATACACCACATCACTACGCGCTGGGCGTGTAAGATGCTAGAAGTCACGCATGTCCTCGGCCCTGCGAGCATACACCCTATAGAGATACAGAAGGAGCAAGAACAGTGACGCACATCCTCATTGTAGACGATGAGCCGAATCTCGTTGAACTGCTCTCTGGCTATCTCACTCGCGAGGGATATGACATCGCGACTGCCGACACAGGCCCTGGAGCGCTCGATGCGGCGCATCAGTACGAACCAGACCTCATCGTGCTGGATGTCATGCTGCCAGGAATGGACGGTATCGAGGTCTGCCGCCAGATTCGTCAGTTCTCAGACGCCTATATCCTGATGCTAACCGCACGCGCGGAAGATGTGGATAAGATCATCGGCCTCTCTGTCGGCGCCGATGATTATGTGACCAAGCCCTTCAGCCCGCGCGAGGTCGTGGCGCGCATCAAGGCGTTGTTGCGGCGTCCCAGGGTGCGCGGCGACCTACCTACGGACACCACGCCAGCGCCCATCCACAGTGGTGATCTGGTGATAGATGAAGCCGCGCATACGGTCACGCGCGCGGGAGAGCCAATCACGCTCACCGTGCGCGAATTCGCGCTGCTCCTGACGCTGGCGCGACATCCCGGGCGGGTGTTCACACGCGCGCAATTGCTGGAGCAGGTCTGGGGCGACGAGTATTACGATGACCATGTCGTAGATGTGCATGTCGGCAATCTCCGCAAGAAGCTAGAAGAAGACGCCGCTCACCCACGCGCGATCATCACTGTGCGCGGTGTTGGCTATCGCATGGCGCCATGAATTGGCGTGGTTGGAGAGTAATGCTGTGTGGTGGGCAAACCTGAATTTACGAACCAAACTATTCATCTCCTATCTGATTGTCGTAGTGGTCGGCATGGCGACGATCTTTGTCGCGATGTCGGGGATTGCGCCGCAATTCTTTTACTCCTCGATGCGCTCCATGATGTCTGGCGCAGGCGGGATGATGGGGCAGGGAGGCTCAAGTGACGCGCTAACCACCAGCATTGACGCGGCATTCCAGCAGGCGCTTACGCAGGGGCTGATCGTCTCGGGTGTCCTGGCGACGATCTGCGCGCTCGCGCTCAGCTTCTTCGTCACGCGCCAGATCGTCGGGCCAGTCCAGCGCATGCTCACGGCGACACGGCGCATCGGCAGCGGACATTACTCCGAGCGGATCATCATGCCGCCCGCCAATGTCGGCGACGAACTGGGACGCCTGGCGACCAGCTTCAACGACATGGCCGACGCGCTCGAAAAGACCGAGCGGCGGCGTGTCGAGCTGGTGGGCGATGTCGCGCACGAGCTGCGCACCCCCATCGCCACGCTCTCCGGCTATCTCGAAGGGCTGCTCGATGGCGTCGTCGAATCCACTCCGGAGACGTGGGCCAAGCTGCACACCGAATCACTCCGTCTGGGCCGTCTGGTGGATGATCTGCAAGAACTCTCACGCGCGGAGGCGCAGCAGATACCCATGCGGATTGGGCGCATCTCACCCGCCGCGATTGTCAGAGCCGCGCGCGAGCGGGTGGAAACTCAATACGCCGAGAAGGGATTGGAGCTACACACCAGCGTCCCCGGCGACCTGCCCGACATCCTCGCGGACACAGATCGCGCGGTGCAGGCGCTAACGAACCTCCTCACCAACGCGCTGCGCTATACCCCTGCGCCCGGTCGCGTAGATGTTCACGTCACACGGCAGGGAAGCATGCTAGCGTTCCAGGTGCGCGACACCGGCATGGGCATCGCGCCGGAGAACCTGCCGCATCTCTTCGAGCGCTTCTACCGCGTGGATAAGTCGCGCGCCCGCACCCTGGGTGGCTCAGGCATCGGGTTGACCATCGCCCAGGCGCTCATCACCGCGATGGGAGGAACCATCCGCGCCGAGAGCGTCGGCCCAGGCAAAGGCAGCGTCTTCACCTTTACGCTTCCCATCGCCCCCTGACGCTGGTGAAGCAGGATTTTCCCAGCGCTTCTCTTTCGCCAACGCCTCCTCAGCGATTCTTGACCGAATCTTGACCTATTGCTACATGCTCCCTTGACCTTCCCGCCCTATGCTGAGGATAGGGAATCAAGCCAATCCGCCCGCCGGCAAAACAATCGCCGTCGCAGGCGTTGGATACGGAGGCAAAGGGAATGTTGTTCATGGCATTGTTCTGGATCGGCCTGATCGTGGCGGTGATCTGGGCAATCGGAAGGCTCTTCCCACGCGAACGTCGCTCCGTGAACCTGGTGAGGCGCGAATCGCTGGCGCGCCGCTATGCGCTGGGAGAAATCACAGAGGCAGAGTATCTGCGCGCGATGAGCGCGCTCGACTACGAAGAAGGCGCCATCGTCTGATGCGCTGATGGGATAGTCAATACGAAAGGAATGGTCAACAGATGAAACGGTCATGGATATCAATCGCTGTGGCGCTCACGCTCGGCGTCGCGCTGATCGTCGGCGGCGTCGTGGCAGTGCAGGCGGCAATGGGGGCGCGCGGCGCGACTTCAGCAGACCCCGGCGATTATGGTTACGGCGGCATGATGGGTGGCAACCACGGCGGCGGGATGATGGGCGGCGATTACGGCGGCGGCATGATGGGCGGCTACGGAAACGGGCAGAATCCCGCGAATGCGACCCCCACCACTGGCGACACCGTCACCATCCAGAACTTCGCGTTCCAGCCCGCCAACCTCCAGGTAAAAGTCGGCACGACGGTGACCTGGACGAATCAGGACACCGCGCCACATACCGTCACATTTCGTGACAGCAGCTTGACAGGCAGCGCGCTACTCCAGAAGGGCGCGAGCTTCAGCTACACCTTCACCAAGACTGGTGTTTTCACGTATTACTGTCAGGCGCACCCTGGCATGACGGCGCAGGTAGTGGTAACGGCTTGAGCATCAACAAGAAGGGAGCGTTGACGATGATGTACGGATATCAATTTGGCTGGCCATCCATGCTGTGGATGGGCCTCGGTGTGATTTTCTGGATCGTGGCGATTGGGCTGATCGTCTGGGCAATCTCGCGAATCTTCGTAAATCGCCAGTCCTTCCAGCAAGGCACGCCACCAATGCCGCAGATGGGTGGGCCTACCGCAATGGAGATCCTGCAACAGCGGTATGCGCGCGGCGAGATTGACGCCACGACCTACGAGCAGATGCGCGAGCGGCTCAGCGGCGGCGGGCCTCCCGCGACGACCTAGCAGTCCGCATCCCTAACCTGGGCCAGGCGACATGACGAACAAGCATCGCTCGTGGCGTCTGGCCTTTCAACGCGGACGCCTGGCTGGCAGCGCATCGCGCCTACGTGGCGGGCATGTCCGACTTCACCTTCAACGCCACGAACATCCGCGAAGAGATTGGCAGTGTGAAGCTCACCGTCCAGCCCATTTGGAACGCTGACACCCGGGCTGGCGCTCACCATTCCGGGTATCGCGCCAATCGCCCCCACTGGCAATCGCGTGCTGCTGCCCCCAGAGAACTGCGTATGCGCTTTCCGTGGCGACAAGCTGGTCAGTTTCGCGCTAGCAGCAAGAGAGTGGCGCCGCGCAAGGCGCTGAGGGCCATCGCAAACGCCGCGAGGAGCCTTTATACGCATAGCGCGCGGAGACAGATGCTGTACGGGCCATGAAGGAAGCTGATCACTACGATGACATACTGGAACACACTCGATACCACAGAAGCGCGGGAGCGGCTCACTCCTCCCGCCACACTATCGCCTTGCGCAGCCGCATAGAAACGATATGCGGGGCTGGGAAATATTCCCAACCCCGCATATCGTGGTGGTGAGCCCCCAGGGACTCGAACCCTGAACCCGCTGATTAAGAGTCAGCTGCTCTACCATTGAGCTAGAGGCCCGTGGCGCCGCTACAGCATGCGCGTTACAGCGGCTGCTCATCGAGTATAGCATCGCGCTCAGCCCAGCGTCAAGCCAAATCCGCAGGCTCAATGGCGAAAATCTTTGGTTGACAGCAGTTGACAATTTGTGTTATCGTCCTTAGCTAAGACAACCGAATGCCTGGCAGCGCACGTTGACTGAGACCAGTAGCCGCCTTCCTCCCGACAGCGACCTGAGACAGAGTGGAAGCTCAGGATGGCGAGACAGCGGTGAACGCGCTCACGAGTGGCTGATGGAAGAAAGCGCCGGACGCTCCCAACGGGAGTGATGAGGCGCAAGTACATCAGGTGACGTCCACATGCTGCTCTGGACGAACGAGAGGCCGTACCCTCCGCGCCACCGAGAGCGCGACGATACGGCAATCGGGGTGGTACCGCGGGGCTCATTGCGACCCTCGTCCCCATACTGCATTCGCGAGATGTAGTGTGGCGACGAGGGTTTTTGGTTTTCCTGGCGCAGTGGGTCTGGCTGGCGACGATGACGGCGCTCCCCACACGAATCTGACGGGCTGGCCACAAAGGAGCGGCTAGCCGGACAGCACGGACGCGGCGCAAAAAAGCGAAGGGATAGCACGCCTGCGGGAGCTTTGTCTCTCAAAAGCAAGCTACCAGTATATGATCGGGAGCGACGAACCAATGGCGACGACACTCTGGGCGAAGGGCTACACCCATGAGCCAGCGATCGCGCGCTTCGAGGCGGCGCGCAATGCCGCGCTTGACGCCGAGCTGGCGCGGCACGATGTCCTCGGCTCACTCGCGCATGCCCGCATGCTGCGCCGCGTGGGCCTGCTCAGCGCCGCCGACTGGGCCGCGCTCGATGGCGCGCTGCGGGCGCTGCTCACCGAGGCGGAGGCTGGCGCGCTGGCGCCAACCGCCGAGGACGAGGACATCCATACCCTCGTCGAGCGGCTGCTGACTGAGCGCATCGGCGACGCGGGCAAGAAGCTGCACACCGGGCGCTCGCGCAACGACCAGGCGCTCCTCGATCTGCGGCTCTACACGCGCGAGGCCATCCTGCGACTCGCCACGGCGGCGCTGACCACGGCGGAGACGCTGACCACCTTCGCCCAGGCGCACGAGTGGGTTCCCATGCCGGGCTACACCCACATGCAGCGCGCCATGCTCTCCTCCGTCGGGCTGTGGAGCAGCAGCTACGCGGAGGCGTTGCTCGATGACCTCGTCGCGCTCCAGGCGGCCTACACGCTCAACGACCAGAGTCCACTCGGCTCGGCGGCGGCGTATGGCGCGCCACTCCCGCTCGACCGGGGCTACGTCGCGGCGCTGCTCGGCTTCGGCGCGCTCCACCACAACACGCTCACGGCGGCCAACGCGCGCGGCAAGCTCGAAGCGGCGACCATCCAGGCGCTCTCGCTGGTCATGCTCGACCTCAGCAAGTGGGCGCAGGATGTCCTGCTCTTCACCACCAGCGAGTTTGGCTTCTTCACCGCGCCGGAGGAACTCTGCGATGGCAGCAGCATCATGCCGCAGAAGCGCAACCTCAGCGCGCTGGAGCTGGTGCGGGCGCGGGCGCACACGGTCGTCGCGCTGCAGTCGCAGGCGCTGCACACGCTCGCGGGCCTGCCCTCTGGCTACAACATGGATTACCAGGAGACGAAGCAGCCGCTCATGGAGGCGATTCACCTCACCGAGGGCAGCCTGGAGGTCGTCAGGCTCTTCGCCGCTGGCCTGCGCCCCAACCGCGCGCGCCTGCAAGAAGCCTGCGCCGCCGAGCTATTCGCCACCGACCGCGCCTATGAGATGGCCGCGAAGGGCGTGCCATTCCGCGACGCCTACCGCGAGGTGGCCGCTGACCCCAGCGCGCAGGAGCCGGGCGATCTGGCGATGCGGCTGCGGCTGCGGTCGCACGCGGGCGGGACTGGCGCGCTCGACCTCGGCGGCCTGGCTCGGCGCATCGCCACGGAACGCGCGACCTGGGAGCGACGCGCGCGCACCCTGGCGCAGACGCTCGACGCGCTCGCCACGGGCGCGCTGCCCGCCCCTGACGTGGCGGCGCAGAACGCCGATCACGCCAGCCATCATCCACGGCATCTAATCGCAAGCGCGCATCTACGTAGCTGACCAACGAGACACGCGCTACCCCGGCAAATGGGATAGCGCGCAGGAGAACGAGACGACATGGCGAACAAAGTTGTACTGGCCTACTCCGGCGGACTCGACACCTCGGTGGCGATTCGCTGGCTCAACGAGACCTATGGCCTCGACACCATCGCGCTGACCATTGATGTCGGCGCGGAGAAAGACATCAGCGTCGTCGCGGAGAAGGCGCGGAAGATCGGCGCGGTCAAGGCGGTGACCATTGACGCGCGGCGCGACTTCCTGGAATATTTCGTCTGGCCCGCGCTCCAGGCCAACGCGCTCTACGAGGGCGTCTACCCGCTGGCGACGGCGCTGGCGCGTCCGCTGATCGCGAAGCTGCTGGTGGAGGTCGCGCGGCAGGAGGGCGCCGTCGCGGTGGCGCACGGCTGCACCGGCAAGGGCAACGACCAGGTGCGCTTCGATGTCTCGATCATGGCGCTGGCCCCTGACCTCAAGATCATCGCGCCGGTGCGCGAGTGGAAGATGACGCGCGACGCCGAGATCGAATACGCCGCGCAGCATGGCATCCCCGTCGCCGCGACGAGCGCCAGCCCCTACAGCGTGGACGCGAACCTCTGGGGGCGCAGTGTCGAGGCGGGCGTGCTGGAGGATCCCTGGGCCGAGCCGCCCAGCGATGTGTGGGACTGGACCGCCAGCCCCGAGACGCCGCTCGCTCCCGCCGAGGTGACCATCGCCTTCGAGCAGGGCGTCCCCGTCGCGCTGGATGGCGAGACGCTCGATCCCGTCACGCTGGTGCAGCGGCTGAACCTGCTGGCGGGCGCGCACGGCATCGGGCGGATTGACATGATCGAGAACCGGCTGGTGGGCATCAAGTCGCGCGAGGTCTACGAGACGCCAGCGGCGACCACGCTGCTGACGGCGCACAAGGCCATCGAATCGCTCACCCTCAGCCGCGACCAGGCGCGGGTGAAAGAAGGGCTGGCGAGCGAGTACGCGCGGCTGATCTACAACGGCCAGTGGTACTCCGCCCTCCACGCCGACCTGCTGGCGTTCATCCGCAGCACCCAGCGATTCGTGACAGGCGAGGCACGGCTGAAGCTGAGCCAGGGGCAGGCGACCGTCGTGGGGCGCCGCTCGCAGCACTCGCTCTACCAGCACGCGCTCGCCACCTATGATCGCGGCGACCAGTTCGACCACGACGCGGCGCTGGGCTTCATCGCGCTCTGGGGGCTGCCTATCAAGACGCAGGCGCAGACCCAACTCCTCGCCACCCAGCTGGCGGCCAGGCAATCGCGCAGCTTACCGGTGGGACATCCATCGCGGCGCCCACGGCAGCGGCAACGACCGAGCGACCCAGAGCCAGCCGAAACGGCGGCCTCATAGCATCGCACGCGCGCCGAGACGGAGTCATCCGGCGCGGAACGAAAGGCACGGCTGACCATGTTCGATTTGCTGACCCTCGACGACATGACCTCTGATGAGATGTTCGACCTCTTCGAGCAGACGCGTCTACTGAAGCTCTCGCGCGCGAACGGCGCCCCCATCGCGCAGCCACTGGCTGGGACGCACGGTCGCGCTGCTCTTCGAGAAGCCGTCGCTGCGTACGCGCGTCTCGTTCGAGGTGGCCGCGCGCGAACTGGGGGCCAGCACACTCTACCTCTCGTGGCAGGAGGTCGGCCTGGGCAAGCGCGAGGCGGTGAAGGATGTCGCGCGCGTGCTGAGCAGCTACGTCCACGCCATCGTCATCCGCACGTTCAGCCACAGCTCGTGGAGGAGCTGGCGGAATGGGCCTCGGTTCCCGTCATCAACGGCCTGACCGACGAGCATCACCCCTGCCAGGGCCTCACCGATGTCTTCACCATCGATGAGCAGCTTGGCGGGGCGCAGGGCAAGAGCATCGCCTACGTCGGCGACGGCGCGAACTGCGCGCACTCGCTGGCGCAGGCCGCCGCCAAAGCGGGCATGCGCATGCGCGATCGCCACGCCGCCTGGCTATGAGCTGGACGCCGCCACGCTCGCCCGCGCCCAGCGCGACGCTGCCATCCACGGCGGCTCGATCACCGTCACGCATGACCCGGCGGAGGCCGTGGCAGGCGCCGACGCGATCTACACCGACGTCTGGACGAGCATGGGCAAGGAGGATGAGGCTGAGGCGCGCCGCGCCGCCTTCGCGGGCTATCAGGTCAACGCTGAACTGCTGGCGTTGGCCTCGCCGCACGCGATCCTGCTGCACCCGCTGCCAGCGCATCGCGGCGAGGAGGTCACGGACGAGGCGCTGGACGGCCCACACTCGCGCGTCATCATCCAGGCGGAGAACCGGCTGCATGTCCAGAAGGCCATCCTGCGGGCGGCGCTGGCGCTGCCCAGGGCCAAGCCCGCCGCGACGCTAGCGGCGCTGGAAGCGCTAACGGCGTAGCATGCGACGGCCCGTTTGGCTATGCCGCTTGCCAGGTATCGTGGCGATCCTTACAATGTGGCGCACGAAGCGCAGGTGATGACCGCAAAGCGCGGTCGTTGCGCTCCTGGAACCTATATTTCAAGGAGGACGCAGTTCATGCGTTCAGTTACACGCGGCAAGCTGTCAGTCAAGCTCGCGGTGGCGACCATGACCGCCGCCATCATTACCCTTGCGCTGGTCATTGGCAGCATGACGCGCTCAGCCAGCGCCGCTGGCGCTGGCGGCGGCTTCGCTATCAGCCCGGATGGGAGCATTGTCGCTGCTGTGCCAGGCGTGTTTGATGTGAGCGAGCCAGCGGGAACCTGCTCACCCGATGGCGCAAGCGGCAATATCACCTGCCAATTCACGACGGCCCCTCACTCTGGTGGCGCCATTGTGCGGAAGGGTGTTGTTGAGTGCTTCGTGATCCAGCCAGATGGCGGCTCATTCAACTCGTTCGACTCTGATTTCGTCTACGCGCCCAGCGGCCAGGTGACCATTCGCTGCAACGCCGCATAGGGGCTATCGGCGCATCCCGCAACGTTCACGCGAAAACCGCATGCGGCGCGCGAGTGGTCTCAACGCCTCTCAGCGCGCCGCATGCGGTCTCTTACGCGCCCGCTTCCACCAGCGCCTCGAAGGCGGCGATGTCGGCGCGCAGCACATCGAGGCTGGAACGCCAGAAGTCGGCGGAGCGGATGTCAATGCCAAAGCTCTCGGCCAGCGTCGCGGCGTTCCCCATGCCCGTGTCGCTGAGCAGATCATCGTAGCGCTCGCGGAAGTTCTCTGGCTCCTGCTGGTAGCGGGCGTAGAGGCCGACGCCAAAGAGCAGCCCGAACATGTACGGGAAGTTGTAGTACGAGCGGCCAGGGCTGTAGTAATGCGACTTCACCGCCCACATGTAGGGATGCAGCGCGGACTCATCCAGCCCATCACCGTAGGTGTCGCGCTGCGCCTGGAGCATGAGCGCGTTGAGCTCCTCGATGGAAAGCTCGCGCTCGCCCCGTCGCTCAAACACCGCCTGCTCGAAGAGGAAACGACTGGTGATGTCCACCACCACCTGACACGACCCCTGGAGCGACGCCTCCAGCAATTCCAGCCGCTCGGCGGGCTGCGCGTCGGCCAGCGCGGCATGCTGGATGATCGTCTCGCAGAAGATGCTGGCGGTCTCCGCGAGCGTCATCGGCGTCTCGCGCTGGAGCATCGTGCGGCTGGAGAGCAGCAGTTGTGGTAGCCGTGGCCTAGCTCATGGGCGATGGTGCTGACGCCATCGAACGACGGCTTGAAGTTGGCGAAGACGCGCGACTCGTCCTTCCAGAGCCACATGCAATAGGCGCCATCTTCCTTGCCAGCGCGCGGCTCGGCGTCGATCCAGCGCTGGTCGAAGGCCCGCGCCGCGAAGTCGCGCAGACGCGGGGAGTACGCGGCGAAGTGGCGCAAGACAAACGCCTCGCCCTCCGCGAAGGTCCACGGACGCCCGCTGCCGCCGACGGGCGCGAAGAGGTCGTACCAGGCCAGCCGCTCCAGCTTCAGCGCCTTCGCCTTGGCGTGGAGGTAGCGCCGCCAATCGGGGAACGACTCGCGCGCGGCAAGCATCATGGCGTCGAGGGTCGCGCGGTCGATGCGGGCGTCGAAGAGCGCCGCGTCGAGGGCAGAGGGCCAGCCACGTCGGCGGGAAAGCGTGTTCACCTGCCCCTTGATGCTGTTCAGCGCCGCCGCCAATGGAGCCGCGCCTCGCTCCCACGCCGCCAGCTCGACCTCATAGCCACGCCGACGCACCGCGCGGTCGTGGTTGAATGCCAACTGCCGTAACATGCTCATCGGCGTCTCGCGCGTCTCGCCATCCAGCTCGATGGGCGCACTGATCTGCGAGGTAAGGGTGGCGTGCAGCTTGGCCCAGGCCGCGCCGCCGCTGACGTTCAGCTCGGCGGCAAGCGACTCCTCCGCTGGCGACATCTGCCGCTCGGCGAGCGCGCGCGCCTCGCGCAGCGTGAAGGCATACTCGCTCACCGCTGACGATGGCGTCTTCCGCGCTCGCTCGATCAGCGCCTCGACATCCAGCGAGCCTATCCAGGCGGTGAAGCGGGTGCGCAACTGCGCCAGCCGCACGCCCTGCCGCTGTAGCTCGCTCTGCCGCGCCTGCGCCAGCGTATCGCGCGAGTCCGTGGTCACGAAGGCGTTGATATAGGCGCTGAGGGTGCGATAAGGCGCCATCGTCTCATTCAGCGCGTTGATCGCCTGCTCCACCTCCGCGCCAGTCTTATCATCCGGCGCACGCATCGTGGCTTTGCGCTCGACGCCAAGCTGATCGAAGAGCGCCGCGAGGTCATCCACGCGCGCCACGACAGCGGCGAATCCGGCGGCGAACTCTGGTGAACTGAGGCTGGGAAAGACGGTCGAAACATCCCAATGCGGCAATGCGGCGGCGGACATGACAAGCTCCTGACGCTTGCCGAGGCGGAAACACGGTCGCGTCGGCACGGTAGCTTTAGTATACGCGCACACCCCACAGACCAGGCGACCCACAGCAGCTATGCCGCAAAGACCCTCATCGCGATGATGACGGCGCGTTTGACACATTGCTTGTGCATCATTCGAGGGTGAATAGCGTCTCCTCGATCTCCTCACCGCGTCCAGCAGCGTAAGAGCGCTCGACGCCGAACCGCTTGAATCCGCACTTTTCGAGGACATGCAGCGAGGCGAGATTATCTGAGGCGGCGCGTGCGCCCAGCGGTCGCGTGGTGACGACATCGGCGAGAAAGAGCTTCAGCGCGCGGGTGGCGATGCCCTGGCCCCAGAACTCCTTGCCCAGCCAGTAGCCGACCTCACGCTCCCCATCCATCAGATAGCTCACGAGATTGCCCGCCACCTCGCCATCGCTGAGAATCGTCCACATGATGTTCGTTGGCTGACTGAGGATCTGCGTCCAGCGCGCGATGAAAGCCTCCCTGTCCAGCGCGCCTTCCTGGGTGAACGCGGCCATCCTGACCGCCTCAGGATCGGTCTGCTGCACGAAAAAGACCTCCAGATCGCTCGCAATCACCTCGCGCAAGGACACCTCATGGGCCATCTCAATCCTCCATCACCAGTGCGCGCCACACCTTAGACCCGCCACTACAGATGATATGCCCTGAGAGGCTGATTTGGAAGTCATCGCTAGCCTCGCAGCAAGACGATTGTGGGCGCACATAGCCACGGCATTGCTGGCTTGGGCGATACGACGTATCCTTGGAGCGTACTATCTGGTACACGTATCTCAAGCATTGTAACTGTGTCGCACAGACTCCAGAACGTAGATCGTGGGGCGCTTCATGCGAATGGCTGGAATGGTTATCGGTATTCTCGCGGTGATCGTGGGCATTGTCTGGACGTTACAGGGGCTGAACATCCTCGGTGGCAGTTTCATGAGTGGGCAGACTATGTATGTGGTGATCGGCCCAATCGTCGCGGTCGTCGGGGTGATCCTGGTGGTCTTCGGCGCACGACGTCGCAGCGCGTAGATCGCCTCAGCGCGCGGCTGCTAGCCCCACACCGCGCGAACCTGCTCCGCTACCTCAGCCGCCTGCGCCCGACCCGCCTGGGCCGCCGTCGCGCGGTGAGCGGGATCGAGAACGTTGGAGCCAATCGCCGCACGGGCCGCCGCATTGGGGCTGACGATGACCGAGCGCACGCCCGCGCCGAGCGACGCCACCTGCGCATCGGGTCGGTCAGCGCGCCGAAACGCCGCCGTCACTGGCGCAATCACCACAACCCGGTCACACCCCTTCGCCAGATCCGCATTGGTGGCTGAACGCACACCGCCATCAACATAGCGCTGGCCATTGATGGTCACTGGCGGCCACACTAACGGCACCGCGCAGCTAGCTCCTACGGCGTCGACCAGCGAAACGCCGCTGTCACGGTCGAATACGACAGCGGCGCCTGTCTCCGCGTTCACCGCCGTGATGAGCAGTCGCTGCTCTGGCCAGTCGTGCCGGGGCAGCCTGCCCGCGATCACGTCGCGCCGCTCCGCCGCTGGAACCGTCCTGGCCCGCATCGCGGCGCGTCCCAGCCGTGCGCGAGCGCGCTGCGGGTCGCCGGGCCACATCATCGCGAGCATAAACTGAGCGAGCGCGGAAGGCCCCATGCGGGCAGCGATC
Organism: uncultured Chloroflexia bacterium; assembly: GCA_963840335.1. GTDB lineage: Bacteria > Chloroflexota > Ktedonobacteria > Ktedonobacterales > JADMIN01 > JAKAIY01. The sequence goes on from CAWIYP010000012.1 coordinate 308,471, forward strand.
TCGCCAGACGCCTCAGCGAGTTGCGCGGCGTAGAGTTGCTCGAGCGAGATGCCACTCGTCACTTGCGCGGCGACGACGGAACCCGCGGATGTGCCGACAAAGACATCGGCGGACGGTGAGGTCGATGCCAGCCTCAGCGAGACCCAGCAGCAGTCCTGTCTCCCAGGCGACGCCAGTGACGCCGCCACCGCCGAGTACCAACGCGCGCGCCGCCTGACAGTGGTGATGTCACGCTACACCTCTTCTTCCCTCGACTGCTCGAATCGCCCCTCTGCGGGCATTCCGCGCGGCGCTCCGGATGGAGTCATACCAATTTTGAGTGAAATATTGTACTCTATGGAGCATGACACGACGCATACGCCTGGAACCGCATATGGCGGTGGATGAGCTCGAGCGGCGCTACCGGGCAGCCAAGGAACCGCACGAGCGCAGTTGGTGGCAGATCCTCTGGCTCTTGGCCAAAGGGCAGTTAGCGCGCGAGATTGCCGAGAGCACGGGCTATTCGCGCTATTGGATCGGCCAGGTCGCCAAGCGCTACAACGTCGAGGGACCCGCTGGCATGGTCAACCGCCAGCACACGCACTCGCGGCGCGCGCCGCTCACCCTCTCGCCTGAGGCGATGGCCGAACTCGCTGAGGCGGTGCGTGGGCCCGCGCCCGCAGGCGACCACTGGATTGGCCGCACGGTCGCGGACTGGATGAGCGCCAGACTGGGACGCCCGGTGAGTGTCCAACTGGGCTGGGCGTACCTGGTGCGGCTGCAGGGCAAGCGCCGCACGCCCCGTCCGCGCCACGTGCAGGCGGATCCGGCGGCGCAAGCGACCTTCAAAAAAAACTGAGGCCGCTGCTGCGCGCGGTGGCGAGCGCTTACCCCGCCGCGCAGGTCGAGGTGTGGGCGATGGACGAGCATCGCATCGGCCTCAAGCCGATCCTGCACAAGGTCTGGTGTTTTGACGGGCAACGCCCGCTCGCGCCGGTGCAGCACCGCTATGAATGGCGCTACCTCGTCGGCTTTGTCCATCCCGCCTCGGGTCGCACCATCTTCCATCTGGCCTCCACCGTCAACATCCCGCTCTTTGAAGTAGAACTCGCCGCGTTCGCGCGGGAGGTCGAAGCGAGTCCCACCAAGCAGATTGTCCTCGTGCTCGACCGGGCAGGCTGGCACACGAGCCCAAAGCTCCGGGTTCCCGACCACGTGCATTTGCTCTTCTTGCCCGCCTACTCGCCCGAGCTCCAGCCAACGGAGCATCTCTGGGCGCTGACCGATACCGCGCTGGCCAACCGCCACTTCGTCTCGATAGACGAACTGGAAGACGCGCAGGCGGCCCGCTGTGTGGCGCTCCAGGCACGTCCTGATCTGATCTGCTCCGCCACGCTCTTCCCTTGGTGGCCGCAACGCATCAGGAGACGACAAGGCCCCAGACGAAACTAGTATGAGAGACTGTCTGAAAACACCTGAGAAGGGGTCAGACGGCAGAGTGGGATAGGCTGAGACATGTCTACTCAGCTCTATGCCACCGATCTGACCGACGCCGAATGGGACCACATCCAATCCCTGTTGCCTGTCCCGACGCATACTGGCCGGCCTCGTCTGCACTCGTGGCGCACGTTGCTCAACGCGATCTTCTACCAACTGCGTACCGGGGCGCCTGGCGCTTTCTGCCACAAGAGTGGCCCCCATGGCAGACGGTGTACCACTATTTTCGCTTGTTCCGCATCGATGGAACGTGGGAGCGCCTCCATACGACGCTGCGCGAGCGGCTGCGGGTCCAACTGGGCCGTAACCCCCAGCCCAGCGCGGGTAGCATCGATAGCCAGTCGGTCAAGACCACTGGTGTCGGCGGCGCGCGCGGGTATGACGGCGGCAAAAAGATCAAGGGACGCAAGCGCCATCTGTTGGTCGATACCGAAGGCTTTGTGCTCAAGGCGTCGGTGCACACCGCCGATATCATGGATCGCGATGGCGTCAAGCTGCTCCTGACGGAGTCAATCCCCACCGCGTTCCCGCGTCTGCGGCACGTGTGGCTCGACACCGGCTACAATGGGCGGGACAAGGGCAAGGACTGGATTGAAAAGACCTTTGGCTGGACGGCGCAGATCGTGGCGCATCCACGCCGCCCTTCCAAAGTCTGGATCTTCGACGATCTGCCCGATGACCAGATCGATTGGTCGAAATATCTGCCTCCGCCGGGATTCCGTGTGCTTCCCAGAAGATGGGTGGTCGAGCGGACGTTCGCATGGCAATCGCAGAACCGTCGACTCAGCAAAGACTATGAGCGGTTATGCCCCACCAGCGAGACGCTCATCTATCTGGCGATGATCCGTCTCATGCTACGCCGGCTCGCTCGGCTTTGAGGTGTTTTCAGACAGTTTCTCAGCTAGACTTTATCCATTTGGACGAAGAGAGCAGCGCAGGATAAGCTACCACCACGTCATGTGAAAGAGGTGGTTGGATGCTTACCCTGCCTGAGGATATCTTCGCATTGTTGGCGTCGTTCACGCCACTCTTCTCGCGCCGCGTGTGGCGCTACGTCCCCGCTTTGGTGGTCGGAGCCCTGCTCGCCCCCGGTCGCCGCATGGTCAGCACGGCGCTGCGCAGCGTCGGACTCGGTCAGGTTGTGCACTTTCAGAACTATCACCGGGTCTTGAATCGTGCCATCTGGTCCAGCCTGGCGGCCAGTCGCATTTTGCTCGGCTTGTTGGTCACGACCTTTGCGTCCCAGGGGCCGCTCGTGCTCGGCATCGACGAGACGATTGAACGACGGCGCGGCGCCACCATTGCAGCGGCGGGTATCTACCGCGATCCCGTCCGCTCCAGTCGGAGCTACTTCGTCAAGGTGAATGGGCTGCGCTGGATCGCGGTGATGTTGCTCGTTCCGCTTCCCTGGGCCAACCGGGTCTGGGCGCTGCCCTTCCTGACGGCGCTTGCCCCATCTGAGCGGTATGCCCAGGAACACGGCAAACGCCACAAGCCCGTACCCATCTGGGCGCGTCAGATGCTCCGCCAGATCCACCGCTGGTACCCCAAGCGGACGCTGGTCGTCGTCGGCGACAGCGCCTACGCGACCCTGGATTTGCTCGCCGCTGTGCGGCCCATCGCCACCGTTGTGACCCGCCTGCGTCTGGATGCGCGCCTCTTTACTCCCGCGCCTCCTCCGCGTCCGCACCAGAAGGGCCGTCCCCGCCTCGTCGGCGCGCGCCTGCCAACCTTGCAAGCGCTTCAGGCGGACATGTCGACGCATTGGACGGCGCTCACGGTTGCGCACTGGTATGGCTGGGGGGAACGCGCGGTCGAAATCGTCACCGACACGGCCGTCTGGTATTCGACTGGCCTGCCGCCGGTCCCCATCCGCTGGATGCTCATCCGCGATCCGCACGGCCACTTCCCCACCCAAGCGCTTCTCTGCACGGACATGGACGCCTCCCCCGACCAGATCCTCGCCTGGTTCGTGCAACGCTGGCAGGTGGAAGTCACCTTCCATGCGATGCGGGCGCACCTGGGGATGGAGACCCAGCGGCAGTGGTCCGCCCCCGCTATTGCCCGCACGACCCCCGCCCTCTTCGGCCTCTTTTCTGTCGTCACGCTGCTGGCTCATCCCCACTTCTCCCAGGCTCCTGTCCCGCTTCAGCAGACCGCCTGGTATACCAAGTCATGGCCGACGTTTGCCGATGCCTTAGCCGTGGTGCGGCGGCGCTTGTGGGCGTCGCTGCTTTTTCAGACCTCGGTGTCCGCGGCTCATCCCGAAGAAATCCGCAGCCCTCTCCTCGAGCACCTGTGCGACCTGCTCTGCTACGCCGCCTGAGTTGGATAAAGTCTAGCTC
>CAWIYP010000013.1:0-220736 GCA_963840335.1 uncultured Chloroflexia bacterium
GGTCAGGTCCGGGTTGTTAATGAATCGATCGAGACTGGCCAGGACCGATAACAAATGCTTCTCTATCCCCTTCAGATCCAGATCCCCAAGGGCCTCGGCCAGACCGTTCGCCGGTGGATTTGCAGGTTGGAATCACGACATAGTCCGCATAGTCTGGGTCGATGAGCGCTGGAGCATAGCAGACCTTTGACTTGGGATAAAAATCCAGCTCGATCATTAACTGGCCAGTAATAAAACTCTGCATAACCAACTGGGCCCGCAGGCCCATTTCGATGAGCTTCGCCGCAACTTTCCGGTAATTTCTTTCCCCGGTTTGCACCTTTCAGCGGTCCGGCTCGATTTCGATGAAGACGGGAATTTGGGTCTTCATCTTCTCCAGGTCGGCTTGGAGAGTAATGCTGGTCACCGACCCGACCTGAACGCCCTGAAACAGCACCGGTGCGCCCACACTCAACCCCTTGATGGATTCATCGAAGTACAAAAGGTATTTGTTGGTTTTCTTGAAGAATTTGCCCGAACCGAATACGACCAGGCTGGCGGCCATAATGATCACTGCGAGGACCACAAAACCACCGATCATCATTCTGTTTGCTTGCTTAGCCATCTCTGCACATCCTATAGGGTGAAGATTGCTGCACCACGGGTTAAAAACTGGCGCAAGTTCGAATACGGGTTTCGGCCAGGAGCTGGTTGGGTTCCCAGTGGCAGTCATTGTTGGTTTGGATACATCGAGAAACACGGAGTTGTTGCCGATGGCGAAGATGCTCGACAGTTCATGGGTCACTACCACCACCGTGGTACCGAGGCTGTCCTTGAGCTCAAGCACCAGGTCGTCCAGAAGTCGGGCACTGACCGGGTCGAGGCCCGCCGAGGGTTCGTCGAAGAACAGGATCTCCGGATCAAGGGCCATGGCCCTGGCAATGCCGACCCGTTTTTTCATCCCGCCGCTGATTTCGGAGGGGTAATAGTCTTCGAAACCCGCCAGTCCGACCAGTGATAGCTTCAGTGAAGCGATTTCCCGGATCTGCGCCGGTTTCAGTTTTGTATAGAGCTCGAGAGGCAGGGCAATGTTCTCAGCGAGAGTCAGGGAACTCCATAGCGCCCCGCTCTGGTACATGACGCCCAGGCGACGCATCATCCGGTCACGCTCGTCCGGTTCCGATTCCCAGAAGTCCATTGCTCCATACAATACCTGGCCGCTGGCAGGCTCCTTGAGACCGATCAGGTGCCGCATCAGCGTGCTCTTGCCGCAGCCGCTCCCGCCCATGATGATGAAGACGTCACCCCGGTTTACGGTAAAGCTGAGGTTACGCTGCAGCACGTAGCTTCCGTATGCCATGGTCAGATCCCTTACCGTGATATGAGGTTCATGCGTCTTCATTGCTTTATCCCGGCTCCGGCTTTCATATCCCCAGGATATTACAGAGAACCGTTATGACGGCCGTAGCCAGGACTATGCTGACGATGCCGGTAACCACCGCCGAGGTTGTGGCGTCCCCCACCGCGGAGGCGCTGCGGCCGCACTGCATCCCCCGCATGCATCCCGCCAGGGCCACGATCAGGTCCGTAACACGAACCCCGAAAAAATACCTATCCCCAGGTTGCTGAGGCCGACCGCCTTCGTCGTTTCATTGTAGTATTCCATGAAGTCGAGATTGAGATGCCGACGCCACCACGATGAGGCCACCCAGGATCCCCATCAAGTCGGCATAAATGGTGAGAAGCGGCATCATGATCGACAGGGCGAGTATCCGCGGGGAGAACCAGAAAGTCGATGGGGGAAACCCCGGGTCTGCAGTGCGTCGATCTCTTCATTTACCTGCATGGTCCCAACTGGGCGGCAAAGGCGGCCCCGGTGCGCCCGGCCATGATGATGCCGGTCATGATGGCACCCATCAGGCGCACCATCCCGATGCCGACCAGGTCGGCGACATAGATTTGGGCACCGAACAGCTTCAGCTGAATTGCGCCGATAAACGCAAGGATAAGGCCCACCAACAGACTGATGAGGGATACAATGGGCAAAGCCTCAGCGCTTACGGCCTGCATGATTAAGCCCAGATCGGTGCGGCGGTACTGGGCCTTGCCGCGCAGCAGCCTTAGAACGGCAATGACCGCATCGCCGAGGAATTCCAGCATTTCACCTGCAGATCGGAATAAATCGACGGTTTGGTTGCCCAAAGAGGTGAGAAACGACACCCGCCCCTCCGCCGTGCGGGCATCTTTCTTTTCCGGCACCGCCAGGGCCAATTCCAACAGTCTCTTCGCGCCTGGGGGCAGTCCGTCGCGGTTCAGGAGAATTTGTTTGCCGGGAGCAGAGAGCGCCCAAGTTTACCAGGAAGGTCAACAGCCCGGTGTCCCAATGGGCCAGCTCCCGGGTGTCGAAGACCAGGTTACGAACCCCCGGCCTGCCTTCGAGCCTTTGCTGAACCTTATCGGCCCCAGGCAGTTCGCCGCCCAGATTCCAGTGCCCGGAAAGAATCACCTTCAGCGTGTCGGCTGAAGGTTGCTCCATGATCATTTCACCACGGGCCGTCATGTGCCGTGTTCTCCATGGTAGCTCTTTAGCTGATAATTGGGGGTATTATACTTTCTCTGGCCCGGTCCGGATAGTTATTTCAGGAATAGATTTGAGGTGCATGTCCCGTTGGGGATAGGGCATTTCTATGCCATGGTCCCGGAACCGCTGCAAGATGCCCCTGAAGAGATCGCTCTTGACAGAGGCGATGCCGTTCTGCGGGTCGTTAATCCACACCCGTACTTCCAGGTTGACGGCATTATCTCCCAAACCTGTTATAAGGTAGGCAGGTTTAGGATCTTTGAGTACCCGCAGGGTATCCGCAGCCGCCGCCAACATCAGTTCCCTGGCTTTCTCCAAATCAGAACCGTAGGCAACGCCAACGGGAACCCTTAACCGGACGAGGTTCTGACTGTAAGACCAGTTGATCACTTCGCCGGTTATCAGGTTTTCATTGGGGATAAGATGCTCGATGCCGTCCCGGGTGACCACGGAGACATAGCGGCTTCCCAGGAAATTGATCCAGCCGTAGGTGTCCTTTAACTGTATCACATCGCCGGGCTTGATGGATTTGTCCCCCAGAAGGATGAAACCGCTCACCAGGTTGGCAAAGATTTTTTGCAGGCCGAAACCCAGCCCCAATCCCAGGGCGCCGCCGAAGAGGGCGAAGACGGTGAGATCGAGCCCCAGGTAATGTAAGACTATGACGACACAGGCGGAAACGAGCACAATGCTGCCGAGCCTGTACAAGAGGATTTGGACTGCAGAAGTCACACCTGATTTTATGGTCAGCCAGAAATGAAAAAATATCCGCAGGTTTTTAGACACCCGCCAACATGGGATTGACTCCGTCAGCAGCTTGACGCCATCGCGATCCATGATATCGGCGGTGTGCACCGACGCCTTGAGCACAAAGCCTTCGGTATCGACCAACAGATGGCGCTTGCGTCCCTTGATCTTTTTGCCGCCGTCATACCCGCGCGCGCCGCCGACACCAGTGGTCTTGACCGACTGGCTATCGATGCTACCCGCGCTGGGCTGGGGGTTACGGCCCAGTTGGACCCGCAGCCGCTCGCGCAGCGTCGTATGGAGGCGCTCCCACGTTCCATCGATGCGGAACAAGCGAAAATAGTGGTACACCGTCTGCCATGGGGGCCACTCTTGTGGCAGAAAGCGCCAGGCGCCCCCGGTACGCAGTTGGTAGAAGATCGCGTTGAGCAACGTGCGCCACGAGTGCAGACGAGGCCGGCCAGTATGCGTCCGGGACAGGCAACAGGGATTGGATGTCGTCCCGTTCGGCATGATGAGATCGGTGGCATAGAGCTGAGTAGACATGTCTCAGCCTATCCCACTCTGCCGTCTGACCCCTTCTCAGGCGTTTTCAGACAGTCTCTGACTGCGCAGGCACTCGAAGCTGTCGATCGACACGATCTGGCAGAAGAGCCACCATTTCGGGTCTAGGGAATGTTGAGATTCGCGCAAAGTGGCTCATGTATTCTGGAGCCTTACCGTTTCACGGGGGCCGCGCTCAAATTCCTCTTCGCTTTTCTCGACGGTGGGCTTGCGCTCCTTGACCTCGATCGCTGGTTGGACCAAGCCGATCCACAGCTGAATGCTGAAGCAGATCTCACTATTGCGTATGGCAATCAGACTCACTGCCCCCGGTTCGCCACGCCTTTCCCATGGATTCCTGGTGTGTCGGTGTTGTAGTCTCGCGATCCCCTCCATCGAGACGAGGTTATCCGTTCTCTCACTGTGGCTTTCTGTGTGTTGCCAGCAAACGGTGACTGCGTCTCGTTTCTGGCCGCCGCGGTCGTTGATAACTTTCATGCGCAACTTGCGCGGTTCACTAACGCGTCGGCCACAGGTGAGCGTCAGCGCTTGAAACGCCAGACCCCACCATTCCCATGCCCTCACGACAGCCGCATGTTGGGACTGAGCTTGGTCAGGATAGCGTTGAGTTGCTCGATCTGCTGGGCACTGAGCGTTTCGCCCTCGGCGCTGACCGTGACGACGAACTCGAACGCCATCTCTGGCGCGACCTGCCGGAGCTTCTGCGCCGCTTCAGGCAAGTCGCTTAGCGCGGCGAGGCTGAGCTTGGCTTCCGCCGCGATGCGTGTCCTGCGCGGTTGCGCGCGCAGATCCATTGCAGCATCAGCGGATGCTGCAATGGCCTCCTTGGGTAGGCTGATCTTGCCCTCGGTCGCCGCTTGACGCGCGGCCTCCAGGAAGACCGAGGTCGGCACGGTCGCGCCGGTCGCATACTCAATGGCGGCTTTGAGCTCGCGCAGCTTCGGCGCGCCCCGCTGCCAGACATCGGCCACCTTGGCGTCGATGAAGGCGTCGGTGTCGAGCTTCGTGATCTGGCGGGAGCGCACAGGGATAGCTGAGCGCTCAGCGGCGGGCGCAGTCAGCAGTGTGGCCGTGTCCACCGACAGCGCCTGCTGCTTATCGGCCTGGAGCAGCGCTTCACGGAGCGCTGGCCAGTAGGTGGGTTTGCCCTGCTTGGCGCTGAGCGCTTCCGCCAACGCGCCAATCGTCGTGGCGCCATCATGCCAGGCCGCAGGGAGCGCGACTGGGCCAAGATCCGCTGGACGAATTACTGCTGGCGAAGGCAGCAATCGTCCCTTCGCGACCTGCGCGTCGAGCGGCAGCGACTCCGCGTGGTACGCCTCGCCACTGATCTCCACCATGACGACGCCGTCTTTCACCGCCGACCGAATCGCGCGCTCCAGGACAGCCGCATCCGCCAAGCGTGGGGCTTGCTTGCCGTTGAAGTACGCAGCGACCTGCGCGACGGCGACACCATCGGCAGGCGCAGTGGGCCATAAGGCGAGCAAGACGCCTGGCGCGAGCAAGGTCTCAGGCAGCGGATCCAGAGTCGCGTGGGCGATCGGAACCATCTCCAACTCCGCGCGGTGGAGGTCATCCTCGGAAGGCGTCTCGCGCCAGATCGTGCGCATGCTGTCATCGGAGCGTACGAGGCGCAGCACAAACACGCCACTCTCTGCGCCGCGCGCGACGGAGCGATAGAGTACGTTTGGCCGCAGGAGCCGTGGCAAACGCAGGAACTGGCCGAAGGCTTTGGCGAGGTCGTCCACCTTCAGCGCCGTCTGGCCCGCCTGCCAGACGTTGAGGTAGCTGCCGGGCAGCAGAAGCTCTGGGTCAATCTGGTCGGGCGCGAGACGCTCACTCTCGCGCAAGCTGTGCACGATGCGCTCGAAGGGTTTGGCGTCGGGCTTGCCTGGGATGGGCTTGAGCAGTTCCGCCGAGAGCGCGACACGCTGCCCACTGGTCTTTTCACCATCTACCAACACCATCACCGACCAGGCGCCCTGCGTGGCGCTGGGAATCTGCCCATTGAGGGCGTCCAACTCACCTTTCAGCTTCTTCTGCTGCGGATCGGAGAGGCGCCGGGCGTCGTCGCTGGCCTGGACCAATCCCCAGGCTTTCCAGCGCTTGACCTGCTCACGGAGGCCGTCGAGCTTGGCGCGGTCGGGTGCCATCGCGACCAGTGCATTCTTGTAGGTGCGTGGGTTGCCGGGGCCACTCAGATCGGTGAAGAAGGCAGCGACACTGGGGGATGGCTCCATGCCAGCGGTCACCGCATGATTGGGTCCGAGCACGAGGTAGCGGAACTCGGGATTATCCTCGACGTCGTGTGGCGATTTGGGCAGGGTGTAGACGCGCACTCCCTCGACGGTCTGGGTGAGCGCGCTCGCGGCGCGCACCCGGCGATTGATCTCGTCTTCAATGTCAGCGGCCTTCACACGGTCCATCGCCGCCGCGTGCATCTGATTGAGATTGGGCGTCAGATCGAGCTGCCAGAAGTTGTCATCGCCTTCGACGAGAAACCAGGAGCTGTCGCGCCAGCCTTTGAGGCCTTCGACGAGGCTGATGCGGTCCACGCCGGCGTAGCCGAGCAGGCCAAGCAGGTCCGCCGTCTCGGCGCGCTTGCCGCGCGGCTGGGAGTGGAGGAAGGTCGCCAGAACCGCTTGCTCGATGGTGCGCTCGCTGAGCGCGGGGTATTGCGCTTCGACCGCGCGGGCGCGCCCCAGCTCACCATCCAGAATGGGGCGCCACTGATCAGGCGCCTCGGTCGCTTTGAGCATCTCGGCGGTAGTGGGCGAGAGGCCTGTGCCGGTCGTGCGATAGGCGAGGAACGCCGCGGGCGTGATCAGCGGGCTGGGGTCGTGGTCCACTGCCTCCTGCAGGGCCAGGCCGATGAGGCGCAGCGCGCCGCGTGTACGCTGGTAGTTCGGCAGCTGTGTCCACTTCTGGTACAGCACGTCGAGCAGCTCGGGATGGAATGGGTAGGCGTCGAGGTAGCGCCGCTCGGCGTCGCCGCTCCTCTGGCTGTCGCGCACCGCGAGCGGCTGGAGCGCCGCCATGATTGCGTTGACGATGGGACGCCGCTCCTCTATTGACGGAACAGTGGCGAAGAAGCGGCGGCGCAGCACCTCCGGCAGATCATCCCGTTCGATAGGCTGGACGTTCTCCTCGATGCGGCCAAAGACCGCGTTGAGTTCATTGAGGACGGTGATGCCGGTCGCGTCGTGCTGCTCATTTTCGGAGGCGATGAGGGTCGCGACCATCGCGCAGCGCTTCGTATGCGCCACCGCCTGCGTGAGCCGCTGGAAGAAGTCTTTGAGCGTGCCGAGCGTGCGCGGGTCAACATTGTAGGCGCTGCGGCAGTACATCAGGGTTTCGTCGAGAAGAATGAGCGTCCCACTGTCGTCGCGTTTGTGTGGCAGGCTGAGCAACTCGATGAGGCGGTCCTCGCCGGGCGCCACATAGGTGGCGCGGTCGTCATTGACCAGCGCGAGACCGACCTCACCACCAAGCTGATAGGCAAGCGCGCCCCAGGGGGTGTAGCAGGTGCGCGAGTGGCCCTCGGCGTCGTAGACGGTCAGGCCCTCTTCAAAGCCGAACTTGTCGAAAGGGAGCAGCGCCACCCACGCGCGCGGCGGCGCCGTAAGATCGGCGAAGGTCAGAAACGTCTGCACGGTGGCATTGTCGCGCAGCCGCGCGTCTTGCTCGGCTAGATGCATCAGCGCGATGAGGGTGTGCGTCTTGCCGCCACCATAGGCCACCTGCATGCGGATGACCGGCTTGCCGTCCGGCAAATCAGCGAGCCTGCGCGCGACCTGGCGGACGAGGAGCTTCAACTGTCCGGAGGGATAGGTGTAGCTGAAGAAGGCTTCGGGGTCCTGGTACATGGCAGGCGCGTTGCCCTGACGCACCAGATTGAGGTCGGCGGCGAACTCATGCAGTTCGAGCCGGCCGCTGCGCACGTCCTCGCGCAACTGGCAGTGCTGGCTCCAGGAAGGCAGTGTCATCGATTAGCTCCTCATCGTGCTCGGCTCGTGGTCTGTTAGTGGTCTGTACCTGGAGTGTCAAAGAGTGTTGGCCGCGCCATCGAGGCCGCCGCGGTCGTTCCGCGCTTGCGGCCCCAGCTGACTAGCGACTCCAGCAGCGTGCGCTCACGTGTCTTCGGGTCACTCATTTCGAGCAGGCTTTGCGCCATCGCCCAGAATGTTTCATGTTCCTGGCTGAGCCCCTGCCGCGTGGCGTATTCCGCGACGGCATCGAGCTGTCCGGCGGCCCAGAGCCGCATGAGCTGGTGCAGCATGTCGATCATTGGCAGCGAGCCGTTAGGAAGCGGCGCGCCCAGATCGGCGCGTGTGCGCTCGTCGAAGCTGAGCAGCCGCAGGTCATTCCCGGACGCCTTCGGCGCTGACGCCTCCGCGTCGCTATCAGGAGCCTCGGCGTCCTCGTCATCGGTGGTCGCCTTCTTGGGCGCGTTGGCCTTGGTGAGCACGCCGCGCTGTCCGCGCAAGTCATCAAGGTTGAGCCCGTAGCCTCCAGCCAGCAGGAGGCATTCACCGATAGGTGCTGGACCTGTGCCGAAGCTGTGGCGGTGCATGAGATAATAGCGTGTCGTCTCGTCGATCTCTCCCGTGCTCACGCCGTGCAGGATCTGGCCGAGCGCAAAGTCGGTGACGAGGCGGCGCACCTCACGCAGGAACTCACCGACCGTGAAGGCGCTGCCATCCAGGCGTCGCACATCGCGATAGCTGCTGTAGCTTTCGAGCGCCGGGCCAATCGCCGCCCAAATAAAGTCGGGGCCAGAGATGCCCAGGTCCCAGAATGAGCGCAGGCGCTCGGTGATGCGCTCCTGCATGCGGCGCATGACATCGCCATAGCGGCCGATGCCCGCGTTCTCCGGGCGCTTCCGGCAGACAAGCCAGATCGAGGAGGCGAGCGCGGCGGAGTTGAGGGCGCGTGTGCGGTTGCCCATCTCGGTATCAATCGGCCAGGAAGCAGTGACGGTCCAGCCCGCGCGGATCATGGCGCTCACGAGCGTCTCCCACGCCTGCACGTCTTTGTGCGCGAAGACGATCACGAACACGCCGTCAGGCTTGAGCGCCTGATACGCCTTGCTGAAGGCCTGTGCCATGCCATCCTCATAGTACTGCTTCGCGACGTGTTCGTCTTTGTTGAACAGCCCAGCGTTCGAGATGAGTTCGCCCTGTTTCGGCACGACCTCGGTGGCGAATGCCTCACCTCCCTGCCCAGCTAAGCTTCGTTTGAGCCAGACATAGAAGAAGTCTGAAATGTCTGCATAGCCAATAGCGTCGTAGTATGGTGGATCGGTCATGATGACATCGAAGGCGTCACGGTCGGGCAGTTCAGTGGCGGAGCCGTGACGCACGGTGGGCGTTGTCTCGCTCGCGGACGCCGCCAAGAGAGCATGCTCAGCAAACTTGGCTACCCAATCGAGTTGGCCAATATAACCGCCAGAGGTTTTGACAACGGGATTGACCTCGGTAAAGTCCCATGCCATGGCCAGACGAAAGCCCGAAAAGGTATTGCCGATCTTTTGGCCTACGACGTTCCAATGAGCAATGCTGCTACCATAATCTGCTATGCGATCTATCGTTAAGGCAAGGTAGGCTGCAATGGCTTCAATGGCATCGGGCGCATAACCAGACTTCTCCATGGCACGGCGCGCCACGCGCGACCAGTGAATGAAGGTGAGCAAGGCAAGTGTAGTGCGGTCGGTGAAAATCTGGTCGTAGTGATTGAAACCATACCTAACGATGAATGCAGATTGATGCCGGGAAGACAAATAAGCGGGGCTGATCGGCTCATGCGGGCGTCCACCGGGCACAAGCTTTTCAACGCAACTCAGTCTCTGTGTTGCCATTCTTGCCGCATTTTCATCTTCGTCTACGGGCAGGCGATAGATTTTACCATTGTCACTACCAGCGACTACAGCTATCATCTGGGCGTTCATGCGTCCCTGGGGCATTTGATCTCGCAGGTATTCAGTCGTAAGGAGCGTGCCACAACGGGGACACTTGGCCTTCGGTGTTCCCGAAGTAGACATCGTTCCATGACTTACCTCATCGTGGGGTCCCGGCTTCCAAATCTCGAACCTCACTGACTGATGCGGCTCTTTCTCTGGCTCGATGTGTACAGCAACGCGGTGACCCTCCACCTTACTCAACCAAAGGGTCTTGAGCAAGGGAACCTGAGTACCACAACTTGGGTCAGAGCATGGCACAGTGCGCGCCCAGAGATACGTCAATGGCGCTTGGCCACCTACTGCCGGATAGTAATCCCGCAGGTCTCGACGCACATGAGCAAGCACCCATCCGCCCCAGATCCGTATATGCTCGGCCAGGTTTCCCAGGCGCGCCTGATCCTCCATCCATGGCGCGCTTATCGAGCTTTGATGCGCAGCCACAGGCGCTTTCGCACTGCGCTTCTTCCCTTTGCCACCACTGTTCCCATTTTCGCCATTACCGTCGAGGTACCGCTCCAGGCGGCGAGGAATGGGCCACGACTTATCCGCGAAGCGCTGCGGATACTCCAGCGTGCAGCGCAACAGGAACCAGGCGACCGGATTGAAGTCCACGGCGGTGACATCGCATCCCAGCCGCATTGCCTCAAACGGAATGGCGCCCCCACCAGCAAACATGTCGAGCACGCGGGGTGCGCGACCGCCATATGCAGCGCGAATCTCCTTGCGGAACTTCTCCAACTCTGGCCCGTTCTCCGAGCCCCAGCGCGTCAGCGACTCGATGCGCTTATTGAGCGTGGCCCGAGCTTGTTCACCTTCGGAATCAGGCAGGAGCGTTGCGAGCAACGCCGCCCGCGATGCTGCAAGCGGACGGCGCGCAGGCCAGAGGTGGATCGTCGAGATGTGGCCATGCCGCACAGTCTTCTCGTGCTTCGAGTCCTCCGAGACCTTCTTCAGCGGGAAGGCCTCCTCGATCAGGCGGCGGCCTGGCGCGGTATGGTCAGTGGTATCGCTCATGCGTGCATATCCTCTGGTTGACGGGTCAGAATGTCGGCCGCCTCGATGATGACACCGCCCTTCGCATGGGCGATCTCTTGTGTCGCGGGATTCTGGATGACGCGCAGCGTCGGGTCAGGTCCGTCGCAGTTATAGACGACGTAGAGCCAGTAGCGGGCGCCATGGTTGACCGCCTGCGCCCACTCGTTCGGCGTCAACTCCACCTCGCCCACGCGCGCGCGCCCTTTGACCTCGATAAAACGGGCAGGCTCATTCGGGCGCGTGGAGCGCAGATCGTAGCCATTCTTCAACTGTGGGTCGCTCACATCCTCCACCACGGCGCCATGCGCCTCCTCATAGCGCCAGGCGAGGCGCACCGCCACCTGCTCGATCTCGCGGTCACGGCGCCGTTCGGCCTCCTCACGCGCGATTGGCAACACGGCAGCCCGCGCATAGAGCTGCATCGTCCCCAGCTCGATGCCTGCTGGCTCCTCCTGCACCACAGCCAGCGCCGCCGCGCGCTCATCCTCGATGCGCGCCATCTCCTGCTGGCAGCGCTCCAGCTTCGTCTTGGACGCAGGCTCGTTGCGCGCCACCGCCTGCTTCAGCAGTCCATACTGCTGGGCCAGCTCCGCCTCGCGCAGATTGAAGGCGGCGGTCAGCTGGCGGGTGCGCTCCGGGATGCGCGCCTCGGCCTCGTCGCGTAGCGCACGCAGGCGCGGCAGCGCTCGCTGTTCATACACGAACGACTCGACTGGCGTCGGATCATCCGCCGCCGCGAGCAGCGCGTCCGATATCTGCGCCGCATCCTCTGGCTCGCCCGGCAAGAGCGTCATCAACTGATGGGCGGGGACCTCTTCGCAGCGCCCGTCCGCAAAGCGCCGCACACCGACCAGCACTTCGGCCAGCGTCTCACGCGGCGCCGCAGCTCCACTCACGCCCACGTCGTGCGTCTGCACGATTGGAACCTTCACCAGCGAGAAGATGGAGGGCTCGGTCGCCTCCGCGTCGAAGAAGACCGCGCCCCGCTCACCCTCTGAGGCCGCACGCGCCATGAACAGGGCGAGCACCGTATCGAACACGGACTCGCCCGGATGCAGGTAGATGGCCTCAGGGTGTGAGGCATCGAACGGTAGCGCAAGATCGCGCCGGAAGGTCAGCCGGTCGGCCAGCGCCGCTGGATAGTTCACTTCCAGCGCCAGTTGCACTGCGTCATGCGGAGACTCCAGTTGGAAGGCCGTGTTGATGTCGCCCGTGATGCCCATGCCCAAGCGGCGGCACGCGGCCTCGAAGAAACCGCGCACGTAGGCAGGCATCATGCGTTTCATCTCCGCCATCTCGAGGTCGGCGCGCACCCCATCCAGCAGCGCCCGTACATCCGCCGACTCGACCAGCGCCCGCTCAGCCTCCAGGTCGCGCTGCACATCCGTGGCGGTCAGCGCGCTATCCACCGCCGAGACCGCCCGCTCCACATCACCCGTCAGCACCGCCTGCTCGATTAACTTCTGCAGCGACAGCCCCTTGAACCGATCAGTGATCGCGTCGAAGACCTTGTCGCTGCCCAACTCGCGGCGAATCACCTCGAGCTTGTCCAGCAGCACACGCAGCACGCGTCCCTCGCGGGTGTCGTTGGACACGACATTGATTAGCAGGACATCATGGGTCTGTTTGTAGCGGTGCACGCGCCCCATGCGCTGCTCCAGGCGGGCGGGGTTCCAGGGAATGTCATAGTTGATGAGCAGCCAGCAGAACTGGAGATTGATGCCTTCGCCCGCGGCGTCGGTCGCTACCAGATAGCGGGCGCCGTTGGGGTCGCGGAAGAACTCGACCTCGCGCTCGCGCTCCTCATAGCTCATGCTGCCGTCAATGTGCGCGATCCGGCCCTCGTGGCCCATCCCCCGCAACCGTGCGATGAGAAACTCCATCGTATCGCGGTGCTCGGTGAAGATGAGCACCTTGGTGTCGGGATGCGCCGCCAGCGCCTTGCGCAGCTCTTCGAACTTGCTCTCCTGCTCCGCCTGATAGACGCCCCGCGCCATCTCGCACAGCCCGCGCACTTGCTCGAGCTCAACGCGCAGGTCTTCTACCGTACGCGATGCCGTCGCGCCCGCGACACGCTGTTCGGCGATCTCATTCTCCTCGTAGCCGTCGCTCGCTTCCTCTTCGTCTCCCGTCTTGTCGTCGAAGGGGTTGTCAGCGGTCAACTGCTCCTGCTGGGTGGCAAACGCCGCCAGTCTGCGATGGCTTTCCTCCAACTGCGCCAGCTCCTGCGCCAGCTTGTTGGCGCGCCGCTCCAGCGACCGCAAGATCGCATAGCTGGAGCTCGCGAGCCGCCGCTGCAGCATGCTCATCGCCAGTCCAGCGGCGGCGCGGTTGGTGGCTTTCGCCAGGTTGAAGTAGGTCTGGCAGTAGTCGGTCACCGCGTCATAGAGTTCCTGCTCGCTCGGCGTCAGCGGGAACGCCGCCACCTCGGAACGGCGCTGTTTGTAGAGCAGGTCACCGCCCAACGTGCGCATTTCCTCCTTCATGCGCCGCAAGAGATGATGCGCCTTCTGCGGTGGCGTGAGTCGGTCGAACGCCTCACGCGACGAGAGCAGCACCGGCTCCAGCAGCCGCCACAGGAAGTAGTAGGGATCGTCCTTCCCCATATGCGGCGTCGCCGAGAGCAGCAGCAGGTGGCGGCCCTGATGGGCGATGAAGTCAGCGACCTCGTAACGCTTGGAGGTATGGACGGTCAGGTCGTTGTCACGCCAGGCGGAGAGTTTGTGCGCTTCATCGAAGATCACCAGATCGTAGGGTGCGGCCTGCTCCAGATGCGAGCGCATCGGCTCGCGCCACAGTGTGTCCACGCTGATAATGGCGAGATCGTTTCGGCTGTCTTCGAACGGATTCTCGTCGCGCGCGTCGCCACTCGACAGGATGCGGAAGCGCAGGCGGAACAGATTGGTCAGCTCGCGCCGCCAGTTGCCGACCAGCCCAGCTGGCGGCACGATCAACACGCGCTTGACGAGTCGCCGCAGCAGCATCTCGCGGATATACAGGCCCGCCATAATCGTCTTACCGGCGCCCGCGTCATCCGCCAGCAGGAAACGCAGCCGTGGCTCGCGGAGCAGATAGCGGTAGACGGCGATGAACTGGTGCGGCAGCAAATCAATTAGCGAGGTCTCAGTGGCGAAGATTGGGTTGAAGAGGTAGGCGTGTTCCAGCCGGTAGCCTTCCGCGACCAGGCGCACCAGTTCGGCGTCGGCGCGAAACGCGACGGACCCGCCATCGAGCACCTGGAACCGGGCTTCCGCATCCCCCAACGGATAGACGAATTGCTCAATTGCCCCCGTCTGTGGGTCCTTGAACCAGATCTTGAGCGTATTGCCCAGCGGCACCGCCTTGTAGACCAGCCGCTCGCGTCCCAGCCGTGTGTCAAAGAGTCGCACACCCTCGCGCAGCGCCGTCGCAATACTCATCTCGTGCCTCATCTCCCAGACCGTTGCCTAACAGATGCATATTTCAGAGGCGCAAGCGGACAATGCCCGCCTGAGTATCCTTCCTTCTCCATCCAGCACTCGACTTATCCAGCGGAAGGCGATGGTACAAGCGGCCTATCTAGTATACGCCCGCAGCCAACGGCATTCAATTGTGTCGTCTGCTTGCAGTGAGGCGCTATGAGTCGGTGGAGTCTGCGCAGAGTTGGTCATCTATGAAGAACTCTGCACCGATGGTTCGTCCTCAACATGATCAGACAGTTCAACCGTGGGCATCTCAGGATGCTGTTCGTAACAGTTGACCAGTTGCTGAGCACGGACCATGACATGATCGAAGGTTAGCAGGTCGATTCCGTGCAAGGTTGCGCTGAGTCTGCGAAACGCCTCACGCTGCTCCTCGTTCCAACCCTGGGATCGACCGATCACCACCCGCACTCGCGGGCGAACGATAGCCACTTTCTCGTCGCGATAGATACGGTCAGCGCTTCGCTCTATCGCATTCAGGTACTTTGCAGCCTGAGCAATGACCTTGGCGACATCTGTGGACCAATACCACGTTTTGTGAGAGGCGTCGTACACCAAGACTGGCACATGCGGCGTCTTGAGCTCCAGCACATCAAAGTAGCCATCGGCTGTCTCCAGAATGAAATCAAGCGTAGCGTGGGGATCTATCGCGCGAAAATCAATACGTCGTATGTACTCCGTTCCAAAGACCCATGTATGGTCCTCAAACCACTTCTGGTAAACATGCTCGTTGAATGGACCCGTCCCGCCGCCCTTCTTCGCTTTGGCCGGTGCGCCAGACACCATACCAGCTAGCTCCGCGAGCGCAGCCTTATATTTCGCATGCTGGGCGGCGGCCGCCAGGTTGTCTACCGCCTCAGTGGTAAGCTGCCCGCTTGTCATCAGGTCTACGACACGATGTGACCTTGTGATGTCTTCAAGGAGATGGGCAAAAGTCTGTTGCTGATCGCCATTCAGATTATCGAAGATCTCCGCAGCGGGAAGCACTAGATACGATCCGCTCGTGATATTAGCCGAAGCCTCAGCTTGACGTAGGTAATCAAGAAGTTCTGTTGTGGCTTCGATGTCGAGATTGATTTTTCGCTCGCGTTTAAATGGCTTCGATTGGGATGATCTGCTCCACACCTCGTAGACCAAATACATTCCCTTGTAGCTGTTGTCAACATGGCGCCGCACAATGACCGCTTGGGTAATTTTGATGGTGCGAGGGCCATTGTGCAGTACCCTATGCTCTAAATGCGTTCGATTGTCATTAGCATATGCATTTTGAACTGCCGCAGCAGCGCTCTGCTGGACTTGCTGAATCACATCACTCGCAGAAGTAGCGGTAGCTACGATACCATCTGCAGCCAACTCACCCTCATTATCGGATTCATCCAGTACATCAGTGGGATTTACCCCCTCCCACTCATCCTCCATCATGCACCTCGTAGAAAGCTATCGCAACACGATACAGTGGGACCGTGTTCAGTCTAACATACGAGCGGCGCATTGGGTCCTTGTTGATCTAACTATCAGCGCTTTTTCCGCCTTTCTATCAAGTCGTGATCGCTCTATCACTCGCTATTTGCGGGCACGAAAAAAGCCCTCGATACAGACCAATCTGCGGAGTGGTGGAGTTCGGATCTCTGACTCTCCGCAGGCATGGCCCCATGCAAATTCACCAAGATGATCAATGATGGAGCAGCAGCGGTGCGATGTTAAACGCTCATGCCGCCAGGTTCCAAAAGCCGACGAGCGCCGCGTGCCACATTGCTATCATGAGGCAACTAGATGGGTGACGTAGCACATGCAACCGTGCTAAGGCGAGACACTGCGGCAGCAACCGCTCCCTCTGTACGAAGCCTGGCGCGGGCAGCGCGAGCAGAGTGAGCAGCAGCTCCTTTGGCTCCTTTGGCTCCAATGTCGGCGTATTGACGCATGCCCCTGCCTGCTCTGGTCTCAGCAGTAGCGCTTGTCGCGCCAGCGTCTCATCTAGTTTGCGCTGGGCATGAGTGCGCCTGGTCAGTGGCTCAGTTCGCCAGCAACTTGTGCTGGAGAGCAGCAAGGATCGAACTGGGTAACTTAGAACGCTATCGGGAGGTCGCACACTCGCGGGCAGGATCGTCGTCGCTGACGAGTGGATCTGGCCCGAATAAGGCTAGCCGCAGCCCCTGCCAGCGGTCGGGCTGACCCGATGGGGGCGGCACGAGCGCACCGATCTCGACCAGCATCGCCAACACGACGCGAGCCGTGTCGGGGCTCAGCGGCGGCAGGCTGTCTCGTCCTGGCATGGAACAATGTGAGGACGCGCGCGCTTCGAGCCTGGCCAACCGCCGTTCAATCGCTGGCAGCGTAGGCATGGCTGCCATCTCCCTCCGCGTCGTCGTAGCTCGTGCGCGCCTGCTCGAGCGCGACCAGGCGCGCCTCAACCTCAGAGAGGGCGCCGAGCCGCGCCAGCGTTTCCACATTCGCGCGTCCCTCTTTGACCGCCAGCAGCACGAGGCGGTCATCGCCGCCGCTCTCGCCGCGCTGCAGCACCCGGCGCACGGCGCCTTCCAGGTCTTCGAGCTTGGCGACCAGTGTCTCGGTGTTCACCATGGCATGCAACTCCTGGGCGTCGCGGAAGGCGTGGGCGAGGTGATCACGCTCATGCCGCCGGATGCCACCGTAGGACGGGCCGTAGCGCGCCGCGAGCCGCGCGTACCCGGCCGTATGCTCCACCAGGGCGGCGTCGATCGCGGCCCGCTCAGGATGGAAGCAGGCGATGCAGTACCGACCCATAGCGGCTCCTCCCTGCTGTTTTGTAACTTCTTGTGTAAGTATACGTCACCTGCCCGCTCTGTGGCAGACACACGACCTACGGATATACAAAAGTACGAAAGAAACGAAATTAACGAAATAAGCCAATGGCTGCGGCTTTGCGGGCATGACCGTGTACGAAATAAGGTCGAGCTGTTCGCTCTGCCAGAGCGCACGCCGTAGAACATCTGACCTTATTTCGTACGGGGCACACCGCACGAACCCAGGCCTGTAGGCTTTTTTCGTTTATTTCGTTTATTTCGTACTTTTGAGCACTGACCACACGGGCGCTTAACCAGAACGCCAGCGCTCCAGGCAGGAGATGGGAGAGGATCATCACCTGCGTGTACGCGCAGCCACCTGAGCGCCCACGCCCAGCAGCTCCAAGCCTCCCTACAGCAGTATCTTTCCGTAATGCATCATTGAAATAATGTGAAATGGCAATAGATGTGGTATATTCGAGTTGAAATAGCGCATAGTAGTACGCTCGTGCGTCAAAGGGGAAAGCCACGATGGACAGCGACCTCACCGAGTTTCTCACCGTCGCCGAAGTGGCGGAAGCGCTCCGCACATCGGAGCGTACAGTCGTGCGGTTGTTGAAGTCAGGCAAGTTGCCCGGCATCTATTTGGGAACACGTGAAGGCTGGCGTATCCGGCGCGCTGACTTGCGGATGTGGATCACTAACCGCCCGAAGGAGCGCAAGGAGCGCGACGATGCGCAGGCGCCTGATGACCTTTGGAGCCCAGACGACCCGACAGGAGCCGATCGATGACCATGACCGCCGCCACCTCCACGAGATCCACAACTACCGTCGCAAACACTCCCGCCGTCTATATGCGCGTGTCCAGCGACGAGCAGCGCGAGCGCGCTACGATCGAGACCCAACGAGTTGAGATCGAGCGCTACGCCGTTGCCCAGGACATCACTCTGGGGGGCTGGTACGCCGACGACGGCTGGAGCGGTCGCAAACTGACGCTTAGCCAGCGTCCCGACGGCGCCCGACTCCTCGCTGACGTCGCTGCGAGGGGCGCCAATACGGTCATCGTCTATCGAGTGGATCGCCTCGCACGCGGGCGCAAGTTGCTGGCAAGCCTCGACGAGTTAGAGGCGGCGGGTGTGCGGTACATCATCTCCGTGACCGAAGCGCGGTACGATCTCCGCGATCCCAACGACGAGTTTCAGCTGACGATGCTTTCCGGTGTCTCTGGCTATGAGGCGAGTGGCTTTCTCCGGCGCTCCAAAGATGCTACGAACCGCCTTGCCCGTGAAGGCGCCTGGCTCGGCGGAATCGTGCCGTATGGGTATCGTGTCGAAGGGGAGAAACGAGCGGCGCGCCTAGTTGTTGCAGATGGAACGCTGTCGGGATGCGGGCTGAGTGAACCAGACGTCGTGCGGTTAATGTATCGCCGCACGATCGAGGACGGCTGGTCATGCCAGCGTATCGCCGACGAACTGAACGCACTGGGCGTGCCGCCCGCATATCAACGCGACGGGCGCACGATTCTGCGAGGGAAGCGTGTCGCGCAGACCCAGGGCATCTGGCGTGCGGGGCGCATCCGTAACATGCTGGTGAACGAGACCTATAAGGGACTTCATCGCTACGGCAAACGCACGGCGGATCCAGAGCGCGAGGTGATCGAGCGCCAAGTGCCTGCTATCGTGGATGTTGAGACGTGGGAGCATGCGCAAGCGGCGCTGAAGTCGCATCAACTGCTCAGCCCGCGCAACGGGAAGCAAGACTACCTGCTGCGCGGGCTGGTGAAGTGTGGCATGTGCGGGCTGACGTATAGCGGGCTGCGATGGCAGTCGCGCGGCAAACCGCACATGTACTACCGCTGCAATGGCGCTGCCCAGGCGCGTGGCCTCTATGGCAAGTCCGGCCACAAATGCCCGTCGAAAGCGGTGGATGGCGAATGGCTCGAACCGCAGATCTGGGCGGACATCGAAGCCTTCTTGCGTGACCCTGGCGACGTGCTGGCCCAACTGGCCGAGCAGATGCACGGACAGGAAAGCCGAGCCGACGAACTGCGCGACGAACTGGCAGGACTCAAGTTGCGCCTTGGCTCGAAACAGGCAGAACGCGATACGGTTGTTGGGCTGTATCGTCGGGGACGGATCGATGCCATGACCCTCGACCACCAGCTTGACCAGATCGCCGAAGAAGCGCGCGATCTCGAGGAAGCCATTGCCCAACATGAGGCCACACTTACCGACGCCCGTCGCGCCGAAGACAACCTGCGCACAGCGGATGAACTGCTCCATGACCTGCGCGCCCGCCTCGACGTGCAGTTGGACTACCAAACCCGCCGACGCATTGTCGAGACCTTGGTGGAGCGGGTGACGGTAAACACCGAGGCCGACGAGCATGGTCATCGGCATGCCGTCGCGACGGTACGCTACCGCTTCGACGCGCCGAATCCACCTAGTATTGTTACTCGCACGGGCAGGGGTTCATGGCGCCGATCAACATGAAATTGGCAGGGTAGGTGACGGCGCCCTGTGCGCGGGAAATGGTGACGACGTGATCCTCCAGCGGCTGGCGCAGCACCTCCAGCGTCGTCTGGCCGAACTCTGGCAGCTCGTCGAGGAAGAGCACGCCGCGATGCGCCAGGCTGATCTCGCCGGGGCGCGGGAAGCGTCCGCCGCCGACCAGGCCCGCGTGGCTGGTGGTGTGGTGCGGCGCGCGGAAGGGGCGCTGCCGCACCAGCGGGCGCTCGGAGGAGACCAGCCCGCTCACGCTGAAGATCTTCGTCACCTCCAGCGCCTCGTCGGAGGTCAGCGAGGGCAGGATGGAGGGGATTGTGCGCGCCAGCAGCGTCTTGCCCGATCCTGGCGGCCCCGCCATCAGCATATTGTGCGCGCCACGACGCCGCCACCTCCAGCGCGCGTTTCACATGCTCCTGCCCGCGCACATCCGCCAGGTCGAAGGGGTACGGCGTCTCATCCTCATAGGCGAGGGCGGTGGCGTCGGGGATGTAGGGGCCGATGCGCTCGTCGCCGCGCAGGTGGGCCGCAAGCTGCGCGAGGGTGTGGACGGGGTAGATGGTCGCGCCCTCCACCAGCGCCGCCTCCGCCGCGTCCGCCGCTGGCACGAAGACCGCCTCCACGCCGCGCTCGCGGGCCAGCGCCACCATCGGCAGGATGCCATGCGTATGCCGCAGCCCGCCGTCGAGGCTCAGCTCACCGAGGAACAGTGCGCCTTCGACCTCCGCGACTGGCCCGGTCGCCGAGAAGGGCGCGATCTGCTCTGTCGCCAGCAGGATGCCGACAGCGATGGGCAGGTCGTAGGCGGGGCCAGCCTTGCGCAGGTCGGCGGGGGCGAGGTTGACGACGACACGCTTCAGCGGGAAGATGGCGCCACTGTTCTTGATGGCGGCGCGCACCCGCTCCTTCGCCTCGTTGACGGCGGTGTCGGGCAGGCCGACCAGCGCAAACGTGGGCAGCCCATGCGCGATGTCTACCTCGACTTCGACAATCGCGCCTTCCAGGCCCACCACCGCGCAACTGCGCACCTTTGCCAGCATCGTTCCGCCTCCCCTCGCTGCCGTTCAGCCGCTCAGCGCAAGCGACGCCTTCATTATCCGCAATCAGGCGGCGCTGTCAACCCAGGGCCTGGCGCCCCAAATGGGCTACTTCACACATGAGAGCGCTCACATGCGCTGCTCACGGAGCGTTAACGTGCGCCGGATATGCTCTCTACAGTCCAGTGAACCGGGCGTCCTCTATCGGTGGCAATGACGCCTTTCGCCGATTGCGCCCGACATGGATGAGGGATCTCGCAGACACGCCACACTCGATGCTGACCATGTCGCCGTTGTCTCGCCCTCTGGCCTGTAGCCGCTCAGCGGCTGGGCCTCACTGAACACAGCGCCAATTGAGGGGAGAGAGTATAGATATGCCTTCGACGAATGTCGCGCCACGACCCGCCAAAGCCGCCCCGCAGCGAGCGGCGGCGCCCAGCCGCTTCACACCCGCGCAGGTGGTGGGGCGCGCGGTGACGGCGCGCGATACTGTCACCTTCTGGCTGGCCGCGCCGGGAACGACCCGCGCGCCCGCGCCCTATCAGCCGGGACAGTTCATCACGCTGGCGCTGCCGGATGGCTCCGGCGGGCGTGGGGTCATCTACCGCTCCTATTCACTCTGTGGCGATGGCCGCGCTGACCAGCCGTGGGAGATCACTGTCAAGCGCCAGCAGGATGGCGTCGGCTCTGGCCACCTGCATGACCGCGTGGCCCTGGGCGCAATGCTGCCGGTGAGCGCGCCCAGTGGCTCCTTCACCCTGCCGCCGACGCTCGGTCCCGCGATGAGCCTGATCTTCGTCGCGGCGGGCAGTGGCATCACGCCGATCTATGGCATGCTGCGGAAGCTGGCGGCCATGCCCGCGGCGCGACGCCCGCGTGTCCAGCTCCACTACGCCTACAACGATGGGCCAGACGCGATCTATGGCGATGCGATCAACGCGCTCGACCCCAAGCGCACCTGGCTGCGGCAGTGGCGCGCCGTCTCAGCGGCGGGGCAGCGGATGACGGCGGCGGCGGTGATCGCGGCGGCGGGTGACGAGGCGAAGGCGGCGCAGTGGTTTCTCTGCGGCCCCAACGACCTGATGCGCTCGGTCGGGCAGGCCGCGCGGCAGGTCGGCGCCGCGCAAGAGCGCATCCACATGGAGCGCTTCTATACGCCGCCGACACCGGGCATGCGCGCGGCGGCGGGCGCGGCCTCGCACGGCGCGCGTGCGCATCGCCGAGACGGGCGCCGTCCTCCAGACACAGGCGGGCGAGACCCTGCTGGAGACGCTGGAACGCAACGGTTATGCGGCGGACTTCAGCTGCCGCTCTGGCTCCTGCGGAACGTGCCGCCTGCGCATGACGAGTGGCCGCGTGCGCAATCCCGATGGCCAGGCGCTGATCCCCCTCGGAGCGCCGGGCTGGCTACGTCGAGAGTTGTGTCGCGCAGCCGATGGGCGATGTAGTGGTCGCGCTCGATGGCGCGGTGGAAGCGCCCCAGCGAGCGGTGACCCGCGCGGGGGGACAAGGCCGTGGCCCTACGCCTCCCATGCCGCGCGCCCGCCGCGCCGCCAGTCAGCGCCGCGCCCGCTGGACGCTGGCCGTCGCTTCCGTCGCGCTCTTTGGCGTCGTCTGGAACCTGACCGACCACAAGCTGACCGACCGCCAGCGCCGCGTCCTCCTCCTCGTCCAGTTCGCCGAACTCCTCGCCGGGGACGGTGACGGGGCCGAGTGTCTCGAATGGCGCCAACTCCTCTAGCAGCAACACGAGCAGTTCCAGCGGATCGAGTGGATACACCACACAGCCAAGCTCCGGCTCATCGAATGTGATCACGGGGGTGTCGTGATGGAGACGCGCGAGCGGGAAGTGGCGACAGCGCAGGCGCCGCGAACACTGGTAGCTCAGACGCGGCGGATGATGGCGACGGATGTGAGCGTACAGATCGCTGTCGAGCCGGAGCGCCTGGCCTCGGCGGCGGTGGCGCTGGCGGCGTGCTTCGCCTGGTTTGGCGAGGTCGAGCGCCGCCTGACACGCTTCGATGCGCGCAGTGAGCTTTCCGCGCTCAACCGCAAGCGCGGGCGCATGGTTCGCCGCGTCGGAGACACTCTACACGGCGGTCGACGGTGGCCATGCGGGCGGCCCACGCCAGCGATGGACTGTTCAATCCCACGCTGCTGCGCCAGATCGAGGCGCTGGGCTATGACCGCGACTTCGCGCTGCTCGCGCAGACGACGACTGCGACCACCCATGCGGCGAGCGCCGCGCTATCCACGTCACCATCACCGCCGCTGGGCTGGAGGCCTGGCGCGAGGTGGCGCTCGACCCGGAGCGGCGGCGCATCCACCTGCCAGTGGGCGCGGCGCTCGACCTCGGCGGCATCGCCAAGGGCTGGGCGGCGGATGTGGCGCTGGAGCGCTACTGCCAGCCGTTCCCCGGCGCGCTGTTGAATGTTGGCGGCGATGTGCGGCTGCACGGTGGGCCGCAGCCGGGCCAGGCATGGACGCTTGGCCTGCGCGATCCGCGTGACGCTGGCGGAACACATCAGCGCGCGTCGCTGACCTTCAGCCGGGGCGCGCTGGCGACCTCCGGAGCGGTGCGGCGCTGGTGGCGGGTGAATGGCGTGCGGCGCCATCACCTCCTCGATCCGCGCACGGGGCAGCCGCTGCCACTCTGGACGAGCGACGACGCCGCGACGGACGCCACGCCGACACTGGCGCAGGCGGCGCGGGAGCCGCTGATCGCGACGGTGACGGCGCTGGCCCCGACGGGCGCGCGGGCCGAGGCGGCGACGAAGGTGGCGCTGGCGCGCGGGCATGCGCTGGCGCTGGCCGAGGTGGAGCGCGCCTGGGAGCGTTGGGGCGCTGTCGGGCCGGATGACGCCTGCGACGCGGGCGTGGCGCTGATCTTCACGCTGAGCGATGGGCGCATCCTCACCTCGCGCAATCTCGATGCCTGGCTGGCGACCTGGGGAACTGATGAGACCTCCCTGCCGATGTATGTCAACGCCCAGGGCGCGGAGCCGCTGGGGCTGGAAATAATGGGAACCTGCCGATGAACCTCCTGACTCTGTTACATCCCGGCGCGCTGGCGGCTACGGCCACGGCGGCGCACAATCTGCTGGGCGCGTAACGACCGCGACGCATGCCACGACGGCGAATCCCTTCATGTGGTATGTGACACGCGCGGCGGCGGTCTGCGCCTACATCCTCCTGACGCTGACAGTGCTGATGGGGCTGGCGCGCTCGCTCTCGCGGGTGGCGCGCGTCCGCGTCTCCTGGCTGGTGGAGGAGAATCACCAGACGCTGGCGGCCATCGCGGCGGTCTTCGTCGCGCTGCATCTGCTGACGCTGATGCTCGACCCGCTGATGCCGTTCTCGCTGCTCAATCTGCTGCTGCCGGTGAATGAGCCGTACAGCCCAATCGCGGTGGGGTTTGGCGTCCTCGCGCTCTATGGCATGGTGGCCGTCCTCGCCAGCTCGTGGCTGCGCAAGCGGCTCTCGTATGGGGCCTGGCGCACGCTGCACTACGCGAGCTTCATCACGTTCGTTTTCGTGACGATCCACGGCGTCTTCGCGGGCAGCGATACGCGCCAGCCGTGGATGTATCTGATCTACCTGGCCGCGGCGGCGCTGGTCGGCCTGGGAACGCTGGCGCGGATGTTCTGGCCCACGCACGCCAGCGCCGCGCCCCGCCTACCAGCAGGCGCGCGTCGCCGTCGGCGGTAGCGCGCGCTGGCCTAGGGCCGCGGCCCGCGCGGCGCGTATGCTATCGTGAGGGAGATGGGTGGCGCAATGCCGCTCGTCTCCCTCACGGTGTATTCGCGAGGCTGTGGTGAGGTAGCTCGATGTCGATCATCTCAGAGCGCCAGGCGCGACAACTGCGCGCCCTCTTCGCGGAGCAGGCGCGGGAGCGTGTGACCATCACGCTCTTCACGCGGCAGGCTGAGCCAGGGGCGACGACGCCTGACCCCATCGCGCGGGCCTGCGACGACGCGCGGGCGCTGCTGGCGGAGGTGGCGGCCCTCGCGCCCGACTACCTGGCGCTGGAGACGCGCGACCTCACGGCGGATGCGGCGGAGGCGCGGGCGCTGGGCATCGAGCGGGTTCCGGCGCTGGTGTTGCGGGGCAAGGTCGCCGGACTGGTCCGCACGTTCGGCGTTCCCGCTGACTATGAGTTCACCACACTCGTAGATGACCTGCTCGATCTGCTGGCGGGCGGCCACACGGCGCTGAGCGAGCGCACGCGCGAGGCGCTGACGCTGCTCCGGCGCCCGGTTCATCTCCAGGTCTTTGAGGCGCCGACCTGACCCGTGTGCAGTCATGTGGCCAGGTTGGCTCACCAGTTCGCGATCCTCAGCCCGCTCGTCACGGCGGACGCCATTGACGCATCGCTCTTCCCCGACCTCGTGCGCCGCTACCAGATCTTCGCGACCCCGGCCCTTGTCATCAATGACCACGAGCCGATCTTTGGCTTCCTTGGCGAGGCTGACCTCGTCCAGCGCGTGCTCAACATCGCAGGCCCACGCCCCTTCGAGGGGGAGTGAGCATCAGCTGGCGCCCACATCGCGCGCATGCTATCCTGAGTAGACCAAGCGGAGCCGACCGCTATCACCGAGCGAGCCGCGTGGAAACTGCCTATCCATCTACTGTCAGGAACCTTCAGGAACGCGCTTCAAGGACAGCGAGGGGCAGGTGACGCGGCGCGGGAATATGGAGTAGGGAGTCGTGCAAGGGGGTGATGGCGCATGGAGCAAATAGAGGCGTATGTGACGCTCGTGCGCGCGTTTCCGCTGGTCTCCATCCGCGACGAGGCGCATCTGAGCGCGGCGCTGGAGGTGCTCGACCGGCTGATGGAGCAGGGCGAACGCTCAGTGGCCGAGGAGGCGTACCTGGGCGCGCTCACCGATCTGGTGGAAGTCTACGAGAACGCGCATGTTGTCATGCCGCCGACATCTGGCGTCGCCGCGCTGCGCTATCTCATGGAGGAAAACGGGCTGAAACAAAGCGACCTCGCGCCGCTGTTCGGGACGCCCTCGATCATCTCCGAAGTGCTCTCAGGCAAGCGTCGCCTGGCGCTGGCGCATATGGAAAAGCTGGCGGCGCATTTTGGCCTGCCGATCAGCATCTTTATCGAGCCTGCTGAGGAGCCGCGCGCCTAGCCCTGAAATAGC
Organism: uncultured Chloroflexia bacterium; assembly: GCA_963840335.1. GTDB lineage: Bacteria > Chloroflexota > Ktedonobacteria > Ktedonobacterales > JADMIN01 > JAKAIY01. Next base: position 25,783 of record CAWIYP010000013.1, read on the forward strand.
CGACGCACGGGCGGACGTTGGCATGATGCCTCACACACCACCCGAAGGTGGCATGCTAGCGATTGCAATCGCTCGCCGCCCGTGCGCCGACCATTCATTGTAATGGGGCTACTCGCCCTTCGCGATGGGCGCGCCGACGAGATTGCCCCATTCCGTCCAGGAGCCGTCGTAGTTGCGCACATCGCTATAGCCGAGGAGCTGGGTCAGCGCGAACCAGGTGTGCGCCGACCGCTCGCCAATGCGGCAGTAGGTGATGACGGGCTTGTCGGGTGTCACACCCTTGCCGCCGTAGATCGCCCGCAATTCTTCCGCCGATTTGAATGTGCCATCGGCGTTGGCCGCCGTCGCCCAGGGGATATTCTGCGCGCTGGGGATGTGGCCGCCACGTTGCGCGCCCTCCTGGGGATAGTTGACCATGTGCAGCAGCTTGCCGGTGTACTCGTCGTTCGAGCGCACGTCCACCAGCGCGGCCTGCTTCGCCGCCAGCGCATCCTCCACCTGGCGGCGGAACGCGCGGATGCTCAGGTCAGCCGCTGGCGCGCTGTACTGCGTCGCGGCGAACTGTGGCGCGCACTTTCACGTAGGGGCGGCCCTCCGCCTCCCACTTCGTGCGCCCGCCGTTCATGATGCGCAGGTCGCGGTGACCGTACATGCGGAAGAGCCAGAAGCTGTACGCCGCATACCAGTTGTTCTTGTCGCCGTAGAAGACCACCGTCGTCTCCGGGGTGATCCCATAGCGGCTCATCAGCGCCTCGAACGCCGCGTGATCCACGAAGTCGCGCTCCACCGGGTTCTGCACGTCCACATGCCAGTCCAGCTTCACCGCGTTCTGGATATGTCCGATCTCGTAGAGCAGCGGATCCTCGTCCGCCTCGATGATGCGCACGCTGGGGTCATTCAGGTGGTCGGCCACCCATTGCGTATCCACCAGCGTCTCGGGGTGGGTGTAGCCCTGCGCGCTCGCCGTCCCGCTCGTCGTTGTCTCAGCCATATGTCTCGCCTCCTGTCGTCATTGATGTCCGTACGCTACGAGAACCGCCTCATCGCCACTGAGTATAAGCGCGCTATTGTCAACATATCAAGTCAACAACTAGACAATCGGGCGCTCTGTAGTGTGGCGGCCCTCGCGGCCTTAAAAAGGCCGGCGCACGCGCACGCGGACGCGGACTGAAGTCTGACGACGCCGCCAGTGACGATGTACAGGGCATTTATGCCCCATCCAACCGTGCGTCGGCCATTCATGGCCGCGACCGCCTAGACCCCCTCCAGCTCGCGGCCGGGGAGCTGTGGCCCGCGCAGGCGGTCGGCCAGGCTGGTGTAGCGCGCCGCCCGCTGGCTGTTCTCCACCGCCTGCCGCAGCGCGCGTGGGTCGCCCACCAGCACGCAGAGCCGCTTCGCCCGCGTGATCGCCGTATAGAGCAGTGTCCTTTGGAGCAGCAGGTAGTGCTGCGCCACCAGCGGCATCACCACGCAGGGATACTCGCTTCCCTGCGAGCGGTGGATGGTGCAAGCGTAGGCCAGCGCCAGTTCATCCAGCTCGTGCGGTTCGTAGGCGACGACCGCGCCGGTATCGGGGAAGGTTACGGTCACGCCGCCGTTCCCCGCTTCCACAGCGGTCACATAGCCCAGGTCGCCATTGAAGACGCCGCCCGGCCCTTTGTCGTAGTTGTTGCGCGCCTGCATCACCTTGTCGCCCACCCGCAGCGCATGGTCGCCATAGGCCACCACGTCCTCGCCACCGGCCGCGCCGGGATTCAGTCGCGCCTGGAGCGCCAGGTTCAGCGCCGTCACGCCCGCCGCCCCGCGATACATCGGCGCGAGGGTCTGGATGTCGCGGATGGGGTCGAAGCCATAGCGCGTAGGCAGACGTCGCGCCACCAGATCCACCACCAGCCGTTGCGCCGCTTCGGGCGAGTCGGCGCGCATCCAGAAGAAATCGCTGTCCGGCTCATTCCGCAGCGACGGCATCTCGCCCGCGTTGACATGGTGCGCCGTCAGGACGATCGCGCTCTCCTGCGCCTGGCGAAAGAGTTCCGTCAGCCGCGCGCTGGGGACACGCTCGCTGGCGAGGATGTCGGCCAGCACGGCGCCCGGCCCCACCGAGGGAAGCTGATCGGCGTCGCCCACCAGCAGCAGGCTCGCCTCCGGCGCGACGGCCCGCGTCAGCCGATACGCCAGCAGGATGTCGAGCATCGAGATTTCGTCCACGATGATGAAGCGCTGGGGCAGTGGCCGCCGCTCGTTGTAGGCGAACTCATAATTGCCGGGCTGGAACTCCAGCAGGCGGTGCAGCGTACTCGCGGGGCGTCCGGTGGCTTCGGTCATGCGCCGCGCCGCGCGTCCTGTCGGCGCCGCCAGCGCATACTCGACGCCGTGCTGGTCGAGGATATCGAGCAGCGCGCGAATGGCGGTCGTCTTGCCAACGCCCGGCCCACCCGTCAGCGTCATCACCTTCGACTCGTAGGCCAGCCGCACCGCCGCGCGCTGGCTGGCGGAGAGCGCCGCGCCACCGCTCCGCGCCAGCCCCACGAAGACGTCATCCCAGGCGCGCTCGCTCACGGGCGGCAGGGTGTTGGGCGCGTTGAGCAGCAGCCGCAGCCGTCGCGCCGTACCATTCTCGGCGTAGAAGAAGGGGGCGAGGAAGATGTGGTCAACACCGCCAGCCGTAGCGGTCTCGACGAAGACCTCTTTCTCCGCGCGTAACTGCTCGATGGCCGCCTCGATGGCCTCCGGCGCGATCTCCAGCAGGGCGGCGGCGCGCGTCAGCAGCAGATCGCGCGGGAGGTAGCAGTGACCATCCGTCGAGGCCGCCTCGGAGAGCGTATGCTTGACGCCAGTCATCAGGCGGGGGAGGCTGTCGCGCGGCAGCCCCAGCCGCACGGCCAGGGTATCCGCCGTCTTGAAGCCGACGCCGTGGATGTCGCGCTCCAGCGTATAGGGATTCTCGCGGATGACGCCCAGCGATTCCTTGCCGTACTGCTGGTAAATCTTCGCGCCCAACCCCGGCGAGACGCCGACCCCCTGCAGGAAGATCATGATCTCGCGAATCTCACGCTGCGCCTCCCAGCCGCGGATGATGAGGTCGCGCTTGCGCTCACTGATGCCGCTGACGCTGGTGAGGCGCTCCGGCTCCAGTTCGATCACCGCCAGCGTCTCCTCAGCGAAGGCGTTGACGATGCGCTCAGCGAGCTTCGGCCCGATGCCCTTGATGACGCCGGAGCCGAGGTAGCGGCGCAGACCCTCTGGCGTGACGGGCGAGTGCGGGGTGAAGGTCGTCACGCTGAGCCGCCGCCCATGCTGTGGATGCGATTCCCACTCGCCCGTGACATCCACCTGCTCGCCGACGTTCAGCCCCGGTAGCGCGCCGACCACCGTCAGCAGCTCGCTGCGGAAGAGGCGGCCCGCGTCGTTGGGCAGCAGCCGGGCGACGGTGAAGCCCGTCTCCTGGTTGCGAAAGACGATGCGCTCGATAGTCCCTGAAATGGTCGGCATGCGCTGCGCTATCCGTTACACTGTATGTAGAGTTGTCTTGCGGCGCCGCGCGAGCATGACGCCAGGCGCTCGCAGTGTATCACGGCGCGCTGGTGGAGGCGCGCGATAGCCCGCAACGCTGGCGACTTGCGATTCCGCTGGCGGGCGCCTACAATGCCTGAATGGCAGGAACAAGCGCCCGACCATCGTAGTGCGCGAGCTGTGGCGCAGGGGCGCCGAGGGAGGTACCACCGATGGAGGAGTACGACCAGATCACCCGAACGATCTACCAGATCGCCAACGTGGCGCGGGGAGACACCGCCGTGGCCGCCGCCGTGCGCCAGGCGATTCTCGACTCAGGTCTTTTCGAGGTCTTTGGCGTTGGTGAGTCGCTCGATGTGGTTGATATCTATGAGGCGGGCGGCGAGGGCGCGCTGCGGGCGCGTCTCAGCCCGCTCAGCGTCGCCGAGTTACGCGCCATCATCCAGGCGAATCAGTTCGACCCACAACGCGAGACTTCGCGCTGGCGCAGTCCAGCCCGCTTCATTGACCTGATCGTCGCGCGCGCGCAGGCCCAGTTCGAGAGCAAGCAGAAAACAGGCGCGCCCACCAAGGCGCTCGCCGAGGCGTCATGGATGCTCTAACGCCTCGGTAATGGGGCGGCATTCTGTCGACAAGGAGGCGCTACTCCGATGCCATTCACCGCGCGCATGTACGCCCGCGTGGAGGACCGCGATCGCATCGCGCGCTTCCTCTCCGAGGCCAGCGTGGGTGAGCCGCGCCCCGACTACTGGCATATCGGCGATTTGACGTGGGGCCTCTACCAGAATGTCTTCTTCGACCCTACACGCGACGTGCGGCTGTGGGAGGATGCGGCGACAGGCGCGCTGCTTGGCTTCTCGTGGTTCGATAGGGGCGAGCTGGATACGATGATCGCCCCGGCCCTCCGCGCGACCCCTGAAGGCGACGCGATTCTGGCGGCCTCGCTGGCCTGGGCGCGCAGGCTCGCCGCCCGCCGCTCCATCGCCGACCTCTGGACGCACGCCTACGACTCCGATCCCTTGCAGATCGCCCAGCTCGCGGCCAACGACTTCGCCCGCGATGAGCGGCACGATGGCTATGTCCACTTCCGCCGCCCTTTCGACGGCGCGCCGCTGCCCGACGCGCCGCTACCGGAAGGCTTCAGCGTGCGCGCGGTCGGTGGCGAGGATGAGTGGCAGCGCCGCGTTGATCTGCATCGCGTGGTCTACCATCCCTCGCGCGTCACGCTGCCCGCCTACCGCCGTCTGCGCGCCGCGCCGCTCTATCGCCCCGACCTCGATCTGGTGGCCGTCGCGCCCAACGGCGAGTTCGTCTCGTATTGCATCCTCTGGTACGACGAGCGCACGCGGGTCGGTGAATATGAGCCGGTGGGGGCGCATCCCGACTGGCGGCGCCAGCGGATCACCCGCGCGGTGCTGGTCGAGGGGCTGCGGCGGCTGCGCGCGCTGGGAGCCGAGCGCGCCATCGTGCTGACCAACGACAGACAACGCCCCAGCCATCCGCCTCTACGAGTCCATCGGCTTCGTCCTCCACGACCACGAGCGCTACTATAAGGATCAGCGTCGCGGCGGCTGATCGGAGTGAGGGAACACCCTAAACGCTGGAGTGACAGACGCGCCAATTTGCGGTAAGCTGCCAGCGTTATCGTCTGCGCAGCATGGGGAGGACTGGCATGAGTGATCGCGTCCCACGGCAACTCGGCAAATACGAGATACTGGAGCCGCTGGGCAGCGGGGGGATGGCGGAGGTCTGGAAAGCGTTCGATACCAGTTGCGCCGCCAGGTCGCGATCAAGGTGATCCATCCCAACATCGCCAACGACCCGGTGTTCATCCAGCGCTTCACCCGCGAGGCGCAGACAATCGCCATGCTGCGCCACCCGAACATCATGCGGATCCACGATCTGCATGTCAACGCCCGGCGCGAGGACGGCAGCGACGAGACCATTACCTATATGGTGATGGAATACATCCAGGGGCAGACGCTGGCCCACTACCTGCGCAGTGACACGCGCGCGCGTGACCTGGAAGACCCCGCCGCGATCATCCGCCTGTTCGCGCCGATCTGTTCGGCGCTGGACTACGCGCATGCGCAGTCTGTGCTACACCGCGACATCAAGCCCGCGAATATCCTGCTCGACCAGACCAATACCGCGCGCAACCCGATGGGTGAGCCGATACTCTCGGACTTCGGCCTGGCGAAGGCGCTGACGGGTGGCGAGGCGACCATCACTGGCACGGTCATTGGCACGCCGCTCTATATGTCGCCGGAGCAGATTCAGGACAAGCCCCTTACCCGACAGTCGGATCTCTATTCGCTGGCCGCCGTGCTCTATGAGGTGTGCGCGGGCGCGCCACCCTTCGACGGCGCCAGTGTGCCGGGCATTCTGATGCGCCACCTCACCGAGGAGCCGACGCCGCCTGACCAGTTGAACCCACGCCTGCCAGCCGCCGTGTCGGCTGCGCTGGCGCGGGGCCTGGCCAAGGAGCCGCAGGATCGCTACCCCAGCGCATCGGCGCTGCTGGCGGCGCTGGCGGAGGCGTTCGGGACGACGGCGCCGGACGCGCTGGCGGGGCGAGAGCGCGCGGCGGAGGAGACCATCCTCCCGACAGCGGGCGCCGCGTCGTTGAGCGCGACGATTCTGCCGGGCGCGGTGACGGATGCCGCAGCGCCCGCGCGTCCCGCAGCCCCCAGCGGGACGCGCTGGCCGACTCAGCGCGCGGCTGCCGAGCCATCGCGAAGGCGGGGCAGACGGCGCTGACGCGGCTCCCGACGCCCGGCCGTGCGGCAACTGCGGGGGCCACAGCGGGCGATTGCCATCGCGCTGGTCGCCGTGCTGCTGGTGTCGGGGCTGGGCGCGTACATCCTCCTGTCGCATCGCGCGGGAGGCTCCACCGCCGCCGATGTGACGGTCGGGCAGGCGTTCTTCGTGAGCAGCGGCCAGGTGAACTCGGCGGTGACGACGGGCATCAATGACGAGGTGCAGATCAACCTGCAAGGTATCCCGGCGCCTCAGGCGGGCAAGGCGTACTACGCCTGGCTCTTGCCCGACACGAGCCAGAGCGAGGCGCCCGATGTGCTGCTGGGCAGGCTGACCGTCAGGCAGGGCGCGATCCACTTTCTCTATCGCGGCGACAGTCAGCATACCGATCTGCTCGCCATCACGAGCCGCTTCCTCATCACCGAGGAGTCCGCCAGCGTGACGCCTGAGGTACCGATCGCCCGATCTCAGCGCGTGGCGCTACTACGCGGCGCTGCCCCAGACGCCCGCCACCGGGCAGAAGTACAGCCTGCTCAGCCACCTGCGCCACCTGCTCGCGTCTGATCCTGATCTGGAGACGGCGGGACTGCACGGCGGCCTCGACATCTGGGCGTTCCGTGATACACAGCAAGTCTTTCAGTGGGCGCTGAGCGCGCGGGATGACTGGAACGCGCAGCGCTATGACAGTGTGCGCTACAAGGCCATCGCCATGCTCGACCTGCTGGATGGCAGCGCGAATGTCGGGCGCGATGTGCCCGCGGGTTCGCCCATCGCCGCGGACGCGAAGATCGCGCAGGTCGGGCTGCTCGAATTCAGCCCGACGACGCAGAATCCGCCGGGGTATCTCTACCACATCGCGCTGCATGTGAATGGCGTGCTGCAATCGCCTGGCTCGACGCAGTACCAGCGCACGGAGGCGGTCAAGATCACCACGGCGCTCGACGCGATCAAGGCGGCGCTGACCCAGGCGCGCCACGACGCCGCGCAGCTTGCGCACATGAGCGACAGCCAGCTCGCGCAGCCCACGACCCTGACCCTGCTCAACGATCTGGTCACGGCGATGACGACGGCGTACCAGGGCAAGGTCAATCCGGCGACAAACCAGACGCAAAACGGCATGTCGCAGCTCTATCCCGACGTGCAAAAGCTGGCCACCCTCCGCGTGACGCCCTACGGCAAGTAGCGCGGATGCCGCGCCTCCTCAGTCATAATGCGTAGCGCACACCCCTTGCTAGCGGGAGTGGACGCAGGAGCGTTACCGTATAGCGTACAATCTCTCACACAGTCTACAGGTGGGGAGGGCGCTGCGCGTGCGCGTGAGGAAAGCGGGTAGGGCATGGGATCATGGCAGACGCGCGACACCGACGCGACGGAGTGGCTGGACGCCGAGCAGATGGATGGCGAGGAGTTGGCGCGCAATCTGCGCGACATCCGCCGCATCAACGCCGCGCTGGGGTGGACGACGTTCACGGCGCGCGCCGTGCTGCGCCTGCTGCGCACGCGGCCTGACCATACGTGGACGCTGCTCGATGTCGCGTCTGGCTCCGCTGACATTCCCATCGCCATCGCGCGGGCGGCGCAGCGCGCGGGGCTGAACCTGCGCATCACCGTCACCGACCGCAGCCCGCAGATCGTCGCCATCGCGCGCGAACGCTGCGCGGGCATCGCGACGATGACGGTGGAGCGGCAGGACGCGCTGGCGCTGCCCTACGCGGATGGCGCCTTCGACCTGACACTCTGCACGCTGGCGCTGCACCATTTCGCCCCAGACGAAGCGCAGGGGCTGCTGCGCTCGATGGCGCGGGTCGGGCGGCGAGCGCTGGTCTTCGATGTCGTGCGCTCGCCGCTGGCGTATGCGGGTGTGATCGCGCTGACACGGCTCGCGCGCATGAGTCCGATGACCTGCCACGATGCCCCGGTCTCCGTGCGCCGCGCCTACTCCGCCGCCGAGACGCGCGCCCTGGCCGAGGCGGCGGGACTGCGCGGGGCGCGCGTCAGCGTGGGCTTTCCCTATCGCCTGGCGCTCATGGCGGAGGGCTTCACGGCGCCCGAAAACAGTCCAACTCTGGAGGGGAAACGCGCGCATGCGCTATGATGTCGCAATCGTCGGGGCGGGGCCGGCGGGCGCCGCCAGCGCCATCCATCTGGCGCGTGAGGGGCTGCGGGTCGTGTTGGTGGACCGCAGCGTCTTCCCGCGCGAGAAACCCTGCGCGGAATACCTCAGCCCGGCGGCTGAGCCGCTGCTCGCGCGGCTGGGAATCAGCGACTTGCTCGCTGAGGCGCGGCCCCATCGGCTGCTCGGCTTCCGCATCTTCGCGCCGGGCGGCGGCATGTTCCAGGGCGATTTTGCCGCGACCTGTGGCCCCGACGGCGCCAGCCTGCACGAGACCGGGCTGGTCATCCCGCGCTCACGCCTCGATACCGCGATTGTCGCGGGCGCGCGGCGCGCAGGGGCCGAGGTGCGCGAGGGCTGGCGGCTGGGGCAGCTCGAACGGCTGGACGAGGGCTGGCGGCTGCAACCCGTTGGCGGCGGTGAGCCTATCGAGACGCGGCTGCTGATCGCGGCGGATGGCGTGCGCTCGACGGTGGCCCAGCGGCTGGGCCTGCACGTCGTCAGCCGCATGCGCAAGATCGCGCTGGTGGCGCACATGCGCGGCATCGCGGGCCTCAGCGGCTATGGCGAGATGCACGTCGCGGGGCGGCGCTACGTCGGTGTGGCGCCGATGGAGCCGCCAGAGCAGGGCGGCCTCTGCAACGTGGCGATGGTGGTGGATGAGGCGCGCGACGGGCGCAAGCTGGCGGGCAAGCCAGAGGCGTTCCTGCTCGATGCGCTCCAGACCTTCCCTGGCCTGCGCGGTCGGCTGGAGGCGCTGGAGGTCGTGCGCCCCACGCTCACGACCAGCCGCCTGAATGTGCGGGCGCGGCAGCTCTCGCAGGCGCATCTGCTGCTGGTCGGCGACACGACTGGCTACTATGATCCCTTCACTGGCGAGGGCATCTTTCGCGCGCTGCATGGCGCGGAGCTGGCGGCGGCGGTGGCGCTGCCCGCGCTGGCGGCGGACGATCTCTCGGCGGCGCGGCTGGCCGCCTATGACCGCAGCCACCGAGAGGCGTTTCGCGGCAAGCGCCTGATCGAGCAGATCATCCAGGCGGGGGTGCAGTCGCCGCCGCTGATGGATCATCTCGCGCGTGTCCTGAGCCGACGCAAGGCGATGGCGGATACCGTCGTCGCGGTGACAGGCGATTTTCTGCCAACCAGCGCCGTCTTGCGCCCTGGTTATCTGCTACGGCTGGTCGTCTAAGGGAGCGCCCTGTCAGACGCCACACTCAGACGATACAGGAGTATGGATGTGAGTAGACACCCGCGTATCCTGTCGATTGCCACAGCCCAGCCATCCCGGCGCTATTCGCAGGATGAGATTCTGGACTTCGTGCAGTCCTACCTGCTGGGGCGCGACTGGCGCGAGCATCCTGAGCGGGCGAAGCGCGCACGCGCGCTGGCCCAGAGCTTCACCGCCTCGCGGATTGAAGAGCGTCAGTGCGTGATTGACATCGAGTCGTTCTACTCGCGTCCCCGCTCGACGGGTGATCGGATGGCTGTCTATCGCGACGCCGCGTATGCGCTGGGCGGCGAGGCGTTACGCGCCGCGCTGGAGCAGGGGCCGGAGGGGCGTGGCGTCCAGGCGATCAGCGACTTCTACGTGATCTCGTGTACGGGCTATGTCGCGCCGGGGCTGGATGTGCTGCTGGCGCGCGACCTGGGGATGTCGCGGGCGGTGCGGCGGGTCAACATCGGGCATATGGGCTGCTATGGCGCGCTGGTAGGCATCCGCCAGTGCCTCGCCACCGCGCGGGCCTATCCCGACGCGACGGCGGCGATGCTCGCGGTGGAGCTGTCCAGCCTGCACCTGGCGCCGAGCGATGATCCAGAGCTTCTGACCTTGCTCGCGATCTTCGGCGATGCGGCGGCGGCGCTGACGCTGGGCTACGATGAGTCATCGAGCGGCCCAGAGGTGGTGGACGCCTACTGCGCGGCGGACTTCGCCAGCGCCGAACAGATGTCGTGGCGATCAGCGATCAGGGCTTTGTGATGGGCCTCTCGCCGCGCGTGCCAGTGACGCTGCGCCGCAACATCTCCGGCGCCCTGGAGGAGTTGCTCGCGCCGCATGACCTGCGCCCCAGCGACATCACCCACTGGATGGTTCACCCCGGCGGCCCCAGCATCCTCGAAGTCATCCAGCGCCAAGTGGAGTTGAGTGATGAGCAGATGGCGCTCTCGTGGCAGATTCTGCGCGAGCATGGCAACTGCTCCTCGGCGACCGTGCTGCTGATCCTCGACGCACTGATACGGTCGGGGAAGCCGCGCCGTGGCGAGTGGGGCGTGATGATGGCGTTCGGGCCGGGCCTGACGCTGGAGCTGTGCCTGCTGCGGTTCTAGTTGGCGCGGCTGGCCCGCACCCCCAGCCCCTCCCCCGCAAGCGGGCGAGGGGGAGTTCCGGTTCCCCCTCTCCCGCCGCGCGGGGGTTAGGCGGGTTAGCGGCGGGTGCGGTCCGGCAACGTAGTACATACATCCCGCTGGATTTGGTGTCGCTTCACTAAACTAGCGTGGGCGCTTTATGTCGCCAAACACCATACAATGCCAGCCATCTTTTCAGCCGAGGGGGTCACACACGCATGCGGGTTGGCATCATCGCGGAGACGCTGCTGGAGCGGCTGGCGCTGGCGCTGGGCAAGATTCCAGAGCCGATCAGTCGAGGCGTTTCCGCCGCTGGTTGTCGCCCGTGGCATCATGGCGGCGACCCAGCTAGGCGTCTTCGATGCGCTTTCCGCCGGGCCACAGATCGCTCGCGGCGCTGGCCGCCACCTGCCAGACGGATGCGCGCGCGACCGGCGCCCTGCTCGCGCTACTGGCTGGGGACGGCTATGTGGCCGAGACGCGCGGCGTCTGGCGGATGACCCCGAAGGCGCGACGCTGGCTCCAGCGTGGCAGTCCCGATGATGTCAGCGCGTATATCCGCTACAACTACCTCCAGTGGGACTGGCTCTCCGACCTCGAACGCTTCATCCAGACCGGGCAGCCCACTCGCCTTTCACGAGCGGCTCAGCCCCGACGACTGGCGGCTGTATGAGCAGGGGATGGCGGTGATCGCGCGGCTGGTGCTGCCGGAGGTCGTCTGGCGGGTCGCCCCGCCGCCCGACGCTACCGCGCTGCTCGACATCGGCGGTGGGCATGGGCTGGCCGCCGCGCGCTTCTGCCAGCGGCATCCCGCACTGCGCGCGACGGTACTCGATTTGCCCGCCGCACTGGAGGCCGCGCCACCGTTGCCCGCCGACCTGGCCAAGTGTGGTGAGCGCATCACCCGCCTGCCCGGCGACGCGCTGACCACCGACCTCGGCGTCGCCAGGTGGGATGTCATCTACATCGCGAACCTGCTGCACCACTTCGACGCCGCCGAGAATCAGGCGCTGGCCCGGCGCGTCACCGCCGCGCTGCGCCCCGGTGGCCTGTGGATCATTCAGGATGGCGTGCGCGAGCAGCGGCGGCGCAGTGACCGCATGTCGGCGGCGATTGGCGACCTCTATTTCGCGCTTACCAGCGCGTCGGGCTTCTGGACCTTCGACGAGATGGCGGCCTGGCAGGCGGAGGCGGGCCTGACGCCGCGCCGCCCTGTCCGCCTGCTCTCGGCGCCGGGGCAGGGCCTGCAAATCGCCGTGAAGCCGCGCCAGAACGGAGGCGCCGCATGAGCGCGAGCGAGAGTCTCCCCACCCCCATCAGCGGCCGCCAGCGCATCGCCGCCCTCTGGACGATCACGCATCCGGGGCCGAGCCTGGTCACGGCGCTGGCCTATGGCAGCTTCGCGCTGCTGGCGGCGCACGGGCGCCCCGACCCCGCGCGCCTGATCGTGACGGTGGTCGGGCTGGTCGGGCAGCAATTCGCCATCAGCGCGTTCAATGACTACTGCGACCGCGAGGCCGATTGCACAGCCACAAGTACAAGCCCATCGCGCGGGGTGTCCTGCCGCCGTGGGTCGCGCTGGCCGTCGCCGCGCTCTAGCGCCGGAGTGATGGTCGCCTGCTTCGCGCCCTATGGCCTGGCGCCGCTGCTGATCGCGGGGGCCTTCCTCGCGCTGGGCGTCGCCTATGACCTCGGCGTGAAGTCCACGCCCTTTGGCGGCGTGATGATGGGGCTGGCCTTCCCGCTGTTGCCGCTGCTGGCCTGGGAGCTGTTCGCGACCGTCAAGCCCGCGCTCTACTGGACGTTTCCGCTGGGGCTGGCGCTGGGGCTGGCGATTCACCTGGCCGACGCCCTGCCCGACGCAGCGGCGGATGGCGCGGCGGGCGCGCGCGGGCTGACGCAGACGCTGGGGCGCCACGCGCTCGCTACCTGCTGGCTGCTCCTGCTGGCGGCGAATGCGCTGATCGTCACCTCGCCGCCACGAACGATCGCGCCCGCGCGCCCCGCCGTCCTCGCCATCACCATCCCGCTCGCGCTCGTCGCGCTGCTGGCCGATGTCGTTGTCGCGCGCCGGAGCGCCTGGCCAGAGCGGCGGCGACTGCGCGCCAACTTTCTCCTGACCATCACCATCGCCCTGCTGACCGCGTTGGGCTGGCTCATCGCCGCTGTGCTGTGAGGCGCGGATGTGATACCGCTCAGTTGTGTACATCCTGCGCCGCTGCTGCGTAGAATAGGCTGAGGGGCGCCATAGAAGCCGTTCCCCAGATCAATTCTCGCCGCAAGACGGGAGGTCGTTGTGAACCCACTACCGCAATCCTCCGCGTCGCAGGATACCGCAGCGCCCCCTGCGACGATCGAGCAGCGCCAGCCAACATCCCAGCCGCTCGCAGACACAGGCGTGAGCGCGCCGCTGGAGACGCTGGAGCGCCCGAATACCTGGGCGCGCGCCTGGCAGTGGGTAGTTGATAATACCTTCCTCCCTGCCTGGCTGCCTGAGTCGTTGCGCCATCCCATCAACGGCTTCGTCATGGCGGCTATCGCCGAGTTGGTGGCGAGCGCATTCACGATGCTGCTGGTCATACTCGTGCCGACGTTCTCTTTCCTCGGCACCGTGCATATGTTCGCTGTCGCGCTCATCGCATTGACGTGGGGCGCGGCGCCGAGCCTCTTTGCCGCGCTGGTGGGCGCGGCGACACTGGAGTTTTTCATCCTGCCGACTACGACAGGCGGTGGGTTTGGCAATCCACTCGATCTGGCGGAGGCGAGCATCTTCCTGATCGTCGGCGGGGTCATCGCGGTCATCGCAAGTAACACCGAGCGCGCCCGCCGTCGCGCCGTGGACGACTACGCGGCGGCGCGGGCGCGCGAGATGGCGCTCACCGAGACGAACGCCCGCACCGACGAATTCCTCAGCATCGCCAGCCATGAACTGCGCTCACCGCTCACCAGCCTCAAAGCCGCCCTGCAACTGGGCGAGCGCCGCCTACGCCGCATCAACGACCAGGAGTTGTCGCGCGAGGAGCTAGCCAACCAGATTGGTGTCGTGCAGGGGCTGCTCGCCACCGCCGAGCATCAGATCGATCGGCAGAATCGGCTGGTGGGCGATCTGCTCGATGTCTCGCGCATCCGGGCGAATAAGCTGGACTTTAACCTGGCTCGCTGCGATTTGGCAGACATCGTGCGAGATGCGGTAGATGAGCAGCGGCTCTCATGGCCCGACCGCTCGATCGCGCTGGATTTGCCCGACGCGACGATTCCGTTGGAGGCCGACGCGCACCGGCTGGGGCAGGTGGTGACGAACCTCCTGACCAATGCGCTGAAATACTCGCCGCCAGATGCGTCAGTGCGTGTCAGTATGCGGGTCGAGGGCGCGGAGGCGCGCGTGAACGTTCAGGATAAAGGCCCAGGGCTGACGCCCGCGCAGCAGACGCACATCTGGGATCGCTTTCACCGGGTGCCGGGAATCAAGCAGCAGAGTGGCTCAGGCGCGGGTCTGGGGCTGGGGCTGCACATCGCGCGCACCATCGTCGAACGTCACGGTGGATGTGTGGGCATCGAGAGCACGCCGAAGAAAGGCTCGACGTTCTGGTTCACGCTGCCGCTGGCGCAGACGGGCGCGCACGGGAGTGAGATTACGCAGAAGGATTAGCGATGCTGGAGATACTTGGAGCGCTTGGTGGCATCATTCTGGTTGATCTGGCGCTGAGTGGCGACAATGCCCTGGTGATTGGCGCCGCTGCCGCTGGTTTGCCCGCGCGTCAGCGCAGACAGGCGATTCTGCTGGGTGGCGCGGGCGCGATCATCCTGCGCATCGTCTTCGCCATCGCCGCGACACTGCTGCTGTTGCTGCCGTTCGTGCAGGCGATTGGTGGTCTGGTGCTGCTCTACATCGCCGCGCGTCTGTTGATGGAGCGCGGTGGCCCGCACGAGGAGCGCATCGAGGAGCACGCGAAGCTCGTGCCGCATCCAGGTGACGCGTCGGCCAGCGCGGCGCAGGCGGAGACAGCGCCCAGCGGCTCCGGGAAGAGTTTCACCAGCGCGCTGCTGACGATCCTCGTCGCTGATGTGACGATGAGCCTGGATAACGTACTCGCGATTGGCGCGCTGGCACATGGCGAAGTGCTCATCCTGATCATCGGACTGCTGATAAGCATCGGGCTGGTGCTGGCGGGAAGCGCGCTGGTAGCGTCGCTCATCCAGCGGCTGCCGTGGCTGCTCGATGTGGCGGCGCTGGTGCTGGGCTGGACGGCGGCGGGCATGGTGCTGCATGACTTGCGCCTCGGCCCCGTGCTGCATCAGGTCGTGCCATTCACTGAGGTCGTCATCTACACCCTCGGCGTGGGTATCGTGCTGGCGATAGACATCATTCTCCGCGTGCGTCACGCGCGCAGCAGGCAGGCCGCCGCCGCGTCTACCACGACAACGCCAGAGCCAGAGGCCACCGTCGCCAGCGGCGAGAAGGAATCCGCGAGGTAGCCAGAGATGTTTCCCATTGACGCCTGGCTCGACAGCCTCGCCGAACTCTATGACACGTATGGCTACCTGATCGTCTTCCTGGGCGCGCTCTTCGAGAATACCGCCCTGCTGGGGCTGCTGTTGCCCGGCGGCACGCTCGCGCTGCTGGGCGCCTTCTACGCCTACCAGGGGACGCTCAATATCGTCTGGGTCATTCTGTTCGCGTGGATCGGCACCGTGCTGGGCTATAACGCCGACTACCTGATTGGCCGCCTGCTGCTGAGTCGGCTCGCGGGGCGCTGGAGCGCGAGCTGGCTGGGGCAGAAGTTGCGGCTGGCCGGGCGGCTGCGCCTCGCACGGATGTTTCTGGCGAAGCACGGTGGCAAGGCGATTCTGCTCTCGCATGTGGTGGGACATGTGCGCTCGTTCGTCGCGCTGAGCGCGGGCGCCACGCATATGCGTTATCGGCGCTTCCTCTCGTATGAGCTGGTCGCCGCGCTGCATCTGGAACACGCTCTTCTGTCTGCTCGGCTACTTCGCTGGCTCTGAGCGCGAGCAGTTACAACTGCTGCTGGAACGCTCCGGCTGGGTGGTGCTGCTGGTGGTGGCGCTGGCCTACGCTGGCTGGCGGCTGGTGCGCTGGCGGCTGGCGGCGGCTGCGGCTGGAGCGGCGCGGCTGCCAGCCTGCCCACGGCTCCGTAATCGGCGCGTTTTTGTCCCCTGGCTAGCTGGCAATCGCTCGCTGGACGGCGTACTCTTCTCTCAACGGGCGCAACGTGGCCTCCGACCCCCACGCGCCCAGTGGCAAGACGCACGAGAGGAGCGGCGCCAATGGACTTCGCGTATACGGACAAAGCACGCGCGCTGATCGAGCGGGTCAGCGCGTTCATGGAGCAATACGTCTACCCGAACGAGCGCGCCTATCACGAGCAGATCGCCGCTTCGGGCGATCCCTTCCACCACACCGCGATCATTGACGAACTGAAGGCGCGGGCGAAGGCTGAGGGGCTGTGGAATCTCTTCCTGCCCGACAGCGAGTATGGCGCCGGGCTGACCAACCTCGAATATGCGCCGCTGGCCGAGCAGATGGGCCGCGCGGCGTGGGCCTCGGAGGTCTTCAACTGCGCCGCGCCCGACACGGGCAACATGGAGATTCTGGCGCAGTTTGGCACGGCGGAGCAGAAGGAGCGCTGGCTGCGACCCCTGCTCGATGGCGAGATACGCTCTGGCTTCGCGATGACCGAGCCGGATGTCGCCAGCTCCGACGCCACCAACATCCGCCTGACGATGCGCCGTGAGGGCGACGAGTACGTGCTGAATGGCCGCAAGTGGTGGACGACCGGCGCTGGCCGCGCCCGCTGCAAGATTCTCATCGTCATGGGCAAGACCGACCCAGAGGGCGCCGACCGCCATCGCCAGCAGAGCATGCTGCTCGTCCCGATGGAGACGCCCGGCGTGACGCTCACCCGCTCGCTCTCCGTCTTCGGCTACATGGACAACGAGGGCCACGGCGAGATCACCTTCGAGAATGCGCGTGTGCCCGTGAGCAATCTGCTGGGCGGCGAGGGCGACGGGTTCGCCATCGCGCAGGCGCGGCTGGGGCCGGGGCGCATCCACCACTGCATGCGCTGCGTCGGCGGGGCGCAGCGGGCGCTGGAGCTGATGTGCGCGCGTGTCACGTCGCGCGTGGCGTTTGGCAAGCCGCTAGCGGAGCAGGGCGTCATCCAGGAGTGGATCGCCGATTCCGCAATCGAGATCGAGCAGGCGCGGCTGCTGACGCTCAAGGCCGCCTGGACGATTGACACGCTGGGCAAGAAGGCCGCGCAGGACCAGATCGCCATGATCAAAGTGGTGGCGCCAAATGTCCTCACGCGCGTCACTGATCGCGCTATCCAGGCGTTCGGCGGCGCGGGCGTGAGCGATGATCTCCCGCTGGCGGCGATGTATGCCGCTGGGCGCACGCTGCGCATCGCCGACGGCCCAGATGAGACGCATCGCCGGGCCATCGCCCGCTCGACGCTGCGGCGGTATGGCGCTCCACAGGGTGAGAAGGGAGGCCGCTCGTGAAAGCGGTTCTGTGCCGGGCCTATGGCCCACCTGAGCAGCTCGACATCGCCGAGGTTGAGACGCCGACGCCGGAAGCCGGACAGGTCGTCATCGCCGTGAAGGCCTGCGCCGTCAACTACCCCGACACGCTCATCATCCAGGGCAAGTATCAGTATCAGCCGCCGCTGCCCTTCTCGCCGGGGACGGATGTGGCGGGCGTCGTGCAGGCGGTGGGCGCGGGTGTCGAGGGGCTGGCGGTGGGTGACCGCGTGCTGACGCTCGTCTTCCACGGCGGCTATGCCGAGGCGGTGGCCTGCGACGCCCGCGCTGTGACGCGCATCCCCGACGGCGTGGACTTCGTGACGGCGGCCGCCTTCCAGCTCACCTATGGCACGGCGTATCACGCGCTGGTGGATCGCGCGAGCGCTCCAGCCCGGCGAGACGCTGCTCGTGCTGGGCGCGGCGGGCGGCGTGGGCCTGGCGGCGGTGGAGCTGGGCAAGCTGCTGGGCGCGCGGGTCATCGCGGCGGCGTCGAGCGCGGAGAAGCTCGCCGTATGCCGCCAGTATGGCGCGGATGAGGTGATTGACTATAGCGCGGAGGATTTGCGCGAGCGGTTGAAGGCGCTGGCCCCAAACGGTGTGGATGTCGCCTACGATCCGGTGGGCGGCGCGCTGGCCGAGCCCGCCCTGCGCAGCGTCGGCTGGAAGGGGCGCTACCTCGTCATCGGCTTCACGGCGGGCGAGATTCCACGCATCCCGCTCAATCTCCCCCTGCTGAAGGGTAGCGCCATCGTCGGCGTCTTCTTCGGCTCCTTCATCCAGCACGAGCCAGCGCACAGCCAGGCGAACACACGCCAACTGCTCGACTGGATCGCGGCGGGCAAGCTCAAGCCGCTCGTCTCGCAGACCTATCCCCTGGAGCGGGTGGCCGATGCGCTGAACGAGGTGCTGGCGCGGCGGGCCATCGGGAAGATCGTGCTGACGATGGGAGAGTAGGCGCGAGGGACGGGGCCAGCCTTTTTAGGCGTCGGGGCAGCCAAAGGCGCGCAGGGCCGCGTCGAGCCTCGTCGCCACCGGGGATGACGCCATGGCTGGATCGAAGTAGGTCCGCCGCCTGGCGCAGCATGGCGCAGCCCTCATCGCGCTTGTCACGCTGCGCGATGAGGAACTTGCCCAATTAAGAAGCGATGGGGCGATGTCTGGGCCGCTGCCCACGTCGATCGCGACCCGGAGGCTCTGGCGGTGGTACTGCTCGGCGGTATCCAGGTCATCGCGCGCATCGGCGATGAGGGCGAGATAATCGAGGACCACGCCCTCGCCCTGGCGGTCGCTGACCTCACGGTCGGATGGCGAGGCTCTGCTGGAAGTAGTCGGCGGCCTCGTCGAGGCGCCCGCGCGCCTGCGCCACCTGGCCCAGGTTGGAGAGGACCACGCCCTCGCCCTGGCGGTCGCTGACCTCCCGGTCGGATGGCGAGGCTCTGCTGGAAGTAGTCGGCGGCCTCGTCGAGGCGCCCGCGCGCCTGCGCCACCTGGCCCAGGTTGGCGAGGACCACGCCCTCGCCCTGGCGGTCCTGAACCTCACGGACGGATGGCGAGGCTCTGCTGGAAGTAGTCGGCGGCCTCGTCGAGGCGCCCGCGCGCTGCGCCACCTGGCCCAGGTTGGAGAGGACCACGCCCTCGCCCTGGCGGTCGCTGACCTCACGGCGGATGGCGAGGCTCTGCTGGAAGTAGTCGGCGGCCTCGTCGAGGCGCCCGCGCTGCTGCGCCACCTGGCCCAGGTTGGAGAGGACCACGCCCTCGCCCTGGCGGTCCTGACCTCACGGCGGATGGCGAGGCTCTGCTGGAAGTAGTCGGCGGCCTCGTCGAGGCGCCCGCGCGGCTGCGCCACCTGGCCCAGGTTGGAGAGGACCACGCCCTCGCCCCGGCGGTCGCTGACCTCACGGCGGATGGCGAGGCTCTGCTGGAAGTAGGTCTCGGCCTCGTCGAGGCGCCCGCGCGCTTGCGCCACCTGGCCCAGGGTGGAGAGAACCACGCCCTCGCCCTGGCGGTTCTGGACCTCGCGGTGGATGGCGAGGCTCTGCTGGAAGTAGTCCGCCGCCTCGTCGAGGCGCCCGCGCGCCTGTGCCACCTGGCCCAGAACCGAGAGCGCCACTCCCACGTCACGTCGATTGCTCGCAGCGCGCGCCAAGGTCAGGCAGCCCTCATAGTGGGTCTGCGCGGCGTTGAGCTGGCCGGTGATGTAGTAGGCGTACCCCAGGTTGAGCTGGAGCCAGAGGAGGCGGTCGGCGCGACGTTCCCAGGCGTCGCGGTTTTCCGTGGATGCGGACACGCTAGGGGGATCGCCGAGCGTCGCCTCAGCCGCCGCAGTGCCCCAAGGGAGGTAGCGCAGACTCTCGCGTGTGCGGCTGCGGTCACGCCAGAATTGGCCCATCCCTGAGCAGAGCGCCGCGACGAGCGCCGCGCGGTCCTCCGCAGGGAGCGCGGTGGGTGGGGCGGCGTGCGCCCATTCGAGCGCGCCCGCGATGGCTCCGGCATCGGCGGCGAGCGCTGAGCGGGGAGTGGCATCGAAATAGTTGGCGTAGAAGACCGCGAGGGCAAGTGAGGCCGTCTGGCGGGTGGGTTCGTCGAGCAACTCGGCGGCCAGCTCGCGGAGCAGTGGATGCAGGCGGAGGCGCTCGCGGTCGCTCTCCTCCGGCATGTTGGGGTCGGTGGTCTTGTCGAGAAGGGCGCGGCGGGTGAGCAGATCCACCGCGCGGTCAGGCGCGGGCAGCCCCAGCCCTTCGGCGATGGCAATGGCGGCCTGGCGGCCAATGTCGAGAACGGGGACGAGTTGCATAGTGGGGGCGCCCGTGGCAGTCGTAGCGGTAGTAAGTGTTGTGGATGTCTGCGCGAAGACGGGAGCCTGGAAGGTGGCGAGCGCGGCGAATAGGCGGCGGACGTCGCCCAGGTCACCAGTAGTGGGGAGCTTGGTGACGCTGCGCATGAGGGTCTCCTTGACGGCGAGGGTAACGTTAGGACCCTGATCCTGGATATTCAGGGGGTGGGCTTCGACCTCCTGTGTGAAAGTGGCGAGCGGTCGGTCGAGGTCGCGGGCCTCGGCGCCAGCGAGCTTGACGGCGAGGGTGTGTCGGCCGAGCGCGGCGACGATGCGTGTGGCGAGGGCGCGATCCGTGGGCGAGAGCATGGCGGCGTCGCCTCCGCTATACCACTCGGCGAAGAGGTCGAGCGCGGCGACGGGGGTGAGGACCTCGAGCAAGAGGGTGGCGTCGTGTGGGAGCGGGAGGGTATCGCGAGCGGTGAGCAGGAGGGCGGCTCCGGTGGGCTGGAGGCGCTGGAGGACGGCGGTGATGTCGAGCTCGGGTTCGACGTTGTCGAGGACGATCAGGATCTTGCGACCGCGCAGGAGCTTGTGGGCAAGCTCGGCCAGCGCCTTGAGGTCGCTCGTCTCAGGCGCATGATGATCAAGGTCGAAGCTGGCGAGGACGCCTTTGAGGACGGCGACAGGATCGCTGAGGTCGCGGCAGTCCTGGACGACGATGCCGCTGGGGAAGCGGCCATCCTCGAAGACGCGCTGGATGGCCATGGCCGCGAGTCCGGATTTGCCGATGCCGCCGAGGCCGCGCAGCGCGGTGATGGCGGAGGTCGCGCCGGGGGTGAGACGGTCGAGGAGCCAGTCGAGTTCGTGCTCGCGTCCGACGAAGGGGGTAGGGACCTCCAGGGCAGTGAGATCGAAGGGTGGCTCAGGCTCGCCGGGGCGGAGCTGGGTCTTCGCGGCGCGGATGGCGACGAGCAGCGCCTGGTAGGCGGCCTGCTCGGCCTCTTCCGCCTGCCGTGGGGTCCAGTCGGGCTGCGGGATAAAGGAGACGGCCTGGATGATGGAAAGCGGCTCGGGGATGGTGAGGTCGCGGGCGTCGGGGAGGAGGACGGGGACGATCACCTTGGGATGGGCGCGACCACGCTCGTTCTTCTGTTTCCAGGCGAGGAGGATCTCGTCCTGAACCCAGTCGGAGTCGAGGGCAGCGGGGGAGAGGAGGACGACGAAGACGGGACGTTCGCGGAGCTGGCGGAAGATGTCGAGCTCCCAGTAGCTGGCGGGATGGATGCCGCCATGCCAGCCGATGGGATGCGCGGGGTTGGCGGTGTTTTCCGGCTCACCGAGGGAGTCGTACCAGACGGCGTCTATGCCACCCAGGTCGGCGCGGAGTCGTTCGACCAGCGGTTTGCCGAAGGGGTTGTCGGCGCTGGCGTGGCTGATGAAGACCTGTGGGCCAGCGGATCTCACCCCCGGCCCCTCTCCCACGGGGAGAGGGGAGTGTGCGGTGGCGTGCGCTTCGGTGGTGGCGACGGGCAGGGGTGGCGCTGGCGGCTCTTGTACGGTCGTTGGCGCAGGGGTGGGTGTGCGTGGCGCTGCTGCTGAGGCGAGCGACGCAGGCGCGGCGGGCGAGGGCGCGGCGGGGAGCGGAAGAAAGGTAAGCGGGGGCAGGATGACGAGCAACGCCAGCATGAGGGCGGCGACGGTGGACGCCAGCGCGGGGGTGGCCAGTGGCGTGGCGGAGAGCGCGGGCAGGGAGGGGAGTGTGAGCAGTTGCGTGATGAGGGCGGGCAGTGGTGAGGGCAGAGGCGTGGCGCCAGTGAGCCAGGGGAGGGCGTTGTGGGCGAGCCAGGCGATGTAGGCGAGGAGGAAGAACCAGCCGAGGACGAGGCCGAGCCGGAAGGCGCGGCTCTTGCGCGGTGGGATGGCGCCTGTGGTGGCGCTGGCGACCTGACGGTCGGTTGGGTGGTCTGCGGGTGGCGCGCCCATGCGGTCCTCCTCTACACATCACGCTCCTGCGGGCTGCTGTGTGCGCGCGGGGTGAGTCGCAGCCCGGCTGTACTGCGAGTATAGCAGGAATCGGGTGGAGGCGCGAGAGGTGGATAGAGGGAGGGGCGCTGGCGAGTGACGATGTTTTAGCAATACACGCGAGCGCGGCGCGAGGCGGCTGGCGGCTCAAGCCGCGCCTGGAGGGCGTTCCGCCGCGAAGTCCGCCGACGCGGACTAGGAATCAGACGGCGCGAGATCAACCGTCCGCCCACCGCCCACGCTGTTCGCCCAGACCCAGGCCGCGCAGGCGGCCTTCGTGGCGTGCACGCCCTTAGACGCGGGTTTACCCGCCACGGCTCGCGCCCTTGCTTACACCTCAGACGGCTCTTTGGCCAGGGCGTTGTACGGCTCGACAGCGTGAATCTCCAGCGTGACCTCAGGCGCGGGGCGTCGTAGCAGCCACCGCGCCGCATAGCGCACGAGGCCGCCGGTGATGTGCGCCATCGTGAGCATGTGTTTCTCCTGGCCCGTCTTGCCGTCGGTGGCTGAGGAAGCGAGCCAGACGGCCTTCTCGGCAGGCATGGCAGGCGGATTCGCCCAGAGGCGCATCACGGTAGCCAGCGGCTTGACCTTCTCCTCGAAACCCCGTATCACGGACACAGTGCGCATCATCTCGGTATCCATCAACCCAGGATTCAGCATATAGACACCGATGCCCGAGCCAGCGTACTCCTTGGCGAGCGCGCTGGTAAAGCTGCGCGCCCAGGCCTTGGTGGGAGCATACGCATTCTGCATCTGTACGGGTTTACGGTCTCCACGTCCGAGTATGTTGATTAATTTGCCACCAGCGCCCTGCGCCTGAAAATGCTGAATCGCCACGATTGACCCGTAATACACGCCGAGGATGTTCGTGCGAACTCCACGCTCGACGATGGCAGGCTCTAACGCGGCGGTTGGGCCGTAGACTCCAGCTACACCAGCATTGTTCACCCAAATATCAATCTTGCCGAATGTTTGGACAGCATGCTCGGCGACACGCTTCACGTCAGCGAGATTACCCACATCAGCCACGATACCACTCGCCCGCTGGCCACGCTGCCTGATCGCCAGAACCGCGCGCTCCAAAGCTCCTTGTGACCGGCCACACAGCACAACCGCCGCGCCTTCACGGGCATACGCCTGCGCAATCGCCAGCCCCAATCCTCCGGCGCCACCAGTCACCACCGCAGTACGACCATCGAGGATACCCATAACTTCACTCCTTCTGTTTACACGAAACCTCATCAAGCAATTGGTAGACCATCAATAGGTAAGAGCAAAGGGCGCGTGTGCGCACACCTCACTCGCTTGTCGGCGGAAGCGCTGGGCGGCGAGCCAGGGTTGCTGGCCTCGGCGGGCGTCGGCTGCGCAGTAGAACTGGCGCGCCCAGATGCGGAAGGCGCCGATCGGGCCGTCGCCCTGCGCCAGCGCGGGCGGGTGGATGTGGCGCTTGTTTTCCCAGATCACGAAGTCCTGGCGGGCGTCGTGGATGGCGCTCTGGAAGATGGCGCTGGCGATGAAGCGCTGGAGCAGCCCGCGCGGAACCAGCCGCGCCAGCGGGTGAACCAGGCCCGCGTCGCGAATCTCGCGCAGGCTGAGGGCCATCGCGAGATTCACCCGCTCGGGCGCGGTCGGCGTGGCCAGCACGAAGAGCCGCGCCATGACGCCGAAACGCGCGACGGTGATGGTCACAATCGAGCAGCCCAGACCGTAGATGTCAATGTCGTAGAGGAAGGGAACCCGCGCGCCGAGCCACTGGAGATAGGGCATGGGTCGCTGCGCTGAGTAGGCGATGTGGAAGTGCGGGCCATCGCTGGCCATGCCATCCTTCAGCGTCACCTCGGAGTAGCCGTGGACGATGGCGAAATGCCCCAGATCTACGCTATTCTCCACGGTCTCCTGCGGGTGGTCGTGGATGTCGTAGGCGCCGTGGAGCAGCGGCGTCCAGCCCGCCGTGTCGAGGGTGGGCGGCTCCCAGGTGGGCGCGGCGCCGTCGCTGTCGTAGTAGACGAAGATCGCGCCGTTTACCTCGCGCAGTGGCCAGACGCGAGCGCGCGCGGTGGGCGGCGGCTTCGTGCCATAGCCCGTGGCGACGCACACCCCGGCGGTATCGAAGCGGAAGCCGTGGAAGGGGCAACGCAGCGACTCGCCCTCCACCCGACCGCCGATGCCCAGGTGGGCGCCCAGGTGCGGGCAGTAGGCGTCCATCGCGCAGGCCGCGCCCGTGCGCGTGCGAAAGACCACCAGCTCGCGTCCAGCCACCGTGCGCGCCAGCACGCCACCGGGCCGCAGCTCATCGGAGAACGCCACGGCATACCAGCTATTGGGGATGGGAAGCGCGATAACAGGTGACATGCGCTCTCGCCCTCTCTTGCGTTGATCTCAGTGGGGCGCCTGATTGTGACGCGCGGGGCCTCGCTACGTAGCCGCATCATACGACGCGGGCGAATTTCCAGCAAGCGTCCGCGTAGGCCCAAATCAACCCAATCACTGACCGCTTTTTGGCTTGCTATATGCTAACGTAATACTGTCGGCATATGTGACGCCCGCGTGACATGCGAAGTCGCTGTGTGACAGCTTCGTGACACCGTTTCTATACAGTCTCTTACATGAAGCGCGCATAGGATCAGCGTGCGCGGCAAAAGGAGAAGAGCGATGTCCCAGTACGTACAGTTCGGCGCCTTTCTCATCACTGTCCCCAACCTGATTGTCATCGTAGTGATGTTCATTGTGTTCGCGGTCGGCCTCTTGTTGCGGCTGCCCAGCCACAAGCGGAGTTAGGAGGCTCAGGATGTCCAATTGGACGTTGTCCACGCGGCAGAGCATCGACAAGAATTTTCCCAACGATCAACTGCTTCCGGACAAACAGCCCGCATATGTGCGCTCCGCGCTCTATTTGCTTGGAGCCGCGACACTTACCAGCTTTATCGTTATCCTCATCAGCGGCGTGATTCTGGGAATCTTCGGGCCGCAATGGTGGCATGAGAACAGCGTAGGCCATTTCGTCAACAGCACGCACTTCTGGAGTGTGCAGGCGTTCTTCTTTTTCATGGCGCTCCACCTGTGGACGACGTTTTTCATGGGCGCCTGGCGTGATGGTCGCGCGAAGACCTGGATGACCGGCGTGTTGGCGTTTATCGTCAGCATCTTGACGGCCTTCACCGGCTACCTCTCGCAGACCAACTTCGACTCGCAGTGGATCGCCGTCTCGGCCAAGGATCTGATGAACTCGGTCGGCGTCGGTGGCTTCTTCAATACGCTCAATTTTGGGCAGATGTACACGTATCACGTCATCGTTTTCCCCGCCGTCATCGCCGCGATCATTGCGATTCACGTCTTGTATGTGCGCCTGCGTGGCGTCGTGCGCCCCTATCCGGCGCAGGGTGAGCAGCGCGAGGCGTATCAGAAGGGCATGACGCAGGCGCAATACTTCCGTGGCGTGCGGATGGAGCCATATGACCTCGTGCGTGAGATCACCATCGTTGGCGCGGTCGTGCTAGTGCTGGTCATTCTCTTCGCGGGCGTCATCGGCTCTGGCGATGAGAAGCCCCTAACGCTGCAGGGTGTCGCGCAGAGTGATCCTGTCGGGTTCACCACTGTCAGCCTCGCCGAGCTGGATGGCAGCAGCGATCTCGCGGGCTATGGCCAGCCCTATAACAACACCGAGGGCGCGCAGCAGTACTTCGGGCCGATCTCGTTCCAGAAGCTCGCGGGCGTGAGCATCCCGATTGATACGGCGCAGGTGTATGTGCTTGGGCCGCTGGCGACCATTGACAATGCGACTGTGCAAGCGGCGGTCGCGACCTACAAAGCGGCCTCGGCGGATCAGCAGTCCAAGTGGACGAGCGCCTACAGCGACGCGCTGGCGAAGAACACCGACGGGAAGCTCGACGCGAACGGCGGCCTGGTGTTGCCCGCGGGCGACTACGGCCCGCTGCCGGTGATGTTCAACGCGCTGCTTTCCAACGCGCGCAGCGGCTCGCTGGACGGCATCCTGCTGGCGAGTGGCACATTCTATCAGACGGACTATACCAAGTCGCTGCTCTTCCTGAATGAGAGCGCGCTCCCCGACAAGGCCAGCGCGGAGAACCTCGGCGGCGATCAGTGGGGCATGATGAATGAGCCTGGAGCGTATCCGGGACAGGCGTGGCTCTGGCTCTACACGATGTGGTATCAGATTCCGGCGCAACCATTCAATGGGCCGAATGCGGACGTGGCTGTCGCCGTCGTGATGCTCATCCTGTCGGCGCTGCTCTTCTTCGCGCCGCACATCCCGTTCCTGAACGATCTGCCGCGCTACCTGAAGCTGTATCGCGTCATCTGGCGCGACCATTATAAGGAAGTGGAGGGCGGCACGGCGCCCGCGAAAGCTGGCGCATCACCTGCGCGCACGTAGGCGCGGGCGCGATTGACGGTTCGGGGCGACGCTTGATTTTTCAGGCGTCGCCCCGTTCTGTGTGCTCCGGGCTGCGGTCAGGCGGGGCGCTGGAGGTAGGTGAGCGCCAGCTTCGTCAGCAGCTCGACGCCAATGGGCAGGGCGGCCTCGTCGAAGTCGAAGAGCGGGCTGTGGTGTGGGTGATTGAGGCCCCGCTCATCGTTGCGCGAGCCGACGAAGATGAAGCAGCCGGGCGCCGCGTTGAGGAAGAAGCTCATGTCCTCGGAGCCCATGATTGGCTGCCCCTCGATGACATTTTCTGGCGCGACGACGGTGGATGCGACCCCGTGCGCGAAGAGCGCCGCCTGGGGATCGTTGACGGTGACAGGATAGCCCTCGTTGATCGTCACCTCGGCGGTGGCGCGTGAGGCTGCGGCCACGCCGCGCGCGACCTCTGGAATGCGGCGATGCAGATGCTCGCGCGTGGCGGTGTTGAGCGCGCGGATGGTGCCATGCAGTGTGGCGCGTGCGGCGATGATGTTGTGCCGCGTCCCAGCGTGGAAGGAGCCGACCGTCACGACGGCCTGATCGAGCGGCGAGACTTCGCGGCTGACGAGGCGGTGTAGCTCGTTGACGATGGCGGCGCCGATAGCCACCGCGTCTACGGTCTGGTGCGGCGCCGCGCCGTGGCCGCCGACCCCCTGGACGATAATCTCGAAGTCATCGGCGCTGGCCTGCACGGGGCCGCCGCGCACGACGAGCGTGCCAACGTTGATGTCATTCGACAGGTGCACGCCAAAGCAGGCGTCCACATGCGGCTCTTCCATGACGCCAGCCGCGATCATCGGTTTGGCGCCGCCGGGGCCTTCCTCCGCTGGCTGGAAGACCAGCTTGACGTCGCCATCGAAGCTATCGCGGCGCCGCGACAGGAGTTCCGCCACCGCCAGCAGCATCGCTGTGTGGCCGTCATGCCCGCAGGCGTGGTGGACGCCGGGGCGCTGCGAGGCGTAGGGCGCGCCCGTCTCTTCCGTCAGGGGAAGCGCGTCCATGTCGGCGCGCAGCAGGACGCAACGCCCCGTCGCCCGCCCATGGATGATCCCGACCACGCCGGTCTGCGCGATGCCGGTCTGCGTCTCGATGCCCAGCGCGAGCAGGCGCTCGGCGACATACGCCGCCGTCTCGCGCTCCTGGAATCCTAGCTCTGGAAACTGGTGGAAGTGGCGTCTGTCGGCGATGAGTTGTTCGTTCAGCGCCGCGATTTCCTCGCGCAGGGTGTCGTCGTTGGTCATGCGAGATTTTCTCCAGTTCCACAGCTTCCAGCGCGCGGGCCGCACGATGTGGCGCACGCTGGCCATATTCTAACATGCCTCCTGGCGATCGGCAGGCATGCCGTCTTCGCGCTACCTCCTTCATCGGCGGATGCGCTACACTGACACTGACAGGCGCGCGAGGGAGCGCCCATTCACCACAGGAGCATGCCGTCATGTCAGACGCGCCCGACACATGGCCCACGCTGGAAACGCCACGACTGCGGCTGCGGCGTTTGCGCGAGGCCGACCTGCCGCTGTTCATGGCCTATCGCAATGACCCAGAGGTCGCGCGCTATCAGGGCTGGGAGAGCATCAGTCTGCCCGAAGCGCAGGCGTTCATTCAGGCGCAGCGCAGTATTCATCCCGGCGTTCCCGGTGTGGGGATGCAGATCGCCATCGAGCTAAAAGAGACGGGCTTGCTGGTGGGAGACTGCTACTTCTGTATCCAGGTGGATGATCCCGAGCAGGCCGAGCTAGGGTACACGCTGGCCACCGATGCGCAGGGGCGCGGCCTGGCGACGGAAGCGGTCGCCGCGTGGCTGACGTATGCCTTTCGCGCGTACCATCTGCATCGCGTCACGGCGCTGCTCGATGTCGAGAATCACCGTTCCGCCGCGCTGCTGGAGCGGCTGGGCTTTCGTCGTGAGGGCCACTTCCTGCAGAGCGGCTGGTTCAAGGGCAAGTGGTGCGACGAATACCTCTACGCCATCCTCCGCGAGGAATGGCTGGTCGGGGATGATGGTGGGTGAAGGGATAGTTTAGGAAATAGCGTATACACCGCGCGGGACAGCCGGGCGGGTAAACCCGCCCCGGCGAACTCTCCCACACTCCCTTGCCATCCGTCACATCGCGCTTGTCTCAGCGTCGCTCAGCATGCTATACTCACCTGAGATATCCTTTAAGACCAGTCCTGTGAGGCTGGGAAGGAGAAGAGGCATGACCCTGCGCGCTGCGCTGCGCGATGACCAGCGACAACCCAACTCTGGCGAGATGATCCGCGGACGTTCCCGCAGCTTCCACCTTCACCTCATCCAGCGAGATGAGTGTGGGGGTATTTTTTTGCCCTCTTCCCGGCGTCAGCCTCAGCGCGGCGCCAGGTCTGCTAGCCACACGTCACATCTGAGCATTCCGCCCAGCGCACGGGCGACCAGCCAGCAAAGGAGCGCGGTATGAGCGATACCCCCACCACTGAGTCCGAGAAGATCATCATGAATGATGTCGAGATGCGGCGGGCGATCTCGCGCATCGCGCATGAGCTGGTCGAGCGCAACGATGGCGCCCAGGAGCTGACCCTGCTGGGCCTGCGCAGGCGTGGCGGCCCCATCGCGCAGCGCATCGCCGAGCGCATCCGCGAGCAGGAGGGCATCGAGCCGCCAGTGGCCGAGCTGGATGTCACCGACTACCGCGACGACCTGCCCGACCGCGATGCCCGCGCCGCCGCTCGCGCCGCCAACCGCGAGCCGCTGCCCGTGGAGGTGGCTGGGCGCGTGGTCGTGCTGGTGGATGACGTGCTCTTCACCGGGCGCACCGCGCGCGCGGGCCTCGAAGCCGTGCTCGACCACGGGCGCCCGCGCCGCATCCAGCTTGCCGTGATGGTGGATCGCGGCCACCGCGAGCTGCCGATTCGCGCGGACTACGTGGGCAAGAATGTGCCGACCGCCATGCGTGAGCTTATCGCGGTGCGTCTGCTCGAAACCGACAACAGCGACGAGGTCGCGCTCATCCGGCGGCCTGGGCAGGGTGAGTGAGCGTGCGGCGCCAGAGGAGTGATACGACGATGCCACAGACGTTGACGCAGGGCTTCGCGCCTGCCGAGACTCCCGATCATCTGCCAGCGCGCCGCGAGCTGATCGACCTCGAAAGCTGGACGCCCGATGAGCTACAGGCGCTGGTGAATCGCGCCGCCTTCATGCGGGATGCGCTGGCCGAGCCGACGCGCCGCTACACGACGCTGGCGGGGCTGCTGGTGGTGACGCTCTTCTATGAGAACAGCACCCGCACGCGCGTCTCCTTCGAACTGGCCGCGCGGCGCATGGGAGCCGATGTCGCCAGCGTCTCCGCCTCGGCCAGCAGCGTCACCAAGGGCGAGTCGCTGCGCGATACCGTCGAGACACTCCAGGCGCTCGGCGCCAATATCATCGTCGTGCGCTCGTCGCAGTCAGGCGCGCCAGATGTCATCGCGCGGCACATTCGCGGCGCGGTGGTCAACGCGGGCGACGGCTGGCGCGGGCATCCAACGCAGGCGCTGCTCGACCTCTTCACCATGCAGCGTCATCTCGGCTCGCTGGCTGGGCGGCGCGTCGTCATCCTGGGCGACATCCTGCATAGTCGGGTGGCGCGCTCAAACCTCTGGTCGCTGACGGCGATGGGCGCCGAGGTCGTCCTCTGCGCGCCGCCGACGCTGATGGCGCCTGACATCGCCGAGGCCTACACCAGCCGCACGGTTCCGGGGACGGGCGCGCGGCGGACGGTCATCGTCGAGCCGCGCATCGAGGCCGCGCTGGAGGGCGCCGATGTGGTGATGGCCCTGCGGCTCCAGCGTGAGCGCCAGCAGGCGGGGCTGCTCCCCTCCCTGCGCGAATACACCGCGCGCTATGGGCTGACGGCGCGGCGGCTGGCGCTGGCCCGGCCCGGCGCGCTGGTGATGCACCCCGGCCCGATGAATGAGGGCATCGAGATCGACCCTGAGGTGGCGCACGGCGCAGCCTCGGTGGTCGAAGAGCAGGTAAGCAATGGCGTGGCGACGCGCATGGCCGCGCTGGAAATGATCGGGCGCACGCTGGCCACGCGCTAGACGTGGCGAACGGTGGAACAGGATAGAGCATCGAGATGGCGGAGAACGAGAACGATCAGCAGGGAGCGCCCATCCTGCTGCGTGGCGCGCGGGTGGTTGATCCAGCGCGGGCGATGGATGGGCCGGGCGCGGTGGTCATCGCGGATGGGCGCATCCTGGCATGCGGGCTGGCGAGCGGCTTCG
This sequence comes from uncultured Chloroflexia bacterium, assembly GCA_963840335.1. Classification (GTDB taxonomy): domain Bacteria; phylum Chloroflexota; class Ktedonobacteria; order Ktedonobacterales; family JADMIN01; genus JAKAIY01. The sequence goes on from CAWIYP010000013.1 coordinate 56,515, forward strand.
GCCCCGGCGCGCTGCTCGGCCCCGACGTGACGGCGGCGCTGGAGCGGCTGGCGGCGGAGGGTCGCCCCGCGCGCGTGGTTGATCTGCCAGAGGGCTGGGTCGTCGCGCCGGGATTCGTGGATCTGCACGCCCACCTGCGCGAGCCGGGCTACGAGGCGAAAGAGACGATTCTGACGGGCGCGCGTGCGGCGGCTCGCGGCGGCTTCACGACCATCTGCGCCATGCCCAACACCAATCCGGTGATTGACTCGCGCGCGCTGGTCGAGCTGGTGCAGCGCGGCGCGGCGGAGGCGCCCGCGCGGGTGCGGGTGATCGCGGCCATCAGCAAGGGCGAGCGTGGCGCCGAGCTGAGCGAGATGGGCGAGCTGGCGGCGGCGGGCGCGGTCGCCTTCTCGGACGATGGCCGCCCGGTGAGCAGCGGCAAGGTGATGCGCCACGCGCTGGAGTACGCCGCGCCGCTGGGCCTGCCGATTGTCGAGCATTGCCAGGATGAGGAGCTGGTGGGCGATGGCGTGATGCACGAAGGCGCCGCCGCCACCCGCCTCGGCCTGAAGGGCTGGCCCGCCGCGGGCGAGGTGGTGATGTTGGCGCGCGACCTGGAGCTAGTGCGCGCGACGGGCGCCCGCTACCACGCCGCGCACCTCAGCGTCGCCGGTTCGGTGGAGCTGATGCGCCAGGCGAAGGCCGAGGGGCTGCCCGTCACGGCGGAGGTCACGCCGCACCATCTGTTGCTGACCGACGACTGGGTGGCGGGCGAGCGCACGGGGCCACTGGCGGAGGCGCTGCGCTCGCTGACGGGCGAGGCGCTGCCCGCGGGCCCGCGCTACGACACCAACGCCAAGGTCAACCCGCCCCTGCGCACGGCGGCGGACTGCGCGGCGCTGCTGGCGGGCCTGCGCGACGGCACGATTGACGCCATCGCCACCGACCACGCGCCACATACGCAGGTGGACAAAGATTGCGAGTTCAACGAGGCCGCGTTTGGCATCTCCGGCTTCGAGACGGCGCTGGCGAGCCTGCTGGCGCTCGTCCACACGGGCAAGCTGGAGCTATCCACGCTGGTCGCCGCGCTGAGCAGCCGCCCCGCCGCCGCCTGGGGGCTGGACGCCGGAACGCTGGCGCCGGGCGCGCTGGCCGATCTGGTGATCTTCGACCCCGATGAGTGGTGGACGGTAGACCCGGCGCGCTTCGCCTCGCTGGGCAGGAATACGCCACTGGCGGGCATCGCGCTGCGCGGGCGTGTGCGGCAGACATGGCTCGGCGGGCGCGTGGTCTACGACGCCAGCGCCGAGCAAGACACAGCGCCCGCGCGCTGAGGAGGGGACGAGCATGGAGTATGATGTGAGCGAGTATGTCGCCGCACTGGCGCTGGAAGATGGAACCATCTTCTACGGCAAGCCGTTTGGCTCGCTGGAGGCGCTGGAGAGCGGGCGGCGTGGTGAGGTGGTCTTCGTCACGGCGATGACAGGCTACCAGGAAATCTGCACTGACCCCTCCTATCGCGGGCAGATGGTGACGATGACCTATCCGCTGATCGGCAACTATGGCATCGCCGATGAGGATGTGGAGTCGCGCCGTCCGTGGATCTCCGCGCTGATCGTGCGCGAGTGGTGCGAGGAGTATAGCAATTGGCGCGGCGGCCAGAGCATTGACGACTACCTGCGGCGCAATGGCATCCCCGGCATCTATGATCTCGACACCCGCGCCCTGACACGCCATCTGCGCGAGCATGGCTCACTGCGCGCCGTCATCCGCCTCTACCGCGTCGGCGAGCAGCCCGATGTCGCGGCGCTGGTGGCGGCGGCGAAGCGCGTGCGCAGCGTCTCAGAGTTGGATGTCGTCGGCGAGGTCTCGACGGAGGAGTTGGCGCCCTGGGAGACGAAGCCCGCCAAGACGAAGAATGCGCCGCGCGTGCTGCTGATCGACACTGGCTTCAAGCGCAACATCGCCCGCCAGCTCGTCTCGCATGGGATGGAGGTCATCGTCGCGCCGCACCATGTGGACCTCGATGCGATCAAACGGGTGGCGCCCGATGGCGTGCTGCTCTCGAATGGGCCGGGCGATCCAGAGAGCGTGGAGAAACTGGTCGCGCTGACGAAGACGCTGATCTACGACGAGCGCATGCCGCTGATGGGCATCTGCCTGGGGCACCAGATCATCGGGCTGGCGGCGGGCGCGAAGACCGGGCGGCTGCTCTTTGGCCACCACGGCGCGAACCATCCCGTGCGCGAGGTGCGGACGGGGCGCGTCACCGTGACCTCGCAGAACCACAACTTCCAGGTGCTGGCGGAGACGCTGCCCGCTGAGAGTGGCTTCTACGTCAGCCATATCAACCTTTCGGACGAGAGTGTGGAGGGGCTGGCGCACGAGACGCTGCCCGTCTTCTCGGTGCAGTATCACCCGGAGGCGTCGCCCGGCCCGGAGGACAATCACTATCTGTTCGACCAGTTCGCCGCGATGATCGCGCAGTCACGCGACAAGGCGCAGGCGGCGAAGTCATGAGCGAGGCGAGCGCCATGCGCGCGGCATTCACGTCCCACGGCGATCCAGCGGGGCGCTACACCATCGAGCGGGTGGACGTGGCGGACATGGCGGGGCTGGCGACGTTCGTCGCGATCCATGAGGAGGCGGCGGGCTGGCTCTGGGCGCGCGGCATCCGGCAGTGGCGGCCCGGCGAGTATGCGCTGGCGACGCTGGAGCGCGAGCTTGCCGATGGCCACGAGGTCTATCTGGCGCGGCGCGACGCCGACCCAGTGGGCGGCTTCACCCTCCAGTGGGAGGATGTGGAGGTTTGGGAGGAGCAGCCGCCCGTCGCGGGCTACCTCCACGCGCTCTGCGTGCGCCGCGCGTATGCCGGGCGGGAGCTGGGCGCCGCGCTGCTGGCGTCTGCGGGGCGGCGGGTCGCGTCGGCTGGGCGCCCGTGGCTGCGGCTCGACTGCTGGGAGGGCAATACCACCCTGCGCGCCTGGTACGAGGGCCTCGGCTTCAGCTATCAGGGCATCGGTGAAGGCGGCTGGGCCGCGCGCTATCAGAAGGCGGCTGGCGGTTGATGATGTTTTAGCAAATAGGACGAGCACGTCGGCGCGAGAGCCGTGGCGGGTGAAACCGCGCCTAAGGGCGTGCGCGCCACGAAGGCCGCCTACGCGGCCTGGGTTCCGGCGGAGGGTGACGCATCTTCGGGTTTCTAGTCCGCGAAGGCGGACTTTGCGGCGGAACGCCATCCAGGCGCGGTTTTAACCGCCAGCCAGATGTAGAGGTTTTGAGGAGATACCGTCATGACGCGCGATGAGATACAGAGTGTGCTGGTCATCGGCTCCGGCCCGATCATCATTGGCCAGGCCGCCGAGTTCGACTACGCTGGGGCGCAGGCCTGCCGCGCGCTGCGTGAGGAGGGCAAGCGCGTCATCCTGGTCAACTCGAATCCAGCGACGATCATGACGGACGAGGGCCTGGCCGACGCCACCTACATCGAGCCGCTGACCGTCGAATCGGTGCGCCGCGTCATCGCGCGCGAGCGGCCCGACGGGCTGCTGGCCACGCTCGGCGGGCAGACGGGGCTGAACCTGGCCGTCGCGCTGGCGGATGCGGGCGTGCTGGACGAGTTCAATGTCAAGCTGCTCGGCACCCCGCTCGACACCATCAGGAAGGCCGAAGATCGCGAGCTGTTCAAGCAACTGCTACTCGACCTGGGGCTGGAGGTGCCACCCAGCAAGACGGTCTCGACGGTGGAAGACGCGCTGGCCTTCTCGGATGAATCCATCGGCTTGCCAGCGGTCATCCGCCCCGCCTTCACCCTCGGCGGCACTGGCGGCGGCATCGCCCGCACGCGCGAGGAGTTGGCGCGCATCGCCCGGCGCGGCCTCGACGCCAGCCCCATCCATCAGATTCTTGTGGAGCAGTACCTCGGCGGCTGGAAAGAGATCGAGTACGAGGTCATCCGTGACGCGGCGGGCGCCTGCATCACCGTCTGCAACATGGAGAACTTCGACCCGCTGGGCATCCACACCGGCGATAGCATCGTCGTCGCGCCCAGCCAGACACTCTCCGACAAAGAGTATCAGATGCTGCGGACGGCTGCTGTGCGGATCATCACCGCGCTGGGCGTCGAGGGTGGCTGCAACATCCAGTTCGCGCTCGACCCCTACAGCTTCCGCTACTACGTCATCGAAGTGAATCCGCGCGTCAGCCGTAGCTCGGCGCTGGCCTCGAAGGCGACGGGCTACCCCATCGCGCGCGTCGCCACCAAGATCGCCATCGGCAAGCGGCTGGACGAGATCACCAACGAGGTCACAGGCAAGACGGTGGCCGCCTTCGAGCCAGCGCTGGACTATGTGGTGGTCAAGATTCCGCGCTGGCCCTTCGACAAGTTTCCGCTGGCCGACCGTGGCCTCGGCACGCAGATGAAGGCGACCGGCGAGGTGATGGCGATAGATCGCACCTTCGAGGCGGCGCTGCAGAAGGCCATGCGCGCGCTGGAGGTTCGCGCCGACACGCTGAACAGCCTGCCGAGCGATGTGGACGACCTGGGCGAGTTCCCGCCGAACGATGTGCGGCTCTGGCGCCTGCTCGACTCGCTGCGCGTAGATACGGCGGACGGCGCGATTGACGCGCTGCACGAGGAGACGGGCATTGACCGCTGGTTTCTGGCCAAGCTGCGGCGCATCGTGCGAATGGAGCAGCGTCTCGCCCGCCAGGAGCTGACGCCGGAGCTGCTGCGCGAGGCCAAGCGCATGGGCTTCTCCGATCAGCAGATCGGCGCGGCGCGCGGCGAGACGGCGCTGAGTGTGCTGCTCCAGCGTCGCGACTGGGGCATTCGCCCGACCTTCAAGATGGTGGACACCTGCGCGGCTGAATTCGCGGCGCGCACGCCCTACTTCTACTCGACCTACGAGCAGGAGAACGAGGCGCTCCCACTCCCCGGCCCGAAGGCGGTCGTGCTGGGTTCCGGCCCCATTCGCATCGGCCAGGGCATCGAGTTCGACTACTGCTCGGTGCGCGCCTCGCAGGCGCTGCACGCGGCGGGCGTCAGCAGCGTGATGATCAACTCGAACCCGGAGACGGTCAGCACCGACTTCGATATGTCCGACCGCCTCTACTTCGAGCCACTGGACGCCGAGAGCGTCATCGCCATTCTGGAGAACGAGGCGGACGCCGACGGCGCGCTGCCGCCAGTCGTGACGCAGTTCGGCGGACAGACGGCGATCGGGCTGGCGGCTCCGCTGGCGGCGGTGGGCGCGCCGATTCTGGGCACATCGGTGGATAGCATTGACCTGGCGGAGGATCGCCGCCGCTTCGACGCGCTGATGGAGCGGCTGGGTGTGCCGCGTCCGCGTGGCGCCGCCGTGACGAGCGTGGCCGAGGCGCAGCGTGTCGCCGAGGAGGTGGGCTATCCAGTGCTGGTGCGGCCCAGCTATGTGCTGGGTGGCCGCGCGATGGAGATCATCCGCTCACCCGAGACGCTGACGAGCTACGTCACGCGCATCATCGGGCAGTTCGGCGAGCATCCCATCCTGATTGACCGCTACCTCTCTGGCCGCGAGGTCGAGGTGGACGCCATCAGCGACGGGACGGATACGCTGATCCCCGGTGTGATGGAGCATATCGAGCGGGCGGGCGTGCATTCGGGCGACAGCTTCGCCGTCTATCCCACGCGCACACTCAGCGCCGAGGAGATCAGCACGGTGGCGCGCTACACCAGCGAGATTGCCCGCGCGCTGAAGATCAAGGGGCTGATGAACATCCAGTACGTCGTGACGGAGCCAACCGAGACGCCCGGCGCGAATGTCTGGATTCTGGAGGTGAATCCCCGCGCCTCGCGTACTGTGCCGTTCCTGAGCAAGGTGACGGGCGTGCCGATGGTGACGGTGGCGACGCAGGTGGCGCTGGGGCAGCCGCTGGCGAGCATCGAGGGCGGGCGCTACGTCGGCCATCCCGACAACCTCTGGCCGGTGCAGCCACTCTTCGCGGTGAAGGGGCCGGTCTTCTCGATGTCGAAGCTGGTGGGCGCGGAGATGGCGCTCGGCCCAGAGATGAAGAGCACGGGCGAGGTGATGGGCATCGACAAGACGTATCCCGCCGCGCTGCGCAAGGCGCTGATCGCCGCGAACGTGACCGCGCCCGACCGCGACGGCAAGGCGTTCGTCAGCGTGGCGGCGCGCGACAAGGCGCGAGGCGCTGCCGATCCTGCGGGAGTTGGGCGCGGCGGGCTACGAGTTCTACGCGACGGCTGGCACCGCGCGGATGCTGGCCGATGCGGGGCTGAAAGCGACGGCAGTGAACCGCATCAGCGACGACGACCAGACGATCATCGAGCTGATCCGCTCGCATACGGTGCAACTGGTCATCAACACGATCACCGGCGGCGGCGGACGCATGCGCGAGGGCATCGAGATTCTGGACGGCTTCAAGATTCGCCGCGCCGCCGTCGAGGCCAACATCCCCTGCCTGACCTCGCTCGACACGGCCCGCGCGCTGGTGGAGGCGCTGGGCGCAGGCGCCGAGACGCAGACGCTGCCCTTCCCGGAGTATCGCGCGCAGCAGGGGTAAGTGAGCGGCGTCTTCCCGCCGTCCGCGTGGCGATGCAGCCCTATCGCAAGCGCGGTTTCGCCGACTTGCGCCAACGCTCTCGCTGGTCAATTGGATGACAATGACGCCCAGGATGATTCGGAAATAGCCTTACACACTTGTGCCGACAGCAATCCAGGAGGTCAGCAGCGCAAGGACCAATGCAGGCGCGGCGCTGAGTCCTATGCTTGCCACTGTAGCAATGGTTCCAGCGAATAGGACGCCTGTCGCTATCCAGAGGATCACACGCCCGGCATTGTTCCCTCCCAGACTGTGTAGCACAGCTCCCGCTGCTACGCTCGCAAGAGCAAGCACAAGTACACCGGCGACAACCCATGCGCCAGGTTCGCTGCGGATGAGGAGCGCAGCAGGGGCGAATGCGGTAGAACAGATGTCGCGACCAGTCGCCGCAGTGGCGGCGCATTCGTGTTGAAGTGACGTGCTAACGGTTAGCCCGATGATGCCTACAATACCCGCAAGGAGTCCGAGGATCAACTCCAGCCGCCGACGCAGACTCATGAAGGCCCCCTATCTTATGGCATCGCGCACAGACCCAAGATATGCGCCACAAACGGCTCAAAAACGTAGCCTGTACCGAGTTCGCTTGGCCGACGCTGCCCATCACAGGGATAAGAGTAGCACCCAGGGCGCTTCTCACCGATTGGCGAAGTTCTCAGGTACTTGCTCATGTGTAACAGCCTGACTTAGAGCTTGTCAACCCGTTTTCGCCTCCATTGAACGGCCCACCGAGAGGATGAAACGGGTTGATTTGCGCAAAAATCCGAAATCAGTGGCTCACTACACTCCACCTCCTACCGTAGATGCAGGGTGCAGCCAGGTGGAGCAGCCGCCACTATCCCAGGTGTCTTTATAGCCGCCTATCCCGCCATTTCCGTTAGCGGCTACGTAGTTGTCGCTGTAATAGACGTCAGTCGTATTTCCAGCGCAGAAGACGCTGTTTCTGAAGTGGTCTTCAGTCCAGACAGTGGCGCTGGTGTGGTTGCTGTTGTAGAAGGAGCCAATGCTATGGCTCACTTCGCTCCAGCCATCCACGCCCCAATTACGCCAGTCCGATCCGTTAAATGAGTCCACATAGAACCCATCAAAAGAATAGTTGATCGTGTCTTTCACTTCAGTCATCACGAAACCGACAGGGTCATACCATGTGGTGTAATACCACCCAGAACTCGAGGAGTTGCTGGCGACCAATGATTGGCGCGGAGTCGGTGCCTTTCCAGCGACCATACTCACAGAGGAGTGCGTATTCACGTTCTGCATGGCAGAAATCGCAGCTAGTGAACTGGGCGTGGGCACACCAACCTCCAATAGTTCAGTGTGTGTAATCGGGTTTGTTGCCAATTCAATCTCACTTGCGAACGTGCCGCGTGCTGCTACCAATTCATATCGATAGTGATATCGCCCGTGATCCATCTGCCCTGCCACCACGTAATACGTGGGCCGCAAGATTTGCAAGGGCATCTTGCTAACATCGAAGAAAATAGCGCCTTTGATTGCGGCATACGCCTGCGGAGATGAGGCTCGTGCAACCGGGCTGTTCAGTTGATAGCTAGGGCTAGCTGTAGCTGATTTTTGTATAACTTGAGGTAACCTTTGATGCCGCAAATGCTGCTGGAGACAGCGTAACGAGCGCGACTGTGATGGTAAGCGTCACCAACCACGATCGGATCATGTGTCGGCGTGTCATGAATATCCCCCGATTCTGCTGTTGAGGAGCCGCGTGTACACTTGCAGAGTACCGCCTTGATTTCTGCCGCGCCCGTTTCCAATGAATCTGATAACCTGCACTGGCACGGACGTCATATTTCGATGCTCGACCCGTTGGAGCACACCGCTCAGCGCAACTTCTCCGCTAAACGCTGTCTGATAACAAGTCCGATCCGGTTGCCGTAGTTTCGATCTGGCCGGAGGCCTGATCATTTCAGCGCTCAGGCAAACTACAACAATGCGCAACCGTGCCAGACTTAGTATGAGGGAGTGTGTAGCTATGGCGTCTCGGCGATTCCACGCCCGCCTGGTGTCACTCCTGCAGCAGTCTGCAAGGAGTGTGGGTCAATAACCACCTTGTCTACTCTGGATGTTAAAGTCGAGGCATGACGACGCTCGAAAGGGGATCCTCCTGCTCACCTTCTCTCAGGCGCCACCAGCGACCTGAGACCAATTGCTTAGCATGAACGAACACGCACCGTCTGCTGACGTAGTTTTATTCCCGCCCACTGCGCCTGAGCCAAACCCTACGACATGATTATTAGTGTAGTATATCTCGTTGTAGGTTCCGGGGCAGTAGACGTTACTACCAAAGTGGTCGTGCGTCCAGACGGTAGCATCAGTGTAGTTGCTGTTGTAGTATGATCCAATACTGTGCGAGTCTTCACCCCAACCAGGCCCCCACCATCGATAGTCCGACCCGCTATATGAATCGATGTACGTGCCATCATAGGTGAAGTTGATTGTATCCTTAACCTCCGTCACTTCGCGAACCTTGGCGTCCACCCATACTGTGAGGTATGAACCAGAAGTCGATGTACTCAGTGGCATGAATTGCGTGCTCTCTGGTCGCGGTTGGGAAGTGTTGGTCTGCATCGCTGAGTGTCCGGTGGTTGGTCGCGCCAACATCGCATCGCTAGGAGAATATGCTGAAGTCACGCCGACCTCGATCAATTGTGTATGATCGCTGCTGCTGATTGCCATCTCGATCTCCGTGACTACAGTGCCATGTGCTGCCACCAAATCGTATTGGTATTGGAGAATCCCGTTCACAACCTCAGCCGACACTACATAGTAGACGGGATGTGGAATACGGACAGGTAGACGACTTACGTCGAAGAAGTGGGCTTTGTGAGATGCCATATACAACTGCGGAGAGGCGATTTGGGTAATTGCGCCGCGTATAGAGAAACTGGGCAGTGGGAGTGGCTCGGCGTGAAGTGTCTGAATCGGGGACAAAATGGGTATCGCGAGCGTAAGAATTGCTGCCAAGACTGCGAAGACGTAGCGGCGAGTCATGAGAGTTCTCCTCTAGCGTGGAAACGTCAAAGCCTTCTCCATCTTTGGAGGAGGCAGCCAGTGGAACCTGGCGTGCCAAATAGGCTGCCTCGAACTCCGCTGAGGTCAGGTAGCCGAGCGCGGGATGCACATAGAAGGGATGGTACTGAACGTCCAAGTTTGTCCCATCTGTGTGTTTGCGACGATGAAACCACAGCAGCCCACACATGCTGCCACCTCACCACCATCTATTGACAAGCAGAGTACACTGAACGTAAGTCGATTGGAAGTAGCGCCACGCAACGTTGCGTGGCGCTACTTTTGAGGTTATTCTTGAGGCGGATTGAGGACACGGATCCGCTTGTTTGCCCCCCCCCCAACAAGCAGGCGGTGCGAGGAGGGAAAGCGGTTCATGAAGGATCCCACGAAGGATGATGCGCACGGCTCTGTCCATGCCCATGTCCTGGCGGCCAGTGCGACCGCCACGACCCTAGTGTCCTGGCGCGATTTCGGGCCATTTCTCCAGCGGGTGCGACGGCGTAGAGGCGTCTCGCAGGAGAAGCTCGCTGCCAGCCTTGGCTGCCACCGCACCTACATCTGGCGATTGGAGCATGGCCGCAATCATCCCAGCCGCATCTTCCTGCACAACCTGGCGCTGACCTATGCGCTTTCGGCAGAGGAAGCTGCTATGTTAGCCGTCTTTGCGCAATTGCGCGAATATGGGATAGACGAGGCTGAGACGGCATGATGGCCTGCGCTGCCTGACCTCGCTCGACACGGCCCGCGCGCTGGTGGAGGCGCTGCGCGCGGGCGACGAGACGCGGACGTTGACGTTTCCGGAGTATCGCGCGCGTGAAGGGTAGAGCGAGAGCGAATCCTTTGGTGCCGTGGCACGGCAGACCAGCCAATAATGCGGATAAGAAGCTCATGTGGTGGGCCAACCATATCCGCCCCCGCAACAAATGCGGAATACAAATCCGCATGCGACCGAGGCAGACCACTCATCGTGAATTACTATATGGCGTCCGCTTCCCGCATATGCGGGAAGCGGACGCCATAGTGGGCAACCTAGTTAGAGTCGTTCAGATCGGCTGGTGTCTGTCTGGGGCGGGATGGGCCTAACATAGCCCCTTTCACCTCTATCTGCGAAGCAGTTGTGAGCTGCATATGCAGATGCTCGCGCAGCATGCGACACTCCTGTTCAATGCTCACGAGTCGGCCCGCCAGAACCGCGCGTGGTTCTACGTCAGACGCCACGCCTGTGGGCCGAGGGCCTGTCGCCACTTCCTGGAGGACGGCCTGCAATTCGTCTTCATCAGCAACCGCGAGCGGTCTGAGCCTCTCGTCTACCAGTTGCAGTAACTCCATGAGATTCATGGTGATCTGCTCCCTTCTTCACCGTGATGGGCTGATGCGTAGAGCATATATCACGAAGCGCCTTATCAACAAGGGAACGCATATGATGACGAGTTTGGCAAGGAGATGGATTTTTGGGAGTGGCTAGCATCATGGGTAGGCGAACTCAAAGACATGCGTCGGGTACTTGGGGTGCGCACGGCGGAAGAGTTGGCGACGGTTCCAGGCATAGACAAACAGCTTGACCGCATCGCGCAGCGCCGGGAGCGAGCGGGTGAAACAGCGCGAGCGGCGGGCCAGCCGCGCCAGATAATGGCGCAGCTCCGCGTTGCCCCCTTCCACGGAGTAGGTCTGGCTCTTGTTGGGTAATGCCGTATGCTGGCCGGGGTAGTAGACCAGGTTGGTGTAGGCGGGGAGTTGATCGGAGTAGTACTGACGCGCCGAGGGCGCCGCGTTGAGTAACGCCTGCAAGCGCTCTGGCTCGCAGTCGTAGGCGATGTCATAGGCGATGATGCAGCGCGTTGCCCGGTCTACCTGCGTGATGAGGTAGACGCGCTGTTTTTTTGCCCTTCAAAGGTGTACAACTCGTCGAGTTCGACGACGGGCAGGGGGTGTTGCTGATCGTGGGGCGGCGCGGGAGGCGTGTCGGGCAGAGTGGCCGTGTAAGCGGCGATCCAGTTGGCCACCGTCTGGTGGACGACGCCCAGATGGCGCGCGATGCGCCGCAACCCCATCCCATCGACGTACAGCCCGATCGCCTGGCGGCGGCGCGCCTCGTCATAGCCGCGCGGCTGGGGTTGGGGCGTGTACTTCCGCTGGCAGTGAGCGCACAGGTAGCGCTGGCTGCCGGAGGGATTGCGTCCGACTTTCTGTTGGTGGGTGGTGTGGTGGCAGTGTGGGCACTGCAGGTGGCTATGTTCTTCCATACCAACAGTTTACACCCTACCCGCCACTCTAGCCACTCCCGATTTTTCCGCTGTGTCCTTCTGCTCTACTGTCTGATTGTTTGTGCCAGTGCCTGATGCATCCACTTGAACGACCAAGGTGAAGGGTGGCCAGTCAACTGCCTTGCCGTTATCACATACCTCGCACAATCCGGTGAGGTATGCGGTGTAGCTCATCACATTTCCTGGATAGAGGGTTAGCCAGCTTGCATAGTCCGAGTCATTTATGGATGTGCCAGCACATTGTTCATAGCCAAAGAAGTCGGTTCTACCCGACTTGATTGTGAACCCGCAATTATTGTAGACCTCACCTGTTAGCGAAGCTTCGTTGGTGTTCACAGCGTTCATCGTGAATATGAACACTTCGAGACAGGGATCGACCGGGTATGAATTTGGGGTGGGTACTTTGGGGCCGGATGACGACGTATGAGCGGCCACTGTCTTAGATGCGCCAACTTTGCCGTTGATACTGATCGTAACTTGCGCTGTCGGTGTCCCTGAAGGAGTGGATCGCATCGTGCCTATTGCCGCCGTTGTGCTCCCCACTTGGGGAGCATAACTGGCTGCGCCAAGTGTGCTAAAGGTGAGCACTACAAGACCAACTAACTCCAGAAGTCTGCCTAGATTGCGCTTCGCCATAAGAGTAATCCTTTCACTCGAAGCGTGAATCCTACGCGGCCACATACCACTTGACAAGTAGGTTACATTGATTGCACGCAGGATGGAAGTAGCGCCACGCAACGTTGCGTGGCGCTACAGTGAGGATGCTTTCCGCTTGCCCCCCCCCGCCAAGCAGGCGGAGAGAGGAGGGAACAGACCGCATGAAGGACAACGTGCGCGATCAGATGCCAGTGGCTGCTGTGGCCGCATCCGGGAAGGTGTCCTAGGCTGACAGATGAAAGGGCTTTAGCCCGCCGCAAGCCGCCGTCCCTTGAGGGCGCGCGGATAGGCGCTCGTGGCTTTAGCCAGAAGTCCGCTCGTCTTACCGTGTATCCTATCCTATGATAGAATGAATACATGGAAGATACAGAGAGACGTGAGCGGCGCATCTCGATACGTTTCCCGCTGGACGTGGTGGCCGTGATACGCACGCTCGCCAAGCAGCATGAACGCTCGTTCAACGGGGAAGTGATTTGGGCCTTACGCGCGTATGCCGAGCGGCATACGCGTGAGAAGGACGACGTGTAGTCATGCCAGAGCGCGTGCGCAAAGCCTACAAGTACAAGCTCAAGCCGACGCATGGACAGGAGCGCCAGCTTGAGGATGTCTTGTGGCGGTGTCGCACGCTCTACAACACGGCGCTTGAAGAGCGCATCACCGCCTACCGCCGCTGTGGGGTGACGCTCACCTGCTATCAGCAGCAAGCGGAATTGAAAGACCTGCGCGCCGACCTGCCTGAGTACGCGGCGATTCATAGTCATGTCTTACAGGATGTGCTGGCGCGGCTGGACAAGACCTATCAGGCGTTCTTTCGCCGCGTGAAGGCGGGACAGACACCTGGCTTCCCACGCTTTCAAGCGCGCACTCGCTACCACTCCTTCACCTACAAGGAATATGGCAACGGCGCGCGACTCGACAACGGCTTCTTGGTTCTCTCGAAGATTGGCCGTGTCGCCGTCCGCTGGAGCCGCCCGCTGGAAGGCACACCCAAAACCGTCACCATCTCCCATGAGGCGGACGGTTGGTACGCCATCCTCTCCTGTGCCGATGTGCCAGCCCAGCCCTTGCCGCCCACCGGACGCGAGACGGGTATCGACATGGGCTTGAAGGTGTTCCTCATCACCGCCGATGGAGAAGTGGTTGAAAACCCGCGTGTGCATCGGCGGGGCGAAAAGCAGCTCAAGAAAGCACAGCGCCGCGTCTCACGGCGCAAGCAGGGCAGCAAGCGGCGCGGCAAAGCGGTGGGATTACTGGGCAAGGCGCATCAGACGGTGCAGCGCCAGCGCGCCGACTTCCACCACAAGACCACGCTGCATCTCGTGCGCCAGTACGACACCATCTACCTCGAAGATTTGCGGGTCGCCAACCTGGTACGGAACCACCACCTCGCCAAGAGCATCTCGGACGCAGGCTGGACGCAGTTTCGTGCCATCCTCACTTACAAGGCAGCATGCGCCGGTAAGCGAGTCGTAGCCGTGCCACCTGCCTATACCTCGCAGGACTGTAGCGGCTGTGGGGGGCGCGTGCCCAAGAGTCTGAGCGTGCGCACCCATGTCTGCACATCCTGCGGCCTCGTCCTCGATAGAGACGAGAACGCGGCCAGAAACATCCAATGGGCCGGGCAGGCCCTTCGGGGAGTCGTGGCGCTAGCTACGGCTGTGAACCGAGAATCCGTCGGGCTTTAGCCCGTGCGGAGTGTCAATTTGGCCCCTTTCTTCAGCGTATGCGCCGCCGTCGTGGCATCTCACAGGAGACCCTTGCCGCCAGTCTCGGCTGCCACCGCACGTATATCTGGCGGCTGGAGCATGGCCGCAATCGCCCCAGCCGCATCTTGCTGCATAGCCTGGAATCGTCCTATGCGTTGATAGCAGAGGAAGCCGCTACCCTGGCGATCTTCAAGCAGTTGCACGCCTATCAGATGGACGAGATGGCGTTGGCGTGACAGCGCGCCCTGCCTGACCTCGCTCGACACCGCCCGCGCGCTGGTGGAGGCGCTGCGCGCGGGCGACGAGACGCTGACGCTGCCGTTCCCGGAGTATCGCGCGTAGGGGTAAGGGCGCAGCGGCGCCGTACTACGCTTGTGGCGCTTGCGTGATCTGCCTGAGCAGCGTCCAGAAACTGCTGGTCGCACGGCGCGCAGCCTGACCGTTGATGGTGACCCGCTGGCAGCCAGAGGGGTGAGCCACGACATCCAGCCGCGTCGCATTCGCGCGCGTGAAGTCGAGGGTGTAGGTTTCCCCTGTATCCGCCGCGCAGTTCATCACGCTTGTTGGAAAGAGCGGCAGCGCAACCGTCGCATTGTAGAGTTGCTGGGCAGTCGTCGCATTGTGGATGGTCTTATCGAGTAGTGGCGCGCCAACTGATATCGCTGACGCCGTGTGTATGATGCGTACCTGTGTGATCTGGTCAGTGGCGATTCTGCCCGTTGCGGTCGATGTGACACCGCAGCCAGCCAGCGCCAGGGCGATGAAGACGAGCGCGCCGAGCGCCACGCGGTGAAGGGTACGTGCGCGATCCATAGTGACCTCCTTGTGTGGTGAGTGTGGCGCCTCGGTGTGAGGCGCTACATTCCGCCTGCCGCTCGCATGATACCATCGCTCATCCGTGTTGACTTGCGCCGTGGTTCGATGTGGCGTCCCGGCGTGCCACATCTTGGCATGCGGCCAGACGCCCAGCGTCGCCTCAATCACTGAACAGCCAGGATGGTAGCTGGGCCGGGAGAGAGATGGCGGCAAGCTGCGGGGGGATCGGGTAGATCGCGAAGTCGTTGAACCGGGCGGTGACGCTGCCGTCATCGATGTAGACGCCGACATCGCCACCTGTGGGAAGTGTGTGTGTTCTGCTGTTAGTGTAGCTAGCGGTCGACCAGCGCGCCATTGACGTAGAGCAGATAGAGTGGGCCGTGGCGCACGAGCAGCAGCGTGTTCGCCGCGCCATCGGCAGTGTGAATGGCGGTGCTACTTCCTGCGTCTAAGATGTCCCAGGGGTCGATCTGGCTGCGGTTGCTGTCCAGGCGCGCGAGCGTCCAGCCGCCGTCGGCGCTGATCCCGAACTGGGTGTACGCGCTCCAGTCGCCGCTCACGTCGAGCAGCAGCCCGCCGCCTGACGAGAGCTTATCCGCGCTCTGCCGGACCCCATGAAGGCGAAGGGTGACGGCGATGGCGAAATCGCCTTGCTCATACCGTGGAATCGAGAAGAGCGCTGGAACGTATGTATCTGTGGAGGAGAGTTGGTAGCCGTCGTTGACGAATGTGGCAGCGGCGGCGTTCTGCGTCGCTGACTGGACAGGCCACTCGCTCTGCGGGCTGGTGAGTGACGTGAAGTAGGTCGGCGGCTGATCGAGTGTCTGCTGGCCAATCGCGCTCAGGCGGCTGGTCATCGCTTGCTCGGAGGCCCAGTAGACGCCCGCGAGGACGAGGATCACCGCGCAGGCGCCAAGTGTCAGCGCGCTGAATCGCTGGGTCAGTCGGCGGCGTAGGCGTTCGAGGCGGAGAAAGCGGTTGAAGCTCGCAGGCATATGCGCCGCATCTTCCCCCGGCGCGTAGGGGAGGAGCGCGCGGGCGAGATACAGGAGCGACTGCTGCTTCGCCAGGATTGCTTTGCGGATGGCGTTGTACTGTTCGCGCACCTTCGCGAACCGCGCTGGGACGGCGGACGTGTCCGCTTCGGCTGGCGTGGGGGCGGCGCTAGGGGCTGGCGGCGCGGCGATGAGCTTCCGCAGCGTCCGGGGGAGACGGCCCACGCCGAGGCTCTGCCAGCGCCAGAGCGCCGTCGCCAGTGGAACATCCTCCTCCAACAGCGCCATGTCGTAGGCGTCGCGCAGGAAGCCAGATTGTGTTGTCGTATCGTCTTTGCCCGTCAGCGTCGCGACTGATGCGGTGAGATCGCGCACGGGCAGCCCCGTCCGGCGGGTGATCGCTGCGGCCAGGTCCCACGCGCTGCGCTGCCACGCGGCGGTACGCTGCTGCGCTGGCTCTGAGGCGTAGCGCTCGGTGGGCGGCTCCTCCCAGACGAGCGCCTGCTCATCGCTGGCGAGGATATAGATGGTGTGCGTGCGCGTGTACCCGTCCTTGTAGGTAAAGCTGGCCAGCGCGCGTAGCTCCGTCCAGGCAAGTTGGCTGGGTTGCGCCTCCCAGACGGGCTGGTGGAAGCGCAGCCCCAGCCCATCAAGCATGACCGTCATGCCGCGCAGTTGGAGCCGTCGCCGCTGCGCCAGGCGGATGGCCCGCGCGAACACGAGCAGCGCCAGCAGGAGCAGTCCTCCGCAGACGACGGCCAGATAGGGGAGTCCCCATGATACGCTGGCGACCTGCTGGATAGGCGCATTGAAGATCACGGTGGAAAGCGTGGCGGCCGCGCCAGAGGATAGCAGCAGCAGCGCGCCGAGGAGAGACAGGCCGATGACGTGCCCGCGAGCGATGATGAGCGGGGCAGGGATCGCAACCACGCGCGGCTCCGTCGCCTGCGAGGCGTCTACGAGCGTGTTCAGCGCAGTGTCCGCTCTTGGCGGCTGGGCCAGGACGGGCGCCACTGCGTCGGAGCCTGCCGCGAGCGCGCGCCGCAGCGCATGCGCCAGGGTGAACGGCCCAGCGGAGTAGAGATACGCCGACTCGCCAATCTCCAGCGGGATACGGGAGTATACGAGCGTAAGCGCGAGCGATTGGAAGAGTGCGAGGAAGAAGCTCATGCCAGACGTGTTGATGATGAGCAGCGCCGTCCAGTTGGCCCAGAGGGCATAGCCCACGCCGACGGCTACCCCAATCGCCACCAGGAACGAGACGATGAGGATGGCCATCGGAAGGCGCAAATGACGCCGATAGCCGAGCGGGTCACTGAGCGCGGCCAGAAGGACGCGCAGGCGCATATTCATGCTCGCGACTCCTGATCCTTGCGCTACATCTCATGCGTGAGCAACCGCGCGGCAAGCATAGCAAGGGGTACGGCATTGGTCAATGCACACTTGAGGGATGCTTGCCGCGCCAGAAGTGTTTCAGCGGGTGCGCTACTCGTCGCGCTCGGCGCGGAAGATGGCGTATTCCATGGTCCAGCTTTGCAAGCGACCCTCGGCGTCGCGGGTAAGCGCGAAGAAGGTCTGCGCCTCGGCGGGCGCGGCGAGCATGTCGGCCTCCAGCGTGGCGGCGGCCTCGGCGGGCATCTGCGTGCGCTTCACCCAGGCGGGGAAGGCGATGGTCTTGCGCCCGACTTCCTCATGAGTCAGCCGCAGCCCAGCCTGAGCGATGAAGTCGCGCCACGCGGCCTGGGTGTGCGAGCGGATGTGGCTGGGGTCGCGGCGCCGCTCCCAGTCGTTGAGCAGCGCGTCGAGCGCGGGATCGGGCGGGGAGATGTTGTCGATGATGACCACTCTGCCGCCGCGCTTCACCACACGCGCCATCTCGCTGACGGCGCGCCCGGCGTCGGGGTAGTGATGCGGAGCGATGCGTACTGTCACGAGGTCGAAGCTCTCGTCGAGGAAGGGCAGCCGTTCGGCGTCGGCGATGACATAGTCCACATTCGCGGCGCCCTGCGCGGTGAGATGCGCGCGGGCCACCGCCAGCATGCGCGGCGTCAGGTCGCTCGCCACCACCCGCGCGACGTGCGGCGCCAGGGTCAGCGCGGTATGCCCGCCGCCTGTCGAGACATCCAGCGCCGCCTCATCGGACTGTGGCGCCGCCAGCTCCACCAGCCGCGCGAGGTCGCCGCCGCTCGCGTGCGCCTCGCTGGTGACGTAGGCCTCGGCGTTGGGCGCGAAGGTCGCGGCCACCAGCGCATGCGTCGTGCCTCGGCGTCCGCCGGGGTCGCCGCCGCGAGGAGCTGCTGGAACTCCAGCCGATTGCCAAAGGGATCGCGCGACTCAAAGCGGATGCGCCCTGGCAGCGGGACATCCTCGGCGATGGGCGCGCCCGCCGCCGCCAGCCGCACGCGCAGCGCCGCCAGATCACGCACACGGAACGCCGGATGCCCCTTGCGCTGAGGATGGAAGTCATCCTCCACGCCGAGGTGCAGCTCGCGGTCGCCACAGTGGAACCAGACGCCGCCGCGCCCCGCCAGCACCTCAGGCTTCGGAATCTCGGGCAGCCCCAGCGTCGCCCCGTAGAACGCGCGCGCCTGCTCCTCCGCGCCGCGTGGCATGGCCACCTGCACATGGTCGTAGCCCAGAATCTCGAACGCCTGCGTCGCTGGCTCTTCGCTCATGGCTCGCTCCTCCGCATGCTCCAGCGGCCCGCGCTATCGCGAACCCCGCACCGTTGAGTGTAGAGCAACCCGCGCCGGTAATCCAGAACGCACAGCGAATACCCGCTATCGGTTTTGACGATAACGCGCCGCGCGCCGGACATCGCTGGACATCGCCAGACATTCCCCGTCATCACCTTCATCTGGGGCCTGCGTGTGTGACCGGGACAATCGGGTAGACGTTCTAGAAAATAGAACAAATGTTCGTTATACTAGAACAGTGGAATGGGGAGCGAGAGACGCGCTGAGGACTGAATGGGTCTAGGCGCGCAGGCGATTGTAGGGTCGGACGTGTAGACGTTTGTCGGGCAGAGGCTACGTAGAACAAAACGAATTTGGGCTGTGAGTTGGCGACACATGGGTTGGTTTCGGGCATGATGGAGGACAGGAACATGGGCTGGCTATGGAGCGGACGCCCCCGCACGCACTCTCGCCCACGAGTGGCGAGCGCGGTCGCGGCAGCGCATCTGGCGCACCTGAGCGCGCAGACGACGCGCGGGCGGATGTCACCCGCGCTTTCACTGGGGAGCGCGGTTGTGGCGAGCGATCAGGTCGTGTGGTCGTATGAGACATCGCGCGCGCAGGCGGCGGACGCCGCTGAGCCTGCGCGGCGCGAGGATTTCGGCGAGATGGGCGCGCTGATCGAGCGGGCCGAGCAGACGGCGCGCAACCTGGGCCGCAGTCGCGCCGAGATGTGGGAGGAGGCGCTGCGGGCCTGGCTGGAGACGAAGGGCGAAGAGCCACAGCCATCGCCGCGTCCGTGGCTTTTCGAGGCGCGACGCCAGCGGGTCTGGGGCGAGATCGAGCAGTCGTTGACCGCTCTGCGCACGGCGTAAGCGCAGGCAGCGGTCTATTCAGCGGGCAGGCGGCGCAGGCTCTTCGGTGGGGAGGGCATGCGCCGCCTCGCTGTGTTCGCGGGGCGCTGGCGGGTATACTGGCCCTATGTCGTCGCTCGCCCGCGTGTAACGGTTCGCGCGCTCGCGAGTCTATCCGCAGGGGGAATCGCGCGGGGCGTCGGCTGCCGCGTGGTGTGGATGCTATTCCAGCCCCTATACTTCGCTATCAGGATTTGTGGAGCAGACCAGGAGGACACGCATGGCGGATGCAGCGTTGACGGTTTACGGCGCGTCGTGGTGTACGGATTGCCGCCGCGCCAAGAAATTTCTCGGCGAGCAGCGGATTCATTATCACTGGGTGGACATCGAGCAGGACGCCGAGGGGCAGGCGCTGGTCGAGCGACTGAACGACGGCAAGCGCATCATCCCGACGATCATCTTCGGAGATGGCAGCAAGCTGGTCGAGCCGACGAACGCCGAGCTGGCGGCCAAGCTGGGCCTGCCCACCGAGGCGAAGATGCGCTACTACGATCTGATCGTCGTCGGTGGCGGGCCAGCCGGGCTGACGGCGGCGCTCTATGCCGCGCGCGAGGGCATGGAGACGCTGGTGATCGAGCAGAGCGGGCTGGGCGGGCAGGCGGGCGTGACCGAGCGCCTCGATAACTTCCCCGGCTTCCCGGAAGGCGTCTCTGGCGCCGAGTTCGCGGATCGGCTGGCCGAGCAGGCGCGGCGCTTCGGCGTGGAGCTGTTACAGGCGCAGGCGGTCACAGGGCTGCGCGCGGAGGACGAATCGCGCTACATCTCCACCGCCGATGGCCGCGAATATGGCGCGCGGGCTATTCTGATCGCCAGCGGCTCGCAATACAAGCGGCTCGGCGCGGAGGGCGAGGAGGACTTCATCGGCGCGGGCGTCCACTTCTGCGCGACCTGCGACGGCCCCTTCTACAAGGGCCAGCCTGTCGCGGTGATCGGCGGTGGCAATAGCGCCGGAGAGGAGAGCATCTTCCTGGCGCGGTTCGCCAGCGAGGTGAACATCCTCGTGCGCGGCGACGAGCTGAGCGCCTCGAAGCTGGTGGTGGACAAGGTGCGCGAGGATTCGCGCATCAGCGTGCGGCCCCATACCGAGGTGGTCGCGTTTCGCGGTGATGGTAAACTGAAGAGCGTGCTGGTGCGCGACCGGACGAGCGGCGCCGAGGAAGAGCTTCATCCGGCGGGCGTCTTTGTCTTCGTGGGCCTGGCGCCCAACACCGCGTGGCTGCCGGAGACGGTGGCGCGCGACGCGGGCGGCTTCATCACGACCAGCGCGACACTGGAGACGAGCATGCCGGGCGTCTTCGCGGCGGGCGATGTGCGCGCGGGCAGCACGAAGCAGGCGGCAAGCGCGGCGGGCGAGGGCGCCACGGCGGCGCTGATGATTCGGGGGTATCTGCGTGGGTGACACAGCGCCAGAGCTAACCATTCCACAAGCGGCGATTGAGCGGCTACGCGCCGCGCGCAGCGTCTTTGCGCTGACCGGCGCGGGCGTCTCGGCGGAGAGCGGCATCCCGACCTTCCGCGCGCCAGGGACGGGCCTCTGGAGTCAGTACAAAGTCCAGGACTTCGCGACGCCGACGGGTTGGCGGCGCAATCCGCCGCTGGTCTGGAGCTGGTATACCCATCGGCGGCGGCTGGCCCGACGCGCCCAGCCGAATGCGGCGCATCTGGCGATGGCGGAGCTGGAGCGGCGGCTCCCTGAGTGGACGCTGGCGACGCAGAATGTGGATGACCTGCATCAGCGCGCGGGCAGCGTCCACATGGTCGAGCTACATGGCAGCCTCTTCCGCTTCCGCTGCTCAGCGGATGACAGGCCAGTCGCGTGGGAGGATCCCGACGACGATGATCCGGAGGCGATGGAGCGGCTGGAGCGGGGCGAGCTGATCGAGCCGCCGCCCTGCCCGCACTGCGGCGCTGCGCTGCGTCCGGATGTTGTCTGGTTCGAGGAGCCGCTGCCACAGGCGCAGTGGGCTCTGGCGCATGCGGCGGCGCAAACCTGCGATGTCTGTCTGGTGGTGGGCACGTCAGCGCAGGTCATGCCCGCCGCCTTGCTGCCCTATACGGCGCGGCAAGGCGGCGCCTATCTCATCGAGATCAACCCTGAGACGACAGACATGTCGGGTGACGCCGACTGGGCCGCGCAGGCGTCTGCGGGGGTGGCGCTGCCTGCGCTGGCGCTCGCGGTGTGGCCTGAGGCTGGCGCATGACACACACCACAGATGGTGACAGACGTGAGGAGAGCCCGGGCGCGCCGTTGGATGATGATGAACTGAGTGTCGGCTCGCTGGCTCCAGCGAGCGAGCGTCCACGCCTCGCCGCGCCACTGCGACGGGTCTGGCGGTGGAGCGGGCTGGTGGCCTTTGTCACGCTGGTCGGCCATCGTCATCGCCGCCGTCGCGCCGCACATCCCGCGCCCGACGCCCGCGCGCGCGGCGCTCCCCTATACCACGCTGCATGTCTCGTATGACGTGGCTCGCTGCCTCTCTGGCTTCTCGTGGTCGCACGACAGCCGCCAGATCGCCGCGCTCACCTCCTACGATTGCGCCTCGTCGTATCAAGCTGGAGGCGAGCCAGTGAGTAATCTATACCTCTTCGACGCCGCCACTGGCAAGCTCACTACGAAGATCGCTATCGAGCCTACACTGACTAACGCGCTGCGCCGGACGGGTTTCATATCAGATGTGTCGTCGCAATATGGCATTAGCTTCTACGACAGCGACTGGTCGCCAGATGATCAGCAAATGGCCACACAATTCGTGGTCTATGGCTCCAATGCCGCTGTCAATGGCGTTGCGCTGGTGACACTCGCTGGCCCGCAGCGTGGCCATATCGCTATCATGCTAGACGATCCAATCAAGAATGGCCAGACTTTTCCGGAGTTGAGCGCCTTTGGCCCGCAGCCCGCGCTGCGCTGGGATCTCGTGACAGGCGTCGCAACGACCATCTATCTTCAGCCCGCGCTGGCCTATCAGTGGCTGCCTGGCGATGTGCTGGTGGCGGATGCGCCGTTGCCCGCAAGCGCCAGCGCGCCCGCCGCGAGTGGCCCCACGGGAAACGCGGCTGGTGGGCAGGCGGTGAGCCTGTGGCGCACGGGCTATCTCGCGCTGGTCAACGCGACGGACTGCAATCCCAGCCCTTCGACAGCGCCATTGCCTTCACCCTATGCGCAACTCATGCTGAACACGACTGGCCTGGTCGCCTGATGGCCGCTACCTGCTCAATGTCAACGCATTGGCGCGGCTGACCACGCCCTTCCCGCATACGAAGGCGGTGAGCGTGGCCCAGCTTTCGACCTGCGATCCAGGCCCGGCGCCTGACCAGATACCCGCTGTGACATCGCATGACAAGGGGCTGGATGCGGCGCTGCGGCGGCTCGACTCTGCCGGGAAAAACAACATCACATTGTCCTGGTCGCCCGATGGCCGACGACTGGCGGCGCTGACGATTGCGCACACCTACAGTTCGTCGGCGGGGTGGCGGTCTATGACTGCGCCAGCGGAAAACAGACACGGTCGTTTACAAGCGACCAGTTCAATTCGGCGGATGTGTACACTGGCTCAGACCCGACTAGCTGGATTTATCCCGGAGCCGCTCTGGTCGCCGGATAGCTCGCGACTGCTACTAGTGATCAATGGGATCGAGCCGCAGGTGATCGTGCTGGGGCCGCGGGCGCTGGGCGGGTGAGCGGAAAGCGGCGCAAGGGACTTCTTGCGCGCTCTCAGGCCACGCTAAGGCTGGCGCGGCATACTGGCTTCGATGTGGGCGCGCTGGTCGCCCGCCGATGAGCCAGGGGATGTCTCCTCGCAAGGAGTCTCGATATGCCGCAAGCGCGTCCTGCGAGCGTCGCGACACGCAATGGCGTGATCGCGGGCACTGTTCTTGGTATCCTGAGCCTGCCTGTCATTACGTTCAGCGCGGTCGGGCGCGCGTTTGGGCGTCTCACCGCGCTGCCCACGCTCTTTCTGCTGGTGGCGGTCGTCGTCTTCGCGGTGATGGGCTTCCTGGCGAGTCGGCGCAATGGGCTGCTGCGCTCCGGCGTGTGGTCGGGATTTCTGGCGGGCCTCATCACGGCGTTCATTGGCGTCTGTGTGGGCGTGGTCATCCTCACGCTGCTCGCGCCCTATGCGGTGGCGGCGGCGCATGCGGCGGCTCCCCGGCGCACACCGCGCGCGGCTTTGGCGATACTCGCGCGTGTGGCGCTGACCCGGCTGCTGCTGAGTGGGCTGGCGTTGCTGGCGGCGGGCGCGCTCGCCGGGCTGATCGGCGGGGCGCTGGGGCGATTCGCGCGGCCAGGCTCCGCCGGTGGCGGGCAGGGCGCCCATTTCGCGCCGAATCCGCCGACGCCGCAGCCATTCCCCTTCACGCCGACGAACGCGCATCCCTTCGTTGACCCCAATCCCACGCCGCTGATGGGCGCGACCCCGGCGCCGTTCTATCCCATGGCGACACCCTACGACGACAGCGCGCCGACGACCGAGCACGACAGTCACGCTTGACGGCTTGCCCTCTCTCTCGGTAGCATGAGCCAGGAGCCGTCGCGCCGGGTTCGTTTGCCGCACGGCGCCGGGAGGAGGCGCGAGCGCATGAGCCAGCCAGGCATGCCGCCACCCCTCAGCCTGCTGCGTCTGCGCGAGGCGGACATCGTGCGGGTGTGTGGGCTGGGCGCGGCGGCGCAGGGACTCGATCTGCTGACCCGCCGCGCCCTGATCCGTCCCCGGCGCGACGGCGCGCGACTGAGCGCGGCCTCCCCGTCCTTGACCGATGAGGAGGCCGTGACCACATGGGCGGAGTTGGAGGGTGAAGCGCCCGCCATCACCCTGCGCTGGGGCTGCTCGCTGCATGCGGCGGAAGGCGCGAGCGGGCGCCCCGGCTGCGAGCATGTCGCCGCGCTGCTGGCCGCATGGGTGCGCGCGCCCGGTGACTTCGTGGTTCCGCGAGCGGGGGATGAGACGCCGCCGGAGCCATCTCCCGCTCCCGCTGAAGCCGCCGCCGTTGAGACGCCGCCACGCGAGCCGCGCGGGCCGACGCAGCCGCGCCTGCTCTCCGCGCCGCGCCCGGTGCGCCCGCTCACGCCGCTGACCCTCGGCGATGAGCTACGCCGCCTTCCCGCGCAGGAAGTCATCGCCATCGCCCGGCGCACACTGGGCGCGGAGCTGGATGACCTGGAAGCGCGCACACAACTGGAGTCCGCGCTGCGTGACCGCGCGTTGCTGCGCGCCTTGCTCGCGCGGCTCGATCACGAGGCCACCGAGACGCTGGCATGGATGCGGCTGGCGGGCGGCGCCCTGACAGCCGCCGACGTGGATGCGCTGGCGACACGCGCGGGCAAGCCTGCCAGTGGGGTGCGCGCCGCGCTGGCGAGCCTCGAACGCCACGGCCTCATCTTCACCACGCTGCTCGGCGCCGTCACGGCGGAGACCCAGCCCAGCGGCGGCGATGTGGCGGGCGAGGGGCCAGACTGGCGGCGGCTGAAGGGCTGGCGTATCGCGCCGGAGACGCGCGAGGCGTTGCCGCGCGAACTGCCCATCCCCGCCATCGAGCGCTCCGGCGCCGGGAAGGCGCGGCTGCGGGTGGAGGCTGGCTCGGCGCGCGCGCTGCTGCTGGCGCTGGCGTTGCTGGCGCGCGCTCCGGCGCCGCTCGGGCCGCTGGCCACGTCTCCACGCGAGGCGGGCGAGGCGCGTGAGGCGCCAGACGGAGCGACGTGGGCGCGCTGGCTCGGCGCTGACCCCCGAAGACCTGCCCGACGCGCAGGCCCGCGACCTGGCGCGCGGTGTCGGCGTGGATGCCGCGATTCTGCGGGTGGCGCGGCGCACGCTGCTCTGGGCGCGTGAGCAGGAAGACGCGCAGGCGGTGACTGATCTGGCGCGCACGCCTGCTCCTGCCCGCCCGCACGCCTATCGCGCGGGCTTCCGGGTGTGGCTGGCCGCACAGTCCCCCGCCGATCTGGTTGACCTGGAGCGCCTGACGCGAAGCGTGCGCATGCGCTACGACCACACCCATGAGGCGTTCCGGCCTGCCGCGCTGGCGGAGGAGGCCGCGAGCGCCCGCGCCTTCGTCACGCGGCTGGTGGGGCAGGCGCGCGAGAGCGTCTGGCAGAGCATCGGCGACCTGCTCGATCTGATCTGGCGGGTGAATCCGTTCTTTCTGCGCGGGCGACAGATGGCGTACCACGTTCCCGCCTGGCGCATCGAGCGGGTGAGCGATGGCCGCCCGCTGCGCCCGACGATCCGCGCCGAGTGGGACGCGGCGGAGGGCGCGTACATCCGCGCGCTGCTGCTGACGTTGCGCTGGTGGGGCGCGCTCGACCTCGCCAGCGTGGATGGCCCCGCGCCGGAGTACTTCCGCCTGACGCCGCTGGGGCTGTTCCTGCTGCGCGGCGCGGATGACGCCGAGGCGGAGCGCCGCGCGCTGGCCGCCCTCACCTTTGACTGGGGGCCGATGGCCACACCCACTCGCGATGGCGCGCTGGCCACGCACCCGCTGGCCGCCCCCGCCACCCTGCTCGAGCTGCTGGAGCGCTGGGCGCAGCCGCCAACGCTCGCGGGCGGGCGGTTGATCTACAGCTTCGGCGCCGACCAGGCCTGCGCCAACTTCGACCGTGGCCTCACCCCCGAAGATGCGCTGGGGCCACTGCGCGCGCTGGGGCTGGGCCGCGCGGCGCAGACGCTAGGCCCCCGGCTGGAGGGCTGGCGCGCGGGCTACGGAGATGCGCGTCTGACCCTCGACGCGACGCTGATCGAAGGGCGCGATGAGGCGACCCTGCGCGAGGCGCTGGCGGCGCTGCCCGCGGTGGCGCGGCGCGCACGCTGGCTCAGCCCGACGCTGGTCGCGCTGGCCCCGGCGGATGGCGTGGCGCTGCGTGAGGCGCTGGCGCGGAAGGGGTGGGAGCTATGAGCGCGATGGAGACGCCAGGACTGGACGAGGCGGCGCGTCTGCAACGCGACCTCTACCTCTACTGGGCGAGTGTGGCGCGGGCGGATGGCGTCGCGCTGACGGGGCGCGGGTTCATGCCGCGTCCCACGCTGCGCCGTCTGCGTGAGGAGTTGGCGGTGGGCGAGGCGGCGGGGCCAGACGCCAGCGAGAGCGACGCCAGCGAGACCGATCTGCCGCGCCTGCTCTTCATCCGCCGCGCGCTGGAGCGGCTGGGGCTGCTGCGGGCGGGCGGCGCGGGTGAGACGCAGCGGCTGGAGGCGGCGGAGACGCGGGCGATGGCGCGCTATCTGGCGCGGCCCCTCGCCGAGCGCGTGCGGATGCTCACGCGGCTCTGGATGGGCGGCGCCTGGTGGCCCGACCGACTCGACCCGCGCGCTGGACTGCCCGGCCTGCTGATGCCCGCCGCGCCACGGGTCGCCATCGCCCGTCGGCGCCTGATCGAGGAGATCGCCGGACTGGCGCCGGGGGAGATCGTGCCCGCGCCTCAGACCTGGCGGCCCGCGCGTGCGTCAGGTATTCATGCGCGGGCGGCAATGCGTCGGCGTACACCGAGTCGTCCACTGCGCCCGCGCGGGATTGACGCCGGGGGATGAGGTGGCGCCCGCCGCGCTGGCTGGGCCGCTGACCTGGCTGGGCGCGGTCGTCTGGGATGATACGCTGGGCGAGTGGCTGGTGGGCCTGCCGGGAGGCGCGTTGCGCGAGGAGCGCGGCGAGAGCGCGGCGCCAGAGCTGGCCGAGGAGCATGGCCGCGTCGTGGCGCAGTCTGACCTGAGCGTCATCGCCTACCCGCCCTTCAGCGCGCCGGAGCTGCTGACACTCGACCTCTGCGCCAGTCGCGAGACGCTGAGCCAGACGGCGCGCTACCGCCTGACCCGCGCGGCCTTCGCCGGAGCGCGCGACTTCGGCTGGGATGCGGCGGAGGTCACGCGGCGGCTGGAGCGGCTGATTGGCGCGGCGCCGCCCGACTCGCTGCGGGTGACGCTCTCCGACTGGGAGCGGCTGGCCGGGCGCCTGCGCCTGGAGACAGGCATCACGCTGCTGGAGGTCGCCACGCCGGAGACACTGGACGCGCTGCTGGCCGACCGCGCCAGCGCTGGCTGGGATATGCACCGCCTCACGCCGACAGCGGCGACCGTCGCGCCTGAAGCCGCCCCGCGCGCCCGCGCCTGGCTCCTGCGCCACGGCCTGCTCCCCGCGATGACCCGCGGCGACGGCGACCCCGCCTGATGCCTGGCGCCAGCGGGTAATGATATTGTAGAAAATAGGGCGAACACCGCGCCGCAGCAAGCTGGCGAGTACACCTTGCGGCAGGGGGCGGGTGAATCTGCGGCTAAGGGCGTGTGCGCCACGAAGCCCGCCGACGCGGGCTGGGCTATTCACGTACCCGTTGTGCCTGGGCGTGTAGTGTGTCTTGCCCTGCGCGTTCAGGCGCCACATCGAGAACCCAGTGCGCGAAGGCGCACTTTGCGGCCCGCAGGCCCTCCAGGCGCGGCTTGAGCCGCCAGCCACCGGCTCACCCTTCGAGGGCGGCGCGCATGGCGGCGAGCGGCGCCTCGTAGCCTGTCCAGAGGGTGAAGGCGGCGGCCCCCTGATAGAGCAGCATCGAGAGGCCACCCATCGCGCGCAGCCCCGCCGCATGCGCCGCGCGCACCAGCGCCGTCTCTGGTGGATTGTAGACCAGATCGAGGACGAAGGCGTCGCGCGGCAGGCGCCGGAGCAGGTCGGTGGGGATCGGCGCGGCCTGGGCGTCGCGCGTGCCGATGGGCGTCGCGTTGATGAGCAGGCGCGTCTCGGCCAGCGCCTGCGCGAGCGCGTCGAGGTCGTCGAGGGCCAGGGTGTAGCTCTTGAGCCGGTCGGGCGTCGCTGCGGGGCCGATGGGAAAGACGCCGCTCGCCCCTTCACGCGCGGCCTCCTCGCGGCGGGCGTAGAGCGTTTCGAGGGCCTGGCGCGCGGAGGAGCGTTTGCGCGCCGCGATCCACGGCTGCCCGCCCCGCAGCAGGATGACGCCCAGCGCCGCCTGCGCCGCGCCGCCCGCGCCCAGCACGAGCGCGCGCAGGCCGGGGCGCCAGACCTGCTGCTCATCGAGGATGCGCAGCAGCGCGGTGGTATCGGTGTTGTGGCCGATCAGCCGCACCTCGCCGTGGGGCGTTTCCTCGCGCACGATGGTGTTGACGGCGCCCGCGAGCGAACGCGCGCTGGCCGAGAGGCTGTCGAGGTGGGGGATGACCGCGATCTTGTGGGGGATGGTCACGTTCGCGCCGAGGATGCCGGGCTGGCGCAGCCCTTCCACACGCTTGCGCAGGTCGCTGGCGGGCGTATCCCACAGCTCATAGTGGATGTCGAGGTGGAGCGCATCGAATGCCGCCTGTTGCATGGCGGGTGACCGTGAGTGATCCACTGGATGCCCGATGAGGCCGACACGCAGAGATCGCATCCGTGGCATGGCGCGCTCCTCTTCCGCGCGAGGCATCCGCGCCTCCCGCTGCGCACAGTGTACTCAATCCGCGCGGCTTCGCGCTACCGCCGCTTCACAGAATCGCGGGCGCGGCGCTATACTGGGGCGTACCCTCAGCGCGCATCGGGCGGCTGTGGATGCTGGCGTATGGATGATTGGCAAGGGAGCAAGGCGGCAATGGAGAATCCTGCGGCGAAGTGGCGGGCGACGGCGTGGCTGGATATGGGGCGTGGGCGCGGCGGTCGCCGTGCAACTGTGCGTCTGCGTGGTCTGTGCGGCGCTGGCGCCCGTCGCGCTGTTACGGTTCCAGGGCAAGCCCGGCTCCGCCCGCTCCGGGCTGGCGAGCGCGCTGATCTGCCCAGGGGCGAAGGCCAGCGACGCCACGCCAGAGCGACGCGACGGGGCAATTCACGGTGCAGCCGGTCTACGCCGAGGCGCTGAAGTACGCCAGCGACGCCGCCGCCCAGCCCACGAGCCAGCGGGTGCATCTCTGGGATGTGGATGTGCTGGGCCAGTACCCGCCGATGGACGACATCTTCACTGAAGCGGTCGGCGGCGTTGACCAGTGGAACACCTCGCTCAGCGCGATTGACCCCTCGGCGTTCCGCTGTGTCGTGCAGGATATGCAGACGGGCGATGTCGCGGCGCAGGCGCTGAGTGTCCTGCAAGCCGCCGCGACAGCAACTCCCCGGCCCGAAGACGACCGCCTACCTCGTGCCGTGGAATACGAATGTCTTCTATGGCGCGTCGGGGACGCAGAGCCTGCTCATCCCCTTCTGGGAGGCGGATCCGCTCAATCGCGCGCTCACCCGCGACGCCGCGAACGACTGGGACTACATGCCCGGCGCGCTCGATCACGAGTATATGGAGGTCGTGCGCTACGAGCGCATCGGCAGCATGGGCAACGCCTACCTGACCTTGCTCGACAACATGGTGACGGATGGCCTGGCGGACAACTTTGCCAACCACATGACGGGTGAGACGATTGACTGGGGCATCAGCCCGGCGGAGGAGGCGAGGCTCTGGGCGCAGTTCAAGGGTGATGTGAACCAGTACGCCAACCCCAATGAGGCCTCGCAGATGCTGGGCGACCCCTCGCAGGGCATCCCGAATGCGGCAGGCTACGCGATTGGCGACCACATCGTCGCGCTCTATCTGCAGCGCCACCCCGGCGTGACCTTCAATCAGCTCGCCGGGATGGACGCGCAGACGATCTTCGCGGGCAGCGGCTACACGGGCTGAGCGCGCTACACGTCGCCTGGCTCGTCGGCCATCCGCACGATGCGCGGGGTGAACTTGCCGAGGACCTCGACCAGGTCATGCTGCGCGGCGATGACCGATTCGATGTCCTTGTACGCCTGGGGCGATTCGTCGATGCCGCCGCCCAGCAGCGTGACGCCACGCTCGCGCAGATACGTGTCGCGGGCGCCGTGCCGGTTGGCGAGTGAAAGCGCGCCTGCGGGGAATCTGGGCAGGACTACGCCCCTGATTCCTCGCGGCTCGCCGCTTCGATCAGCCTCCAGAGGCGGCGGCACTCCTTGGCCGTCTTCCTCCTCGCGCGCCTTTATGCGTATCGCTGGCGGTCGCTGTATGTCAAGGCACGCCGCGCGTCCGAGGGCCCAGCCGAATATCCCGCGAGCCGATGGGCGGATTGCCCGTTTACGCTCACCGCGCACACACTCATATACTGGATTATCCTGCTCTGGAGATGTCCCATGGAGGGGGTGCTAGCGCGCTCGAGAGGCGGTATTGATGGTGACCATGCCCCACACCCCAATGCGGCGACGCCCCATACGCGTTCTCATCGTCACTGGCGCCTATCCGGCTGATTACAAGCCGCACTGGGGTACTTTCATCAAGAGTCAGGTTGACTCGCTGATCGAGCAAGGCGTCGAGGTCGATGTCATCCGGCCGCGGCCCGGCCCGATGCCCTGGCGCTATGCTAAAGCCGTCGCACAGGTGTTCTTCAAGACGCTCACCAGCCACTACGATATTGTTCATGGGCATTATGGACTGTGGTGTCTGGTGGCTCGGCTACAGTGGACGACACCCGTTGTCGCCTCGTTCCTCGGCACTGACCTGCTCGGCGACCCGCTAGGGGATGGGCGCTATGCCCGGAAGCACGCGCTGGTGGTCCGCTTCAGCCAATGGCTCTCGCAGCGGATGGATGCGGTGATCGTCAAATCGCAGGAGATGCGCGACCTCGTCCCCGCCCGTCGCGTCTTTGTCCTCCCTAATGGCGTGGACTTCGACCTCTTCCGGCCCGCCTCCCGCGCCGAGGCGCGCGCGGCGCTGGGGTGGAAGCCTGACGGGTATTATGTGCTCTTCGCCAACGACCCCACCATTCCCCGCAAAGGGTTCGCCCTGGCGCAGGCCGCCATCGAGCGTCTGCGCGCCCGCGGCCTGTCCGCCGAGCTCGTCGTCGCCAACGGCATGCCACAAACCGAGGTCGTCCAGCGCATGAACGCCAGCAACGCGCTGCTGCTGACCTCGATCCACGAAGGCTCACCCAACGTCGTCAAAGAAGCCATGGCCTGCGATATCCCGGTAGTCTCCACCGATGTCGGAGATGTGGCCCAGGTCGTCGAGCGCACGGTGGGATGCGCCGTCTGCCCGCGTGACCCCGACGCCCTCGCCGCGGCGCTGGAGACGGCGCTGCGCCACACCGAGCCGACGACAGGCCGGACAGATATCAAGCATCTGGACCGCAAAGTCGTCGCGCGCCAGGTGATTGCCATCTACCAGGCGGTCATCAACCACACGCTCGCTGACCAAGCGCTCGCTCAGCCCACGCAAGGGGGTCAGCATGCCGAGACTGTCTAGTCCGCCGAGAGTCCTGATGATCGTCGAGAACGACATCGTCCCGCTCGACACGCGCGTCTGGTGGGAGGCGCTGGCCTTGCGCGATCACGGCTACCAGGTGAGCGTCATCTCCCCTAAAGGCGCTCCGGGCCGCCCGGTCTATGGAGAGTACCGTGCGCCGCATGAGGTCTGCCAGGGCATCCACATCTACCGCTATGAGCTGCCTGAGGGCGTCTCGGCGGCGGGGTATGTTCGCGAATACCTCGTCGCGCTCATCGCCACATTCTGGCTGAGCCTCTCGATATGGCGCCACCACGGCTTCGATGTCATCCATGTGGCGAACCCACCCGATATCTTCTTTCCGCTGGCCTGGTTCTACAGGCCGTTTGGCAAGCGGTTCGTCTTCGATCAGCACGATCTGGCGCCCGAGGTCTTCCAGGAGGCGTTCGCCGACCGCACGCATGGACTGTCGGGCTGGCTGTTCCACCGGCTGCTGCTGATGAGCGAGCGATTTAGTTACGGCGCCGCTAGTCTGGTTATCGCGGCCAACGAGTCGTTCCGCCGAATAGCCCTCAAACGCGGCGGATGCGCTCCCCAGAAGATAGCGGTCGTGCGCAACAATCCAGATCTGGCGCTCATTCACGCTCTGCCACCCGAGCCCGCGCTGAAGATGGGGCGTCGCTTTCTCCTGGCCTATGTCGGGGTCATGGGCCGCCAGGATGGGGTCGAGAACGCCGTACGCGCGCTCGACCACCTTGTCCACGCGCGGCTGCGCCGGGACGTCGCACTCGTCCTGATGGGCGACGGCAGCCAGTTCGAGGCGCTGAAGGCGCTGGCGCATGATCTGGGACTAGACGACTACGTCCATTTCCACGGCTGGTCGTCGCGTGAGGATGTCCTGCGCTACCTCAGCGTAGCGGACATCGGGCTTTGCCCCGATCCCTACAACGCCCTCAATGACCGCAGCACGATGATCAAGACCATGGAGTACATGGCGCTAGGCATGCCAGTCGTCGCTTTTGACCTCACCGAGACGCGTCTCTCCGCCCACGACGCCGCGCTCTATGCGAAACCGAACGATGTCCAGGACTTCGCCGAGAAGATCGTGACGCTGCTCGACGACGACGCGCTCCGGCTCCGGATGGGCGCGCTCGGCCGCAAGCGCATCGAGGAGGAACTGAACTGGGGCCATTCCCGCGAGCGACTGGTCCGGGCCTACGAGCGGCTCCTGCGACGCCATGTCGCGCCGCGCGACGCGCTGGACGCGCGCCCGCTAGCGCCGGATGCGACGTCGACGGCGACCAGCCGCAGCTAGCGCCTCGTCCTGGATCCAGGCGTCGCGCCGGGAATGTGCCTTTTAGATTCCTCACGTTGGGAGATTATCACGCATGAACCTCATCGCCTTCTCGCTCAAGACGAAAGGACTGGCCGCCTTCCTCCGGCGTCTCGGGACGGTCTTCACACGCTTTGGCTTTTCCGAGGCGCAGATGCGCCGCGCGCTCACCAGTCTGGTGGAGGGCGTGAGGGCGTACAGCGCCGCGCCAACCTTTTTCATCCCAGCCGTCGTCCTGCGACGGCACCCGACCCTCATCGCCGCCATCGCGCGGGAGGGAGCCGAGATCGGCATCCACGGCTACGTCCACAACGACTACCGCCTGCTCAGCGCCGCCGAGCAGCTTGCGCAAACCGCGCAAGCGACCGCCGTCTTTCGCCAGGCGCGGATTCCCTGGAAGGGCTTCCGCAACCCGTATCTCGGCTGGACCGACGACTCGGTGAGCATATTCACAGACCTGGGCTTCACTTACGACAGCAACGAGGCCGTCATCCACGATGTCGTTGACCTGGCCAGCTTCTCACCAGCCATACAGGACAGTTACGCCAAGTCGCTGGCGCTATTCCAGGCGCTGCCCTGCTCGGTAGCGACTCTGCTCCCGCATTTCGAAGGGACACTCGTCCGCCTGCCGACCAGCATCCCCGACGATGAGATGCTTTTTGACCGCATGCTGATCACCGACCCGCGTGAAATCGGCCGTATCTGGAGTGACGTCATGCGGCGAGTCTATGACCACGGCGGTCTGTACGTCCTCAATCTGCATCCCGAGCGCGCGGCGCTCTGCCGTCAGGCGCTGGAGGCCCTGCTCGCCACCGCCCGCAGCCAGCCGCAACCCGTCTGGGTGGCGTCACTCGAGCAGGTCGCCGCGTGGTGGCGCGAGCATCGCGCCTTGCGGCTGCGCATCTCTCCGCAGGGCGCGAACCAGTGGCTCGTCGAGGGATCAGACAATCCGCGCGCCACCGCGCTCGCGCGCCACGTCACTATTGAGGGTACTCCTGCCACACCCTGGTTTGGCGCCGACGCGCGCCTGGAAGCAGGCGCCCACACCGTGCGCGCGGCCCGCTGCCCATGCGTCGCGCTCTCGTCGGCCACGCCCAAGGATGTCGAGGACTACCTACAGGAGCAAGGCTATCCCACCATGCGCGTGACTGCGGCGGACGCGTCCGGCTACACCGTGTATCTCGATCTACCGGAGGGCCTGGGGGAACACGACTCACGCGAGGTTCGGTGGCGACGGCGCAGTGACCTCCTCGAGCGCCTTGAGCGGCTCGAGGCGCCGCTGCTGCGTATCGGGCCCTGGCCTGATGGCGCACGCGCAGCGCTCGCGATCACCAGCGACATAGACTCAGTCACCATCCAGGATTTCTTCTTGCGCGTCCTCGAGGTCCGTGGCGCGACTCACCCGCAGCGCCACGGAGATCACTGATGCCCGTGCGCTGGGCGAGTGTCCCATATCGGTGTGGGCATATCTCTCATTCACGCGCCCAACCAAGGATATCTAGAATGATAGACGTGAGCCCTTACATCCACCCCTTTTTGCCTGAGGCCCAGCGTCTCAGGCGGGGCCTGCGCCTGGCCGGTATTCGCGAAACCGCGCAATGGCACGGCGATGGCGCGACGCGCAAGGTAAGATAGCATGACAGGCGCTCTCCTCTCAGATCACAACTGGAGCGCTGCGCTGGAGCAGCAAGCGAAGGATACGCTGGATTTCACCCGCCGGTGGCTCGACCTCATTGCCGATGTCTATGGCTATCAGGCGACCGCGCTTACGACCACTGGACCCGCGGGCGAGATCACTGGCTATCTTCCTCTCTGCGTCATACGCGGCGCTTTCGGGCGACGGCGGGTCGTCGCGATCCCTTTTTCTGATACCTGTCCCCTCCTCACCCAGGATGACACGACTACCAACGAGCTCGTGAACCAGGCTATCCTCCTCGCGCAGCAGGAAAAGGCGCGCTACCTCGAGTTGCGCACAGGCGTCAGCGGCGCGCTCGCCGCCCGGCCCGACCTGGTGGAACAGAACCTGTATGTGCATCACCGTCTTCCGCTACAAGCAGATAGTGATGTGATGTGGTCCACGATGCGCAAGGAAGTCCAGAAGAGAATCAAGAAGGCTCGCAGGCTCGACGTGCGGGTGCGGGCTGCGGAGACCCTGGATGACGTAGACCGCTTCTATCATCTACATCTGCTCACCCGCAGCAAGAAGCAAGGTATGCCAGCGCAGCCACGCCGGTTCTTTCATGAGATGTGGGAGAGGTTCGCGCCCAGCGGCGCGATGCGGCTCCTGCTCGCCGAGCACGAGGGAGCCCCAGTTGCGGCCATCGTCCTGCTGGCGTCAGGCCAGACTCTCAAGTGGGCTTACACCGCATCGGATGCGCGTTACCTGCATCTCGCCCCTGTCAATCTGCTCGTATGGGAGGCCATGGCCTGGGGCGGCGCGCAGGGCTATGTGACGCTTGACCTCGGGCGCACCGCGCGCGACAATGATGGGCTCATGGAGTTCAAGCGCCGGCTGGGGGCTGTCGCGGACCCCCTGCCCTATTACTATTTTCCGCATGTGGCTGGTATGGCGGCCACAGCCGAAACGAGCTGGAGAGTCCAAACGCTGACCGCGTGCTGGCGTCGCCTGCCTCTGTGGCTATCCGAGCCAGTAGGAGGCTATCTCTACAAGCATCTGGGCTGAACGCCATGTATATGCGCTATATCGAGCGCCGGACGCTGCCTCCTCGAGCGCGGCGCTGGCGTATCATCCAGCTATCCCGGTGGGCAGCGGCGGATGCCATTGCGCCATGCCAGCAGTCTCACTCGTCTTGAGGAAAAGAACGCGCATATCACGACATAAAGAAGGAAGGAAGATTTGATGCCAGCTCTGGTATCGCCAAGAGAGCGCGCGGTCCGCATGGCGCGCTACTTTACCGCCGTGCTCAGGCGCTGGTTCTGGCTTCTGGCCCTTTGCCTCCTGCTCGGTGGCGTCGGCGCGTACATTGGGAGCAAGCTCATTCCCCCGACGTACCGCGCGACTACCCTTCTCGTCGTCGGCCAGCAGACGTCAGGATCCGACCTCTACAACAGTGTCCTCGCCAGCACACAATTGATTCCAACGTATATGAGCCTCATGGTCCAGCCCGTGGTGCTGCAGCGCGCCGCATCCGATGTTGGCGGCATCACCCCCCAGCAGCTCGCGAGCCAGATTCACATTACTGACCAGGCCGGCACCCAGATCATCGAGCTGGATGTGGACGACAATAGTCCCGTCCGCGCCGCGCGACTCGCCAACGCGATCGCGAACACCTTCATCACTCTGCAGCAACAGACCATGGCCGCGACGCTCGCGCAGCAACAGCAGCAGGCAGATCAGCAACTGGCGCAAGTGTCGGCGACGGTCAACGCTCTGACCGCTCAGATCAACACGATCCGTGGGCAGAACACCAGCGATCCGCGCCTCCCGGGGCTTCAGCAGCAGCTATCTGTGGCGCAAGCGCGTCAGAGTACCCTGCAGAACGAGAGCGCTCAGCTTGCCGCGCAAGCCATCACGGCGACCAATACCATTCGGGTGTTCCAGGCCGCGACCCCGCCCCTACTCCCCGATCACCCCAAGCCACTGCAGAACGCTGCCATCGGCGCGGCGCTCGGGCTGATCATCGCT
This sequence comes from uncultured Chloroflexia bacterium, assembly GCA_963840335.1. GTDB lineage: Bacteria > Chloroflexota > Ktedonobacteria > Ktedonobacterales > JADMIN01 > JAKAIY01. Next base: position 93,311 of record CAWIYP010000013.1, read on the forward strand.
GGCATCCTGGTCTGGCTCCTGGAGTTCTTCAACAGCAGTATCCGCACGCCGGATGAGGCCGAAGCGCTGCTCGACCTGCCTGTGGTCGGCTTAGTCGGCCTCTATCCCCGTCCCGCCCTGCTGGTGAAGACATCCTCTGGTCGCAAGCTCAATCGCAAGCTCAACGCGGACGTCCACGCGCTGGCAGCGACGCTGGAGCTGGCCCACGTTATCGAGCCAGCGCGCTCCATCGCCATCACAAGCGCGACCGCTGGTGAAGGCAGAACAACGCTCGCAATCAATCTGGCCATCGCGCTGGCGCACCAGGGCAAGCGCGTGTTGCTGGTGGATAGTGATTTTCACCAGGCGGCGCGCTATGATTGGCGCGGGCAGACGTGGTGGCCCTTCTCACGAAGCGACGATTCACACATTGACATTCAGGCGCTACTGGAGAGCCCAGACGACCTGCCCAACCCATTCGGACTCTCGGTTGTCCTGACCAGGCAGGTTTACCAGACCACCAGCATGCCCACGGTGTCGAGCGTTCCGGGTCTCTGTATTCTTCCAGCCGGTCCTAGCCTCACCGACACGTCCACCCTGTTCCGCTCCAACCGTATCCACCACTTCCTGCAATGGCAACTCGATAACCCCGCTGGCGGCCGGTTCGATGTCGTCGTGTTCGACACTCCTCCAGCCGACGTATATCCCGACGCCGCCCTGCTAGCGCGCTGCGTCACTACGACCCTCCTGGTGGTGGATGCGCGGCATTCGGACGAGAAGGCCGCCCTGCGCGCCAAGGATCGGCTCGAGCGCGCCCACGCCAGCATTACGGGCGTCGTGCTGAACCGAGCCGCCGCGCCGTTGCGCCGCGCCAGGGTCGTCGAGGCGCCAAGCGCGCCACACGCCGAGGAGCCGCTGGATCTGCACGACTTCCAGAATGGGCATCCAGCCCTCGAAGATTCAGCAAGCGCATTTGCCGCAGGCGAGGCCAAAATCGGACGCATGGAGGATGAGTCGACGCGGTGAGCGCTTCCGCGCCGCAATAACGAGGTGACCGGCGAGACGCCGCAGGTACGCCCTTGACGAGTTACGGCCCAGGACTCAGCAATAACCGTGGGCCGTAACTCGTCCACCACCCCCGACATGCGCATGCCTGATATCAGGAATCGCGCCCAGTGTGAAACGGGTGCTTTGTCCGATGCTCCCCCTGAGCTCGAGGATTTATACTGACCACGACATGTATCCTCGTGTTTGTTCTCGCGTCCTGTTCTCTGTGCGCGCTCAGGTGGTTGCGGACCCCTCATGGCGACAGCAGACTCTGGCGCGATAGATTCTGTTGATACTGCGCGCCTGGCTTTCACCATGTCTTTCGTCCCCCGTTCCTCTGCTTCACTGGCATGGGAGCAGGCAGACTCCAGGCGCGGTCTGTGGAGTTGATGAAGAGAGCCAACGATTCCCGCGCGTGTGGCCATCATCTAAACATCAAGGGAGTGAGGCTCACATGGTTACGGACAACGCGAGCCGTGACATTCCGGACGCATACGGACATCAGGTCGTCGCCGAGGCTGTGGCGCTTCGTACGGACATGCCGATGATCACTGAGGCGGAGCGCCAGCAACTCGTCGCATGGAACGCCACGCGGCGGAACTACCCATGCGACGTTCTTACGCCGCAACTGATCGCCAATCAGGCGGCCGCGACACCGAGCGCGACCGCGCTGGTGGTCAATGGTCAGGCCATCACCTATCACGACCTGAATCACCAGGCGAACCAGCTCGCCCACTATCTGCGATCCCTGGGCGTGGGCCAGGACACGCTGGTGGGAGTCTGCCTGGAACGCTCGCTGGACATGGTTGTGGCGCTGCTGGGCATCCTCAAGGCTGGCGGCGCCTATGTGCCGATGGACCCCACCTACCCGCCGCTGCGCCTCGCGTTCATGATGCAAGACGCGCAGGCGCCTGTCCTCATCACGCGGCAGAGTCTGGCGGAACACCTGCCAGCCCAGGATGTCCATGTCATCCAGATGGACGCGGATGCGGCCATGCTCGCGCAGCAGAGCGCGGACGACCCGGCGCCCACCGCAACCAGCGGGTCGCTCGCCTATGTCATCTACACGTCTGGCTCCACAGGGCAGCCAAAGGGCGTCCAGATCACGCACGACGCCCTGCTCAACCTCATCTACTGGCACCAGCGCGCGTTCTCGGTATCCGCCGCGGACCGAGCGACGCAGCTCGCTGGCCCGGCGTTTGACGCCACCGTCTGGGAGCTCTGGCCCCATCTCACCATCGGAGCCAGCGTGTACATGCCAGACGAGGAGACGCGCGTCTCGCCCGCGCGGTTGCGAGACTGGCTCATCGAGCAGCGAATCACCATCGCCTTCCTCCCCACGGCTCTGGCCGAGGGCGTCATGGCGCTCGATTGGCCCACACAGACGGCGCTACGCTACCTGCTCACGGGAGCTGACACGCTGCACCGCTACCCCTCGCCAGACCTGCCGTTCACCCTCGTCAACAACTACGGGCCGACCGAAAACACTGTGGTGACCACGTCCGGCCCGATACCCCCGGCCCCCCACGTCGGCGCGCTGCCATCCATCGGGCGACCCATCGACAATACCCAGGTCTACATCCTGGACGAGCAGTTGCGGTTGGTCCCCATCGGCGCCACCGGTGAGCTCTATATCGGCGGGGCGAGTCTATCCCGCGGCTACCTCCATCGCCCCGACCTCACTGAACAGCGGTTCATCCCTGACCCCTTCAGCGATGAGCCAGGCGCGCGGCTGTATAGGACGGGCGACATGGCGCGCTTCCTTCCCGACGGCCAGATCGCCTTCCTGGGGCGCGATGATACCCAGATCAAGATCCGCGGCTATCGCATCGAGCCCGATGAGATTGTCTTCGCGCTGAATGGCCACCCAGCGATCGAGGCCAGCGTCGTCACCGCCAGCGCCAATGACGAGGGCGACAAGAGCCTGGTGGCGTACATCGTCCCAGCCGCGGACGCCCAGATGAGTGTGGCCGCGCTCCAGGAGCACCTGCGCGCGCGTCTGCCCGATTACATGGTTCCGGCGACCTACGTGCGCCTGGAGGCGTTCCCGCTCACACCCAACGGCAAGGTGGATCGCCACGCCCTCCCGGCGCCAACCTCGGAGAACACGATGCGCGACAATGCTGGTGTTGAGACGGAGTCCTACACCGTCGTCGAGGAGCAGGTGGCAACGATCGTGACGTCGCTGCTTCATCTGGAGCATGTCGGGCTGGACGACAACTTCTTCATGCTCGGCGGCCACTCGATGCTGGGCGCGCAGGTCATCGCGCAAATGGCTGAGACCTTCGGCGTGGACATCCCGCTGCGCACGCTGTTTGAGGGGCCGACGGTGCGCGAGCTTGCGGCCGAAGTGGAACGGCTGATTATTGCCCAACTGGAGAACATCAGCGACGAGGAGGCTCAGCGGCTGCTGGAATAATCGGCTAACCAATCTGGGCCCAGTTGGCTGGCGTCTTAACTGGCCGACCTCATACAAGGAGCTACGGGAATGACGGTACTACCGGGGACGCCATCCGCTAAAGGCAAATCGAACCAGACGCTGAGCCTCTACCACCTCCTCGATCCCGAGGTGCTCGCCAACCCGTATCCCCTCTTTCACCGGCTGCGCTCCGAGGATCCTGTCCACTGGGACCCCTATCTGCACGCCTGGGTGGTCACGCGCTACGTTGACGTGGTGTGGGTGTTTCAGCATTTCTCCGCTGATCGCACGCCGACACCTGAGCGCCTGAACGAGATAGGGTTGTCTATGTTGACCCCGCTCGCCCAGTTGATGGTGCGGCAAATGCTGTTCCTCGACCCACCCGCGCATAGCCGCGTCCGCGGCCTGGCGTCGAAGGCGTTTACGCCACGTCGGGTGGAGGTGCTGCGCGAGCACATCCAGGACATCGTGGATGGCATACTTGACGACGTGGCGCCGAAAGGGCGCATGGAAGTGCTTGCGGACATCGGCAGACCCCTACCGGCCATTGTCACCGAGGAGCTCCTGGGCCTGCCCATCTCGGACCGCGAGCAACTGACACACTGGTCCACGGACTTCGCGGAAGTGCTCGGCAACTTCCAGCACAACCCGGATCGCGCCCAGCGCGTGCTGAAGAGCGTGAATGAGATGGTCGCCTACTTCCAGGAAGCGGTGCGCGAGCACCGCGCGAACCTGCGCGACGACCTTATCAGCGCCTTTATAACGGCTGAAGTTGACGGCGACCGGCTAACCGACGAGGAGATCGTCGCCAACACCATCGTCACGATGGTCGGCGGTCAGGAAACCACGACCAATCTGATCGGCAATGGTATCCTCTCGCTGCTGCGGAATCCCGACCAGTTGGAGAAGTTGCGCGCCGACTACAGCCTGATTCCCTCCGCGGTCGAAGAGTTGTTGCGCTACGAAGCGCCCAGCCAGCATACCGCCCGCCTGGCGCCCAAAGACGTGGAGCTCGGTGGCAAGCTGATCCACAAGCGCGACGCGGTGATCGCCGTGATGGCGGCAGCCAATCGCGATCCCGAGCGGTTCCCCGACCCCGACCGACTCGACATCACCCGTCAGGATAACCGGCACGTCGCCTTTGCCTGGGCGTCCCACTTCTGCTTTGGCGCGCCGCTCGCACGACTCGAGGGCCAGATCACGTTTGAGTCCATCCTGCGGCGGATGCCCAACCTCACGCTCGAGCCAGGCCCGCTGAGCTGGCGCACGAACATGGGACTGCGGGGTCTGAACGAGCTGAGCGTCACGTTCTAGCGCGCCAACGCCTGTCCGAGGCTGCTCTAAAGGACTCCAGGATCACGAGGGAGTTGTAGTATGAACAACACCGATTCCCAACTCTCAGACGCCAAGCGGGCTCTATTGGCAAAGTACCTGCGTGGGGATATCCCAAAAGCAAAGCTGGAACCCGATCCCGCCGAGCTGGTCAATCATGGTTCAACTCCAGTGTCTGCTAGTGACGAAAGCCGAGTCACCACCATTGCAATCCAGGCCAAGGGAAATAGAGTTCCTTTCTTCTTTCCCCATGTCCACTGGGAAGGTGGAGCCGCATATTGCTTTTCTCTATCTCGTGAACTCGGCCCAGACCAGCCCTTCTATCTCATGGAGCCATATCGCCTCAATGGCCTCCAAATCCCGCCCACGCTGAAGGAGATTGCCGCAGAGTGCGTCAAGTCCATGCGCGCCATTCAGCCGCAGGGGCCATATCGCCTGGGAGGCTATTGCGGCTCAGGCTTCATCCTTTATGAGATGGCTCAGCAACTACAGGCCGACGGTCAGCAAGTCGAGACGCTGGTCATGATCGAACCTGGAGTTGGCCCATACTTTGCGCAACTGCTCGGCTGGGTTGGTCATCTGGTATCGCGCGTTGGGACTGCGCTCCATCGTACACCAGATCAGCAGCTTTCCTGGTTTCTCTACATGCGCCATGTGTACAAACTGGCGCGATATTCTAACTATCGAAGCGCCCGAAAAGTCACCCTTGCTCCGACACGTGAAGTCCTGCGCGAAGACTGGTTAGGCACATTCGTCTGGATCGTCTCCACCTACGTCCCACGACCCTATGATGGCAAGGTAACTTACATTTGGGCGCAAGATGACTCCGGCAGTCAAAGAGCGTGGTGGCGCAGAACATTCGTCGCTCGTGAGACAGAGGATCACATTACAGCGGGCAATCGTAGCAATTGCCGAAGCACGCATGTTGATGATCTTGGCGTACAGCTACGAGCGTGTCTCGAAGATCATTGAACTCTACACCGATAGGTACGTGACCGCACGCTGAGCGGTGATCGCTTCCGCTGTGCGTTTGCGCAGACTGACGCCAATGTCAACGACGCACACCGATGGGCCTCAACCTATGAGCGCATCGCTCCAACGCCGCTTCGCGCGAGACAGCTTTGTTGTGGTGGGCGCGATCTTCAGGTGTGATCTCGATGACACCGAACTCGCAGGGGCGGTATCCCAGCTCAGCGTCGGCGAATGCGCGCATCTCCAGCGCATTCGCCAGGGAGCGAAGCGCCTTGAGTACGTCTACGGCCACCTCCTGATGCGTCACACCCTGGCCCACCTCCTGGGTGCGCCGCCGCAAACACTGACGTTCCGCGAGGCGCGCTTCGGCAAGCCTTACCTGGCGTCTCCGAATGGCGCCGCCATGCCAGGCGTTGCATTCAACCTCTCACATGCCAGTGGACGCATCCTCCTGGGGATCAGCCAGCGGGGAGAGATTGGCATTGATATCGAGGTCGTTGGGGACTACAGCGCCAGCGTCGCGCGCCGGTACTTTCGTGAGGACGAATATGCGCTCCTGGAGGGACTGGCCCCCGCGGAGCGCGCGCGCGCGTTCTATCGCCTGTGGACAGCCAAGGAAGCGTGTGTTAAGGCGCTCGGCGTCGGCCTGCGCTACTCACTCCGCGATGTTCCTGTGACGCTAGAGAATACCGGGCGTTCGGCAGAGGTATCCTGGTGTCGGCTGGAGTGCGAGCCAGCCGTTGAGGCCGTCGTCGCCCTTCAACGACCCAATGGCCTCGCCACCCTCGACAACATCCCCGGCGCGAGCGCGCCCTTCTGGGTATCCCCCAATCGCCTGCTGCTCGGCGAGTTGGCCCCAGCGGACGCAGACCCCAGCCACCCGACCCAGGCGTAACCGCGTCTCCGAACTGGAAGCCACTGGCGCCCGCTGGCGTTCGATGCATCGTGCTGTGTGACTACTGGCAGACTGGCCACTGTCAAATATCCTATTAGCGTTTGGGCATAGAACTTGCTCGGTTGTGGTCACACAGCCTGGTCTATTTCATCCCAGAGGCCCGTGCGTCTCAAAGCAAGGTCTGGCTAGACGATGAATATGTGCAAGCGAGAACAAACATGGGGACGATGCTCTTATTCCTGGGAAGCCTTAAAGATGAAGCCTTGAGATGAAGCCTTGGGAGAGTCGCGCGCATGCGCGTGGCCGAAACAACGGGAGGCCCCCATCAAGGTATTAGTAACTATCTCAAAAGGGACAGTCGATGCTGACGGCGATACCAGACCAGCGCGCAGCACAGTTTGATCAGGCCCAGGTAATTCGCTGCTCTTGTCATAGCGCACCAGGATCGCACGGCACTTGCTCATCCACCCCAGCGTCCGCTCGACGACCCAGCGGCGCGCCGGATGCGCTTCTGCCGGTTGCCGCGTCGAGTTTCTCCTCGCCGATCCGCCGAATGTGGGGCACGTAGCCGTCGGCGGCGACCGCCGCTTCGCCCGTCGGATTGTCGTAGCCCTTGTCCAGGCACAGGTGCTGCGGCTGCTCCGTCGTGGGTTCCGGCCGCGTGACCACGATCGCCTCGAGGGTGGCGGCCAGCAGCTTGGTGTCGTGGACGTTGGCACCAGCGATCACTACCGCCAGCGGCCCGCCCGCGGCCTCCACGATCACGCTGCGCTTCGTGCCGCGTTTGCCCCGATCCGTGGGGTTGGGGCCGATGAGGTCCCCCCCAACCGCGCCTTGCCCATCGCCCCGTCGGCGGCTTGCCATTGCCAGTCCACGCCGCCCAGGTCGTCGCAGGTCTCGACCAGCGTGGCCCAGAGCCGCTCGAAGACCCCCAGGCGGATCCACCGCTGGAAGGTGCGATGGACCGAAGAGTCGTCGGCAAACGCTCGGGCAACTGGTTCCACTGGCAGCCGCTGCGCATCCGGTAGATGATCGCATTGAGGGTCGCCCGCGCGTCTACTCGGGGCCTGCCCGTCGGCTTGGGCGGGTCTAGGTCGGCGAGAATCGGCGCGATGACCGCCCACAACTCGTCGGACACCTGCCAGATCGTCGCCAACTCGTCCCACTTCGGTCGCTCTTTGCGTGGTCGTGCCATGCCAGTTCCTCCGCGCTTTCACCGCCTTTCACTCACTCTACCACGCGGGGTACGCTTTTGAGATAGTTACTAAGTCAAATTCCTCCAAATTCACTTATGACGCTACCGCTATGGCGAGTCAGATCTCCGCCACTGTAGCCACCCTCTGTTGCTCGACTTACCTCCCGCCTACTGTTCCAGCGGACACAAAGGCCATGAAGGCATATAATGCTGCAATCTACGAAGCGTATATTTTCACTTGCGTGGTAGAAGCTATAGAGGAGCTATCTAAGAAATATCCTGGCTTCGCATCTGTTGACCCACCTCGTAATCCACCCTCGCGAGCCACGAATCTCGTGCTCAGAAAGAAAGCCTGTCCAATCGCGACCGCAAGCGGTCTGTACTCGCATGTGCCTCTCTGCATTGACGGAGTTCGCTACGAACTCCACACCGACACTCCCACCGCCGATCGATCTAGTACATTGCATGAGTTGGACGTTGCGCTCATCAAGGAGAGCGTGTGCGACAAGATCCGCCAACTAGGAGATGGTGACCCGACATACGAGGATGTGACTCTTTTCGTGGAAGCTAAGTGCTACAGCGCCATCTTACCCCTTAATATCTCTCGTGCGTTCCTAGGCCTCTATTCGGTCTTTTCGGGAGTGGCTAGCATCATGGGTAGGTGAACTCAAAGACATGCGTCGGGTACTTGGGGTGCGCACGGCGGAAGAGTTGGCGACGGTTCCAGGCATAGACAAACAGCTTGACCGCATCGCGCAGCGCCGGGAGCGAGCGGGTGAAACAGCGCGAGCGGCGGGCCAGCCGCGCCAGATAATGGCGCAGCTCCGCGTTGCCCCCTTCCACGGAGTAGGTCTGGCTCTTGTTGGGTAATGCCGTATGCTGGCCGGGGTAGTAGACCAGGTTGGTGTAGGCGGGGAGTTGATCGGAGTAGTACTGACGCGCCGAGGGCGCCGCGTTGAGTAACGCCTGCAAGCGCTCTGGCTCGCAGTCGTAGGCGATGTCATAGGCGATGATGCAGCGCGTTGCCCGGTCTACCTGCGTGATGAGGTAGACGCGCTGTTTTTTTGCCCTTCAAAGGTGTACAACTCGTCGAGTTCGACGACGGGCAGGGGGTGTTGCTGATCGTGGGGCGGCGCGGGAGGCGTGTCGGGCAGAGTGGCCGTGTAAGCGGCGATCCAGTTGGCCACCGTCTGGTGGACGACGCCCAGATGGCGCGCGATGCGCCGCAACCCCATCCCATCGACGTACAGCCCGATCGCCTGGCGGCGGCGCGCCTCGTCATAGCCGCGCGGCTGGGGTTGGGGCGTGTACTTCCGCTGGCAGTGAGCGCACAGGTAGCGCTGGCTGCCGGAGGGATTGCGTCCGACTTTCTGTTGGTGGGTGGTGTGGTGGCAGTGTGGGCACTGCAGGTGGCTATGTTCTTCCATACCAACAGTTTACACCCTACCCGCCACTCTAGCCACTCCCCAAGGATGCGCGAGGTTTCTACAGCCGCACCCCGCTCGTGGCGGTCGCCTCGAACGTCACCTCCAGCGAGCCGTTGACCATGCGGGCGACGGTGGCTTCGAGCGGCGCGAGGACGTTGGGCAGGGCGATGTTGCGCTTGAAGTTGCCGACCTCCACGATCAGGTCGTCGCCCTTCTTCACCATCTCCACCTTGCCCATCTCGATGTGCGGCAGCGGCAGGCGCAGGATGTACTGGTCGCCGCGCTTCACCAACTCCTGGGTCTGGCCCTGGTAGAAGACCTGCGTCGGGTCCTGCTCGCCCCAGATTTCCGCCGCGAGCTGCGCCAGCGCGGGCACGCCGATCACCTCACGCGCGCGGTAGGGGGCGTCCCACACGGGCAGCGGCGAGAACGTCTGGTGAATCTGCTGGTAGTAGCCGCGCTGCTGCTCCACCATCTCCCCCAGGATGCCCGGCTGCTGGATGGGCGCGTCGGGATGCGCGACTCCCGGCAGGATGCGGTTGCAGATCACGCTGTCGATCGGGTAGCCGTAGAGCGTCAGGTAGGTCTCGGCGCGCAGGGCTTCCTTGATGACCATCTTCTCCGGGTTCACCACCAGCCGATAGCTGCTGATCGAGTTGTCCGTCAGCGTCGTCTTGAGCGCCGCCACCTGTGTATTCAGCTTTTCGAGCTGCTCGAAGACGTTCACCCCCGGCAGGAAGCTGCGCAGCAACGGCTTGGCCGCGTTGAAGGCGACGTTGCGCCAGCCACTCGCGCGGTTGACATACCACAGGAACGTCTCTGGCATGCTGAGCAGGCGCACCGTCTCGCCCGTAGGGGCGGCGTCCACCACCACCACATCGAAGTTACCGTCGCGCGCCTGACGGTGGATGTTGAGCAGCGCGACGATCTCGTCCATGCCGGGGATCAGCGCCATCTCTTCGGCGGCCACATCGCTCGCGCCCTGCTTCTTGAGGGTGTTGGTGATGTAGTCCTGGACTTTGCTCCAGCCGCTGCGCATCTCCTCCAGCACATTGATCTCCTGCGCCCAGAGGTTTTCGGCCACCTGCCGCGGCTCGGCGCCGATCTGCCGGTCGAGCGCGTCGGCCAGGCTATGGGCCAGGTCGGTGCTGACGACGAGGGTGCGCTTGCCAAGCTGGGCCGCGCGCGCGGCGGTCGCCGCCGAGAGGGTGGTCTTGCCCACGCCACCCTTGCCAAGATAGAGGATCAATCGCATCCGAAGGGAACCTTTCCACCGCGCCGTCAGGCCAGGCAACCCCGCATACCCGCGCGCCGTCACGCTACATGCTCTTTCGCCCACATCGGGGCGCGTCATCTGCATGTACGCGCGCGGCCCGCGCAAGTTGTACAGGCGCACCGCCTCTCCTATGAGCGGCGGCGCTATTCCATGATTTGACCCAGCCACAGGATAATAGCCAGATCCTCCCAAGTGAAGTCGGCAGGTTCAGTGCTACTTTTGATGCCGTAGCTGGCGCAATCGAGAAATGCCTGCGGATCGAAGTTGTACCAGGTATGCCCTGTGGGTGAGTTGATACCCATAGACCGATAAGGATTATCGAGTGCGTCGGTTACGGCCATACGGCGCAAGTCTGCGATCTGGAAGCGCAAGAGGCGCAGCGCGTCCTGAAACGGCTCTGGACTACTCCATCCTGGTGTCGAGATAATGTCTCCCGGCTCTTTATATATGAGCCAGGCTTCATCGAATGGCGCTGGCTCAATCGTTAACCCCTCGGCGAGTATTCCCACGATGAGACTTGTGCTCGGAGTGTCATGTTCGTGAGCATGGAGCGCTCGCAGCGCGCCGCGCAAGTACTCTTCCAGTGAACCTTGGAATGATTGCGCGCGAGTCGTGAGGTCACTAAGGAAATCTCTGACATCATTGAGCGTGACGACTTGCTCAGCGTCCAATATGCTCCGTATCCTTCGCTGGGTGGTATGAGCGCCTGTTTCAGTATATAGCGCAACTATAGCAGACATGGATGCCACCACCGCGCTTCCGACAGGCTTGTCAGTTGCGCGATGGTGGTTGGGCATCCACTCCCACGCTCACTTGTACTGGTAGAGTTGATAGTTTGTGAAGTAGGCTGCATCTGAGGAGCCGGAAGCGGTTATTTCGATCAGTCCGGTGGCCCCACCGCCCGCGAAGCCGCCCCCAACCTCACTGCCATTTGCTGAGGCGGAGAAGCCAGAGGAGCTATAGACATCCACAAAGAAGTCGTAGTCGGACGACGCGGGCATCGAGAAGGCAGACGCGCCAGGCGTACAGTACGAGAGCGTCTGCGTCTCACAATAAATAGCCCGCAGGCGAAACCATAAACTCCGTCTGATGGTAGCTGTTCGCGCTGGATGGGAAGGCCAGCACGACGCCCGCGTAGGTCGTCGCTGAGGTTGAGTCGAAGTGGAGATGGAACTTCACCAGATAGGAGTTATATTTGTAGCCATTCGGCGTCTGGTTCAACTCCATCGTCACGCCGCTTGTTCCACCTCCCGCCAGCATCAGGCTACCGCCACAAGACACCGTGTCCGACCCATGTTGCGTCCATGTTGAGCCATCATTCTGGCAGGACGGGGCGCTCTCCGCGAAGACACCGCTCTGATCCCAGCCATGCTCCACGACGGTAATCGTCGCTCCCTGCCCAAAAGGCGTGTTGGCGGGGTTCACCAGGCGCCAGATGGAATCATCCACCCGATAATAGAAGCTGTTTGGCGAGGGCAACATATAGCCAATGAAGGTATGCGTCTGGCCGGGAGCGACCGTAGCTACCTGGTTTGGCGCATACCAGCCAGACCAGCAGTAGTCGTAGCAGTGGAGTGTATAGCCCTTCGTCGTGTCCCAGGTGGTTGTACCCGTGTTGAGGAGTGTCACGCTTACCTTGGTCCAGTAATAGGTGTGGGCGTCGAGCGCGGTCGGTGACTGCGAGAGGAGTTGCGCGTCATCAACCGGAGGTGGCGTGGCCGTTGGGGTCGGGCCAGGATGCCACACACCTGGATTTTGCGTCGGCGTTGGGGTTGGGATGATTGGCGTGGTCGGGGTCGGCGTCACGACGCTTCCGGAGCTACCGCCGCTCGTCGGTAGTGGCGTGGGATAGCGTGGCGGCACAGTGGCGGTTGTCCCGCCAGCGCCGCCCGTGTACGCGGTGGTCGAGGAAGATGAGGAGGTCGTTCCCTTCGTCGGCGTCGCATGAATGGTCACGGTTATGCCTGGTGATGGCGTGAACTGCGCGGTAGCGCCGCTCGTCGCCGTGGCCGTCGCGGAGGCCAGCGCTGTCGAGCCAGTGCGCGTAGCTTGTGGGCCGCCTGGCCGCAAGACGAAGACGATGAATGAGGCTACCACGGCTATCAGTACGACAGTCGTGATGATGGCGCTGATGATGCGTCCCCGACTCACACCGAACATATGCTTCCCTCGTTCTTCCTCATTACGCCCCTATATGTGGGCAGTTGGCCTGTGATGGTTCGTGTCACTTGTACTGGTAGAGTTGGTAGTTCGAGAAATACGCCGCGTCGGTCACGCCTGATCGAGGCGACCTCGATCAGGCCAGTGAGGCCGCCTGCGCGATGCCGCCGTGGAACCACTCGCCGGGACTGGAGCCAGCGCTGATAAGAGACCCGTTACTGGTGATTGACACTGTGATGTCATAGTCCGAGGAGGCAGTTATGGGCTGCGTGGCGCCAGTCAGGCAATAGGCGGTGTTGGTCTCGAAGCACATGTAGCCAGCGGGCGACACCATAAGCGCTTCTCTGAATTGCGCTGACGACGTAGGTTCGGTAATGATCACGCCCGCGAAGACCGAAGCCGATGTCGTGTTGAAGTGAACATGGACTTTTGCGAGGTAGTTTCCGGGATTGTAGCTGGCTGGCAAAGACTCTAGATCCAGCGAGACCCCGTTTGTCCCGCCGTGCGCCATCACAAGGCCACCGCCACCGCATGAAACCGTTCCACCCGACCCTTTCTGCGCCCACACTGAGCCATCACCCATGCAGTCAGGACTGGCCTCTTGGAGGGCAGGGTACCAGCCGTGGTTGATGAGTTCGATGGACACTTGTGGCCCGAAGTAGCCCGATGTCGGATCCCAGAGCTGCCAGATGGTAGTGTTCACGTGGTAGTAGGCTGAGGGAGTGAGCGTTATACTTCCCAAAAAGGTGAAGCTCTGGCCAGGAAGGACCGACGAAGTGATCACGCCGCCATTACCCCAGGGTGTTCCGCAGTATTGCCTGCACTGGAACTTGTAGGCGGTTGTCCATGTGCTCGGTCCGCTGTTGAGATACGTCGCATAGATCAAGAGGGGAGAGGGCTGGGTGATTGGCCCCGTCGGCGTATAGGAGACGAGTTCCGCGCTATCGGGCAGTACAGGTGTCGCCGTGGGGGTTGGGCCTGGGCGCCACACGGTCGGGCCTCCTGTAGGGGTCGGACTCGGGGTAACTGGCGTGGTCGCGGTGGGTGTCGCGCCGCCACCAGCGCTACCGCCGCTCGTCGGTAGCGGCGTCGGATAGCGCGGCGGGGTGGTGGAGGTCGTCCCGCCCGCGCCACCTGTGTAGGTGCGAGGAAGACGAGGAGGATGACCCTGTCGTCGGCGTCGCATGGACGGTCACGGTTATGCCTGGCGCTGGCGTGAACTGCGCGGTGGCGCCGCTCGTCGCCGTAGCTGTCGCGGAGGCCAGCGCTGTCGAACCCGCGCGCGCGGTGTGCGGACCGCCTGGCCGCAAGACGAGCACGATGTACGAGGCCACCACGGCTGTCAGCACGACAGTCGTGATGATGGCGCTGATGATGCGCCCGCGACTTACACCGAACATACGATCTCCCCTCATGGCGAGCATGACACAAAGACAAGGACTAACAGGCAGGCGTTGGTAACGCCAGGATCGGTGAGGCGATCGGTGTCGCCAGCGCCTTGCCGTTCACCTCGGTGATGACGAATTGCGCTCCCCAGCGTGGCGTGGATGAATACTGTGGTGGCTGGGAGAAGCTAAAGGACGTGTTGAAGACCTGCGCAGTCGAAGGTTGCATGGCCTCAGCGCGCGTCACGGTAGAATAACCTCCAATCGGCGCATTTGGACTCGGATAGATTCCTCCGCTCGTTCCTGACAGAGGCGTAGACCCGTCGTAGTAGCGCCAGGAATAGAGGAATGTGCCTCCCGTGCTATGGGTGAACGCCACGTACACCTCGAACTGGAGCGTGTCTGGTGAGCATGTGGTGACGCGGTAGCTCTTCTCCAGCGTTTCGGTGAAGCGCGCGATCGAGGGCGCGAATGCGACAATCGGTAGCGCGGTGGGCTGCGGCATGGGTGTGCGCGTCGCGGTCGGCGCGGGGCTGGGCGTCGCGGTCGGGCTGGGCGTCGCGGTAAATGTCGCGGTGGGCTGTGGCGTGGGATATTTTCCGCCGCCAGGCGCCTTCGAGCGCAGCGCCAGCGGACTGAGTTGCAGGAGCGTCGCGCTGACCAGCGCGACGATGAGCGCCGCGACGATGGCCACGCGCGCATCTCCCAGGAAGCCATGCAGCCGCGGCTGGCGCGCGGGCTCATGCAGGATGCGCGTCACGGGCGCCGCGCGTGACTCATCGAAGGTGGGCGTCGTGACAAAGGTCGGCGCCTCCGCCGCAAGCTCCACCGCGTAGGCGAGCAGACGCGCGTCATCGTCGGGCTGCTGGCTGCGCCAGATGGCGCCGTCGAGCCGGAGGCGCAGGTAGAGATCGCGCAGGTCGGCGTCCAGTGGAAAATCCTCGAACATTGCGCTGAACTCATCTGGGTTAGAGGAGTATGAACCGGTCGGCATGTCAGGCATGGTCCCGCTCCTCTCCTGTCTCGACGCCCACGGTGGCGCCCTGGTTCATCTCGTTGCGCAGCGCGACCAGCGCGCGTCGCAGCCGCGTGCGAAACGTCGCGGCGGGTATGCCCAGCGCGGCGCCTGCCTCGGTCGAATCCAGGTCGGTGTAGAAGCGCAGGACAATGATGAGCCGCTGGTCCGCGTCGAGCCGATTCAGCGCCGAGCGGATGTCCATCGCGCCGGTGTGGTCGCTGGCGCCGGGGTCGATGCTGAGTGGCGCGACGTAGATGTCGCCGTCGCCGTCGTCCAGTGGCTCTGTCCGCGCGATACGCTTGCCGAGCCAGCCCCGCCGCCACTGCAAGCAGACGTTGACGGTGATGCGCACCAGCCAGGCCCGCGTAGCGCCCGCGTCTTTGAGCGTGTCCCAGGTCTGCCACGCGCGCAGGATCGCCTCTTGCGCCGCGTCTTCGGCGTCGTCCATGCCGACGAGCGAGATAGCGGCGTGTTTCATGGCGCCGATATGCGGGGTTATGAGCGCAACGAATTCGCGTCTATCGGCCACACAGCTCTCCCACACCTTGCGGCGCCTGACTCGCGCTGGGGCCATCCACCAGTCGGATATCCCGCGCATCTACAAGGATGCGTGTCATGCTGTCGCTGTTTCACTGAGCGCAAGATTCGTGTGAGCGCGTCAGTGCTTCTACTTACACATGACGCTCAACAGACCGCATTTGGGAGAGCGTTTTCGCTGCGCGGGGTCCTGTTGCGCCTCCCCCGCGCTTGCTAGCCCAAACAGGCTGTGCGTAACCTTGTGGATAACTTCGTGGATAACTCTGTGAGATACGTGGATAGGGGTGGATAAGCCGCGAATTCAGACACCATCGTCGCTGGCGTGTCGTGGCAAGTGTGAAAACAAGCCTCTGTGGCGGGGCGCCGGGTTATCGCCTTCAACCGAGTTATCCACATATCCACCGTCGGTGGACGCATGGTGGATGGGGCTACGTTGCGAAATGCGCATGGCTCAGGTACCCTCAGACATGCCGCTTCGTTTATTCCCTTCGCGACACCCACCGACTTCGCGATGCGAAAGTGGATGATCGTAAGGGATACGTGCGGAAATCGGCGCTTGGCGCGTGCTATACTGCTAGAATAGACGTTCCAGCGCATGCGCTCATCGGCGCCGACGTGGAGGCGATCCGCCTGGAGGATGTGGCGATGGCGATGGTGACGGAGAAGCTCCTGCCTCAGAATGTCGAGGCGGAGGCTGGCGTGCTGGGCAGTCTGCTGATCGACCCCGACGCGATGGCCCAGATCGCGGATTTTCTGCGCCCGGAAGACTTCTATCGCGAGGCGCATCGCGTCATCTATCAGGCGATTTCCGATCTCTACGAGACGAGCACACCCGCCGACCTCATCACCCTGACCGATGAGTTGCAGCGGCGCGGCGCCCTGGACGAGGTGGGCGGCGCGAGCTATGTCTAGCTCACTGGCCAATCAGGTGCCGACCAGCGCCAATATCGAGAGCTACGCGCACATCGTCGAGCGCACCGCCATCTTGCGGCGCCTGATCCATGCGGCAGGGCAGATCGCGGGCGTCGCCTACAATGAGCCAGACGCCAACGTGGCGCTCGACCAGGCCGAGAAGCTGATCTTCAACGTCTCGCAGCGCATCTCGCATGCGGAGTTTGAGCATATCCGCGACACGCTCGACGCCTACCTCGATAAGCTCGGCCAGCTCCACTCGCGGCGCGGCGACATCGTGGGGGTGGCGACGGGCTTCTCGGACCTCGACAAGGTGACGGGTGGCCTCCAGCGCTCCGATCTCATCATCCTGGCGGCGAGGCCCGCCGTCGGCAAGACATCGCTCGCGCTCTCGATCGCGCACAACGCCGCGCTGCGCTACAAGCACGGCATCGCCATCTTCAGCCTGGAGATGAGCGCCGAGCAGCTCATCGCGCGCTTCCTCTCGATGGACGCGAACGTCGATCAGCAGAAGCTGCGCACGGGCTTCATTGACGATGACGAGTGGGAGCGCATCAGCCAGTCGGTCGGCACGCTCTCCGAGGCGGAAATCTACATTGACGATACGCCGGGCATCTCGCTGATGGAGATGCGCAGCAAGGCGCGCCGCCTGAAGATGGAGCGCGGCTTCGACCTGATCGTCGTGGACTACCTGCAACTGATGCAGGGCACCGTCAACAGCAATGGCCGTGGCGGCGAGAACCGCGTGCAGGAAATCTCCGCCATCAGCCGTGGTCTGAAGGAGCTGGCCCGCGAGCTGGAGGTGCCGGTGCTGGCGCTCTCGCAGCTCTCGCGCGCGGTCGAGAGCCGCACCGACAAGAAGCCGCAGCTCAGCGACCTGCGCGAATCGGGGAGCATCGAGCAAGATGCCGATATTGTGATGTTCATCTATCGCGACGACGTGTACAACCCGGAGAGCGAGCGCAAGAACATCGCGGACATCATCATCGCCAAGCACCGCAACGGGCCGGTAGGCTCCGTCAGTCTCTATTTCCAGGGGGCGCAGACCCGCTACCGCGACCTGGAGCTGCGCCAGGTCGAGCCAGAGTATTGATCGGAGGAAACCCACATGCCACCAGCGTTCGCCGGGTTTCCTTCCGGCGCGAATCCCTACACACCGCTGCCCGACGCCTTCTTTACCTCGGCGCTGCCAGAGATCGAGGACATCAACGAGGTGAAGGTGACGCTGCATCTCTTCTGGCTGCTCTATCAGAAGGTAGGCGAGCCACGCTGCGCCAGTGACCGCGAGCTGCTGGCGGATCCGACGCTGCGGCGCGGGCTGCGGCGGCGGGGCGACCCACGCCCGTATGAGGAGCGGCTGCGCGCCGCGCTCGAAGGGGCACGGGCGCGTGGCTTGTTACTGCGGGTGCGCGTCCGAATAGATGACGAAATCGTAACGTGGTACTTCTTCAACACCGAGCGTAGCCGCGCCGCCGTCGCCGACCTCCTGCGGGGCGTCACCTCGCCAGAGTCACTGTTGGAGTTGGAGGGGCCAATTGCCAGCGTTGACGAGGGCGATGGCGCCACGCCGAGGCTCACCGTCGAGATCGAGCGGCCCAACATCTTCACGCTCTACGAGCAGAACATCGGCCTGCTGGCGCCGCTGGTGGCCGAGGAGCTACGCGACGCCAGCGAGCGCTACCCCTGGGACTGGATCGAGGCGGCCTTTCGCGAGGCCACGCAGCAGAACAAGCGCAAGTGGAGCTACATCCGCGCGATATTGAAACGGTGGGAGACAGATGGGAAGGGAGGCGAGCCGTATGGAGCGCATGGGCGATATTCTCGCTAGGTCAGCCCGCATGCGCGCGAGACGCGCAAAACCCGGCGCCGCGCCGCCGCCACCGCCCACTCAGCCCGTGTCCGATGTCGCGCAGCCAGCGGTTCCCGCCGCCGACGCGCTCGACGCCGAGCGCATCCTGGAGTTGCCCGCGCGGCGCGCCAGTAGCGCCCGTGCGCTGGCGGTCGTCGGTGGCGCAGATGTCCGTTGCGCCGCGCGATGACGCTGGCAGGCAGGGAGCCAGCGCTGCCCGCCCTCCGCGTGAACCAGCCCCGCCGCCCAACCAGCGTGCGCGCGGAGGCGCCGCCCGACCCGCCGCCGCCAGCCGCATGCGCGCAGGCTCCAGTGGGATGCTCTCGCTAGGCGAGGCGACCCAGGGCTATGCTGATGCGCTGCGTTCCACGCGGCCAGCGGCGGCAGACAGGCAAGCGCGCCAGGGAGCCCCACACGCCGCGCCGCCGACGCGGATGTCTGCCCAGAGTGCCACGGCGCCGGGTATGTGCGTCTCGATGTGGCGGTGGGCGATCCCTCATTTGGGCAGGCCGTCGCCTGCGCCTGCAAGGAGCGCCTGCTGGAGGAGCGCCGCCTCTCTGACCTGCGCCGGATGTCGAGCCTCGACGCCGTGCGCGACAAGACCTTCGCCACCTTCGATGTCGCGCTGCCCGGCGTGCGTGAGGCGCTGGAGGTCGCGCAGCGCTACGCCGAGGATCCCGACGGCTGGCTGGTGCTGAGTGGCGGCTATGGCGTCGGCAAGACCCACCTCGCCGCTGCCATCGCGCACGAGCGTCTCGCCAGCGGCCAGTCGGTCTTCTTCAGCATTGTCCCTGACCTGCTCGACCACCTGCGCGCCGCCTTTGCGCCCAGCAGCGAGATGCCCTACGACGAGCTATTCGACAAGGTACGCGAGGCGGGCCTGCTCGTACTCGATGATCTCGGCGCCGAGAACTCTACCGCCTGGGCCACCGAAAAGCTCTTCCAGATCATCAACTATCGCTACAACTACCGCATGCCCACGGTCATCACCACCAACAACCGCCTGCTCTCGCATATGGATGAGCGCATCCGTTCGCGGCTCTCGGACATGAGCTTCGTGCGCAACGTCTCCATCGAGGCCGCCGACTTCCGTGAGCGCCACGCGGGCCGCCCCCGCCAGACGCGGCAGGCGGGGCAGGCAGGGCAGGGTGGCGCTCCCCGCAACACGCGCAACACCTATCAGCGCTAATCGGGCCAGCCAACGCGGATAACCAGAAGCGGCTTCCCACTCAAGTGGGAAGCCGCTTCTCTCTGCGCGCGAGGGTCTGGCGTTCGCCCCGCTAGGGCTGCTCGGCCAGCTTATGCATGCGGTACTCGTGGATGCCCTTCTTCAGCGTCCCCAGCGCCACCGTCGCGCAGGTCGGACGCGACATCACCACCTCGCGCCCCAGATCGTCGATCAGCGTCTCGAAGGTGAGTTGCTCGATCTCTTCGAGCGTCATGCCCTGCGTCAGCTCCGTCACATAGGACGCCGCCGCCATGCTGATGGTGCAGCCCTCGCCCTCGAAGGTGACGCGCTCCACATGCCCATCCGGTGAGATTTTCGCGTACATCTCCACCTTATCGGCGCACCCTGGATTCCCGCCCGTCAGATGTACATCCGCGTCGGGCATCGCCTCGCGGTTGCGTGGGTTCTGATAGTGATCCACCAGAAATTCGATGGCCTCTTGCCGATCCATCGTCATGTGTTCCATGCCTCGCTTTCGTCTGGTGGGCCTATGCGTTCGCTGCCACCGCTTTCTTTTGTATAGTATACCGCGCCGCGGGGCGGGTTAGCGGCGCTGTGCGCTGAACTCAGGGTAGTAGTCCATCGAGAGCGGGCGGCCCGTCTCGGTCGCCCACTCCCAGAACGGCACATACTGTGTGCGCGCGGTCTGATGCTCCAGCAGCATCAGGGCGGCCGCCAGCGCCGCCGTCGTCGAGGTAGCCACTCGTGCGCCAGGCATCGTAGAGCGGCTCATGGTCGTAGGGGATGGAGCGATGCTCGAAGTTCCAGACGCCATTGCGCCAGGTAAAGAGGCCATACTGCGCGTTGATGTCGCCGTTGAAGGGGCAGCCGACCGCGCCGATGACGATGGCGTGCCGGTCGCCGAGCCAGCGCTCCCAGGGATAGTGGATGTGCGCGCCAATGATGGTGCGCTCCTCCACACCCTCCAGCGCGTCGGCCAGCCGCGCGTCGCTGACCATCCGTCCCATGCCCTCGCGCGCGTGGCGTGGGCTGCCGTGGACGATGAGCGCAGGCTCCGCGCCGGGTAGATCGACGCGCAGGCTGAAGGGCAGCGCATCGAGCCAGGCGAGGTCGTCGGGCGTCAACTCCTGCGCGGCGCGGCGCACGGGCGTCCACCAGGGCGTCTCCCAGCCTTCGGGCTGGTTCTCGCCGCGCGCCAGCGCCGCCAGCCAGGTGTCGTGGTTGCCGCTGATGGCGGGGAAGCCGAGGCGCATCGCCTGCGCGACCACCGCATGGCTCTGCGGCCCACGGTTCACGAAGTCGCCCGCAATCACCACGGAGTCTGGCTGAACCCGTTCCAGGTCAGCCAGAACCGCGTTGAATGCGGGCATATTCCCGTGAAGGTCCGCAATCACGGCGAGGGTGGGTGACACTCGATGCGTCAAGGCTGTTCGTTCGCTCCTGTTCGCGGGCTACTGCTCGCTGATGTCAATGCTGAGGATGCGGTCGCCGGGGTTGCGGTCGCGTCCAGGGTCGCGCTCGCGCAGGCTATTCACGACATCCATGCCGCTGATGACCCGTCCAAAGACGGCGTGCATGCCGTTGAGGTGTGGTGTCGGGCCGAAGGTGATGAAGAACTGCGAGCCGTTGGTGTTGCGGCCAGCGTTCGCCATGCTCAGCGTGCCCGCGCTCTCGTGCTTGAGGGCCAGCGCGCTCGGCTCGTCGTTGAACTGATAGCCGGGGCCACCAGAGCCGGTGCCGGTCGGGTCGCCGCCCTGCGCCATGAAGCCCTTGATGACGCGGTGGAACGTCACGCCGTCATAGAAGCCATCACGCGCCAGAAAGACGAAGTTGTTCACCGTCATGGGCGCGTCTTTGGCGAAAAGCTCCACCTGGAAATCGCCGCGCTCCGTGTGGAACGTCGCCACATATCGCTTGCTGGGATCTATCGCCATCGCCGGGGCTTGCCGGTACTGCTTTGCCATCTGCGAAACCTCCTCGGTCGCTCTCTCCAGAACACATACGCTTTCACTGTACCGCACGCGCCTACGCAGTCGCCAGCGCGCTATGCCGCTTCGCGCACTCGCGCTGTCAGATGACTTTTAAGATGGCGCCTTCCACTACCAATAGCCCTGAAAGCGAAGTTTCTCGGTATAGGCGCGCCTCACGTCAGGGAAAGCAGGAGACGCGAATGCCTCGCTGACCTGCGCGTTGAACTGTAAAACTGTGGTAAGGTCGCGAGTGACCCGTCGTAGATGAATGGATGATTAGGCAGGCAGCGCGCCTTCATGTGAAAGCGTTCGGCAAACACTATCTGGCTTACGACGAGTAGCGCGCACATCGTTATTGCATGCGGCCAATCACGGGAGATTCCCGCCTCAACTGGCGGTAGACGGTGATATACTAGTATCTGCGCATCCTGAAAACGCTGTATCACTCTATCGCGCCTCACCAATGCCCGCTGCCACGCCATCCTGCCGCGCTCTGCGTCTGGGATGGGGCGCGCCGCGCCTGTATTGGTCTGTGCGATTGTTGGAGGCCGTTCCATTGAAAGTCACCGTTGAGCGCACGCCCGAGAGCGAGGCGATGCTGCATGTCGAGCTAGATTGGCCCGAGATCGAGGCCGCGTCGAACATCGCGTACAAGCGCGTGGCGCAGAAATACAAGGTGCACGGCTTCCGGCCTGGGCATGCCCCACGCGCCATGCTGGAGCGCATGCTCGGCCCCGATGCGATCTATCAGGAAGGTCTCGACGATCTGATCGACTCAGCCTATCGGAAGGCAATCGCTGACAACAATCTGACGCCGATCACCAGCCCACATGTCGATACGGAGAAGTCCTTCGAGATCGGCCAGCCCTTCACCGCGACCGTGCATGTCCCCGTGCTGACCCCCGCCACCCTCGGCGACTACAAGAGCATCCGCCTGGAGTTGCCCACGCTGGAGATCACCGAAGAGCAGGTGGAGGATACGATTGAGCGCCTGCGCCAGCAGCAGGCCGAGTGGCTGCCCGTGGAGCGCGGCGCCAAGGCGGGCGACCAGGTAACGATGGATCTCAAGCTCACCAGCGGTGACCGTGACATCAGCAACTTGCACGACAACGAATTTGTCCTGACCAGCGACGAGCGCGTGGGCATCTTCAGCGGCATGGACGCGCACATCTTCGGGATGAAGGAAGGCGAAACCAAGGCCTTCACCACGACGATCCCCGCGGACTATGGCAACCCCGACCTCGCCGGAAAAGAGGCGAGCTACGAGGTGACCCTGAAAGCGGTCAAGGAGCGTGAGCTACCCGAAGTCAACGACGAATTCGCCATGACGGTTGGCGATTACACCACGATGGAGCAGGTGCGCGGCGCCATCCGCGAGCAGTTGCGTTCGCAGCGCGAGCGTGACGCGAACCGCGAGCTGAGCGAGCAGGCCCTCAAGGCGCTCACCGAGTCCAGTTCGTACACCATCCACCCACTGCTGGCGGCGGATGAGGTGGAGACGATGATGCGCGAGACGAAACGCTCGCTCGAAGACAGCCGCCTCACCCTCGAAGATTACCTCCAGGCGATGAACAAGTCGGAAGAGGAATTCCGCAAAGACGCTGAGCCTGAGGCGATCGAGCGGGTGAAGCGCGACCTTGGCCTGGCCGCGCTCGCCGACGCTGAGAATGTGGCGGTGAGTGACGACGAAGCCAGCCAGTGGTATGAGTTGATGACCATGCTGACCTCAGGGCGCCGCGAACGCTGGCGCGACCTCACCGCCAGCCAGAAACGCTCCATCATTGCGCGTCTGCGCCGTGACAAGGCGCTCGACCGCCTGATCGAGATTGGCGCCCAGGGCAAGTGGCCGCCCGCCCGCGAGGAGAGCGTGGCAGAGAGCGACGCGGACGCGGAGGCAGCGGCCGCTAACGCGGCAGTGGCGGCCCGCGCGGGCGCCGAGGCGGCTGAGGGCGACGGCAGAGACTGAGGCAGAGAAGCCCGCCAAGCCCGCGAAATCAGGCGCGAAGGGCAAAGCCGCTGGCAAGGCGCAGGCGGCGGCGGAGGAGTAAATCCCTCGTCGAACGCCTGGCTAGCGCTGGCGTATAGCGTTCTCGTAGGACGAACGCGCCGGGATTTGGAGCGAAAGTGTTCCTCCCCGGCGCATTTGCCGTATATACTATAGTTAACCCATCTGCCGCCCATCTGTTTTCGCAGGTCGGTCGCTGGTCAGGCGGGGGACAGCGAATAGCGTCGGAATGTCGCGAAGCGCCGCGGAATGTCGCGGGACGCCACCGAGCCGAGACCGCTCGTGGCGTGGCAAGCGGCCATGCGCGCCAATTATCGTCGTCAGTGTGACAACCAGGGTACCCCTGGCTGAGGTGAGCCATCTCGTCAACTGCGACGCCATGTCTGGGCACTGGGCCTGGGCAGCGGGCCGTATCACGGCGAACAGCGTTCGATGGCGTCGGAGAGAGGCCGACGTCAAGCGAGGGGATGGTAGCAACGTGGCGAATTCGAAGGGGACGCGCATGACGTACCGATGCTCATTTTGTGGCAAGAGCCAGGATCTGGTGCAGCGACTCATCGCTGGGCCAGGTGGCGTCTATATTTGCGACGAATGCGTAGACCTGTGCCGCGAGATCATCGAGGAAGAGCAGGCCGTCGTCAAGCCCCGCGTATCCACGGGAAAAGTTCCCACGCCGAAGAAGATCTACGACCAGCTCAACCAGTACGTCATTGGCCAGGATCGCGCCAAGAAGACGCTCGCGGTCGCGGTCTATAACCACTACAAGCGCATCAACTCCGGCATGCAGATTGACGATGTGGAGCTGGGCAAGAGCAACATCCTGCTGATTGGCCCGACGGGCAGCGGCAAGACCCTGCTGGCGCAGACGCTGGCGAAGGTGCTGGATGTCCCCTTCTGCATCGCCGACGCGACCGCGCTCACCGAGGCTGGCTACGTCGGTGAGGATGTCGAGAATATTCTCCTGCGGCTGATTCAGATCGCCGAGTTCGACGTGGCGCGGGCCGAGCGTGGCATCGTCTACATTGACGAGATCGACAAGATCGCGCGCAAAGCCGACAACCCCTCCATCACGCGCGATGTCTCCGGCGAGGGCGTGCAGCAGGCGCTCCTGAAGATCATCGAAGGCACGATCGCCAATGTGCCGCCGCAAGGTGGTCGCAAGCACCCCCACCAGGACTTCATCCAGATCAACACGCAGAACATCCTGTTCATCTGCGGTGGCGCCTTCGAAGGGCTGGATAAGATCGTCGAGCAGCGCCTGGGCAGCCACAAGCTGATGGGCTTCAAGGCGGTAGACGATACCCCCGAGATGAGCAACACGGCGCTCGCGCAGCTCATCCCCGATGACCTGTTGAAGTTCGGCATGATCCCGGAGTTCATCGGGCGTCTGCCAGTCGCCTGCTCGCTCGATAGCCTCGACCGCGAGGCGCTGATTCGCATCCTGACGGAGCCGAAGAACGCGATCGTCAAGCAATACCAGAAGCTGATGAGCCTCGACCGCATCGAGCTGAGCTTCACCCAGGCCGCGCTCGAAGCCACCGCCGACGCCGCGCTCTCGCAGAAGACGGGCGCCCGTGGCCTGCGCACCATCGTGGAGAATGTCCTACTCGATGTGATGTTCGATGCGCCGTCGCGTTCAGATGTGAAGAAGGTCGTTATCGATGGTGAGACGATCACGGCGCGCCAGCCAGCGCAAGTCGTGACTCGTTCCGTCATCGAGGCGCGCTCCGTCGAGCTGGAGAACGAGTCCGCCTGACCTGCGCACGCTCCACGCGGAGCGTGCTGGACGCGCCTCTTGCGCCCAGCACGCTTGTCTGCGCGTGGGCATGAATCATGCTTTTCAAAACAATCGCATCGCTAGTTATAGAGTGACGCCCCTCTCTGGGGGTGACGCTGGGGCGTGAACAGCCCCGCGTCGCTCGCGTGAGAGTGGCGTCGGGCATTTCAAGCGATACCAACCGGGCCAGCCGCCCAGAACGGGGCCGACCCACCGAAACAGATCGAGTGACACAAGGGGTTCTGTGGGAGCGCGCGGGGGAAAGAGGGGGAAGCGCGGAGAGGCTTACGCCGCCGCGACTTCTCACGCACGAGGTGGATGTGCGGATGGCGCCCACAGGCATACACGAACTGGCGAATCAGTGAGGTCCCGATTCTATGGATACAACGGATACAACATCTACCCGCGGGATGAAGCGCGCGAAGGCGTCAAAGGCGGCGAGCCATGCCAACCAGGAGGCGCCGCACACCTATCCGGTGGCGCTCCTCAAGGGTGTGGTGATCTTCCCTGGAACGAGCGCGACGCTCTCGATTGGGCGCGAGAAGACCCTCGAAGCGGTGAAAGCCGCCTACGCCGCCGACAAGCAACTCATCGCCGTGGCTCAACGTGATGACGGGATCGAAGACCCTGGCCCAGACGACGTGTACTCCGTTGGCGTGCTCGTCGAGATCAGGCAACATGAAGAACAGGGAGACCAGACCATCCAGATCACGGTGGCGGGGTTGCGACGTGTCCGCTTGGCGGACTGGGAGCAGCGTGAGCCATTCCCCCGCGCCGCCATTATCGAGGTGGAGGAGCCAACCGTCGGGCGCGCCGACAGCCGCGCGATGATTCGCTACGCCACGTCGCTCTTCGAGAAGCTCTCGCTCCTCGACCGCCGTTTCAATGTGGACGACATCAGCGAGGCGACGAAGATCGGCGTACCAGGCCGCCTGGCGGATGAGTTGGCGGTGCGGCTGGGTGGCGAGGCGCCGCAGCAGCAAGATCTCCTCGAAACGCTCGATCCGCTGGCCCGGCTGGAGAAAGTGTGTGTCTCGCTGGGCAATGAGATCGAGATTCGCGAGCTGGAGAACAAGATTCGCCAGAAGGTGCGACATCAGGTCGACAAGAACCAGCGTGAATACTACCTGAAGGAGCAACTGCGCGCCATTCAGGAGGAGTTGGGCAGCGACCAGGCGGGCGAGATTCGCGAGCTGCGCGAGCGGGTGAAGCAGAAGCAGTTGACCGAAGAGGCGCGCGTCAAGATCACGAAAGAGCTTGACCGCCTGGAGCGCATGCCCGCGCACTCGGCGGAGCAGGTGGTGCTGCGCAACTACATCGACTGGATGCTGGCGCTGCCGTGGGCTGAGCATACCGACGATCTGCTCGACATGGCCTTCGCTCAGAAGACGCTCGACAACGAGCATTTCGGGCTGGAGAAGGTGAAGGAGCGCATCGTCGAGTTCCTCGCGGTGCGCCAACTGCGCGCTATGCAGGCCGAACGGCAGGCGCAAAGGGCCGCGCCAAGCGGCGCCCCGGCTGCCGATGTGGCGGCGCTGGCGAAGGCGGCTACCTCCAACAAGGGGCCAATTCTCACCCTGATTGGCCCTCCAGGTGTCGGCAAGACCTCCCTCGGTCGCAGCATCGCGCATGCGCTGGGGCGCAAGTTCGTGCGCATCTCGCTGGGCGGCGTCCATGACGAGGCGGAGATTCGTGGACATCGGCGCACCTACATCGGCGCGCTGCCCGGGCGCATCATACAGGCGATGCGCACGGCGGGAGTGGTCAATCCCGTGTTCCTGCTCGACGAGATCGACAAGCTGGCGGCGGATTACCGTGGTGATCCGGCGGCGGCGCTGCTCGAAGTGCTTGATCCAGAGCAGAACAACAGCTTCAGCGATCACTATCTGGAGACGCCCTATGACCTCTCGCAGGTGTTCTTCATCTGCACGGGTAATAGCCGCCACCAGATTCCTCGCGCGCTGGCCGACCGCATGGACATCATCGAGCTACCCGGCTACACCGAGGAAGAGAAGATCGAGATTGGGCGCAACTTCGTGCTGCCGAAGGTGCTGAATGAGCATGGCCTTACCCGCGCGCAGCTCCAGGTGCCCGCGTCGTCCATGCGCTACATCATCTCGAGCTATACGCGCGAGGCGGGCGTTCGTAGCCTGGAGCGCCAGCTTGCCACCATCTGCCGCAAGGCCGCGCTGCGCATCGTGCAGCAGCCGAACGCGCGCATCCGCGTGACGGAGAAGGTTGTCGAGCAGTATCTTGGCGCGCCACGCTACCTGCCAGACAAGACGCTGGAGGTGGGCCAGGTGGGCGTCGTGACAGGCCTGGCGTGGACCGCGAACGGTGGCGCGCTGCTGCCGGTCGAGGTGGTCACGATGCCTGGCAAGGGCGGCCTGATGGTGACGGGCCAGCTTGGCGATGTCATGCAGGAGTCGGCGCGCGCCGCGCTCTCCTACATCCGCTCGCGCGCCGCCGAGTTTGACCTGCCGGAAGAATTCCCCGCCGAGATGGACATTCACATCCACCTGCCAGAGGGCGCCATCCCGAAGGATGGGCCATCGGCGGGCATCACGATGGCGCTGGCCATCATCTCGGCCATCACACGTCGCCCCGTGCGCAGCGATATCGCCATGACCGGCGAGATCACGCTGCGGGGGCGCGTGCTGGCAATCGGTGGGCTGAAGGAAAAGGCGCTGGCGGCGCACCGTGTCGGCATCCACAACCTCATCGTCCCAGCGGAGAACGCGAAGGATCTTGCCGAGATTCCGGAGAAGATTCGCGCGGAGATTCACTTCACGATGGTGGAGTCGATGGATGATGTGGTGCGCGCGGCGCTGATGGACGAGCCTGTGGCGGCTATCACGACCGGTGAGCCAACAACCGAGGAGTCACGCGCGGCCCGCAATCGCGGTGAGCCGACACCGCCCGCGCCAGGGGTCTATCCGCTGACCGAAGAGATGGAGCAGATGGAGGAGCCGCCGCTGCTCCCCACCGACGCGCCCCAGCCCGGCGGCAGCATCGGCTGAGCGCCTCCAGAGCCACGGCCCGCAACGCGAGGAGCTATCCCAGGCCTGGGATAGCTCCTCGCTACGTCATGCGCTATCTTGCGGGTCGGCTTGTTGGCGCGCCTGGGCATATACTACGAACGGATGCTACCGCTGCCCGCATGGTCAAGAGAGAAGGAGCAAGCGCGCATGTCCGAGACAGCTTTTACCCTGGCGCAGATCGACGCGAGCGAGGCCGAGACCCTGACGCCGCAGCTCATCGCCCTCCTGCGCGACGCCGTGGCCAGTGGCGCATCCCTGGGCTTCTGGGATCCGCTGGATGAGACACTCGCCCGCGAGTTCTGGGATGGCGTCTATGCCGCGATACGCGCGGGGTCGCTGCGGCTGCTGGTCGCGCGGCAGGGCGGCGTCGTGGTGGGGAGCGCGCAGCTTTCACTCTCGCCCAAGCAGAATGCCGTCCGCAGGGGTGAGGTGTTGAAGGTGATGACACATCGCTCAGCGCGTCGTCAGGGTATCGGCGCGGCGCTGATGCGCGCGGTGGAGCGGCTGGCGTATGATGAGGGCAAGCGGTTGCTCGTTCTCGACACGAATACGGGAACTGACGCCGAGCGCCTCTACCGCAGGCTGGGCTACCGCGAGCTAGGGGTCATCCCAGACTACACCGTTGGGCCAGATGACGTCGGCTATGCGGCGACGTTCTTCTACAAGCCGCTCGACGCCCAACCTGACGACAAAGCGCATGCGGAGTAGGCGTGAACACATCGGATAAGCGAGGATGGGAGCGTATATGCGTCTGGCGATAAGGATTCTGGGCGCGGGCGCCTTCGCGCTGACACTCGTGGGGCTGGCGTTCTACCTGAGCGCGTCGCCGCTCAGCGCAGCGGCGGCGTCGGCGCGCATCGGTCTCGCCAGTGGTGTCGTTGATCTTGGCGGTAAGCTGGCGATCATCGCCACACTCGTCGCCGCGTATGTCGGCTGGCAGCGTGAGCAGTGGCGCTGGCTCGCCGCGCTGCTCGTGGCCGCCGCGCTGACGCTCTTCGCCGGACCGCTGAGCGCGCTCTTTAACGCTGGCGTCATCCTCTACTTCCTCTTCCCGGCGGTGGCGTCCGCGCTCGTGGTGGTCTATTCCATGCGCATGCGTGACCTCGCTCCCGCGCGCTCCTGACACACCAGCTCGTGAAGAGGTAATGATTATGCCATTTGTGACGACCCCGACGACCGGATGGTGGATCACCGCTATTGCCGCCACCATCTTCGAGATCGCCCTGCCCATCGCGCTCATCATCTTCGCCCACAAGCGGCTGCGGGTTGGCTGGCGGTATGCGGCGTTTGGCGCGTTGATCTTCTTCCTCTTCCAGATCATCACCCGCCTGCCACTGATTCAGGTGGCGCAATACTTTCTGCTGCCGAGCCTCAAGTCTTCGCGTCCGCTGCTGATTGCCTTCCTGCTGGTCGCGGCGCTGACGGCGGGCATCTTCGAGGAGGTCGGGCGCTACCTTGGCTATCGCTGGTTCATGGGGCGCGAGGAAAAGACCTGGGCGAAGGGGGTGATGTATGGCTTGGGGCATGGTGGCCTGGAGTCCGCCGTGCTGATCGCGGGGTTGGGCGGCCTGCAACTCATCAATGTGTGGCTGCTCATCAGCACGAACCTGGACATCGTTCCAGCGGCGCAACGTCCGGCGGCGCTGGCGCAGGTGGCCGCGCTCGCTGGACAGCCGGGCTGGCTGCCGTTGCTGGGTGGCTGGGAGCGGGTCTGCGCCATCGCCGCGCATGTCGCGCTCTCGCTGATCGTCTTGCAGGTCTTCCGGCGTGGGTCGCTGGGCTGGCTCTGGCTGGCGATTGGCCTGCACTTCCTGCTGGATGCCTTCACCGTGCTGCCGCAGTTCGTCCATCTCGGCGCCATTGGCGACACGCTGCTGGTCGAGGCCATTGTCACACTCTTCGCCATCGGCGCGGTCTGGGTCATCTTCGCCCTGCGCGATAAGCCTACCACGCCGCCCCCCGCAACCTCTGGCGAGGCGGCGCTCGACCGACCCGCCGCATGAGGGAGGGGCGCTCTCGGCCATGAATGGCCGGAGCACGCGGACGTGGCCTGAAGGCCGATGATGCCGCGATCCGTGGCCACGCCTCCAGGGGCTTCAGCCCCAGTCGTACCGTGCGCCGGCCATTGATGGCCGCGACCGTTGCCGCATGGACGCTGTGCGGCGCGGCGCGATATACTGTCTGGGTGATTCTGCCCGCAGTTGTGTAGTTTCATGCCACATTCGCGCCGACGCCTGCGTCGGCGTTTGCCATAGGCGCCAGCCGCCATCAAAGGATTCGCGCTCGCGGGCGCGCCAGGGAGAAGATGCGCTATGCCCCAGTCCACACCAACCGAAGGCGACCTGATCGACAGTCTCACCGGCCTGCTGCGTGAGGCGGCTGCGGCGTATATCCGTGAGGCGGGGCTGACGGCGGATGTCGCCACGCTGCCCTTCGACGTGCGCCCGACGACCCAGGCCAGCTTCGGCGACTACGGCATGCCGCTGATGCCCTGGGCGGGCAAGCAGCGGCTGGGGCGCCCACCGATGCAGATCGCCGAGGGCGTGGCGGCGCAGTTGCGCGCGGCGGCGCATCCGATCATCCGCGAGGTCAGTGTCGCGGCGCCGGGCTTCCTCAACATCACGCTGCATCAGCCGAGCGCGGGTGCGGGGGTCATCGCGCGGGTCGCGGCGGCGGGCGACGACTTCGGCGCGAATACTATGGGCGCGGGCGTCAAGGTGATTATCGAGCATACCGCCATCAACAGCAACAAGGCGGCGCATGTCGGCCACCTGCGCAACTCCTGTGTGGGGGATACCGCCGCGCGGATGCTGCGCACGCAGGGCTATCAGGTCGAGGTGCAGAACTACATTGACGATACTGGCGTGCAGGTAGCCGATGTGGTCGTCGCGCAGGAGCTGATCCAGCGGGGCGAGCTGGAGGTCGAGGGTGGCCCAGAGCAACTGCCCGGCGAAACGTTCGACTACTACTGCTCGCGCATCTACGTGGCCGTGGGCAAGGCCTACGAGCGCCGCCCAGAGTTGATGGAGCTGCGCAAGACGGTACTGCATGGCATCGAGCATGGGGCCGCGCGCGAGCCAGGCCAGCCCGACTACGCCAGGCAGGCCGCCGAGCTATCCAACACCATCGTCCATGCGCATCTGAAGACGATGAGCCGCCTGAATATCTTCTACAACCTGCTGGCGTGGGAGTCGGCGATTGTCGCCGCCGGGCTGTGGCGCCACACCTTCGAGATGCTGCGCGACAGCGGCATCCTGCGCAAGCCGGAGAGCGGCCCCGCGAAGGGCGCCTGGATTCTGCCCTTTGGCGAGGGCGAATCGCAGACCGAGGAAGGCGAGCGCACCAGCGACAAGATTCTGATGAAGAGCGACGGCACAGCCACCTACACGGGCAAAGATATCGCCACGCAACTCTGGAAGTTTGGCCTGACGGATGATCCGCGCATCGGCGTGGAGTTCCACTTCCTGCCGTGGGGCAAACAGGCCAATGGCGAGGAGCTGTGGACGATGCGCGCGCACGCCACCGCCCGCGAGGCGAAGAAGGCGGCGCCCGCCAGCCGCTTCGGCCATGCCCAGCGGGTCATCAACGTGATTGACGTGCGCCAGTCGTATCCGCAGCAGGTGGTGTACGAGAGCCTGCGCCGCCTGGGCTATGTGGAGCAGGCGGAGAACTCGCATCACCTGGCCTACGAGGTGGTGGCGCTCTCGCCCGCCGCCGCCGCCAGCCTGGGCATTGACACCTCCGAGGGGCGCTCATCGTATGCGATGTCGGGGCGCAAGGGCATCGAGATCAAGGCGGACGACCTCATCAACCTGGCGATCGAGCGGCTGATGGCGCCGCGTGAGCCGGTCGGCGGCGAGGGCGGGCGACCCGCTGGCCCCGCGATGACCCGCGCGACGGCGGAGGCGCTGGCGGCGTCGGCGATCCGCTATTTCATGGTGCGCTTCGACCTCCAGCAGATCATCGTGCTGGATATCGACCAGGCGTTGCGCTCAAACGGCGATAGCGGCGTCTACCTGCAATACGCCCATGCCCGCGCGCGCAGCATCCTGCGGCGGCTGGACGAGGCGGGCTACCAGGCGCCGGAGCGGCTGGGCGCTCTGCCCGATGCGCTGGAGCAGAGCGAGTGGGACTTGCTCCGTCAGATCGACGCCTGGCCGCGTCTACTGGCCGAGGCCGCCGAGACGCTGGAGCCGCACCGTGTCGCCGCCTACGCCTTCGACCTGGCGACGCGCTTCAACGACTTCTACGACCACACGCCGCCTGTCCTGCGCGAGAGCGACGAGCAGCGCAAGGCCTTCCGCGCCGCGCTCGTCCGCGCGACGGCGCAGACACTGCGCAACGCGCTGGCCACCCTCGGCCTGGAGGCGCTGGATCGGCTGTAGGCGGTGTGGGGGAGCCACCAAATGTCACACACCTTTTCGCGGCTTCCTGGCAAACCTGCTTCAATTCACGATGAGGTGATGTCACACAACAGGCCAATGCACGCATTTGTGACATGTAGGGATGATGTTTTCGAAGGAAAGTACTGGTAGCACAGCGCGTGCTGATCGCCACCGTCTCCACGAGGATCACATCTCGGCATCTAGCCGCTTGGCTTTATTCTCCGCGATACTTGCCTCGGAGTCTCGCCCTAGTCCTCGTAGCGCCTCCGCCTTAGCCTTCCACGCCCAAATATTCCATGGTAAATCCTGAAGTAGATCGTCGCAGAGCGTCAACGCCTCGGCATACTCTTTTGTTTCCAATCTGCGAGCAATGCTTTGAAAACGTAGTAACAGGGATGTAGGCTGCTTCTTGGTTGTGATACCAACTGCGTTTAGCACACGGTCGCAGGCAATGGCATAGTCCAATGTTGCATCGAAGATATTAAGTACGCCCCAGAGCGGAGGAATATCCTTTCTGACTTTACTCGCTTTAATAGGAATTACTTCACGAATGCGCTGCTGATTCTTGAGTCGAAGCGCGGCATTGACTTCCTGTTCTACCCATGGCGATTCAAGAGCATTCTCAGTAAGAACAAGGATAACCCACTCACAGGCTAGAAGCGCGTCATTAATGCGTTTCTGAAAGTCTCCTGCCCCTAGGTCGGCCACGTCCACCCAGACAGACGCGCCAGCGCGGCGAAGATCATTCACAAGACGGTTTGTGAATGCATCATCTTTGTGGCTATGACTGACGAAGATTCTCGGAGACGCATTGCCCTCAGCGGCTACAACTGTTGTAAGTGCCTCTGCATATGCATTCGTTGTCGCGGGCGCCACATACCCAAACACATCCTCACGCTCTACAATGACTTGCGGAGAATTCTTCGGGTACGGACTTGTCGCGCTACTGAATACAGCCTGATCTAACACAGTGGCACCGCCCAGCAACTTAACCTGAACATCGTCAGGTATGTGCTCCGGTAGTTTGAGCGATACTTTATGTGAAAATACTTGCGCTCTCTCATCGAGTCCTGACCCACGCATTACAACAAAGCCTCTGCCAAGGAGATCTGTAGCTCCTAGCGTTACCGCAACCTTGTCTGGTAGGATGCGAATTTCCTTTAGCCATCCACGAGCATCTATCACACGGAACGCGAATAGATCATCTCGCCCATACATCAAACGGCGGTCAGTGATACCAAAAATCACCTCTGCCTGCGCCAACGGAAAAGTATCGAACAACTCACCGTTCGGGCCAACCACTTCCTTATAGTCGCAATTTTGCCTAATAAAGGGTGATTTCGGCTGAAGAGTGTAAAACATGAACGGGTAAGGGAGCGTCGGTAGTCCATGCAGCTCGTAACTTGGTAGATCTATGGCACTGACGGTGTCGTGGGTATCAGGTAGCGCAAAAACCTCTTGTCGTGAGTGATACCCTGGCATCTGCTTGAACCCTGCAATAGTGCAATGATCGGGACGATCAAACCACTGGCGCAAGGTATCACTATTCAGCCAGCCGCAATAAAAGAAGACATCGCCAGTGTCCAATACGTGCTGCTGCTTCCCCCAAAGCTCCAAAATGGTGGGATCTGAACTATCGAGCCATATCTGCGGCAGAACGTCTACTACAAGACTACGAAAGACTTTATCGCCAGCGTCATTGCGACTCAAAGACAATCGAATGAATACCTTGTCGGCATCATTAATGTGTCCAGTCACCTCTGATCGAGGCACATTTCGCGTAGTGTTCACCTTAGCTCCTTCTCTCTCGGCCAGCCTCTACGCCTTATCCTCTAGGTTGTCATCATCACTCGTACCTAAGAGCGCCGCTTGCGCATAGGAAGGGTCAGGGAGGTAGTGCAAAATATCCAGATTATTGCCGTAATAGAGCGTGTTCGTCTTTGGGATCGCCTTCCCTGCCAGAACGCTACGCCACCACTCGCCAGCGCGATGGCTTGTTCTCATTTTAGGCAGAGCATGCTTGCAAGGTCAAGAAATGGGCAAGCTAAGTTTGTATGTAAATAGCCCTTACCCCATAACATTGAGTAAGGGCTATATTGAAAGATTTTATGCCGTCTGGATGTTCGCCGCCGATTGCAGGCCTAGATCCTCGATGCCTTGCTGGCGCATGAGGTACTTCTGCACCTTGCCGGTCACTGTCATTGGGAACTCGTCCACGAACTTCCAGTAGCGCGGAATCTTGACCGTCGAAATCTGGCCACGACAATACTCGCGCAGCTCCTCGTCGGTTGCCGTCTCGCCCTCCTTCAGCTTCACCCAGGCCATCAGCTCCTCGCCGTACTTCTCGTCTGGCACGCCGACCACCTGCACGTCAGCGATCTTCGGGTGCGTGTAGAGGTACTCCTCCACCTCGCGCGGGTAGAGATTCTCGCCGCCGCGAATCACCATATCCTTCAGACGCCCGACGATGTTCACGTAGCCCTCGGCGTCCATCGTCGCCAGATCGCCCGTATGCATCCAGCGGGCAGGGTCAATCGCCGCCCCCGTTGCCGCTGGATTATCCCAGTAGCCCAGCATCACAGAATAGCCGCGTGTCAGCAGCTCACCCGGCTGGCCCCGCTCCACGACCGCGCCCGTCGCCGGATCGATCAGCTTCACCTCCACATGCGGGTGAATCTGTCCCACCGTGCCGACACGCTTCTCCAAGGGATCATCCACATGCGACTGGAAAGAGACAGGGCTGGTCTCGGTCATGCCATAACAAATCTCGACATCGCTCATGTGCATCTTGTCGATCACCTGGCGCATGACCTGCACAGGACACGGCGAACCAGCCATCACGCCCGTGCGCAGGCTGGTGAAGCCGTACTTCCCGAAATCGGGATAGGCCAGCTCGGCGATGAACATCGTTGGCACGCCGTAGAGCGAGGTGCAGCGCTCCGCCTCGACGGTCTCCAGTGTCACCGCCGGGTCGAACGCCTCCGCCGGGTAGACCATCGTCGCGCCATGCGTCACGCAGCCCAGATTGCCCATCACGCAGCCAAAACAATGGTAGAGAGGGACAGGGATGCAAATGCGGTCGTTCTCGGTAATGTTCTGGAGGCGGGCGACGAAATAGCCGTTGTTGAGGATGTTGTGGTGGCTGAGCGTCGCCCCCTTTGGCGCGCCCGTGGTGCCGCTGGTGTACTGGATGTTGATGGGATCGTCGAACTCCTGCTCCGACTGGCGCTGGCTCAGCGTCGCCGCGCTCACCTCATCCGCCTGTGCCAGCAGTTCATTCCACGTCCACATCCCCGGCGCCTTCGCCTCGCCCATGCGAATGACATGGCGCAACTGTGGGATGCGCTGGCTGTGAAGCTGACCCGGAGCGGCATAGTTCAGCTCCGGGCAGAGGGTCATCATCATCTGGGTGTAGTCGGTCGTGCGGAAGTTGGGGGAGAGGACGAGTGTCGAGCAGCCCGACTGGTTCAGCGCGTATTCCAGCTCGGTCAGGCGGTACGAGGGGTTGATGTTGACCAGAATCGCGCCGATCTTGGCGGTGGCGAACTGGGTGATCGTCCATTCCGCGCGGTTGGGCGCCCAGATGCCCACGCGGTCACCTTTCGCGATGCCGAGGGCCAGCAGGCCTCGCGCGCAGCGGTTCACCTCCGCCTGTAGCTCGCGCCAGGTGTAGCGCAGCCCCTGCTGCCGCACGACCAGCGCCTCACGGTCGGGGAATCGCCCGACGGTCGTGTCGAATGCGTCGCCAATCGTCACGCCGAGCAGGGGCGTGTCGCTCACGCCACTCACATAGCTCCAGGCCATCGCGCCGCGATCCCGCGTGACCGCCGCTTGCTCCGAAGATGCCTGTGTCATAGGGGCGCCTCCCGCGCGCAACGGCTCCGTCGCGCGTCGCTAGCTGGACATCCTGGGCAGCCCCAGGGATTGTGGCCATATCATGCTCGCCCGCCGCGCCTTCTGTCAACGGAAAAGACCCCTCGCGTCTCCAGGGAGCGCGGGGAGTCTTTCAGTGCGGGGGAGATGTCGCTATGCCAGGCGCAGATTCGTAGCGAGCCGCACGATGGGCCGGAAGACGCTCTGTGTCAGCGGCAGCAGCCCGAAGGCCAACGCATCGCCGATGGCGCCACAGATGGCGCCGCCCGCGATATCCACGGGATAGTGGACGCCGACGAAGACGCGCGCGAAGCCGATCATGGCGGCGCAGCCCAGCGCCACCAGCGCCACCACCAGCATCGGCGCGGCGCGGCGCAGTCCCCCGCCTGCGCGGTCACGTGAGGCCTGGCGCAGCAGCCAGACGACGTAGAACGTCAGCGCCAGCGCAATCGCCATCGCGACAGCCTCATGGTCGCTGGGGAAGGAGGCGTCCGCCGGGTGCGCGATCAGCTTGTGGACGATGGTGGGATGCGAGATGAACGGGCGCGGCTCGAAGATCAGCGCGCCGAGCAGGATGTTGAGCGCGAGCGCCAGACCTACACCGACGACGCCTGTCAGCAGCGCACGTTGTCCCAGCCAGCGGTCGCTCTCCACCGTCCTGGCGCCGAAGCGGGCGGCGAGGGAGCGCGCCCAGGGCGACCAGCGCGCCAGCGCGAACCAGACTAGCAGCAAGAGGAGCGGCAGCACAAAGATGAGATCATTCGCGCTGAGAATCATTGCCTTGTCGAGCAGGGCTGAGTGGCCTGCCAGACTGTTGATCTTCAGAAACACTTTCCAGTTCTCGCTTTGCTCGAACGCAATGAGTGGCTGTAACTCGCTCATGTGGCCTGTCGTATCCTCTCCATCGGCGCTGATTATGGGGCGCGGAATCATGTTAAGACAGTGTTAAGACCATGTTAAGAGGGATGATACGCCGCCAAGATGAGAAAAGTGTGAGAGGACTCTACTTGTCCTAGGCGGCCCATTTGGGCGAGTTGGCTGCCCTGCCCGCGCCGCTTGCCCCAGCGCGTGACCGCGACTCCCTCGTCACTCGTCCTCTCTGGCAGACGGATACGCGGCTCTGTGCGTCGAATATGATACGCTAAGGGACGCATGGCGCCGAGGAAAGAGAGGCTGGCAGTGCGCGACGATACGAGCGATTCCCCACTTCCACGAGATGCTGACCACATCTGGCTGCGGCAGTCGGTCACGTTTGCGGTGAATGGCCAGACGCGCACCCTGGAGCTTGCCCTGCCGTTGCGCCCCGGCGCCACACCCGAAGAGGTGGAGTCGCTGCTCGACGAGGCCGAGGCAGGCATGCGCCGTCTCTCGCGCCGCCTCGATGCGCATCTCGCCGAGATTACCGGCGCCGCACAGCCCACCCCGGCGCCCGCCGCTGAGCCTGCGCCCACGATGGCAGCCCGGGCGCCGACCGCGCGCGCCACCTCTGCGCCACAGTCCGCCATCGCTGAGCGCCCCGCGCCGCAGCCTGCCGCGTCCACGTCGCGCGCCACCCCCACCCCCGCGCCGCAGCCTGCCGTCGCCGCCGCACGTAGTGGGCCAGACCTGACCCGCGCGGAGTTCCTCGCCGCCGCTGGCGCGTTGGGCCTGGATGCGCGGACAGTAATGGAGCGTCTGAACGTTCGCACGCTCAGCGGCATTGATTTGCGCGAGGCGCTCGATCTGTTGCGCCGCCAGGTCGTTCGCGATGGCGGCGGGAGCGCGGCGTCTGCGCCAGTCGCCCAGGTGGCCCCTGCGTCTGTGAGCGGGCCGCGCTTCGAAGAAGAGGATGATGGCCCGGCATTTGAGGTGTCATATCCTGATTTTGATGACCTACCGAGCGATGATGACGAGAGCGGCGAAGATGATTTCGCCCCACTCGAAGCGCAGCCCGCGGAGCCTGCGCCGCCTGAGCGACCTGCGCCCCGCCCAGCCCGCGCCGCGTCCGCCGCGCTCGACGATGTGCCCGACCTGGACGACCTGCTCCACGAGCCATCCGCGCCCACCACACCCGCCGCCGCGCCTGCCGCCGCGCCTGCCGCCACGTCCGCGCCAGAGCCAGAGCCTGCCGACGCCCCCACGCGCGCGATGATCGCCACATTACGCGCCGCGCACGCTGGCGGCCAGCCCACTGAGCATCAGCGCACCGCTTTTCGCCATGTCATCATTAACCAGCTCGGCGAGACGATAGCAGACCCGGAGACCAGGACGGAGAACGAGAAGAAGGCCTACGGCGAGAAGAAGGCCGCCAGTGTCGCTCGCGCGGTCTGGGAACTCACTGTTGATCGACTTGGCCCAGACCAGCTTGACGCACTCATCCGTTGGGGAAAAGCGGACGCCTTCGCAGAGGAAGTGGAGAGTGTGCTGGAATTGCTGCGCGAGGAATATAAGGCGAAAAATGCGCAAAAGGCCCAGCAAGCTCCGCAGACGCCGGCAACTCTAGCGCCAGCGGCCAGGCGCGCGGCGGCGCGTCCGACGCCTGAGCAGCCCGCCGAGCAGCCCGCCGAGCAGCCGCACGGAGCCACCACACGCGGACGCTCCGGCGCGCGTGGTGGCGCTGGCTCGCGGGGAGACGCCTGATGCGCGTCATCGCGGGTAGCGCGAAGGGACGCCGCCTCAAAGGCCCCGATACGCTGGAGACACGGCCCATCCTCGATCGCGTGAAGACAGCGCTTTTCGACATCCTCGCGCCCGATACCGCTGAATCGCGCTTCCTCGACCTCTTCGCGGGGGCTGGGAGTGTTGGCATCGAGGCGTTGAGCCGGGGGGCCGCCTCCGCGACGTTCATCGAGCTTAGCCCAGAGATCGTCAAGCTCGTGCGCGAGAATCTGGCCCTGACTCGCCTGGAAGCGGACGCCGAGGTCATTCGCGCCGATGCCTTTGTCTTCATGCGCACCGCGCGCGCCCAGGGCCGCGAGTGGGACATTGTCTATGTCGCGCCGCCACAGTACAAGCAGATGGCCGCGCAGGCGCTCGAACGCCTCGACCGCGAGCCGCTGACGGCGCCCGGCGGGATGGTGATCGCGCAGATTCACCCACACGAGCGCCCCGACCTCGATGCGCTCACACTGACGCGCCTGCGCCTCTATGATGAGCGCACCTATGGCAGCACGTTGCTGCTGTTCTACGAGCATGTCGAGACACAACCCAGCACAGGCGAGCAGGCCCCGCCACCAAGCCAGGAGGCGCCCGATGAACCGTCCCAGTAAGTTCTCTTTCATTGACGAAGGCGAGGCCGTGCGGCGGCTGGATGTGGATCGCGATATGCTGCTGACGCTGGTGCGCGAGAAGCGGCTGAAGTCCTATCCAGGGGTTGGCAAGGGGGCATTCTTCCGGCTGAGCGATGTGGAGGCGCTGGCGCGCGAGCTGCATGGCGCGGCGGACGAGGCGGCGGACGAGGAGACGGCGGCGCCCCCAGCCAAGGGCAAGCTCTTCGATCCCGCCTACAAGGTGCATGTGCGCCTGCAGGCCGACCTGAAGTGGTATGACCTGCGCGATGAGGAGCTGCGCGCGTGGGTGCGCGAGATGACCGCCGACGGCTACAGCCGCCAACGCGCCAACATCATGATGGTGATCGAGCGGCTCCAGCGTCTCGTTGCGTTGATGGATGAGGCGGTCGCGGGCTGGCAGGCGCTGAAGCCCACGCAACCGGCGACCAGTGAGCCAGAGCAGCAGCCCAGCGACGGCGAGTAGGCGGCTGGGGGATGAGGCCGTGCGCCCCGCCGCCCCCGCCCGCCCTCTACGCCTGCCTCACCGAGCCGACGCCGGTGATGCGCTGGGAGACCTGCGGCATGCCGTGGTAGGTGATCGCGCCCGCGCCGCTGATGGTCGCATAGAGCATCTGGGTGGCGTTGATGCGCGCGTTCCCCGCGCCGGTGATCGTCACATCGGCGGTGTCGGTCTGGAACTCGCTCGCGTTATAGTTGCCCGCGCCAGAGATGCGCACGTTCTGCGACTGCGCCGCGCCCGCGATGCTCATATCGCCCGCGCCGGAGATAGCTACGTTGAACGCTCCCGTTTTGATGTCGGTCGCATGCACGGTCCCTGCGCCAGAGAGTTGCACTCCCTCCAGCCGCTGGATCGTCACCGTATAGGTCACGCGCCGCAGCGACTTGAACGAGAGGCGTGGCTTCACCCCTAGCTCCAGCGTGCCGTTGACGACCTCCGAGGTCAGGTGTGGCAGTACATCCTCATCGGCGGAGATGGTAAGCGAATCGGTCTCACCCTGTGCGATGTTAAGCGTTCCGAAGCCTGAGAGCTTGATCTGTGTGAAGCCGCTGACTGCGCGCGTCTCCGTCTTCTGCACGCCGCTCGACGACCCTTGCTCACCAGCGGGATGTGTCCCCAGTGAAGTGACCAGGTCGAGGGCCGCCTGGCCGATCCGCTCTAACGATTGACGCCAATTGAATTCGTCGTCCTGCGTAGACATGGCGCGTCTCCTCTCATGCGTGTACACCGTCGCCAACGACATCCGATCGCGGGCGTCAGTTCCGCTATGTCGCATTCCTTACGGGTGGGCAGGCGGTGAGGTTGTAGGGGGGGAGTCAGCCGCGATTGGTGCGGCGGTGGGAGTGATGGCGTGGGTGGCGTCGGCTGTGGGGCTGGTCGTGGCCGTGGTCATGGTGCGCGCAGTCATCGACGGTGAGCGCGCAGTAGA
Source organism: uncultured Chloroflexia bacterium (assembly GCA_963840335.1). Classification (GTDB taxonomy): domain Bacteria; phylum Chloroflexota; class Ktedonobacteria; order Ktedonobacterales; family JADMIN01; genus JAKAIY01. The sequence goes on from CAWIYP010000013.1 coordinate 134,650, forward strand.
GCGATCCATTCGCGCCTCTGACCCACAGGCGCATTTACCCTTGTGTGAGCCATGCGCCACACTCTCGAACTGAATCGTCGCGTGCCCGATGTGGTAGCGGTCGGAGAGCATCCCGGTTACTTTGTTGAGGATCGTCGCGCTTGCGCTTGGGGGAATATCATCAATGATGACGTGCGACGAAAGCGCGCGAATGCCGCTGGTGATGGTCCAGACGTGCAGGTCGTGAACGCCGCGTACACCATCGACTCGCCGTATCTTCTCCGCGATCTCATCGGGCGTGATGTCGGCGGGGGTGGATTCCATCAGGATGTCTACGGTTTCCCAGATGAGCCTGAGCGAGCCAAGCGCGATCAGCGCGGCGATGGCGAAGGAGACGACAGGGTCAACCCAACTGGCGCCCGTCAGCGCGATCACCACTGCGCCGACCACGACCGCCAGCGAAGCGCCGATGTCACCGATGGCGTGCAGCAGCGCCGCGCGGCTATTCAGGTTTTCGCTGCCGTGGAGCCGCGACGCGATGAAGAGATTCACCGCGATGGCCACCGCTGCCGCGACCAGCATGATGTTCGGGTGGACTTCGACAGGCGCGCGCAGCCGTTGAAAGGCCTCATAGCCAATGAAGGCCGCGACTCCCACCAGGGTCAGACCATTGAAGAGCGCGACGAGGATGCCTAAGCGGTGGTAGCCGAAGGTGCGACGCTGGTCGCCGGGGCGTTCGGCTTGCACGGCGGCGAACCATGCCAGCCCAAGGGCGATGGCGTCGGTGAGCACATGTCCCGCGTCGGAGAAGAGCGCCAGTGAATGCGAGAGGAGAGCGCCGACCACTTCCACAATCAGAATCGCGACGGTCAGCAAAAAGCCCAGTCGCAGCGCCCCGCGTGTCTGCGCGTGGCTGATGTGGTTATGTCCAGTATGCGCCCGCGAATTGCTGCGCGCTCGCTCGAATACAGCTCGCAGGCCTTTGGTTGTGCGCTGCGCCTGTACGGAAATACTCATTCACACCTCTGTCGCGCTGTGCATCTCAAACCATCCTTACCACTACGCGCGACCTTGCATCCTTTCCTAGTATAGCATTAGCGCGCGGGTTCGTCATCTGGGCGGTTACGCGCAGTGGCGGTCAGCGTTCTACAAAGGGCAGCCAGATGGCTCCGTATGGGCCTCGCCTGCGTGGAACCTTGGCGGCGTTCTGACTCACCTATTTGGTTTCAGTGAGTGACACGCCGCTGCTCATAGCACACAATAATCGCGGGGCAGTCTGCCCTTGGCGCGCTGCATGCGGATGCTCGACTGTCTCGCGCTTGTTGGCGCAGCGTACGGGAGATCCGCGAAGTGTGACGCCGATCATGGCGCCATGCCCCGCATGCGCGCATCATACGCTAGGCATTCAGGCTCAAGATACACACGCAACATGACTCAGCCTTATAAGGAGACGCTTGTGACTATCCGATCTGGGCGGGGCGCCATCCTGAAGGAACTCGCTTTCGGCGCGCTGCTCATGGCTGTTTTGACCATCGCCCTGGCTGGCTGTGGCATTAACTTCAATATCAATGCCCTCCCGACATGGACACCGCTGCCGACGCCGACCCCTATCGTGATTACCCCTATCGCCGCGGGCAGCTATACGACGTACAACAATACGCTCTTTCACTACAGCGTCAGCTATCCATCGAACTGGATTGTTCCGAGCGCCAATCCCGCTGTGCAGAGCTTTATCGTCGCCAACTATGACCCTGGGCTGTATCAGCCCACGGTCGTTTTGCCGCCGTATTCCAAGATAGAGATAGACGCCAACGCGAATCCACAGCACTTCGTGCCAATGAGCTTCTTCCGCGCTGTCATCAACAGCCCCGGCTCGCCGAAGGCGACGGTGGTCTCGCAGCAACAGGTGACGCTCTCGGGCTGGTATGCGTCGGAGGTGGTCTGGTATACAACCGCCAACACGACGCCGACGATCACCTATCTGGTGCAGGTGGGAAACTACCTCCTTTTTATCTACCAGACGAATGCGGTCAAAGGCCAACCGTCGGCTGTCTTTACCAAGATGCTCAATTCGCTCAGCATCTACGGCTGAGCTGCGCGGGCGCCAGGGCAGAGCGGGCCGCGCTGGGACGCCGCACGGCTGGCTCACGACCCTTGCTTGACCGAGCCTACGCCGGAGATGGTCTTCGTCACCTGCGATGGCGAGCCGTAGTAGGTGACACTGCCCGCGCCACTCACAATAGCGGTCAGCGACTTGTTGACGGTGATCGTGGCATTTCCCGCCCCGCTGATCGTCATCTGCGCTGTGTCAGTGGGAAAGCCCTTCGCGTTGTAATTGCCCACGCCAGAGACCAGCGCCGTCTGCGAAGGCGCGCTGCCAGAAATCGTCATGTTGCCCGCGCCTGACAAGAGCACGTTCAGCGCGTTCGTCGTGATGTTGGTGGCTTTGACCGTTCCAGCGCCCGAGAGCGTCACGTTGTTCAGGGTTTTCACCGTCAGCGTGTAGACGATAGGCTTTGTCGGGTGGATCGAGTTCCCTGGCTTCACGCCGAGGGTGAGTGTGCCATTGGCCACGGTCGAAGTCAGCAGCGGCAGCAGATTGTCGTCCGCGCTGACCGTCAGCGACTCCGCTCCCGTCTCCGAAATATTCAGTGTGCCGATGCCAGAGAAGGTGACGCCAGTGAAGCCACTGACGTTGCGTGTCTCGGTCTTGGCCGTGCCTGAGCCAGCCGTCCCGCCGATGTTGATGTCGCAACTCACCAGCATCAGCGCCACACCCAGCAGTGTCAGCGCCAGCAGGGCCAGCGTTACCGGTCGCGGTGTTTCGCGCATGTTCTGCCTTGACATGATATCGCCCCTCGTCCTCGATGAGCGTGCTGGCCCTTCCGCGCGGCCAGACGAGCGCCCAGCATAGGGGCGCTATCCGTGGGTAGGCGCAAGTGTGGCGCCGCACGTGGATCTACAGGGCGCAGGAGCAGGCGTGAGGACGAACCATGCGCTTGCGATTTGCGCTATCGCCGCAGAGCGACAGCAGCGTCATCTCTGGGGGATGTTGTTGTGAGAGAACTGTGCCGCCAGCAGATGCGCCTGTGACGCCGCAAGGATATTCTGGCGCTAGTCTGCATATTGGATCAGTCTGACTGGAAGTATGCGCTTGCTTATGAAAAGCGTAGGAGCCACGTTCCAGAGCGGAGTAACACCTGGAGAGGCGGCTCCAACCGTCAGACGATGAACGTTTCGGGACTGGCGCGCGGCTCATGCGCGGAAGAACGTCAAGGAGGCGAGATATGTCCTGGCGTCGTGTTGTCTTGACCCTGCTCGTGCTACTGAGCGCGGTCGTGAGCCTGGTCGGTGTGTCCAATGCCGCGCAGGCGTCTCCACAGGCTCCGCGAATTTCACAGGTTTCACAAGTTCAACAAGTCCAACAGGCTCCACAAGCCACCTATGGCGCGCCGAAAGAGGGCGCCAAGGTGATTTTGGCTGACACGAGTATTGATGGCCCCGCTATGGCAAATGCGTATGGAGGAACGTTTATCGCCTGGACTGGGACTGACGCGCAGCATCACATCAACCTGATGACCAGCAACGACGGACTGCATTACAGCAACAAACACATCCTGCCGGAGATGTCATTGTGGCGCCCGGCCATTGCGTTTATCGGCTCACAGCGCACCGTCCCCTTTGAGGGAACGCTCCTCCTGGCTTGGACAGGTAACGACACCCATCACACCCTCAATCTCGAACTGATCTCGACGCCGTCATTCAAGGTCACCCAGAAGATTACCTTCTGGGGAGAGACGAGCTTTACCGCGCCAGCGGTAGATGTGATTCCTGGTGATGTCAACTCGATATCTACCTCGCCTGGGCAGGAACCGATAGCGCCCACACACTCAACATCATCCACCGGACAACCTTCGATAAGACGCAAGACAAAAAGATCCTGTGGGGCTGGAACAGCATCTCACGCCCGAACCTCTCCCACGATCTGTCCAGCGACAGCAAGGGTGGGATGCTCTTGTCATGGACGGGTGTAAATAACCGTCTATACTTCGCGTACCTCGCGGCGGACAGGATACACTGGACGATGCCCAGCACATCGCCGCTGAGCATCAAGAGCGCCTGGGCGCCCAGCATGATCGGCTTATATACGACCTCAAGCCATTGGCTGGCCTGGACGGGGAGCGGCACGACCAGTACCCATGCGCTGAATGTCGAATACACGCAGCACTATCCAAGCTGGAGTGACGCGAACGCGAAATCCACGCTGAACGAGACGGCGATCTCAGGTCCCGCGCTGGACTACAGAACCATCAATGGAGAGCCTCAGGTGGTAATCGGGTGGGCTGGCACTGATCCCTCCCATCACCTGAATGTCGCATTGGTGACGGCTCCCGCCAATACTGCTCCGATCACGCTCGGCCCGAAGCCATGCCCAACGGCGGTATCTGCCCCGGCCCACTGGTCGCCAATCGTCATGCAATACGCCTCTGGTGGGTCTCTGACCGCTGAGCGCGTCACCTGCGCCAATATGATGGGCAATTCCTCGCTTCAGGCGCTGGTCACGGCGCGTCGCGCCGATCAGACGCTGGATGTCTACGTCTTCAACAACATCACCGGGTCTTCGCCTGCCTTGATGTTTCACTCGGGCAGACTCGTCAAGGGAGAAGCGAAGATTAGTGGATACAGCACCGTCTTGATGGGGCAAGTGGATAAATACTCCAGCATCAACGTGGGTAAGCCCGCCTCCGCCATGACGGTTGACCTCTTCCGTGAGTTTGCCTGGTCAATGTCGGCGGGGAAGATGACGCAGACGGTATTCCCCGGCATCTATCCGGATTTAACCCGCTATCAGGCCGAAGACGAGCAGGCCTTGGTCAATCAGGGACATCAGCCTTGGAGACTCAGCGCGATCCAGGTGGCAAGCACGCTGGCGGTGAGTCGGCTCGGCTGGCCGCTCAACCGCACGACCGCCGCCATCAAGAGCGGTGGCGGGGTGCATGATGTGAGTGCGGTTGTTGGGGTCACTCGTCGACTTACAGAGGGTCAAATCGCCGGTTCCATTACGGTAATGCTCTCGCGCCTGGAGGGAAACACCAACGGTGGCATTTGGGAGGCGATCTCCGTCGCGGCTCCTGGCCTCTCGATTACCAGCCCTGCTCCAGAGAGCCTGTTGCGCAGTCCCGTCAAGGTGACGGGGGGTGGCCATTCCTTTGAAGGGGATCTCGGCGTGGTCACTCTCCTGGATCATCTCTACACACCACTCGGTCATGTCCGTCCTACAGGAGCGAGAGGCACGGGCCAGACAACCTTCTCGACGACGCTCTCCTTTACGTCCAGTTTCCCGCCTGGCATCCAGGAAGGAGTGCTCGTCTTCACTACTTTCAGTCAGGCCGATGGGTTGGTAGACTATGCGGTGATGCAGAAGGCGCTCATCAGTGGCGCAACATCGTAGCGGATATGCTGATGCGGGCGCCACACCGTGGCGCCCGCATCCATTGTGGCTAACTAGCTGCGCTGGCTGCACGCGGGGATAGAGGGCTGGGGGTATGAGGTGGGGTCCAGAAAATACCCATTTCTGGACCCCGGTTTTGCCGTCCATTTGCGCACACCGTCACGTTTAAGCCAGCGGCTCATGCCTGAGTGTAGCGTGCTCTACCAGTTGAGCTATCGCCGCGTGAAAAGGCTGGCAGGGGCGCTGGTGGCCCTGCGGAGCGGCGAACGAGGGTCGAACTCGCAACCTCGCTACTATACGGCCAGTGGCATTCGATACGGTGTTCGACGACGAATACTGAGCCTGGAGCAATAGTCTCAGTCTGGTGTGACGCCACGCGCCGCCTCTGCCAGTTGGGCTACTCCGCCCCGAAGGTGGCGGAGGAAGGATTCGAACCTTCACTTGTGCGCGCTACTTGTGCGTCGTGATGATGAGCATGAGTCTTAGTTTGTGTGCTCCGCTCATCAGTCTACGACGCAAGGCATGCGCCCGCAAGCCTGAGATTCAGCCTGTCTCAGTCACCAAAAATCGGGGGTCTGGCGGCAGGCAAACTGGCGGCTCAAGCCGCGCCTGGAGGGCGTTCCGCCGCGAAGCCCGCCGACGCGGACTCGGAACCAGACGGCGCCAGACGATCCGTCTGCCCCTGCGTACGCATGCTCGTCGAGACCCAGCCCGCGTCGGCGGGCTTCGCGGCCCGCGGGCCCTCCAGGCGCGAATTTATTCGCCGGCTCACTCACCAAACAGGTAGTCGAAGAACGCGCCGCCGACCTTCTGATCCTCGACCTCGATGCTATTGGCTTCTTCGCGGGCGAACTTCACCGCCTCCTGGAGCCGCTCGACACGCGCCAGTAGCTCGTTGACGCGCTGCGCGGGGAGCGCTCCCGAAAACTTCACCGTGCGCCAGTAGCCTATCGTGACATCCTCGTAGTACACCTCGACCTGCGCTGGGTGCTTCTCGGTCGCCTCGGCCTTGACGTGGTTGCGCGGGGTCTTCTTGGTCTTCAGCGTCTGCACCGGCTCGGTCGCCCAGGCGTCGGTGGAGGCGTCGAAGCTCCACGCCTCGGAGGCGTCGAGCACGGGCAGCTTCTTCACGAAGGTATGCAGGTCTACGAGCTGCTTCTCCAGGAAGAGCAGGTACGTGGCGGGAACCTGCCGCAGCAGCGTGCGCCCATCCACGACGACATCCGCCTTGGCCACGCAATTCGCCCAGTCCTTGGTCGCCGTCACGTCAAAGAGCCGGATCAGCGCGGCCACTGTCTCGCGGATGACATCCTGCGCCTTGACTTGCACACGGGTAGACTCTGGCGGCAGTTGCTCGCCTTCCTCATCCTTCGGACGATAGGTGCGCGCGATGCCAGCCAGCAGCGTGGGCTTCTGCAATTGTTGATGCGCCTCGGTCAGTTCCTGGAACGACTGGCTCTTGACGCTTTTCTCGACCGCGATGATTTGATTCAGTTTTGCCATGTGGGATTGCTCGCTTCCTCTGCTTTCCTGTCCCTCAATGGCGTCGCCATCCCCAGCCGCCATTCCAAATGAGGCTGGCAGTATAGCACATGACGATGGCGGTTGGCTGCCTAGTATTTGGGGGGCATAGCCGAAAAAGGATGCGGGCGAGCGGAAGGCGTCCTGCGCCTCCCACTCGCCCGCGTCTTCGGTCAGGCTACCTTATTTGATGGGCATGTCCACTTGCTTCGGTGGGACAGGCCGCCCTGGCATCCACCAGTTCCAGCGGCCCACCAGGCGCATTGTCGCTGGCACCAGCAGCGTGCGGATGATCGCCGCATCTATCAGCACCGCCACCGTCATGCCCAGGCCAATCTCCTTTGTCACCAGCAGTGAGGTGAAGGTGAAGGCGCCCGTCACGATGATGAAGAGCAGCGCCGCGTTCGTGATGACGCCTCCCGTCATCTCCAGCCCGCGCGCCACCGCCAGGCGGTTGTTGTGTGTCTTCTCCCACTCCTCGCGGATGCGCGAGAGCAGGAAGACCTCATAGTCCATCGAGAGGCCAAAGAGGATACAGAACATCAGGATCGGGATGATGCTATCCACGAAACCCGCCGACTCGAAGCCCAGCAGTTGTTGCCCAAAGCCCCACTGGAAGACCATCACCAGCGCGCCATACGCCGCGCTCACCGAGAGCACGTTCATGATGATCGCCTTGAGCGGGATCAGCACGGAACGGAACATGATGAGCAGCAGCAGGAAGGTCGCGATCAGGATGAAGATGATCGCGCGGGGGAAGTTGCCGTAGAGGTAGCGCGAGAAGTCGAGCGAGAGCGCCTGCTCGCCGCCGACCATCACCCGCAGGCCGCCCGCGTTCGCGTTGTCACCCGCGCGTAGGCGGTCAATCAGCGCCTTGCTCGCCGCGCTATCCATCGCCGCGTTGGTCTTCACCGTGATTGAGGTCGTATTGTCGCTGGTCGTCTGGGCGACCAGTTGCGCCAGCCCTGGCGTCTGGGCATAGGCGCCCGTACTGTAGAGCTGCTGGAGCTGCGCCAGTGTCGGCGCGGTCGCCGTCGAGTCGCCAGGGAACTGTGTCAGGCTGGTCACGCCGCTGACATCCGACTGCGCATTGAGCCACTGCGTGAGCTGATCAACGTTTGCCACGTTCGCTGAGGTGAGGATGCTGGAGCCATCGGTCGTCTGGGCGACGACCACGATGGTATTCCCGCTCATCTCAGGGAACTGCGCCATGAGGATGTCGTTGCCCATGCGCGAAGGCGCTGTGCGCGGCAGCCCGGTGATGGACGGCGTGCCGAGGTTGATCGAGAGCAGCGGCCAGCCCATCGCCACCAGCAGCCCCGTCACCAGCACCAGCGTAATCACTGGATGCGCCATCACGCCGAGCGCCAGCTTGCGCCAGAAGCCCGCGGGTGGCTCATGCATCGGCTCGCTGTCCGCCTCGGCGGCTACACGCGCCTCGCCCACACCAACCATGCGGCCCAGCACGGGTACGCGCAGCGCGTTGACCTTCGGCCCCAGCAGGCTCAGCACAGCGGGCAGCAGCGTCAGCGCGGCCAGCGCCGCCACCGCCACCGTCACCGCGCCGCCGATGCCGAACGAGGTCATGAACTGGATGCCGATCAGCATCAGGCCGATGAAGCCGATCATCACCGTTAGCCCGCTGAAGAGAATCGCCTCGCCCGCCGTGCCGACGGTCCAGCCGATGGCGTCTTGCACGCTGCGCCCACGCGCCAGTTCCTCGCGGAAACGGCGCACCATGAAGAGGCTGTAGTCAATCGCGATGCCCAGCCCGACAATCGAGGCGATATTCAGCACGAAGACGCTGGTCGAGACTTGCGTGGCGATGCCGAAGATGATCGCCAGCGAGACCGGCACCGCGAACGCCGCCAGCATCAGCGGCAGCAGCCCGGCGATCACCGTGCCGAAGACGATCAGCAGCACCGCCAGCGCGATGGGCAGACCCTTCAGCTCCGCCTGCTCCGTGTCCTTCTGGCTCAACTCGTTGAACGCGGCTGAGACCGGCGCCTCGCCCGTCAGGTACGCGCGGGCAGGCGTCGCGTTGGCGCCCGACGGCACAATCTTGCTGAAGTCATTGACGAACGCTGATTCCGACGAAGGGGACTGGTCGAAGTTGACCGCGACATAGGTAGTCTTGCTGTCCTGGCCAATACCGCCAGGAATCACGCTCGTCACATGCGGATAGGCCTTCGCCTTGTTGACGAAGTTCTGTACTTCCGTCTGGTAGGCGGCGTCGCTGACATTGGTGTTGGTTGACTGGAAGACGACGACCATTGTCGTCTTGGGCTGATTGAGCGTGTTCGTCAGGATGGTACTGACCTTGGCCGATTCGCTACCACTGAAGCTGTAACCGCTGCCCTTCAGCGCGGAGCCTACTTGCGCCGCGAAGGGAACAGAGGCGGCCAGACCTACCAGCCAGATCGCCAGCACGAACCAGCGCAGGCGGTAGATCCATCGCCCATAGCTCATGCCGACGCGATGGAGGGTACGGTGGCGCTGGGCGCCAGGCGCCTGCTCAGACGCCGGAGTAGGTTGCGAAGGAACGGACCCTTTGGCGCTATCCTCCGCGCGGTCTTGAAGTTGCATGGTATATCCCTGTTCGCCGCCAGTGGATTTCCCCTGGCAGGCGCCTCCTGTATCAGACGTAGTTCGCCGCGCGCCCTGCGGACTCAGCCGACGGGGCGTGGCGCGACACCGCGCCAGAGCGTTGCGACATGCGCCAGCAGCGTGGGCAGCAGCGCATAGTGTTCGGCGCCTTCCGTCCAGTCCAATGTGATCGTGGCATACGTAGAGATGAGCAGTTGCGCCGCTATCTCCGCATCGCAGTCGGCGGCCACCTCGCCGCGCGTCTGCCCTTCGCGTAGGATGTCCGCCAGCAGCGCCACCAGGGCGACGAATCTGGCGCGCTCGCCGTGGAAGAGGCTGGGAGAAGCCAGCGCCGCACGCACAATCGCGCGTGTCAGCAGCGGCTCCTCCTCCATCCCTTCTACCAGCGCCCGCATGATGTCCTCGATGCGCGTTAGCGTCGGCTGCGCAGCCATCGCTGGGTCAGCGACTCGCGCCTCCAGACGCTCCTGTCGCTGGGCGCCCAGCTCCGTCAGCACATCTTCTTTACTGCTGAAGTAATTGAAGAATGTGCCGACACCGACCCCCGCTTCACTGGCGATCTCGCGAATCGTCGCGCCCGCGATTCCCTTGCGCCGGAAGAGCGCCAGCGCAGCGTCATAGATGCGCTGATGCAACTCCTCGCGCTTTAGAGCGCGTTTTGAGCGAAGAAGTGGCATGTTCCAACCTCCGCCGTCACACGTTCAGGGATTTCTCAGCAATCGCGGCCACACATCAATGGGCGTCGCATGATTCGTGAACATGTTCATAAATCATGCTATAGGATTGTACCGCATCGCGTGGGCCATATGCATGGAGTATGACCAACTTGCGGATCGCGTGACGTATTTGTGCGTGGAAAGCCCAGGTTTCTCTAGAATCTTCGGTGAGCAGTGTGAGATTCACCTCGCATGCGGCATCCGGCGCGGTTCTTGCTACTCGTCGCTCGCTAGGCCATTGCTGTGGTAGCGCTCAGCGAACTCGGCGCGTCAGAACTACAGCCGCAAGGACTCGCCGTACAATCGCGGGTGCTCGCGGCATGAGGCTTGCCGCACGAGCGTATCCGTCCAGATGTCCCTGGTGTGTGGCGTTGGTGAATGAAGGAGACAGACAGGCGCGACAGCCGTATCGCGACGCGCTCGGCAGCGGTAAAGCCAGCGACTGAGAGACGCCCGCGTGACCTGGCCGCGCCCCCGTGTGACCCTCATGTGACCCGCGCTCACTATCGTGTAGACCAGACGCTGCGTATTCAGCGAATGGGGGATATTCATGACCACGTTACTCCTGTCGCGATGGCAGTTTGGCATCACGACGGTGTACCACTTCTTCTTTGTCCCACTTACGTTGGGGCTTGCGATTTTGCTGGCCGTCATGGAGACGGCGTATGTGCGCACTGGCGACGAGATGTACAAGCGCATGGCGCAGTTCTGGGGGCGGCTGTTCCTCATCAACTTCGCGATGGGCGTTGTCACAGGCATCGTCCAGGAGTTCCAGTTCGGCATGAACTGGGCCGACTACTCGCGCTTTGTCGGCGATGTCTTTGGCGCGCCGCTAGCCATCGAGGCGCTGGCGGCGTTTTTCCTGGAATCCACCTTCCTGGGCATCTGGATGTTTGGCTGGGGCAAGCTCTCCAAGCGGCTGCATCTCGCCACCATCTGGATCGTCGCCATCGCCTCGAACCTCTCCGCCTTCTGGATTCTCGTGGCGAACTCCTTCATGCAGGAGCCAGTCGGCTTTACCATGCGCAATGGGCGCGCGGAGATGACCAACTTCTTCGCGCTCATCACCAACCCGAATGTCCTGGTGCAATTCCCGCATGTGTTCTTTGCTGGTCTGGCGACCGGCGCGTTCTTCATCCTGGGCATTAGCGCGTGGCGGCTCCTGCGCGAGAAAGACGTGAACATCAAAGCCTTCTTCACGCGCTCCTTCGGCTTCGCGATCTCATTCGCGCTCGTCGCGTCCGTGCTGGTGATGGTGGTGGGTCATACGCAGGGGCAGCACATGGTGCAGCAGCAGCCGATGAAGATGGCCGCCGCCGAGGCGCTCTACACCAGCGCTGACCCCGCGCCATTCTCCATCCTGACGATTGGCGACCTGAACGGCAAAGAGGTGTTCTCGATTCGCATTCCGGATGTTCTCTCGCTGCTCTCGTACAATAGCCTGACTGGCAAAGTGCAGGGCATCAACGACCTCCAGGCGCAGTATGTGAAGGAATATGGCCCGGGCAACTACATCCCGCCAGTGCCGGTGATCTATTGGAGCTTCCGCCTGATGGTGGGCGCGGGGCTGCTGATGTTCCTGCTGGCCATCTATGGCATCTACACCACCGTCAAGCGTGTCACGGCGAACCGCAGGCGCTTCCTGTACCTGATGCTTGGCGGCCTCTTCCTGCCCTTACTGGCGAACTCGGCCGGCTGGCTGATGACGGAGATGGGCCGCCAGCCTTGGATCGTTTTTGGTCTGCTCAAGACTGCCGCTGGCGTTTCGCCCTCAGTTGGGCCGGGGCTGGCGCTCACCTCGCTGATCGCCTTCACGCTGATCTATGGCGTCCTGATGGTCGCGGACATCTTCCTGCTGCGCAAGTACAGCATGTTGCCCCCCGTCGCGCCTGAGAGCGCCGGGGCCGAGGCTGAGCAGCCGGAACTGGTGGAATTGTACTAGCGGCGCGCCCAAGGAGGCCTGACAATGACCCTCACAACTCTCTGGTTTATCCTGATCGCCGTGCTGTTCGCGGGCTTCTTCCTGCTCGAAGGCTTCGACTTCGGCGTGGGAATGCTGCTGCCTGTGCTGGGCAGAGATGACCCCGATCGCCGCACCATCATCAGCTCCATCGGCCCGTTCTGGGACGGCAATGAGGTCTGGCTGCTGACGGCGGGCGGCGCGATGTTCGCCGCGTTCCCGAACTGGTACGCGACGCTGTTTAGCGGCTTCTATCTACCCCTCATGCTGATGCTGCTGGCGCTGATCGTGCGCGGGGTGGCGTTCGAGTTTCGCAACAAGGATACGCGTCCGGCCTGGCGCGCGACCTGGGACTGGTGCATCATCGTCGGCAGCTTTGTCCCGGCGCTGCTCTGGGGGGTCGCGCTGAGCAACATCATCCAGGGGGTGCCGATTGACGCCAACCAGAACTACGTCGGCGGCTTCTGGAATCTGCTCAACCCGTATGCGCTGCTCGGCGGTGTGACCTTCGTCGGCGTCTTCGCGCTGTATGGAGCGATCTTCCTCGCGCTCAAGGCCGATAATCCCGTCGGTGAGCGGGCGCACATCCTGGCGCGGTTGCTCTGGCTGCCGGTCTCTGTCCTGGTGTTCGCGTTCGTCATCGCGGGCTATTTCGCCACCGATGTCTTCCCACGGCTGGGTATTGACCCTGGGGTCGCGCCGTTGCTGGCGGGTGGGGCGCTCATCTCGATTGGTTGGCTGCTCGCCGAGCGACGCCACGGCTGGGCCTTCATCATGATGGCGGTGATGCTGGTCCTTTCCATCGCCACGCTCTTCATGGGGTTGTTCCCGCGTCTGATGGTCTCCAGCCTGAATCCAGCGTGGGATCTGACGACGACGAACGCCTCATCGAGTCCGTACACGCTGACCGTCATGAGCGTCATTGCGCTGACCCTCGTGCCGATTGTGCTGCTCTACCAGGGGTGGAACTACTATATTTTCCGCCAGCGTGTCACCCGACCGCTAGCGACGCACGCGACTGAGGCGCACTGATGCGTGAGCTGCTACGCTCGCTGCGTCAGCGCGTGGCCGGAGGGCGCGGGGCGCAAGGGGCGCTCATGCGGCTGGCGCGCACGCAGCGGCGGCCGCTGCTGCTCGCGATTGGCCTGGCGGCGCTGGGCGGCGCCGCGCTGATCGCGCAGGCGGCGGCGCTGGCGCAGGTGATCACCCGCGTTTTCCTCCAGAGGCAGTCGCTGGCGGCGGTGGCGCCCCTGCTGACGGCGCTGCTGTTGCTGGCGCTCCTGCGCGCGGCGCTGGCCTGGGGTGGAGATGCGGCGGCGCAGGCGGTGTCTGTGGGCGTGCGGGCGCCCCTGCGCGCGCGGCTGCTGCGCCACATCTTCGCGCGCGGGCCGCTCTACACCGCTGGCGAGCGCACAGGCGAGCTGGCGAACACGGTCGTCGTCGGCGTCGAATCGCTCGACGCCTACTACAGCCAGTATCTCCCGCAGGCGGTCGTGGCGGCGCTGATTCCCGCCGCCATCCTCATCATCGTCCTGCCTATTGACACGCTCTCGGGCGCGCTGCTGCTGATCACCGCGCCGCTGATACCGATCTTCGGCGCGCTGGTCGGCAGCCTCTCGACCGAATCCTCGCGCACGCAGTGGAAGGCGCTGAGCCAGTTCAGCGCGCACTTTCTGGATGTCTTGCAGGGGCTGACAACACTCAAGCTCTTTGGCCGCAGCAAGCGCCAGGCGGAGGTGATCGCCCGGCTGGGCGAGGACTATCGCCGCGCGACGATGAAGACCCTGCGTGTCGCCTTCCTCTCGGCGCTCACGCTGGAGCTGGTGGCGACCCTCAGTGTCGCCGTCATCGCTGTGGAGATTGGCCTGCGGCTGCTCTATGGCCAGATTGCCTTCGAGCGCGCATTCTTCGTCCTGCTGCTCGCGCCGGAGTTCTACCTGCCACTGCGTGCGCTGGGGGCGAAGTATCATGCCGCGCTCTCTGGCGTGACCGCCTCAGAGCGCATCTTCGCCGTGCTGGGCGAGGAAGAGCCATCCAGCATCCAGGCGCCTGAGCGCGCGACCGCCATCGCCGCCGCGAGCGCACCGGCGGAGCCGTCGCGCGGCGCGGTGGCGATGGCCTTCGCGGGCGTTCGCTTCACCTATCCCGGCGCCAGCCATCCCGCGCTGGAAGATGTCACGTTCCGGGCGCCCGCCGGGTCGCGCATTGCCATAGTCGGGCCATCGGGCGCGGGTAAATCAACGCTGGTGAATCTCCTGCTGCGATTCGCCGAGCCTGACGCGGGCGCGATTCTGGTGAATGGCGAGCCGCTGGCGGGCAGCGATCCGCGCGCCTGGCGCGAGCGTGTCACCTGGATTGGCCAGCGTCCCTACCTGTTCCACGCCACCGTCGCCGAGAACATCCTGATGGCGCGGCCAGCAGCGAGCCTGGAGGATGCGCGGCAGGCGGCGCGGGCGGCCCAGGCGGACGAGTTCATCGCGGCGCTGCCCCAGGGCTATGAGACACCCGTGGGCGAGCGCGGCGCCCGGCTGAGCGGTGGCCAGGCGCAACGTATCGCCCTCGCTCGCGCCTTCCTGCGGGACGCGCCGCTGCTACTGCTCGATGAGCCGACGACCCAGCTCGACCCCACGAACGAGGCGCAGATTACCGAGGCCATCGCGCGGCTGACACGCGGGCGCACGACGCTGGTGATCGCGCATCGCCTCAGCACCGTCGTCGCGGCGGACAGCATCCTCGTCATGGATGCGGGGCGGATCGTGGACGCGGGAACGCACGACGAACTACAGCGGCGCTGCCCGCTCTATCAGCGTCTGCTGGCGGCGGCGCTGGCGGAGGTGGTGGCATGAGCGCGCAGACGACCCCCGACACCCGCGCGGCGGCGGCCAGCGCCACGATCCTGCGCCGGCTGCTGGCTCTGCTGGCGTCCTTCAAGATGGAGGTGGCGCTCGCGGCGCTGCTGGGCGCGTTCACCGTCGCGGCGGGCGTCGGGCTGATGTCCACCTCATCCTGGCTGATCTCCGCGGCGGCACTGCATCCGCTGGAGGCCACCCTGGCCGTCGCCATCGTCGGCGTGCGCTTCTTTGGCCTGGCGCGCGGCGTCTTCCGCTATCTTGAGCGCTACGTCTCGCATCAGGTCACCTTCCGCCTGCTCGCGCGCCTGCGGGTGTGGGCCTACAACGCCATCGAGCCGCTGACGCCCACGCAGCTCCATGCCCTGCGCAGTGGCGACCTGCTGACCCGCGTGGTGGCCGATGTCGAGGAGTTGCAGCACTTCTATGTGCGGGTGATCGCGCCGCCCGTCGTCGCCGCGCTGACCGCGACGGGGCTGTTCATCTTCCTGGCCGCGTTCGATTCGCGCCTGGCGCTGGCCGCTGTCGGGATGCTGCTGCTTTCGGGCCTCGCCATTCCGCTGCTGACCCGCAGGCTGGCGCGCGAGCCAGAGCGGCAGGCGGTGGTGTTGCGCGCCGAGCTGGCGGCGGCGACGGTTGACGCCACGCAGGGCATGCCAGAACTGCTCGCCTTCGGGCAGGACGAACGCCAGCAGCGGCAGATCGCGGCGCTCACGGACGCCCTGAGCGGCGCGCAGCGACGCCTCGCCTGGCTCTCTGGCCTGAGTGGGGGCCTGCTCGCGCTGGGAACGAATCTCGCGGCGCTGCTCACGCTGCTCGTCGCCATTCCGCTGGTCACGGCGGGACGGCTGGAGGGCGTCTGGCTGGCGACGCTGGCGCTGGCCACCACGGCAGCCTTCGAGGCGATTGCGCCGCTGCCAGAGGCCGCGCGCCATCTGGAGGGGGCGCGCGCATCCGGGCGACGGCTCTTCGCGCTGGAGGCCACGCAGCCAGAGGCCACGCGACCCACCCATCCCATGCCCGCCGGAAGCGACCTGAGCGTCGAGCATGTCAGCTTCCGCTATGCGCCAGATGAGCCGCTGGCGCTGGATGATCTCAGCCTGACGCTGGCGCGCGGCGAGCTGGTCGCCATCGTCGGGCCGAGCGGCGCGGGCAAGTCTACCCTGGCCACCCTGCTGGAGCGCTTCGCCGATCCTACGAGCGGGCGCATCACCCTGGGCGGCGTGGCGCTGGGCGACCTCTCAGCGGACGACGTGCGCAGCCGCATGAGCGTCGTCTCGCAGGACGCGCGTCTCTTCAATACCACTGTGCGGAGCAACCTGCTGATCGCGCGGCCCGACGCGACCGAGGAGCAGCTGATCGCGGCGGCGCGCGCGGCCCAGGCGGATGTGTTCATCCGCGCGCTGCCAGAGGGTTACGATACGCTGATTGGCGAGCAGGGCGCCCGGCTGAGTGGCGGCGAGCGGCAGCGGCTGGCCATCGCCCGCGCGCTGCTACGCGATGCGCCGATCCTCATCCTGGATGAGCCGACAGCGTACCTCGACACCGCGAGCGAGCGCGCTGTCCTGGCGGAGCTGGCCGAGGCCGCCCACAGGCGTGCGACGCTGCTCATCACGCATCGCCTCGTCGGCCTGGACGCCGCCCGCGAGATCATCGTCCTGCGCGCGGGGGAGATGGCCGAGCGCGGGACGGAGGAGGAGTTGCTGGCCCGCGACGGCCTCTACCGCTCCCTCCGCGAGAGCGAGCGCCGCACCCTCCGCGAGGCGTCGGCCAGCAGTGGCATGGGCGAGTAGGAGGCGGAGGCGGGTTGAGGCAGGGTGTGTTTTCCGGATTTGTTGAATCTGCCGATCTCTGCATGAATAGCTATACGCCCTATATTGCCCTGATCCGCTGGGAACAGAGGTGGATGATGGCAAGCGTAGTCTACTGTGCAAAGATCAGCCACAGCGGTGAAAGCCGCTGTCTTTCATTTTGGGCTACCGGCTGGAGCGTCTACCGAGAGAAATGGTCTGATATGATGGAGCCACGGCGCTCTGTTCTACATCCCAACGGCGTTCATCCGCCGAATACCGCAATGGAGAGTCTCACATGGCAGCAGACGACCAGAAGGCGACGAAGAAGTCCGCCAAAAGCGCCACCGCGACCGACAAGGCGTCCAAGGGATTCACGGACGACGAACGAGCCGCGATGAAGGAGTATGCCCAGGAGCTGAAAACAGCCGCTCGTCGTGGCCCGCGCGCGAACAAGGCGGACGGGGAAAGCGACGTGCTCGCGAAGATCGCCGAGATGTCGGAACCGGATCGCGCAATGGCCGAGCGGCTCCATGCCATCATCAAAGCCAGCGCGCCAGAGCTCTCGCCGAAAACCTGGTACGGGATGCCCGCGTATGCCAAGGATGGAAATGTCGTCTGCTTCTTCCAACCCGCGCAGAAGTTCAATACGCGGTACGCGACGCTCGGCTTCAGCGACAAAGCGAACCTCGACGAAGGCGCGATGTGGCCGACCACCTATGCGTTGAATGAGTTGACCGCCGCCGACGAGGCGAGGATCGTCGCGCTCGTGAAGCAAGCGGTGAGTTGAGGACGCGCCGTCCAGCGAGCGTTTGATGGCGTGCCGCAAGCCCTAGATCATCGTCCTCTACGTAAATAGCCCCTACCCAAAGTGAGGGTAGGGGCTTGATACTCTTTGGTATTTCTGGCTGGGAGCCGATGGTGAGATTTGAACTCACGACCTACGGTTTACGAAACCGTTGCTCTGCCACTGAGCTACATCGGCGGGTGACGCTGGGGTAGTGTACCGCACAGCGTCATGGGCCGTCAACTGCCAGCAGACGCCGCAGGTCAGTCCCACACGAAGTCGTAGCAGCCGACCTGCAAGGGGGTGAGCGCACCCGATGGGAGATTGTACAGATCCATGTGCGCCAGGTTATCTGGAGAGCCGGAGGCGTTCGTATTCTCCACCAGCGCCACGCCTGGGGTGGCCGCCCATCCCTGCCATTGCAGGCCGCTGCGCGCGGTCGTTACCGCTCCCCGTCGCGAGCCGCTCGAAAAGGAGCTTCTGGCCAAACATCGCCGCTACATACTGGCCATTGGGTGAAAGCTCCGGCGTGTTGAAGCCCTGGCCCAGCGGCGCGCCGGGGAAGAGCCGTGTCGGCTGCGCGCCCGTGATCGTCGCGTACACGAGCGGCGTACCCGTCATCGTGGACGCGCTGCTCAGGGACTGTGTCGGCCCTGGAGAGTGGTACGCGATGACCGTGCCGTCCGCGCTGATGTCCCACGGGCCTGTCCACTGGCAGGGGCCAAGCTCGACCTGGCAGCCGCCCAGGCCAGCCACGCCCAGCCGCACGATGCGCGTATCCGTCTGCGTGCTCAGCGAGAAGCGGTGCAGCCATGCCCCACCCTCAGCGGTGGACATGTATCCCGCATAGTAGAGCGAGTCGCCGCTCAACTCGATGCCCGATTGTCCCGCGTCCTCATGCGCCCGGTTCGCTACCCAGGTAAACTTCGTCACGGGCAGGCTCGCCAGGCTGGGAACCGTGATGTAGTCAACGTTGGTGACATGTGTTGTGAGCGAGGTCTCGGCAACATAGAATCCCTCGTCAATCGACCAGCCGATGAAGCTGTACCACGGCGCATGCCCCGTCCCACCGCTGCCAGGGCTGGCGGGATCGCAAAACGGCGTGGTGATCGTCAGTCGCATGGATGACAGGTCGATGAGCGCCAGACAGTTCTGTGCGCCGTTGGCTTGCGCATCGGTCGCGTTGTTCCAGACGAGCAGCCACCCTCCAGAGCGCGCGAAGGCGATAGGTGTGAGGCTATGTCCAGGCGGCGCCGCAATCAGCGTTGGCGTGTTACATCCCTGTGTCAGGTAGAACTGCTTTTGGGCGTTGACGTAGGCATACTGCACATTCGACCCAGCGGGATTCGCGCAGACGAAGGCCGTGGCGCCCGCCGCCGCCTGCGTAGCGGTCGGCGTCGCTGGTTTCACGCCCGCGCTGGGCCTGGCGATGGCGCAACTTGTCAGCGTCAACGCCACTGCCAGAGAGATGAGCCATGCCGCCACGTTTCGCCGATCGGTGCGCATTGGGCCTCCTTCGCCACGCTGCTTGCGTCCATCCACTCGCCACGCCTGCGCGTGACAGCGAAAGGCAGTATATCAGACGACTTCCCCCTGAGCCAAAAACTATAGGCCACTCCTCCCGTCCCGCTATGGCGCGGCGCATGGTACGATGATGAGTAGAGCGCAGGCGCCCGGGCGACGAGCGCGACGCCCGTGATGGGGAAAGGGCAAGCCAATGATTCCACGCGAGATGATTTCACTCATCGCCCGGCGGCGCCTGGTGGCTGAGATACGCACCGACACCGCGACGCAGGCGCTCAGCGTGGTGGATGCGCTGGCGGCTGGCGGCATCGGTGTCTTCGAGATTGCGCTGACGATTCCCGGCGCCTCGGAGATTCTGACGCATTACGCCACGCGCAGCGACATCATCGTCGGGGTGGGCGCCGCGCTGGAGCCGCGACAGGCGAATGAGGCGCTCTCCAGTGGCGCGCGGTTCGTCGCCTCGCCAATCTGCAGCCCGGAAATCGCGCAGCTCTGCCTGGAGAAGGGCGCCGCCTGTGTGCTAGGCGCGCTGACGCCAACCGAGATTATCACGGCGCAGCGCGCGGGCGCCGAGATGGTGAAGCTCTTCCCCGTCGAGGCGATTGGTGGTCCGGCGTATGTGCGCTCACTGCTGCGCCAGTTGACGCATATCAGCGTCCAGGTCTCCGGCGGCTTTGCGCTGGAGCATCTGGTGGAGTATTTCGAGCTTCCCGTGCGTTCCATCGCGCTGGGAGCGCTGCTCGCGCCACCAGCCCTGGTGGATCGCGGCGCCTGGCAGGCCATCACCAATCGCGCGGCGGCGTTCGTGCAGTTCGCGAGCAATCCGCATGCCTATGGCGCGCAGTTCCTGGCGATGATGGGCGTAGGGCAACAGCCCGCGCAGCCGCCACCCGCCGCGCGTGTCGCCGCGAACGTGCCAACGCTGCCCATTCCGCCCGAAGCGCTGCCCCAGCCCGCCCGCGCCGCCGAGCCGCCCGTTAGCCCCTCTAACCCCAACTTCCGCCCCTGGGATTCGCGCCCCGTGCGCCAGGGCGACGACGAGGATTGGCTGCGCTAGCATACTGGTCACGACAACGCTCCCTCCGCGCGTTATAATCACGCGGGGGGAGCGTTTGCGCGTGGCGCGCGGCTCCCAGCGATTCCACGCGGAAAGGCAGAGCATGTTTCGCAAGACCACCATGCGCCGGGCCATCATAGAAGGGCTGATCATCTTCCTTGCCGCTCAGGGGTTGGCGCTCGCGCCGATCAGCTTCTGGGCGCCTGCTATCTATCCGGTCATTCTCATCCTGCGCACGCTGCTGTTCCTGACGCCGCCGGTCTGGGCGGCGATGCGGGTTGTCTCGACACGGCGCGAGAAGATGAGCCGTCGCTTCTGGCGCCTCGGCCCCACGATGGCGGCGTTGGCCTGGACACTGGGCCTGCTGATCGAGCTGTTCATCGGCGAGACCCTGGTGCCGTGGGGCGGCCTGGCGACGACGCCCGACATTGCGCGGCTGGGTGTGGTGGGAGGCCACGCCACGCTGGCGTTTGGCGCGTTCGCCACGGGCGCGCTGGGGAATCTGGGCGTGCTGCTGGTCTACTACACCATCGCGGTCGTCTGCACACGCCTGGCGAATGGCGGCTTCCTGCGCTTCACCATGCCAGCGGGCAATGGGCGCGTCACCCTCTAGTCGCAGCGCGCGGCGGGGTGGTTGCTAGAAGTTCGGTGACGATTTGTCGGGACTATCCGCGTCGTTGAATTCGTCGTCCTCGGTCGAATCCTGACGCCATGCGCCAGCTAATCCATGCGCGGATGCGCTGTGTGATGCGGGCAAACCAGAGTTTCATACGGCGCCTCCTGCGCGTGCGCTCGGGCCAGTGGCCGCCAGTTGCGTCACGGCGCGTCATTTTCCAGCGGCTGGCGACCACTCAGCCCCGTTTCGATCTCATGCCACCAGGCGATGCGCGCCTCGCCCAGCCGCCAGCAGAGGTAGACTTCGCGCCCGTCGCGCAGAGCGGGGAAGTCCAGCAGCCCCATGTCGAGGTCTTTGATGATGGCGCCGCTCTCGGCGACCTCACGCGCCTGATCGGCGATGCGGCGGGTGAGGTCGCCGATTTCTTCGGGCAGAGTATCAAGCTCTTCGTGCCGAGCGTGACCATTGCTCGCTACGCGCGTGTGCGCCTCGCGCAGGTCGCTCTCGCGCTGCGCCAGCTCGCCCCGCAGCGCCCGAATCTCGCGCAGGGCGGTGGCGAGTCGTGGCAGCAGCGCCTCGGCCTGTGCGCGCGTGAAGAAGTCTGCCATGCGCGATCTCCCGCTCGCCCGCTCCCGCTCGCCCGCGCGGCATACCAGTGCGCCGCGCGGACGGGCCTGCTGGCTACGCTTGCTTGATAAGGACGATGATGCCGCCCGCGCCAGGGCCAGCGTGTGCGCCGACGACCGGCCCCAGCACATACTGATAGATCGGGCCAGACCAGAACGTCTTGGCGATGTTGGTGAACTGCTCGCCCACCTCATCGTTGCTGCGTACCACCGCGAGCGCTTCGATTTCGCCCTGCGCCGCCGCGATCTGCCCGACACGCTCCTGCGATTTGGAGCGCGTGCGCACGTTCTCCAGCGCCAGCACCTGACCGTCGCGCACCTCGACCAGCGGCTTCACATTCATCAGCGAGCCGATCAGCGCCTTCGCGCCACCGATGCGTCCGCCGCGCTTGAGGTATTCCAGGGTGTCGAGCGCGGCGTAGAGGCGCACGCGCTTGAACATATCCTGAGCGCGCTCTTTTAGCTGGGCGAATGAGGCTCCCTGGCGCGCTTCGTTGGCGAGGATCTCGGTCGGCATCCCGAGGGCGCCGCTCACCGTGCCGGAATCAATCACCTCGATCGGTACACCCGTCTCCGCCGCGACGATCTTCGCCGCCTGGATGGCGTTGCCGTAGGTCGCGCTGAGTTTGTTCGCCAGGCTCAGCTCCAGGACGGCGTCGGCGCCCTCGCGGATGACCTTGCGATAGGCTTCCTGGAAGGCTCCTATGGAGGGCGCGGAGGTGGTGGGCGCGACATTCGTACTCGTGAGCTTCGGATAGAACTGGTCGCCGGTCAGGTCGATGCCGTCCTGGAACTCCTCGTCGCCGAACAGCACAATCAGCGGCGCCACCTCGATGCCAAGCTGTTCTGCCCGGTCACGGGGAATGTCGGACGTGCTATCGGTCACAATACGTACTGCCACGCTGCTCGATCCTCTCACCATTTCAGTATGGCGGCTCTGTGCGCGCCATGCTGGCTCTTCTCACCTGTCGCCGCACGCTATTCGACGGATACGATGTAGTCGTAGAACGGCTGGCCGCCGCGCTGCGCCTCGACTTCCTGTTTGGGGAACCACTCGCGCACCCGCGCGACCATCGCCTCGGCGTCCGCGCTGGAGACAACTTGCCCGGTGAAGAGCGAGATGAGCTCGTGGTCGCTCGCGCCCATGCGCGTCAGCAAGTCATGCAGCACCTGTGTCTGGTCGCTGCCAGTGGCGACGAGCTTGCCATTGGCCAGTCCAATCATATCGCCGACGCTGACCGCGACGCCATCGAGCTGCGCATCGCGCACGGCCCGCGTGATCTCGCCGGAGCTGACGGAGCTGATCGCGTTGTCCATCGCGGCGGCATTGGCGGCGAAGTCGGCCTGGAAGTTGAAGGCGAGCAGCGCGGCGATGCCCTGAGGCATGGAGGTCGTGGGAGTGATGTGTATCTGCTTCTTGGTAAACTGGGCGACCTGGCGCGCGCTCATGATGATGTTGCTGTTGTTGGGCAGCAAGATGACCTTGTCGCTGGGGCAGGCTTCGACCGCGCGCAGCAAATCCTCGGTGCTGGGGTTCATCGTCTGGCCGCCGGAAACGATGCCGCCGAGACGGTAGCTGCCGTAGATGTCGGCCCAGCCATCGCCCGCGACGACCGCGACGACGCCGACCTCGCGCTGCTCCACCGGCTCCGGCGGCGCTGGCGGGGTGGGCGGCGCGACAGGCGCCACGCTGGCGGCCTGGGCGCCGTTCGCGCTGGCCGCGGGGGCGCCGCCGCCGTGCAGATCCAGCCCAGTCAGCCCACGCTCGCGGGCGCTCTCTTCGGCGTACTGGAGGCTCTGCTCCTGGAGGTTCTCGATGTTGATGTCGAGCAGGCTGCCAAGGCTGACGCCGTAGTCGAGAATCTGGCCGGGAGTGGGTGTGTGGGTATGCACTTTGAGCATCTGGCTATCGCCCGCGACGACGGTGGAGACGCCGCCCATCGCGTTGATCGCGCCGCGGATGCCCGCGACATCGAGGTTCTCGCCGCGCAGGAGGAAGACGACCTCGTAGCCAAACTCTTCTTCGATCTCGACGATGCCCTTGTGATGCGCCTCCTCGCGGACGGCCTCACGCTCGGCGCGCGGCAGATGCTCGACCTGCTCGCCGCGCAGCGCCCGCAGCATGCCTTCCAGCACGGTGACGTAGCCTTCGCCGCCAGCGTCCACCACGCCCGCGTTCTTGAGCTTGTCGAGCAGGTCAGGGGTGCGTACGACCGAGGCGCGGCCTTCGCGCACGGTGTCTTCGAGGAGTTGGACGAAGTTGGAGCCGCGCGCGGCGCTGGCGATTGCCGCGTCCGCCGATTCGCGCGCGACCGTCAGGATGGTGCCTTCGACGGGACGCTCGACACAGGCGTAGGCCGCTACGGCGCCCGCGCGCAGGCCAGCGGCGAAGTCGCCAGGGGTGATGGTCGTTTTCCCGGTGACGCTGCCGCTGAAGCCGCCGAGAATCTGCGAGAGGATGGAGCCAGAGTTGCCACGCGCGCCCATCAGCGCGCCCTGGGCGAAGGCATGCGCGACCGCGTTGACGGCGGCATCCTCAGAATTACCAAGGGCTTTGACGGCGGCGGCCATTGTAAGCGTCATGTTCTTGCCCGTGTCGCCATCTGGCACAGGGTAGACATTGAGCGCGTTGATCGCTTCTTTATGACGCTCCAGCCAGGTGTAGCCAGCCAGGAGCGCCTGCTTCAGGTCCTGACCGGTGAGTTCGCTGGCTTTCTGCGGGCGGGTGCGCGTGAAGCGCGAAAAGATGTTTCGTGCCATAGATCTCGCAGGGGCCATACCCCCACTCGCCCTCCATTCACTCCTATGTGAACTGCTGACACGGCGACAAGGACAGACAGGGCTTCGAGGCGGGGCGCCTGACCTCAACGTGGGTTGGCGCGCGGTGAAGATGCGGCGGGCTGTCGCCAGACGCGCCGCACACGCGCTCACTCTCGCGCCCGCGCCGAGCGCATTGGGACGTATGCGCATGACGTATGACAGCGCCTGACATCTCATGACATCTGGCAATGCGCAGCATACACGCGCTTGCGTGTCTGCGCAAGGGCATGCTATACTTTTCTGGCATGTTTGCCTGTATGATCTCACCCACAGGCTACGCCCGTCCGCCCGTCTGACCCCCGGCGCCTCTACGAGGCCATTGCTGTGCGGGCGCGCGGCGCGATGTGTCTTATCACTGCCCGTGTGGGTTGTAAGGGAGTTTCTCATGTCGTCTCGCTGTGATGTGTGTCGGCGAACGTCGCAATACGGCCACAGCGTCAGCCACTCGAACCGCAAGACCAATCGCCGGTTTCTGGTCAACATCCAGCGCCGCCGTCTGGTCATCGACGGCACGCCGCGCCATGTGCACATCTGCACGCGCTGCCTGCGCACGATGATGAAGGTCGAGAAGGCTCGCTAATTCCGTCGCGCTCTCTGGTTGAGCGCTTCATCACGCAAAGCTTGGCTGGGAGTACGCTCCACAGCCTTCTTTGTGTTGTCTGGAGCCGGTATCCACGCCTTGAAGACCATCCTCGGCGTGTGCTACACTCCAGCGCAGTATCAGTTCTTCTAACGCCTGTCATCCGCATCGGCATGCGGCCAGGGCGCGTAGTGCGCTCGCAGGCGATTTCCAGGGCACTTGGGAGGTGTACCTATCAACAGAGATTTTCGGGGCGACAACAGGCAGCGCGAACTGCGTGTGAATGAGCGGGTGCGCGCGCGCGAGGTCCGGGTGATCGATGAAGACGGACAGGTCGTCGGGGTGATGTCGTCGGCGCAGGCGCTCCAGATGGCTCGCGAGCAGAACGTGGATCTGGTCGAGGTGTCGCCAATGGCGACTCCACCAGTCTGCCGCCTGATGGACTATGGACGGTTCAAGTACGAGCAGGCGAAGAAGGAGAATGAGGCGCGCAAGCGTCAGAAGACCTCCGAGCTGAAAGAGATTCGCCTTAGCCCCAAGACAGATGAGCATGACGTCGCCGTGAAGGTGCGCAAGGTCGAGGAGTTCCTCAGCGAGGGCGACAAGGTGAAGGTCGTCGTGCGCTTCCGTGGACGTGAGATGGCGCACCCTGACCTGGGTCGCCGCTTGCTCGAAGAGATGATGGCAGCGGTGAAGAACATCGCCGTGATCGAGCGCACGCCGATCATGGAAGGCCGCATGATGTCCATGATTCTCTCGAAAGCGCCGAACTGGGAGCCGCAGAAGAAGGTCACGCCCCCCACACGCGAGCGCAAGCAGCAGGATGGCGCGCACCGCGAGGCGGAGGAGGCCACGAGGACGCCACGAGGACGCCACCGAGCGCGAGGCGCCGATGGCCGCCAGCGAGCAGCCCGCGCCAGAGATGAGCAGCTCGGCTCCGCGCCAGAGGAGACAGCGGAGAATACCGCAGCCTCGGAGCAGTAGCGCGGGGATGGAGCGCCGACTGCGCGCCAGGCGCCCCAGATGCGCTATGAGCGTGGCGGCCATACCCTCTCAAGCAGGGCGTGGCCGCCGCGTCGTGTTTCCATCACCAGCGCCGCTGCGCCATCCTCAGCCCGCGTGGCGGAAGCCTGCCGCGCGCATCGTCAGCGGCTCGTCACGCCGCAGCACGCCCGCATCCACGATGCGCCCCAGCAGCAGCGTGGAGTCGCCCGCTGGCGTCTCGCTCTCCACCGCGACCTCGACCCAGCCGAGTGATTCGCTGAGATAGGGCTGCCCGCTGGGAGTCTGCGCTAGCGTCACACCTTCGAGCTTGTCGGGGCTGCGGCTCAGCGCTTTACCCAGGCGTCCGGCCAGGTCGCGCTGCTCGGCGCCGTAGACGCTGACCACGAAACGCCGCGCGGCGCGGATCATCGGCAGCGAGGCGGAGTCGTTTTCGATGGAGAGCGCCACGAGCGGCGGCTCAAATGACACCTGCCCCAGCCAGTTCGCCGTGAAGGCGTTGCGCTGGCCATTGGCGCTGACACTGATGGCATAAAGTCCATAGGTGAAGAGGCGCAACGCCTCCTTCTTGATCGCGTCGTCCACTGCTAACTCCTATCTCCTGCTCTCTCCTGCTCTCTCCTGGCGCCCGCGCTGGCCGCCACTGCTCTCTATTGTAACGGCGCCCCATTGACCCGCGCGCCAGGCGTAAAATCCACTGGCGAGGAAGCGTCAATAAGACTGGCGGCATCATGAGCGAGGATGTGGCTCAGAGCCAGGAGGATTTGCGCATGAGTGAGCATTCCGACGATGAGAGCGAGCGCCAGCGGCCGCTAGATGCGCTGCGGGCGCTGGCGACGCAGACCCCGCCGGAGTCTGCATCCTTCGCATAGCGGGATGAGCCGCCAGCGCCGATGTTCGCGCCAGAGGCCGCCGCCGCGGAGCAGGCCAGCCCCAGTGGCGCGCGGCGCTGGTGGGTGGCGGCGTTCGTGAGCGTGGCGGCGCTGGCTTCGCGCCCAGGAGTGGCGCTGGCGCGCAGCCCCGATGGCGCGCTGCTGGCATCGTATGATTGCTCCAGCAGCCTTCAGGTGGGCCAGCTTGCCATTCGCGCGAGCAAGAGTGGCGATCCACTGGCGCAAGCGAGCTACACCTATCCATATAGCTACTATTCGCTGGCCTGCAATGGCGATATTGATCTGCCAGCCTGGTCACCCGATGGCGCGCGCCTTGCCATCGGCGACGAGCAAACGGGAATGGTAACGATCTGGCGGGTCAATGTCCACGCCTGAGCTACGGACGTTGACCCGCGCCTTCCTCCCCGATAGCGGCGCGCCGCTGTGCGCGCTGCTGTGCGCCCTTGACCGTGTTTGCGCGGGCGTGGCATACTATATCCTAGTGGGCAAGTCAGAATTACGGCCTCCCACCAGGACGCGCACAGCCCGTAGCGTACCTATCGTCTGGAATCGCGAGCCAGACCGGGCGACGCGCCAGTAATCTCTCCCAGGATCATCTGGATCCCAGGACCCGAAAGAACCCACCGGGGAGGAATACGCATGAGCGCGAACACGCCAATCGGTATTCAAACGGATGAGTACGATACCAAGTACGGTTTCAGCAAGGCCGAGAACTACGTCTTCAAGGCGCGCAGAGGCCTATCGCACGAGATCGTCGAAGAAATCTCGCAGATGAAGGGCGAACCGCAGTGGATGCGCGACTTCCGCCACAAGTCGCTGGATATGTTCTACAAGCGGTCCATGCCAACCTGGGGAGCCGATCTGAGTTCGATTAACTTCGACGAGATCTACTACTACATCAAACCGACGCAGCAAGCTGGCCAGTCGTGGGACGATCTACCCACCGAGATCAAAGACACCTTCGAGCAGCTGGGCATCCCCGAAGCGGAGCGCAAGTACCTCGCGGGCGTGGGCGCTCAGTACGAATCTGAGGTCATCTACCACAAGGTGCGTGAAGACCTGGAGAAGTTGGGCGTCATCTTCGTTGACCCAGGCACGGCGCTGCGCGAGCACGAGGAGCTGTTCAGGAAGTACTTTGCGACGGTGATCCCACCGAACGATAACAAGTTCGCCGCGCTCAATAGCGCCGTTTGGAGTGGTGGCAGCTTCATCTACGTGCCAAAGGGCGTCGAGATCAAGATTCCGCTCCAGGCCTACTTCCGCATCAACGCGAAGAACATGGGCCAGTTCGAGCGCACGCTGATCATCGCCGACGAAGGTAGCTACGTGCACTACGTGGAGGGCTGCACGGCTCCTACGTATAGCTCGGACAGCTTGCACAGCGCCGTCGTAGAGATCATCGTCCATAAGGATGCGCGGGTGCGCTACACCACCATCCAGAACTGGTCGAAGAACGTCTACAACCTCGTTACGAAGCGCGCCCTTGCCTACGAAGGCGCGACGATGGAATGGGTCGACGGGAATTTAGGCTCCAAGATTACGATGAAGTATCCCGCCGTCTGGCTGATGGGGCCACATTCGCGTGGCGAGGTGCTCTCGGTGGCGATGGCCAGCGATGGCCAGCATCTCGACGCTGGCGGCAAGGTCGTGCATGTCGCGCCGGATACCTCCTCGCAGATCGTCTCCAAGTCCATCTCAAAGGGGACGGGCCGGTCGAGCTATCGCGGCCTGCTCAAGGTGCAGAAGGGCGCCACGCGCGTCAAGTCGAACGTGCGCTGTGACGCGCTGCTGCTGGATGAGGCGAGCCGCACCGACACCTACCCCTACATCGAGATCGAGGAGGAGGATGTCGAGGTCGGCCACGAGGCGACCGTCTCCAAGGTGGGCGAGGAGCAGCTCTTCTACCTCATGAGTCGTGGGCTGACCGAGAGCGAAGCCTACACCATGATCGTGAGCGGCTTCATCGAGCCGGTCGCCAAGGAGCTGCCGCTGGAGTACGCGGTGGAGCTGAACCGACTGATTCAGCTTGAGATGTCCGGCTCCGTCGGTTGATCGCCACGCGGGCTGGCTCCGCGATCTCCTGACCGATGGGCGCGGCGCGAGACCCGAATTCGCGGAGCGGAGCAGCGCATGCTGCTCCGTTTCGTGTGCGCCGGGCGAGACGCCTGTGAGATGGTAACGACCGAGAACGGTACGATAAAAGAAACGAGGCCATGAGTCTATGACAGCGCCTGTCGCGCGACGGGGCTTCAACCAGGAAGCCCTCGATGAGCTGATCGCGCGTCGTGATGAGCCGGAGTGGATGCGCCAGCGCCGCCGTGACGCCTGGGCAATCTACCAGGCGACGCCGATGCCGACCCGGCAAGATGAGGAATGGCGCCGCACTGACCTGCGCCGCCTCAAGCTCGACGACTTCGAGTCAACTTCCACGGCGGTCGCGGCTGATGGCACGCTCGTGCCGCCCGCCGAGCGCCACGAGACCTTCGCGGGCTTCCTCGGCTTGCTGAACGGACAGCCCGTCGAATATCAGTTCGACGAAGCGGCCCGCGCGCGCGGCGTCATCTTCTGCGACATGGCTACGGCGGTGCGCGAGCATGGCGACCTGATCCGCGAACATTTCATGACGCAGGTCGTCACGGCGCATGACAGCAAGTTTTCCGCGCTGCATGGCGCCTTCTGGGATAACGGCGTCTTCGTCTATGTGCCGCGTGGCGTCGCGCTGGAGCATCCGCTGCGCGCCATCATCCGCGCCGATCTCCAGGGCAAGTCGAGCATCTCGCATACCCTGATCGTCATGGCGGAGGGCAGCGAAGCAGTCTTCGCCGAAGACTTCATCTCGCCAGAGGGTGAGGCGCAGGGCTTCAGCAGCCGCGCGCTGGAGATCATCGCGGGGCCAGGCTCGAAGCTGCGCTACATCGGCACGCAGCGCTGGGGGCGCAAGGTCTTCGACTTCCACGCCGAGCGCGCCTTGCTGGAGCGCGACGCCGAGGTGATGTTGCAGACCATCGAGCTGGGCAGCCTGCTCTCGAAGGGGCGTGTCGAGTCAACGCTGAAGGGCGACGGCGGCCATGCCAAGCTCTTTGGCCTCTACATCGAAGATGGCAAGCAGCACCTCGACCGCTATACTCTGCAAGACCATGTGGGCGCCAACTGTGTGAGCGATCTGCTCTACAAGGGTGTGCTGGCCGATGAGGCGCGGTCGGTCTTCTCCGGCATGATCCGCGTACACCCCTCGGGCAAGGGAACGGCAGCCTACCAGCAGAACCGCAACCTGCTGCTGAGCCGCCACGCGCGCGCCGACTCGATCCCGAATCTGGAGATTGGCGCGAACGACATCATCGGCTGCAGCCACGGCGCGACCGTTGGCAAGGTGGATGAAGAGCAGCTCTTTTACCTGATGTGCCGTGGCCTCTCGCGCATTGACGCCACCCACCTGATTGTCGAAGGCTTCGTAGATCCCATCATCAACGAAGCGCCCATCGCCTCGCTGCGTGATTCACTGCGCGAGGAGATTCGCGAGCGGGTGAGCGCGGTCGAAGCGTACTAGGAACGGCAGCGCGCCGCCGCTCTCGCCACGAAGCGGAGGGAACGGCGGCGCTATCGTCTCTTGTGAAAGAGGCGCGCGAGTTATGGCGAGTGTTGTCGAGGTCTGCTCCGAGGCGGAAGCGCCGCAGCCGGGGCAGGCGTTGAGTGTGGTCGTTGGCGATATCCCCATCGCCATCTTCAATATCCACGGCGAGTTCTACGCGATAGGCGACATCTGCACCCACGAGGAGTATCCGCTCTCGGAGGGTGACATGGTGGAGGAATATACCGTCGAGTGCGCGCTGCATGGCGCCACCTTCGACGTGCGCAGCGGCGACGCGCTGACCCTGCCAGCGACCGGCAACGCGGGCAGCTACCGCGTCTGGGTGCAGGATGGCGCGCTCATGGTGGAGCTACCAGAGTAGCGCGCAGGCTCCCGTTTGCTCAGGGCTGCCCCAGATATTGCGCGAGGAACGCCAGCGTGCGCGTCTGGTATTCGGCGGGGTGGGCGGCGAGCGCGCCCGCATGGCCACCGCTGGGCGCGATCCACTGGACACTCGGCTGGCCAGCGGCGTCGTTGATGCGCTGCTGGTCGGCGGGGGCGGTCGTGGTGTTGGCGTCGTCGGCTGAGGTGATGATCATTAGCGCGCGGGGAGCGATCTTGCCCACGGCGGCGGCTGGCTTTGCATCCGCGAGTGACCCGCCGATCAGTGTATTCACCAGGGCTGGCTCATAGGGCAGCAGCGGCAGATCGAGCGCGCCGACCTTCATGCTCGACATGCGGTCGAGCTGAGGCCGCTCATCGGCCCAGGGGCTATCGGCGATCACCGCGCGCAGCGCAGGCTCCCGCGCCGCCGCCAGGATGACATCGCCAGCGCCTAGCGAGACACCCAGCGCCGCGAAGTGCTTGTTGTGGAGATTTGTCAGCCCCTCAAGGTACCGCACGGCGCCGATGACATCCGCTGGCTCCGTCGCGCCCACGCCGATAGTCCAGCCGGAGCTGGCGCCGCAGCCACGACTATCGTAGAGCAGGGTATTGTAGCCAGCGGCGTAGAGGTAGCGCGCCCAGGGGAGCATGGCGAGGCGGTTCGACTTGAAGCCGTGGACGAGGATCACCGTCGGCGCGTAGGTCGAGGCGATGGCCAGCCAGCCAGCCAGCTTCACACCATCGCTCGCCGTGAAATGCACCGTGATGACGGGGATACCAGCGGCTCGCGTGTCTGGCGTTCCTCGACCAGAGCCATTCGCGATGAGGGCGACACCCCGCGCGGCGGGAATCAGCGCCCACAAAAGGAGCGCCGCCACCCCTACGGTGACGGCGCCGCGCCCCAGCCAGCGGCGGTTGATGCGCGCCGGTCTCATTCCATCCACGAGCGCCGCCCCCTTGCCATTGCTCATGTCGCCGACCGCTGGTCTGACGCGCAAGAGCTAGAATATCCTTAGATCGTGGTGTTTGCTGTGAGCGCCGCCACACTACCACGCTGTTCCCGCGAGATGTGTGGCGCATCACACCTAGGTGAAGCCGTCGCGTGGAGGGCCAACCAGCCAGCGCTGAGCGCGTTAGAAATTCGTCAGAATCCGTGCCGAGCCTGACGCCACATGCTATACTAAACATAGTATCAGGCGGCGTCTAGGCGCGCAAGGCGCGCGGACGTCCGTCACTCTGGGTCACAGATGCGCCGATGATCCAGGAGCATTTGAGGAGGAAGCGCGCACATGCCAATGTATGACTATCGCTGCAAGGCTTGTGGCGCGCGCTTCGAGGCCTGGCAGAAGTTTACGGACGACCCCATCAGTGTTTGCCCGACCTGCTCTGGCCCCGCGCAGCGCGTCATTCATGCCGCCGGAATCATGTTCAAGGGTTCGGGATTCTATAGCACCGACAGCAAGTCCGCCGCGGCCATTCCCCCAGCCGACGCCACGACGGCGCCCGCCGCCAGTGAGACTAGCGCGGCGCCCAAGGCGAGTGGCGAGTCCGGCGCGCCACACCGGCGGCCAGCGCCTCCGCTGACGCCAGCGCCGCGCCGAAAGCCCCCGCGACGCCTGCCCCGAAGGCGCCCACGACGAAGGCGAGCTAACCGCTACCTATGCGAGCGCTCTTACAGCGCGCCAGCCATGGGCGCGTGCTGGTGGATGGCACGGTGGTCGGCGAGCTTGCGCCCACGCCAGGCTTCGTCATCCTGCTGGGCGTCGGCCCAGACGATGGCGAGGCCGAGGCGCGTCTGCTGGCCGATAAGGTCGCGGGGCTGCGGGTCTTCGCCGACGCCGATGGCAAGATGAACCGTTCGCTGATCGAGATCGGTGGCGGCGCGCTGGTCATCTCGCAGTTCACCCTCTACGCCGATACGCGGCGGGGGCGGCGTCCCGGCTTCACGGGGGCGGCGGCGCCCGCGCTGGCCGAGCCGCTCGTCACGCGCTTCATGGAGGAGCTACGCGCGCATGGCATCGCGACGCAGGGTGGCCGCTTCGGCGCCGATATGCAGGTCGAGCTGACCAACGACGGCCCGGTGACGATCATGCTCGACTCCGAGCAGTGGGCCGCCAGCCAGGGATAGCCCACGCCTACCAGAGGTGGCAGGTGTCAATGTCCCAGCGTTCCAGCGCGGCGCCGACGAAGGATTGCGTGCCGAGCAGCAGGATGCCATCGCCGGGCCGCGCTTGGGCGGTCACGTAGTCGAACGCGCCGCTGGCAGGCGCGATATTCAGCGCCTGGGCGGAATAGCGCGCGGCGGTCGCCAGCGCATCCTCATACCAGGTCAGATTGAGCGTTTCCACCTCGGTCGTGACCAGCTTATCCGTCAAGCGCGCGACCTCGCGGCACACGCCGTCGAGGTCCTTGGGCTTGGGTACGCCGATGACCGCCCAGATGGTCTGCGCGCCGAGGCTCTGCGCAATCTCGCAGGCGTAGCGCGCCGACTCCGCGTTGATGGCGCCGTCCAGCAGAATCCACGGCTGCCGGGCGATCACCTGGCAGCGCCCCGGCCAGCGTACCCGCGCCAGTCCATCGTACGCGCCCTGGCGTGTGAGGGCGGTCTGGCGGCGCTGGGCGAGGGTCTGCGCTGCCGTGAGCGCGGTGGCGGCGTTCGCGATCTGATGCTGCCCCGCGAGGCTGATGTGGAGTTGTGGTAGCTCACCGAACGGGCCGCTCAGGTCCGCGACCATGCCCGTCGCCGTTTGCGTGACGTTGGCGATGCGCGTGACAGCATCCACCGCGATGGTCTGCGCGCCAAGCTCGGCGGCGGTGGCGCTGATCGTCTCCCACACCAGCTCCGGCTGCGGCGCGACGACGATGGTGGAACCGGGAGCGGCGATGCGCGTCTTGGTACGGGCGATGTCCCGCACGGTGGGGCCGAGCTTGTCGGGATGTTCGAGCATGATCGGCGTGAGGACGGAGACATCCGGCGCGATCAGACGCGCCTCATCGAACTCGCCGCCTCGGCCCGCCTCGACCACCAGCACATCTATGCCCCGCCGCGCGAAAATCTCCGCCGCCAGCGCGAGGATGACGCCGCCTGGCCCCAGATACGCCTGCCCGCTCAGCGAGGATGTGACGCGCTCGATGGCAGGCGCCAGGGCGTCGAGCGCGGTCTCTAGCTCGGCGTCTGAGACACACGCGCCGTTGACGCGGATGCGCTCGTTGAAGCGGCGCAGGTGCGGGCTGGTGACGAGGCCGACACGCTGCCCGCTCTGCGCGAGCGCCGCCGCGAGCAGCACGGAGGTCGAGCCTTTTCCCTTGCTGCCCGTAACGGCGACCCGTGGCCAGGCGTTGAACCGGATGCCCACGTCATCGTAGAGCCGCTGGGCGATGGTGATGTCGCGTGTCTCGGCGTCCAGGCCGTGCGTGGTCGCGGCGACGCGCGAATACGAGCCGTAGACCAGCCGCGCGATCTTATCACCCAGGGATGCCATGCCTCGCTCGCTTTCGCTGTCAGTATCAGTCGCTCAGACGCCGATATCTTCGTTCCAGAGGGTCGGGTTATTGGCGATGAACTCGCGCATCAGCGTGATGCAGTCGGGATCGTCGAGGATGACCAGTTCGACCCCACGCGAGCGCACATAGTCCTCTGGCCCCTGGAAGGTCTGATGCTCGCCGACGACGATCTTGGGGATCTGATAGAGCAGTGAGGCGCCGCTGCACATGTCGCAGGGCGAGAGTGTGGAGTAGAGCGTCGCGCGGGCGTAGTCGGCGGCGGTCAGGCGGCCAGCGTTCTCCAGGCAATCCATCTCGGCGTGGAGGATGGCGCTGCCCTTTTGCACGCGGCGGTTGTGGCCGCGCCCGACGACCTTGCCGTCAATGACGAGCGCTGAGCCGATGGGAATGCCGCCCTCGCGCAGCCCCTGGAGCGCCTCCTCATAGGCGACGCGCATGAACTCGTCCATTGCCATTGGTTCCGTTGCCTTTCTCTGTGCGCGTCACGCGGCGATGCGTGGCGTCGCATGGGAAGAGGCCACCCCACCCCAGGTGCGATGGCCTCTCCGTCTAGCGGCGTGTGACCCGCAGCGGGCCATGCGCCGCTACGCTGCTAGCGTCCGCGTGCGCGCGCCATCTCCATCTTGCGGAGGATGAAGTACAGGACGCCGGTGACGATGACCGCCAGCGGGAAGCCGATGTCCGCGTCGGCCAGCGACTTCGAGAGGATGCCCTCGTAGCCGATGGTCGCGGCCTGGTTGATGCCCAGCGCCGCGACCGCGAGACCCACGATCATCGCCACGACAGCGGCCCAGCCAGCGGGCAGCCTGGAAGCGTTCTCGTAGTCCTGGACGGGATAGTTCCCCTTGCGGAAGCGATCTTCCAGGAAGAGGATGATCGAGTAGCCACCCAGCCAGTAGGCGATCAGCAGCAGGAACCCTTCGAGGTTCAGGTTGAAGTTCGCCTGGAGCGCCAGCGCGAGCACGATGTAGACGACCGCGCCGACTACCGTGAGAATCCAGCGGGGGATGTGGATGCCCAGCACCTGCAGGGAAAGCGCGAAGCTGTAGTCGTTCGGCACGTTGTTCGCGATGGTGCTGAACGCCAGCAGCAACAGAACGATGCTGGCGATGATGCCGCCACCGAGATTGCCCGCGATGAGCGTCCCGGCGTCGGGCAGACTCTTGAAGGTGGTCGCGAGCAACGCGCCCAGCGTCTCCAGCACGATGCACGGAATCGTGACGCCGAGCATGGCATACGTGAAGACCGTGCTGGCGGAGGTGCTGGCGGGCTGACGGCGGGTGTAGTCAGCCGCGTACGAGGTCCAGCCGATGGCAAACCCGAAGATCGCGCCACCGAAGGTCATGACGCTGGAGAACAGCGCCAGGCCCGTCACCGCCATCGGAATGCCAACGTTGAAGTGCGGCGCGGCCACGAAGAAGACGTAGCCGAAGAGCAGGAACATCGGAATCCAGGCGTACCGCTCGTAGCGGTGCACGATGAAGTAGCCGAAGACGCTCACGACCGTCGTCAGCGCGGCGAGGATCAGCAGGCCCCCCCACGCGGGAATCTTGCCAGCGCTCCACGCGACCAGCAGGTTGGCGCCGATGATGGCGTTGACGGCGCTCCAGCCGATGCAAGCGACAGCGTTGAAGAGGGCCGGGAGCTTTGCGCCCTGCAAGCCGAAGGCGAAGCGCGTGATGGGCATCTGCGCGAGACCCGTCTTGGGGCCGAGCGTACTCAGGAACGCGACAGGCAGC
Organism: uncultured Chloroflexia bacterium; assembly: GCA_963840335.1. Taxonomy (GTDB): domain Bacteria; phylum Chloroflexota; class Ktedonobacteria; order Ktedonobacterales; family JADMIN01; genus JAKAIY01. The sequence continues at coordinate 170,624 of CAWIYP010000013.1, forward strand.
GCGCCAAGGATGTTGAAGACGACGATGACGCCGAACGTGCCCCAGAAGCCCAGGCCGAAGAAGGCGCTGAGCGAGCCGAGCGCGACGGTCGCGACGACAGCGTTAGCGGACCACCAGAGCCACATGGTATCGAGCAATTGCGTGTGGGCGCGATTATGCTCCTCAACACGTTCGATGCCAGTCGCCTCAAACCCTGTGTCTGATTTCACCGAGGTCTGGACGTCTGTGGTAGGAGTGGACATGAGACAGGCTCTCCTTTGGGTGAGTCGCTCACCGTGGGTGTTGACCCATTACCTGAGAATGACTGCGAAAACGATGTTTCCGTGTTCCTCATGCGTTCCCTTTCGCGTATCTCGCCGCGCCCGCTCCGCCAGTGGCGCGCCGCCCACGCCCCACGCTCGCGGCGTGGCAAGCGCTCCCCCGCAAGCGATGGCCAGAGGCCATGTGGATGCGCGGAGTGAGGCGAAACGAGTGGAAAGCGCCAGTCGGCAAGGTGAAGAAGCGTGGGAGCCGCTGGGGATAGGAGGGTAGCGTCAGAGAGAGTGCGGCCACCCGTGAGCCGCGTGGAGCGAATCCGCGCGTCTCATTCGGCGTGAAGCCGCTGAGTGACGCCATGTGTCAGGTCCTCCAGCATGAGGATGACCATACCAGGCGATAACAGGCCCGCGAGCGCGCCGCCAGCTAGGATTCAAGCCAATAAAAAACGGCCAGCGTTGCTCTCGTGGCCGAGTGAACCTATCCATCCGGGCTTTTGTCCCCGTGGTGTAGCGCGCTATCCCGTCCGCATACGCGGCGCCGGGCTATTCCACGCCCGCATCGCTCGGTCCAGACCATCAGCGCCGCGCCAGCGAACTGGTTTGGGTGATGCGGAACCCTAAGATGCGCTTCATCTCGTAGGTGGGCGATTTATGGTCGCCTGGTAGATACGCCTGGGCCATATTCCCAGGCCTATACGGGATGTTTGCCCTGGCATCAGTTTACCAAGACACTCATACTGTATCATCCCGTTTCAGACGGTGTCAAACGCCGCAAGATTGCCCATCACTTGGGGTTTCAGCGCGTTTTGGGCGGCGACGTCTGGCGGCGCGGTACAATGCGCTGGCGCTATGACCTGGCGCCATGCCAGGCGAGCAGTGGCGTTATGGCCAATGATGCGACGTAGGACACACGCCACTACGAGGTATGCGCGGTACAATGGTGTGGCGTCCAGGATCGCGGCGAGGGTTCGTGTATGTTAGAAGAGTTCTGAGGAGCAGGAATGACGTCACAGGTGGATGGTTCGGCGCTGGTCGTGCGGACGGATGGCGCCTCGCGGGGGAATCCAGGGCACGCGGCGGCTGGCGTGGTGATCCAGACGGCGGAAGGCCAGGTGGTGGCCAAAGAGAAGCGCTATCTGGGCGTCATGACAAATAATCAGGCGGAATATCGCGCGCTGCTGCTGGGCCTCACCGCCGTCGCGGCGTATCATCCATCACAGGTCAACGTCTATATGGATAGTGAACTGGTGGTCAAGCAGATGCGCGGCGAGTACAAGGTGCGCGACGAAGGGCTGCAAGGCCTCTGGCGCGAGGCGCGCGCGCTGGCCGCCACGCTGCCCGGCGTCTCCTTTACGCATGTGCGGCGCGGAATGAACGCGCTGGCTGATAAGCTCGCGAATGAGGCGCTCGACGAACGGCAGCGCGCGAACCGCTAGTATGCGGCCAGCGAAGTCGGAGGAGATGGCGTGATGGAGCGCACAGCCGAGATGGCAAGCGACGCCACGCGCCCGCTGCCCCCACGCCACGCGCCGCTACGGTCGCGGCGCCCGCGCCTTTGGCGAGCGCTACGGGTAGCGCTCGCCCTCATGTTGGCGCTGGCGGTCATTCTGAGCGCGAGCGGCGTCTATCTCTATCAGCGGCTCTCCGCCACCCTGACGAATTACCCTCCATCGCACTTCAATCGCGGCGAAAACGCCGTCTGGCTGGAGCATACCTGGGCGGGTGACTTCCACACCCAGCAGGACTATGACGCGCTCGCCGCGCAACTCAAGCGTGAGCAGATCACGTATGTCTTCGCGCATGTTGGCCCGCTCGCCAGCGATGGAACCATCCCGAAGGATCGTGCGACCTGGGCGGCGAATCTGACAATGGAGCTGCATCGGCGGCTGCCCGGCGTCAAACTGCTGGCATGGATCGGCCAGCTCGAAGCCGCCAGCGGCGCGCCCGCCGATCAGGTGGTGAATCTGGCGCAGTCCTCGACCCGCCTCACCATCGCCGCGACCGCCGCGCAGTTCGTCACCGCCGACGGCTTTGATGGCGTGCATTACGACATCGAGCCGATCAGCAATAACAACGCCCATTACCTCGACCTGCTGATCGAGACGCATACGCTGCTGCCGAAGGGCGCGATTCTCTCCGTCTCGGCGCAGAAGTGGGCGCCCAACGCGCACATTGCCGACCTGCTCTATCGCTCAGGCCGCGCGGGGCAGTGGTGGACCACCTACTACCTCGCGGCGGTCGCGGCGCATGTTGATCAGCTCGTCGTAATGACCTATGACACGGGCATGCCGACGCCCGGCGCCTACTCGCTCTTCGTGCAGCAGGAGACAAAGCACATTATCGCGGCGGTCAACTCCGCCCAGAAGCCGCCGCAACTGCTGATGGGCGTGCCGACGTATAGCGGTGACAGCGCGTGGTTTCACAGCTCCGCCGAGAACATGACGAGCGCGCTGGCGGGTGTGACGGCGGGCCTGAACAGTGTTCGCGACCCGTCGCCGTTCGCTGGCGTGGCCATCTACCGCCTCGCCGTCACCAGCGACGCGGACTGGGGAGTCTATGAGCGTGTCTGGCTGGGCAAGAAGTAGGATGCGCCCCCACCCCCAGCCCCCCCCGCGCGGCGGGAGAGGGGAGTCAGTCCTCGGCGAGGCGGGCGAGCGCCTGCGCGGGGGCGTCGGCTACGGGAATCGCCAGCTCCTCGCGGCTGCGGAGGTCGCGCAGTGTCACCTCGCCTCGCGCCACCTCATCTGGCCCGGCGATGAAGGCCAGCGGGATGCCCTTCTTGCTGGCGAAGGCGAGCTGTGGCCCCAACCCCTTCGGCTCGGGGTAGACCTCCGTGCGGATGCCAGCCGCGCGCAAGGCCTGCGCCAGCGCGAATGACGCGGGCGCGGTCTCGGCGTTGAAGAGCGTCACCAGCGCCTGCGTCGTCGTGGTGGCGCCGCCCGCCAGCAGCCCGGCGTCCTCCATCGCCACGAAGATGCGCTCGACGCCGAAGGAGATGCCCACCGCCGGGACATCGCGCCCCAGGAACATCCCCACCAGCTTATCGTAGCGCCCGCCGCCGCCGAGTGTGCCGAGGCCAGAGCCAGGCAGCACTGTCTCGTAGATCGTTCCGGTGTAGTAGTCGGAGCCGCGCACCATCGAGAGGCGCAGCTCGTAGCGCTCCGCTGGCACGCCCATCGCCGCGATATGGCCGAAGACCTCGCTTAGCTCGCGGATGCTCGTCTCGCCCTGCTCCGTCTTGCTCAGCAGCGGACGCAGCGCCTCCAGCATCTCCAGCGGGGCGCCTTCGATGCTGACCGCCGCCAGCAGCGCCTCCGCCGGGCCATCGGCCACGCCCACGCGGCGCAGCTCCTCGCGCACGCCCTCCGCGCCGATCTTGTCGAACTTGTCAATCTGGACACGCGCGGCGACACGCTGCTCGGCGGGGATGCCGTTCGCCTCCATCAGCGCGTCGAGCAGCCCCCGGTGGCTCACCTGCGTCACGAAGTCGCGGAAGCCCAGGCGCGCGAAGACCTCGTGGTGAATGGCCACCATCTCAGCGTCCGCTGTCATCGAGCGGCTGCCCACGCAGTCCACGTCACACTGGAAGAACTCGCGATAGCGTCCGCGCTGCGGGCGGTCGCCACGCCAGACCGGCTGTATCTGATAGCGGCGGAATGGCATGAGGATGTCGTTCTGGCGCGCCGCGATGACACGCGCCATCGGCACTGTCAGGTCATAGCGCAGCGCCATCTCCGAGAAGCCGCGCGCGACGGCGCCCGCCGCAGTGTCGGCGTCGGGGCCGCGCTCCAGCAGGTCGCGGGCGGCGGATTCCAGGTCGCGCCCATTCTTCAGGATGCGAAAGAGCAGGCGCTCGCCCTCTTCGCCATATTTGCCCTCCAGCACGCTCGAATGCTCGATGGCGGGCGTCTCCAGCGGCTCGTAGCCATAGCGCTCGAAGGCGTCGCGCAGAATCTGGAAGACACGGTTGCGTGGCGCCAGGTCGCGCGGCAGGAAGTCGCGCGCGCCCTTGATCGGCGCAGTGGAGATGCGGGCCATCGTTCAATCCTTCTACATGCTGAATACGCCAGGCTGCGCGCCGTGATCGCCGCCCCCTGTGAGCGGGCAGATGTCGGCGCGCAAGCATCCGCATTGTATCCCATCGCGCCGCGCTTTTGGCAGGCGGCGTGTGGATTGCCCAGGTGAGAGCATCCTGTGACGCAGGTATTTTCACGTGAGATATTGGTGTGAGCCTTGCGACTTACCCTTGGTTATGTCAGATGGTGACATGGAGCGATCCAGGAAGCGCCTGTGGAGAGGCGCCCTGGAAACCGCATCAGGAGGTGTGAGTATGAGCATGTTGCGGCAAGTGCAACCGAAATCCGTGACACAGATTCCCGAGCCGCCCATTGCGCGGTTCCTGTTCGCGGACACACGCATGGCGTGGTTCTGGCTTATCGTTCGTCTTTATGCTGGGTTTCAGTGGCTCGACGCTGGCTGGGGCAAGATGACAGGCACTACCATCTACCCCAGAACGAGTGAGACTCCATGGGTTTTCTCGGCGCATGATGGCGCGGCAATCAAGGGATTCGTCGCCGGCGCCCTGACGAAATCAACCGGCGCGCATGCCTCTGTGCAGGGCTGGTATGCCTGGTTCCTCCAGAATCTCGTCGAGCCGAACGCGGCGTTCTGGGCGTATGCCATCACGTTCGGTGAGATTCTGGTCGGGGTGGGCCTGATCGTCGGCGCGCTGACAGGTGTCGCCGCGTTCTTCGGCCTGGTGATGAACATGAACTATCTGCTGGCTGGCACAGTGAGCACGAACCCGATTCTGGGCACCCTGGCGATCCTGCTGGTGCTGGCGTGGCGCGTCGCGGGCTACTATGGCGTTGACCGCTATCTGCTGCCGTACCTGGGTACCCCGTGGACGGGTTCTCTCGCTCGTAGATCAACGAAGACACCTGCTACAGGCATGGCGTCATAGGGAAGCGGCGCGACATCGGGATACCTCAACTCGAAGGTTGCTCGGGCATCTGGTAGAAGGAAATACCAGACGCCCGAGTCTTTTTATGTCGCGCAACCTCCGCCAACTTCCGGTTCGGTCATTCGTAAAAGGAATGAGCGGGCGAGACAGGGAGACTGTAGAGCCAGGAGGGATGCGCTATGTGGCAACTCACGATGTGGGAGACAGCCGAGACGCCAGCCACTACCCCCGCGCGCATGAGCGCCGCCGCCGAGCAGGCGCAGCTCGCACGCCTGCGCAAGCAGGTGGATGACCGCTGGCGCACGCTCGCGCTGGCCCAGGAGCGCGCGACTCCAGCCTCCAGCGCGGCGCTCGAACGCCTCTACGATGCCTACATGCGCGCGGTTGACGCCTATGTGGCGCGACAACGCGCGCTCACTCGCTCCCGTGGGGAGCAGCGGCGCGCGTCGTAGGCCAATCGCGGTGGAAGGGCGGCGGCTCAGGAGGCGAAGGACGCCAGCAGCGCCGCCACGCGGTCGGGCGCGTCATCGAGGATGAGATGCCCCGCGCCTGCTACGACCTCCAGCCGCGCCTGCCGCGCCTCGCTGGCGATACGCTGGCCCAGCGTGAGTGGCGTCACGCTATCCTTCTCGCCCCAGACCACCAGCAGCGGACGGTCGAGCGCGGTCACGTCAGACGCGACGGAGTTCATGTAGAGCGGCGACATGTTGCGCACCTGCTGCATGATGACGTTCTTGCCCACGTCGCTCTTCCAGGCGTCGAGATACGCCACCAGGCGCTCATCGCTCAGGCCATTGGCCGCGCCCGTCGGGATGGTCTGGCGTAGCTCGGCTTGCTCCTCCGCCGCCGACATGTGGTGCGCCAGCTCGGGGTCCTGATGCTTGGCCATCTCCGGGAAGGGCCAGTTGGGTGCGAAGGCGTATTCGTAGGCGTAGGTGTTGATGAGCGCCAGCCGCGCCACGTCGTCACGATAGAGGCGTGTCGCCAGCGTCTGCGCGACACCACCGCCCAGCCCGAAGCCGACCAGCGTGATCTCCGTCAGCCCCAGCGCGCGGAAGGCATAGCTCAGGACATCGGCGTGGCCCCAGATGCTCGTATCGGCAGGCCAGGGTTGGTCCGAGTCGCCGAAGCCGAGCAGATCGAAGGCGTAGACGGCGCGGCCTGTCCCGGCGAGCGCGGGCAGAACGCGCTCCCAGACGAAAGCGCCGCCGGGCAGGTCGTGCAGCAGCACGATGGCGCCGCGCGGGCCACGCTCGGTGTTTTGCGCGAGGTAGCTCAGGGTGTAGTGGATGCTGCGGACGGAGCCGCGCTGGGCCGCCGCCGTCGCTGGCGCGCTGGCGTGAGGGGCTGGCGCCGCCATTGGGAGCGTCTGTGGCTCGTTCAGCGCGCTGGAATCGCTGCTCATAGCATTCGTATCGCTCATGTGGGAGCCTGTCTTCCTCTCAAGGAGACGCGCCCACACCTCAGTGTATGGGCGCGGATAGCCGACCAGTCATGCCGCCGGGCTTATGCGCGACGAGCCAGCGATGGGACGTTATAGAACGCCGCAAAGCCCGCGTAGCGCGCCGACTCGCCCAGCTCCTCTTCGATGGCCATGAGCCGGTTGTACTTGGCGACGCGCTCCGAGCGCGCTGGGGCGCCTGTCTTGATCTGCCCGGCGTTGGTGGCGACAGCGAAATCGGCGATGGTCGTGTCCTCCGTCTCGCCGGAGCGGTGCGAGATGACGGCGGTGTAGGCCGCCTGTTTCGCCATGTCTACAGCGGCCAGTGTCTCGGTGAGGGTGCCAATCTGATTCAGCTTGATCAGGATCGAGTTGGCCACCCGCTCGCGGATGCCGCGCTCCAGCCGTTTCGTGTTCGTCACGAAGAGGTCATCGCCGACGATCTGCACACGCCCGCCGAGGCGCTTCGTCATCTCGGCCCAGCCGCTCCAGTCGTCCTCCGCGAGGCCATCTTCGAGGGAGACAATGGGGTAGGCGCCGATCCACTCCTCGTAGAGCGAGATCAGTTCGCTGGCGGTCAGCGTGCGGCCTTCGCGCTCCAGATGGTACTTGCCATCTTTGTAGAATTCACTGGCGGCGGGATCCATCGCCAGGGCGATCTGCTCGCCTGGCTTGTAGCCCGCCTTTTCGATGGCCGCCACCAGCACGTCCAGCGCCTCGCGGTTCGAGCCGAGGGAGGGCGCAAAGCCGCCTTCGTCGCCGACGTTGGTGTTCAACTTCTTGTCGTGCAGCACCTTCTTCAGCGCGTGGTAGACCTCGGCGCACCAGCGCGTGGCCTCAGCGAAGCTGGGCGCGCCCAGCGGCATGATCAGGAACTCCTGCATGTCGGTGGAGTTCTCAGCGTGCTTGCCGCCATTGAGGACGTTCATCATCGGAACGGGCAGCGTGCGCGCCGAGACCCCGCCGATGTAGCGGTAGAGCGGCAGATCGAGCGCGTCGGAGGCTGCCCGCGCGACCGCGAGCGAGGCGCCGAGCATGGCGTTCGCGCCCAGGCGGGACTTGTTCTCCGTGCCGTCCAGGGCGATCATCTGTGCGTCGAGGGCGATCTGGTCGAGCGCGTCCAGGCCAGTGAGCGCATCTTGCAGCGCCTCATTGACGTTGGCCACCGCCGTCAACACGCCCTTGCCGCCGTAGCGCTTGGGGTCGTTGTCGCGCAGTTCGACCGCCTCATGCGCTCCCGTAGAGGCGCCCGACGGCACGATGGCCACGCCACGCCCGCCGCCCAGTAGCGTCACGGTCACTTCGACGGTAGGGTTGCCACGCGAGTCGAGCACTTCCCGCGCGTAAATATCTTCGATGATGGTCGCGTCGCCAACAGTGGTCGCCACAATGAGCCTCCTGATGTCGCGTGATGTGAACGGCTGCGCACATGCGGCGCACGTCTCGCGGAGCGCGCCAACGCCGCGCATGGGGACGCCAGCGCGCCTACATCTCATAGCGTATCACAATCTCCGGGAGCCAGGCGGCGGCGGGCGAGACGCGCAAGAAACAATATCAGGCAGTGCGCACGAAGCCAAGCAAAGGAAGGAGGCTGGCGTGGGTGGTGAGTGTCACACGGGAGGCAACCTGCCAGGTGGCGGTGAAAGTGACGGCTGTCAGCGTATAGGGGCCTGAGTCGGTCGGGAAGGGGATGGCGCCTTGACCGCCGCTGGGCTGGGTATCGCTGCTGAGGATCAGCGTTTTACCATCAGGAGACCAGGCGACCGGAAAACCTGAGAATCGAACTGGCGTCACGCTATCAGTATCCATGTCTACAAGAACTGGACGGTTAGTATTACTGAACACGATGAGCGCCTTGTGCGTTCCCGGAATCCAGAGAACCCGCTCAATATCGTCATAGGCAGAGCCTTCCTTGGGAATACTGTTGGCGACGTTGGGCAATGACGTCATCTGGCCTGTCGCGAGGTTGATGCGCTCAGCCAGCGGCTGATATTGGTCACCGTTCGTTGGTTCTCCCTCACCGGTTATGAAGGAATTGTAAAAGAGCGCTTCGCTGCCGTCGGGCGCCAGGCTGTAGCCTCCGGAAATCATCGTGCTGTCGCGCACGGTAAAGACGGGTCGCAGCGCGCCAGTCGTGGTGCTCAGGCTATCGAGATTGGCGGCGATTTGCCCGCTCGTCGGACACGGCGCGCACATTTGGGCTGTCGGCGTATTGGGCCATTCGTTGGGGGTATATTCGACCGCAAGCCGTGTATCATCCAGCCAGCCGTAGACCCGGCTAACCTCCGGCTGCGACCTGGTCGTGCTCGTCGCGGTCGTCATCGGCGCCGAAAGTTTGGTTATTGCGCCAGTCGCCACGGTCAAGATGAAGATGTCGCCAAGGGTATCAGCGATGGCGATGTGTTTGCCATCAGGCGACCAGTACATGTAGTCGAGCGATGTATCGAAGTTGTCGCGAAATGTTTGCATGGCTACCGCATGATTGGCTTGCAGATCGAGCGTCATCACTGCGGATGTACTGCTGATTGCCAGATGTCGCCCATCAGGCGAGGTTCCCGCCGCCCATGTTCCCAATCCTTGCAGGTCATAGAGCGCCACCGTAGCGCCTCGCTGCGTATTTTTTCCGTCCAACGAGGTGACATCCAGGCTGCCATTCGCTCCGATATACGCCACACGCCAATCAGCGAAGGCCGGGAAAGCTGGCGGCGTCGCCGTTGCCACTGCCGTTGTCGAGGTGGGCAATGGGGTAAGCGTCGCCAGCGGTCTCTTCGCAGCGGATGAACTGGAGCAGCCCGCAAGCAGGGTGAGTGAGGCCAGCGCTGAGAGAATCGCTAGAGCTATTGGTCGGCGTTTCGACAACGTACACTCCTTTTGCCGTCTTCTCGTCTGCTTGTCGCCTGGCGCGCCCAAATCCGTGGCATTCACCGACGACCGCGACGATCATGCAATAATCCGCTCTTTGGATCGCGCAACCGCTGCCGTCTCCTTCGCCGCCAGATACAAGAGGAAAAGACGCTTGCGCAGCAAGTATACACTACGCCGCGAGCTTGCCCTGGAGCGCGACGTCTCACGCGCGTTCAGCGTCAGGTCACACCAGCTATGGGCCTGCCACAATCTGCGAGATCTGGTTCAGGTCCACCTGCTCCGCGGACGTGTAGCCCGAGGAAGTGGCGTAGACAGGGTACTCCGCGGCGTACCTCCCCTGCGCCAGGGTAAGGATGACAGTTTCGTCTCCGGTTGACATGTAGATGTCATTACCCAGAACATACGGTGGTATCCCACCCCCTACCTCCTGGCTCCAGATCACCGCGCCATCGCTGGGGGAGAGCGCGTAAAGAGGCACTGGCTTGGGCGAGAACAGCAACACTGAGGCTCCACCGTCCATGGGGGTGTAGACTATCGGCCCTATAGCGGTCGTGGTGGTAGAGATAGCGCGTGTCCAGCGCACCGAGCCATCCGCCTTGTTGAGCGCGCGCATGGTCGCGGCGCCGTCGCCGACGTAGACGGCGGTAGAATTGGCGAAGAGCGCTGAGAGCGGGCCACTGGTGGAGATATGCTGGTTCCACTGGAGCGCGCCGTCGCTGGCGCGCAGGGCAAACACCGAGCCGAAGGTGGTGGGCGCATAGACCTGCGTCTGGTCGCTTACCGGGCCAGCGACCAGCGTGGCGGGCGACGCTGCGCGCCAGACCTGCGCGCCGTCCGTGGTGCGCAGCGCGTAGATCGCGCCGCTGGCGGCGCCGGTAGTCGTGTTCACGCTGGCGTAGAGCTGGTCGCTTTGGATGTCCAGGTCGCCAGCGATGCCGCCCGGCAATGACACACGCCACAGCGACGAGCGCGAGTTGGCGTGTGCGCTCAGCGCTGGTCAGGCTTAAAAAAGCCGACGAACGCGACGATCAGTCCCACCAGCGGGAAGATGGAGGCGAGCGCGTCCTGGAACCAGCGAGCGACGACGCCCTGTTCGAGAACGGCGCGCATGATAATGTTGCGCTGGCATCGAATGCCAGCCCGAACACGCGAGTAGTGATGATCGCCAGAGACCGCGCCGTTCGCGTTGAGCGCCGAGACGGCCCCTGTTCTGCTCGCGACGTAGATGGTTGCGTCAGCCCCGCCGGCGCGCTCAGCCACCGCAGCGGCATGTAGCGCGCACCCCAGCAACATCAGCCTGAGCGACGTGGACATCAGTAGTCTCTCCTTCGACGGAAGCCAGAAGCAGCCCATGTTCCTATATCTGACTAGCGGCCAGTGGAATTACTCTAAATCACTTTCTCGATATGGTCAACAACGTCTCTTTTGATTCATCGCGAGCGTCCATGCAGTGCGGGGCGCAGGCGCCGCTCTTTATTGTTGCTGACGCGGCGCCCCTGCAGACCCCCAATGGTGTAGCCAGTTGCGTGTGTTGTGGGGCAATGGTAGAATGTTGAGGTTAGTGTTACGCCTGAAACGATGCGCCCCGATGGCGCGTCATGAACTCAGTGGCCAGCCGTGGCGACAATCGCAAGGTCAACCACACCCGTCAGCGGAAATCGAGGTCGGCTCCGTGAGCATCCTGTCACAGTACCGGTCATATCTCCAGATCGTCCAGATCATCGTCGCCGTCGCGCTGACGATTGCCATTCTGCTGCAAGCGCGTGGCGCGGGGCTGGGCAGCGTCTTCGGTGGCTCTGGGGCTGTGTTCAAGACCCGGCGCGGCATCGACAAGCTACTCTTCCGCGCGACTATCGGGCTGGCAATCGTCTTTGGGCTGCTCTCGCTCTTCGTCGCCGCGATTCCCGCGCCGAGCTAGGCATCGGCTGGCCGATTCGCGACAGTCGCACCTGTACAACCAAATCACGTCAGATACGCGCTAGCCAGGCGCGCGATGGGTTAGGTCGCCATCGCCTGAGCATGTGATGCGTCGGCGCCCCTTCGCGGCGACGAGGCCGCCAGCTCTCGGGGCGATTTTCCTGTGGCCTGAGCCGAGCGATGATGCCCGACTTCTCCAAGAGGTCGGGCTTTTTTCTTGAGCTTGCCAGGCCCGCTGGCCCCAGAAGGGCGCGCCGAGTCAGTGTCACGCGCGTGACCGTTCATACGATACATGTCTTATCGCGCAAAGTAGCGCGCATTGATGCCGATGGCCTCGCGCCACTGGGCCGGCACGGTCGCCTCCTCGTAGATCGCGTCTACGGGGCAGGCTGGCTCGCACGCGCCACAGTCAATGCAGGCGGTCGGATCGATGTAGTACTGTTCGTCTTCTTCCTGCGCGTGGATGCAGTCTACCGGGCAGACATCCACGCATGAGGCGTCTTTTACGCCGATACAGGGCTGGCAGATGACATAGGTCATGGGGCGTTGTCCTCATCTCCCGCTCATCTCATGGCAGGTCTCGCGCCGCTCACGCCGCGGATGTTTCGCGCGTAGGCGATAGGCATGATAGCCCCATGCGCGCGAGGGAGTCAAAAAGCGACATCAGCGTCCGCCGGGTGAGCGCCAGTACACGCCGCGCCAGCGAGACGCCGGATGGATAATCCCCGACCTGGGAAGCGCGTCGCCCCCTGCGTGGGCGGCGCCTGAGCGCAGTGGGCCACCCACCGGGCCGTGTGAGCCGCGAGTCGCGCGGCGCGGCGGTGGGGTATGTCGCTCCTGCGCGCGAGACGCGCTGTGGTGGCGCGTGATGTCCGCTAGCGTGTGGCGGACAAGGAGTCAACACTCATGGCGATTCGTGAGGCGACACTCGCCGGGCTGAGCCGCGAGCGATTGCTCGCCCTGCACTATCAGATGTCGCTCATCCGGCAGTTCGAGGAAAAGGCCGCCGAGGCCTACACCCTCGGCAAAATTGGTGGCTTCCTCCACCTCTACATCGGCCAGGAGGCTACGGGCGTCGGCGCAATCTCCGCGCTCCAGCCGTCCGATTACGTCATCAGCAGCTATCGCGAGCATGGCCACGCCATCGCGAAGGGTGTCGAGCCGCGCGCCGTCATGGCGGAGCTATACGGCAAGGTGACAGGCTGCAGCCGTGGCAAGGGCGGCTCGATGCACATGTACAGCGCGGAGCATCGGCTGCTGGGCGGCCAGGCCATCGTTGGCGCGCAGCTCGTGATAGCGACGGGCGTCGGCTTCGGCATCCAGTATCAGGGGCAGAAGGATGTCGCGGTGGCGTTCTTTGGCGATGGCGCGGTTGACGAGGGCGCCTTCCACGAGGCGCTGAACCTCACCTCGCTCTGGAAGCTGCCGGTTGTCTACCTCTGCGAGAACAACGGCTACTCGATGGGCATGAACGTCAAAAAGGCGTGGTCGGTCAGCTCGCTGGAGCCACGCGCCGCCGCCTATGGCATGCCCTACATCCGCGTGGATGGCATGGACACGCTGGCCGTGCGCGAGGCGATGCTCCAGGCGGCGAAGACGGCCCGCGCTGGCGACGGCCCGACGCTGATCGAGGCCGTGAGCTACCGCTTCCGTGGTCACTCGATGGCCGACCCCGCGCGCTATCGCACCCGCGAAGAAGAGGCGGAGTGGAAGGCCAACCGCGACCCCATCATCCTCTTCGAGGCGAAGCTGAAAGAAGCTGGCCTGGCGCGGGATGAAGATCTGCGCGCGAACGTCGAGAAGGCGGGCGCGGTGGTCGAGGACGCGGCGACCTTTGCCGAGGAGAGCGCCTTCCCGCCGGAAGATGAACTGTACGAACATGTGCAGCTCGATGGCGCGGGCGCGATTGCCTGGCGCAACAAGGCTGGCTCCCCGCGCGACTAGCGGGAAGCGCCAATCGTCCAGATGCGACGCGGTTGGCGGATGCGATGAGGGGCGGGCGCGCTGGGCCAGCGAGAGTTGCGGCGCGGGCGCTCGTGCGACGTAAGACAACCAACAGAAATCGAGATAAAAGAGCATGCGGGTCATTACCTATCGTGACGCGCTCCGTGAGGCCATCGCCGAGGAGATGCGCCGGGACGAGCGGGTCTATATCCTCGGCGAGGACATCGCCGGCTACGGCGGCACCTACTCGGTGACCAAGGGGCTGATCGAGGAGTTCGGCGAGAAGCGCGTGCGTGACACGCCACTCGCCGAGGAAGTCATCGCGGGGACGGCGATTGGCTCGGCGATGGTGGGGCTGCGTCCAATCTGCGAGATCATGACGATGAACTTCAGTCTGCTCGCCAGCGACCAGATCATCAACACCGCCGCGAAGTTCAACTACATGTTCAGCGGGCAGACGCGCATCCCCGTCGTCTTCCGCATGCCGGGTGGCGGTGGCGCCCAGCGTGGCGCCCAGCACTCGCAATTCTTCGAGACACTCTACGCCCACGTCCCTGGCCTGAAGGTCGTCATGCCCGCGACACCCTACGACGCGAAGGGCATGCTGAAGTCGGCCATCCGCGATGATGATCCGGTGGTCTTTGTCGAGCATGAGCTACTCTACAGCGTCAAGGGCGAGGTTCCCGACGAGGGCGTGGAGTACACCGTGCCGCTGAATCGTGGCGAGGTCAAGCGCGAGGGGCGCGATGTCACGATCATCACCTTCTCACGCATGGTACACATCAGCCTGCAAGCCGCCGAGGAGCTGGCGAAAGAGGGCATCGAGGCGGAGGTCATTGACCTGCGCAGCATCCGCCCGATTGATCTCGACCTGCTCACGGAGTCGGTGAAGAAGACCAATCGCGTCGTCATCGCCGAGGAAGGCTGGAAGTATTACGGCACGGGGCAGGCCCTCGCGGCGCTGATCTATGAGCATGCGTTCGACTACCTCGATGCGCCAATTGGCCATGTGACAGGCAAAGACGTGCCCATGCCCTACTCGAAACCGTTAGAGCAGGCAGCGCTGCCAACGCGGGCCGATGTGGTCGCCGCGGTGAAGGCGATCACGCCGCAGGGCGCGAGCGCCCGCTAGCGCGCTGGAGAGGATGAAGCGATGCATATCGTGGTGATGCCCAAGATGGGCGACACGATGGAAGAAGGCAAGATCCTCGCCTGGCGCAAACATGAGGGTGACACGGTCGCCAAGGGTGATGCGCTGGCCGAGATCGAGACCGAGAAGGTCAATATCGAGGCGGAGGCGTTCGCTGCGGGCGTGCTGCGCAAGATCATCGCGCCAGAGGGAGCCACCGTGCCGGTCGGCCAGCCCATCGCGCTGATCGGCGCCGCCACGGAGGCGATTCCCGCTGAGTTCGGCGGCGCGCCGGAGAGTGGCAAGAAGGCGTCAGCCGCGAAGGCCGCACAGGCCCCCGCGCCAGCGCCCGTCGCGGCGCAGAGGACCCAGACGACCCAGGCGGCTCCGGCGGCGAATGGCGTGCGCGAGTTGGTCGCGGCAGGTAGCCACGACGCAGGATGGCGCGCGGGTCTTCATCAGCCCGCTCGCGCGGCACATCGCCGCTGAGCATAACCTCGACATCGCGCAGGTGCAGGGCACTGGCCCCGGTGGGCGCATCATCCGCGATGATGTGCTGGCGGCGCTCCAGACGGCCCCCGCGACGCTGGCTCCCGTGGCGCCGCTCGCGCCCACGCCCGCTGGGCCAGAGGTCGAGGCGGTTCCGCTGAGCCAGATGCGCAAGACCATCGCCAGGCGCCTCCAGCAGAGCATGCAGACGGCGCCGCACTTCTATGTGACGGTCAGCGTGGATGCGACACAGTTGCTCCAGGCGCGCGCGCAGATCAACGAGTATGCCGCGACGCTGGCCGAGCCAATCAAGGTGAGCGTCAACGATCTGGTCGTGAAGGCGGTGGCGACGGCTCTCACCCACATGCCCCAGATGAACGTCTCGTTCGACGGTGAGCGCATCCTCTACAAGAAGCGCGTCAATGTCGGCGTGGCGGTCGCGCTGGAGCAGGGGCTGATCGTGCCGGTCGTGCGCGACGCGGACAGGCGCGGGCTGCTCGACCTGGCGCGGGAGTCGCGGCGGCTGGCCGAGGCGGCGCGCACGAACAAGCTGAAGGCCGAGGAGCTACAGGGCGGCACCTTCACCGTGAGCAATCTGGGCATGTACGATGTCGAGAGCTTCACGGCGATCATCAATCCACCAGAGTCGGCGATTCTGGCGGTGGGCGCGATCACGCCGACACCCGTGGCGACCGCCGACCGGCAGGTGGTCGTGCGCGATGTGATGAAGATGACGCTCTCATCCGATCACCGCGCGCTGGATGGCGCCATCGCGGCGCGCTTCCTGCAGGAGCTGCGGCGCCTGCTGGAGCAGCCGATGGCGATGCTGATCTAGCGGCTCGCGCGTGCGCGGCGGGCGGCGCCGATGGTGTTGGCGGCGCCCGCCGCGTGCGGCAAGTATCCCGCGAATTATGTTATGATGATGAGGCGTCGCCTTGTATAGGCGCGGCGCGGTTCGCGTAGTTGTGAGTTGGCGAGCCGGTGGCTGTGTGGTTGTGCGGCGCGGGGATGGGGAAGATGAAGCGCGGATTCGTTGAATCCTGGCTCCACTGGCCCAAGGCGCCTGTGAATATGGACATTCAGGCGGCCATGCGGCATACTCTCTACATGAGAGGATGTCCGCTTGTCTTGGCGGAGAGGAGGCTTCCCGCATGTGGGAGAGTATAGCCCCGGTAGGCGCGCTCGTCAGTGATCATCTGATGCTGGGTGGCCTTGGTGGTGTGATTACGGTAATTGTTGGTGGCATTGCGTCGGTGATTGCGTGGCGAAGCTCAAAACGCGCCGTGGCCAGACCCGCGCCCAGCCCGGAAGCGCGCCCCGTCAGCCGTAGAGCCGCTCCACCGATAGGCTACGGTGAACCTGCCCCGCCGACCAGCCCTGCGCGCCGCCTCCATCCTGGCCCCATCTCCATGCGTGGCGCCACCCCTCCTCAGCCGGAGCCAGCGCAAGACGAGAACGCATCGCAAGCAAGTCTCTTCAACCCTGATCTCCTCCCTCATACCTCCGCTGAAGGGCCTTCATATGTCGCGCCAGTGTGGCGCTCGAATAGCGCGATCATGGAGGAATGGCGCGCGCAGGAGCATCCCACACCGGATATCATGCCGCTGCACAGACCCTTCTGGACATCGGCGTCGTTGACGCGCCCCAGCGCCATCGCCGATCTTGGCGCCTCCTACCTTGGCGCCGAAGCGCCGCTTACGATTGATCCGTCGCTCCCACTTGAGCCGCCCGTCTGGGATTCTGGATTTCGCGGCGCACGGGTGCGGCTAGCGAGCATGTCTACTGATGCGCTGGAGCTTGGGGATACGCCGATGAGCGCGCCTGTCTGGACATCGCACGGGCCGCCATCCGCATTGCCTGGAGCGGACTACTCCATACCCGCCGACGCTGTCGCGGATGAGGACGCCATCGAATGTGAGCCGCCCATCTGGTCATCCTTCGCGGATCGCACGCCGTAGCGCGTGCGTCGAACGAGAGACGTACAGTATGTCGGACACGGATTCCCTCTCGACGAGTGACGCAGAGGCGCTGCGACTGCTCGATGAGTTCTACGCTTCGTGGCTGGGCTGTTCGGTGCGCGATCTGCGTCGTCCCGGCTGGTCAACCATCATCAAGGATGCCGAAGAAGACCCGATGGCGCTGCTCTTTGGCGCCCGCACGCTCGCCCACATCATCGCGCCGGTCGTGACACCGGGCGTCTCCGAGAGTGGTGAGGCGGGTGTCGCCGCGCTGGCCCCAGAGCTACGCGAGCCGCTTGGCGCCTTGCTGCGCGCGACCCCACCGCAGGACCTCTACCGCACCGACGCCCTCGATACGCTGGATGCGCTCATTCGCGCGCACGTCACTGACCCGCTCGCGGCCTCGTGCGAGCGCGGGATGACGCTGTGGTACGTGACCCGCGAGCGCTGGACGCCGCGCTTCAGCCAGTGGCAGGAGTGGATCGAGCAGCTCGATCCCAGCGCCGAGAGCGACCCACAGTCCATCGCGCTGCTGGCGCGGCACGGCGGCGGCGTCTTTGTGGTGCGGCAACGCGGCGCCATCATCGCGCATATCGGGCTGCGCGCGCACTCGCCCCAGGTCTGGGAGGCGCTGTCGCCCGCGCTCACCCCACAGGCGCTCCAGGCGGCGGAGATGGCGACCGACGGCATCGTGACCGCGCTGCTAATGCGAGCGACCCGCTTTATGTTTGGCGATGGGCGCCAGCCCCTCTGCGCGACCCGCTCCGATGACACGCAGCTACGCCATGCGCTGCGCTCGCTGGGCTACCAGCAATATGCCCGCGCGACGCACTACACGACCGCCATGCGCTGAGCGGCGCGTTATGGCTTCTCTGGCGCGAGGCTGTCGCTGTTTCCGGTGCGTGTGGAAGATCATCGCTTGACATGCCGCGCTCCCTCGCCTATGCTCACTTTTGCCGCGACCTGTGCGATGGCGCGCAGGGGAGCGCTCGAAGAGGATAGCCGTATATGTCTACCACCGAGATCATCCTGCGCTTCATTGGCGCCGCCGTCGCCGCGTATCTGATCGGCTCCATCCCCTCTGGTGTGATTGTCAGCCGCCTCTTTCACGGGAGCGACCCGCGAGAACTGGGCAGCGGCAAAACAGGCGCGACCAATGTGCTGCGCTCGCTGGGCAGAGGGCCAGCCGCGATTGTCGTCGTGGCGGACTTCCTCAAAGGCGTGCTGGCGGTGCTGCTGGCGCGCTATGTCTTTTTTGGCGGCGTAACCCCCGCGGACTATAGCGCGGCGACCTGGGGCAATATCCGCGCCAGCGCTGAAGCGGTCGCGGCCACATGTGCGCTGCTGGGGCACAACTACTCGATCTACATCGGCTTCAAGGGTGGGCGCGGTGTCCTCACAGGCCTCGGTGCGACCGCGATGATGTCGCCCATCGCCATGCTCTTCGGACTTATCGCTGGCATCTTCCCCGTCTGGCTCACGCGCTACGTCTCGCTTGGCTCGGTGATGGGCGCGCTGATGGCAATGGTGATGGAGATCTACCTCACCATCACACGGGTGGATAGCGTGCCGCATTGTATCTTCGTCGCGCTGGCGGCGGTTATCGTGATCGTCTCGCACAAGGATAATATCGACCGCCTGCGCGCGGGGAACGAGCGCAAGCTCGGCGAGAAAGCCATCCCTGCCGCGAATCCCAGCTAGCCGGCTGGCGGCTGAAGCCGCGCCTGGATGGCGTTCCGCGGGAGTGGCTAGCATCATGGGTAGGCGAACTCAAAGACATGCGCCGGGTACTTGGGGTGCGCACGGCGGAAGAGTTGGCGACGGTTCCAGGCATAGACAAACAGCTTGACCGCATCGCGCAGCGCCGGGAGCGAGCGGGTGAAACAGCGCGAGCGGCGGGCCAGCCGCGCCAGATAATGGCGCAGCTCCGCGTTGCCCCCTTCCACGGAGTAGGTCTGGCTCTTGTTGGGTAATGCCGTATGCTGGCCGGGGTAGTAGACCAGGTTGGTGTAGGCGGGGAGTTGATCGGAGTAGTACTGACGCGCCGAGGGCGCCGCGTTGAGTAACGCCTGCAAGCGCTCTGGCTCGCAGTCGTAGGCGATGTCATAGGCGATGATGCAGCGCGTTGCCCGGTCTACCTGCGTGATGAGGTAGACGCGCTGTTTTTTTGCCCTTCAAAGGTGTACAACTCGTCGAGTTCGACGACGGGCAGGGGGTGTTGCTGATCGTGGGGCGGCGCGGGAGGCGTGTCGGGCAGAGTGGCCGTGTAAGCGGCGATCCAGTTGGCCACCGTCTGGTGGACGACGCCCAGATGGCGCGCGATGCGCCGCAACCCCATCCCATCGACGTACAGCCCGATCGCCTGGCGGCGGCGCGCCTCGTCATAGCCGCGCGGCTGGGGTTGGGGCGTGTACTTCCGCTGGCAGTGAGCGCACAGGTAGCGCTGGCTGCCGGAGGGATTGCGTCCGACTTTCTGTTGGTGGGTGGTGTGGTGGCAGTGTGGGCACTGCAGGTGGCTATGTTCTTCCATACCAACAGTTTACACCCTACCCGCCACTCTAGCCACTCCCCGTTCCGCCGCAAAGTCCGCCTTCGCGGACTGGGAATCGGACGCTGCGAGACGGTTCGGATGCCCTGCTCGCCCATGCCCGCCAAGACCCAGCCCGCGTCGGCGGGCTTCGCGGCCCACAGGCCATCCAGGCGCCGCCAGCTAGCTGGCGTCCTCACGACCTTTGATGCGCGCGATGAGGCCGCCGAACATGGCGATACGCGGCGCTATCCCAAGAGGTCCTCAAATTCTTCGAGTGTCAATTCGGCTTGCTTGAGAATTGAGCGGAATGTGCCGATCGGAATAGTGTTTGCGGGATGTTTTACGATGACGGTTAGCGCGCGTCCATCCGCCACGCGACGCAATTTGAGATGACTGCCTCGCTGGCTCACATCCACGAATCCAGCAGCGTGCAAAGCGATCAGGATTTCTCGGCTTGAATAGCGCTTCGGCATATCAAACTTGTAGCTCTTCGATGCGACCGCCGCGCACTGTTGGAATCTCCGCGTCTGGCGCATCTTCGAAGAACAGTTCCAGCGCTTCCTGGATGGCTGCTCGCGCCTCTTCCGGGGTTGCGCCAAAGCTAGAGACCTCGACATTCAGCGCCTGGGCGACCCATTGATCGTCTTCCTGGTAGATGACCACTTCGATTGTTCGCGTCATGGGATACCTCACGTTTTCAGGTTGGCTTCGTTTCAGCTATTCAGTCATCGCGGCCCTTGATGCCCGCGATGAGGCCGCCGAGCAGGGCGATGCGCGGGGCGATGCTGGCCACCTCGATGTATTCTTCCGGGTTGTGGGCGTGCGCGCCTGCCGGGCCGAGGCCATCGAGGGTGGGGACGTCCATAGCTGCTGTCGTGTTGCCATCCGAGCCGCCGCCAGTCGCGCGCCCCGAGAGCGTGAAGCCCAGCTCGCCCGCCACCACTTTTGCCTGAGCGAAGAGCTGCGCGCTGGCCGCGCTCTGGGTGAAGGGGCGATGCGCCCAGCCACCGCTGAGGCGCGTCGTGGTTCCCGCGATGGTCGGCGCGGACCCGGCGACGCCCTGGAGCGCGGCTTCGATGGCTGCGAGACCCTCTGGGTCAGCCGCGCGCACGTCGATCTGCGCGTAGGCTCGCTCGGCGACGATGTTTGGACGCTCGCCACCTTGCATGACACCGACATTCAGCGTCACGCCGGGGATGGTTCCGTTGAGCGCGTGGACGGCGATGACGCGGTGCGCCAGCTCGATGGCGGCGTTGCGCCCCTTCTCCGGCTCGACACCGGCATGCGCTGAGAGTCCGGTCACCTCCAGTCGGAAGATGCCCACCCCCTTGCGCGCCACGGTCACGGTCTCGATGCGCGCGCATGGCTCCAGCACGAGCGCGGCGTCGGCCTGGCTGGCCAGATGCGCGATGAGGTCGTGGCTGGTGGGTGAGCCGACTTCCTCGTCGCTGGTGCAGAGCAGCGTCAGCTCGGCCCACGGCGCCTCAGCCCGCAGCAGCCGCGCCGTTGCGAGGCCCACCAGCAGCCCGCTCTTCATATCCAGCACGCCGGGGCCATTGGCGCGGCCATCCGCGACGTGGAACAGGCGGCGCGCCGCCTCGCCCGCCGGGAAGACGGTATCCATATGCCCAATCAGGAGGATGCGTCCCTGGCTCGCGCCGGGCCAGCGCGCGGCGATGTGCGGCCCATACCCATCCTTGCCGGGGATGCGCTCGACCATCGCGCCCTCCGCTTCGCACCACGCCTGGAGCGTGTCGGCCACCAGCGCGACGCCTTCTGGTGTGTACGTGCCAGAGTCCATGTTGACGAGACGCGCGAGGTCAGCGAGGAAGCGCTCCATCTGCGCCTTGGCGGCTTCGAGCAGGGCGGTGGTGTCCATCGGTGTGCAATCCTCCAGCATGTGAGAAGCGGTGTTGGCCACGATAACGCCTACTCCAGCGCGCCGTGGACCAACTCACCACCGATGAGCGTCGCGGCGAGCTGCGCCCCGGCGATGCGATCCGGTGGCAGGGCGAAGGGGTCTTCGGCCAGCACGACGAGGTCGGCCAGCTTGCCCGGCGCGAGTGTCCCCTGCTGCGCCTCCTGTCCGCCCGCGTAGGCGGCGCCCGCTGTGTAGGTGTAGAGCGCCTGCTGGAGGGTCAGCGCCTGGTCGGGGAGCCACGCGCCCGCATCGGGCGTGCGGTCGTCGTAGCGATTAATGGCGGCGTGCAGGATGCGCAGCGGGTCGCAGGTATCCACTGGCGTATCGGAGCCGAGAGCGACGTGGATGCCTAGCTCGCGCATGGTATTGTAGGCGTAGGCGCGGCGGTAGCGGTCGCCCCAGTAGCGTTCGGCGGTGTACCGGTCTACGACAGCGTGGAAGGGCTGCACCGAGGCCACGACGCCCAGCCGCGCCATCCGCCGCAGGTCATCTTCGCGGGCAAGCTGCACATGCTCCAGGCGGATGCGCCGCGCATGCAGCGTCCCCGCCCGCAGCCCCGCCTCCACGCCGTCGAGCGCGGTCTTCACGGCGCGGTCGCCGATCGCGTGGATGGCCATGCCAACGCCGCCCTGCGCCGCCTCCTCCACCAGCCGCTCGATTTCTTCCTCGCCCGTCGTCAGCATGCCCCGCGCCGCGCCACCTTCGTAGGGGGCGAGCATGGCGGCGGTCTGCGAGCCAAGCGCGCCATCCATGAAGATTTTGACGCCCGCAAAGCGCAGGAAGTCATCGCCAAAGCCCGCCTCCAGCCCCAGCCGCAGCGCGTCGGGCAGCGCCTGGCGTGGGATGTAGAGGAGGACGCGCGGGCCGACCTCACCCGCCGCGCGCAACTCCTGCATCAGGCGCAGGCTACGGTCGCCTTCGATGTTGTGGACGCCCGTGACGCCGCGCGCGCGCAGCTCCGCGAAGACGCTGCTCAACTCCGCGCGCAGGGTCGCGTCGTCGGGTGGGGTGATGTGGCGCTCCAGCAGATCCATCGCGCCCGACTCGAAGAGCATGCCTGTCGGCTCACCCGCGCCATCGCGCTCGATGCGCCCATCGGCTGGCTCTGGCGTGGCTGGCGTCTATACCCGCGCGGCGCAACGCCTCGGAGTTGACCCAGAGGCTATGGTAGTCGTGGCTGGCCAACGCGACAGGATGCTCTGGCGTGGCGGCGTCGAGCGAGGCTTTGCTGGGGAAATGCTCCGGCGTCCACTGGTTCTTGTCCCAGCTATGGCCGATGATCCATGAGCCTGCGGGCAGCGTGGCGGCGCGCGACTTGACGAGGGCCACCGCCGCATCCTCTGAGCGCGTCTCGCGTAGCTCCACTTCGAGGCGCCCCTGCGCGTAGCCCAGCAGGTGCGTGTGCGCGTCTATCAGGCCGGGGATAGCTGCCCGCCCGCGCAGATCCAGCGTCTCGGTGAGCGGGCCAGCCAGCGCGCGTATGTCGGCGTCGTCGCCCAGCGCGAGGATGCGCCCGGAGCCACGATCGACGGCCAGCGCGGAGACGATGGGCTGCCCCGGCTCCATCGTATGAATTACGCCGTTGAGCAGCAGCAGGATGGGGCGTCGTCCGAGTGGCATGGTGGGTCGCCTCCTGTGGGTCGGCATATGGGGAGATGTACGCGCAAGCGTCGGAGATGACGTCCCCGCTGCTTTCGTTGCATTCTACCGCGCTTATCAAGGCATCGGCTGGCGATGTATGGTGTACATTCTGTTGAGCGGGCTATGGCATGGCGTGCGGCTGGCGGTTTATGCAATGTGACACATTGAAGTGGGTACGGCAGGCGTGGGGGCGGGTAAACCCGCGTCTACGGGCGTGCGCGCCACGAAGCCCACCTTCGTGGGCTGGGCATTGGCGGGTATCGTTGCGCATCGACGCATGGATCGCTTTGCGCCGATCTGGTTTGCTGGTCAATCTGTGTGGACGAGCGCTCTGACACCGTGAAGACCTGACGCAGAACGACCCTCGTCCCACATAGGGCGTCAGTCGCCTGAACTCAGGCCGCGATGGCGGGCTCGTGGCCCGCAGGCCCGCAGGCCCGTAGCGGGGTGTACCCGCCCCTACGCTTTAGGCCCGCTACCGCCCATGCTCGCGCGGCTCCGCTTGTTGCGCCGCTTGACGTGACTGCCCGGCTGGCCTACACTCTAAAGTTAGAGTGTCAGGCCCTCGACGGCCATAGAAGACCGCCGCCTCCCCTGGCGCCGTGAGGATGCGAGCCATGAGCGCAGATACACAATCCACCGCGCAGCCGAGCGCGAAGGACGCCGAGCGATTCGTTAAGATTCCTCAGGCTCTGCCTGGGCAGGAATATAAGGCGCCGAAGAACTTCCAGAACCCCCTGATGAGCGGCTTCTACCGTTTCGCGGTCGTGGGGCTTAGCCTCTCGCTGCCGCTGGCGCCCGCCGTTACCATCTTCATGATCCTGGCCTTTTCGAAGGCAATTCAGTTCGGCCTGCTCTGGCTGTGGATTCCGATGACCATCTTCATCGAGGTGATCGCTATCGGCCTCGCCTGGGGAATCGCGCGCGAGGCGCTGGGCGTCTCTGGCGTGAGCTACGCCCGCCCGCAGCGATAAAGCGCGAGGGTTCTGGCTCTCCTCGACGGGGAGCGGTGAGGAATACGAGTCGCCCCGCGCCATGTGTGGGATGCAGCATGGCGCGGGGCTAGCGTCGGAGATGCGTGGTGGCGTTAGCGCCAAAGCACGTAGCCGATGCCTTCGACGTGGCGCGGCAGGCATGTCGCGCCCGCTTCTCGCAGGGCGGATGTGAGCGCGGCGGCCAGTGACTCGACCTCGGCGGCGGAGATGCGTAGCTGTGTCGCCAGCCACATCGGCGTGACGATCTGCCCAGCGCGGCGCATCAGCATGGCGAGCAGCTCGCGCTCGCGTGTCGCCAGCCGCGTGGGACGGCCATGCACCAATACGGCTCCAGTGATGGTATTCATCACCATACCGCGATAGCGCAGCACCTCTGAGCTGAAGCTCGGGCGACCCGGAAAGCTAGAACCGGGTTTCGCCGCTATAGCGGCTGCGGACGCTTCATCCGTGAGCGTCGCCTCATCAAGTGGCATGTGATCCATACGACTCTCCCTTGCTTTCGTATGGGCCGGCCATCATGGCCTCGTTGCCGGATCGGCCCAGGACATCCGTATACTCACGTTTAGTATATACTGTTGGCCTGAGCGCAAGATGAAGTGAGCCTGAATCAGAGATGAGAAACGGATGAGCTTGCGCCAGAGGTGAATCTATCAGTCTTGCGCCGTCGTATCTGTGTCGCTGCCGGGGAATTCCGCTGACGGGGTGGGCGGCTCCTGCGCGCTCGCGCGGGCGGATTGCGGCGCGGCGAAGGGGCTGGATGGCGCGCCCGCGCGGTCGATCAGCGCCTGGCTGAGGCGCTCCCACAGGCCACTCTCTGGCGCGCTCGCGCGTGGCGTGGACACTGCGCCAGAGCGGTTGATTCGGTCGAGCGCCGTCCCCAAATCTTCGATGGGCTGCGTGATGCGGGCATACGCCGCGCGTCCGAGTGGCGCGCTTACGGGCGCCTCGGAAGGCTCCGGCGCGGCCTCGGCGTCTGGCTTCGGCGCTTCCTCGGTGCGCGCTTCCTCCTCAGCGAGTGGCGCGGGGGCGTCTGACTCCTCAGGCGTGGCCCGCGAATCCTCAGGCGCGAGCGGCGTGGTCGCGGGGGCAGGCGCGAGCATCGCCGGGTCAAGCGCCGGTGCGGCGTCTGGCTCCGCGTGGACGAGCGGCGTGGTCGCGGGCGCGGCGGCCAGCATCGCGGGGTCGAGCGCTGGCAGTGGCTGAGGATCCGTCGTCGTCGGTGTGGCCTGTGGCTCCTCGGTCGCGAGCGGGATGGTCGCGGGGGCGTGCGCAAGCATCTCTGGATTGAACATCGGCATATCGTCGAGGGCGGTGGTTTCGCTGGACGCCGCTTCCTCTTCTGGCGGTAGCGGCGTGGTTGCGGGGGCAGGCTCATCATCGAAGTGGAAGGCGACGGCGGCGGGCGCGATGAGACGCTCGTCCTCCAGCGCCACTTCATCCTCTTCTGCCGCAGGCGCGACTGACTCAAGTGGGGGCGCTGGCTCCACATGAGCGCTGCTCTCGCCACTCGCGATACCCGCGCTCGTCGCGGCTGGCTCCTGGCGGGCAGGCGGCGGCTTGATCGCCTCATGCTCATACGTCCAGGCGATGCGCGGCAAGCGGTCGGCTGGCACTGGCTCACCAATGGGCGCCTGAGCAGACTCGGCGTCGGGCTTCTCGGGCGCCGCCTGGGAGGCGCGTGCCGCGGCGCGGGCGGCGAGCGCCGCGGCTCCGACGGCAGCGACTCCGGCGGCTGCCTCGGCCAGGCGCCCGCCGCTCGTGGCGCGTGGCGCGGGGGCAGTGGCGCCGCCTGTGCGTGGGAGGACGAGCCGGGCGGCGGGAGTCGCTTTGCGTGGGGCTCCGCTGACGGGCAGGCCGACGAGGCGGCGCAGACCCTGGCCTACCTCGCCGAACTCACGCTCAGCGATCGCTTCGCTGATATGCGCGATCTTCGCGACATCGCCTTGCAGCAGATGAATCAGATCGATGGCGCCAAGGAGAAATTCCTCGACCAGGATCGTCATCGCGACCGCATAGCCCATCCCGGCGCCGAAGAGCAGCGCCACCGTCACTGCCAGCGGGCCTGGGAACGCCTGCCCCGTCACGATGACCGCTACCAGCAGCGCCAGCACAAAGCCGATGCCGAAGGCTATCAGCCCGGCGCGCACCATCCGCTGCCAGCAGAGCATCAAGACGCCCACCGCATGTTTGAGGAATGAGCCTACGTATCCAACGATATTCTGTCTCACCGTCGCGCGCCTCTCCCCATTGTGTGCGCGTCATGCGCCCGGCCAGTCCACCCTGCCGCCATTCTCTTGATGCTATCTCAGACGAATGATCCCACGCATTGTACCATTCCCCGCCGACCGGGCGATGCTGGCGGGCGCGCGGATGGGGAATAGATGGGGCTTTAGCGTGCGGTGATGTGGGGCGCTTGCTGCAAGAATACCCACGACTTGAGGTCGCGCTCCAGGTGATAGCGGATGGTCACCTGGAGGGTCGCCTCGATCTCCGCCTGTTGCTCCGGCTCCAGCCGCAGCCGTGGGATGGCGCTCCAGTCGGTGGATTGCAGCAGGCGCATCACCTTGAGCGCGGTGAGCGAGAGACTGCGCGCGCCGTAGCGCATGCAGGCGGGGCAGAGAGCGCCGCCCATGTCGGGGCTGTAGCCCTGATCTTCGGGGCGCAGCGGCTGATCGCAACTGACGCAGTGATGGAGGCCGGGGCGATAGCCTATCTCGCCCAGAAGCCGTAGCTCGAAGTAGCGCAGCGCCAGCCAGCTACGCGCGCGGTCGGCCTCCTGCGCCTGCGGCGTCGAGGCGGCGCAGGGTCTCGACAAAGAGCGCGTAGAGGCGTGGGTGCGGGTCGGCGTCTTCGAGGAAACGGTCCACCAGCTCGGCGACATACCATGCCGCCGTCGCCGACCAGAAATCGGTGGGCAGACGCTCGAAGCGCTCGCGGCCCTCCGCCTGGGTGACGATGTCGAGGTCGCGTCCGGTCGCCAGCAGCAGTTGTGTGCGGGTGAATGGCTCCAGGTGTCCCGCGAGGCGGCTCTTGGTCTTGCGCACACCCTTGGCGATGGCGCGGATCTTGCCATAGGTGGGCGTGAAGAGCGTGAGGATGCGGTCGGCCTCACCGAAGTCGGTGCGCCGCAGCGTGAATCCCTCTGTGCTGTACACGCGCGGACGAGGCATAGACGCGCCTCACTGTCCTTCTCGCAATAGGGAAAATGCCACTCCCCTCTCCCCGTGGGAGGGGGGCCCCGCGAGCTAGCGGGGCGGGGCTGGGGGTGAGGTCAGGCGACATCCCACCCCACACTGGCTATTCTACGCACGCTAAGCGCCATCGGAAGATGGCCAGCGACGCCACTCGCGTAACAGGCTTGAGCAGACACGGTGTAGGGTGTGGCACAGTTGGTAGCGTGAAGTGGACAGTTGGCGTGGCCGTGGCCGTCGCCGTGCGGCGACGGTGTCGCCGTGGGCGCTGGCCCAGTGCTGACGTAGACCGTCACCTGCGTCGAGCTGGCCGAGGACGTCGGCTGGATCTGCGTGCCCGCCACCGGGTTTGTCGCGACGACCAGGCCTACCCCATACTTGGCGCTCGTCTCATAGACCGGGATGACCGTCAACCCATCCGTTTGCAGCGTGTCGGAGGCAGTGAGGTAGGGCTGGCCGACGACGCTTGGCATGATGATCGGCTTGAGGCCCGCGCTGACCGTAAAGACCACCGAATCACCTGCCTTGACATTCGTGCCAGCGGCGGGCTGCTGATCGATCACCTGGTTGTTTGGCATGCTGCTTGCCTGGCTGACACAGCTTGCCTTCAGCCCCTTGGCCGTCGCGTCAGCGATTGCCTCATCGCAGGTATAGACTTTGCTTTTGCTGGCATAGTTCGGCATAGCGAATGGTACCGGAGCGATCGTCGCTGTAGGCTGCTGCGTTGATGTTCCCCCCAGCCCTCCCAACAGACCCGGAGTGAGCGCAAACACCAGCACACAGCCGATGACGAGCACCACGAGCGCCGCCCCGGCGATGGCGGCGATCAGCCCGACGTTGCGCTTCTTCGGCTCATCGCCGGGGTAGCCCCAGGGCGCGGGAACACGTCCCTTGGTGTCGGCAGCCTGCGAGCGGAGGGTCGGCGTCGCGGCGCCGTAGCCATTGAAGCCGCCGAAGTCATTCGTCGGTGGCCCGTCATAGGTCTGGTCGTCGCGCCAGATGTCGTTGTAGCCACCTGGTCGCCCGGTCACCATCTGTGGCCGCCCAGAGCTGCGCGGGCCGCTCATCGGGCCGGGCGCGCCGTAGCCACCGGACACGCCATACGCGCCGCGTGGGCCAGAGCTACGGTCACCGCCAGGCATCGCGGGCGCGTCATAGCGCTCAGGGCTATAGCGTCCCATCGCTGGATTCGGCCCGCTGGCGGAGCCACGACGCATCGGTGAGCGCAGGAAGGTGGTCAGGGTCGCGGCCAGCTCATCGCCATCGCGGAAGCGCGCGGCGGGATCTTTCTCCAGGCAGCGCATGATGATGCGTTCGAGTTGCGGTGGGATGCGCGGATTGATCTTGCTGGGTGGCTCTGGGTCTTCCTGGATGTGCTTCATCGCCACCGCGACTGGCGTGTCGCCATCGAAGGGTGTCTGGCCGGTGAGGATCTCGTACATCACGATGCCCAGCGCGTAGACATCCGCCGATGGGCGCACGATCTCGCCCTGAGCCTGCTCTGGCGCGTAGTATTGCACCGTGCCGAGCGTCATGCCGGTCGTCGTCAGGCGTTCCGCGTCGGCGTCTTTGTACATGCTGGCGATGCCGAAGTCGGTCAGCTTGACCACCCCATCGTCGTTGAGCATGATGTTCTGCGGCTTCACATCGCGGTGGACGATGCCGCGCCGATGCGCCGCGCCCAGTCCCATCGCCACCGAGCGCGAGATCTCGACGGCGCGCTCGATCGGGAGCCTGCCGCCATGCTGCTTCAGATAGCGACGCAGATCCATCCCGTCGATATATTCCATGACGATGTAGTAGCTATCGCCACTCTGCCCATAGTCATAGACCTGCACGATATTGGGGTGTTGCAGGGCGGAAGCGGCGCGGGCCTCGCGCTGGAAGCGGGTGACGAACTTGGGGTCATTGCTGTAGACTTCGCGCAGCACTTTGACCGCCACAATGCGGCCCATCATCTGCTCATCGACCGCTTTGAAGATCGTTGCCATCCCGCCGCGGCCAATAGGTTCTTCGAGGCGGTACCGGCCGCCGACGATCTCTGGTGACTCCATACATCTCCCAACCGCAGAGGCGATGCCGCATACCAGCGGCATCGGCTGGATCAAAGGCGGCCAGACGGGACGAGCGCGGCCCTATCAGCCAGCGACCGTGGCGCCAGGGCGATGCGTGATCACATACATACTGGATGAACTGAAGCCCTGAAAGCGCTGCGTACCTTTGCCCACGAGACGCGGGCGCAAGAGGCCATGCTCGCACCACGGAGTGTATCACAACTTGATGTTGAGGTGAACGCCCCACACCCCAATAGACCTAGCGCCCGAGCAATCCGACGGCAAAAGTATAGCCGCGCTGCGCTATGGGTTCAATGACGCGGCTCACAATGGAGCCTCCATGATTTCTTTATTTCAGGAGACACGCTATGCTTCGCAATACAGATTGCCTCCGCAAAGTGTACATTCTCGTGTTATGCTTTGTACACGTTCATGCGTCATGCGTTGATTGCTGGCGAGGGCGGAGCTTCGTGTTCCAGTACACGCATGCCCATCGGCAATGGTGGTTCGCCTTCAAGGGAGGTTTGACGTGAGATGGAGCGCATGCTAAGCCCGCAAGGCATCAAATTCGAACATCAGCACATGGTCACGCGGCGCCGCTGCTCGATCTGTAACCGGAAACTGGAGCAGAAGGCGTTCTATCTCAGCGAAGGCGATGATGCGCCAGCGCCACCGCAGGCCTGGCTCCTCTGCGCTGGGTGCAACACCGCTGTGCAGGTCGAGTTGACGCGCTCCGAGTTGCGTTCGCCCGTGCGCACGCGCGTCGCGGTCGGCCTCGTCGCCAGCTCCCGCAGCCCCGGCAATCGCGCGAAGTGGTGGCAGGAGCGCTTCTGGGATGAGCTAGATGACCGCGACTGGAACCGCATCCTCTGGTGGTTCTTCATGATTGTCGCGTTCGGCCATATCATCGTCTTCATCATCCTGATGATGGCGCAGTACATCTTCCCTGTTCGCTAAGGCTTTCGCGGCTGCTTTCGCTGCGTTGCTCCCCACGCGCTCATTTCTCTCTCACCTGCTCGGCTGGCGGCGTCTCGCCCAGCGCAGCCAGCGCCTCCGCGCGTCGCGGCGGATTGGCCCCCGCGCGCGCGCAGGTTAGCCCCGCCACCGTCGCCGCCCAGCGCAGCGCCTCCGCCAGCGCATCGGCTGGCAGCACCTCCAGCGCCGCGCGCGATGTCGCGCCGCGCTCGGCCAGCGCGCTGAGCAGCCCCGCCGCGAAGGCGTCGCCCGCGCCGACGGTATCCGCGATGGTGACGCTCGGCGCCGCCTGACGCAGGGCCACGCCGCCGCGTGTCACCATGACCGCACCCGCCTGCCCCAGCGTGAGCGCGACCAGCGCCGGGCCACGCGCCAGATAGCGCGCCGCCACCGCCAGCGGATCTTCGCGTTCGGCGCCCGGCTCCAGCCAGGCCAGATCGGCCAGGCTCAGCTTGAGCACGTCGGCCTGCGCGATGAAGTGGTCGAGCGTGGCGCGATAGCTGGGCGCGTCGGTGACAAGGACAGGGCGGATGTTTGGGTCGAGCGAGAGCAGCGCCCGCCCGCGCAGCCGCTCGGCCACCGCGCGCACGGCCAGCGGTGTCGTCCCGCGCAGCAGGCTGATCGAGCCGATATGCAGGATGCGCGTCTCGTCGTAGAGCGCGGCGGGTAGCTCATCTGGCGTGAGCAGGGTGTCAGCGGCGCCCTCGCCGTAGAAAAGGAAGGCTGGCTCTCCAGCAGGCGCCGCCTCATGCGCGTCGGCGGGCGCGACGAAGGCGAGGGTGGTACGCCCTGGCGCGCTGACGAGATAGTCCAGCCGTACTCCCGCGGCGCGCAGATAGTCGCGCAGGCGGCTGCCAAAGAAGTCATCGGCCAGCTTCCCCGCGAAGGCTACGGACGACCCCAGCCGCGCCAGCCCCACCGCGACGTTGAGGATGGAGCCGCCCGGCGCGAGACGAAACCCCATCGTCACCCCGCCCTCGCTGATCGGCAGGAAGTCCATCAACCCCTCGCCGAGACAGGTGATCTGGGCATCATGGGCAGGCGTGTTGGGCATCGGTCACTCCCTTTCCGCGCTACTCCTGCGCGTCGGGTGGCGGCAGCAGCACCAGGCGCGCCATCAGCTCATCCAGCGCGGCGGCGGGTTGCTCGCAGAGGCCAGAGTGCGCGGGCGAGGGCTGGATGATCGTGCTGCTGGGCGCGACGAGCCAGTGGAAACGCTCCGCCTGCGAGAGCCGCGCGATTGGCCCAGCGGTCGGATCGCCCTCGGCGACACGGCGCAGGCCGTCGAGCTGCTGGCTGACGGCCTCCACATCAATGCTGGGCCAGAACGCGCGCAGGCGGTCGGCGTCGAGCGCGAGGCGGATGCCGAGGTAGCGGCGCTGGCGGCAGATCAACACGACGCCGACATTCAGGCATTCGCCGCGCTCGACCTCTGGCACGACGCGGATGATGGCGTAGTCAAACGAGCTGCGCACGGGCATGTTCCGCCTCCTCGACGAACGCGCCCGCCGCATCGCGTCGGGTCAGCAGGTAGTCCAGATAGGCGGCGCGATGCTCCTCCGCGCTGGCGAATCGTGGCTCGTCGCCCAGCCAGCTCTCGGGGATCAGCGCGACAATCTCCGCCAGGGTCGCGCGTGGTGAGCAAGGCGCGCAGGGGCGCGTCCACCGCGCGCAGGCGTGTGGCCAGCGGCAGCAGCGCATGCTCAGCGATCGCCTTGAAGGGCGTGCGTGCGCGCTCGCGATAGTCGGCCCAGGCGTGGTGGAAGTAGAGCGCGGCCCCGTGGTCGATGAGCCAGAGACGATGATTCCAGATGAGCATGTTGGTGTTGCGCGGCGTGCGGTCGATGTTGGTCACGTAGGCGTCGAACCAGACGATGCGCGAGGCCAGGTCGGCGTCAATCGGGAAGGGCGCCGCGACGTTATAGGGCAGCGAGCCGGGGAGATAGTCCAGCCCCAGGTTCAGGCCAGCGCTCCCCAACACCAGGCTGCGAATCTCGTAGTCAGGCTCGTTGCGTCCCAGCGCCGGATCAAGCTCGATGAAGACGATCTCTGGCACAGGCAGCCCCAGCGCGCGGCCAATCTCGCCCGCCACCAGCTCGGCGATCAGCGCGCGTGGCCCTTGCCCGGCGCCGCGAAACTTCAGCACGTATAGCCCGTCGTCGTCGGCCTCGACCAGGCCCGGCAGCGAGCCGCCCTCGCGCAGCGGCGCCACGTAGCGCGTCGCCAGCACAGTGCGAATCATCTGTCCCTCCCTGTGTCTGCTGTCGTCTTGCGTTGGCGCGTAGGTATCACTTCCCCGATGGGACGGGGATGAACGCGCTGTAGAGCGTCTGGCGCCCGCTACTCGTCGCTCGTGAGCCAGAGATAGGCGCCATAGGTCCTGCTCATAGGGGCTGCCCACTGGCCCGGCGCTCCAGCTAAAGCCGACCAGACGCGCGTCGGGCGGCGCCTGCTCGCCCAGCCGCCACTCGCCCGCCGCGGGATCCCACGCCCACAGCCACAGGTCGCGCGCATCTGGATGGGCGCTGACGTCGTGGTGCGGGTCGGCGCCCAGCGTCAGCAGCGCATCGGCGGGCGCGACCCCCAGCGGCAGCGCGACCCCCATCAGGTGATCGACGGCGGCGGCGCCATTGACTGGCAGCGGCGGCAGGTCGCGCCAGACGCCCGTGTGGGTGGCGAGCGCCTGAATGCCTTCGGGTGGCTGGTCGGGCGTCCAGAGCGGCGAGAGCTGCGCATCGGTATAGACGGGCGAGTAGAGTGTACCCCATGCGCCCGCGCTCGCCTCGCGCGGCTCCGGTGAGGCCAGCAGGCTCAGGCCCATCGGCCCACCGCTCAGCGTCTCCCAGGTGGCGCCATCGTCGAGCGAGTGAACCACCTGGCGCAGAATGTTGAGGCGTCCGTGGCGCGGCCAGTAGTACACCTCCGCGAGCAATGCGTGGCCAGCGCCGTAGCTGGTGAGCGCGGGAGTGAGATAGGCGTCGCGCGCGGGCAGCCCGCCATCGGCGGCGCCCCAGGTCGCGCCCAGGTCGCCGCTGCGCATGAGGTGGGTCACTGGGACAGGCGCGGTCTCTGTGGCCCACCACGCAAAGACCCAGGTCGCCGAGGCCCAGGCGTCCGCCAGGCAAGCTGCGCCGACCGATGCTGGCGGCGGTGTGACGGGCTTCCAGACGTAGCCGTTGATCCCGCTGTAGTAGAGTGACATTCGCTGGCAGCCAGGGCGCTGCGGATCGGGCGAGCGCGCGACCAGCAACAGCCGCAAGCTGGAGTCGAGCGCCACCTTGACCTGACAGGTCTGCGCGGGCGCGCTCGTGACGTGCGCGCGCGACCAGTTGCTCCCGCCGTCTTCGGTGCGCAGGATAGGTGATGCCCTGCGCGTCGGCGTGGCAGGCGTAGATGATCGTTGGCGCCACGGGGTTAGCGGTGAAGGTCAGGCTGCCCGGCGCGAAACCCGCTGGCAGTGGGGTCGTCCGCCAGCCAGTCATCGCGAGGTGCGGCGCGAGCGTGCCGGAGCGCAGCGCGAAGGTCAGCCGCTGCCAGCCCGCCACCGTCAGCGCGGGGCCACCCAGCAGCGCGAAGAGGGTCGCGGCGATGAGCGTCACGGTCAGAGCGCCACGCGCCAGCCGCTCGCGCCTGCTGAGCCGCCCCCACAGCGCCTGGGCCGCCTCGCCGCCGACGCGCCGCCGTGCGCCTCGGCGTGGCCCCGCGCCGCCCTCCACGCCGCCCAGCGACTCGACGACCAGGCCATCATCATCGGCGCCCGGCTCAGCGCCTGTGGTTGGCTCGCCCTCGTTGGCCATATCCCGCGAACACCTCCGCTCGCTCCGCGCGGCGCCATCGCCTCGCCCACGGATATGACGCCGTCCCGCGTGTGGAGCTTACCACGCGCGGGGAGGAAGCGGGATAGCGTCGGTTCAGAGATTGCGCACATGCGGGTCTTCCGCATTTAGCTACATTGCTTGTAAATCCTCTATCATCGTGATAGTGTAAGCGCATTCCACGGTAGCTTGCTACTGGCGCTTTTCCGTTTCTCTAGCGAGAGGGCGAATGGATATATGTCCGCTGAGCCAGAGCGATTCGCGGCGTTGTTCTCCAAGCCAAGCGTTGACGCCATGCATGCGTTATCTCCGAGAGACTTTGAGCGTTTCGTCGCCTATGTGTTGCGGCGCGCGGGTTATGAGGTCAAGGAGGTTGGACCACATTTCTTGAGAGGAGTGGATCTTGAAGTGCGCTCGCCGGGGAAAAGCAAGGTATTCGCAGGCATTGAGTGTAAGCGGTTCGCCTCTGAGCAACTGGTAAATGCGCCGATTGTAAGAGGTGTTTTAGGTGCGCCAGCAGTACATGGCTCTGGGACAAAGCCCTTCATCATTACGACGAGCGACTTCAATGGCCCTGCGCATCAAATGGCGCATGCGGGGCCAAAGAAAGCCTATCTGATGAATGGCGCTCAACTCGTCCGCTACATCAACTATGTGCGCGATTCCCGCAACGACGATGACGACATCATCGCCTCGATCTCACCAGAATATTTCGCTGACAAAGACAGCGTGCGCCCGCGCCAGATTGGCGCTACACGTATCCTCACAGTGGCCAATAACAAGGGTGGCGTCGGCAAGACGACGACCGCCTATTATCTCGGCGTGGAGCTTGCGCGGCACAACAAGCGTGTGTTGCTGGTAGACCTCGATGGTCAAGGAAATCTGACCGAGCGGTGTCTGCCTGCGAAGGTCGCGAAACGTCAGGATGTCGGTGAGATATTTCCCAATATCACACAGTATTTCGCGGGCGAGCAGGCTCTGGCGGAGTTGATTACCCCAACAGAGATCGAGCGATTGAGCATCATCCCGGCTGATCCGCTGCTGACGCTCCGCGACTATGGCGGGCATGGGCGTCCAGGCATTGAGCTAGGCTTTGCGCAGGACCTCCAGAAGCTCTGTGCGCTACAGATTGCCAGCCTGGGCGGCCCACCAGACTGGATCATAATTGACACACCGCCATCGATGTCTGTTTTCACGCGAGGTGGTCTTGCCGCAGCCGAATATGTGGTTGCGCCAGTACGTCCACGCCCATCATCGTTCGCGGGCACAAGAAACATGCTCCAGACGCTGCGCACTGTCAATGCGCTGATGGGTACAGAGGCGCGCCTTCTTGGCGCTGTCGTAACCCATTGGGATGACCTTCAGGTGTCAAAAAACACACTTGCGGTTACAATAGAACCAGCAATTATAAATGCTGGAGGCAAACTACTCTTGCCATACATACCGATGGATAACAGACTGGAAACACTGAAGCCAGGCGCTGAGGTGATCGGCGCCCGGAAATATGCGGAGCTAGCCGAGGAGGTACTGCGGTATGCCGAGCAAGACGGCTAAGCTAAAGGTGGTTCGCCCATTGACGGCAACCCAGCGAAAGGCGCTGGCGATAGAACATCTCCTGGGCGCGGTTTCTGGCGCGGACAAAGATGCGGCGCTTGTTGCTGCTGCCGAGCTTATGGCTGAGTGGTTATGCGATGTCGAGTTAGGACAACGCTTTCGGGAGCGCTATGCTGAGCTTGAAGTGATGAATAGCGAGAAAAAGAAGCCGAAACCAGCGCCTAAGCCAAAACTTGTTCCCATTGCTGGGCCTGATCTCGACCACTTCAACCCCTATGCCAAGCCTGACCCCTATAAGTTACTCGATTGGTACGGGCATCACCAGTTTCGAGCGCTTATAGACGATTTTACTCCGCAGTTCTTGCGTGATCTCGTGGCTGCGGTGCAACTGCGAGAGCCAGACGCAAAGCCAGCAAGCCGGAGCAAGAAGCAGGACATGGTTGATTTTGTCGTTGCCCATGTGGCTGGGCCTGACTATTAGACCATATCCAGCGAACAATAGCGCTGCCCCGCGTGTGGAGCTTACCACGCGCGGGGCAGCGTCGCGCCGTTAGCCGTTGCGCTTCAGCGTGCCGGTGCGCTTGGCGTAGCGCTCGGCCTGCTCGAAGATGAACAGCCCCAGCGGCACCAGAATCGCCCCCGCCAGCGCCAGCGGCCAGACATCGCCCCACATTGACGTGATGCCGTGCCCCTGCTGGATGCTCGCGCGCAGGCCATCGAGCATGTACGTCACCGGCGAGAGCCACCGCAACCACCTGGAGCCAGTTCGGCAGCACAGTGATGGGATAGTACACGCCAGAGACCAGCAACATGATCGCGCGGATGATGTAGGCCATCTGTGCGCCGCGCTCGGTGAAGAGCAGCGGCAGCACGGCGGCCACCTCGCCCAGCCCCACCAGCGAGACACTGCCCAGCGCCGTGATGATGATCGCCGCGCCCCAGTTCGCCTGGAGCAGATTCAGGTGGAAGAAGAAGCTGATGGCGAGCAGTTGCACGATCATCAGCGCCAGCCCGTGGATCAGCGCGAAGACACACGCGCCCAGCAGATGCGTCAGGCGCGAGACGGGCGCCATGAAGGTGTATTCGATGGTGCCTTCCCACCGCTCGATGGTCACGGTCTCGGTGACGCTATCGAAGACCGCGCTGATGTAGCTCCACATCGCCGTGCCGATGGTAAGGTAGAGGATCAGCGAGTTCACGTCGGCGTCGGTGAAGTGGCCCGGCGCGGCGTGCTGCGCGGTCTTGGCGATGAACGTCACGCTTAGCGCGTTGACGATGTTGTAGGTGACCCAGACGATTTCCCAGGCCCAGTAGCGTTTGGTCAGGAACCAGCCGCGCTCGATGAAGGCGTAGCCTTTGCCCACCTCCGAGCGCAGGCCACGTCCCCAGGTGCGCGCGACCGTCATCAGGTCGCCTACCCTGCCAGCTTGCAGCATGGCGTTATTTCCCCTCCTCGTCGGCATCAGTCTGTTCATCATCATCTTCGCCTGCTTCTGGCTCTTCCGCTTCCCAGTCGCGCCCGGTGTAGGCCATGAAGACCTCCGTCAGCGTCGCGGGACGATCCAGCCCCAGTCGCTCGGCCACGGCGGCCTTCAGCTCGGCTGGCTCGCCATCGGCGACGATGCGCCCGCCATCGATCACCGCGATACGGTCGCAGAGCGCGTCGGCTTCGTCCATGTCGTGTGTCGTCAGCAGGATGGTCGCGTCGTGGGTGTCGCGCAGCTCAGCGACGAAGCGCTGCACGTCGAGCTTGGAGCGCGGGTCGAGGCCTGTCGTCGGCTCATCGAGCAGCAGCAGCACCGGCGCCGTCAGGAATGCCCGCGCGATGGCCACCTTCTGCTGCATCCCACGCGACATGTTCTCCAGCGGCTGTGTGATGCGGTCAGGCTTGATGCCCAGCCGCCCAAGGATGTCGCGGATGTCGGTGCGCGCCTGCGCCGCTGGCACGCCATAGAGCCGCGCGGAATAGAGCAGGTTCTCCATCGGGCTGAGCTTGCGGAAGAACGCCGCCTCCACACTCACGCGGTTGATGAGCTTCCGCACCACCTGCGCGTCGCGGATGACATCGTAGCCGAAGACCTCCAGCCGCCCCTCGTCGGGGAGCAGCAGCGTGGAGATCAGGCGGATCAGCGTGGACTTGCCCGAGCCGTTCGAGCCGAGCACGCCATAGATCTGGCGGCGCTTCACCGAGAGCGAGACATCGCTGACGGCGCGCACGATGCGCTGCTTCCGCCGCTTGCCCGTCCCATCGGCCTTCTTCCAGGGCAGGCGCATCCCCTCAGACTTGACGAAGCGCTTCGAGACATGCTCGATTCGCAAGGCGTCGTCGCGTTCGATGCTGACCAGTTCATCGGGTGTCAGCGCGCCCAGTCGCCCGAGCTGGTCGGCGCGTCGCTGCGGCTGGGCGTCTGGCTGCGACGCTCGGCGTGTCGCGTTCGGGGAGTTTCTGGATGTCGAGCATTGCCTGCTCCATCTACCGCGTCTCTGCGCGGATGTGTGTATGCCCTCCGTATGGCCCACGCGAATGCGGGCCAGATGTCGCGCTGCCTATTCTTCTTCTGGGCGCGTGCGGAAGGGCGGATAAAATAGAAGGCGCTGAATGATGCCTTCGCCGGGCTTAGGGCGACGCCAGAATGCCAGCAGGATGCGCGCAGGCACGGTTTGGCGGAATGAAAAACAAGGCGTCGCGGACAACACAAAGGGGTCGTGGGCGGAGCGCGTGCGCCTGCCCATGACCCCGGAGGAGGAAGTCTCGCTAGCGGTTCAACTTAATAGTCGTGAAAGCCGCAGAGCGTGTGAGACACAGTCCAGCGAGCGGGCGTGGGCGGCCCAGGGATGCGCTCCCGGGAGGCGCCAGACGCAGAGCGCAGGCGGGCGACCGGCGTGATGAACACACTGATCCCCATGACCGGGCTGATCGTGTGCATCATGGTGTTCACCATCGTGGTCGTTTCCCATTTCGCTGGAGTCTCGCGCGATGTCTCTTGATCGCGCTCTGGAAGTATAGAAGATGCGCGCGCTTCTGTCAATCGCTCAGAGGCCCTGCTTGATGAAGAAGTAGGCGGAGATGACCAGCCCAACGCCGATGGCGAACCAGCGCACATACTTCGGCGGAACCTGATGCGCCAGCGCCGCGCCGCCATAGCCACCGATGATCGCGCCCACCACCATCACGAGCGCCTGCGGCCAGTAGACGGCGCCCTTGAGGACAAACACGATCAGCGCCACGCCGTTGATGATGCTCGCCAGCACTACCTTCAGCGCGTTCATCTGGTGGATGTTGCGCATGCCCAGCAGCGCGAAGCCCGCCAGCATCATGATGCCGATGCCACCGCCAAAGAAGCCGCCATAGAGCGAGATGATGAACTGAATCACCAGCACGATGACTCGCCGCCCTCGCGTGATGCTCTGCGTAGTGTCCATGTCCTCTTCTGCGCTCTCGGCCTTTGCGTTGGCCTGCATGTCTCCCGCGCCTGCGCGGCGACCTCGCATCCACTGGGCGAAGTTATTGCCGAAGGCGAAGATCAGCGTCGCGATCAGTAGCAGCCACGGCACCATCCGTTGGAAGAGCGCCTGCGGTGTATTCAGCAGGATCACCGCGCCCAGCACGCCACCGATCACGCTGACGATGGAGAAGTAGATCAACTCGCGCAACTCGTGCTTCAGGTCTTTGCGGTATGGTGGGATGCTGGCGAGCGAGCCGGGCCAGACGGCGACAGTGTTCGTCGCGTTGGCCTGGACGGGTGGCACGCCAGTAAAGAGCAACGTCGGGAAGGAGATGAAGCTGCCGCCGCCCGCGACGGAGTTCAACGCCCCAGCGAGCATGGCCGCAATGAACAGCGCGGCGCCCTGGAGGATGGTCATGTGCGTAATAGTCCTGCCTGCCTGAATAACTGGAATGCGCGTGCGGCGCTCAAGCCACGAGCGCTGTACGCTTCTCGATAGTGCTGTCATGGTACAGCTTCACGCCTCAACGCGCAACACAAGAGTCTTGCGGCTGGCAAAGAGCGAGCTGGCGGTTAAAACCGCGCCTGGAAGGCCTGCGGGCCGCGAAGTGCGCCGACGCGCACTGGGCCTCAGCGGGCATGGGTGCGCAGGGGCAGGCGGATCATCTCGCATCGTCTGGTTTCTCGTCCGCGAAGTCCGCAGTTGCGGGATCGTAGAGGACAACGCTCTCCTGCTCGTTCGGGTCGTTGCGCGCCACCAGCGCCTTCGCTGGCTCCGTGGCGCTGAGGTTGACGGGCTGGTGCGGCGTATCTGGCCCGATGAAGATGAAGTCGCCCGCCTCGTTGATGACCGACTCGCGCAGGCCAGGGCCGTAGCGTGTCTCGACGCGCCCCTCCAGCAGGAAGATCGCCGTCTCGTAGCCCTGGTGGACGTGCGGCTCAGCGGCGCCGCCTGGGGGGATGATGATCATGTTCAGCGAGAGGCCTGTCGCCCCCGCCGTCGCCGCTGAGATGCCCACGAAGTAGGGCAGTCGTTGCCGCGACATGGTCTCCGCTGGTGGCCGCACGACGACGACCTGGCGCCCTGGCTCCGGCGCCGCCCCCTGCGCATCACTCACTGGGTATCCTCCATCTCGCTCTGTCCTGGGGTGAAGGCGCGTGCGCTTCCCATGACCCCACGTGGCCCGGCATGCGGACAGCCTCATTATACGGCCTGCTCAGATCGATGGCGCGCGATGGCGCTCCGCCGCTTCCCCGATACGTCTCGCTCCGGTATGCTACGCTGAGAGGGTGTGGGCGATGGCGCCCGCGCCGCGCATCCCGCCCTGGAGGAGACAGCTCATCATGCGCCTCGCCGCCCGCTTTGCCTATGCCGCCGCGATCCTGTTCGCGCTGCATCTCGCCACCTTCTTCATCCCCGCCCTGCGCGACGCCACGCTCGCCACCGCGCCGGCGCTCACTGGAGTGATGGCGCTGCTGGCGCTGGCCCAATATGCCGTCGTCTTTCCCGTCGCCGCCGCGCTGCCCGCTCCCGGCTGGGCGCGCGTCTCCGCCTACGTCTGGCTCATCGGCGAGATGGTCAGCGACCTGATGCGGCTTGGCAGCGTGGATGTCTCGCGCTACCTCACGCTGGGGCTGATCGTCAACGCGCTGGCCGCCATCTGGCTGATGGGCGCGTCGTGGCGCGCGCCGCTGGTGATGCGCATCATCGGCATCTTCCTCGCCTGTGATCTCGTGGCGTATGCGCTCACCGCCCCCTTCGACGCGGCGGCCTCCGCGCTGGCGCTGCTGGCGCTCGTGCTGCTGCCAGTATGGTTCGCGCTGGCGGGGCGGGCGCTCGCCCAGGCTAGCCCCGCTACCCCAGCGCGAAGCTGACGAGATAGAGCGCGCCAAAGGCCGCGCCCAGCGTGAGCAGCGTCACCCACCAGTTCTCGTGGATGAAGTGGCCCCACGAGATGGCGATGCCGTTGCGCTCCAGGATGCCCAGCCAGAGCAGCGTCGCCAGCGAGCCGAAGGGGGTCAGCTTCGGGCCGATGTCTACGCCGAGGATGATCGCGTAGACCGCCATCGGGTTGACGTGCGCGGCGCTGCGCAGGGCCAGCACGCCGACCAGCGCGGCGGGCAGATTGTTGACGCCAGCGGCCAGCAGCCCCGGCACTGAGCCAGCGAGCAGCGCGGCGCCCCGGCCACTCGACACGCTGGCCCACCGGGTCAGTGGCGACGTGAGGAAACGCAGCGTCTGCGCATCATAGGCCGCCGTGATGACTACGAACATTCCCAGCGCGTAGATCAGCACACTCCACGGCGCGCAGCGCAGGGCCTCCGCCGCCGTGCGCACGCCGCGCGCCTGCGTCAGTGCGAGCAGCGCCAGCGCCACCGTCCCCGCGACCAGCGAGACCGGCAGCCCCAGCGCGCCGCCGACGATATAGCCTACGACCAGTCCGCCCAGCGCGACCCAGCCCGCGCGAAAGAGCAGCCCATCGCGGATCGCCTCCTCCGGGGCGCCCAGCGCCGTCACATCGAAGGGGATAGCCAGCGCGCGTCGGAAGCGCAGCCCGAACGCCACGCCCGCCACCACAAACGCCGCCAGCATCGGCAGCGCCATCCACAGCGCCACGCGCGCGAAGCTCAGCCCGTTGGCGTCGGCGATGATGATGTTGGTCAGGTTGCTCGGCACCAAGAGCGCGCTCATCGCGTCCGCGAGGAAGCCGACCGCGAAGATGTAGGGGAGTTGCAGCCGTCGCGCGGGATAAATCTTCATCAGCAGCCGCGCGAAGATCGGCGTGAGCATCAGCACGGCGCCGTCGTTGGCCAGCAGCGCCGCGATGGCCGTCGTCAGCAGCAACGCCAGCAGATAGAGGCGCAGGCCAGAGCCATTCGCCAGCCGCGCCAGCCGCAGCGCCGCCCAGGTGAAGAAGCCGTTGGCGTCGAGCGCCTCGGAGAGGATGAAGAGCGCGATCAGCGTTGCGGCGGCGTCCCAGGTGTCACGCGCCACCGTCAGCAGCGCATGCGCCGAGAGTAGCCCCAGCGCCAGCGCCAGCAGCGCGCCCCCGCCCGCGAACCAGGCGACATGCAGCCCACGCGGGCGTACAATGATGAGCGCCAGGGTGACAACCAGAATGGCCGCTGCGGCCACCATCCGCGTTCCTTCGCCAACTGTGGCAAGAACCAGCAAAATCCAACCTCCATGCTGTCGGGCGCTCGTCGCGCAGCCTTGCGCGACTCTCTGACGGCCATCCGCCTGTATGCGCAATACGATATATCGAATTCTCTTTCAATCATAGCAAAGATGCGCGCCTCGGGGCAATAGCGGCGCCATAGACGCATCAAGGAGTACGTTTCTGTTGATGGTATGCGCTTGTCGCAAGCTGACCTCCTCATGGAGAAGACAGGAAAAGGCAGACGATGATCACCGTTCCTCAAGCCTTTGCCACCGCAACCGTGACCAGAGAAGGGGATGCTGGTCGCATGTGGATTCATACGCTTCCAGATATGGTCGAGGACCTATGTCAGCGCTGGCGCCTGCGGATCGATGGCCCTGTGCTGCATGGGTATCTCGGCCTGGTCATCCCTGTGCGCCGCGCTGAGGAGCCGTGTGTCCTCAAAGTGTCGTGGAGAGACGAAGCCACCACCGAGGAGGCAAAAGCGCTCGCCGCCTGGAACGGGCAAGGGGCGGCGCAACTACTTGCCTCGCAGCCAGATCTCGGCGCATTGCTGTTGGAGCGGCTGGATTACCAACACGCGCTCAATGATGTCGAGATAGCTGAGGCGATCGAGGTAGCTGGTCGTTTGCTCCGCCGCCTGGCTATCCCGGCCCCATCAGGTTTTCGCCCGCTCGCGCTCGTGGCGCAGAACATCAGCCGCACGCTTCCCCAACGGTGGGAGCAGTGCGGATGGCCGATGCCCCAGCGGTGGATGGAGCAAGCACGCGAACTAGCGGCGCAATTGGGGGCATTCAGTGGAAGTCTGCTGGTCAACTACGATCTGCACTATGTGGACGTGCTTAAGGGAATGCGTGAACCCTGGCTTGTCGTAGATCCCAAGGTAGTCAGTGGCGATCTGGAGTATGGGATCGCGCAGTTGCTGTGGAGTCGTCTGGAGGACATCGAAGCGAACGGTGGTCTGGATCGCCATTTCCATCGCCTGTGCGAGGCGGCGGCGGTAGACCCTTTTCGCGCTCGCTTGTGGACACTTGTCCGCTGCGTGGACTATTGGCTATGGGCGCTGAGCGTAGGCTTGACCCATGACCCCGCCAGATGCGAGACCATCGTCAACTGGCTTATCTGAGCAGGCCCCTGCGCGCCGCTGGAGGCTTAAAAGCGCCTCAAAAAGGTGTCCCGACCACTCCACTGGGAAGGTCGGCGGGAAGGACGGCGCGCCGAAACCTCACGCCCGATGGCTCACCCGTGCTATAATCCTAGCTGGCAAGTCGGAATTATCTTCGGCTCGCGTGAGACTCTGGATTACCGCTAGGGGAGACGCATGGCGGTTGAGATTACAGCGGACATGATCATCCACGACGTGGTGAGCAAATATCCGCAGACGGTCAAGGTATTTCAGGGGCATGGGTTGCCCTGCACGGCCTGCCAGGTCGGCGCGCGCGAGAGCGTGGCGGGCGGCGCGCGCACCCATCGGCTCGCGGTGGAGGCGCTGCTGAGCGACCTGAACCGTGTGGCGAATGGTCAGGAAGCCGAGGGCATCAAGCCCGCCACGAAGGCGCCCGTGGGCCGGGGCATCCCGCTGAACGTGATGAGCCAGGGCGGCAGCGACACGGGCATCCGCCACATCATCCCGATCATGAGCGGCAAGGGTGGCGTGGGCAAGTCGCTGGTGACGGGGCTGATCGCCATCGCGCTCCAGCGACAGGGCCTGAAGGTCGGCATCCTCGACGGCGACATCAGCGGCCCCACCATCGCCAAGGAATTCGGCGTGCGTGGCGTGCCGACGAAGAGCGAGGGTGGCATCGACGCGCTACGCTCGGTCGGTGGCATCAAGATCGTCTCGATGAATATGTTCCTGCCCGACCCAACCGATCCTGTCGTCTGGCGCGGTCCGATGATCTCCAGCGCCATCAAGCAGTTCTATAGCGATGTGGACTGGGGCAAGCTCGACTTCCTGCTGGTGGACCTACCGCCGGGCACCTCAGACGAAGCGATGACGGTGATGCAGTCGTTGCCCGTCGATGGCGTGATCATCGTCTCGTCCCCCCAGACCGTGGCGACCGATGTCGTGACCAAGAGCATCAAGATGGTGCATACGATGAAGGGCAAGATCATTGGCCTGGTCGAGAATATGGCCTATATGACGATGCCCGACGGCTCGCGCAACGAGATCTTCGGCCCCAGCAAGGGCGCCGAGCTGGTCGCGATGACGGGCGCGCCGCTGCTGGCCCAGCTTCCCATCGACCCTGAGGTCGCAATGCTCTGCGACGCGGGCAAGCTGGAGGACTACAACAGCGACGCCTTCGACACGCTGGCCTCCAATTTCACCAAGTCGCTCAAGCTGGTCGCCGCGCGCTAACCCGTGTCACTGCTCATCGGCCCCTTCTCGCCTCCGCGTGCGGAGCGCCGGAAGGGGCCGATTGTTATTTCTGGCGCGGCAATTGCAACCTGACGAGCAAAAGCGCGTACACCTGGACGGAGCGGTATGCGTCCATGCACGGAGGCTGCCAACGATGCGCGACACACTATTTCCCACCCACCTGAGCGCCAGCCGCCCGCGCATGCTTGCGCTGGCCGAGGCGCTGTTCCTCGCGCTGACGCTGGGCCTCGTCGCCACGACCGCCGGCGCGCCCACTACACAGGCGCGCTCCCTGGCGCTGGCGGTGACGACGCCGACCGCCTGCGACACCTATCA
Organism: uncultured Chloroflexia bacterium; assembly: GCA_963840335.1. Classification (GTDB taxonomy): domain Bacteria; phylum Chloroflexota; class Ktedonobacteria; order Ktedonobacterales; family JADMIN01; genus JAKAIY01. The sequence continues at coordinate 215,565 of CAWIYP010000013.1, forward strand.
GCCCTCCCAGCACGTCTACGACTGCGCCGCGCTGCTCACGCCCGCCGAGATCAGCGCGCTGGAGGTGAAAGCGGACGCGGTGCGGCGAGCGGGCGCGCCCGATGGTCGTCTACCTCCAGGTGAAGAATGCCACCTACGATCAGACACTGACGGACGCCGCCAACCTGATGGCCCGCTGGGGTGTGGAGTCGCAGTCCGGCGCGAAGGATGGCGTCGTCATCCTGCTAAATCTGAAGCCGGGCGACCTACGGCATGGGCAGGTGGCGCTCTACGCTGGGAAGGCGCTCATCAACGGCCCGCTGCCACAGAGCGAGCTGAACCGCATCTATCAGGACGTGATGCTACCCGACCTGCGCGATGGCGCCACCGCCAGCGGCATCGACGCCGGGCTGGATGCGCTGGCGACTGACCTGCGCGCGGGTGGCCCGCCAGCGCCCGCCGGGCAGGGAGTGGCCCGCGCTCTTGGGACCATCCCCTATAACATCGTGGCGGCGCTGCTGGCGTTGCTGGCGCTGGGCATGGGGCTGCCGCAGTGGCGGCGGAGACGCGCGGAGGCGCAGCAGGCGCCGATGACCGTCCCGACGACGACCCCGCCCGCGACGCTGACCCCCGCCATGGGTGGCGCGCTCATCACCGGGCGTGTCGGCGCGGCGCAGATGGAGGCGACCATCCTCGACTTCGCCCGGCGCGGCCTCCTCAGCCTGGAGCCGCTGAACGAGAAGCAGGCGCAGATTCGTCTGCTGAGCGATGGCCGCGACCTGACGGGCTACGAGCAGGCGCTCTGGCAGGCGCTGTACAGCCAGACGACCGATGATGTCATCCCGCCCGACCGCCTCTCACGCGTCGCGACTGGCTGGCGGGAGGCGACCGCGACGATCAAGCGCGACCTGCTCGCTCGCGGCTGGTTCGATGCCGAACTGGGCAGGAAGCGCCTACCGTACATCGTCCTCGCGGTTGTCAGTCTGATTCTGGTTCCTGTGGGCATCGTATTCGGCGTGCTGGCCGCGCAACCCTGGCCGTTCATTGGCGCCGCGCTGTGCCTGATCGCTGGTGGGATCGCGCTCGCCTTCGCGTTCAGCCTCTCCCGTCTCACGCCAGCGGGCTACGCGGCGGGCCAGGAGGCGCGCAACTACCTCGCTGGCCTCGCGGCGCTGCCGCCAGACGCGACGGTGAGCGAGGCGCTGCCGTGGCTGGTCGCGACGGGGCGAGCGAACGCATTCAGCCAGCGCCTGCGCATGGAGGCCGCCCAGCCGATCAACCAGTTCGCGATGATCTACCCCTACTGGCTGCTGATCCATACCAGCATGGCGCCCGCGACCTCGCCAGGCTCCGTGGCCGGGGCGACAGGCGCGGCGGCGGGCGGCGCGGGTGCGGGCGGGTCATTCTGAGCCAGGCAGCGAGGGCGAGTCAGGGGAGTAGGGCGTGTTCCCGCTCATACTGCTGCACCGTCTGATGCGCCTGCTCGATGAGGCTGCCATCACCACGCTGGCGCAGCGCCTCTTCGAGCTGCTCGGCATGCTCCGCTGGGGCGACGCGCCAGCCGAGGCGGTAGACGAGATCGCCACCCAGCCAACCCGAAGCGACGAGCGTGGCGAGGGCAGCGGCTCCAAGCGCGAGGGCCGCTGGATGTGGCCGCCCGTCCACCGGGGCGCTGGATTCGCGGCGCAGCAATAAGCTGCCGAGCAGCAGACCGAGCATGCTCGCATTGAGGTAGCCGTGGAGCGCGCCAACACGACGCGCGGGGTGCTCGCGCGGAACCGCCTGGTAATCCCAGAGGCCAACGAGCGCGGCGACGCCTCCACTGGCAAACGCGCCTGTATGCGCTACACGCGCGGCAAAGCGCCAGTTGGGCCGCCTGGTCATCAGGCCGATGAGGTCACACGTCGTTCCCATGACGAGCGCGCCGATGGGTAGATCGGTCAGCAGCGCATGGAGCGGATGTCCCTTAACGAGCGGGTCTTTCATTGCGGTACGCCTCCTTTGCCGCCGCTCTGGCCGCACATCGCATGCCGAAACGTCGCTTGAGGCGCGAGTGCGAGCGTCGCTACGCCTTGCCGATGAAGTACCAGGGCTTGACTGGCTCGTCGGTCAGGTCGGCCATGACGTGCTTGATCTGGGTGTAGTCCTCCAGCGCGTAGAACGACATGTCTTTGCCGAAGCCGCTCTGCTTGTAGCCACCGTGGGGCATCTCGGAGACGATGGCGATGTGCTCGTTGATCCAGACGGTGCCTGCCTGGATGCGCGCCGCCATGCGGTTCGCGCGGAAGACATCGCGCGTCCAGACGGAGGCGGCCAGGCCATAGATCGTGTCATTCGCCAGGCGCGCGGCCTCGTCCTCATCGCTGAAGGGCAGCACGCAGAGCGCCGGGCCAAAGACCTCCTGCTGCACGATCTCGTCGCTCTGGCTGGTGGGCAGCACGACCGTCGGCGTGTAGTAGAAGCCGTTCGCCAGCGTGGAATCGTTGGGACGCTGGCCGCCTGCCACCACCTGTGCGCCCGCCGCCCGCGCCCGCTCGACGAAGCCCTCCACCTTGTCGCGCTGGGCCGCCGAGATCAGCGGGCCAACCTCGGTCGCGGGATCATCCGGCAGGCCGACGCGCACCCGCCCGACAATGGCGAGCAGCCGCGCCAGGAAGTCATCGAAGACCTCGCGCTGGCAGTAGACGCGCGTGGCGGCGGTGCAGTCCTGCCCGGCGTTGATGTAGGCGCCCATGACCGCGCCGTGGGCGGCGGCGTCGAGGTTGGCGTCGGCAAAGACGACGAACGGCGCCTTGCCGCCAAGCTCCAGATGCAGCTTCTTCACCGTCTCCGACGCCACACGCATGATGTCCTTGCCGGTCGCGGTGTCGCCCGTCAGCGAGATCATCCGCACGAGTGGATGCCCGCAGAGCGCCGGGCCAATCTCCGCGCCGCGCCCCGTGATGACGTTCAGGACGCCCGGTGGCAGCCCCGCGCGTTCGCCCAGGTCGGCCAGCGCCAGCGCGGTCAGTGGCGTGACGGTGGCGGGCTTCAGCACGACGGTATTGCCAGCGGCCAGCGCGGGCATGATCTTCCAGATGGCCATGTTCAGCGGGTAGTTCCATGGCGCGATGGAGGCGACGACGCCAATCGGCTCGCGGCGGATGGAGCTTTGGTAGCCCGCGAGATATTCCGCCTGGCCCAGCGTCGTCATCACGCGGCAGGCCCCCGCGAAGTAGCGCGCATTGTCGATGGAGAAGGCCACGTCGAAGTCGCGCGCCATCGTGATCGGCTTGCCGGTGTTGCGGCTCTCCAGTTGCGCCAGCTCCTCGGCCTCGGCGGCCATCAGGTCAGCCAGCCGCATGCAGGATGTCGCTGCGCTGTCCCGGCGTCAGCCCACTCCAGCGGCCATCCGCGAAGGCCGCGCTGGCGGCCTGCGCGGCGGCGTCCACATCCACCACGGTGGCGGCGGCGATCTCGGCGATACGCTCGCCCGTCGCGGGATTGATGACGGCGATGCGCTCGCCGGAGCTGGCCTCGCGCCATTCCCCGCCGATGTAGAGCTTGTAGGCTGTCACTCCGGTCAACATGCTCGCTACCGACATCTCGCCGTCTCCTTTGGGGTCATGCCATGCGCGCCAGACCTCACCCCCATCCCCGCCCCGCTAGCTCGCGGGGTCCCTCTCCCGCGCGGGCTAACCATTACCCACAGATCGTCGAGGGGCTGCTGAGGGTGAGGAGATGGTAGGGTGAGAGGAAATGGGCCGGGCACACGTGGAAGGAGTAGGCGATGCTGATGGAGGCCTTGACGGTCGAGGAAGCGGCGGAGCAGCAGGAGACGGACTGGGCGGTGCAGGAGTTCGGCGCCGCCCAGTTGGGAGATGCGCGGCGCACGGCGCGGCTGGTGGGGCTGGCGCGCCAGTTGAGTACCCAGCCGCATGCGGCGCTCCCTGAGGCGTGCGGCGATCCGGCGACGCTCAAAGCGTGCTACCGCTTCTTCGACAACGACGCGATCAGCGACGCGGCGGTCTTGGCCAGCCATGTGCACGCGACGGTGGCGCGGGTGGCGGCTGCGCCGTTGGTGTTGGCGGTGCAGGACACGACGCTGCTGGACTGGACGGCGCATCCCGCCACGACGGGCTTGGGGCTGCTGGCCAGTGGGCGCCGGCACGGGCTAGTGGCGCATAGCACGCTGGCGGTGACGCCCGAGCGCGTCCCCCTGGGACTGCTGGCCCAACAGGTCTGGACACGCGACCCGGAGGCGGTGGGCAAGAAACACCAGCGGCGGCAGCGGCCCACCGCAGCCAAGGAGAGCCAGAAGTGGCTCAACAGTCTGGCGGCGGTGGCAGCGCTCCACGCGGCGTGTCCCGCGACCCGGCTGGTCAGTGTTGGCGACAGCGAGGCCGATGTCTACGACCTGTTCGCCGCGCCACGGCCCCCAGGGGTAGACCTGCTGGTGCGGGCGAGTCAGCCGCGCCGGGTATGCGAGCCCGAGGGCGCGCTGTGGGCGGCGGTGGCGAGCCAGCCGACGGTCGCACAGGTGCGGGTGGAGGTGGCGCGGGAGCCCGGTCGACCAGCGCGCACGGCCAGCTGCGCCGTCCGCTTCCGCGCCGTCACCGTGCGCCCGCCCAAGGCGCGCACGGACGCGGGGGAGCGGCTGGAGCCGCTGGCACTGTGGGCGGTGACCGTCACCGAGGTGGCGCCGACCGACGAGCCGACGGACGAGTTGCTGGACTGGCGCCTGCTGACCACCTGTCCTGTCACCACCCGCGACGAGGCGCTGGAACGGGTGGCGTGGTACACCTGTCGCTGGACGATCGAAGTCTGGCACAAGGTGCTCGAAGTGGTTGCCGCATCGAGGCGCGCCAATCAGAGACCGCTGACCGGTTGCGTCGCTGTCTGGCCCTGTACAGCGTGGTCGCCTGGCGCATCCTGTGGGCGACCTTGCTGGCGCGCGCCGCTCCCGACCTGCCCGCGACCGTCCTGCTGGCGCCAGCGGAATGGCAGGCGCTGTGGTGTACCATCCACCGCCAGCCGACGCCACCGACGGAGCCGCCGAGCTTGGCCCAAGCGGTCGACTGGATCGCGCGCTTGGGCGGCTACCTGGGACGGCGCAGCGACGCTCCGCCTGGGGCCACCGTATTGTGGCACGGCTTCCAGCATGTGGCCGATCTCACGACGATGTACACGATCTTTCGCCCCGCGCCGCTTCCT